>DAIDIE010000018.1 GCA_027459505.1 Acidobacteriota bacterium
ATGCGACCCGAGCGCCGCTGCCGGTCCAAACACGGTTGAGAAAGCGCGGCCAAGCGGTCGCGCCTTCTCCTATCTCCGGCGCTGCCGACCATTAACGTAATCCGGCCATAAAATGGTCCAGCGTTTGGGGTCCACCTCAGCGACAAGGAGCGACCCATGAAATGGATATTTGGAAGGAAGATTGTTGGTCTCGCAGTTGGCGTGCTTGGCATGCGGTTTCTCGTGCCCGGTGCCTCTGCGGGAAGCCACAAGGATCACCCGTATAGGTATTCCATCGTGGATGTGCCTATATCGCTCGCGGTCGGAGCGGTCTGGACGCCTGCGTTTTCTCCTCGCAAGACGGGCTGGTACTGGATCATGGTTCAGGTAGAGAAACCTCTTCCGTTCGAGCAAATGATGTGCATGATGGGTGTGACTCAAGGGCCACTCGACCTGAAGAAGTGCACTAGCGAAGACCCTCTTCTTCGCGCAGACTGGATCGTAAGGAGCGAAGACCAGATTATTTCGAGCGGGACGAGTACAACTAAAGCCGATGCCGCATTTACAAAGGACAACATTTTCAAGTTCCTTGGGAAGTTCCCTGCAGAAGCAGGCAAGAAGTACGTTTTGGAAGTGAAGTTCACCAAAGACGGGACGCCGCTGAACGTGGCCAATCCTCACTTGATCGTCACGAAGATCGGTGACGAGTGATGGGGTGTGTTCGGCTTCTGAGGCCGTCCTTCGGGGCGGCCTTGCAGTCTGGGGTGTGAAAGGAGAGGCCGATGAAGTTCGGAGAGATCGCAAACCGGCTGACGGGCATCTCCTGATGTTCGTGCGTATGAACGCGACCACCATATAGAGTTCTTGCCCGCACTTATTGGCTTGGTTCCGCCCCCAAGTGGGAAGAGCCTCACTGTCGTGCTTAAGGGAATAACGGTCGCGGCGGTGCTCGATCGAATAGCAGCAACCTTCCCCGGGGCGTGGGTTTACGAGGAGTGCTCAAACGGACAGAGGCACGACATTCTCGTCTGTTTCCACGAGTACTCCGTTATGCACCGCTGAGGCACGAGAGTCTTGGAGGAGGTAAGTGTACGACGTATTTGTGTTTCGTGCTGCGCGATGGGTTGCTGAGAAGTCCGTTGGCGGGATGACGGCCGCCTTCGACCATGACAGCCCCTGTTGACCACCGCGCCATGCACCCGGCTCGCTTCATGACGCCGGACCCCGGGCCGATGATTTGGGCCAACCCGCAGACGCTGGACCGGTATGTGTATACGGCAGATAATCCGGTGACGTTTACCGATCCGACGGGGCTGATGTCATGCGGCGGCGGCTCGGGGGCCTACAAAATAGCGAACGACGGCACCGAGCAGTGCATGTCGCTGGACTACTGGGGCAACGAGTTGGACACGGTCGCCAATTCCGGTGGTGCGCAGGCGACCAGCAGAGGTCTCGCGGCGCAGGCGACCAAGCCGGCGCAAAAGCAAAAGGGGAAGGTGCAACAGCAGCGGCCAGGGAGTTCAGCGTGGCTGGTTTCCGGGCATCGCTCCGCTACGCGGGGGTTGCATGCATTGTTCAGGCGGTTGGGGCCCGACCTGGACGGTTGCACCGGCGCCTGCGCCGCCCACTCAACAAAAAACGTTGAGGTGGGGCACCCGGTCGCCTTTAGATGCAGTACTGGGAGCGGATTTTGCGGACCTGGGCGAGGGCGGGTTGCAGTTCAGTGATGCCGTGCGGTACTGCGAGCTCGTTGAGCACGTCGAGGACGGCTTCGGTGGGGATGTTGCCTACCATTTCGTCGCTGGCGAAGGGGCAGCCGCCCAGCCCGGTGAGGGCGGCGTCGAAGCGGCGGCAGCCCGCCTGCCAGGCATGCCGGATTTTGTTGTGCGCCTGTTCCGGGCGGCTGTGCAGGTGCAATCCGAGCTCGATAGCTGGAAACTGTTGCTGCGCCTTTGTGAACACTTCCGCGGGGGCTTCGTCGGAGGCCAGGGCGGCGGTGTCGCTGAGGGCGACCTCGGTAATCTGTTCGCTGGCGAGCCAAGCCAGCTCTTCCATGACCAGCGCATGCGAGTAGGGATCGCCGTAGGGGTTGCCGAACGCCATGGAAAGGTAGACGACCATGGCGCGTCCGGCGTCGTTGGCGGCGGCGTGCAACTCGTGCACAACCTGGCGCGCCTGGGCGATGCTTTGATGCGCATTGCGCATTTGAAAGCTTGGCGAGACGGAGTAAGGGAAACCGATGGTGGTGATGGGGGTGGCAAGGGCGCGCTGCAGGCCGCGCTGGTTGAGCACGATCCCGATCAGTTCCAGGCCGGGGTTCACCAGCGGATCGATGAGGGCGGCGATTGCGGCGAGGAGCTGCTCGGAGTCAGCCATCTGCGGCACGGCAGCAGGAGAGACGAAGCTGGCGCAATCCAGGTGGCGGAAGCCAGCGCGTAGCAGCGCCGTCAGCAGGGCCGCTTTTTCCCCGGTGGGAATTTGGCGGGGGCAGCCCTGCAGGGCGTCGCGCGGACATTCGACCAGTTTGAGTGGTTTGTCCATGGATGACGGCGGTCTTAGGGTGCTGGGTCAGGGTTTGGGCGCAACCGGAGGCAGGTCGCGGGCTTCGATTTTGGATTCGAAGCCGTGATTGCGGTGCGAGCCATCGCAAAACGGTTTGTTGGCGGAGTGGCCGCAGCGGCACAGGGAGATGGCTTTGCGGCCGGCCAGGCCAAACTGCTTGCCTTCGGCATCGAGCAGGACGAAATCGCCTTCGATGCGAACCGAGCCGTTGTTGAGGACAGTGATCTTGGTTTCCGACATAGGTAATAGGGTAGCGGAATTCCGATTGCAGTCATCAGGGTAGGCGCCCGGATGCGGGACGCGGGGCCCAGCAAGGGTTTTGGAGGCACGGCCTCGTCTCCTGAGCCGCGCGCTGGCATTGCTTACCGTTGGGTCGCTGGCACGTTCTCCAGTGAGAAGGTGAAGCCGCCGATACCGGGCTCCTCTCCCGCACGAGGGGGCCACCCTTCGGAATTTCGCGGCCCTCCACCTGCGATCTCCTCCCGCAGGGAGGACTCGGTGGCACGCTCCTCTGGTCAGTTTTTACAGCTCGACGCGGACGCCGGAGGTCATGGAGCTGTAAGCGGCGTCGAGGATGCGTTGGTTTCGAACGCCATCTTCGGCCGGGGCGGGAAAGGGGACGCCCTCTTCCAGGGCGGCGGCGAAGGCGTCCACCTGAGCGCCATAGGCGCCGGTGTTATCAACTTCTTCAACGCCGGCGCAGGCGCCGTCACGCCACAACTCGATGCGCAGCTGGTCGTGAATCATCAGGCCGTTGTCGACGCGGAAGGTGCCCGCATCGCCAACGATCTCCAGAGGCGTGCGGTAGGCGCTCCGGAAGGAGGTCAAAACCGTCCCCAGCGTACCCCGTGTGAAGCGCAGGGTGGCAATGGCGGCCGACTCGACCGTGCCGGACTGCGCGTCCTGATTGCCGGTGGCGGCGACGGAGGTAACCTCGTCGTTGAGGATGTAGCGCAGGGCGTCGATGCAATGAATACCGACGTCGGCGAGCGGGCCGCCGCCGGCAATCTGGCGATCCAGCAGCCAGGAGCGGCTATGGTCACGGCCATCAAAAGAAAATTCAGCGCGGGCGAGGACTGGCGTGCCAATCTCGCCGGCGGCAATGCGCGCACGCAGGCGGTTGGTGGAAGCTTCAAAGCGGAACACCTGGGCCACGCCCAGCAGCAGGCCGGCCTCCTGGGCGGCGCGCGTCATCTCCTGCGCCTGGGCGGCGTTGAGCGCCATGGGCTTTTCACAGAGCACGGGTTTGCCATGGCGCAGGGCGAGCAGCACGTCCTCGCAATGCAGCGCATTGGGGGTGGCGACGATGATGGCATCGACTACGGGAGAGGAGCAGAGCGCGGCCTTGCTGTCGAAGGCGTAAGGGACGTTGAACTGGCGCGCGCTTTCCTCGGCCTTGTCTTTGGAGGAGCGTGAAAGGGCAATCAGCTGCGAGCGGCGGGCGCGCTGGAAGCCTGGAGCGAGGCGTTTGACGCCGTGATGACCAAAGCCGAGGATGCCGTAGCGGATCATGTTTCAAGTTTACAGTTCCCGGTACAGAGGGGCGGTTGCCGGTTGCCGGTGCCAGTTGTCAGTTGCCGGTTGTCCGTGGGGCGTTGCTGTTGGTTTGGCGTCGCGCGCGGTGCGGGCGAGTTTCGGCCGGAAGGGGCGACTCGGCTTGGGGTGCCACCCCGGACGTTCGCTACCACTTCGGACTGCGATCTCGAACTCGAAAACAGTTCGACTCGGCTCTAGCTCGTTGGGTGCAGGTCAGCAAAACAGAGGGAAGCGGTGATGCGCGGGCTGGGGCTGAGGGAAAGCTAAGGGAAGGTTCGTTTGGGGCGGTTGAGCTGATGACGGATTTGTCTTAGGATGGGTGGGCAATTGCAAAGGAACCTGGCATGACACCCGTGAATCCGCCGCGCACGATCCTGATTGTAGAAGACGAACCAGCCGACGTGCAGATGCTTACCGACGTGCTGCAGAAAAGCGTTACCCCGCACGCGGTTGAGGCGGTGGGGGACGGGGAGAGCGCACTGCGGTATTTGCGGCGCGCGGATGCGTGCATGCCCGACCTGATCGTGTTGGATCTTTACCTGCCGGGCAAGGACGGCTTCCAGGTGCTGGCGGAGCTGAAAAGCGACCAGCGGCTGCGGCGCATTCCGGTGGTGGTGCTGACGGCGTCATCGCGTCCGGAAGATGCCGGCGTCAGTTATGGACTGCGTGCCAACTCCTTTGTCCGGAAACCGCAAAACCGGGCGGCGCTGGAGAACACGGTGGCGCAGATTCGCGAGTTCTGGCTGAACACCGTGCACCTGCCGTTGAATTGAGGTGGCTGGGGGATCGCCGCGCAGGGGCGGCACGGCCGCTTTTATTCCACCCGCTTCGGTGTCCGGCCGCACCCCAAGCCGCGCGGCGCGGCTTGGGGTGCGGCCTGCGATTTTGAACTCGAAAGCAGTTCGACTCGGCCCTGGCTCGTCAGGTGGGGGGCTAGCTGTCTTCGTCCTGTGGGTTCACGCACGAGAGGCCCTCAGCGCTGGCGGCTCGTAAAAGGTTGATATCGCTGCAAACGAAGACAGAACTTTCTCCACTTTCCGCCACGGCCAACGCAGTAGCGAGTTGGACGGCGTCGTAGGCCCGCAAGGGGTAGTAGCCGGTCAAAGCGACCGCATTGTCGAGAACCGAGTCGGTGATCATGCGGCGGATCAGACGGGAACTCAGGTCATGTCTGAAGCTGGCGATGAGTTCGGCGCCGCCGCTGATTGTGATGCGGCCTGATCTTTCAGCACTGTGGACGGCGGCCGTGAATTCGACCGCGGCAAGCGAGGAGATCAGCAGGCGATTGTGCGGGGAATTTGCGAGCTCGAGCAGCAGGTTGCTGCCGGGCTCGCGAACATACAACTTTACCAACGCGCTGGTATCGAGGAAGTAGGCCGCCACGGAAGGTTCAGCGCCTTTCCCTGATTACGAATTCAGAAAGGGAAAACCCAAGATCCTTTGGCGGAAGGGGCCGTTGTGCCGGATTCTGACCGTTCGCAAGAATTTCTCGCGTTCGCGGATCAGAGCGATTCGTGCTGACTGTCGTGGTGGGATACGGTGAATGCGGGTTTTCAATGGGGCTGGTTTTAACCAATCCCGCAGAGATTGCCTGCGTGAGGATTTGTTTGGCCTCGGATGGATTAAACCCATTTTTGGGCAGGGCGACGTCGCGAAACCATTTGAGAGCCACGAATTGGCGATGCGGTTCGGCTTCCAGTTTTGCCAGCGTTCGAAGGAGCCGTGTTACCGGTAGTTCGGGCACGGGATCTTGCGCTTGCCCCAGAGGCGCATGGACAAATTGCTCACGATGAGGCGGTTGCCCACCGCGCTGGGGGCCGGCTACCGGCAGGTTCTGGTCAGGCGTTTCAGGGGAGGCGGAAAGGGATGAGGTTGGGCGCCGAAGAGCAAACGGCAAGGCCGCTTTGCGGGGAACAAACCTGACGCTAATCGAGTGCCCTTCCGATGGCTTGAAGTAGCCGGCGTCGGCATCGTCGCGAATCGAGCGCTGCTCTGGGCGATCGAAAGTGACCTCCAAGTCCAGCTGCGGAGGCACATGTTCCTGAAGGAAGGGCGTTAGAAGCGCGGCGATCTGAGCTGAGAGATCGGAAATCTTCTTCTTCATATACCCATGCTTCTATTTAGGTTTGTTTATATAACTAATATCAGCTCTAGTTGACTGATTAAGCTCATAGTACCAGAGAAAAGAGCAGGAGGTAGACGGTGCCGGTTTGAGCGAAAAAGGGGTGGGGCGCCCCGGTCCGCCGCTTTAGGGGTGTGCGGAGGAAGCAAGCAGGGGGGCTGCCGAAAGCTTTTACTTGCGCCCGAGCAGGTTGAGGACGAGCGTCAAGATCAGGCTGAGCAGGAGCATGGTGACCCAGGGAAAGTAGATCTGGGTGTGTTTGCCGCGATAGTGGATGTCTCCGGGAAGCCGTCCCAGCGGCAGGTGCAGACGCGCGGCAAGCAGCAGCACCAGGCCGGCGCCGATGAAGACGATTCCCAATAGAATCAGCAGGCGGCCAAGAGCGGGCATGCAATCTCCTCAGGGGCCAACGTGCTTGCCTTGCTGAACCTGGTCGAGCAGGGACTCCGCTTTCTTTGTCCACCGGTTGCCAGGCTGGTGGGGCGGGAAACGGCGCTGCATAGAGGCGACGGTGGCGGCCAGGCTCTGCCGGTAGCGCTCGGCCTTCTTTGGATCATGTTTGGGGCCGGCGGCGCGGTAGAGGCTGGCGGCGGAGGCCTGTCGAAAGGCAATGCGGTAGTACGCTTCGGCGGTACGCGGACCGGCGGGGTACTTCTTCAGGAAGTCGCGGTAGGCGTGGATTTCCTTGTCAATACAGGAGGGTTTGCGGCTCCAGATGCCGCAGGTCAGTTTGGTGTCGACGATCAAATAGGCGGCTTGCTCGGCCCAAGGGGTGTGGGGGAACTTTTTGGTGACCAACCTGAGCCAATGGGTGGAGGGAAAGCGCTGCAGGCTGGGATCGGAGGATTGCGGGATGTCGGCGCGGGCGAGTTGCCAATTGATGCTGGCGGCGCGGTAGAGCGCCTCGGCGGAGAGGGGGCTGGCGCGGAAGTCGTCGTAGACGTTGTAAAAGCAGCGCTCGGCGTTTTTAGCGGTTGCGATCTGGCCGCTGGCGCTTTCGGCCAGCTCCTCCAGCCTGGCGCCCTCGGCAAACAGCGGTTTGGCGTTGGCCAGATTGCCGATAGGCAACAATCCCTGATCGGGAACCCAGCCTGAGACGCGCACAAAGATGTGGGCGAAGTTGCCGCTGCGCTCCAGGATGGCGACGTCTTCACAAGGCTTGAGGTGGCCAACTACTACGCTCTGACTATCCGGGCCGAGATGCAGGTCTGCGCCTTTCACCGCGACCGCGCGCAGAGGGGAGCTGGGGGTGGGGACCTGCGCGGCGGCCAAGGCGGGGAGCAGGAACCAGGCCAGAAGGCGGAGGGCGCCAGGCGCCAAACGGGAAACGGCGTTGCCCTTGGGGTCGAGCATGGTGCGAAGGCGCTCCTAAATTTCCAGAATTACCGGCAGAATCAGCGGACGCTTGTTGGTTTGACGCTGCAGGAAGCGCTTGAGTTCCCGGCGAATTTTCTCCTTCACCACGGCGTAGTCGCCGATCTCCTCGATGCTGGAGGAGGTGATGGTCTGTTCGACCACCTCGCGGGCGCGGGCCATGAGACCGTTGGCCAGTTCGGGGGAGACAAAGCCGCTGGAGGTGATTTCCGGCAGCGCCTGAATTTTGCCGGTGGCCTTGTTAAGCGCCACCACGGGCAAGACAATGCCGTCTTCGGCGAGGTGGCGGCGGTCGCGCACGACGACATCTTCAATCATTTCGTCGGCGCTGCCGCTGTCGATGAGGACGCGGCCGCTGGGGACCGTGCCGGCGCGTACCAGACCTTGCTGATCGATTTCGACCAGGTCGCCGGTTTGCAGGTGATGGGCCTCGAGGTGGGGCACGCGCAGGCTGCGGGCCAACTCGGCGTGCAATTCCAGTTGGCGATATTCACCGTGAACCGGAATGAAGTGGCGGGGGCGGACCAGATTGATGAGCAGCTTAAGCTCTTCCTGGCTGGCATGTCCGGAGACGTGGATAGGAGGATAGCTGCCGGAATCGTAAACCACCTTGGCGCCGCGCCGGAACAAGTGGTTGATCATGCGGTAAATGTCTTTTTCATTACCGGGGATCATGCGCGAGGAGAGGATGACGGTATCGCCGGGGCTGATCTCGGCGCTCTTGTGATTGTTGACGGAGACACGCGCCAGGGCGGACATGGGCTCGGCCTGGCTGCCCGAGATCACGACCACGGTTTGATCACGGGGGGCGCTGCGGATATCCTGTGGGCGCAAGAGCAGGCCGTCCGGGATGTGGAGGAAACCGAGGTCGTAGGCGATGCTGGTGTTGTTCTCCATGCTGCGGCCGAGGAAGGCGACCTTGCGGCCGTACTCGGAGGCCAACTCGACCGCCAGCTGAATGCGGTGAATGGAGCTGGTAAAGCAGCAGACAAAGATGCGCCCGGTGGCGTTGGCGAAGACCTCGTCAAAGCGTTCGCGCACGGAGAGTTCACTGCCGGTGTAGCCGCGGCGATCTACGTTAGTGCTGTCGGAACACAAGGCCAGCACACCCTTCTGACCGTAATCGGCGAAGCGGTGCAGGTCAAAGGGGATGTTGTCGGTGGGGGTGGGATCAATTTTAAAATCGCCGGTATGGATCACCACACCCGCTGGGGTGGTGATGGCGATAGCACAGGCGCCCACAATGCTGTGGGTGACGTGGATGTACTCGATTTTGAACGAGCCCAGTTGGAAGGGTTCGCCGGGGCGCACCACGCGGCGCTCGGTGGTGTCGAGAAGGCCATGTTCGCGCAGTTTGGACTCGACCAGGGCGAGGGTGAATTCGGTACCGAAAACGGGGACCGGGAGATCGTCGATGACAAAGGGGAGCGCGCCGATGTGGTCCTCATGGGCGTGGGTGAGCAGGATGGCCTTCAGTTGCGGACGGTTCTCCAGCAGGAAGGAAATGTCGGGGATGACGATATCGACACCCAACAATTCCGGTTCCGGAAACATCAGCCCGGCGTCAATGACGACCATCTCGTCGCCATAGCGCAAAGCCATCATGTTCAGGCCGAACTCGCCCAAACCACCCAAAGGAATCAGTTGTAACTTCGGCACGTTAATATTTTAAGCTATGCGCGCCGGGTGAGGGATTAAGGGCCGCGGTCAGCGGGCTTCAGCCGGCGCACGGGGGGTGTGAGCGGCACGGGAGCCGTCCGCGCCGAGCCGGCAGGGTTCAGCTTTTGAGGCGGAGCAAGAGCGCCGCCAATTGTTCGACGGAAAGTTGTTCGGCGCGGACCTGGGGGGAGAGGCCGAGGGAGCGAAGCGCCTCTTCCACGAGGGGCGGTGCGGCAAGCGAGCGCAGGTTATTGGTAAGGCGCTTACGCTTTTGGGCGAAGGCGAGGCGGGCAAAGGATTCGAACTGTTCCGGGGCGCAGCCCAGTTCGCGGCGGCGGTCCAGCAGGCGCAAGCGCACAAGAGTGGAGGTGACTTTGGGGGCGGGGCGGAAGGCTCCGGGAGGAAGATCGAAGAGTTTACCGGGCGCGGCGAAGTACTGGGTAGATGCACTGAGCAGGCCGAAGTCGGGCGATCCGGGCGCGGCCAGCAGGCGCACCGCGACTTCGCGCTGCATCATGACGATGGCCTCGGGAATCAGCGGCGGCGCGCCGGTCTGCGGCGGCAGGCTGGCGTGGAAGATTTTCACCAGGATTGGGGAGGTGATGTAGTAGGGCAGGTTGCCAAAGATTTTCAAGGGCGCATCGGCGGCCAGCGCGCGCAGATCGACATCAAGGATGTCGGCGTGGAGGACGCTGACATTGGAGCGAGCCGCGAACTGCTGTTGCAGGCGGCCGGCGAGGACAGGATCGTACTCGACGATGGTCAACTTCGCGCCCCGGTCAGCCAGCAGCGCGGAGAGGACGCCGGGACCACCGCCGATTTCCAAGAGGTTTTCGCCGGGGCAGACCTGGACGGCATCGGCAACCCGCCGCTGGTAGGCAGGATCGGTGAGGAAGTTTTGGCCTAAACGGGCGCCCATGAGTAATGTGAAGAGAAGGGTCGTTCTGTTTGAGCCGAAGTTGGCTGCGGGGGTAAGGGCCGCCTAGCCCTAGCCAGCCACCTGATCGTTGCGGTGCGGATCGTTGTTGCCGGGAAGCATTTGTTTTTGCAGGCGCTGCACCGCCTTCATTAGCTCGTCGAGCTTGCGGAAAGCGGCGACGCTGCGCAGCCATTGACGATTGTCAAATGCGGGGCTGCCACTGTAGATTTTTCCTCCTTCAAGGTCGCCATGGGTGCCGCTTTGCGCAGTGATAATGGCGCCCTTGCCAATCGTGCAGTGGCCGGCGACGCCGGCTTGTCCGGCGAGAATGCAATCCGACTCGAGTTTGGTGGAGCCGGCCAGGCCGACCTGGGAACAGAGCAGGTTGCGCTCGCCGACTTCGCAGTTGTGGGCCACCTGAACAAGGTTATCGATCTTGGCGCCCTGGCGGATGAGGGTGCTGTCGAGGGTGGCGCGATCAATGCAGCTATTGGACTGAATCTCGACATCGTCTTCCACAATGACGTTGCCGACCTGTGGAACCTTGATGTGGACGCCGTCGCGGCGCCGCGCAAAACCGTAGCCATCGCCGCCCAGTACCACGCCGGGCTGGATGATGACACGGTTGCCGATGCGCGTTCCCTCGCGCAGTACGGCGTGGGCGTGCAGGAGCAGATCATCGCCGGCAACGACATCCGCGTAGAGAACGGCATGCGGGTGGATGATGGCGCGATCGCCGACGACGCAGCCGGGGCCGATGACGGCAAAGGGGCCAACGTAGCAATCCCGGCCCAAACGCGCGCTGGAGTCGATGCTGGCGGAGGGGCTGATGCCGGGCCGCGGGCGCCAGGCGGGGCGCAGTAACTCGATGGCGCGCGCGGCGGCGACTTGCGGCTCCGGGCAGCGCAGCAGCAGGGCTTGAACGCCGGCGGGCACGGCGGCCCTGGCGCCCACCAGGAGAGCTCCGGCGCGTGAGCTGGCGGCTTTGGCGAGATGGCGGTCGTCGACACAAAAGGCCAGTTCGTGGTTGGCGGCCTGTTCGAGGCTGGCGATCCCGGTAATATCCAACGGCTGAGTGTTGGGATCAGGTGAGCTTCCCAGCGCGGCCGGTTGGGAAGACTCCAGAGTTGCTTCGAGCTCGCGGGCGAGGTCCTGAATGCGCATGAACTTCTATTCTCTGTTATTCCAGGCCAGGGAAGAGGCCAATTTGGGTTTCAGCGGGGGCGACGGCACGGCGGCGCCGCTGGGGGCCATTCACTCCCAGCACAATCATTTCGGTCAGTGCGGTTTTTGGGACATAGGCGCGGTGCAGCACGCCACTGCTGTGCGGGACTTGCAGGTGGAACCCCGCCCCATCGAGTTGCGCGAGGTCATTGGCGAGGATGCCCTCCATGACCTCACGGTCGCGAAAGCTCATACGCACCCAGACGCCGTCATTGCGGGGGCGATTGCTGAACGTGCGGCGCTCCAGGATGGTTTCGGCTTCCTCGAATTCGCGAACGAAGTAGATGATCTTGATGCGTTCCAGGGGGATGGCCTGCATTTGCCCCTGCTGGGTGAGCATGTGCACCTGGCCTAGTTGCACCAACTCGCCGGGGTCCACAAAGCCGGAGAGCAGTTGCGAGCCCACGCGGATGAGAACCTTTTTGTGCGTAGAGGCCATAGGCTCCCGCCAGCTTCGCACACAATGGAGGGGAATCCAAATAGGAGGGTTGCCAGTTGCCGGTTGTCCGTTGTCCGTAGGGGAGTGGCTGTAAAGGGGAGGCCCCGTGCCGCTATACTGCCAACGTGCGGAGTACAGTTTTTATCGATTTTAGATGGGAGAGGGGCAGGAGGTTGCGGTCCTTTTCCACGTTGTTGTGGATGGTTCTTTTCGGGTGCCTGCTGGCAGGGCCAGCGCGGGCGCAGGCGGGGGCCGCGCCTGGCGGCGATCCATCCCAGCCGGCCAGCAACATGGTGCTGGTGCTGCCGTTCAATAACGCTTCCGGACAGGCGGCGCTGGACTGGATGGGCGAGAGCTTTGTGGAGTCGCTGGACGACACGCTCCAGTCGGCGGGATTGATGGTTTTAAGCCGAAGTGAGCGCGCCAGCGCCTTCGATCAGGCCGGTATTCCTTTATTGCCGACACTGAGCCGGGGCACGCTGATCCGGATTGCTGAAAATATTGACGTTCGCTGGCTGATTACCGGCAGCTATAGCTACACCAACAACGTGCTGCACGCTCATGCCGAGGTTCTGGATCTGCAGAGCGAGCACCTGACGCCGTTGCTGGAACAGACCGGCGCGCTGGCCGATCTGGGAAAGATTCAGGACCGGATGGCGTGGTCGGTGCGCGCGCAGGTGGATCCAGCCTACTCCTCGGCGCCGCCAGTCAGCGAAGGCGAAAACCTCTTGTTGCCGGCCTACGAGAGCTACATTCGCGGGGTGGTCGCCACCGATCCGGATGTGCAGCTCAAGTTTTTCCGGCAAGCGGTGCGGCTGCAGCCAAGCTACGGGCGGGCGATCTACCGGCTGGGGGAGTGGTACTACGAGAACCACAACAAGGCGGAGGCGCTGGCCTGGCTGACACACGTTCCGGCCAGCGACTCCCACTTCGCCGAGGCGCAATTTGCGGCGGGACTGGCGGCGCTCAGCCTGGGGAAAAACGAGGAGGCGGCGCGCCTGTTTTCCGCACTCAGCATGCGCCTGCCGCTGACTGAAGTGCTGAATAACCTGGGTTTGGCCGAGTTGCGGCAGGGCAATGCGCGGGCGGTGATCGAGCTGGATCGCGCAGCCCACCAGAGCGATGCGGATATCCCGCCGAAAGCGAATCTGGCGGCCTGGTATTGCAACCACGGGGAAGTGGCGAGTGCGGTGACCTGGCTTCGCGCGGCGCTGGCGCACAACGAGGATGCGACGCTGGCGGCCGCACTGCATGGGCTGGTGAACAAGACGGCGAGCTGCCCCAACCCGGCGCTGGCGGCGCAAATGGAACGTGCCGAACGCACTTTTCCGGCGGATCAATTCCGGCAGTTCGAGGCGACGCTGGTCGCGTTTAATGCCGTGCGCGCCAGCCGTTTGACGCCGGAGCGGCAGGAGCGATTCCATCTGCAGCAAGCGGAAAGCTTTCTTAAGCGGGGAGCCCTGGATGCGGCCGTGGCGGAGTTTCACGCGGCGCTGAAATCCGATGCCGCCGATAGCGAGGCGCATGGCGGGCTGGCCTATATTTACGCGCAGCGGCAGGACTGGAGCAAAGCACGGTTGCACGCATCGGCGGCCTTGCAGGCGGGCGCGCCGGCGGTGGCACGCATTCATGCCCACCTGGCCCTGGCCCACGCCGACCTGGCCATGCAGCAGCCGGATGCGGCGGCCAAGGAACTGGGAGAGGTGTTGGCACTCGACCCCAGCAACCTGGAGGCGGAACAACTGCAGGCGCGGTTAAAGCAAAGCGCCGCGACGGTTGCGCCGGGGCAGAAGGCGAAGCAGTAACAGTTGACAGTTGACGGTTGACAGTTGACCGTGGGGCGTTGCGGTGAGTCTGGGGACGCGCATAGCCTCGGCGCTGCGCACGCAAGGAGCTGGGTTGAGCGGACTGCCAGGCGGTAGTCAGGTGCAGGTGGACTGTGGCGGGAACAGTTGACGGTTGACCGTGGGGCGTTGCGGTTAGTTTGGGGACGCGCACGACCTCGGCGCTGCACCGCAAGACTTTGGGTGGCGCACGGGGGTGGCGCACGGGGGCAAATTTCTCGTTCACGGGAGAGGGGCATCCGGAATCGTTCTACCTGGTCTGAAGGCGTGGGGCTTTTGTTTGTGCAGGACTCGCCTATTGCGGGGTTGGCGGGGAGGCGGCCGATGAAGAGAAAGCTGAGTTACGTATTGGCGTTGGTGCTGCTGTTGCCGTTGGGGGCTCTGCATGGGCAGGCGCCAAAGGTGGGTCCCGGGCCGCTGGTTCTGGTGAGACTGCACGGGATCGTGCAACCCATAACCGCCGAACACGTGGACCGGGCGCTGGCCTGGGCGGCGGCGCACCATGCGCGCGCGGTGGTGCTGCAATTGGATACGCCGGGAGGGTTGGACACCTCGATGCGCGACATCATCCAGAAGGTCCTGGGCTCGCCGGTGCCGATTTTGGGCTGGGTGGGGCCGAATGGCGCGCGGGCCGCTTCGGCCGGCTTTTTTGTCCTCATGAGCTGCGACGTGGCGGCGATGGCGCCCCAGACCAATACGGGGGCGGCGCATCCGGTGTTTCTCCAGGGGCAGCCCGGCAAGGTGGAAGCGTCAAAGGTGGAAAACGACGCGCTCGCGTTTCTGCGCGCCCTTACCAGCGAACGGCATCGCAACACGCAACTGGCGCAAACGGCGGTGAGCCAGAGCCAATCGTTTTCCGCCCAGGAGGCGCTTAAAGGCCAGCTCATCGAGGGGCTGGCGAACTCCCCGCAGGAACTGCTGCGGCAATGGAGCGGCAAACCGATAACACGGCCCAACGGAGCACAGCAGAGCTTTGAATGTACGCGCTGCGAGCTGGTGCGCTATCCGATGAGTCTGCGGGAGCGGGTGCTCGATTTCGATCCCAATTTTGCCTACCTGCTGCTGCTGGCGGGGCTGGGTTGCATTGTGATCGAGTTCACGCATCCGGGGGTGATTGTGCCGGGCGTGGTTGGGGTCATTCTGGTGACGGTGGCGGTGTTTGCGCTATCGATGTTACCGCTGAACTGGGCGGGAGTCGCGCTGTTGCTGCTGGGGCTGATCCTGTTTGCGCTGGAGGCGAAGATAGCCAGCCACGGCGCGCTGGCTATTGGCGGGGTCGTTTCGCTGGTGCTGGGGGCGGTGCTGCTGGTCAATACGGCTGATCCGGCGGCGCGGATTTCCTGGAGTGTAGCCCTGGGGGCGGGCATCGGGTTTGGACTAGTCGTGGTGGCGTTGCTGCAACTGGTGCTGCGGGCGCGGCACAGCAAGGTGGTTACCGGGCAGCAGGGCTTGATTGGGCAGACGGCGCTCGCATTCAGCGCGCTTCAGCCGGACGGAAAGGTGTATTTTCAAGGCGAGTACTGGAATGCCAGCGCGCGTCAGGCGGTTGAGGCGGGCGCAACGGTGAGGATTACCGCGGTGCGGGGATTGCATCTTGAAGTGGAGGCGCTGCCTAAGGTTTCCGGGCTGGGGACGGCTGATGGGCGAGAACCGGCGCCACCCGGGGGGCCGGAAGTGAGATGATGGAGCGGAGCCGAGTTCATTGCCGACAGCGATAAGTTGACGAGGATTCCTCTATGCCGATTCTGATCCTGGTAGTAGTGGTGTTCTTCTTTCTGGTGTCCGCGATCAAGGTAGTCACCGAGTATGAGCGGGCAGTCGTGTTCCGGCTGGGCCGCTTGTTGCCGCACGCGAAGGGGCCAGGGGTGATCCTCATCATCCCTATCGTGGATCGCTTTGTGCGGATTTCGCTACGCACCGATACGCTGGACGTTCCGCCGCAGGACATTATTACGCGCGACAACGTGACGGCACGGGTAGCGGCGGTGGTGTATTACCAGGTGATGGACCCGCAGCGCGCGGTGGTGCAGGTGGTGAACTACCGGTTTGCGACGTCGCAGTTTGCGCAGACGACGCTGCGTTCGGTGCTGGGGGAAGTGGAGTTCGATGACCTGTTGTCGGCGCGCGAAAAGATCAACAACCGTTTGCAGACGATTCTGGACGAGCGCACCGAGACCTGGGGCATCAAGGTCACCAACGTGGAAATCAAGTCGGTGGATTTGCCGGAAGACCTGCAGCGGGCAATTGCGCGGCAGGCGGAGGCGGAGCGCGAGAAGCGTGCCAAGATTATCCACGCCGAGGGTGAATATGAGGCCTCGGCCAAACTGGCGGATGCGGCTGGGGTGATAGCGAAACAACCGATTGCGCTGCAGTTGCGCTACCTGCAGACGCTGGCCGACATTGGGGTAGAAAAGAACACTACGGTCGTGTTTCCGGTTCCGCTGGAAATGATTGACGCGCTGCTCGATTTGCGTCATCGTGGGCAGCAGAAAACGGAAAGCTAGGACGATCCCAAAGGCCGCGAGTTCGCTAAAAAAGAGGTTTAATGTCGACCACCCCCCCCCGTCCGTCCCGCTCCAGCAGCAGTGAGGCCACCTATACCCTGGAACTGGGCAGCGGCCCGCTGTTGGCGCTGTTGTGCGGCATTGGCATGCTTTGTGGACTGTTTTTTGCGATTGGTTACACCTTTGGGAAACACACGGTGCCAGCTTCGCTTTCCCTGGCCGGACCGACTGCACAGAACACGGGGGCGACGGGTAGCAACGGGAGCAAGACGAGCCCGTCAACCCCGCTGCCGGTAAGCACGTCCGCCCAGCCCCCCAATCCATCCGGGCTGACTGAGGCGGAAAACAACAACATGCCACAGGGTCTGCAAGCGGCGCCAGGGGCGAGCAGCACGGCCGCACCGCAAGGGGCGCAAGCTCCAGGCACGGCAGCCGCGCCGGGAGCGCCAGTTGCGGGTGGCCCAGCTCCCAAAGTCATCCAGGTGAGCCATCCCGTGGTGTCGCAGTCGCCGGTGCCGCCAGGCGAGTATGCGGTGCAGGTGTTTGCCGGGGCGAGCCGGGGTGACGCGCTTAATTTGGCGGCGGCGCTGAAAGACCGGCAGTACCCGGTGTTTGTGGTCGAGCCGCAGGCGGGACAGGGGCCGCAGTTTTATCGCGTTCAGGTGGGCCCGTTCAAGACCCAAGAGGCGGCCAAGAGCATGATGCAGCGTCTGACCTCGGACGGATATAACGCCATCCTCAAGCACTAGCGTCATTAGGAGCGAGCCACCGAGTCCTCCCTGTGGGAGGAAATCGCAGGTGGAGGGCCGCGAAATTCCAAAGGGCGGCTCCCTCGCGCGGGAGAGGAGCCCGGCATCGGCGGCTTCACGGTCTCACTGGAGAACGTGCCAGCGACCAACGGGAGCGGGCGGCCTGAGGGAGACGAGGCCGTGCCTCAAAACAACCCTGTTTCGCGGCTGCATGCTCCAAGCGGGGAGAAATCTCGTTTGGGGAGGGCTGCGATGACCTGGAAGAGCTGGTTTCAGAATGCCGCCATGGGGGTTGCGGCCCTGGCTGTCGTGGAAGTTGTGGATCACAAGCTGATTCACCACGAGCACGGTGAGCCGCCGCCGCTGGCGGGCTCATTGGTGCAGCATGGGGCGGCATTTGCGATGGCGGCGTTGCTGGGAGTGGCCTATTCACGAGTAGTTCCGGCGCCCAAATGGGGAGCGGAGTCGGGGCTGGCGTTTGCGCGGCTGCCGATGGTGGCCTCAATGGTGAGCGCGCTGCCGCGTTCCGTAGTGCCTGGGGAGGAGCCTATTAAGCCGCATCTGTTGCAGCGTGCGGCCCATCTGGCCTTCTGGGGGGCCATGACGGGAATGCTGATGCGCACCTGGGGCTCACAGGAGACGGCTGGCGAGGCGCACCTTCCGGAGATGGTGCGGCGGCTGGAGATGCCGGCGGAAGGGGCGATGTAGGCGGGCAGGCGAGCGCGCGTTTTTGGGGAAGAGGCCTGCGGGAGCTAAGCCCAATAAGCACGGCGGGGCTGGGGTTTGGCGGTGAGAAGCATCCAGAGGATGCCGGTGAGAAAGCCGCCGACATGAGCAAACCAGGCGATACCGCCCATAGGCATGCGCGCGCTGCCGGCGAGTGTGCTGGCGCCGCTGAGGAACTGCAGCAAAAACCAAAAGCCCAGGAAGAACCAAGCCGGCATCTCCCAGAACGTCACGAAGATCACCAGAAATACCAAGGTAAAGACCCGGGCGCGGGGGAAGCGGACAAGGTAGGCGCCCATGACACCGGCAATGGCGCCACTGGCGCCGACGGTAGGGACATTCATCGGCAGATTTAAGATCACTTGCGTCAAAGCCGCCGCCACGCCACAAGACAGGTAGAACAGCAGGTAACCGCTGTGGCCGAAAACGTCTTCCACGTTGTCCCCAAAGATGTAGAGAACCCACATATTCCCCAACAGGTGCAGCCAGCCTCCGTGGATGAACATGCTGGTAAAGACGGGGAGAACGAGAGCGGCCCAGCCGACGTGGAAGCCGCGGAGCCAGAGGAGATAGCGGAAGGGGACCAAGCCAAAGGCGGGAAAGAAGACATGTTCCAAAAAGGGGCGGGGGAGGCGGAGTTCGTAGAGAAAGACCAGGGTATTGAGGGCGATCAGGGTCCAGTTGACGAAGGGGAAGCGGCGCCGGGGAGCGTTGTCGCGGAGTGGGAAGAACATGGCAGAGACGATGGGGCAGCCGGCTTGATCAGGCTTAGCCGAAGCCAGCGGACTGACTGCGGTTCACTGGGGCGCGGGGGCGGGCTGCAGATTGATGCGGAACCAGACGGAATAGAGAAAATCCGGATGCGGGGCGGTGGGCAAGATGGTCAGCAGAGTCGGGAGCGGCTGATCGATGGCGACCACAGCCAAGTCGTTGGATGCGCGATCGGCGACATAGAGGTAGCGGCCGAAGGGTCCCAACTGCAGTTGCTCGGGATCGGCGCCGACCGGGGTAATTCCGAGTAGTTTGCGCGAATTGACGTCGAGCGCCTCGACGGTGTTGCTACCGGCATTGGCGACGTACATACGGGACTCGTCAGGGGTGATGGCAATGCTGCTGGGGGCCAGGCCGGTGAGTACCGTTCCCTCGACTTCGTCGTTGCTGGTATCGATGATGCTGAGGCTGTTGCCGCCGCGGTTGGCGACGTAGAGCTCACCACCATCGGGCTTTAAGGCCATGGCATCGGGATTAGGCCCAACGGGCAAAAGCATGAGGAGCTTCATCGAGTGGCTGTCGACCACCGCCACGCGGTTAGAGGCGGGACACAGCACATAGCTTTTGCTGCCATAAGGCAAGGAGACAATGCGGGTTGGGCTTAACGGCAAGCCGATGCGGCCGACTTCGTGGAGCGTTCGCTGGTCCAGGAATGCCAATTCGTTGTTGCCGCTGCTGGCTACCAGAATGGTATCGCCGCTGGGGCTCAACGCCAGGGTAGCGGCGCGCCCATCGAGGCGCACATGATTGACGATCTGGCGGGCGGGGAGATCGATCTGATAGAGGGCCTGTGCCTCGTGGTCGTCGCAACTGACGTAGAGAGAGCGCCCATCGGCGCTCATGGCCATTGCCACTGGCTCGAGGGGCAGGTAGATGCGGCCCACCAAGCGGTTGTTTTCGGCATTGATAACGGTGACGCGGTTGGGCGAGCGCAGCAGGACGTAGAGTTCGTTGCGGGCGGCGTTGAAGGTGAGAGCCACCGGCTGGCCACCGAGGGGAACACCGTTTTGAAAGGCCAGGGTGCGGGCGTTGACGGACCAGAGCTGGTGGTCGTCGCCGAGGGTATACAAGGTGGCGCGGAAACTGGATTCCAGGGGGAGGCGGCGCGTTTCGCAACCGGCGCAGAGAAGAAGAGCGGAGAGCAGGAGCAGCGCCGCCAGTGATTTGCCGATTTGAGATTGGTTCAAGTGCAAAGGGCGCATTCTCCTGAGCTGATCTGGCGCCGGAGGGGCCAGGGCTCGCGCGGCAAAACAATCAGGCAGCGAGCGTCGCGCGGCAGGCGCCGCTTTGGAGCGCCACCCGCTTTCAGAAACTGCACGCGCGCAAAACCGCCGCAACGCGCAATAACGACAGCTTACCTCAAGGGAGCGCTTGGTGCGGTGCAAACAAAAACGGGGTGGGCACAGCCCACCCCGATGACCAGAACCGCATGTGGCGATCAGCCGGAGAAGACTTCCGAGAGTTTGTACAAGTCGGGATCGACCTTACGGTTTTTGCCGAGGGCCTGTTCCAGCGGGACGGCGGTCAGCTTCTGGCCCTGGAGAGAGGCCATCTGTCCGAATTCGCCATTGTGGACCATGTCGATGGCCTGAATGCCGTAGCGGGTGGCCAGGACGCGATCGAAAGCGGTGGGAGAGCCGCCGCGCTGAATATGGCCGAGGATGACGGCGCGGGTTTCAAAACCGGTACGCTTTTCGATCTCCTCGGAGAGGCGGGTACCAATGCCGCCGAGGCGGACGTGTCCGAACTCGTCGACCTTGGCGCTGGTGGTGACCTGATCGCTCTGGGCGGCCATTTTGGCGCCTTCGGCGACGACGACGATGCTGAAGAACTTGCCGCGGGCGGCGCGGCGCTTGAGCATGTCGCAGACGTTTTCCAGGTCAATTTCGTATTCCGGAACGAGGATGACATCGGCGCCGCCGGCGATGCCGGAGTAGGTGGCGATCCAGCCGGCGTCGCGTCCCATGACCTCGACGACCATGACGCGGTTGTGGGCCTCGGCGGTGGTATGGAGGCGATCGATGGCCTCGGTGGCGATATTGACCGCGGTGTCGAAACCGAAGCAGAAGTCGGTGCCGCCGAGGTCGTTATCGATGGTTTTGGGCACGCCGACGACTTTGAGGCCGGCCTTGTGCAGCTTGAGGGCGACGCCCAGGGTGTCATCGCCGCCGATTGCGATCAGCGCGTCGAGGTTATTGGCCTTGAAGGTGGCCTTGACGCGATCCAGGCCGTCAGGGTACTTGGCCACATTGGTGCGTGAGGTGCGCAGGATGGTGCCGCCGCGATGGACGATGCCGGCGATCGCGTCGAGGTCCAGCACCTGGGTGTTGTTCTCCAACACGCCGCGCCAGCCTTCCAGGAAACCAATCATGTTGTCGTTGTAGACCATCGTGCCTTTGCGTACAGCCGCACGGATGACCGCATTGAGACCGGGGCAGTCCCCGCCTCCGGTAAGAATTCCTACGCGCATGAGCCGCTCTCCTCTATGAAAATGCGGGGATGTTAAAAGCTAATCAGTTTACCGTACTTGAGGGCTGGTTTCAGAAGTTTTTGCCTCTGTCCGGGAAGCTTTTTTCGCGGTGCGCATGAACGGGGTTTTGAAGATGGACGGCGCAGGGCATTGAAGCGTTTGCGCAGCGGGGAACGAGGCATTGAAGCGTTTGCGCGCGCGGATAAGGCGGTGCGGATGCGTGCGTTATGATGAACAATTACATGCCGCGCAGCAAACCAAGCAGCAGCTACGTGATTGGAGTTCACACTTCCACGGCCGGCGGGCTGGAGACGGCGGCCGATCGCGCGCGGCAATTGGGCTGCAATGCGCTGCAGATTTTCTCCTCCAGTCCGCGGCAATGGCGAGGTGTGGCTCCGAGTGAGCAGTGCTGCGCGGAGATGCGGCGGCGGCGGGTGGAGTATGGGCTGAAAACGCTGGTCATCCACGCCAATTACCTGATCAATCTGGCGGGCTTTAACGACGAGTTTCACCAGA
The DNA here is from genome assembly GCA_027459505.1 of Acidobacteriota bacterium. Classification (GTDB taxonomy): domain Bacteria; phylum Acidobacteriota; class Terriglobia; order Terriglobales; family SCQP01; genus DAIDIE01. The sequence goes on from DAIDIE010000018.1 coordinate 21,395, forward strand.
AGTCGCAGACTGCGTTTCGTGGCGAGTTGGAGCGGGCGGCGGCGCTGGGGGCGGAGTATCTGGTGCTGCATCCGGGCAGCAGCACGGGAGGCGAGCACGGCGAGAGCATACGGCGGCTGCTGGCCACGATCCGGGCCAGCAGCGAAGGGTTTGACTGGAAGGGGCTGACCCTGCTGATAGAAAACACCGCCGGAGGCGGCAACCATCTGGGAGGGAACTTCGAAGAGGTAGCGGAGATTCTCGAGGGGTTGCGCGGGCTGCCGGTGGCGGCCTGTCTGGACACCTGCCATTGCTGGGCAGCGGGCTACGATCTGGTGAGCGCGGAAGGCTTTGAGCAGGTGATGACGGGGGTGGAGCGGATTTTAGGCTGGCGGCAGGTTCCGGTGTTGCATCTGAACGATTCCAAGGGCGGGCTGGGCTCGCATCTGGACCGCCATGAACACATTGGGGCTGGACAACTGGGCGGGGAGGTATTCCGCCGGCTGCTGCGCGAGCCGCGTCTGAAGGGAAAAACATTCATCCTGGAAACGCCGGTGGACGGACCGGAAGATCAGAGACGCGATCTGGAAGCGCTGCGCGCGTTGATTTAGGCAAAAACATTATGGAACGTGAGTTTAAGCCGCTGGAGTTTGAACCCCGCTGGGCGGAGCGTTGGGCCGCCGAGCCGCCGTTTAGTTTGTTGCAGGGGCAGTCGGGCCGTCCCAAGTACTATGTGCTGGAAATGTTGCCCTACCCCAGCGGCACGCTGCACATGGGGCATGTGCGCAACTATGCGATCGGGGACGCGCTGGCGCGTTTCATGTGGATGCGGGGATACGACGTTCTGCACCCGATGGGATGGGACTCGTTTGGGTTGCCGGCGGAGAACGCGGCGATCAAGAACAACGTTCCGCCGCGGGATTGGACACTGCGCAACATCAGTCACATGAAGCGGCAGGATCTGCGCTTCGGATTCAGCTATGACTGGCAGCGGGAAGTCACCACGTGTTTGCCGGATTACTACCGTTGGAACCAGTGGCTGTTTTTGCAGTTTTACAAGCGCGGGCTGGCGTTCCGGAAGAAGGGAACGGTGAACTGGTGCCCCAAATGCGCCACCGTGCTGGCGAACGAGCAGGTGGCGGGCGGGGTGTGCTGGCGGCACGAGGACACGCCCGTGGAACTGCGCGAACTGGAGCAGTGGTATTTCCGCACCTCGGCGTATGCGGAAGAGCTGCTGCGGGATCTGGACGGGATGGCGGGCTGGCCGGAGCGGGTGCGCACGATGCAGCGCAACTGGATCGGGCGCAGCGAGGGTGCGGAGGTGGACTTCACGCTGCGGGATGCGCAGGGAGACGCGGCCGCCGGCGCGGCGATACGCGTCTTTACCACGCGCATTGACACGATCTACGGAGCGGCGGCGGTGTTTTTAGCGCCCGAGCATTCGCTGACCGCGCAACTGTTGCGTGGCGCCGAGCTGGAGAAGGCGCGCGCCCTGCGCTCGACGTTTAAGGCCGGTTTCGATCCCAGCAAGGAACCGGAAAAAGAGGGTTTGTTCACCGGCGCCTACGCCGTGAATCCGTTCAATGGCCAGGCGCTGCCCATCTGGGTGGCGAACTTCATCCTGATGGGGTACGGCACCGGCGCCATCATGGCCGTACCGGCGCACGACGAACGCGACTTCGATTTCTGCAGGAAGTACGGGATTGCGTTCAAGCAGGTGATCGTGCCGGCGGGCGAGGCGGCGCGGGAGCGGCTGGATGCGGCGCTGGTGGAAGATGGGCTGCTGGTGGAATCGGGTCCGTTCAGCGGCTTGCCGAACCGCGGCCCGAACGGGGCGATTGCCGCGATGACGCGCTACGCGGAAGAAAAAGGTTTTGGAAAGGGAACGGTCACCTACCGCCTGCAGGATTGGGGCATTTCCCGGCAGCGCTATTGGGGCACGCCCATCCCCATGGTGCATTGCGAAAAATGCGGGGTGGTTGCGGTGCCGGAGTCGCAACTGCCGGTGTTGCTGCCGCAGGATGTGAAGATCACCGGCAGCGGGCAATCGCCGTTGGCCTCGGACGCGTCATTTCTGAATACAAGCTGCCCGCAGTGCGGCGGCGCGGCGCGGCGCGAGACCGATACCATGGACACGTTTGTGGATTCGTCGTGGTACTTCTACCGCTACGTTTCGCCCAAGGCGGATGACGCGCCGTTTTACTCCGATGACGTACGCCGGTGGTTTCCGGTGGATCAGTACATTGGCGGCATCGAGCATGCCATTCTGCACCTGATCTACACGCGCTTCTTCACCAAAGTCTTCCGCGACCTCGGGCTGGTGGACTTCAAGGAGCCGGTGGAACGCCTGTTTACACAGGGAATGATTACGCGGCATGGGGCGAAGATGTCGAAGTCGAAGGGCAACGTGGTCGATCCCGCCGAGCTGGTGGACCGCTACGGGGCCGATTCCGCGCGCATGTACGTGCTGTTTGCCGCGCCTCCGGAGAAAGATTTCGACTGGAACGACCAGGGGGTGGAAGGGATACATCGTTTTCTGGCGCGGGTATTCCGGCTGGCCACGCGCAACGGCGAGGCGGCAAGGCGGGCGCTCTCCAGCCGGGAGGAGGTTACGGCGCAGAACCCGGTGGAGGCGGCTTTGCTGCGCAAGACGCATCAGGTACTGGCGCGCATAACCGAAGACTTTGACGGACGCTGGCATTTCAACACTTCCATTGCCGCGATCATGGAGCTGACCAACGAGCTTTACGCCAGCGAGGCGGCACTGCAAGGCAGCGGGCATGGGCAACTAGTGCTGGGCCAGACCATTGCGATACTGGTACGCATGCTGGCGCCCTTTGCTCCCTTCACGGCGCAGGAGTTGTGGAGCGAGTTCAGTCAGGAGAGTCCTCTGGCACTGGAGAGCTGGCCGGAGTTTGACGCCGGCTTGGCGAAAGAAGAGGAAATCGAAATCCCGGTGCAGGTCAATGGCAAGCTGCGCAGCCGATTGCTGGTCGCTCCCCACACCGATGAGGCGCGTCTGCGGGAACTGGCGCAGGCCGACGAGAAGGTGCTGGCGCATACGGACGGCAAGCAGATCGTGAAAGTGGTGGTGATCCCGGACAAGCTGGTGAATATTGTGGTGCGATGAGGGCGGGGTGGTTTAGCTTTTCCGCTGCTGCGGTTTACACCCCTCAGCCCTGCCGCGCCAGGTACTGCTCGATGGATTCACCGAGGCGTTCGCGGAAGCGTTCGGCGATGGCGGGGATTTCGCCGGCGCGTTCGTCGAGCAGGATACGCTCGACGCGATGCATGGGGAAGAATGAGGTGGGGAAGGGGAGGGCGGGGCCGGCGCCGTCCTGGGCGCGATGTTCGCGGACCTGGGTGATGAAGTCGTCGAGTGAATTGAGCTCGATGGCGCGCAGGGTGACGCCCCCGGGCTGCAGGGCGATGAGTTCACCCCAATAGCGTTCGCGCGGATTGCCGAGGGTGAGCAGGACGATGCAAGGAAGGTTCATGCGGGCATTTCCCGTAGATGCGGTGAGCGCAGCAGGGTGGCTTCCGTGGCGGCCTGCACCTGTTCAAAGCTGAGTCCCGGGGCGATCTCTTCCAGCAGGATGCCTTGCGGGGTGAGGCGCATGAAGCCCATCTCGGTGACGATGAAGTTCACCGCCGCCAGGCCGGTGAGGGGCAGCCGGCATTGCTTGAGGATTTTGGGACCGCCGTCGTGGGTGGTGTGTTCCATGGCGACGTAGAGGCAGCGGGCGCCGGCGACCAGATCCATGGCGCCTCCCATGCCTTTGATGAGCTTGCCGGGCACCATCCAGTTGGCGATGTTGCCGCGCTCGTCGACCTCCATCGCGCCCATGACCGCCATATCAATGTGACCGCCGCGGATCATGGCGAAGGAATCGGCGCTATTGAAATAGCAGCAGCCGGGGATTTCGCTGACCGTCTCCTTGCCGGCGTTGATGAGGTCGGCGTCCTCCTCGCCTTCATAGGGATAAGGGCCGACGCCGAGCATACCGTTTTCCGACTGCAGCACCACCTCGATGCCGGGAGGAACCAGGTTGCTGACCAGGGTGGGCAAACCGATGCCGAGGTTGACGTAGTAGCCGTCGCGCAGTTCGCGGGCGACGCGGCGAGCGATGAGCATGCGCTTGTCCTGATCTTTCATTGGCCCGGCTCCCGTTTGCGGATGGTGCGGCGTTCGATGGGTTTGCGATAGGCGGCGCCCTGGATAAGGCGCTGGACGTAGATTCCCGGGGTGACGATGCACTCGGGGTCGAGGCCGCCGGGTTCAACGACCTCCTCGGCTTCGGCGATCGTGACGCGGGCGGCGGTGGCCATGATGGGATTGAAGTTGCGCGCGGTCTTGCGGTAGGTGAGGTTGCCCCAGCGGTCGGCGCGGTAGGCCTTAATCAGCGCGAAGTCGGCGCGCAGCCAGTGCTCCAGCAGGTAGGGGCGGCCGTCGAAGTCGCGCGTTTCCTTTCCCTGGGCAATCGGTGTGCCCACCCCGGCAGGTGTAAAGAAGGCGGGGATGCCGGCGCCACCGGCGCGGATGCGCTCGGCGAAAGTGCCTTGCGGAACCAATTCGGTTTCCAGGGTTCCTTCGCGGGTACGCTGCTCGAAGATCTTGTTCTCGCCGACGTAAGTGGAGATCATTTTGCGGATCTGTCCGGCGGCGAGCAGCACACCAATGCCTTCCGATTCAATGCCGGCGTTGTTGCTGATGACGGTGAGGTTGGTGACACCCTTCTTGTGCAGGGCCTGGAGGAGGTTTTCCGGATTACCGCTGAGGCCGAAGCCTCCGATCATGAGCACGGCGCCATTGGCAATATCGGCGACCGCGTCATCGGCGCCGCGCACCAGCTTGTTCATGGCTTTATCTTACTCGCGGGAGCGGTGAAGGGAAGCGAGCGATGGGAAGCGCGGGCGCTTACCGTCCGCTCAGCAGGGAGCGCAGTTGGGCGCCCTGCTGGAACAGGCTTTCCATCTCGCGGGTGCGCAGGTGCTGGCGCATGAAGTCGAGCTGCTGTTGCAGGGCGGAGAGAGCGGCATCGATCTCGTCGCTGTTGGTCAGGAGGATGTCGCGCCATAAGGCGTAGGAACTGGCGGCAAGGCGAGTCATGTCGCGGACGCCGGGGCCGGCGGCCCGCAGTTGGTCTGGCGTGGCGGCAAAGACATCGGCGAGCTGGCTGGCGAGAGCGGTGGAAAGGAGCTGAGGCAGGTGGCTCAGCAGGGCGAGCACGTGATCGTGCTGATCGGGGGACATCCAAAGCGGATGGGCGCCGGCGGCGGCAATGACCGCAAGCAGAGGGGCGGCATGCTGTTGCTCGCCTATTAGTATCCAACCGCGGTCCTGAAAGAGGGTGGGGGAGGCGTGCTGGAGACCTGAGGTTTCGCGTCCGGCCATGGGATGACCACCGATGAAACGGCTGCCGAGCAGTTGAGTTCCGCGTTGAACGATGGCGCGTTTGGTGCTCCCAAAATCGGAGACGACGGTGTGGGCAGGGACGGCGGCGGCGACCTCGGGAAGCAGATTTAAGATGGCGCCGACGGGGGTGCAGAGCAGCACCAGGTCGGCGGAACTACAGGCCTCGCGAAGCGAGGCGGCGGCGTGATCGAGCAGCCCGTCGCGCAGCGCCTGCGCAAGAGTGGTATCGCGGTCATAGCCGGTTAGCTCGCAGGGGAACGCGGCGGCGCGCAGGGCAAGAGCAAGAGAGCCGCCGAGCAGGCCCACCCCAATGATGGTGATGCGGAGAGGGCGAGGGGAAGCGCTGTTCGGTGAATCCGGCACGGAAACGATTATACAGGCGGGGGATTCGCGAGGTTTGTGGCAAGCGCGTCGCGCAGCGAGGCACGGGGCGGGAGGCGAGGGGTTGACCGGGAGCAGTGGGTGAGCGCTGAAGTGGGCAAGGTCGCGGGTTCGGGCTCGAACTCGCGATCCATGCGAGCCGGCCCTGGCTCGTACGGTCGCCAGGGGCGTTTTAGAGCCTACAGTCCGCGCCCCCAGAAGGCGAAGGCCACGGCCATGACGACGCATAGCAAGGATGCGGCGTACTGCCAGCGCAGGGGCTCTTTGAAATAGATCCAGGCGAAAACCACGAAGACGCAGAGGGTGATGATCTCCTGAATGATTTTGAGTTGATATGGCGTAAAAGTGCGGTAGCCGATGCGGTTGGCGGGCACCTGGAAACAGTATTCGAAAAAGGCGATTCCCCAACTCACGAGGATGACTTCCCAGAGCGGTGCGGAACGGTGTTTGAGGTGACCATACCAGGCAATGGTCATGAAGGTGTTGGAAATGATGAGGAGCAGTACGGTGATCATGGGGCTATGGGGTGGCTGAATCGGGACTAAATAGAGTGTCCCATGCAGGGCGCCGGAAGTCAGCGGCCGCGGTCAGGGCGAGTGGCCTTATCGGAATACAGGGATTGGTCGGACTCTTCCAGGAGTTCACGAAGCGATTGGCCGCGATCCTGGAAGGCATAGCCGCAGGAGGTATGGACAGCGACAGCATCGCCGGAGGGCAGAGTAATCGTGATGGGGAAGCAGCGTTCAATGCGCTCCAGGACGCGAATGCCCTCATCGAGGGTGACCTGATTGAGGATGACGAGGAACTCATCGCCGCCGAGGCGCAGGGCGGTGGCCTCAGGTTCGCGGGTGACGCGGCGGAGGGTTTGAGCGACCGCTTCGAGGGCCTGATCGCCGGCGGCGTGTCCGTAGGTATCGTTGATAGGTTTGAAGCCGTCGAGGTCGATGGCAATGACGGCCATGGCGCGGCCACGGACCGGCGGCTGCTGAGTGCGGCGCTCGAGGTACTCCTGCAGGAGGTGGCGATTGCCCAGGCCGGTGAGGGAATCGGTTTTGGCCATGTCGGCGATGCGCGACTCATATTGATCGAGCACCCAGCCGACAATGAACCAGGTGAGGATCACGAGGGCCAGGCGGAGCAGGAAAGCGGCGCGGATGAGGAACGAGCGCACATGGCGGAGGCGGGCCTCGACACGGCCGGGGGGCTGCACGATACAGACGAAGTCGCCCAGCCCGGAAGACCAATGACAGGCCAACAGGGAGGGAGCGCCGCCGGGAGGAGTGGCGGGCAAGGTTCCGAGCAGGTCGGTCTGGGCGCTGAGGGCCTGGGCGAGCTTCACATGCTGGGTGCCGGCGGAGAGGTTGAGGCGCAACTGGGACCAGTCGCCGCCCACCAGGGAGGGGACGGGATGGGCAAGCAGGCGTCCGGAGGGACTGAGCAAGATGGCGTATTCACCGTGTGGGATGTTGAGGCGTTCCAGGAAAAGTTCTGTGGTCTGCAGGCTGGAGGGGGCGCCGGGCTGAGCGGGGCCATCGCTCTGTTCGAGGGCGGCGCTGAGAGCGGCGGCGGTCTGCTGGGCGTCCTGCAGGAACTGGACGGTGATTTGCTGTCTGACCAGGTGCAGGCTGGTAATTTCAACCGCGCCTTCGCCAAGGATCGAGACCGTCACCAGGGCGGCGGTGATGGTGATCTGCATGACGCGCGGGTTGCGAAGCCGCAGGATGGGGAGGCGCAGGCGCACGCGGTCATTATGGGGGCGGAAGCGAGGCAGGTAAATGAGAAAGAGACAGTAGAATCCAGGGCATAACGGGGAGCGAGGCGGCACAAGGGAGCGTGGGGTGCGTGCTAGACTTTTGGGCAGTGAAGATCGCCTTAGCGCAAATAAATCCTACTGTGGGCGCGATTCACGCCAACGCGCGCCTGATGGTGGAGTACGCCCGGAGGGCCGAGCAGGCAGGGGCGGACCTGGTCATTTTTCCTGAACTGGCGATTTGCGGCTACCCTCCCTGCGACTTGGTGGAAAAGAGCGACTTCATTGAGGCCAGCTACGAGGAGCTTCTGGAGGTTTCGCGGCAGGCGGCCGGCATTACGATGCTGAGCGGGTGTTTGATCCCGGCGCGGGCGGAGACCGGGAAGCGGGTTCACAACAGCGCTTTGGGATTGCGAGACGGGAAGGTGTTGTTTCAGCAGTCGAAGATGCTGCTGCCGACCTACGACGTCTTTGATGAACTGCGCAATTTCGCTCCGGCGCGCCACCAGAGTGTCTGGGCATATAACGGCATGCGTCTGGCGGTAACCATTTGTGAAGACGCCTGGAACGACAAGAAATTCTGGCCCAAGAAGAATCAGCGGCTGCTGTACGAGACCGATCCGGTCGCGGAGCAGATGGCGACTGGGGCGGATGTGCTGATTAATATTTCCGCCTCGCCCTTTGCGGCGGAGAAGATCGGTTTGCGGCAGGACATGCTGAGCGCCATCGCGCGCGAGTACCAGGTTCCAGTGCTGTTTGTGAACCAGGTGGGCGGCAACGACCAACTGGTTTTTGACGGTTCCTCGATGGCGCTGGGCGCCAATGGGGAGTTGCGGGCGCGGGCGGCGAGCTTCGAGCAGGAACTGCTGCTGGTGGAGGCGCCGGAATGGCGGGGGTCGAAGCGGCCGGCGCCGGAGAGCGACATTGCGGCGATTTATGAAGCGCTGCAACTGGGAACACGCGACTACGTGCGCAAGTGCGGGTTTGAACGGGTGCTGGTGGGGCTGAGCGGCGGGATTGATTCGGCGCTAACGGCCTGTATCGCCGTGGACGCGCTGGGCGCCGAGAAAGTCATGGGCGTGGGCATGCCCAGCCGTTTTTCCTCGCGGGGCAGCATCGAGGATGCGCGGAAACTGGCGGCGAACCTGGGAATTCAATTCGAGTTATTGCCCATCGAAGCCCCGTTCGCGGCGGTGCTAGGGACGTTGCAAGGGGTTTGGGAGAAGCTGCCGACCACGGCGGCGCTGGCGGATTTGGCGCAGCAGAACCTGCAGTCGCGCTTGCGCGGGTTGCTGCTGATGGCGCTCTCGAACCGCAGTGGAGCACTGGTACTCTCGACGGGGAACAAAAGCGAATTGGCGGTGGGTTACTGCACGTTGTACGGCGATATGGCAGGCGGGCTAGCGGTGATTTCCGATGTGTTGAAGACGCAGGTATTTGCCCTGGCGGAGTATGTAAACCGGGAGCGGGAGCGCATTCCGCGGGCGACGATCACGAAACCACCGTCGGCGGAGTTGCGGCCGGATCAGACTGATCAGGACGATCTGCCGCCGTACGCGGTGCTGGACACCGTGATCCGGGATTATGTGGAGCAGTACCGCACCGCGGGAGAGATTGCGGAGCGGCATGGGCTGGAAGCGCGTCTGGTGGAGAGCCTGATCCGGCGCATCGATAATAGTGAATACAAGCGTCAGCAAGCCGCGCCCGGGCTCAAGGTCTCGCCGAAGGCGTTCGGCATGGGGCGGCGCTTTCCGATTGCGCAGCAGTACCGCGGCTGGAATCGCATGGAGAGGGGCGTCCTGCAGCCACCGCCGCCGGTTCCGCATAGCGAGCCGGGAGTGGCGCCGGAGGAGGCCAAGCCGCAATCCGGCCGATAAACTGTGAAGAGGGTAGAAAAACACTCACGTATATGAAGACCAGACTTTTTTCTTTCCTGCCGGCCGTTGTGCCGGTGAGCGTGGCCTTGCTGCTGGCCATTCCCTGCGTGGGCGGAACGCGTCCGCGGCCAGTTCACCGGGCGGCCGCAGTGATTTCACCGGCGCTGCGGGAACGGCTGGTGCAATATCTGTGGGCGCAGGAGGGCTGGCAGGGGATGGATACGATCCGGGTCCAGTCGATTGGTCCGGCGCGCGATGGCTTACGGCAGGTGGATGTTTATGTAGCCAAGGGCAAGCAGCACGCCATCCAGAAGTTTTACATCACGGCAAACGGCCGCAAGATCATCAGCGGGGACGTGACCGAGTTGACCGCGAATCCGTTTGGGGCCAACGTGGGCAAGCTGGCGGCGGGCCCGCAGCAGCCGGCGGAGGGGCCGAGCCACGCCGCGGTGACGATCTATGAGTTCAGCGATCTGGAATGTCCGTATTGCAAGCAGGAGTTTGGGCAAATACAGAAGCTGCGCGGCGAGTTGGGCAGCAAGGTGAAGGTGATTTTCCGTCCCTTCCCGCTGGTCAATATTCATCCCTGGGCGCGGGAGGCGGCCAAGGTCGCAACCTGTGTAGCGCAGCAGAGTCCGCAGGCGTTCTGGACGTTTGCGGGGAGCGTATTTCAGGCGCAGGATCAGATCAAGCCGGAAGAGGCGGCGCGGCGTTTGCACGATTTTGCGCTGGAGTCCGGCATCAACCAAGCGCCGCTGGACCGCTGTTTGGCCGATCCGGCGACCGCGGCGCAGGTGCAGACGGATATCGGGGTGGCGCAATCCCTGGGAGTCAACAGCACGCCAACTATCTTTGTGAATGGACGGATGATTCCCGGAGTGATCGATTACAACGTGCTGAAAACGCTGGTTGAATACGCCTCGACGCATAGCAGCGCGGCGCCGCCGCTGCCGGCCCGGGCGCTGAAAGGGAAGCAGTGCGGCGCGTGTGGAACGCTGCCGCCGCTGCCGAGGAAAAAGCACTGAGAAGCGCGGTTGCCGGGGAAGGGCAAGTGCTTCGGGGCGCAATCGGGGCCAGGCTGAAACGGCAGGACTCCGGTTGGGCTTTTTTCTGGCCTCGGCATTGGGATAAGCTGTGCGGGCGGGAGGGGGCGAGGTCCTCACCCGCCCGTGCCGTTTAGCGCGATAGGGTTTTCCACTTATGTCCTCGTCCCCCCAACTTGCCACAGATGCCGCCGTTATGACCAGCAAGGCTGAACCAGATACGCGAAGCGGAAGCAGCGACCGGCGGAAGGTCTGGCTGGGATGGCTGAGCCGGGCGCGCTTTGTGGTGATCACGCTGGTGCTGGGACTCCAGCTGGGAGCGGAGTCGTACTCGAGCAGTCATCCGCTGCTGGGACCGTTTCTGACCCTGGTAACGATCTGGTACATGCTGGCGGCTTTCTACCTGCTGCTGCAGCGAACCTTCCGGGTGGAAGCGTGGCAGCCGCTGCTGCAACTGTACGCCGACGCCATCATTATCACCGGGCTGGTTTACACGACCGGGCTCAGCCAAAGTCTGTTGACGGAGCTTTATGCGCTGCTGGTGATGGTGAGCGCGATGGTGGTGGCGCGGCGCCACGTTTATCTTTTGGGTGGAGTCTGCGCGTTGCTTTACGCGGTTGTTTCCCAGCTAGCCTGGCGTGGGGTTTTGCCGTCGCCCTGGGGTAGCGAGAAGCCGGACGCGCATGGAGTGCAGCTTTCGCTGATTTTGACCACTCTGGCGATGTTCGCGGCGGCCTACATTTCCAGCTTGTTGTCGAACCGGTTGCAGGAGGCCGACGCGCGTCTGGTGACCCAGCAGGGCGTGCTGGACAGCTTGCGGGCCCTGAACGACAACATCGTACATTCGATGAGCGGTGGCCTGATCACGACCGATCTGGGGGGACGCATTTACTTTGCGAACCAGAGTGCCGGTGAAATTCTCGGATGTCCACAGGGCGAACTGGACGGCAAGAATGTGGAAGAGATGCTGCAACTATCGCTACCGCCAGACAGTTTTCCGCGGCGCAAGGAGCACACGTTTCGGCAAGGGGCCTACTTGCGAACGTTAGGAATTTCGGTGACGCCGTTGCAGGTGCCTGGGCAAGGGAATGTGGGGCGGGTTTATCAGTTTCAGGATCTGACACAACTGCGCCAGTTGGAACACGAGATTGAAGTGCGCGAGCGCATGAGCGCGTTGGGGCGGTTGGCAGCGGGGATTGCGCATGAGATCCGCAATCCACTGGCATCGCTGGGCGGATCGGTGAGGCTGTTGGCCGGGTACCTGCATTTGGGCGAGCAGGAGCAGGAGCTGATGGACATTGTGGTGCGCGAGTCGGACCGGTTGAACCGGATTGTCTCCGACTTTCTCTCCTATGCACGCGACTACCATTATGAATTCCGGCAGGTGGAGCTGGGTAGTCTGGTGCGCGATGTGGTGACACTGGCGCGCAACGGGCCGCGTTGCGGCGCCGGGGTGGAGATCGTGATGCGCATGGGCGCCGGGCCGATAGTGATCTGGGGCGATCCGGACCGGCTCAAGCAGGTGTTTTGGAACTTGTGTGACAACGCGTTAAAGGCGGTGGCGGGCCAGGGCTCGCTGACCATCGCGGCGGAGCCGTCGTCGGCGGGGGTGCGGCTGGAATTCCGGGATACGGGGTGCGGACTACCGCCGGGAGCCGAAGCGCATATCTTCGAGCCATTCAATTCGCACTTTAAAGACGGGACCGGGCTGGGCTTGGCCACCGCGTACGCCATCATGCAGGCGCACCAAGGCAAGATCTGGGTGGAGTCACCGCCGGAAGGGGGCGCCTGTTTTGTGCTGCAGCTGCCGATACAGCCGGGGGCGGCGGGTCCAGGCAATTGAGCGGCAGAGGTGGGGCTTTGATGCCTGTTGCGCTCAGCAGCCCAAGTCGCTAGCGGGGCCAGCGATCTTAAATTGGGAGCCGGTTCGACTCGGGCCGGACGGGAAATGTGATGCGGATTTTTGCGTTCCGGGCGCAGCAATGTTAGGCTGCCTCTGAACCCTGTTAAGAAATGGCCCACATACTCATCGTTGATGACGAAGTTTCGATACGGCAGATGCTGGAAATCCAGCTCAGCCGCGAGGGGCACCGGGTGGAGACGGCGAGTGACGCCGCGACCGCGAGGCGCAAACTCGATTCGGCGATTTTTGATCTGATCATCTCCGACCTTCGCCTGAGCCCGACGGAAAGCGGACTGGATGTGATGCGCTACTGCCGGGCGATGAACTCCGACACCGCGTTCATCCTGCTGACCGCCTTTGGCAGCATCGAAACGGCGATTGAGGCGATCAAGATCGGCGGCATTGTCGATTACCTGATTAAGGGCAGCAGTGACCTGGTGGATCAGTTACGCGCGGCTGTGGAGCGCGTTCTGAAACTGCAGTCGCTGGGGCGGGAGAACCAGCTTCTCAAGCGCGAGCTGAAGGGACGCAACGCGCTGGAAAACATGGTGGGGACCAGCGCCGCCATTCAGCGGGTGAAGGAGCTGATCCGGACCGTGGCATCGACGCAGAGCACGGTGCTCATCCGGGGAGAAAGCGGGACAGGCAAGGAGTTGGTGGCACGCGGACTGCACGACTGCTCGCAGCGAGCTGACCAGCCGTTTGTGAGCGTCAACTGCGGGGCCTTTCCGGAAGGGCTGCTGGAGAGCGAGCTGTTTGGCTATATCAAGGGCGCCTTTACAGGGGCTAACAGTAACCGCCGGGGATTATTTGAGGCCGCCCAGGGCGGCACGCTGTTTCTGGATGAAATCGGGGAGATGGGGCTTCCCATGCAGGTGGCGTTATTGCGCGTGCTGCAGGAACGCCAGGTACGGCCGCTGGGATCGTCGACGAATATCCCGATTGACGTGCGGCTGCTGGCCGCCACCAACCGGGACCTGGAGCAGGCGGTGCGCGAAGGACGCTTTCGCGAGGATCTCTATTACCGCATCAGCGTGATTCCGATCGAGCTGCCCTCGTTGCGGCAACGGCGGGAAGACATACCGCTGCTCGCCATGCACTTTTTGCGGCGCTTTGCTGGGGAAATGGGAAAGCGGGTGCAGGGTTTCGCCGCCGAGAGCATGCAGCGGCTGGAAGGCTACGAATGGCCGGGCAATGTGCGGCAGTTGGAGAATGTGGTGGAGCGGGCAGTGGCGCTCAGCAGCGGCGATGAGGTGGTGGCGCCACCACTGCAGGAGCGTTCGCTGACGCAAGAGCGGGCGGAAATGAACGGCTTGCCGGCGTTGCCTCCACAGGGGCTGGAGTTGCTTATCCAAGAAGTGGAAAAGCGCTATCTCGCAGCGGCATTGCAAGAGGCCAAGGGGGTGCGCACCAAGGCGGCGGAGCTTCTGAAGATGTCATACCGGTCATTCCGCCACTACGCCAAGAAGCATGGGGTGTGAGGTGAGCGAGGCCCCAAAAAGAAGTGAGCCGTCCGTCTGGGAGCAGATTGGGCGCTACCTGGGGCTGGCGTTCACGCTCCCGATTGCCGTCATGTTGGGGTACGCCGCGGGCGAATGGCTGGATCGGCATTTTCATAGCGGGTCGTTGTGGCAAATCGTGGGACTCTTCCTGGGCGGCGCCGCCGGGCTCATCGAGATCATCCGGGTGGCGAGCCGTGACCGTGGCTAGTTGAGATTTTGAGCGGAACAACTGCGTTCGACTACGAGCGGGCGGAACAGCGGGTCGCCAACCTGACCATGGCGGTAGGAGTGGCTGGTGTCGCGGTTTTCGCGCTGCGCCAGCAGTGGACTGGCGGACTGGGCTTTGGGCTGGGGGCGCTGCTCAGCTATTGGAATTTGGCGGGAGTGCGGAAGCTGGCGTCGAAGCTCAGCCAGAACGTGCGGCAATCAGGCCTAGAGGGGGCCAGCAGCGAGGGCGAGCGGGATCAGCAGGCGGCGAGGCGGCCGGGAGCGGGGCGCTTCGTGTTGCGTTTTCTGCTGCTGGCCGGCGCGCTTTATGCTATATTTATCAGTCACTTAGTTCCCTTGATGGCGGCTGTAGCGGGGCTGTTCAGCGCACCGGCGGCCGTGCTGATAGAGATGCTGATTGAGCTCGCGCAGTACCTGCGGTAAAGCCGCCCGGCAGAGCGCCCGTTCTGCCTTCCACGACGACTTTGGCCATGAACGAAGAACTTTGGTTTACCCGTGTGCTCAATCATGCCTTTGCCGGCCCGGTAACGGCGTCGCTGCGAGCGCTGCATTTTTCTCCCGTCCATCCGCACCATCCCATTCCCAATCATGTGGCCATGGAGATTTTCGTGGCCTTGGTGCTGATGGTTTTCAGCGCGGTGCTGGCGCGGAGCTTATCGGTGGAAGAGCCGGGAAGCTGGCAGCACATTGTGGAACTGGTTTGGGGTTTTGTGGATGAGCAGGCCGAGGAGGTCATCGGCCACGAAGGCCACCAGTTTGTGAAGTTTTGCTTCACGCTGCTGGTGTTTATTCTGCTCTGCAATCTGCTGGGCTTGATACCGGGATTCGAGTCGCCAACGGCCAGTTTGACCGTGCCGCTGGGATGCGCGCTGGTCGCCTTTTTCTACTACCATTGGGCAGGTCTGAAGCGGCAAAAGCTGCATTACTTCAAGCAGTTCATCGGGCCGATTCCGTTTCTTTTCTTCTTGATGATCCCGATCGAGCTGATCAGCCACGCGGCGCGGGTGTTGTCGCTGACAGTTCGTCTTTACGCCAATATGTTTGCCGGCGATCTGGTCATCACCGTGATGCTGGCGTTGTTTCCGCTGAGCGGCATTATTTTCCTGGGCCTGCACACCTTTGTGGCGCTGCTGCAAGCCTACATCTTCATGCTGCTGGCCATGGTTTACCTGAGTGGCGCGGTAGCGGAAGAGCACTAACAGATTCGGCTGCGCTGTGCGCAGGCGAAGGTAGTACCCGTTTGCAGTGTGAGACCGCATCCCTCCCAAGGGCTTACGGGAACCACCTCCTGGACGGAATTCATTTGTAAAGGAAGGTCTCCGATGACCCGACGCATTTCGCAATTGTTCACCGCTATGGCGGTTCTTTTCATGGCTTCTCCGCTGTTTGCCCAGACGACGGCGGGAGGCGGCACCGGCAGCGCACACGGCGACATCGCCCTGGCCGCCGGTATCGGTATGGCTATTGCTTCCGGCCTTTGCGGCCTGGGGCAGGGCAAGGCCATCGCTTCCACAGTGGAAGCGCTGGCGCGCAACCCGGGCGCGGAAAAGGCGATTCGCTTTGCCTTTATTCTGGGTCTGGTGCTGATCGAGTCGCTGGCGCTGTATACGTTGGCCATCATCTTCGCCAAAGTGAAGTAAAGCTTCCGGCTACCAGCCGGTTTGGCAAACAGCCCGCCTCTGGCGGGCTGTTTTCTTGTAGGGTGGGGAATGCCGGGGATGCGGCAGGGACCAGAACGGCGGAGGAGGTGGACCTTATTCCACTCGATCCGCAGCGGGCAGCATCCTTTTGCGGTCTGATGCATCAGAGTTGGTAGAGCGCTTACAAGCGCCCGCGGCGGGGGCGCTGGCTGTCGTAGATCCAGCTCAAACCTCCTCGGGTCCGGCCGGTGACCCCCGCCTCTGTGATGGCCTCGCCCGATTCACGCTGAGCATTCCCGACCGTTTCCAGTGCCCATTTTCGCGATCTCCGATGAGCCGCCTGGAAGGGCTGTCCCGGTGCTGCTTGAGCGGACCGGCCGCTTTTATTCCACTGCTTCGTCGCAGCAGGCTCATGTATAATGATCCGTGCTCTCCCACGGTTCGGCTCTTAGTTCCGCGGAAGTTGGGCTCGGCCATGGCCGCAATGCTCAACCGCAGCCGGCCCCTCCCCCAAAACAATTCCTGATGAGACTGCCGCAGGGAACAGCTTTGCCGCGCGGAAGCGGCGAGGCTGCGCTTTCCCCTGCGCCCGCTGGCGGCCGTGTGCCGCGGAGGTTAATCGGTGCCCTGTAAATATATTTTCGTTACTGGTGGTGTGGTTTCGTCGTTGGGAAAAGGGCTGGCGTCAGCCTCGATCGGGGCGCTGCTGGAGAGCCGCGGACTGCGCGTGTCGCTATTGAAATTCGATCCTTACCTGAACGTCGATCCGGGCACGATGAGTCCATTCCAGCACGGCGAGGTATTTGTCACCGACGATGGGGCGGAAACCGATCTCGATCTGGGTCACTACGAGCGCTTCACGCATGCGCGCCTGACCCGCGCCAATAACGTCACGGCGGGGCGGATTTACGAAACTATCCTGACGAAGGAGCGGCGGGGCGACTACCTGGGCAAGACGGTGCAGGTGATTCCGCACGTGACCAATGAGATTAAGGCCGCGATCCGCAAGGTATCGGAGGATGTGGATATCGCCTTGATTGAAATTGGCGGCACCATTGGCGATATCGAGTCGCTGCCGTTTCTGGAAGCCATACGACAGATGCGGCAGGAGGTGGGACGTGAGAATGCGATTTTTGTCCATCTGACGCTGGTGCCTTACATTGCGGCGGCGGGCGAGTTGAAGACCAAGCCGACGCAGCATTCGGTGAAGGAGCTGCGCGAGATCGGTATTCAGGCCGACATCCTGCTGTGCCGCACGGACCGCTATCTGTCGCGCGAGCTGCGCAACAAGATCGCGCTGTTCTGCAATGTCGCCGAAGAGGCGGTCATTACCGCCAAAGACGCCGACAGCATCTATGAGGTTCCCGTGCTGTTTGCCGAGCAGAAGCTGGATCAGCTGATCCTGCGCTATTTGCATCTGGAAGCGCGGCCGGCGGACATGAGCCGCTGGGAGGCGCTGCTGGAGCGTTGGCGCCATCCGAAGGGGCAGGTCACGATCGGTATAGTCGGCAAGTACGTCGAATATGAAGACTCCTACAAGAGCCTGAAAGAAGCGCTGGTTCATGGCGCGCTGGCGCACGAGCTGACCCTGAACGTGCGCTGGATTGAAGCGGAGGGGCTGGAGCAGCCGGGATACGAGTCGCAGTTGGCGGGGCTGGACGGCATTCTGGTGCCGGGCGGTTTTGGCAAGCGAGGCATCAGCGGCATGTTGGAGGCGATTCGCTACGCGCGCGTGAACAGAATCCCGTTCTTCGGCATTTGCCTGGGGATGCAATGCACGGTGATTGAGTACGCGCGGAATGTCTGCGGGCTGGCGGAAGCGGACAGTTCGGAATTCAATCCGGCCACGCCGCACCGCGTGATTTACAAATTGCGGGAGCTGCGCGGCGTGGAAGAGTTGGGCGGGACCATGCGACTGGGCGCCTGGGACTGCCATTTGGAAAGCGGTTCATTGGCGCGCGAGGCCTACGGGGCGGAGGTGATCAGCGAGCGGCATCGCCACCGCTACGAGTACAACCGCGAATATGAGTCGCTGTTGACGGGCGCGGGACTGAAGATTACCGGCTCCAGCCCGGACGGGACCTACGTTGAGATTGTCGAGCTGGAAGACCATCCCTGGTACTTGGGCTGCCAGTTTCATCCCGAGTTCAAATCGCGCACGCTGGAGCCGCATCCGCTGTTCAAGGCGTTTGTCGCGGCGGCGTACAAGCAGCAGCAGGCGCACGCTCCGCAGGCGGGGAAGGCGGCGAATGCCGCGCCGGCGGAGGCGGGAGTGAAGGGGTAAGGAGGTCGAGCGGGTTTGCGGCAGGGAGCTAGCGGCAGAGTTCCTGCACGTTACTTCGGTTCAGGGCGGCGTAGTTGATAATGAGGTGGTTCTATGGTAGATCGTGGATCCAAATCGGGCTTTCTCTTATCATTGTCGGTTGGTGTTCTTATCATCGCGCTCGCATCCCTGCCGTCGGAATCTCAGTCGGCCGCGGTTGTGAAGGCCCATTCCACAACCTCCGAAGCGAATATGTCTGAGAGCACCCAGGGCTTCTTGCATCTGAGCGAGTATCTCTACCTAGCCCTCGCCCCCGATGGTTCTGCCCGACTTAACTATAGTGCCGTATGCGAACCGCCACTGTACCTACCGGTGCCCCCGAGAAGTATCCGCATCATTCCTCCTCCGAACAGCCGAGGAGGCCTGGCCGCCGTCAAAGCTGTGTTTTCCAAGGAGCCGACGGCCCGTGTTGCTGCAGGACCAGGTGGACTGATTCGAATTGCGCTAGGCACCCCCCCTCACTCAATTTTGAGGGTAAAGCTTCCCCATGTAGCTCTCCGCGGAGCCCAGCGCACAAGCGCGCGGTCCGCTATCGGTGCACTATTACAGCTTCCAGAGCTGCAGGCCCGCATGCGAGAGGAAGGATATGAACCTTTACCATACTTAGATAGCAGGCTCTCAGCTCGCCGGAAACTGGGCGGGGTGCTCCCTTCCTCAATCGACGGAGCCACTCTTGACCAGGCGCTGGATCTCATTGCTCTAACTTTTAGAGATGTGATCACGTACGGAGCGTGCAGCCTGCCAGACGGGAAAGTGTTATTTGTGATACAGACCGAGTAGGGAGGAAACTGCTCTGCTCTCCTGTGATATAGGCAAGCTTGCGGGGTTGGACGCGGGGGGGTGCTCAGTAGGCTGTCGGCCAAACCGCGCCGTTGCCAGCCGGTTACTTTAGTAGCGTATGAGGCGGTATCCATGGGAGCATGGTTCCTTGACGGAGTTATTATGTACGCGGCTATGGTGCTGTTTCGCTCATGGGTTCGGTGGAGGGGAGGCTCATGGCCGGTATTCCCGGGCAGGATCTTAATGGTGAGGCGTGCCTCCGGAGTATGGGGGTGCCCTTACGCTGAACTGGTCTACGAGTTCACCGCAAGCGAGCCCGCTGTCCCCACCATCGGAGCGGAACGGATTCCTTTTTTGACTAGCGCTGCGGCGGCGGCGTTCTGTGCAGCGCACCCGCCAAGCTCTGCGGTCACTATAAGGGCAATGCCAAACATACCATCGAGGAGCTACCTCGCGCTTGTTGAGCGGGAATAGTAGGCATGGGCTCACGGGAGTCGACCTCACCGGCGAGGGCAGCTACACTTCCAGCTGGGGGGCGGACGGGCAGCTCAAGTGCATCGGCAAAGGCGCCTCGGTGTGCGTCACCTACGACGCGCTGGGCCGTGAGGTGAAAGTCAACAACAACGGCAAACCCACGGAACTGGTGTACTGCCTGGTCGGCGACCGCATTGCCACCTTCAACGGGCAGAAGATGGTCTCCGCGCGGTGGCCCTGCCGCTGGGCGGCGCGGCGCTTTATGGGGCCGGTGGCGGCTTCCAGGGATGCCAGCGCGGTGGACCCGCTTGGTCGTGACGCTAGCGTGGCCGGCTGTGTAACTAACCAAGTGACTCCAGTGATCCCGTGAGGGCGTGAATGAGACTTCGAATATCTGCTCTGACTGTGTAGATGTGCGGCGTAATTGGGAGCGCTCAGTCCTCAGGCGCAGCTGCGGCAGCGGGGCACAATGCTGCCGGTGATAAGGTTACGCGTCAGCAAGAAGACCTGACCTACAGTTACCTCTCCGAGGCCTTGGGGCCGCGGCAGCCGGCACGGCTGTACTATGCGGCCGACTGCTCAGCGCGCTCCGTGGAGCCGCTTCCTTTCCCAGTCCTCGACGTGACGAAGCCACCAAAGAGTGGTCCCACAGCCAAGAAGGTGCGAGCTGTGTTCGCCAAGGTCGGGGGAGTCACCGTGACATCCGGCCCCGCAGGGATTATTAGGATCACAATCGGAACGCCGGATAAGGCTCCATTGATGGTGCGCATAGCTTATGTGAGGTTCACCGAGGAACAAAGGTGGGATCCGCTGAGCGCTATCAATGCCATCATGACGAGCAAAGAGGTAGTCTATCGCATGAGTCGGCAGGGCGCATTGTGGCAGCGGCCGTTCGACGACACTCTCAATCCAATTACTAAGGTTCCGAAGCTGCCGGCAACCCTGCGAGATATGAGCGTTGACGAGGCGCTGGACAGGATTGCGCTGGCGTTTGGGATCGAAATCGATTACGGAGAATGCGGCCGAAAAGGACTCATATATTTTTCGGTCCTCTGAAGGAGCGAGCCACCGAGTCCTTCCTGCGGGAGGAGATCCCCGCCCGGCAACGGCAGACAACGCCGTTGCTGGGGCCCGTCGCAGGTTGAGGGCTGCGAAATTCCGAGGGGCGGCCTCCTCGCGCCGGAGAGGAGCCCGGCCATCGGCGGCTTCACGTTCTCACTGGAGAACGTGCCAGCGACCCAACGGAAAGCAATGCCAGCGGGCGGCTCAGGAGACGACGCCGTGCCTCCGTGCTGGCCTCGATTTCAGCCGAGGCTTCAGGTGACGATTGAGGGGCCTAGACCTGCTGTTCGCCCCGAAGCACCTGCCGCTGGGCGGCGCGCCGGGTCGCGGCTTGTGCAGGATTGCGGGCTGTATCCTGGCGTGGCTCCGCCACGCGGTTCTATATTTGGCGGACTAACCAGCGGTTTCACCGCTGGCTACTTTCCAAAGCGTCGCTCCGCGACGCGCTGACCGGAGGGCGTTGAGGCCGGAGCAGGCAATGGCCAAAGCGCGCGTTGACCGGGGTGCGCAAGGACCGGAGTGTTAAGCGGCGTTTCTATTCTCTTTGCTTTGTCGCTCAAAAACCCCGGATACGGCGGCCGTGGCGCCGCCTAGCGAATTCATTCGAGGGCTAGTCTTGCCCGGCGCCAAGCGTGATCTAGTTTTGTGGCGCACTGGCAGGCGCGCTGACAGGGACGCAGTACCGCGTGGATTAGCAGTCTGGGTGTGAGTTGTGTCCGCTTGGCAGTGTGAGCAGGGACGGGCCTCAGGGCAGCAGGGGGTTTGGCGGCATACGCGCTTCGCGCTATGTTGCTTCCCGATAACTTTGTTCGACACTTTGGACCGGCTGACGCCGGGGCCCCGTCCTGCCGGCGATGGAAGTGGGCGTTTGCGTTGGGGCGGGACGGGGCGTGGAGGCTGCGCGGCTTTTCTTGTTTCTTTTTTTGGGGCCTGAGGCTGACCCCGGATACGGCGGCCGTAGCGCCGCCTAGCGAATTCATTCGAGGGCTAATCTTGCCCCTGCCCAACCAGCGCGGCGTTGACAGGCCAGCTTGCCGGCGCGCAAACAGGGACGCAGTACGGCAAAGCCCACCAAAGCAATGCGTCCGCGAGGGCCATTCCAACCACTTCGGTATCGCCACTTCCAGCTAGCTACGCTTTTTGTGCTTGCGTGCGTTCCTTCATGAGCTGGATGAAGGATTGGGCGGCGCGGGGCAGGGAGCGGTCGCGGCGGTAGGCCAGGCCCAATTCGCGCCAAAGGTCCACACCCTGGATGGGGATCAACTTGGCTTCGCCGTTGCGGATCTCGTCATTGGCGTAGCTGGCACTCATCAGAGAGACGCCGAGGTTGGCGGCGACAAAGCGTTTGATCATGCCCACGCTGGCGAGTTCCATGGAGACCTGCAGATGGGAGCGGTAAGGGCGAAAGAGCTTGTCCAGCACCTGCCGGGTGTAGCCGGTTTTGGGGAAGATGATGGGGTGCTCGGCAATTTCGCTGACGCGAATGCTGGGACGGCGTGAAAACGGGTGCTGGGAGGAGACCATCAGCATGAGACGGTCGCGGAAGATGGGCACGGTTTCAACGCTGGGGCTGTTGACGGGAAGCGTGACGATGCCGATGTCGATGGAGCCTTCATCGATTTTCTGCAGAATCTTGTGGCTGAAGTTGCGATAGACGCTGATCTGCACCTTGGGATACAGGCGGTGGTAGTCGGAAAAGGCGTCGGGCAGGACGTAGAGGCAGGTGGCCTCGTTGGCGCCGATCGCCAAGGTGCCGCGCGGGGTGCTGCGCTGGTCGGCGACCGCGCGCAGGCTTTCGTTGCGCAGTGTCAGCAGGCGATTGGCGTATTCGAACAGTACCTCTCCTGCCGGGGTGAGGCGGACGGCCTTGCCCACGCGATCAAAGAGCTTTTCTCCATATTCCTGTTCGAGTTGACGGATCTGGGCGCTGACGGCGGGCTGGGAGCGGAACACCTTCTGGCCGGCGCGGGAGAAGCTGCCCTGCTTGGCAACTTCGAGGAATGTGATGAGCTGATCAAAGTCCATGGACAAGTTCGCCGGGAAGGACTTCGCGGGCTCCCAGCACATCCTTTGAAAAAAAGGTTGAGCGTCAGGCTCAGCTTAACAGAGTTAAGCGACGATGGGGCGCGAGGTTGAGCATAGAGGTTGAGCACAGAGGTTGCGCACAGAGGTTGCGCACAGAGCGGGGCTGACGGGGGTGGAGGCGAAAACCTTGGAAGCGAGGCGCGAAGGTGCATGTGAGTTCAGGTGGGACGCAGCCGGGAGGGCACTGCTGGCGAGCGACATGATCTGTCGTGACCGCCGCAGCAATTCCGCGAGAGGCCGCTAGGCCAAGGTGAGGGCATGGTTGCGCGGCGCGTGCGCGTCCGCGGTTTCGCCGTAGATCTGGATCATGCGCCGCGCCGCGTCATCCCAACTGAACTGTTGCACCTGACGGTAGCCGAGGGCCTTGAGGCGCTCGCGGGCCGGTGCGTCCAACAAAGCCTGGCGGAGGCCGCGCATGATGTCGAAGACGTTTTCCGGGTTCACCAGCAGGGCGGCCTGGTCGACGACTTCGGGAAGCGAACTGGTGTTGGAGGTGACCACGGGGGTGCCATGCGCCATGGCCTCCAGCGGCGGCATGCCGAAGCCTTCATAACGGGAAGGGAAGGCGAAGACCTTGGCGACGTCGTAAAAAATGCGGAGGCTTTCGATGGGAACGAAGCCCAGGAAGCGCACATCGTTTTCAATACGGCTGCGGATGACGGTGCGGCGCAAGTGGGGATGCTTGGAGAGTTCGTCGCCGATGATGATCAGTTTCAGATCCGTATAGACACCGAGTTTATTGAGTTCGGCTTTGAGAGCGGCGAAGGCTTCAATGAGTTTTTCAATGTTTTTGTGGCGCTGGACGCGGCCGGCGTAGAGGATGAAGGGATAGTGAATGGCGTAGCGCTCGGCAATGAACTGGCGTTCCGCCTCGCTGGCGTGTCCCTGCAGGAAGCGCTCATCAATACCGTTGTAGACCACGTCGACGCGTTCCGGGGGGATGGCGAAGACGCGCATGAGGTCGCGCCGGGTGGCGTGGGAGACGGCGACGAGGCGGGCGGCGCCGCGCAGGGAACGCCGGACCAGGGAAAACATGGAGGCGGAGAGCCATTGCGAGCGGCGGCCGGGGGGATAGATGAATTCCACCAGATCGTGGATGGTGACCACGTAAGGACAGGGTAGGGATTGGGGAATCCAGTGGTAGTGCGGGACATGAAAGACCTGAGCGCGGTGACGGCGCAAGAGCAGGTGCAGGGCGTAGATATTGCGCGGCGAGCGTTCCGAGACGCGGTAGGGGATGGGGACGAAGTTGGCGGGGAGCTCCTCGCCGCCGTTGTCGTCCCACCCCACCAGGAGATAGCGGTTGATCTGATCGAGGCGGGCGAGGCTGCGCAGGATATTGCGCAGGTAGGTGCCAAAACCAAAATGGTTGACGCGGCGAACGTCGATGGCGATGTTGGCCATATAGCAACCGGGCGGAATGGCGAACGCGGAGCGCAACCGTGGTCGTAGTGAAAGCCCCGCAGTGTGATTGGGCGGTCCGGAGGCAGCCGCAAGGGGCTGCCCGGGTCCGCATTTCACCCGTTACGCTTAGCGCACGGCCGCCTGGCGCAATTCGGGATAGAGGGGGAAGCGCTCCACCAGATCGAGCACTTTGCGGCGCACGCCGGCGAGAACCTGGGGCTGCTGGTAGCCGCGCAGCGCCTCGGCGATGAGGCCGCCAATCTGTTGCATTTCCGCTTCGCGCATGCCACGGGTGGTGATGGCGGGCGTGCCCAGGCGGATACCGCTGGGGTTCATCGGCGGATTGGTGTCAAAGGGGATGGCGTTCTTGTTGACAGTGATATTGGCTTCGCCGAGAGCGTGTTCGGCATCTTTGCCGCGAATGCCCTGGGAGAAGACGTCGACCAGCATGAGATGGGTATCGGTGCCGCCGGAAATAATGCGGAAGCCTTCGGCCTGAAGCTGGGCAGCCAGGGCGCGGGCATTGGCCACCACCTGGGCGGCGTACCGCTGGAAGGAGGGGCGCAGGGCCTCGCCGAAGCAGACGGCTTTGGCGGCGACGATATGCATGAGCGGACCGCCCTGATTGCCGGGGAAGACGGTTTTATCGATGGCGGCGGCGAACTCTTTGCGGCTCAGGATGAGGCCGGCGCGGGGGCCGCGCAGCGTCTTATGGGTGGTGCTGGTGACAATGTGCGCGTGCTCGACGGGGTTGGGATGAACCTTGCCGGCGACCAGGCCGGCGAAATGCGCCATATCAACCATGAACAGCGCTCCCACCTCGTCGGCAATGGCGCGCATGCGCGCGAAGTCGAAAATGCGAGGATAGGCGCTGCCTCCACCGACGATCAATTTAGGACGGTGTTCGCGGGCGAGCGAGGCGAGCTGGTCGTAGTCGAGGGTCTCGGTATCGCGCGAAACCTCATAGGGGACGATCTTAAAGGTCTTGCCGGAAAAGTTCAGGGGGTGGCCGTGCGTGAGGTGTCCGCCATGCGCCAGGCTGAGACCCATGATGGTGTCGCCAGGCTGCAGGACGGCGCCGTAGGCCGACTGGTTCGCCTGAGAGCCGGAGTGCGGCTGGACGTTGGCGTGTTCGGCGCCAAAAAGTTGGCAGGCGCGCTGGCGCGCCAACTCCTCAACCTTGTCGACGAACTCGCAGCCGCCGTAATAGCGCTTGCCGGGATAGCCTTCGGCGTATTTGTTGGTCAACACCGACCCAGCCGCTTCCAACACCGCGGGGCTGACGAAGTTTTCCGAGGCGATCAGTTCCAGGTGCTCGTGCTGGCGCTCGGTTTCCTGTTCCATGGCCAAGGCAAGTTCGGGATCTTCAGCGGAAATGGCGGGGTAGGGCTTCATCGGGTAGCAGGTGCTCCTCAGCGAGTATTTGCGACAGTGCCGGGGCCCGGAGGGGGAGACGGCACGCCAGAACGGTTGTTGAACGCGGATCTTATGGCCAAGCCACACGGCGCCCATGGAGAGGGACGACCAGCGCCTGGGTGAAGGATCGCGAGTGCTGAACCTGGTGGTCCGGCGGTCACTCTCCATTATGCGCGAGAGCCGCCGCCGGAGGATATGGCGATCGATTGAGGTGGCACGCTCTGGCGCTGTCAAGGCGGAGTTGATGGCTGGCGGAGCGAAAACTGGACAGATGATCCAGGGGTGATGGCTGCTGAAAAAAAACCCGGAAGACTTTGCGTCTTCCGGGAGTGGTCGTTGCCCTGTAGGGCACGGTCAAGTGTGTGGATAGAACTAATATACTCAAAACCGAATTCACAAAACAGAATTTTTTTCTGATTTCAAATATTGGAAACGGAAGTGGTTGGGAAGCGATTTCCATTTGAGAATAGAAATCGTTGAAACAAAAGGATTTGATTTGATCGAGCGCGGGGCTTTGAAGTTGAGGTGGAGGAGTTGGTCACTCCTATTTTATGGAATCAGCAGTAGCGCTATAGGGCGGCGCTGAGTGTCTGCTGGCGCCATGGGTTAAGGGGTGCGGGTGCGGTTGTGAGATCAAAAAGCACCTGTTCCATCACGAGGCGGGCCGAAAGCGGGGAAGAGCGCAGCCACACATCGGCCTTTTGCAGCAGTTCCAGCGCGCGCAGCAGGGTACGCAGCGGCATGCGTTCACTGACGGCCAGGATGTCGTCGGCGGCGAAGGTCGGGGGCTTGAGGCCGTCGGGCAAGACGGAGTAGAGCTGACCGCGGTCGCGAATGCCACGCTCTTTCAAGAGCACGGCCATTTTGAAAATACGAGCGAGCTGAAAGATCAGGGGAATACCCAGGGCATCGCCTTCGGCGTCCCACATGGTCTCGAGTACCTGCAGGGCGCGAACGCGATCGCGCAGGGCCAAGGCGCGGGCCAAGTCATAGGCGGAGCGCTGCCGGTTGGCGCTGACCATCATTTCGACATCCTGCTTGCGCACCACGCCCTCCTGCTGGGCAAAGCAGCAGAGTTTACCAAGCTCGGCGGAGGTCATGCCCAGATCGCCGTCGAGCAGTTCCAGGAGCAGGCGAGCGGCGTCGGGCTCAATCTTCATATTCTGTTCGCCAGCCAACTGGCGGGCAATTTCCACGCCCTGGGCTTCGGCGACGCGGGCGCAAAGGAAGGTTTCGACCCCTTTGCCGGCGCCCAACGTCTCCTCGATGCGCTTCAGTTTGCTCTTGTCATCGAGGGAGATGCGGCGCTGGTCGACAGGAACGCGCAGGTGATCGGCGATAAAGACGAGGACGGAGTTGGGGTTGGCGTCTTTGAGATAGCCGTGCAGGTTATTGGGGAAGTCGCCGTGCTTGCGGCGCGAACCTTTCTTTTTGGGCGCATCACCGCTGCCGCCGCCGCGCCCGAAGAGGTCCTTAACGTTGCGGATGAAAAAAATCTGGACCGGGGCCATGAGGGAGGAGTTGCGCGCCCGGTCAAGGATGTCGTCGAGCCCGGTGGTGGAGAGATCTTCTTCAAAGACGCAGTAGCCGTGCATCTCCTGGGGGACAAGCAACTGGAGCAGCGCCTGGCGAAAGCGGTCGCGGAAGAAGATTTCATCGCCCACCAGCACGTAGGCGGGCCGGATGCGATCCCGCTGCAAAGGGGGCAGGAGTTTGTCGAGCAGGCTCACTGGCGCATTATAGCGCCTTGGCGAGGCGGGGGCGTTGGCCATCTGGATACCGTCTCAGAAGTTTTCCAGAACGCCGGAGACGATTTCCTGCGCGATGGTGCGGCTCAGGCGCTGCAAGGCGACAGGTTGCTCTTCGAAGAAGTCGCGGGCGGAAGAGCTGATCTGGTATTGATCGCGGAAGACCATGTTGTTGTTGCGGTAAAGTTCCTTACCCTGGCGGGTGACCAGCCAGGCGCGTACCGTGACAACGACCTCGACCATGCTGGCGCGTCCAGTGGTGGGGTCGAAGGTAACCGGTGTCTCATACATGCTCAGCACATCGCCGTGCAGCACGGCGTCGCTGCCAGCCGTTTCCGGCTGAATGCGGTAGTGAGTTCGCTGGATGAAGGTTCGAACGATGGCGGCGGTGACCTGCTGGGATAGTTGCGGCAGGCGGGTATGGTTGGCCAGGGGCGGGACGGCGATGACGTGAATTTCCGGCGGGAGTGTGTTGATGGCCGTGCCGGTATGGTAACCGCAAGCGCAGAGCGCGATGGCCAAGCTGGTCAGCAGAGCCAACAGGCCAAGGCGGCAGCGGCTAGCGGTGCGCTTCACTGGGTCAGGCTCCGGTCCAGTTGCAGCAGCGCGCTGGCGGCGGCGATCGCGCGCAGAGCGTTGAGGCGGAGATTGTCAAGGGCGCAGAAGACCCAAAAGGTATTGGGCGCCAATGCATCGGGCTGGACAGCGCCAATCAGGGGTGCATCCTGGCCGGTGGCCAGGACCACGTCGGGGGCGCCATCGCCATGCAGGATCATGCCGGAGCTCAGGGCTTCGGTGAGGCGCGCGGCGCCGGGCGCCGCGGAAGCGGCTTCGAATTGTAAGCAGAGAGAAATCACCTGGCCGTGGAAAAAGGGGCCCTGGAGCAGTTGCATGGCGGGAAGCGGCGCGCTTCCCGCGAGCAAAGCGCGAAGCTGTTGGCCCAAACGGTCGAGCAGTTCGCGCAGACCGGGCTGCGCTTCGCTGCCCAATTCGGCGCAGAGGTTGAAGGCGATTTGCTTGCCAAAGATCCGGGTAGGCAGTGGTTTCAACGCCAGGAGGTTGGAGCTTTGCTGTTGCAGTTCATTCATGCCCGCGTGGCCGCGCTGGCTGGCGGCGTCGAAGACGGTGGCGGTAGAAGCGCGCAGTGGACCGCAAGCGGAGGCGGCGAGCAAGAGCGTGGCCAGGGCCTGCACGGCGGGATTGGCGATCACCACCAGGCGCGTCCGCGGCGAGGGTTGTTGAGGAAGGCTTACCGGACCGAAAAGTAGCGCGGAGGGGTCCGTCAACTCCGATTGCAGAGCGCCGGTCAGGTCAACCAGGAAGCGCGCGCCATTGCGCGCCATGGTGAAATAGCGGCGCGTTTGTGGCTCCGGTCCACAGAAAAACACGAGGTCGAGATCCTGGAACTTGTCCGGGGAGGGCTCGTCAAAGATCATGGCCTCATCGGCGAAGAGCGAAAGGCGGCGGCTGTCGGCGGTTTGTTCCACCTGCGGCTCAGCGGCGTTTTCCAGAAGGAGCGGATCGCGAAAGCCGAGCGGAGTGTCGCGCAGCAGGCGTCCGAGTTCCTGGCCCAGCAGCGAGGAGGCGCCCACAATGGCGAGCCGCGCCGGGGCGGTGTGCGGGCGCTCAGGCATAACGGGT
The DNA here is from genome assembly GCA_027459505.1 of Acidobacteriota bacterium. Taxonomy (GTDB): domain Bacteria; phylum Acidobacteriota; class Terriglobia; order Terriglobales; family SCQP01; genus DAIDIE01. The sequence continues at coordinate 50,047 of DAIDIE010000018.1, forward strand.
TCCATCGGTGGCCGGCCGCGAGCGGCGGCGCGTCCAGTGCTGCAGGCGCCAGAAGATGCCAAAGGCGGCGTAGACGGTGGCTACGGCCAGCAGGAAGGGACGGGAGAAGAGGAAGATCACGCCAATCAGGGCGGCAATGAGGATGACAATCACGAAGGGATGGCGGCGGCGCAGATTGATTTCCTTGAAGCTGTAAAAGCGCCAGGTGCTCACCATGAAGTAAGCCACCAGGAGCACGAGGGCGACCCAGGCAAGGCTGAGGAGGGGATTGGTGATGGGGGCGGGGAAGGCGTGAATGAGGGCGGCGATGACGCCGGCGCCGGCGGGGATGGGCATGCCCACGAAGTATTTCTTGCCCGGTTTGCCGGGGTTGGAGGGTTTGCTTTCAGTGGTGGCGATGTTGAAACGCGCCAGGCGGGCGGCGCCGGCGACCATGAAGAGGAACACCGCCAGGCGGAGGCCGTTTTCCAACAGCATGGTAACCGGATGTCCCTGCCAGCGCAGGCGGGAGACGACGAAGCGCACGCCCCACACGTAGGCGAGCAGTGCGGGGGCCACGCCAAAGCTGATAACGTCGGCGAGTGAATCGAACTCGCGACCGAAGTCGCTGGAGGCATGCACCATACGGGCAATGCGTCCGTCAAAGCCGTCGAGCAGGATAGCCCAGCCAATCGCCTTGGCGGCGGCGTCGAGCGCCTGGGCGGCGTGCGCGGTTCCCACCAGCGCCTGATTGGCTTGCTGAATGGCGTACCAACCCATGCCCAGGTTGGCGACGGTGAGCAGCGAGGGCAGGATAGCGGTGCCGCGGCGCGCTTTGCGGCGTGGCCTTTGCCCGGCCAACACCCCATCGTCGGGCAAGTTGGGCTGGCTCATGAAGTTGCTCCCGTGGAGACGTTACTGGAGAAGCGGTTGGGTGAGGAGGGCACCGCCGGCACGGCGAGGCGGGCCAAAGGGGATGTGGCGCCGGCGACGCGCTGGCCAACGCGGACCAGCACTTCAGCCTGGGGCGGCAGGTAGACGTCCACACGCGAGCCGAACTTAATGAGGCCGACTAACTCTCCGCGCGCGACGTTTTGGCCGGGTTGAGGCCAGAAGACGATGCGGCGGGCAATGAGGCCGGCGATCTGGATAAAGGCGACCGGCGGACGCTCGCCTTCCAGGCGCACCAGATTTTGTTCGTTTTCCACCGCCGATTCCGGTTTCAGCGCGTTGAGGAACTGGCCCTTTTTGTACTCGACCTGGGTCACGCGACCGGCAACGGGGCTGCGGTTGACGTGGACGTCGAAGACGGAGAGGAAGATGCTGATGCGGGTGGCAAACTCCTGGCCCGGGGGGAGCGCCTCGACGGCGGTCACCTTGCCATCGGCGGGCGAGACCACCAGATCGGGATCAGAGGGGGGCGTGCGGAGCGGATTGCGAAAAAAATAAAGGACAAAGAGCGCCAGCAGCAGCACAGGAAGGCACCAAGGCCAACCCAGCAGCCAGGCGATCAGCGCCGCTGCCGCAAGCAGCCCGCCAGCGTAATAAAGACCGTCGCGGATCACTTGGAACAGTATAGCAACGGGGTTGATAGGCGGCGGGATGGAGCGGTAAGGAGCGGGCGAAAGCGAGCCTTCGGGCGGAAAGGCCGTTTGGGACATAATGGGGAGCCGAGATGGACAGTGGACCGGTATGTGCTACTGCAGGGCTGAGGTGGGGCCGGCAAATTGAGCGTTGAGGTTTACGGAGTGGGAACGATGCCGGAGCGAGATATGAGCGGGAGCGGCATATTCATTACCTTTGAAGGGGTTGATGGCAGCGGCAAGAGCACGCAACAGCGGCTGCTGGGTGAATTTCTTCGCGAGCGGGTGGGAGAGTTGCTGTTAACGCGCGAACCGGGGGGCACGCCGCTGGGCGAGCGAGTGCGGGAGCTGGTGGTGGCTTCGGGAAAGTTGGAGATCGCGCCGGAGTCGGAACTGGCATTGATGTTTGCGGCGCGGGCGCAGCACTTGCGCGAGCGCATTCTGCCGGCTTTGCAGAGGGGGGCGGTGGTGCTCTGCGACCGTTTCGTGGATGCCTCGGTGGCCTACCAGGGGGCGGGGCGGGAACTGGGCGAGGAGCGGGTGTGGGAACTGCACCGGCTGCTGTGTGGCGGCGTACTGCCTGATGTGACGTTTATTCTCGATGTGGATACGCAACAGGCTTTGGCGCGGGCGCGGGAACGGATACGCAGTTCAGCCTCGGCGGAGAGCCGCTTTGAACAGCAGGGGGAGCGTTTTTTCGAGCGGGTGGCGGGGGCGTACCGGGCACTGGCGGGGGCGCATCCGCGGCGTTGCCGGCTGATTGAGGTGCGGGGCACTCCGCAAGAGACGCAGCAGGAGATTCAGCAGCAATTGCTGGAGGCGTTTCCCGCGCTCCAGCGGGCCGTGGTGCGAGGCGAATAAGCATGCCGTTTTCCGACTTCCTGGGCAATGAAACGACCGTGCAGCGCCTGCGCGCGCTGATTGCCGGGCAACAAATGGGCCGCAGCGTGGCGCTGGCGGGGCCGGCGGGGCTGGGCAAGACGACGCTGGCGGCCATGATCGGGTTGGCGCTCAACTGCGAGCAACCACCCCAGGCGGGCGACTTCTGCGGGGTTTGCGCCAGTTGTTCTCAATTGACCGCCGTGAGTGAGTGGGACGCGCTCAGCGAGGAGGCGGCGGAGTTTCGCGATGAGGAGGTCAAGACCAGGGCCAAGGAGACGGCGCCGCTGGTGGTGAGTCCGCATCCGCAAATCCGGTATTTTCCTCCGGACGGCGACTTCATCACCATGGGGCAGGCGCGCGAAGCGATGCGTCTTGCGCAACTGCATCCGGGGGTGGGCAAATCCTGGGCTCTGGTGCTGCCGGAACTGGAGCGGGCGCGCTGGATTGTGCAGACAGCGATGCTAAAAACGCTGGAGGAGCCACCCGCGGGCGCCTGTTTTCTGCTGCTGGTGCACAATCCGATGGAGTTGCTGCCGACGGTGCGTTCGCGCTCGCTGATTTTGCAACTGGCGCCGGCGCCGCGGGCGGAGATCGAAAAACTTCTGGGCGCGCGGCGTCCGGAACTGGCCCAGGGGCCACGCGAGCTGCTGGCGCGGCTGGCGCAGGGATGCCCGGGGCGGGCGCTGGGCATGGACCTGGACGCTTACCGGGAGCTGAGAAAACAGGCGTTTCTCTTACTTCGCGGCGCGCAAAAGACTGAGTCACACAGCGAACTCTTCCGAGTGACTGAGCAATGGCGTGCCGGAAAAGAAACATTTGAATCACTGCACGAAATTCTTTATAGTGTCCTGCAAGATATTCTGTATCTGATTTCTGACCGCTCCGATTCGATCCGGAACGTCGATTGTCACGCGGAGTTGGCGGCATTAGCCAGTTTTTACACCCCGGGCAGGATAGCCGCGGCGGTGAAGGAGCTGGATTTAGTACTGTCAGCGGCGCGGCGCAACGCGAACCGGCCGCTCGCCTTGGATGCCTGGGCGTTGCGGCTGGCTGAGGCGCAAGCCTGAGCTGATCGGCCTGGAGTTGCGCACAGCCATCAGCACGGAAGCAACTCAGGGCCGGTTTTCCGGTCAGAGCAGGGCACTTCATGGCTTCTTCCAGCGAAACTGCAACACGGCGCGTCACCGAAACGGAAGTGATCGCCAACCGCAAACTGATTCGTCCGTCGCTCTCGGAACTGCGCGAACAAATGGCGCGCACGCCAGCACCGCCGGTCAACTCTCCGGCCGCGGCCAGCGCGCCGGCCCCGGTGCGCTCGCCGAAAAAGCCCGTGCCCCCCGAGCAGACCAACGCGGAGTCGTTCTACTACGTCAAGCAGATGCAGAGCAAGACGCCGATGGTGCTCATCCTGAAGGATGGGGAGCGCGTCACCGGCATCATCGAATGGTACGACCGGCATTGCCTGAAGATTCACCGCAACGGCGAGCCCAACCTGCTGATCTACAAATCGCACATCAAGTATCTCTACAAGCAGGAAGACGAGCGCTAGCAGCCGCATTTTTCCTTCAGGCGCCGCCACTGGAGGAAAATACAAAGGATGAACGAGCGCGGTTGCGATCCCACCGAAGTTTCCCAATTGCTTGCCGATCGTATCCGGCAGGTGCGGGAGAGCGTCAACGAAGCCAGCCGGCGCGCCGGACGCCCTGCACAAGCGGTCAAGCTGATCGCGGTCACCAAGACTGTCTCTGCTGAGATGTTGCGGCAGGCGGCGGAGCTGGGACTGGACGAATTCGGCGAAAACCGGGTGCAGGAGGCGGCCCTTAAACGCCCCTGGCTGAGTGATCTCCCGTTGCGCTGGCGGCTCATCGGCAATCTGCAAAAAAACAAGGCGCGCCGGGCGCTGGAACTGTTTGACGCCATTGACAGCCTGGATGACGTTGCGCTGGCGCAGCGGCTGGATGCGCTGTGCGCGGAGGCACAGCGGCGCCTCCCCGTCCTCATTGAAGTCAATATCGCCGCAGAGCCACAGAAGCATGGAGTCCCGCCAGGGGATCTGCCGCGGGTGGCCGAGGCGGTGCTGCGACTGCCGCATTTGGATTTGCAGGGACTAATGACGGTGCCGCCGCAAAGCGAGGTGGCGGAGGTGGCGCGGCCGTGGTTTGCGGCGCTGCGGCAATTGGGCGAACGGCTGGGGACGGAAACGGGACTGAAACAGGTGCAGCTTTCGATGGGAATGTCGCACGATTACCCGGTGGCGATTGAGGAGGGGGCCACCATGGTGCGGGTGGGTTCGGCGATCTTTGGGGCGCGGCGGTGAAGTCTTTGCGGAGGTTGCGGGACTGCCCGGAGGTGATTGTCGTTACGGGAGTTGGTTGCGGGCTTTTAAAAGCGTTCTGACTCTTATGGATTCCCTTCAGATACGCTCGAGTGGTTCGGAACTTCTGATCGATCTCAAGGTGCATCCGCGGGCACGGCGCAACCGGGTGAGTGGTGTTCTGGGCGGAGCGCTGAAGCTGGAAGTCACAGCGCCACCGGAGAACGGCCGGGCGAACGAGGCCTGTCTGGAGCTGCTGGCCGAGGTTCTGGATGTGTCCGCACGGCAGTTGCATCTGGTGAGCGGGCAAAGTTCATCGCGGAAATGTGTGGCGGTGCGCGGGGTGAGCGAGGAAGAGGTGCGGAAGCGGATCGGCTCCTGCACGGTAAGGCGCTGACAAGACCTTTGCTGTCACTTCGGCCTGGGAGCTCGAACTCGCAATCACTTCTACTCGGCGCTGGCGTGTCTAACAGGGTCCCCGGTACAAAGTTCTGTTCAGCGGCAGCGCTGGCTGCTACCTTGGGTGCATGAACCTGTACCTTTTGGTGCTGGTGGTGATTGCCGGGGCGCTGTTGCTGGTCAGTCTTTTGCGGCTGCGCACGGTGAAGACTGGCACTGACTTCCTGCTGGCAGGGCGCAGCTTGCCGGCCGGGGTGTTGATCTTCACGCTGCTCTCCAGTTGGATTGGGGCGGGCAGCCTGTTTGCCGGGGCGGAGAACGCCTTCCGCAATGGCATGGCCAGCCTATGGCAGCCGGCCGGCGGCTGGGTGGGGCTGCTCATCATCTACTTCGTGGCTCCGCGGGCGCGCAAATTTGCACAGTACACCGTGCCCGACCTGCTGGAGACGCGCTATGGAGCGGCGGCGCGGGTGCTGGCGATGATCGCTATCCTGCTGGCGTATACCGCGATCACCTCTTACCAGTTCAAGGGCGGCGGCGACATTCTTGCGCTGGCTACCGGCATCAGCCCCATGCAGGGAACGTTCATCATCGCCATTTTCGTCATCGTGTTTACCGCGCTGGCGGGGATGAGTTCGATCGCCTACGGCGACGTGGTGATTGGAGTGATGGTAAGCGTGATTCTGATCGCCGCGGTTCCCATGCTGCTGGTGCGGGCGGGAGGCTGGGCGGGGGTGGAGCGGGCGCTGCCGGCATCGCACTTCCAGGTGCTGGGGCAGCTTTCGATCTGGCAGGCGCTGGGCTTCTTTTTACCTGTGTTTCTGCTCATGCTGGGCAATCAGAGCATGTATCAGAAGTTTTTTTCCGCCCGCTCGGCCGCCGACGCGCGCAAGGCGGTGGTGGGATGGGTGATTGGGACGGTCATTTTGGAAACGGTGATTGTGGTGATCGCGGTGATTGGTTCGGCGCTGTTCCTGCACGCCTCCGATCTGCGGCCGCGGGAGATCATCGCGTACACGGCGCGGCACGCGCTGCCGGGATGGATGGGCGCCATTTTGATGGGGGCGGTGTTTGCGAAAGTAGTTTCCACCGGGAACAACTACCTGTTTTCACCAGCGACGAATCTGGTGCATGACATTTACAGCCGCTTTTTGCGTCCGCAGGCCAGCAACCGGGAAACGCTGATCGCCTCGCGCCTGCTGGTGATCGGACTGGGGCTGTTTGCCCTGGCGCAGACGTTTCAGTCTTCGGTGTTGGCGGTGATGCTTTATGCCTACACCGTCTATAGCGCGGCGATCACGCCCGTGGTGATGGCGGCTTTCTTCTGGAAGCGCGCCACGCGGCAGGGGGCGGTGTTTTCCATTGCGCTGGGAACAGTGGTCACCGTGGTTTGGAATGTCGTGCCGCATGTGCTGGCGGCGGATTCACCACTGGCGCGTTTGACGACGGAGTTCGACGCCATTTATCCGGCGGTGCTGCTTTCGGTTATTGCCCTGGTGGTAGTGAGTTGGTTGACGCCGCCGCCGCTGCCTGAGCAGGTGCAACCGTTTATGGAGAGCTGAGGGTTGGCGGCGGGGGCTTGTGGGCTGCGCGCGGCGCGGCTTGGGGCAGGCGGCGGTTTTCCCACTTAACAAAAAACGTTGAGTGGCACCCGGCAGGTGCAGCCGTTTATGGAGAGCTGAGAGGAAAAGGCTGGAAGAAGCGGGTGGCCGGTAATCGCGGCTCAGTTGCTACGGATTTCGGCGAGGCGCGAGCAGGCAATACGGTAGTTGGCCGACTGATAGGCGACCAGGCGGCGCATTTCGGTGTCCACGCGTTCCGACGACGAGGTCAGCAGGCGGGCCGCCTGCAGGCAGAGGTAATAAAAACGTACCCAGATTTCCTGACGCATGTAAACCGCCGGAGCAATGCTGTCGAGCAAAAAGCTGAGGGTACGGTAGTCCTGGTCCAGGGTGCTGCCGACGGGGAGGAGGCCTTCCTGGCGGAGGCGTTCGAGTTCGGCAATATCAGCCGCCATCAGCCGCACACGAGCGAACGAGTAGATGGCGTAGAGCAGGACGATCACCGAAACCAGGAGGATGACCAGGGAATAAATCTGTTGCGCGCTGATGATCACCATTCCCATGCTGCTCATACTGTACTCCTCCTCGCTGCAGGACTAAAGCGGCTTTGCCGTCCGGCAATTCAACTTCTCCGGATGGACCCGAGCAGCGCCGCTGGTGGAGGCTTCGGCTCGACCGGCCGGGGTCGCCAAAGCGGGGGCAAAATGGACGGCTTGTGCGGCCGGCGGCCAACGCCGCCAGGCAAAGCTGTTGCGGGGCTTATGATACTCGTCCGGAGCCCAAACCGCCACTCCGAGCAGAAGAACTGCCAGCAGTGTAGCTGCTGGAGGGGCAAAAGACCAGCGGCTGAAAGGGCGGAACAGGGCCAGCAGGGAGTAGACGATGGCGCCGCAACTATAGAGGACACTAAAGGACAGCACTGTCCGGCGAAAGCGTAATCCAGCCACCCGCAAGGCATTTATGCCGGCCAGCAGGAGCATGGTCAGGATCATGCCAACAAACGAGAGGTTTTGCTCCAGATCCACCGCAAAAACGGCAAAGGAGGCGTTTCGCTGGCGGAAGGTCATCAGGATGCTAACGGCACTCAAAGCAGCGAGCACGAGTAAAGCACCTCGCCACAGGAGCGGTTGCACCAGGGGAACTGCTTCCAGGAGGGGCTCCAACAAGTGGACCAGCACCAGGTAGCCGACGACTGCGATTGTCACGTCAAAAAAGTAATAGGTATTGCGGTATTGCAATGAAGCGATGCCATAGACGTCCAGTACTAAGAAAACCAGGCACTCGGCGACGACACTGAAGATCATATAGACACGCAGGGCCTGCCACTGCCGCAACTCCGGGCCGCGACGGCGCGCACCGGCGTAGATCAACAGCTTTCCCGCCAGCACAGCCCACCACAGAAATTGGGTTAATGCGTTCACGCCGCCGGTCCTTAAACGGCAGCATAGGGCAATGAGGAATCAGAGCCTAGAAAAAGCCGCTTGTCTCCACCCCCCAAACAGGTGGAGACAAGCGTGAGCATTGCCATGAACGACTTCCCGGGACTGGGAATCCGGGCGATCCAGATTGGGAAGCGGGATGGACCTTTGCCGTCACTTCGGCCTACGATCTCGAACTCGAAATCAGTTCGACTCGTCCTGGCCCGTCAAGCGACCGTGAAAGGTCAAACGCCCTGCGGCGCCTGAACAGGATAGGGCCAGCCGGGCATGGGTGGAGGAGGAGCGCCGAGGCCAATGCCGGCGATGCTGACGCCGGTGAGCTGCGGCGGAAGGGGATCACCGGCGCCAATGCCGGCGGAGCGCACAGGATAGGGCCAGCCGGGCATGGGTGGGGGAGGAGCGCCAAGGCCGATGGCGATCATGGTTTGGGGCTGAGGTGCGGCCAAGGCCAGGGAACGATAAGTAGCCCCGGAGTTATGATGGTTGACCAAAAGCTTCAGGCCAACGGCGCTGCCCACAAGCAAGGTGGCGGCGAGAGCGAGACGAAGGTGGCTGTGCATTGAAATCTGCTCCTTAGCGAAAGCGGGGCTTCCCGAACTGGGCCTTCGCGGGCGGTGCCTAAAGCCGCCCCGATTTGGCAAGCGGCCCGGTTGCGGGCTGCCCCTGTCAAGCAACATATGAAAGCTCCACCTTATTGCGGATAGGGAAAAGCATTAGAGAAACAGAGCGATCCCCCCAGACGAGGGAGGGGGTGGGGCTGCCCGGAATTTCTAGTAAGAGAGGCAGTGGAGGGCAAATTGGGGGGTAATTATTACAATGTTGTTACGAAGAAGTCGTAGTTTTGTAACAAAGGTAATTTTCCCGGCATAGTTTTGTGGCGGGTTTGCAGCGCTCTTGAAGGTTTTTGGGTCAACCCATTTGGGGGATGTTCAAGGGAGCGGAAAATGTGCAAGAGCGCGAACCTCGCTGGCCAATGGCATGCGGGCTGGGGTGAGAGCGGTGGGGATTGTTGCGCGTGCTAAAGGGGTCTGCTGTGCTGGTTTGAATGCCGGCTGCGGCTCTCGTCAATTTGCAACCGCGATCAGAAGGCACGTCTCTTTTTCTGTGGCGCATCGGACTGGTGCATGCGCTCTAAAAGCAAGCGCAGTTGCTGCCCGTGGCCGGCGCCGGGCAAATTGCCGGAGGCCAGGTCGCCGTACTTCTCCAGGCGGCGGCGGAGGTTGGTAATGGTGAACCGCGATGGGTCAAGGGAACGAGTGAGCTCTTTCCACTGCAGCGGAGTCGAGACGGTTGCGCCGGGATAGGCGCGTGGTGAATAGGGCGGCGGAATCGTTTTGCCGGGAGCGTTCTGGCGGAAGTCGAGGAAGACGCGGTCGCGAGGCCTGTCAGCGACGGACCAGACATCAGTGGTCAGATCCGGGACTTCGGCGGCGGCCAGACGCAGCACGATTTCCGCAAAGCGTGAGCTCTGGGCGAAGCTATGCCCGGGAGCGAGTGGGAGCAGAATATGCATTCCCGTGGCGCCCGAGGTTTTTGGAAAGCCGAGGATCTCGTATTTTTCCAGAACGCGGCGGATGGCCTGGGCGACGCGGACCACCTTATCGAAGCCGGCGTCAGGCCCGGGATCAAGATCGAGCAGCACGAAATCCGGCTGATCGGGAGTTGCGGCGCGGCTCATCCAGACGTTGTGGTCAATGCAACCGAGGTTCACCAGGTAGAGCAGAGTCGGGCAGTCGTTGCACAAGACGTAGTTGATGTAGGTGCGCTCGCCCTTGCTGGGGAGGGGTGCGGTGCGCACCCAAGGGGGCATGTGCTCACCGGCCTCTTTCTGGAAGAACCACGGGCGATCGATACCTTGCGGGAAGCGCTTGAGGGTGGCGGGCCGGTTTAAAAGGTGCGGCAGCATGAACTCAGCGACGTCGTGAGAATAGTCCAGCAGGTCCCGTTTGGTATGGCCGGATGAGGGGAAGTAGACTTTGTCGAGGTTGGAGAGCTTCACGGCGACTGTGTCGACGGTGACCTCGCCATTCACCGCGTCGCGGGGAAGCGGTAATGGCCCAAGCAGGCGCTGGCCGGGAGCACCGCGTTTGGCGCTGTCACGGCGCTGCGAAGCGGTGGGCTGCCAGTCCGCGCGCACGACGGTGTGTTTGGACTTGGGCTTGGGATCCGCCATAAGGCCGCTTTCTCCGGTGGCTATCGTATCTCACGAGTCCAGCGCCGCCAGGGATTTGTCATTCACTTCGTTGCCGGTAGTTCGCGAATGCATTCCCTGGGGTTCTTGTCGATGCGGAGCCCCAGAAAAACGGGGGCTCGCAACTTGTTGTCGTTGGTCCACTCCAGAAATTTCACTTCCGCCACCAGTTCCGGCTTGACCCAGTGGACGCCGTTCCGTGGCGCGGTTCCCACAACATCATCTGGACGCTGGGGAAGGTGGGTCAATTGCGGCAAGATGTTTTTGCGAGTGCGCGTATCAAAGCCGGTGCCCACCTTTCCGGCATAAACAAAGCGCTTCGAGTCCGGCTCGAACACGCCAAGCAGAAGCGAGCCGAACTGGGTACGCGAGCCCTGGGGATCGGTGTAGCCGAGGATGGCGACCTCCTGTGACTGACTAATCTTGATTTTGAGCCAGTTGCGCGAGCGCTTCTCCTCATAGCGGGAGTTTTCGCGTTTGGCGACGATGCCTTCCAAGCCTTGCGCGCGGGCCACCTGGAACAGGCCGCGGCCATCCTCCTGAATATGATCGGAGTAGCGCAGGGCGGCGCCCGTGGTCAGGATGGAGCGCAAGCGTTCCTTGCGTTGAAGGAGGGGGCGGCCGCGGAGGTCCTCGCCATCGAGAAAGAGCAGGTCAAAGGCGTAGTAGAGCACGGGATAGAGCTTGCGCGCGCGCTCCACGTCTTTGGGACCGGACAGGTTCATACGCTGCTGCAATTTGCTGAAACTGGAATGGCCCGCCTCATCGAGGACGACAATTTCGCCGTCGAGAATAGCGTTCGTGGCGTGCACCGCATCCGGCAGCGCGTGGAGCTCCGGGTACTGGGCGGTCAGGTCGAGACCGCGCCGGCTGGAGAAACGCAGGCTTCCATTTTCTATGTAGGCTAGGGCGCGAATTCCGTCCCACTTGATTTCAAAGAGCCATTCTGGGGAGGAGAATGGTTCGTCGATCAGGGTGGCCAGCATGGGCTGGGTAATAGCAGGCAGCGGTGCGCGAGCGTGGCGGGCGCGAGCGGCAGCGGATGGGTTAAGCTCGGTCCGGGCATTCTGGTGTGGCGCCGGCCTGGAGGGGCGGGGCGCGGCGGCTGTAACCCCATCCGGGGCAAGCTGACCAGGAGCGGAAGTACCAGCCACGGCGCGCAGGCGGGGACGCGGCAGGGGCTCGGGTTGCCGCTGGTCACTGAGGGGCGGCTTACGTGAGTGGGCGGCCGTTTTCACCGCCTTCGCCGACTTTGTACTTCGGGTTTTACTCCTGGGCGCTGGTTCCTTCATGGCGCCAGATGCATCGCGATTGCTACCCCAGGTGGGAGCTACTGCGCGCAGCTGTGGGGTTGCCATTTGTTTCAACGTGTGTCCGGAGATCACCGAGGCGGGATGGCGCTCGGCGGTGTCGCCGAGCACCGCGGCATTATCCGCCTTCTTGAACAAAAGCCACTCGTTGCCGCGGCTGTTCGGGTCGCGGGAGTGCATATGGGCGAGGGCGAACTCGCCATGCAGCTTCTTGCCCTTCAGGCGGAATTTGAGAGAACCACGTTCGAGCTGTTGCACAGGAGGTGTCTCTCCGAGGGTTTCATAAGTACCCAAATCCCAGACGATCACTTCGCCAGCGCCATAATTGCCATCCGGGATAATGCCCTCGAAGGTGAGGTAATCGACGGGGTGGTCTTCCACCTGCATGGCCAAGCGCTTTACTTCCGGATCGAGTGTAGGGCCTTTGGGGACCGCCCAGGATTTCAGCACGCCTTCCATTTCCAAACGGAAGTCATAGTGCAAGTGTGAGGCGCGGTGCTGCTGCACGCAAAAGCGGCGTTCGACAGCGGGTTTGACCAGGTGGGGGCGTTTGGGAGCGGCTTGTTTGGCGCCGCTCGGCTCGGGCGTCTGGTCAAAATGGCGCTTGGCTTTGTACTCCTTCAGTGACACGAATGCTCCTGGTGAACCGCACATTTCACAAGTTGGAGTGTACCTTTGCTTTTGGATGCCCTGTGGCAGCCTGCGCGCCTCCTGATCACGTTCAGGTTAATTTTGGGGCGGGCAAGTGAACGATGATCCACTCTGGTTCCACTAAGGCTGGGTGAGGACGAATCCTTCTCGCAGGCGCGACTGGGCATCTCACTTGACCATGGCAAGCGTTTGGAGCGGGTATCTCACCTTTGGGCTGGTTACGTTACCAGTGCGGCTTTACTCGGGAGCACGAGGGCAGCGCATCGGGTTCCATATGCTACACGCAACCGATCATGCGCGCTTGCGGCAGCAGATGGTATGCGAGCTGGATGGTGAGGTGGTGCCGCGGAGCGAGACGGTTCGCGGGTACGAGTACGCCAAGGGTGAGTACGTGGTGGTCAGCGACGAGGAGATCAAGGCGGCCGCTCCGCACACGGAAAAGCAACTCGAGATTGTGGAGTTCTGCAAAGGAGGGGAAATCGATCCGATCTGGTACGAGTCCTCCTATTACCTGCTTCCCGAGGCGGCGGGGCGGCGCCCGTACGCACTGCTGCAGCGCGCGATGGAAGAATCCGGTTACGTGGCGGTGGCAAAGCTGGCGATGCACAATCGCGAGTCGATTGCGTTGGTGCGGGCGGGCACGGTTCGCGAAGCGGAAGAACAAGATGGAAAGCCGGAGAAGGGGAGCCGGCGCGGGTTGATCCTGCACACGTTGTACTACCACGACGAGATTCGTCTGGCAGAGGGTTTTGGGGCGAGCAGCGATGTTGCGGTAAGCGAGGCGGAGTTGCGGCTGGCAGAACAGCTGATCAAAGGGCTGGCCGCGCCCTTTCACCCCGCGCAGTTCGAAGATCACTACCGCAAGAATCTGGAAGAGGTCATTGAGGCGAAGCTGCACGGGAAGACTCCAGCGCGGAAGGAGGTAGCGCCGAAGCTGGCGCCAGTGACCGACCTGATGGAGAGCTTGAAGCGAAGTCTGGAGGCAATGCCAGCGAAGGCTGCCACTCCCCAGGCGGGGACGCACGCGCGCGCGAGCGCTTCCGAGCCCTCCGCAGGACATAAGAAGCCGCCGCGGGCGGCGGCGCACGGGGCCAAGAGCCGGAAGAAGAGTGCCTCGTAATTGCGCTGCTGGAAGAGTGTGTTGTGGCGGTCGAGTTTGGAACTCACCACTGCGTGCGCGGATGGCTGGCGCGGCTTCCTGGCCATTGGCCGGGCGAAAGGTCCTCTGTCACAGGGGAAGGCGAGGAAGATTAAAACGCCTCAAGTTTTCCATCCGGCTGCCGATTGACCTACAGTGACAATCGGAGCCGGCATGCGGGAGCGGATTTCTACCTCACGAATTCTGTTGGTTGACGACGATCCGGTGGCGGCCGAGGCGCTGGGACAGGTGTTGCAGCAGGCCGGTTTCAACAATCTGGTGATGGTGGAAGATCCGCGGCTGGCGGTCAACTCCTGTCAACAGCAGAGCCCGGATCTGATTCTGCTCGATCTGCACATGCCGCATCTGGACGGTTTTGGATTGCTGGCCGAGTTGCAGCCGTGGCTGCAGGGACCGGTGCCCGCCGTGGTGATCATGCTGACGGCGGACGCTTCGCGGGAAGCCAAGGAGCGGGCGCTGCAGTCGGGCGTGCGCGATTTTCTGGCCAAGCCGGTGGATCCGGTCGAGTCGCTGCTGCGGATTCGCAATCTGCTGGAGATGCGAGTGCTGGCGCTGGAACTGCAGCAGCGCAATCGCGAACTGGAGTTGGAAGTGCATGACCGCACCTCCGACTTGCGCGCATCGGTGGTCCGGCTGCGTCAGACGCAGAGCGACCTGGAGACCTCAGAACGTCATTATCGTCTGCTGTTCGAGCAGAACAGCGCGGGCGCCTTCCGCTGCACTTTAGACGGGAGTTTGCTGGACTACAATGAAGCGCTCTTGCGCATTGCCGGCCGCACTCCACGGGCGTCAGTCCCCGCCACCCTGCAGGATCTGGGCATGGCGCAAGTGCTGGAGGAGCTGAAGACGCGCGAGCGGGTGGAGAGTCTGGAGTGCCGCTTGCCCAAGCCGGAGGGAGCGACCGCCACCGTACTCATTAACGCGGTGCGCGTGCCGGGCAGCGCCAGCTACCCCGCCGCGGTACACGGGACAGTGGTTGACATCAGCGCGCTGCGGCAGTTGCAGGAAGAGCTGCGGCAGGCGCAAAAAATGGAGGCGTTGGGGCGGCTGGCCGCTGGTGTCACCCACGATTTCAACAATCTGCTGACCATCATTTCGGGCTACAGCGATTTACTGCTGCAGCGCCATGCGGGCGACGATCGCAGCCAGTCTCATTTGCTGGAGATCCGCAAAGCGGTGGATCGGGCGCTTGGGGTGACGCGGCAATTATTGACCTTCAGCCGGCAGCAGCCCGTGACCCCGCAGATACTGCACCTCAATACCTGCGTGAAAAACCTGCAGTCGCGGGTGCAGCGTATTGCGGGCACCTCGGTGGAGGTGCTGCTGGTGCTGGAGCCCACGCTGCCAGCCATTCTAGCCGAGCCGTCCGGCTTGGATCAGTTGCTGCTGAATCTGGTGAGTAATGCGCGTGAGGCGATGCCGCATGGCGGCCGGCTGGTGATTGAAACGGCGCTGACGAACATCAATTCCGCGAGTCATGGAGTAGCACCGGGCAGCTATGTTTCCCTGGCGGTGAGTGACACGGGAGTGGGGATTGCGGCGGACGTGCTGCCGCATATCTTTGAGCCGTTTTTCACGACCAAGAAAGAGATTCGCAGCGCGGGGCTGGGGCTGGCGACCAGCTACGGCATTGTGCAGCAATGCGGGGGCTTTATTCAGGTGGAGAGCGAACCGGGGCAGGGGAGCCGTTTCCAGGTGCTGTTCCCGCTGGCTGAGACCAGGGGACAAGCGGAGCCCGGGAGCCTGGCCGTGGTGGCGCCACCGCGGCCGGCAACGGAGACAATTCTGCTGGTGGAAGACGAAGACGCCTTACGAGCGCTGGCGGCGCGTCTGCTGGAGACGGAGGGCTACACAGTTCTAGCGGCCTCCAACGCAGACGAGGCGCTGGAACTCTGCGAGCGGCAGCCGGTTCCTTTGCATTTATTGCTGACCGATCTGGTCATGCCGGGCATGAATGGGAGGGAACTGGCCAAAGCGGTAGGGCAGCGGCATCCGGAGACGCGAACGCTGTTCATGTCGGGTTACGCCAACAACATTGTCCTCCATCGCGGAGGCGAAAGCGGCGGGCGCTTTTTCCTGCAGAAGCCGTTTACCGGCGAGGTGCTGACACGCAAGGTGCGCGAGGTGCTGGACATGCTGCCGGAGCCGGTGATGGGCGCGCGTAACGCGGGATCGTAGAAGTTTCAGATCGCGACTGTTTCAGATCGCGACTTGCCCCACAATCTCCAATCCATAGCCTTGTAGCGCCGCTACCTTACGAGGGTGGTTGGTGAGCAGACGGATCTTGCCTACGCCGAGATCGGAAAGAATCTGCGCGCCCACGCCGGTTTGGCGCTGCACGACACGCTCGTGATCGCCGGGGCGGGGAGCGCCACTTTCGGTATGAGTGATCTGGCCCTCGTGGACGGTGTACCCGGGGGTGTTCTGATGCAGGTAGACCAGGACGCCCTCTCCTTCGCTGGCAATGCGTTGCAGAGCGCCGCGGAGCGAGCGCTGGCAATCACAGAAGGAGCCGCCCAGCACGCCACCCAGCACGCAATGCGTCTGCACACGGACCAGGGTTGGCTTTTCAGGCGATGGCTGCCCCATGACCAGGGCAGTGTGATACTCATTGTCGAGCACATTGTGGAAAGCAATGGCGCGGAAGTGGCCCTCGGCAGTCTGCAGGCTAGTCTCGCCAATGCGGTGCACATAGCGCTCATGCGCCAGGCGGTAGCGGATCAGGTCCGCCACGGTAATCATCTTCAACTGATGTTGAGAGCAGAAGGCGATCAGGTCGGGCACGCGCGACATGGTGCCGTCCTCATTCATGATCTCGCAGATGATACCGGCAGGCTGGTAGCCGGCGAGGCGGGCCAGGTCGACGGCGGCCTCGGTCTGTCCGGCGCGGGCTAGAACGCCTCCGCTGCGGGCAGACAAGGGAAAGATGTGGCCAGGGCGGGCAAGATCCTCGGGGCGGGCAAGGGGGTCGACCAGCTTGCGGATGGTGAGGGCGCGGTCGGCGGCGGAGATACCGGTCGAAACACCTTCCATCGCGTCCACCGATTCGCAGAAGGCGGTGCCGAAGTTGGAAGTGTTTTCCCGGGTCATTAAAGATATCTGCAACTGTTGCAGGCGGTCCTCGGTGAGCGGCACGCAGACCAGGCCGCGGCCGTGGCGGGCCATGAAGTTGATCATCTCCGGGGTAACGGTTTCGGCCACAGCGGTCAGATCGCCTTCGTTTTCGCGGTCGGCGTCATCGACAACGACAATCATGCGGCCGGCACGCAACTCCTGCAGCGCCTCTGGAATGGAAGCAAAAGGGGGCTGAGGCTGCTGTCCGGCAGCGGAACGCAGAGTGGCGGCGCTGGCCGCGGACAGATCGGCTGGGGAGTGGGTCATAGAATGATTTTAGTTTAGATGCTGGCCTCAGCCGATCAAGCGATGCATCCGCCGTGGCATCGTAGCGGAAGGTTTGCGATTGGGTTGGGATTTTGAGGGGTTGAGGCGATTTGGGAAGGGAAAATGCCGGCCAGGCGAGGGTGCCGCCGCAGTGGGTTCCGTCTGCGATCAAGCGCAGCGGCGGGCTGTTGTGAGATGCGGAGACAAACGGAACGGCGTTCGACACGGCAGCGGTAGATCAATAACCGCAGATTCGGGCTTGGATGTCCGTGTGCGGAACGCGTTCCGGTGAATTCAACGCGAGCGGCGCAGCTTTAAAGATCGGTGGTAATGGCCTCGAGTTGTTCGCGCAGCTGGTTGGAGAGCTGGCCCAATTCCTGCTGATGCAGGGCGGAGAGGCGGCCCAACAACTCTTCTCCTTTATCGGCAAGGGTGACTTGAACGGTGCGGCGGTCTTCCTGGCCGGGGGTGCGGTGCACCAGATGCTGTTTTTGCGCGCGGGTAATCAGGGCTACTGCGCCGTGATGGCTGATCTGCAGGCGCTCGGCAATTTCGGTCACATAGGCCCACTCCCGCCCTGGCATGCCTTTAATAGTGAGAAGCAGTTGGTACTGCTGCGGAGAGAGGCCCGCTTTACGAGCGGCATTTTCGCTGAAGCGCAAAAAGCGGCGCATGGCGTAGCGGAAGGCGGCGAGGTTTTCGATCTGGGTCTTGCTGATCAAACGGGGCCTCATGTGTACTGACAGGCCATTATGTTCCATTCCGGCGAAAACGCATATTGCCGCCCACGCGAGCCATGCCTGGCGCTGCTTGCTATGTCTTTGGCCGCCTAGCGCGAGAGATTGCAGGAGTCGTCTATGCTTGAAATGTGCCTGCCGACATGCCCATTCCGCCAATGCCCATGAGCCAAGGTCCCGTAGCGCTGGATAGGTTCAAGGAAGAGCTCGCCGGACTTCAGAACGACGAGCGGGTGCAGGGTCTATTGGGGCAGTTTTCGCGCTGGGAGCCGTGGATCCGCCAGCAGCAAATGGACGTGACCCGCATCGCCGCGCCAACCGGGTTGGAGGGTTTGCGCGCGGAATGGATCTTGCGGCAGATGCGGGGGTTGGGCTATGAGCAGTGCGGCATTGATGAGGTGGGCAACGCCTGGGCTCTGACCAGTGCCGAGAGTGGTCCGGTTGTGCTGGTGTCAGCGCACATGGACACGGTCTTTCCGCCGCGTACGGAGTTGGAGCCGCGGCGGGTGAACGGGCTTCTGCTGGCACCCGGCATTTCGGACAATGGCGCAGGCCTGGCGGCGCTGCTGGCCATGTTGCGCGCATGCAAGGAGAGCGAGGTGAGGCCCGCCCGTCCGGTCCTGCTGGTTGCCAACGTGGGCGAAGAGGGCGAGGGCGATCTCAAAGGGATGCGCTACTTGTTCGAGCGCAGCCCATGGCGGGACCGCATTGAGTGCTCATTGGTGATTGACGGTCCGGGACTGGAGCAGGTGACGACACGCGCGCTGGGGAGCCGGAGGCTGCAGGTTACGTTTCGCGGCAAGGGCGGGCATAGTTGGTCGGACGCCGGAGCTGCCAATCCCATTCACGCGCTAGGCCGCGCCGTTGCCAATTTGGCGGAGGCGCCGCTGGTCAGTTCCGAGCATGGGGTGCGTGCCGCAACCGCCATCACAATGGTGGAAGGTGGGACGTCGGTAAATACGATTCCCGCCGCGGCGTCGATGAAGCTGGACTTGCGGGCCATTGACAGTGAGGCTCTGCAAATATGCGTACAGCAGGCGCAGCAGGCGGTCTCGGCCGCCCTGGAGGAGGAAAACCGCGGCGCACGCAGCGGACGGATTGAAGCGCAACTGCAGGTGATTGGGGACCGGCCGGCGGGCGAAGTTGCCGCCGGCAGCCGTTTGCTGCAGGCACTTCGCACGGTCGATGAAAGCCTGGGCATCCGTGCACAGTTCCAGATGGCGTCAACGGACGCTAATATTCCTCTATCCATGGGCCGGGAAGCGATCCGGTTGGGAGCTGGGGGGCGGGGCGGAGGAGCGCATACGCTGGAGGAGTGGTTTGACGCCAGCGGGCGGGAACTGGGCTTGAAACGGCTTCTGCTTCTTATCCTGCTCCTTAGCGGAACCCATGTCTGAACCGGCCTATGTGGAGTTGAGGTCTTCCAATGCCGGGCGCCGGGTTTTGCGCGCCGACCTGACCATTGCCGCCACAACGCTCATCTGGGGAGCGACGTTCCTGGTGGTGAAGGATGCGCTTCGCGATAGCACCCCGCT
This sequence comes from Acidobacteriota bacterium, assembly GCA_027459505.1. GTDB lineage: Bacteria > Acidobacteriota > Terriglobia > Terriglobales > SCQP01 > DAIDIE01. The sequence goes on from DAIDIE010000018.1 coordinate 69,169, forward strand.
GAGCTTCAATGCCCTGCGCCTGACATTGGCAACGGCTCTCTTGCTGGTGGTTTACTGGCGGGACGCGCGGGCCTTGTTTCCGCTGCGGCTGAACGGCGGAGTCTGGCGGGCCGGGCTTTTGTTGGGGCTCTTTCTGGGGGGCGCATACGCGATGCAGACGGATGGGCTGAAGTATACGTCGTCATCGCATTCCGCGTTTCTCACCGGGGTTTCCGTGGTCCTGGTCCCTTTTATGGTGTGGCTGCTGGCGCGCGCGAGAGGACTGGGCGTCAGCCGGCGGTTGCGGTTGCACCACTGGCTGGCGGCGGCAACGGCCCTGGCCGGCCTTTATTGTCTGACCTTCTTTGCAGGCCCCAAACAGGGCGGCCAGGTTTTTGGTATCGGCGGCCCCAACCTGGGTGACTGGCTAAGCCTGGGATGCGCAGCCGGGTTTGCCGCTCATATTGTTGGGCTAGGCGAGTTCGCCTCACGCTTTAACTTTCGTCAACTCGCGGTTTTGCAGATAGGGGGCGCGGCAGTGGTGAACGCAGTGCTGGCGCCGGTGCTGGAACATCCGCACGTGATCTGGAGTGAACGGCTTGTATTGACCCTGGTCGCGACCGCAGCGCTGGCCACAGCTTTGACGTTTACGCTGCAGGCCTGGGCGCAACAATACACCCCCGCGACCCATGCGGCAGTGCTGTTTGCCCTGGAGCCGGTTTTTGCCTGGGGGATAGCTCTGCTGTGGGGAGGCGAGCGGGTGACCCTGGCCTCAATGGTGGGAGCTGTCCTGATCGTAGGGGCCAACATAGGGTCCGAGGTTGGGGACTTGCGCGGCCGGCCTGTTCCCTAGTCGTGGAACGACTCTGGCAAGAGGACCGCGGATGACCGCCTGGGATGGGGGCCCGGGAAGCCGCCCGGGTACTGGCACCTTCTGGTACATTCCTGGTCATTCCGCATCCAATGGTCGAAGGCTATACTTTGCTCTGGAGTTGCCGCTGTGATGTCATCGCCGTCCACTTCTAGCGGATTTACCGCTGCCCTACGACTGATTGCGGTTCTGGCCATCGGCTTAGCCGTGGGTATGTGGGGAGGGTTACGCCACAGTGGAGCGAGTCCGGCGACTTGGTCGGCAGAGTCGCTTTCCAGCCGTTTCCACCGGGTTGCGATGGATGTGTCTCCCGCGGTGGTCAACGTGCGGGTCGAGGCGGAGAGCCCAGGGGCAAAGGCGGCACCTCCGGAGAAATCCAATAAATCCTTAGAGCAATACTTTAAGATCTTCCCCCCGCTGCCGCATTCGGAGCGGAGCGAGGGATCGGGAATCATTCTCGATCCGAGCGGATTGATTCTGACCAACCGGCACGTAATTGAAGGCGCCGACCAGGTGCAGGTGGTATTGGCCGGACAAGAGCAGCCGATTCCAGCGACGCTGGTGGGTGAAGACGCGGAGAGCGACCTGGCGGTACTGCGGATTCATGTGAACAATCCGCTTCCAGTGGCGCATTGGGGGAATTCCTCGAATTTGCAGGTCGGCGACTGGGTGTTGGCAGTGGGAAGCCCATTCGGGTTACGGCAAAGCGTTACGGCGGGGATTGTCAGCGCAATGGACCGCCATATTCCGGCGGAACACAATCTGCAGGGGTTCATCCAGACCGATGCACCCATCAACCCGGGCAACAGTGGCGGGCCGCTGGTGGACCTGCGAGGAGGAGTGGTTGGCATCAACACTGCTATCTACACTGAGTCCAATGGGTCGCAGGGGGTAGGGTTCGCGCTGCCGGCGACAGTGGCGAAGAGTGTTTTCCAGCAGATTGTCCGCTACGGGCGGGTGCGACGCGGGTCTATTGGCGTGTACTTTGAACCCATGCTGTCTCCCTCGGTGCGCCGTGTGTACCATTTGCAAGCGGGGGTGCCTGTGGCAGAAGTGCAGACGGGTGGACCGGCGCAGAAGGCTGGGCTCAAGGACGGCGACATTATCACCGCCGTTAATGGCCGGTCGCTGGAGGATGGCAGCGACCTGGTACACGACATCGTGAACCGGCAGGTCGGATCAACGTTGCAACTGCAATACCTGCGCGATGGGCAATTGCATAATGCCGAGGTGACGGTCGCTGACCGTGACAGCTTATTCCATAAGCAGCCGCCATTCCAGCCGGTGCATACATCTTCAGCGCCGCTTCTGGGGCTTGAGATCAAGAGCATCGACAGCACGGTGCAGAAAAAGCTGGATCTGCCCAATCAGGAAGGGGTGCTGGTGCGCAGTGTAACGCCAGGCTCATTTGCCGATAATATTGGCGTGCAGCGCGGGGACGTGATCCTGGCGGTGAACCGGGTTCCGGTGAAGGGCGCTCCGGTTTACCGGCAGGTGCTGAAGTCCTTGCGTCCGGGGCAAGACATTGCTTTTGCACTACGGCGATTGAGCCCGGATGGACACTGGACGCGCTGGTTTGCAGGCGGCAGCTACTTACAGTAAAGTACCCCGAAGGGCACCTTCGACCTCTAGCAATGGGTCGGGACCCCGAGTAGGCTGCACAGAGAACCCTCGAATCGTGGGTTCGGTGCATAGTTATATCGCGGCAGTGGGTTGAGGCGAACCACGGAGCAGGAGAAGCGGGCTCTCCGGACTATGCTGATGGGCATGGCCTTCGGCAACTCTTTGCAGTTGCCATTCAGGAGTTGAGAATTGGGAATTCAAGCCTGTTCAATCATTTCAAGCTTAGGCCGGCGGCCACTGGGACGCTGGCTAGTGTTCGCTCTGGTGTTTGGGTTCAGTTTGCCGGTGTGGGCAAGGCATGTGGTGCGCCATCACAAGGCGCGTACCCACGTAAGCCGGCATTATGTACGGCACGTGGTTCGACGTCGTGCGCCGGTTCGCTATAAACGCCGGGTGATCCGGAAGCGGCATGTGGTGCGACGCTACGGTCGCGGGCACTACCGGCATGTGCGCTACATTCGGCGCCGCCGGACTCCACACTGGAGGCGGCGGGTCTCGATATCGAGCAACCGGGCGACACAGATCCAGCAGGCGCTCGTGAAGGCGGGCTACCTGACGCAGGCGTCCGGATATTGGGATGAGGCGACGCGTCTGGCGCTGAAACGCTATCAAGCTGATCATCACTGGCAGAACCGGGTGGTGCCGGACTCGCGCGCTCTGATTGCCTTGGGTCTGGGCCCCACTCCGACTCTGGCCGTGCTCTCCGGGCCAGGGTCCCAGGCGCTTCCAGTGGAAACGGTCGCGGCCAGCAATGCACCTGCGGCGGATGCGGCTTTACAGAGCAACGCTCAGCCGGCCAGTGGCGGCAACTGAGTTTTCTTCCTCTCGACTGCTATTTCAATTGTTCAGAAGAGCCCGCGGGGGCAGCCACTCCGGCGGGCTTTTTTGCGCTTTCAGTTAAACTGAAGTTGGAGTGATTTTATGGCCCTTGATGTGGTTGTTTACAGTCAGCCTGGGTGACCGCCGTGCCGCACAGTTGCGGATTTCCTTTCGGCGAAAGGAATCAAGTTTGTGTCCAAAGATGTGACGCGTGATCCCGAGGCGCTGCGCGAATTGACCCAGGTTTATCACAGCCGGTCGACCCCGACCGTGGTGGTCAATGGGCAGGTGATGGTAGGCTTTGATCCGGTCCGGCTGCAGGTGTGGCTGGCGGAGGCGGGGACGCCGGAGCAGGGTTGATTTTGGGCTGGTTTTCGCTCCAGATTGGCCGCAAGACGCCCATGCCTGGCATGGGCGTCTTGCTGTAGGCCTTGGCACGTTTTGTGTGGCAACTGAGTTTTCCCAATGAACTGCATTTTCAACCCGAACGCCGGTGAAGCAGGTGAAGGTCAGGGCGGATGCGATGAGTAACCGGCCCAGCGATCCGCGCACGCAGGCGCGCGAAGCGGTCATGCAGATGATCTACGCCATGCAGCTCACGGGGCAAAGTTCCGGAGAGGTAGAGCGGTGGTACGTGCAGAACCACCCGTTGGAAGCGGAGGTGCGTGAGCTGGCGGGGAGATTGCTGGAATCCGCTGTCGCCAACGACGAACGCATACGCGAGTTGCTGACGCGCCACTCGCATGGCTGGCGGTTGGAGCGGATGAGTACCGTCGATCGTAGTCTGCTGATGCTGGGGGTAACAGAGCTGCTGCGGGAGCCACCCGTGCCAGCGGCGGTGGTCATCACCGAGACGCTGAAGCTGGCACGCCGTTTTTCCCAGCCGGCAGCAGAGAATTTTCTGCATGGGGTATTGGACGCTGTGGCCGGGGAACTGCGCAGGCAGAAGGCAGAAGCGGCGGGCCAGCCAGGCGAGTAGAAGACTGCCCCAAAGGATTCAATCGAACTTTCGTGAACCTGGCGCCACTTTCTCTCGTATTGGAGTTGAGGAAGGGACAGGAGTGACGGCCAATGTATTGCAACCAGTGCGGGCAACAGATTGCGCCTGAGGCGAAGGTTTGCACGTTTTGTGGCAGGCAAGTGGCGGGCGGTGCGAGTGGGGAGCAGCCGGCCCTTCATCCAGTTGCAGCGGCACCGGCGCCTGGGACCGGCTATCCTGCCGCGGCGTATTATCCGAGCCGGTCGCAGACGCGGGTGGCGCGGCACTTTAAAACATTGGGTGTGCTCTGGTTGATTTACGCGGCGCTGAGCTTTGGCGAATCGGTGTTCCTGCTGACAATGGGGCATTGGGGGCCATGGAACTGGCCAATGATGCACATGGGCCCAAACCTCATTTGGGTTCCGGGCTGGATGAACGGCATGGTTCGAATTGGCGGATTTATTGGATTGTTTGTCAGCGCACTGCGCGCGGCGGCGGGGGTGGGACTGTTGGAGCGGGCCAGTTGGGCGCGCATCGTATCGATTGTGGCCGCAATCGTGACCTTGCCGAGGCTTCTGCTGGGGACGTTGCTGGGCATATACACATTGGTGGTCATGTTCAGCGATAACGCCGAGCAGCAGTGGGCTGCATTGTCGCAACGCAGCACTGGAACAATTTAGGGAAGCTTCATGGAGGGGGCGACGCTCTGCTCGGGTCGCAGGCCCGGCAGGTTTCGTGAGCGGAGCCGAGCTTGCAATCAGCGCAGATAGACGGCGGCCATGCGGCCGACGCCATAGGTGACGACGGCCTCGAGCACGCCGACCAAGGTCATTTCCGCTCCGCTCCAAATCCAACTGCGATTGGTGAACAAGGACTTGGCGGCGCCCACGGCAAAGTGGGCCAGCAAGCTCACCGCAAAAGCAGCGATGACGGCCGGCATTCCAGACAAGAAGAAGAAGGGGATGACTGGAATGATCGCTCCGGCCGCGGTGGACAATCCGGCCGACCAGGCAGCCGGGCCGGGCTTGCGGCTCGGTTCGCCGCTCATGCCAAGCTCTTCGGAAGCCATGGTGCGCAGGAACTGATCCGGATCCTGGCGTAGACGTTCCACCAGGGTCGCGGCTTCGGCCTCGGTAAAGCCCTTGAGCTGGTAAAACAGGCTTAACTCCTCCAACTCTTCTTCGGGATCCTGCTCTATTTCCAGCTTCTCGCGGTGCAGTTCCGCTTCGTAGAGCTCGCGTTCGCTTTTGGCGGCGAGGTATGCGCCGGCGCCCATGGAAAGGGCGCTGGCGATCATGCCGGCGATCCCGGAGATGAGCACGAAGCGGCCGGTATCGCTGTAGCCAGCCACACCGGAGACAATACCGAAGACCGCGCCTAAGCCGTCGTTGGCGCCATAAATGGCGTCGCTGAGCCAGTTGTGCTCATGCCGATGCCAGTGTTCCTTGCCCAGCGCGAAGGAAAGGGCGCGAGCTGGTCCATGCGCCTGCGACAGCACGCGGAGCTTACGGGCATGCGAGCGCTCATCGCGCTCAATTTCAGCCAGTACATCGCCAGCTTCGGGGCCGTAGCGGCGCTCCATGTCGCGGTAGTCTTCGGCGGTTTGCTCCTCACCGGCTTCGCGGCGGCGGATGGCGGCCTCCGTTCCCACATTGCCGGCAAGCCAGAGGCGAAGGCGGCTCAACACGTTCAAACGGGGGGGTGGAATGCGGCCGCCAAACTGTAGCAGCTTGTGCTCCCAACGGCGGGCGTGCTCATCTTCACTTTCCGCTAGGCGTAAGAGAAGGTTGCGGCGGTTGGCGTCGGACTCCTGCCCGGCGAGTTTGCGATACATAGCGGCGTCTTCGCGCTCGGCGAATAGATTTCGCTCAATGAGCCGCAGCAGCTCTGGTGTGCCCTTGGATGGTTGCTGTTCAGTGTCGCTCATCACAAGTTCCCGCTTTTTTCCGCACCTGGACTCATGGAGGGTGGCCGCGGCACGAAGCTTGCATTGCGCCGGGTGCGCCGTCACTCGCGGCGCAATCGCCGCTCTCCCCATGTTACCTTTGAAGGTTGGCCTGTGTGGAAAATGGGAGCTGGAGCACTGTGCCTGTCCTCAGCGTGAGTATGATTTTGCGCGCCCTGTATTGGGTGGGGTTTCTACTGGCGCTGACGGGATTGGCATTGCGCTTCTGGATGAACCAGCCGCAAGCGGGGCTGGTACTGGCGATAACCGGAGTGGGGCTGGTGTTGGCGGCGCGTGTGAATGCCGCCATCCGCCGCCGGTAGGCGCCGCAGCGCGTAGCCGCAACGGCGGAGCGATGCGCGGAGCGAGGATTTCCGGTTGCCGGAATGCCGAGCTTCGCACTCTCGGCCGGGCCGTCAAGTTTAGACGTTCATTGCTTTGAATATGGAAAGGTGGTTTGCCGGATGCAGTTCAATGGCGTTACTGTTCCCGCCGACGGCCAGGTAATCGATTACCGCGAGGGCCGTTACGTTGTTCCCAACCGTCCGATCATTCCCTTCATTGAGGGCGATGGCACCGGGCGCGATATCTGGAAGGCCAGCCAGCGCGTGTTTGACGCGGCGGTGGAGAAGGCTTCCGGCGGGCAGCGCAGTGTTGCCTGGTTTGAGGTGTTTGCCGGGGAGAAGGCGTTTCAGAAGTTCAATGAATGGCTGCCCAACGACACGCTGGAAGCAATCAAGAAGTACCGCGTGGCGATCAAAGGGCCGCTGACGACGCCGGTGGGCGGTGGCATCCGCAGCCTGAACGTGGCGTTGCGGCAGTTGCTGGATCTATATGCGTGTGTGCGGCCGGTAAAGTACTACGCCGGGGTTCCCTCGCCGGTGAAGAGCCCGGAGAACATGGACATAGTGATCTACCGCGAGAACACCGAAGACGTTTACGCGGGCATTGAGTTCAAAGAGGGTTCGCCGGAGGCGCAGAAGCTGATTGAATTTTTGGGCAAGGAACTGGGCAAGAAGATCCGCTCCGACTCCGGCATTGGCATCAAACCGATGTCGGTATATGGCTCCAAGCGGCTGGTACGCAAGGGAATTCAGCACGCGATCGAGAATGGCCGGACGGTCGTCACGCTGGTACACAAAGGGAACATCCAGAAGTTCACCGAGGGTGCGTTCCGCGACTGGGGCTATCAGGTGGCCAAAGAAGAGTTTGGTGACGTCTGTATTACGGAAGAAGAATTGTGGCAGGCGCCTTACAACGGCAAATTGCCGCCAGGCAAGATCCTGGTCAATGACCGTATCGCGGACTCGATGTTCCAGCAGATTCTGACTCGCGCCAATGAATATCAGGTGGTGTGCACGCCGAACTTGAACGGCGACTACCTTTCCGACGCCTGCGCCGCGCAGGTGGGGGGCCTGGGCATTGCGCCTGGGGCGAACATGAGTGACGGCTTCGCCATTTTTGAGGCTACCCACGGCACCGCGCCAAAATACGCCGATAAGGACGTCATTAACCCGGGTTCAGTGATTCTGAGCGGAGTCATGATGTTCCAGGCGCTGGGCTGGAAGGACGTGGCCGACAGCATTGAACTGGCATTGGCGGCAACGATCCAGCAGAAGAAGGTTACTTACGATCTGGAACGCCTGATGCAGGGCGCGACCAAGCTCAAGACCAGTGAATTTGCCTCGGCCATTATCGCCAACATGTAAACCAGGGGCGGGCCGCCCGGAGGGGCGGGCCGCCACGTTTGCGGGCAGGGAACTGCCCGCCGGAGGATGATTCATGCGCAAGAAAGTCACCGTTGTGGGCGCCGGAAATGTGGGCGCCACCACCGCCCATTGGATAGCCGCGCGCGAGCTTGCCGATGTCGTGCTGACCGACATTATGGAAGGCATCCCGCAGGGCAAGGCTCTCGACCTTATGGAGGCCACGCCTATCATCGACAGCGATGTTCGCGTGACGGGCAGCAATAGCTATGAGGAGACCGCCAACTCCGATATCGTGGTCATTACCGCGGGTTTTCCGCGCAAGCCAGGGATGAGCCGCGACGACCTTCTGAAAAAGAACCACGAGGTCATCGCCGCCACGGTGGAAAAGGTGGTCGCGCAGTCGCCGCAGAGCATCTTGATTCTGGTCACCAATCCACTGGACGCGATGGCGCAGTCGGCCTACCGGCTGAGCAAGTTCTCGCGCAACCGGGTGATTGGGATGGCCGGCGTGCTGGATTCGGCGCGTTTCGCCACCTTTATCGCCATGGAACTGAACGTCTCGGTGGAGAACGTGAATGCGTTTGTGCTGGGTGGACACGGCGACACGATGGTGCCGCTGCCGCGCTTCACCACGGTGGCCGGCATACCGATCACCGAGCTGATGCCAGCGGACAAGATTGAGGCACTGGTGCAGCGTACGCGGGATGGTGGTGCGGAGATAGTGAAGTACCTGAAAACCGGCAGCGCCTACTACGCGCCATCGGCCGCCGTTACCGATATGGCGGAGGCAATTCTGAAGGACAAGCGCAAGATCATGCCCTGCGCCGCCTTCCTGCAGGGCGAGTATGGCATTCGCGATCTGTTTGTCGGGGTGCCCTGCAAGCTGGGCGCTAACGGCATCGAACAGATCATCGAGGTGAAGCTGAGCGCACAGGAGCAAGCGGAGTTGAAGCGTTCGGCGGACGCGGTGCGCGAGTTGACCGCGACGATTGGAGTCTAGTCCGGGTACGTTGCGTGAACGCGGATTGAGCTGCCGTATGCGGCGCTTTCACGAGCGGCGCCGCATACGCCCGCAGCACGGAAGCGCCGGGGAATGAGCGTTGGTGCGGCGGCTCCGCCTGAGGGCGCCGCTGGGAAGCCGTTGTCCGCGCGAGCGCAAGGTGAGCTGAGTCACACATTTTTAGGGAGTAAATCCGCTCCGAATTCAGAAAGGAACAACTGTCATGAGTGTTGAACGTCCCAATGCGGTTACCCTGCGTGGTGCGCCGTTTACCCTGGTTGGTCCGGAGTTGAAAGCTGGCAGTAAACTGCCCGATTTTACCGTGGTCGACAACAGCCTGAAGCCGGTTCACGCCGCCGATACCAAGGGGAGCGTGCGGATTTTCAGTGTGGTTCCGTCGCTGGATACGCCAGTGTGCGATCAGCAGACGCACAAATTCAACGATGCGGCCGGGAAGTTGAACGGGGTGAAGGTATACACCGTGAGCATGGACCTGCCGTTTGCGCAGAAGCGCTGGTGTGGGGCGGCGGGCGTGGATCACGTTGAGACGCTCTCGGATTATCAACAGGCTTCCTTTGGCGCGGCGACTGGGACGCTGATTAAGGAACTGCGGCTGCTGGCGCGGACGGTGTTTGTGGTGGACAAAGACAATACGGTCCGCTATGTCGAATACGTGCCCGAAGTCGGACAGCATCCCGATTATGAAAAGGCGCTGGCCGCGGCGCGTGAGCTGAGCTAGGCCAGGGAGCATCCACGGTTTGCACCCGCGTCCCTTTTCCCTTGGGAAAGGGACGCTAAATTTTTTAGAGGCCGTCGCGACGGGAAGTCAAAGTTAGCGGCACGGCCGCAGTATCCTGAACACACGCCCATGCCCTACGATCTCAGCCCAGTGGAAGTCCGTGTCCTGGGGGTGCTCTTTGAGAAAGAGACCACCACGCCGGAGTACTACCCGCTCACCTTGAATGCGCTGATCAACGGTTGCAACCAGAAGTCGAACCGCTGGCCGGTAACGCAGTATGACGAAGGAATGGTGCGGCAGGCGCTGGACAGCCTGCGACAGCGAGGCTGGCTGCTGGAGGTGAGCGAGGCGGGCGCGCGCACGCTGAAGTTCCGTCAGCGGCTCTCGGAGGTCTGGAATCTGCGCCGTCAGGAGCAGGCTCTGCTTTGCGAGCTGTTGCTGCGGGGGCCGCAGACGCCGGGGGAGTTGCGCAGCCGGGCGGAACGCATGGCTGATTTTGCCGATCTGGAAGAGGTGGATCGCTATCTGCGGCTGCTGATGGAGCGTGAACCGGAGCCGGTAGTGATGCGGCTGGCGCGGCAAGCCGGGGCGCGGGAGGCGCGCTTCGCTCATTTGCTGGCTGGGGTTCCGGAAGCCGGCGGCCGGGAAAGTGGCGAAGAAGAGGGTGGAGGCAGTGCCGAATCAGTAACTGCCGGCAAGATTGCGGCGCTGGAAGCGAACGTGGCATCGTTACGGCATGAGCTGGAACAACTCCGTACGGAGTGGCGGGCCTTCCGCAGCGCCTTCGGGGAATAGAACTGGTAGTTCTCCCCGAGTGACGCAGCAGGAGCCGTGGCTGCCGCGGCGGCAAGCTTCCGGCCGGAACGATGCGCTCATGAAGAACGTGTTGCAAAGCTGGGAGAGCTGGCTGGAACCGTACGGATTCCGGTACCTGCCGCCGAGCAGCAACGAGGCTCCCATGGGCAGCTTTGTAAAGGATCAGGGGCTGATCCGGCAGGAGTTCTGGGTTTTAGCTCAACAGACGCGCGGCAGAGGCTTTCAGCGCAACTGGATTTATCGTGTGAATCTGGCCATATGCATCCTTGACCAACACGCTCCCTCGCCCATTTATGGAGTGGTGCTGCACGGGATACTGGGAGAACAGGGGCCCATGTGCGCGCTGGGGGGCAAGGAGGGGGTCTGGTCCGATCCGTCCAGGATGCAGCACGTTCTGCAGGACAAAGGGCTACCCTGGCTGGCGAAGCACAACGATTGTGTCTGGCTGCTGAAGAGCATGCATTTTGGGCTGGCGAACAACTGCAGCGTGGAGACGCTGAGTTTTGCCGTGCCAGGCGCCGAAAACGCCATCTTAGGCCCCTGCAAGAATATTTACCTCAAATATATTTCCTTGCTCTACCAGGAGCTGGGCTGTGCCGATCTGGCGCGCGAATATGGCCAGCGCTGGATGGGAACGGTCATGGACCGGAGTATGCCCTACGAACCAGAGCGCACATTAAGGCAGCTCAGTCTCATCATGCCCTCCAGCAGTTTGCTGCGCCCGCAAGTGCTGCGTCATCGCGTGCGCAGCCGGCGCATGCTTAACAACTAGGTAAACGCCAATTGCCGTCCGAGCAAGCAGGCAGTCTCCCGCGCGCGTTTTGACTGAAGGTTCCGGCCTGCTCCCGTTTTGGCGAAGCTGGATTCAGCGTTCGATCGTGTCCCCAGGTTTGAGGTTCAAAACGTTACAGCTGGCGCTGAATTCTTTCAGGTGATGTTCGAGTTCCTGAGGCGTTCCCTTGAGGGCTGGGAAAGTTCCAAAGTGCATGGGGAGCACCTCTGGGACGTTCAACAGCTTACAGGCGTAGGCGGCCTCGCGGGGGCCCATGGTGTAGTAGCCCCCGATAGGAAGGAGGGCCAGGTCGGGTTTGTAGAGTTCGGCAATCAGGCGCATATCACCGAAAACGCAGGTGTCGCCGGAGTGGTACATGCGGAATCCGCTCGGAAAAGTGAGCACAAAGCCAACTGGTGAGCCGCCGTAGATCATGTTGCCGTCACTCTCGATGCCGGAGGAGTGAAAAGCCTGCACCATGGTGACCTGAATACCGAGCACATCCACGGTTCCGCCGAGGTTCATGGCCACGAGCTGGTCGGGCTTGACGCCCTCTGAGGAGTAGAACTGGCTCGCTTCGACCATGCAGACCAGTTTCGCGCCGAACTTGGTGCAGATGGGCACAGCGTCGGCCATGTGGTCTATATGGCCGTGGCTGACCAGCACCGCATGAGCCTTGTGGGGCTTCTTTTCCTGTGGCGGGGTGAGCGGGTTGTGCGACAGGAAGGGGTCCAGATAAAGGGTGTGGTCGTGGTGCTCAAGACGAAAAGCGGAATGTCCGCACCAAGTGAGTTTCAGCGATTTCTGCATGGTGACACCTCGCGATGGTTTCAGCAGCGGCGTCGCCCAGGTTCGCGGCGCCAGGGCGGCCGGGGGGCGGCGCATTCCGAAGCGTCCAGGACGAGGCTTTCTAGCTTTGATGATAACCGCTGGCGAGCGTTGTGAGTCCAGCCGCCAGCGCGGGGTAGGGAGCGGCCACGGCGAGGGCGCAATTTGGTAACCTGAAGATTGTGAGCCCCCAGGTGTATTTCCGCAGGCTGGCCGAGCTTCAAGACGAAGAGATCGATCTCTTGCGGGCGGCTCTGCATCTGGCGCGCATTCAATATCCGGGCTTGGAAGTCGAACGCTACCGGGAGATGGTGGACCGGTGGGCGGCAGAATTGCATCAGCGGGGGGAGCAGACGAGCTCCGGCTTGAGCCACTACCTGTTTGAGGAGTTGGGCTTCCGCGGCAACCAGCAGTTCTACCACGACCCGCGCAACAGCTTTCTTAATGACGTGCTGGAACGCCGGCTCGGAATTCCGATCACGTTGTCTTTGGTTTACGTGGAGTTGGGGCAGCGGCTTGGGCTCCAGATTGAAGGGGTAGGACTGCCGGGACATTTCATTGTTCGCGACCGGGCGCGAAACGTACTGATCGATCCCTTCTGCCAAGGCAAGGAGCTCAGCCTCTCCGATTGTCAGGCGCGCGTGCAGGCTATTTACGGTAGTTCGGCTCAGTTGGAGCCGGAGATGATTGCCGCCGCCAGCGCACGTTCGATTCTGCGCCGCATGATGAATAACCTGCGGCAGATCTGGCAGGAGCAGGACGACTACAAACACCTGCTGCAACTGCTGCAACTCTACCTGGCGCTGTTTCCGGATTCTCCCGGGGAGTTGAAGCAGCGGGCCTGGTTGTACGCGCGCTGTCATGATCTTTCGGCGGCATTGGCGGATTTGGAGCGCTACTGCTTTCTCTACCCGGAACAACCGGACGCCGCTGATGTGCTGCTAGAGTTGCAGCGTCTGCAGGAGACGCTTACGGGCGTCAACTAAGTGGGCTGGAGCAAGGCGGGATGCCAGGACCGCGGGATTCCTCGCGGCTTATTCATGTCCTTACGAGCGCAGGAGCTGGAGCCAACAGACAGCGGTGATGAGGCTGGGAGCCGAGTGACCCGCGCTGTTCCGTTGCTGTTGGGGCATCGCGGGCATCGCTGGTCGCGCCGCTTGCGGATCAGAAGCCGGTCTCCGCGCATGCGCGGCGCACACCTTGAGGCGGAAAACCAGACGGCGGCATTTCGCCGGGCGCTGGCCTGCGGCTGCGATGGCCTGGAACTCGACCTGCACCTGACCGCGGACCGGCAGTGGGTGGTGCATCATGATGCGGTCCTGACCAAAGGCACAGTGATTGCCGCTGAGCGGTTTCGGGATCTCAAGAGAGTTGCGCCCGGGCTGGTGAGGCTGCCGGAGGTGCTGGAAGCGTTCGCCGCCGGCTGCTGGCTGGATCTGGAGGTGAAATGCGAAGAGCTGAGCGGTCTGACGTCTCTCCTGCGCCGCTATGCTCCGCGTGGGGTGGTCAGCAGTTTTGAGCCGGGGGTGCTGCAGTCGCTGGAGCGGCAACATTGTCCGTTGCCATTGTGCCTGAATCTGCGACGGCCGCTGTCGCCGCGGCGGATCAGGCGTGTTCCAGTGACCTGGGTGGCGCCGCATGTGCAACTGGCGCGACGCTGGTATTTGCGGCAACTGCGTGACGGAGGCTGGCGCACCCTGGTGTGGACGGTGAACCGGCCGGGGCGTATACGGCAATTGCTGCGCGCCGGCGCCGATGCGCTGGTGTCCGATGATCCCGACCTGCTGCAACGCACTGCAGAGGCATGGCGCAGGGAAGTTGATGATTGAATAGAGAGGCTGGAGCCGACGGCCGGACTTGAACCGGCGACCTACTGATTACGAATCAGTTGCTCTACCAACTGAGCTACGTCGGCAATCGTGGGCGGGAGAGGCGTGCGGCCCGACTGGCAGGCGCAGGCGACTTCGCTATTGTAGCAAAGAGAGGCGAAGGCGTCTCTGCTTACCTGAGGCGCTCCGGCTGCTGGCATTAACCGGCCCATCCTCTTGTCCATTCAGCCATTCTCCGCTTGGCAGCCACTTCATAGGCCCCGCAAAAAAAATGCATCGTTTGGAGTTGCCGCGTGCGTATAAGGGGGTATGAAGGCAAGCGCGGGCGAGGGCTCGGAAACGCTGGTGCCGGGCGACGAGGCGGGCTTTGCGGCGGTGGTGGCCGCGCACCAGTCCATGGTGTACAGCCTGGCGCGCTTCGCGCTTCACGATGAGGCGCTGGCCGAAGAGGTCGCCCAGGATGTCTTTTTCGCCCTCTACCGCCATCGCGGCGACATTGAATCGAGTGAGCATCTGGTGTTCTGGTTGCGGCAGGTGACCGTGCGGCGATGTATCGACTGCAAACGGCGGCGTCAGGCGCCGCTGGCTGAGGTGGCGCTGGATGGGCTGGCGGCGCCGGCGCGGAATAGCGGCGATCCGTGGGTCAAAGCGCGGATGGAGCGCATGCTGGCGGGACTGCCGAGGCGTACCCGCATGATGGTCCTGCTGCGCTATCAGGAGGAGATGACGGCGGAAGAGATTGCGGGAGTGATGCGGATTCCGGCGGGTACGGTAAAGAGCACGATACAGCGGGCGCTTGAAAGGCTGCGGCGAAGCGTCAGCGCCGCCCGTTTGGCGCCGGAATGGGCCTCCCGGAAGCGGCCGGGACGTGGCCAGGGAGTGCTGCTATGAAGTGGACCAAGGCCTGGTTGCAGCGGCGGCAAGCCGGGCGGAGAGAGGGCATTTTGGAGTTGGAGCAGTCGCTGCGCGCGCATTTCAGGCGTGAGGAACCGCGGCCTGGGTTTGCTCAGCGCGTAGCGGCGGGCGCGGTGAGACAAGGGCAGCAGGCAGCGCATCGCCCGGGGCCAGCCTGGTGGACACCGCGCCGCTTCGCAGTGACTGGCCAAATGGCATTCTTGATGGCACTGCTGATTGCCGGTGGTTTTACCCTGCACCGGCATCTGCGGCAACAACGGCGGGAGCGCGAGGCAGCGCAGCAGCTCAGCTTTGCCATCAACCTGGCGCAGCGCGAGGCGGAAGAAATCACAAGTGCAACGCTCTCCAACGTGCTCCAGCCGGATGCGGGACGGGAGCGGAAAGCGGAAAGGAAACACCCATGAAGACGATGTCTGGTCCGTTTATAAAGCACGGCGGATGGCGCTTGGCCTTGTGCGTTTCGCTGGCGCTGCTTTTCACGCTGCCGCTGGCGGCGCAACAGGGAATGCTGGTGATCCATCTGGGGCAGTTGAGAAAGCTGGCCATCAAAGATCAAGAGGTTGATTTGGGCGGGAATCTGTTGCATTCGGCGGCGGCGCGGCTGCAGCAGCGGGGCGCGCAACAACCATTGCAGAAGTTGCGGCGTGTCCATGTGGTTGACCTGCGTTTTGCCAAGCCAGTGGACTATTCGGCGCTGTTGAAATCGATTACAGAACAGCTTTCATCCTCGAACTGGCGTGTCATTGTGCGTTCCCGCGAGGCGGGCGACCGGGCCTGGATAGCGGAGCAGGTGAAGAACGGGCAAGTAACGGCCATGGCGATTGTGGACGCCAAACCCACCAAGTTGTCGGTAATCAACATCGTAGGGCCCATGGCGGATGGGCTGGCGTCGTTGGGGAGCATCATTAGCAATTCGGTGGCTATGGGTTTATCGCAGGCGGCTGTATCACAGGCCACGGGGGCGCAAAAGCAGGCTGCGCAGCGGCAGGCGCAGCTAGCGCGCCGGCACGCTGCGGAAATGAGAGCGCGTGCGCAACAAATGGCGGCCCAGCAACGGGCAGCCGCGCAGAAGCAACGCGCTGCTGCCCAAAAGCTAGCGGCCCAGCAGCGGAAACAACAGCCGTGAATGCGTTAGGGATCATGGCTTTAGCCGCACCCGCCCGCGCCCGCAATTCGCTACACTCGTCGCGATCCGAGAGATCGGCAGCACTCGGGGATTAGTGAGCTGCCGCTATGCTCCTTTTATTAATAAGAACCTGTTTCACTTCAGAAACGGCAAGCTGGGTTGCGGAATCGGAGTTGACCCAAAGGCCCGTCCAAATTCGTTTTGGTAGTGGTACACTTGCGGTTCCAAGCGAAACCCAGTGGGTTCCATCCATCGAATAACTGCCAGTGAACGAACTACCTGATCTTTGGAGCCTCAGCCAAAAGGGGAGCGGAGGTGTAGGGGCTTCCCCGATGCTCAGCCAGCCCGTGTAGCGGACTGGTCGAATCTTAAAAGCAACACCCTTGCCTGCCGTTACAATTACAAAAGCGCCTGCTCCGTGGGGACTGAGGTCCTCTTTTACTGCCAGCCCCGTAAGAGCGTCAGATCCACCTTCACCGTTCCGCTCCAAGATTTCCCCCGATATAGTCAAATTGCCGCTGGTGCGTCGCAGGAGAAGATTACCTTGGTCGAAATCGGCGCGCTGCGGCGCAACGCTCGAACCTGAAAGCGTTAGCGTATTCCCCTGGAAGACAGCAGATCCAGGTGTTGGAGGGTAGCCCACGTCGATATCGATCCAGTCTTTTGAGAGGGCGCAACCGGGCAATAACACCTGACCGAGGTGCCCACACCGTAGTTCATCGTCAGGCAACGGCAGATCTGGGTTTGGAATGCCTAAAATGTGGTAAACGGAAGTGCGCGCTCCCTCGGCTGCCACCCGCGTCATCTTGAGGTCGGTCACGCCGTTTGGCAGCGGAGGCTGAAGGTCTGGTTTTAGTGTTCTGAGGTCAGAAAGCGAGGCGTCGATCTCGGACTCCGAAGGCGCATCACCCTGATCGGGCGCTTGATAATCCCCAGGTGCTTCAGGATTGCCAACAGTCACGTTGTCGAAAAAGCTAACGCGTCTGGAGGGCCCGGTCACTTGAAACCAGGCGGGAGTCACGGCTGCTTGACCTGTGCAGCCGGCAAAGACAATGGTGCTGAGAGGCGAGGTATTGTTAGCGTCTACTTGCCCGTCTATGACGTCTTCAAGAAAGGTTGCTCTGCCTTGGAACCCATCAGCGAAGTCAATTATTGGTGAAGGCAGTGGCTCATCCGAAGTGAAATAGGGGGCGAGATTGGCGCCGCTTACAGTAATTGAGCCTGCGTTGCCGTAGTTTTGGGAAATATTCGGATCCCAACCTTCTTCCCAAATATCCCACATAAGAAGCTTGGCGCCGTGCTCAACGTTGAAAAGGTTTGCCGTGCGGTGGCCCCAGCCAGCGGTAGTATCCCCACCAAAGATCGAAACCGAAGCAGTGTCAAGTTCGGGGCCGCCGTCTACCAGAACCTGTCCAATATAAGCATCGTAGAGTTTGATTTCGGCGTGGTTAAGGCCATCGGCCCACAAGGCGGGCCCAATATTCTGAAGACCGTCTGTAGGGTGCTCCATAGAGATGCGGGCACCGCTCTGATCAGCGTTGGTTACCTCAACTCCTGTATCGGGGTACCAAAGAAATAGGTCTCGAACGCTCGCCTTGTTGGGTCCCTGCATAAGCAACAACGGACCGCGGACCGTTTGTGCGGGATCTCCGGAATCCTGCATTAGGCGTGTTGCAGGCCCATCCCCGACAAGGACGAGTCTGACGTTGGCAGGGACGACAAGGGTCTGGTTGAAAATGTAGTCGCCCTGGGGAAAGTGAACCACAACGCGCTCACCTGTTCGTTGAGCGCGTTCCGCCGCCTCATTGACAATCCGCTGAACTACGCCAACACCGGCTCCGGCTGGGACCTCAACCACTTTTCCTTCAAACCTTTGCGGAGAAGTTGGCAGTACGGGGAAATATTCCGGAATACTTGATGGTATAGCCACCCGGTCTTCCAAAGACGTCACGCGGGTATTCGCGCTGGTGGATGTAAAGGGAGTCGATGACGTGTAGGTGTTGCCGAGAGATATAATTTGCGCCTGTGTTGCTGATGTTGTAATCGACAAGATTGGTGCAGAGTCGCTGCTTGTCCTGAAAACATTGTCCAATAGCAAATATGGGCCCAGGTCCTCGGATTCAATGGGGGTCGCACTGAGCGAATCGTAAACGTGGTTATCTTGAAGGGTTAGGTTTGAGCCGTTTTGCCCCTTGTACCAGTTGACCCAGTAAAAATGACTTGAGCCGTAAGAGGTATTTTCACGCAAGGAAAAAAAGCCAGTGTTGCCGGTGCTGAAATCGGTCGCCCGAGATCGAAGAAATAAACTGCGGTAAACAAAGAAGTTTCCGGCGCCATGGTCAAGTCCGGGTCGGGGGCTTGTAGCATTGGAAATACCGATGTTGCAATCTATGAACTGTGAGTACCAGACCCAGTACTGCAGAGCATTGAAGCTTTCGACGCTGATACCGGCGTGTGAGCACCTGATGAACCTGCAGCGGATGATCGGAACATCCGTGTCCATTACTCCAACGTTGTGAGTTCCGAAGCGGATTCCAAACTGAAGATCCGTGAATACGCAGTCAGTAATATTGTTCTCCGATTGATCGTAGTAGGCGCCATCCCAACCGCTGTTGATGCCCGCGCCGGCGCTACCGTCACCATCGAATGTTAGGCGCGATATGCGCGACCACTTGAATCCATTGAGCAGGAGGATGTCTCCGCCCGCCTCTCCTCTCCAGAGTAGGGTTGTATTGCTTGGATCCTGCCCAATGATTGCAATGCCCCACCTGTTTGTTACGGTTAGAGTTGACGTCACTAGGTACGTTCCAGATGGAATGTACAAAACACTCGGGTACCCTGGTGTTCCGAGATCGTCTAACGCCTGCTGCAGCGCGGCGGTGTCGTCGGCGAGGCCGTTGCCTTTGGCTCCGTAATCTTTCTTCAAGTTGGCCCAGCTTGGAAAGGGGCCGTAGAAGTGTCCTCTCCAGGACCCGACGCCAAAGACATCCTTCACTGGTAGAGGTAGGGTCTGCCCATAAGCGCTGTGGAGCAGCATAATGAGGGGAGCAACAAGGCAGAGCTGCCGCAAGACGGTTCGCAAGAAACGGTCAAAACTCAGCATGTGTGAGAGAACCATAACGATCCTTGGGTTGTCAATCGGATTCCTCGAGATAGCTCAGTATCGAGTCCTCCCGATGTGGGGGGTTCCCGGCGGAAAGCTCACCTGCGCTTCGTGCGGAGTTGAGGCTTCTGCGGCCAAGGCAACATTAGGGTGAATCGCTAATGATCCTTGCGAAGCTGTTCCAGCAGTACAGCTACGTTAGTATGGCCTTCGATGGCGGCGACCTGGGCAGGAGTAAGGCCATTTTGCGCGGGCTGCGTGGGGTCGGCACCCGCCTGAACCAGCAATTGGACGAGTTCGGCGTTGCCGGTCAGAGCGGCGGCCATGAGGGCGGTACCGCCGTTGCCATCCTGCGCGTTGACGTCGGCGCCGCGTTGCAGCAGGGCTGGGATGAGATCCGGGCAATGGTGCGCGGCGGCAATCAGCGGGGTGACGCCGCCAGCGCTTTGGGCATTGGGATCGGCGCCAGCGGCGAGCAGGCGCGCGGCGACTTCCGCATGGCCGCGCACCAGAGTGACGAGGAGAGGGGTTGCGCCCTGATCGCCGGCGAAATTGACGTTGGCGCCGGCGGTGATCAGGCGGTTGCAGGCGGCAAGCTGTCCCTGGATGGCGGCGGCCATAAGGGGAGTGGCGCCGGCCGTACTGACCGCGTCGACAATCGCCCCTTTCTCCAGCAGTAGCTCCATCACTGCAATCTCGCCGGCGGCAGCGGCGAGCAGGAGCAGGGGCCGCCCCTGATCATCGAATTGATTAGGATCGGCGTTGGCTGCCAACAGGAGCGCGGTCAATTCCGCGCTCTGACTGACCGCCGCGGCAAGGGGTGTAAGGCCGTTGCTGGCGCGGGTGTTGGCCTGGGCTCCCGCTTCCAATAGCCGCTGGGCGGCGGCCTGATGGCCGTTGACCACCGCGCCCAGCAAGGGCGTCACGCCATTCTGATCGCCCTGATTGGGGTCGGCGCCGAAGACGAGCAGCGCGTTGACGACCGCATCGTGGCCTCCGACCGCGGCAGCCAGCAGGGCGGTAGAGCCTTCGCGCGCTTTTTCCGAAACCTGAGCGCCCTTTTCCAGCAACAAACGCACGACGTCGAGTTGTCCCTGAGTTGCGGACAGGATCAGGACGGTAGCGTCATTTTTGTAGCGCGCTTTCAGGTCGGCGCCCTGGATGAGCAGCACGCGAACGATCTCGATATGGCCCGAGAGCGCGGCGGCCAGCAGGGGCGTCATACCGTTCTTGTGGCGGGCATTGACTTTGGCTCCCTTGTCGAGGAGCTTGCGCACGCGGGGCAGGTCGCCCTCGGCCGCCGCCCGGATCAGATCCAATTCCCGCAAACTGGCCATTGCACTAGATTAACGTAGGGCTGACGTTTGTGAGCGGCCGCGGTCTGGGGCAAGGCGTGACGTTCAGGGGGCAGACGTTCAGGGGGCATTGGAGGCGCTGGGGGCGAGGGTGAGTTGTCAGTGGTCAGTTGCCGGTCGTCCGCAGAGAGTGGCTGACTTGCGGGGGCCGTGCCCAGCGCCGGCAGGCGCTTGCCGGTCAAGCCACAGGGCCCGTTGCCCGCTAGCGCCTGAAGATGGGCTTTGCTAGGCGCAGCGGGTAAGCCCGGGATGCGCTCGCAACCGCGCGCTGGGCCCCCGCGTCTTTTCCGGGCGTCTCCCGGGAGACTTGATGCGCACGGCGTCTTTGCAAAAAAAGCCGGAGGCCGGCCCGGTTGTAGGCGCCTGCAGCTTTCCTTCTTGCAGTAGCTTTGCGTGGGAAACGAGCGACGGAGTGCCGCGCCAGGGCCGCATGCCGTTCAAGTGGCTAGCGGGAGTGCCGATAATGACCTTGCAGGATCAATTGCGAAAAGGTGAAAGGCGCACTAACCAAAGCTTCGCCAACGGTGACGCAAGCGCGGCAGGGAGCGAGAATGAGGCTCGTGCAGTAGGAAAAAGCCGAACCTGCCAAGACGAAACCGGTAGCCGCGGATTTGGGCTAAGACACTCATGGAGCGCAGGCAAAGCAAAGAGGCGTTCCTGGGAGCGTTGAGGCCGACGGCGCTAAAAGCGATCACTGCACTGGCCTGCTGCCTGGTGCTGCTGACGACCTGGGCGGCGCTTCGCAAGAGTGGTCCATTATTGCGGCAGACGCGCCTGTTGCGGCAGTCGGATCGGGCGCTGCGGGGACTTGATGACGTTGTCAGTGACCTGCACACGGCGCTTGCGGTCCGTGACGCCAGCCGGAATTTACCGCAGCAGGAGCAGGCGGACCAGCTGCGGGCGCTGCAGCGCCGGGATATAAGGCAGTTAAACAGCCTGCGCAGCCTGCCTGCAGGTTCCGCTGATCCGGCCAGCATTGACGACGCCGTCGACACGGCGAACCATTTCTACCAACGTCTGCTGTCGTGTGTGTGGGTGCCGCGGAATGCCCAGGGT
Organism: Acidobacteriota bacterium; assembly: GCA_027459505.1. GTDB lineage: Bacteria > Acidobacteriota > Terriglobia > Terriglobales > SCQP01 > DAIDIE01. The sequence continues at coordinate 90,633 of DAIDIE010000018.1, forward strand.
GGTGTGTCGCCCGACTGCAATACCTGGGGTGGAGCGCTGGGGTGGCGGGTTGATCAACTGCGCAACACCATCACCATGCCGCTGGGCAAGGTGAGTCCCTTGCTGACCAAAGCTACCCGGCAGTCACTGCCCCTGCTGGTAGGTTCGCTGGCGGTGATGTCGCTGATGTTGTTACTGAGCCTGGCGGTGATGACCAATTCACGGCGGCGGCGGCAAAAAGTGTTGGCGCAATTGCAATCCGCGGAGGCGCTTTACCAGGCGATTCTGGACTCGGCGGCGGAGGGTATTGCTGGTATTGACCACAATGGCCGGACGCATTTCATCAACGACAGCGCCTTGCGTCTGCTGGGTTATTCGCGTGCGGGGGTGCTCAGGCGAGAGCAGCACTTGCTGTGGCACCAACACTCCGGAGGTCTCCAATCGAGTTGTGCGATGCACGGATTGGAGCAGCCCGCCAGTGAGGGAGTGGATGAGCTGTTGCGCGCCGACCAAACGCTAGTTCCGGTACACTACTCCGCCTCTCCATTGCGCGACGACGCCGGTCGGCTGCTCGGGCGGGTTTGCACCCTCCGGGATGCACGCCGGGAGTTGGAGTTGGAGCGGGGGCGGGAAGAGTTTATAGCCCATGTGGCGCACCGGTTGCGGGCGCCGTTCAAAGCGGTAAGCAACTCGTTGGAACTGCTGCGCGCAGGCGAACTTGGCGAATTGCCGGCGGCGATTGAGCCGCTTCTCGACGTGGCCAGCCGCAACAGTGCCCGTACGATGCGTCTGGTATCGACGTTGCTGGAAATGGAGCGTATCCGCGCCGGGAAGGAGGCCTTTCACTTCGAATTTGTGGCGGCGGTGGAGGTACTGCAGGGGTTGCGGGCAGCGCTGACGGCGGAACTGGCGGAACGGGGTATCACGCTGCAGCTTTCCAATGCACCGCAGGAGTGCCGGATCTGGGCGGATGCCGCACGTCTTCACGAGGCACTGACGGCTGTGGTGCGCTACAGCGCGTCGCGTTCCGTCCTGGGTTCGTCGATTTCGGTAAGAATCATGGTCTCGCCCGCGGGAATGCGTTCGGCTGGGCAGGGGGAAGAGGTCACTTTCAGTATTGAGGACCAGACGTCCGCCATTCCCATGCTGGTGAAGCGCCTCTTAGGCGATGATTACCCACTGGTGCAATCGGACCCGGAGTTAACGGGAGAGGCGCTGGGTCTGTCGCTGGCGGCCGCGGTTGCGCGCCACCATGGCAGCGGGTTACAGGTTCTAGTACTGAATCTCGGTAACAGGTTTTCCCTGAGCTGTGTAACCAGAGAGGCTGATCTTGGCGCCGCGCTGTCTGGCGTTGAGCGATCGAAGCGGCTGGGCACCTCTTTGGCCAGCTACTCAAGGTTGGAAGCCCATGGTTCCAGCGGGTCCGCCGCGGATGGCACCCAGCAGCCGGAGCAGGAGACAGGCGATGGAGCGCGCTCAGGTGAAGAAGGCGCCTCGCCGGCCGTTGCCATGACCAGGAAGAGATGGTTGCAGTTCCCTCCGTTGCGGCGCCTGGCGCGTGCATTGCAGTCTTTGCATGCCGTGCTGCACATCGTCTTTCTGGTGGCGTGGTCGGGGCTCGCTATCTTCGCGGTGGTGGGGGCGCTGGACCTGCATTTCATCGCCGCGAGGGCGGGGCAAGCCGCTCACGCCAGCCTGGTCCTCAGCGAAATCCAGTTCACTACTGACGCCTATGGGACGTTGCGCGAGGCGAGCACGCAGTACGTCGCGCAGCCAGCCGACTTTCGCCCCTGGGCGGCGGCATATAGCGCCATGGGAGAGATCGCGTTTTACCGCTTTGGCCGGCTGGAGCGATTTCTGGCAAGGGACAAGGGGGATACGAGCGAACTGCACCGCCTGGAGAGCGTCATGAACCCCGAAGCCCAGGGCGCGATCCACTGCATGATAACGGCGCGGGACGAGGGAAGCGCCGCGGGCAAGAGCTGCCTGGCGCGACTCGGGCCGCTTGCAGACGCGTATCCGATACTGGACCTGCTGCGAGGCAACGCTTTCGCCGTTCTATCGCCACTTTCGGGAGAACTGGATCGGGCGAGCCGGCTGGTGGTTGCTTTGATCTGGGCGAGCGCGATTTTGAGCCTATGTGTGTTATTGCTGGCTGTGGTGTTGCACCGCGTCAACGTGCTCAGTTTGCGTCATCGCATGCGGGCGATCCGGCTGCTCTCCGCTCGCAGCCGGGCGATTCTCGATTCTCTGGCGACCGGCTTCTGCGGCACGGATGAGAAGGGTTCGATCCGCTTTGTCAATCGTGCCGGGGCGGCGCTGTTGGGCAGCCGCCCCGAAGATCTGCTGGGGCGTTCGGCTACCCAGGAACTATTCGGTCAAGTGGGTGGCGCGCAATGGTTGGCCAGCGTAAGCACTCCGCCGGCCCTGTGTCTGGAGAGCCGCCACCGGGGCCAACTGGCGGTGCGCGGCGGCGATGCGATTGCGGCCGACTATACCGTGGCCGCCTTGAGTGGCAAGGGGCGAGGTTACGTCATTTCGTTTCAGGATGTTCGCCCGCGGCTGAAGCTTGAGGAGCGGCAACGGCAGTTCACCGAATCGTTTGTGTTTCTGTTACGCAATGCATTGACGCCGGTGCGCGCCACGATCGGTTTGTTGGCCGGGGAAACGGTGGCGCGACTGACGCCGGCCATGGCGAGCATTGTTTCGATCGCGGCCAGGAGCGCGGAGCGGATGCAGCATTTGCTGGAGATGCTGGCGCCGGAAGAGGTTCCCGCGGGTGAAGTGGCGCTTCAAATTGGGCCCTGGGACGCGGCGGCTCTCGCCTATGCCGCCCGCCAGCAAGTGGAAAGCGGGGCGGAACGGCGGAGCGTGCGGGTGGAAGTGAGCGCGCCGTTGCAGGCGCTGCCGTGCAATGCCGATGGCGAACGGCTTGTGCAGGTATTGGCGAGCCTGTTGACGAATGCGGTTGAGGCCAGTGAACAGAGGTCTGTCGTCGAATTACGGCTGGAGGCCTCAGCCCCGCTGCGCCGCCGAGGGGTGGAAGCGCTGATGCTGGCGCGGGAAGGGGTCATTTTCCAAGTCGTCGATCACGGCCGCGGAATTGCGCGCGAGCGTCTGGCGCTGCTGTTCACTCCCTTTGCGGCGGCCCGCCAAACATCCACTGAAGAGCCGTCCGAGACGGGTTGGGCGTTGACGCTGCCGGTGTGCCGGGAAATTGTTGAGCGCCATGGCGGGTCTCTCTGGGTGGAAAGCGAGTTGGGCGCAGGGACCACGTTCACGCTATGGATTCCCCGCAATCCACCTCAGCCGGCTACAAGTGCGCTCAGCTCCTGGCCGGCAGCCAGTTTGGCAACCAGCTAGTCAGGGGGCAGCGCAAAAGCTTCCTTGGAACGGGCGGGCATCAAGTTTCAGAGTTTCCGGACCCAGCTTGGATCGGGCAGCCGCACGCGCACGCCACTTTGGATGGCGGTGACCACGAGAGCCATAGCGCCGGGTTCCTTCAACAGGAGCCTGGCGTGACAGCCCTTAAGAGCGCCACTGGTGATTTCAACTTCGTCCCCCACATGGACTTCCGGGAGCGGGTCAAACGAGAGGCCGCTTTCCAGGAGGCGCTCGACGGCATGAAGTTCCTCCGCGTCCACTTCGACCAGCCCTTGCCGTGACTTCACAAACCAGAGAAAGCCAGGCGCCTGCATGACGCGCCGCTGTTCCTCCGCATTGACGTTGGCAAACACGTAGGAGGGGAACAAGGGCAATCGGAGCAGCTTGCGCCGGTCGCTCCATTGGCGCCAGCTCTGATACGTAGGCAGAAAGATGCGGCAGCCTCGCTCGCTACAGTAGTTGGCCACGCGCTGCTCAAAGCGGGGTTTGGTATAGATGGCCAGCCAACGGGTGCCGGGGGCGGGCATTTGCTGACCGGAGGGGGCAACGGATGGGGAAGTCTTGGCTTTGGCGTCCATACAATGCGTGGAGCGGTTGCCGGGCATTTGACCCGGCGGTTGTGGGTTCTGGACCACCCAAACCCATTGTAGCGAAGGCACTTGATGCCAATTGGGGCGAGCGGCTTGCAGCGACGTGGAAGGCGGGCCGTCTTTAGCGAGGGCGCTAGGAATTTCTCCTGTAGCGCGGGCGAAAAGCTGCCGATACAATGTGTGTCTCTGTTTTTCAGGATGAACTAAGGAACCCCGGGGACCCGAATGTGAGCGGGCGAGAAGCTGGGGGCATTGGGACTGAGAGGACGGAGGTGTCTCCGCCCGGGCAGGCAAGCAGCCATGAAAAGCTTATTCGCAGCGGCCATTATTGCGTACCTGATATCCCTGCTGCTGACACGGCTGGTGCGCGATCTGGCCATCCGGCACCGCTGGCTGGACCGGCCCGGAGGGCGGCATGTGCACAAGGTGCCGACGCCGCGGCTGGGAGGAGTGGCCGTCTGGCTTTCGGTTCTGCTGTCGTTAGTCATCCTGCGCGGGTGGGAGGACTTGAGCGGCCACTCGGCGCAGATCAGCGTGTTCACCCTGTGGCGCATTGCGTTGCCGGGAACGCTGCTGTTCGCGGTGGGGTTGTGGGACGACCTGAGAGAGATCCGCCCGCTTTACAAGCTGGGGGCGCAGGCCGCGGCTGGAGGACTGCTATGGCTGCTGGGGGTGCGTGTGCGCGTGCTTACATGGGAGCAGCCACACCAGGCGGTGGTGTTGCCCGGGCAGGGAAGCCCCAACCTGGCCGAGCCGATCAGCCTTGCTGTGACGGTTTTCTGGGTCTTGCTTTGTGTCAATGCGCTCAACCTGGTGGACGGCATTGACGGTTTGGCGGGCGGGGTTGGAGCGATCGCCTGCGGCACGCTGGCATTGACCGCCTACACTTCCGGGAACGTGCTGCTTACCAGTCTGATGCTGGTTATGGTGGGCGCCCTGCTTGGGTTTTTGAAGTTTAATTTCAATCCGGCGAGCATTTTCCTGGGTGACGGAGGCAGCCTGTTTACCGGCTTTGTGCTGGCCGCCTCGGGCGTTTTGTGGTCGCAAAAGCAGGCGGCGTTTTTAGCACTGAGCGTGCCGATGCTGGTTCTGACCGTGCCGATGCTGGAGGTAGCGCTGACGGTGGCGCGGCGATCACTGGGCCGCAAACCGCTGTTTACCGCCGACGCGCAGCACGTTCACCATCGTTTACTGCAGCAGGGTGCGACGCCCAAGCGGGCCGCCCTGAGCCTGTACGTACTGGCTTCCGGCGCCGGAGCGATGGCCTATGCCATTGCGCATGGCAGCCGGGTGCTGTTGGTGGTGGCGCCCGCGGGAGTGGTGGCGGTGTTGCTGTGGATACGCAGTCTGCGCTATCCGGAGCTTACGGAACTGGTTTACGTGCTGTCGCACGCGCTGCCGCGGCGTGAGCTGCTGGACGTCTTCATCCGCCTGCATCGCGCCACCCTACAGGCCGCCGCCGCGCCCGACCTGCCGCACCTGTGGGGCGCGCTGGGAGAGATCGGAACGTTGCTGAAGGCGAACGACACAAATACCTGGATCACGATGCGCGCTACGCTGCGCATAGGGGAAAGCCACATGGAGCGCCATTGGGGATCGCCCAGCGAGCGGGCGCCGCGTTACGTGCTGGGCGAGGAGTACCTCGACAACAGCTGGACGGTGGAATTGTGGTGTTCGCGAAGGTCGGCGCTGGCGCGGCGCGGGGCACGGCTGATGCAGGTGAACTTCCGTAACCTGGCGCGCGGACTGGCGCAAATAGGGACGCCGGTGGAGGACGCTACAGGGCGCGCGTCCGCGGCAGGCCAGGTGAGCTGAAGCTGGCCAAGGCGAGGAGTCTCAGGATGATTTCCGTACCGAAAATTTCCCCCGACCGGCCGCTGGGGCGGCTTTTGCGGGCGCCCTTCAACTTGATTCCGGCGACGGCGGTAGCGCCTATTCTGCAAGGTCCGGCGCGGGGCCTCAGGTGGGTCATTCGCAGCAGCGATTACAGTTGCTGGCTGGGCTCGTACGAATCCGGCAAACAACAGCTCTTCGCCCGCTTCGTGCGGCCGGGGATGACGGTGCTGGACGTGGGCGCCAATGCAGGCTTCTACACCCTGCTGGCGGGCAAACTGGCCGGGGCGCAAGGACAAGTGATCGCGGTGGAACCGTTTCCGGAAAACCAGCGATCGCTGAAACGGCACATGGCGCTCAATCCGGATCTGAACATCAGGCTAATCGAAGCGGCGGCCTCCGCTTCGTGCGGGGAGGCGCGGTTTCACACCGGAGTGACCCGTTTGACGGGCGGACTGAGCGTGGACGGCGATCTGGTTGTCACAACCATCACGCTGGATTCACTTCCGCGCGCCGATTTGCTCAAAATCGATGTAGAGGGGGCGGAGTTAGAAGTGCTGCAAGGGGCCGAGCGGCTGTTGCGGGAGAAGCGGCCCACCATTTTTCTGGCCACCCACGGCGCGGCAGTCCACGCCGCCTGCTGCGGGCTGCTGCGGGAACACGGCTATCAACTGGCGGCCCTGGATGGAACAAGCGCGGTGGAAAATACGGACGAAGTGCTGGCGACGCCGCAGGTGGCCGGCGCCATGGCGGGCTGATGAGTAGGATGGAGGACAAAGCGCTGGAGGTTGCGGCCGCGGAATCCGGGCGGGCGCGGCTGGAACTGCAGGGCAGCCATCGCGCCGCACTGGGTTGGCTGGCGGGGGTAGGACAGTTAGCGGTAACCACGGTCGTATCGTTGGTTCTGACCCGGGTGGTGGTGCACCACGTTGGGCGCGAGGTTTACGGCGCATGGCGAGCCATTTCGCAATGGGCTGGTTATATGGGGGTGGGTTCGGCGCTGGCGATTTATCCGGCGTTGCCGTTCTTTGTGAAGGCGCGGCGTGAGGCCGGGGCAGTGGGCATGGCGGCGGTGCTGAAGCGGGTGCTGGGCGCCTATTACAAGGTCGGCGCGGCCGGGCTGCTGCTGGGTCTGCTGCTTGCACCCTTGCTGCCGCGGTTACTGCATTTGCGGGGCAGCGGGCATGAGCCTGCGGTTGTAGCGGCATTTCTGATCTTTGTCGTGGTGTGCTACGCGGTGGGCGGGCTGGAGACCTACAGCACGGTTCTGCATGTTACCGAGCGCAGCTATTTTGTACGCCTGATCCTTGTTATTCAAAACCTGGTAAGCGTGAGCGCGGTCTGCGCGGCGGCAGTGCTGGGCTGGGGGCTCGCGGGAATGGCGGGCGGAGCGTGCCTGGGCGTGGTCACCGGTTGTGTGCTGTTTTGGCGAGTAGCGCGGCGGTTATTGCCGCCGATGCGTCAGGTCGAGAGCGCGGCAATCTCCGCGAAAGAAGTGCGGGAGCAGACGGTGGCTATCAGCGCCAGCGTCTATGCCGATCGCGTCAACCTATTGAGCGACAACATCGTCGTGGCACTGTTGTTCGGTTCAGGAACGGTGGCTTCGTTTGCACTCACCCAGCAGCCCATTTTGCTGGCCGGCACACTGGTGAAGGATCTGGGACGAGTGTGCTGGGCGGGATTGGCGCGCTTGTCGGGCGATGCGGCTTCGCACCGGGAACGCCTAATCGAGGGATTGCGCCTGGCTACGGGAATGGGCTGCGTCCTGCTGGCGGTGGCGGTAGTTTGCGATCGGCCATTTCTGCGGCTGTGGGTGGGGAGCCAGTATTTTGCCGGTGGCGGTCTGGTGCTGGCAACGGCTGGAGCGGCGGCGCTGCTGGCCTTGAGCGGGTTTTTCGCGGCGTTACTGGACGCCAATGGGCATGCGCAGCGCAGAATGAAGTTTGCCGTCGGCGGCGCAGTTTTGAATGTGGGCAGCAGCCTGGTGTTTGCCCGGATGTGGGGGCCAATCGGCGTTCCATTGGGGACCATGGCGGGCATGCTGCTGACGGAGTCCTGGTTTAATCTGCGCCTGTACTGTCATCTCACGACGTTGCGAGCGCGGGAAGTAGGTGCGGCGGTACTGTGGACGGTTTTGCAGGCAGTGCCCTACTGGTTGGGAGTGGCTTACTTGGCGGGCCGGTTGCCTTCGCGGCTAACGTGGATCGAACTGGGCGGTTTAGGAATTATGTTGCTGGCCAGTGGAGGGCTGTACTTGTGGCTGGTGTTGTTGCGCGGAAGCGAACGGCGCATGTGGATGCTGCGCATGCGCGCATTGTTGGTGAGGGAATGAGGGCGGACCACTGATGGCGATTGGGCTGGTATTGACGGCGCTGTGCACCTTGAGCGTTTTTGTGCTGGCGCGCCGGTCTCCGGGGCACGCCATGGGCGTGCTGTTGCTGGTGGGGGCCAACATTGGCTACATCCGCGCTCACTACGCCACCAGCCTCACCATGTTCTTGTTTGATATTGGCTGTGTGAGCTTTTACGCGGGAGCGCTGCTATCGCCGCAGATGCGCGCCCGGCTACACAACATTGGCGGGGCGCTGCCGCATTGGTTTTTCTGGTTGTGTGCGTGGCCGGCGCTGCTGTTGCTGGTGCCGACGCAGCCGTTTCTGGTGCGGCTGGTGGGCTTTCGGGACGCGATCTTCTATCTGCCGTTCTTGTTGGTGGGTTACGTCTTAACGCCGGAGGACAGAAGACAGCTTGCTAAGTGGCTGGCAGTGATTGTGCTTCTGGCGCTGGGAGAAGCATGGCTGGAAGTGCATTTCGGTTTGGCGGCATTGTTCCCGCCTATTCCCGTGGACTTCCTGATCCTGGCTGCGCACGATGTGCATGTTGGACATCACCTGACGTATCGTATCCCGGCATTTTTCGTGGCTGCGGCGGTCTACGGCGAGTTTTGTGTGCTGAGCGTTCCGTTTCTGGTCGCTGCCGTCGTTGATAAGCAACGTTCGGCGAAAATGCGTCTGTTGGCGCTGCTCGCCTTGACCGCGTCGTTACTAGGCGTCTTATATTGCGCCTCACGCTCGGATTTTTTGATCATGGCGGGCCTGCTGTTTACGGCTTTGCTGGTGGCGCGAATGCCGGTGCATTTCAAAGTGATGCTGGCCCTGCTGGCGCTGGCGGGGGGGCTCCTGATGCTTCGTACGCCCCGCTTTCAGCGCTCTCTAACACTTCAGAACACGGCTGCCGACCAGCGCCGAGTGCAGTTCAGCGTGAACCAATCCTTTATTGCTCTGTTAGAAAAGTATCCGATGGGGAACGGTTTGGGCGGTGGCGGGAGCAATATGCCGTCTTTTTTGCAACATGCAGTGCGGCATCGAGTGACGCTGGAAAATGAATACGCGCGAATCATGCTGGAACAGGGGATTCCGGGGCTGATTCTATGGTGTGCGTTTTTGCTGTACTTTTTCCTGCGCGGGCAGCCTTTCAAGGTCAGGCGTGAAAAGGCCGCAAATACCTTGGCCTACGCCTGCTGTGCGGCGCTGATTTTACAGGCGATGCTGGGACTGGGACTCTATGAAACCACTCCTTCAGCGGCATTCCTGTTTTTGCTAATGGGCTGGTTGTTGCAGGGTGGCTCGGCACGAATATTCGAAGGACAAGAGGCGTGGACAGGACCGGAAAGGGTGATGCAGGTGGCCGGACGATGAAGCTATTGCTACTTATTGGACCGGAGCCGGGCTGTTTGCGAGAAGCCTGCGAGCCCATGCGCGCTCGTCTACTAGACCTGGGGTTTGATTGCCAGATGCACGTGGAGCCCCGCCGCTTTCCCTTACGATTGCCACAGGCGGATGTTGTTGTTCTGCATTACACTCCTTTCACGCTTGGACTGAAGGGTCTGAATCTATTGTTTTGTTGGCGGCTGAGACACCTCATACGCGGTAGGCGGCTGTGGGTGATGTTCCACGAGGTGCAGCGCCAGTTCAATGTTCATCACCGGCCGCAGGAATGGTTGCAAGCTCTGATTCACCGCTGGATGAAACGAACGTTGCTGGCGAGGGCCGACGAGGTGTTGCTCAGTACCAGTTCCTGGGCGGCCTTACTGCGTGGAACAACGGCGGAGCAGCGTCCAGCCTGGGTGGTCCCCTCCTATAGTCAGGTGGCGACGGTAGCCAGGGTGGAGGAGGTGTGGCGTTTGCGGGCTCCGGCAGGAGAAGGGATGCTAGTGGGTCATTTCGGGACGCGGCATCACTCCACGGCCGCGCTAGTTCGGGAAATATCAGCTCGGTTGCTTGCCGGGGATAGAACTCTTCACATGCTGTTTATGGGCAGAGGAGCGAAGCTCTTTCAAGCGGAACTGTCGGAACGGGACCCGCAGTGGAAGGGGCGCATACAAGCTCTGGATGACGCGGGTGCGGAGGAGGTGGCGGCCGGCATTGCCGCCTGCGACGTTATGCTGCAGCCTTACGGTGACGGAGTGAACTGCCGGCGCGGCACACTTAGCGCGAGCCTGGCGCTCGGTGCCGCTGTGGTGAGCAACGCAGGACTATTGTCCGAGGAGTTCTGGACGAGGGAGGACCTGCTGTTCCTAGCACCGGAGCCAAGTGTTGAGGCGCTGGTAGAAGCTTGCCGGACGGCTCTGTCCTCGCCTGAGCGGCGCCGAGAAAAAGGGCGGCGGGCGGGACAGTTTTATCAACGTTGGATGTCACTGGATAGCGCCGTAAAGACCTACGAAACACTCATCGCGCGCAGCGGTAGGACTGTTGAGGCAACCAGGGCATGAGCCATTCAACGGTGGCCGCAGCCGCGGTTGCACGCCCTAGCGAGACGTTGTTGCCCAGTTCCGGGCGGTTGCCGTCGTTGGATGGCCTGCGCGCCACCTCTATTGCGATTGTGGTTTTGGCGCATTTAGTGAGTACTGGAGTTGTGCCGCTGCGGGCGGTAGGGAAGGCCGTGTTTGAGACGGTGACGGCCGGGGGTGAGTTGGGAGTATCGTTCTTCTTCGTGATCAGCGGGTTGTTGATCACACACCTTTTGCTGCGTGAGCAATCGCGTCACGGCGCGATCTCGGTGCGGAGCTTTTACTATCGCCGGGCTTTCCGGATTTTACCAGCGGCATATCTTTACATTGGCGCCGTATGGCTGCTGTCGCATTTGGGAGTCTTTGAAGTGCGGCCCGCGGAGTTTCGCAGCGCTCTGTTTTTTTATTGGGACTACGCCCGCTCTTCGAACGGGTTGATGTTGTTTCATCTTTGGTCGCTGAGTATTGAAGAGCAGTTTTACCTGCTCTGGCCATGGCTGATTGTGCTGTGCGGGTCGCGGCAACGGCTGGTGAAAGTGTGCGTCTGGGCCTTTTGCGTCTGGCCCTTAGTGCGCGTTGTGGGCTATTTTGTACTGCCTGGCCTGCGGTCACGCGCAACTTATCTCTTTCATGTGCGGGCAGACTTGCTGATCTGCGGTGGACTACTGGCCGCGCTGGGTTCCGACCCCAAGGGGAGTGCGATTTTGAAGCGCTGCCTACGTTACAGGCCTCATGTGTGGGGCGGGGTTTATCTGTTTGGACTTGAGCCGCTGCTGATGTATTGTTTCGGCGCGCGCTTCAGCTTTCCGATTGGCTACTCTCTGGAGGCGGTGGCCATAGGAGCAATCGCCTTATGGGCAATCACCGCGTGGGACCGGCAATGGCTGGCACGATTGCTGAACCTGCGTGTGGTGGCGCATCTCGGCGCGATTTCCTACAGCCTTTACCTGTGGCAGCAGTTGGTGATCTTTCGCGGGGCCCAGTATGGACTGCGCTGGACGATTCCGCTGCTGATCGTGGCGGCGGCGGAGTTATCTTATTGGGGAATTGAGCAGCCATTTCTGCGTTTGCGGGCACGGCTTGGTCTGGGCTAAGAGATGCAAGGGGAACCCCAGCAAGGGCAGCTTAGCGGCGCGACTGAGCGCAGTCTGATTTTGCTGGCGGCGGATTTCCCGCCTTCCACCGGCGGCATTCAGACCGCTACCTGGGAGCTGTACTCGCGATTGGCGCCGGAGATTCGCACGGTGGTGGCCCCTGGGCAGCCGGGGGCCGCTGCATGGGACCAGCGCAGTCCCCTGAAAATACAGCGATTAGCGGGCACATTGTCCATTCCGGGGATTGCGCGTTACTGGGCGAACGCACTCACGCAGCTTTTGCGCAGCCACCCGAGAAAGTGCGTGGTGCATTGTAACCATCTGTTTGTGAGCCCAGTCGGGCTGTGGCTGAAACAATTGACGGGCACGCCGTACGTGGTATTCATTCACGTGGAAGAGCTGACGAATTGTCGCTTTCCCCGCCTGGCGCGGCGGCTCTTACAGCAGTCCGATGGCGTTATCGTGAACAGTCATTACACCCAGGCCGCGGTGGAGCAGCTGATTGGGGCGGGGAGGCTGCCGATGCTGCGGGTTCATTTTGGAGCATCGGAACGGTGGTTGCGGCAGCCCGTTGTGTCACCCGCAACCTGGCGCCAACGGCTTGGGGTAGGGCAGCGGCCCATGCTGGTCACGATCAGCCGCTTGACAAAAGCGCATTCCTATAAGGGCGTGGACACCGCGATCCGCGCATTGCGGCGGTTGCATCAGGCCGGCGTGCAAGCGCAACTGGCGGTGATCGGGGAAGGCGCGGACCGGGAACGTCTGGAAGGGCTGGCAGAGGGCGAGGGAGTCAGCGCGGCAGTGCGTTTTCTGGGCCGTCTGCCGGATAATGATGCGATCGAGGTCGTCGATGCCGCTGACCTATGCTTGCTGCTCAGCCGCGAGGAGCGGACACAGAGGGGCGTGGTTGCGGAGGGCTTTGGGATTGCCGTACTGGAGGCGAACGCACGCGGCAAGGCGGTGGTGGCGGGCAAGTCCGGAGGGCTTACCGACGCGGTCGAGCAGGGTGTAAATGGCGTTCTGGTCGATTCCACTGATCCGGATGCGGTGGCGCGGGTGATTGCGGAAGTGCTGAGCGACCCCGAGCGGCGGCAACGTTTGGGTGCGAATGGTCAGCGGCGGCTGCAAAGCGAGTACAACTGGGACTTTGGCGCGCGGCAACTGCGAACGTTTCACCAGGAGATACTCTCGACTCGTGCCTGAGCGGACGCCAGCGCCGGCCTTGGTGCGCGAGGCTCTTTATCTGAGCGTCAGCGGGCAGTTGGGGGGCGCCGAGCGCTGCTTGTTGTCGATGTTGGAAGGCCTCACGGCGCGGGGTTGGAGCTGCGCGGTGGTGGTGGCCGGTCCCGGACCCTTGCCGGACAGTCTGCGGGGGCTGGGGGTGGAGGCGATTGCGCTGCCGATGCCGGAAGAATTATTGCGCCAGACACGCTCTTCCCGCCAGCCCTGGAGTGCCTACATCCGCGGAGCGGGCGCGGCGACCCGCTATTATTGGCTGCTGCGTCAATATTTAGCCTCGCGACGGCCGGCGGTGCTGCACAGCAACGGCCTCAAGATGCACCTCCTGACCGCACTGCTGCCGGCCAGGCTACGCCGCTCGCTGGTTTGGCACCTGCACGATTTTCCACCCGCTGGAATGGCAGGAAGGCTGCTCGGCGTCGCGAGCCGACGGGCGCGACTGCTGATCGCCAATTCAAGCGCCGTGCGCCAGGCCTGGCTGGTTCGCTATCCGCGATTGGAAGGAAGAATTGAGGTCGTCCACAACGCGGTGTCGGCGCCGTCCATCGACGTGGACAGGGCGGGCGCGGCGTTCCGGCAAGAGCATGGGTTAGCCCCCCATGCATTTTTGGCGGGCATGGTTGCGGTGCTGGCGCCTTGGAAAGGGCATGAGGTCTTCCTGGAGGCCGCACGGCTGGTGCACGCCCGTGATCCGGAAGTGCGCTTTGCAATCATCGGCGGTGACGTGTACGACACGGCGGGGCATGGCGGGCGGCGCGAGGCATTACAGCGCATGTGCGCACGCTTGGGCCTCAATGAAATAGTGACCTTTATCGGCTTTCAATCGGAAGGGGTGGAGGCCGCTTACTGCGCGCTGGATGTTTTGGTGCACGCCTCCACCAAACCCGAGCCGTTCGGCAGGACCATTATCGAAGCCATGGCGGTTGGCCGCCCTGTTATTGCCGCCAATGCCGGCGGGGTACCAGAGATCGTGCGCGAGGGGGTTGACGGCCTTTTAACTCCATCGCGCGACGCAGAGGCATTGGCGGAGGCCATCTTGCGCCTGGCTCATCGGCCTGTTCTGCGTCAATCGCTGAGTCATTCAGGTTTAGAGCGTGTGCGGTCGATGTTTTCGATAACGGAGCAGACCCGGAGGTTGGAGGAGATTTACCTACGGTTGCAGGAAGGTTGATATTTTGAAGATCTGTCACTTAGGCAAGTTCTACCCCCCGGCGCGCGGTGGTGTGGAGACGCAGGTGCAGATTCTCGCGCGCGGGCAAGCCGCCTTGGGCGCCGAAGTCAGCGTGGTGTGCGTGAACCACCTCGACACCCAAGGCCGCGACGTGACGTGGCGGAGTCTTGGACAGAGCTCTAGCCAAACCGACCGCGATCACGGGGTCACGGTTTATAGGTTGGGAAAGCTGGCCTCCTTTCAACGGCTTGAGGTTTGCCCAGGACTGCCGGGATTGATTCGCCGTCTGGCGCGCGATCCGGAGATGATCTTTCATCTTCATGTTCCCAATGTCTCGATGCTGCTGACCGCGGCCACATGTATTCCAGCCCGCAATCCGATCTTTGTTGGCTATCACAGCGATATTCTGCGGCAGAAGGTGCTGCTCTATGCGTTGCGGCCGTTTCAGCGCGCGGTGTTCCGGCGGGCGAAGGCGATCTTTCCAACCAGCGAAGCGTATGCGCAGGCGTCACGAGTGTTGGCGCCGTACCGGCAAAAGCTGAAGGTGCTGCCGCTGGGTTTGGAGTTAGAAACGTTTGACCAACCGCCAGCGGAGGTTCGCGAGCAGGCCGCGCGGATGCGGCGGGAGTTGGATGGGCCTATCTGGCTGTGCGTGGGTCGATTGATCTATTACAAAGCATTGGACGTGGCATTGCGCGCGCTGGTGCAGGTCCCGGGGACGTTGTTGGTCGTGGGGACGGGTCCGTTGCGGCAGGAATTGCAGAAATTGGCGGAGCGTCTGGGCGTGGCCGGACGGGTGAGATGGATGGGCAATGCCAGCCAAGTGGAATTGCAGGCCGCCTACCGGGCGGCAACGGCGTTTTGGCTGACCAGCAACGAGCGCACCGAGGCCTTTGGCGTAGTGCAATTGGAGGCGATGGCAAGCGGCTGCCCGGTAATCAACACGGCGATTCCAGGCTCGGGGGTTGCGTCGGTCAGCCTTCATATGCAGACCGGTTTGACAGTCAACCCAGGCGACCCAGGGGCATTTGCGGATGCGGCACTGCAACTTCTCGACAATGAGGAGTTGCGCCAGAAGATGTCTCTGGCCGGGCCGGCGCGGGTAGCGCAGTATTATTCCAGCCGCGCCGTTGCCGGGCAGAGTCTGGCCTATTACGGAAGCGACTCGGCAACGGAAGCCCGTGTGCGGGCGGCTCGGGCATAGCGAGCGTTTTTCTCCGGCACAGCTTGAACCGGTAAACATGAGAACGGGCGCCTCGAAATTCAGAGCCGGTTCCGGCCAGGGTGGCTATCTGCTCTCGCACCCCGCATACAACGTGAATACGTTGCAGACGGCGCTGGCGCTGGACGAGGCGCGGCTTTTGAAGGAATTCTGGACGACTCTGTCGGCGCCATCTGTATTGCGTCTGCTGCCATTGCCGGCGGGAGTGGCGGCACGTGTTTCGCGACGCCAGGCGCCAGCCCTTAGCGCGGGGGTTGTGCGAACCCACGCCAGGTACGAGCTTGCGCGCGTGGCTATGCGAATGCTGGGAATCGCCAAGGCCGGGTCGTCAGAATGGGTGGACGCGGTGGTGCGCAACTTCGACGCTCACGTTTCCAGGCGACTGCGGCAGGAGATCTTTGAGGGGGTTTACGCCTACGAAGATTGTGCGGATCAGAGCTTTTCGGTGGCACGGGAGAGGGGCAGCCGCACGGTCTACGAACTGCCGATAGGATATTGGAAACAGTTGCGGCAGGTGGCGGGAGAAGAGGCCCGGGCGGTGCCCGAGTATGCGGGCACCTTCCGGACTGGACCTGAGGAGGGCGCCGGCAAGCTGGCGCGTAAGGACCGGGAGTTGGAAAAAGCGGACGTTGTGATCGTCCCCAGCCGTTTTGTGGCTGCCAGCCTGCCGCGGGAAGTATGGCCGCGGGTTGTGCGAGTTCCCTATGGCGCCCCGCCGCCAATCATGGAAGCGGCGCTAGCTTATAACTATGATCGCCCTCTGCGAGCGCTTTACGTGGGGGCTCTCACGCAGCGCAAGGGGCTGTCATACCTGATCGACGCATTTCACCGCCTGTCCGGAAAATGCGAGTTGACGCTGGTGGGCCGCGTGGTGGGCTCATCCGCCGCGCTGGCAAGGGAACTGGCACGCCATCGCTGGTTTCCCACCGCTTCGCGGCAGGATGTGTTGCGATTGATGCGTGAACACGATGTCTTCGTCTTTCCCACGCTGTTCGAGGGCCGGGCGCTGGTCAACCTGGAGGCGCTGTCGCAGGGCTTGCCGATCATCACCACAGAAAGCTCGGGCATTGATGAAACCCTGCAAGACGGGGTGAACGGCATCCGGATACCGGAGCGCTCCAGCCAAGCAATTCGCGAGGCCATTGAGAAGCTTTCGGACGACCGGGAACTTCTAGCCCGCATGAAACGGGAGGCGCTGCGGTCCGCGGGAGCCTGCAGTTGGGCGCGGTACCGCGAGGAATTGCTGCGGGCGCTGACGACTACTGCGCCAGCGGTCACTTCGATCAATGAAGTCAGTGGCGGCGCATGAGAATCCTGACTATCGGCCATTCGTATGTGGTCCGGCAGAACCGGAGTTTGGCCCGGGCCATCGCAGACGCGGGTGGTGGGAATGTGGAGTTGACCTGTGCCGCGCCAGAAACCTACCCCGGCGACCTGCGTGTCATTGCATGTGAAGCCGCGGCGCCGGGCGAGCCGGAGCTGATTACGATCCCGGTGGTAGGAGGACGCTCCCAGGGCGCCCACACGCTGTGGTACTCGAAATTGAAAAAGCGTCTGCCGGCGACGCGCTGGGATCTGGTGCATGTCTGGGAGGAGCCGTTCACCTTGCCCGGTTGGCAGATCGCGCGTGCCTTTGCCGATCATTGTCCAGTCGTCATCAGCACCTTTCAGAATATCGTCAAACGCTATCCGCCGCCTTTCAACTATTTTGACCGGGACACGCTGGGGCGCAGCGCGGCGTGGATCGCGCTTTCGCAATCGGTGCACGACTGCCTGCGGCAACGCGAGTACTATCGCCGGCGGCCGTCGCGAATTCTCCCCATGGGGACCGACGCGGATCACTTTTGTCCATCGCCGGAGAGGCGGCGGACCAAGCGGGCGCAACTGTGCTGGGAAGAAAGCGATCCGGTGGTTGGCTACCTGGGCCGCTTTGTGGAAGAGAAGGGGATCAACGTCCTGCTCGCTGCGCTGGAGAGCGTGCAAGGGCCTTGGCGGGCGCTGTTTGTGGGCGGTGGCCCGATGGAAGAGCGATTGCGCCGCTGGGGACAAAACTGGCCCGGCAGGGTCGTGGTTCAAACGGGGGTGGTTCATGATGAGGTCCCCGGTTTTCTCAATGCGATGGACATATTGTGTGCGCCCAGCTTGACGACGGCGCATTGGAGAGAGCAGTTTGGCCGCATGTTGATCGAGGCCATGGCTTGCGGCGTTGCTGTGATTGGCAGTGATTCCGGTGAGATCCCCAATGTGCTGGCGGGGGCCGGACGCGTCGTTCACGAGGGCGATGCGGCAGCATTGGCGACAGCCATTGAAGAACTGTTGGATAAACCTGAAGAGCGAGCCCGGCTGGCGCTGCTGGGGCGCAGGGCAGTGGAAGAGAAATACTCCTGGACGCGGGTCGGACAGCGGAATTTGGAATTTTTCCGCCAGTTGGGGGGCGGCGAGTGAAAAAGACGATCGGGTTTTTGCTTTTGGTGGCGGTGGCTATCGGCGTGCGCGCCTGGATTCGCGCCTACCGTGCTCAATACGTGGCGGGCTGGGCGCGCGGAGAGCTCATGCGAAACGCTTTGCCTCAGCAGGTTGGCCAGTATCGTCTCGTGCAGAGCTGGAACCAGTACATCCAGGACGGACGCGACGCCACCGGGTTTTATCATGTGGCGGGGATGCCGGGGGGAATCGATCTTGCGCTGGGATTGGGCGCGCGCGCTCAGCATCTCTGGTATGAGAGCCTGCTGCTTGGTCACGGCAAACCGCGGCAAGATGGCATTGAACTGCTGCCTACCTCTTCCGGCGCGGTGGCCTTCGAGGTTTCCCAGGTAGGTTTCGACAATGGGCGAGTGGACAGCCTGGCGGAGACGAAGTGTATTGCGGGGCGGTGTGATATCCGTCCCTCCCACCTGTTTTGGTTGCGCCTGCTGCACCCCTTGACCGCTCCCGTTTCCCTGGTGGTTTACCAGAGCGTTTCCGCTGGTTCGATGCCGAGCGCAAGTACCCACGAGGTCACACAATTTGTCGCGCAACTGAATCCAGGCGCGCTGACGAATCGCTAGGCGACCGGAAATGCATTGGAGCGACCGCGCCAGGGGCTGGTCGGGCGGGACCTCATGAAAAAACGAGCGGCAATCTTCCTCTTGCTGTTAGTCGCGGCACTGGCGATGCGGCTGGCATTGCGACGGCCGCAAAGCCTGCAGGCGCTGGCTCGACAAGTGCAACAACCCGGCCGCTTGCCGGAGGCGATTGGCTGCTTGCGGTTGGCCTGGGTGCAAGGTGGTATGGTGAGTGACCCGGGAAAGTCGGTCGCCTCGCCCGAGTTTAGCAGCCTGTATTCGTGTTCCAGCAAGAATACCTACGTGCGCCTGATTCTTGGTTTTGGATGGCGCGGGGATCACATGTGGTCCCACAGTCTTTTGCTCCATGGCGGGCAACTGCTTTCAGAGCATGAGTTGCGACTGCCCACACGGGAGGGGCTCACCTGGTTTGACGTGGCGCTGGTGCGTAATCCTGATGGAAGCGTTGACTCGGTCGCCGAGACTGAATGCTTAGCGGGCGCTTGCGATATGCGCGCGGTTCCAGATTTTATGCGGCGCTGGGTGCATCCAGCTTCTCAGCCCGTGTCGCTGGTCGTTGATGAATCCTTTGCGGCGGACCAGCAAGCGTCCACGCAAGCGATTGAAGGGTTCGTGAGCCAGTTGTCTCCGCGCAGGCTGACGAGTTTTTGGCAGTGAGAGTGTAGTCCAACAGCCAGCGTGCCGATATAATCTATGTTGAGGCGAAGCCGCGCTCTGGTCTTTTTGACCTGGATCTCAGTTCTGATTTGCCATTGACACTACTTCGTACTTGGGGCTCGCTATGAAACGCGCGGTGATTTTTATTTTTTTCTCGCTTTGCCTTAGTGCGGCAGCGACTCCTGTTCGCCACAGTGGCGGTTCGCCGGCTGCTGGAGGCCGAGGTTGGGATCCCTTAGGCGGGGGCGGGGCGCCGGTGCATCACGAGCGCAAGAGCATGTCCCAAGGCGGCAATGGCGGGCAGTGCGGCGGAGGCGGCGGTGGTGGTAAGGGAAACCCGCATGCGTCGCCGGAGAACCCGGCTTGGGTGCTGGCCTTACTGGCAGCGGCGGCCTGGGGCTGGCAGGTGCGGGGGAAGCGGAACCTCGTCCGCAGTTAGCACACTGTGCGCAAGACAAGCGGGGCGATGGGCCGCGGGACACTGTTTGCAGGAAGGCGAGCCTCTTACTCTCGCAGTCGTTTTAAAAAATTCTAGAAATCTTGTTGGCGTCGAGCAACTCTAAACGCAGCATATCGCATCGAACTATCACCTTGTGATAGACGCGGCTCCACTACGCCTCAACGTTGAGGCGCGTGACTGCTGCCAGAGGGGGGACGGATGCGATTGCGAAGGGCGTTTGTGTTGGTTTTGCCGCTTTCGATTGTCCTAGTAGGCATGACTCCGCAGGATTGGGGCGCGCCGGCGCATCGGAATCCGTTTGCCGGGGCGGGCTTCGGTTCAGGTGTTCAACACCGCTCGGTGCAGTTGAAAAAGCCAAAAGGCTGCAAGAAGAACTCCCCGGAAGATCCCACGGTGGTGCTGGGGCTGCTGGCGGCTGGCGCCGTTGCCTTGGCAAGTCGCAAGCAGCGGCTGGAGTTAGGCGAAGAAGGGCAGCACTGAACAGCAATAGTTGTGAGTTGCCAGTTGCCGGTTGTCAGTAGGGCCTAGGGGCAACTCAGCGCCGTGCCCGATCTGGGCTGGAGGATGGCAAGGCCCTCCACGTGAAACCACAACGCCGCTTCTAGCGCTTTCGAAAATCCGAAGCAGGTAAACGGGGCCGCACCCAAGGGTGCGGCCCCGTTGTGCTTTGGGGGTAGACGTAGTCCTGGTTTTGAAAACTTTCCGGAGATGAATTGCCGCTTCCTGGAAGCCGTGGAATGAGAGCGGCCGCAGCCGCCGCTAGCGATCTTCCAGGGCGCAGCGCGGAGTAAAATACCGCATGTCTTCTTCCCGCCCGTTTGTTCATTTGCACGTGCATTCCGATTATTCCTTGCTGGACGGGGCATGTGAGCTGAGCCGGCTGGTGGAACTGGCGGCGCGTCAGGGAATGCCGGCGGTGGCGCTCACCGATCACGGCAACCTGTATGGCGCGGTGAGTTTTCATCAGGCGGCGCGCGCCGCCGGCATTAAGCCCATCCTGGGATGCGAGCTTTACGTCTGCAAGAAAGAGGACCACCGGGCCGCTCCCGAGGGAGACAGCTACAACCACCTGATTGTTCTGGCGGAGAACGAGACCGGCTACCGCAATCTGGTCAAAATCGTTTCCGAAGCCAGCCTGCACGGTTTTTACTACAAGCCCCGCATCAGCAAGAAGTTCCTTGCCCAGCACAGCCAGGGGCTGATCGCACTTTCGGCCTGTTTGAAGGGGGAAGTGCAGGAGTTTTTGTCACAGGGCAAACCCGAGGACGCATTCCGCGTCGCGGGAGAGTTCAGAGACATTTTCGGGGCCAACAATTTTTTTCTTGAGATTCAAGACCAGGGGTTGGAGCAGGAACACCGCATCAAGGATGGACTGCTGGAGCTTTCGCGGCGTACACAATTGCCGCTGGTGGCCACCAACGACTGCCATTACCTCACCCACGACGATGCCCGCATGCACGATGTTCTGCTGTGCATACAGATGGGGAAGCGCGTGCAGGACGAGAACCGGATGCGCTTCGGCAGCGACCAGTTTTTCCTGAAAAACACCGATGAGATGCTGGCGGTGTTTGGAGGGGTAGAGGAGGCGGTCTACCGCACCGCGGATATCGCCGAGCGCTGCGAGCTCAAGCTGAAGCCGGTGGACTCGCCGTTTCCCGAGTTCACGGTTCCCGAGGGGGAGACGATTGACAGCTTTTTCGAGCGGATGACGCGCGAGGGTTTTGCCCGCCGCGAGCCGCGCATTGCGGAGCGCCGCGCCCTGGGACGCACGCGCTATACGCGTCAGGAATATCAGGAGCGGCTGGATCGCGAGATTCGCATTATTCGCGACATGAAGTTTCCCGGTTACTTCCTCATCGTCTGGGACTTCATCCGGCATGCCAAGGAACAGGGGATTCCGGTGGGTCCGGGACGCGGTTCGGCGGCGGGCAGCCTGGTGTCATTTGCGCTGGGCATCACCGACGTGGATCCGCTGGAAAACGAGCTGCTGTTCGAGCGCTTTTTGAATCCCGAACGCATTTCCATGCCGGATATCGACGTGGATTTCTGCATGAACCGGCGCGGCGAGGTGATCGATTACGTGACACACAAGTACGGCCGCGAGCAGGTGTCGCAGATTATCACCTTTGGAACGCTGGCGGCGAAGGCGGCCATCAAGGACGTGGGCCGCGCCATGGACCTGCCCTACGGCGAGGTGGACCGCATCGCCAAGCTGGTTCCGAACGTGGTGAATATCACGTTGGAATCGGCGATGGAGCAGTCGCCGGAGCTGCAAAAACTCTACGACAACGATACGCGGACGCGGGAACTGTTGGACGTTGCGAAGAAGGTGGAAGGCCTGTGCCGGCATTCCGGCATGCACGCCGCGGGAGTGGTGATTGCGCCCCGTCCACTGACGGAACTGGTGCCGCTGACCCGTACCAACCGCGATGAAATCGTAACCCAGTACGACATGACCGGATTGGAAAAGATTGGTCTGCTGAAGATGGACTTTCTGGGGCTGACCACGCTGACCATCCTGGACGACGCGGTGCGGATGATCAATGAGCGCAATCGCCGGCAGGGAGCGGCGGAGGTGGATCTTTCGAATCTGCCCGACGAGGATGCGCTGACGTATGAGCTGTTCTGCAAAGGACTGACGAGCGGCGTCTTCCAGTTTGAATCGCAGGGCATGCGCGACATCCTCAAGCGGTACCGGCCGGAGCGGCTCAGCGACCTGACCGCGCTGAACGCGTTGTACCGTCCGGGCCCGATCCAGGGCGGGATGATTGACGATTTCGTCGAACGCAAGCACGGGCGGCGCAAGATCGAGTACCTGCTGCCGGAACTGGAGCCGATTCTTTCGGAGACGCTGGGCGTGTTCGTCTATCAGGAGCAGGTGATGCAGGCGGCCAACCGGCTGGCCGGCTATTCGCTCGGAGAAGCCGACATGCTGCGCCGGGCCATGGGAAAGAAAAAGCCGGAGGAGATGGCCAAGCACCGGGAGAAGTTTGTCGCCGGGGCAGTGGAGCGCAAGCTACCGAAGGAGCGTACCGAGCAGATTTTCGATCTCATGGCGCAGTTTGCCGGATATGGTTTTAACAAAAGCCACTCCGCCGCCTACGCGATTGTGGCTTATCAGACGGCTTACCTGAAAGCGCATTTTCCGGTGGAGTTCATGGCGGCGCTGTTGACCTCGTCGACGGGCAACACCGACAACGTGGTCAAGTACATCAACGAGTGCCGCGAAATGAAGATTGCGGTGCTGCCGCCCGCCATCAACCATTCCGCCGCGAACTTCACGCCGCAGGGGGAGGCGATCCGCTTTGGGCTGAGCGCGATTAAGAACGTCGGGGAGAACGCGGTGGCGGCCATTCTGCAGGCGCGCCGCGATGGCGGACCGTTTACGACGATGTACGATTTCTGCGCGCGTGTCGCCTCGAAGGTGATGAACAAGCGGGTTATTGAAAGTCTGGTGAAAAGCGGCGCGATGGACGAAATGGCGGGCGATTACCAGGGGGGCAATCCCAGGGCGGCGCTGTTCGCGTTGATTGATCGCGCGCTGGAGCAGGCGCAAAAGGATGAAAAGGCGCGCGAGATCGGGCAACACGGACTGTTTTTGTCTTTTGGCGAGCCCGAACAGAGGCGGACCGCCGAACCACTGCCTAAAGTGCCGGAGTGGGACGAGGCTACCCGACTGGCGTACGAGAAAGAGATTTTGGGATTTTACGTGACGGGCCATCCGCTGGACCGGGTTGCGGACCTGATGGACGATCTCAATCTGACTCCGCTGGACCGGTTGCAAGGGCGGCGCGGCAAGGAAGAGACTTTGGTGGGGGGGCTGTTGTCGGGCGTGCAGGTCAAGCGCAACAAGAAGGGCGAGGCCTGGGCGGTGGCGCAGTTGGAAGATCGCACCGGCAGGGTAGAACTGTTGTGCTTTGCCGAAGCTTATCGGCGTCTGGAGACGCAGATTCGGATGACCGTTCCGGTGGTGGTCAAAGCCAAGCTGACCGAGGGAGACGCGGAGCCCAAGCTGCAGGTGCAGGAAATCAGGGAGTTGTCGGGAGAGAGGCCGGTGCTCCCCCGTGCGGTGTTGGTGCGGCTTGCGGTGGACGAGCTGACAGAAGACCGGGTAGCTGATATGGCGCGGCTTCTGGAAAGCCGCCCGGGATCGGCTAAGATACATGTGCAGGCCCGTTCCGCCTCGGCTGGCTTCGAGCAAGTGCTTGAGGTGGGCGCCGGCGTTACCGCCGACGCGCGTTTTCGCCGGGAAGTGGAAGCGCTTTGCGGACGGGGCAGCGTGCGGGTGGTCGATTAAGCCCGTTTCGCCGCGCCCAGGGATTGGTGACGGAGCCGTGCCTTGAGCCGTGCCTTAATGCTATGAATGACGTGACTGAAGACAGCGCTCCCCAGAATGCGAGCGGTGCGGCGGCGCCGTTGGAGAACTCTGCGAGGAATGGTTACCAGCCGGCAAGCGCGCCAGTGAATGCCTCCGCCGATAATGCGGCAATTGCGGCTTCCGTGGACGGAGCGGCAGGCGCCTCAATCACGGCCGCGCTGGGTGATGCTCCAGGGGCAGGGGAAGCGGCTACGTCGGGCGCCTGGCGGCGGGTTACGCTGGCGCGCCATCCGCAGCGCCCGACGTTCCTGGATCTGGCGCGCGAGCTGTTCACCGATTTCAGCGAATTGCACGGGGACCGCCGTTTCGGCGACGACCAGGCGCTGTTGGGAGCGATGGCGCGGTTCCAGGGGCAGGAAGTCATGGTGGTAGGGCAGCAACGCGGGCGCGACACCAAAGAGAAGGTGCGCTGCAATTTTGGCATGCCCAAGCCGGAGGGTTATCGCAAGGCGCTGCGGCTGATGCAGTTGGCGGAGAAATTCCGGCGTCCGGTTTTGACCTTCATTGATACTCAGGGCGCCTACCCGGGAATGGACGCGGAGGAGCGCGGCCAAGCGGAGGCGATTGCCTTCAACCTGCGGGAGATGCCGCGGCTAGGGGTGCCGGTGATCAGTGTTGTAATCGGCGAGGGAGGCAGTGGCGGCGCGTTGGCGATTGCCATGGCGAACCGGGTGCTGATGCTGGAGAACGCGATCTATTCGGTGATCTCGCCGGAAGGCTGCGCTTCGATCATGTGGCGGGGAGCGGAACACAAACAGACCGCCGCGGCGGCGTTGAAGCTGACGGCGCCGGAGTTGTTGGAGCTCAAGCTGATTGACGAGGTGGTTGGTGAGCCGGAAGGGGGAGCGCACCTGGACGTGGCAGATACCGCCGCGCGGCTTGGACAGGCTTTGCGCAGCAATCTCACTGAGTTGCAGCGCCTGAATGCAGAGCAATTGCGGCAGCAGCGTTACGCGCGTTTTCGCAACATTGGGCAGTTCTATTCGGAATAGCCGCCCGCTGCCGCTTCCGGCAGTCTCATCATACTAACGAGCCAGGGCCGAGTCGAACTCATTTTGAGTTTGACTCGGCCCTGGCTCGTTCAGACAAGATGCGGTACGGCCGCTTTTATCCCACTGCTACGGCGTTCGGCCCCGCCCGGCCATTCAATCCTAGTGGCGCGGCGCGGCTTGGGGCCGAAGCTGACGGATGTTGGCAGCGCTTCACTAGCTCGAGTTCATCGCACCAGGGCGCTTCTGCGATCCACATGGGCGCTATTTTGGCGGCATGCGGCTATTCCTGCAGAGAAAAGCCGCACTCTTTTCCGTCTCAATAACTCGCATGGAGACGAACGCGGGCGTCGCCAGCGGTGCGGGACCTAAACGGCAACCCGGACCCTTGGCTACGACTTCGGCCTGCGATCTTAAACTCGAAAACAGTTCGACTCGGCCCTGGCTCGTTCAGGCGAGGTCTCGCTGGGAAGAAAGTAGGGAAGTGAGCGGGTAGTGTGGTGGGCTGCTTGCAGGGCGCGTCTAAGGGCGTGTGGAGGACGGAAGGGAGTGCGCAGAGCGGTACGGGGTGGAGTTCGAGTTGAGCTGCGTGCTGGGTGCGATGCGGGCAGTGCTGCGGCCATTGCATAGCGTGGCGTGGCAATCAGAGTCGGAAGCCCGGGTGACAGAGCGTGACCCACCAAAGCCGGTTCAGGAAGCGCTGCGCCTGGCCGCCAGTCAGCTGGGACAACTGGAAGGCTGGCCGCAGGGCGCTAGCGAGCAGCGCGATTGTCTGGCGGCGGAACTGCTGCGGGAGGCGTTGCGGTTGTGGCGGGAGCGTCAGCCTCCGCGCAGCCTGGAAGTGCGCCTCTGGGGAGCGGAACCGGTTTGGCTCGAAGTGACCCATCAGGGTTTTGCACGGTTACGCCGGGCGTTGTTGGGGTTGTGGCGTGATTTGGAACTGGCGACCGCGCCGCGACACGTGACTGCGCAGATGTTTACCGAGCGCGGCAGTGAGGGGGCACAACTGCGTTTGCTCTTCTCGGTAACGGTACCCGAAAGAGTGGTTGAGCGGCAGCGGTGGGGTGGTTGGCTGGCGCCGGATGAAGTGACGTTGCTGTTGCCACTTCCTTTGGCTGACCTGCGGCTGCAGGCCGGGAAAGTCCTGGAGGCGCGTCCTGGTGGGTTTCGTGCTGGGAGGGGAAGGGCGAGATTACCGGCTTCGGGGAGGGTCCTGCTGCTTTCCCCGGCGCCGGCGCTGGCGGGCTATTACAGGTCTGTGTTGGGTGCTGCCGGGCTGCGTTTGAGCTGGGTGCGCGACACTGGCGCGGCACGGGAATGGCTGGCGCGACAGGTCCAATGTGAACAAATGGCGCCCGTGTTGTTTGATGGGGACTCCTTTGATCATCCGGAGCTTCCGCTACGGGCTCTTGCACAGGCCGATCCCGGAATCGGACGGTACTTGTGGTTTCTCACGGATCGTCTGACTCAGCCGGCCTTGCGAGTGTCCGGAGGGAGTGTAGAGCAACTACCACGCTGGCTTTCGGCGGAAGAAGTCTTGCGGCGGATAGGAAATATGTGCGCGGAGACATGAAAAAAATGCCGTCTCAGCATCTCCACGTTTTTTAAAAGGCAAGCTGAAGCCCTGTTTTCAACACCTTAGGTTTGGCATTGGATTTGCCCTGAAGACAGCAGACGAAGTGGCGCAACCAAGGGCTCCGATTCGGGAAACCGGACGGAGCCCTTAATACGTATAAAGACCTGAGAGGCGAAAGGCCTCCCTTTGAGGCTTTGGCCTGAGCTGGCTTTCC
The DNA here is from genome assembly GCA_027459505.1 of Acidobacteriota bacterium. Classification (GTDB taxonomy): domain Bacteria; phylum Acidobacteriota; class Terriglobia; order Terriglobales; family SCQP01; genus DAIDIE01. Next base: position 117,270 of record DAIDIE010000018.1, read on the forward strand.
GATCGAATTTGTTACACTGATCGGCAACCCAGGTCGCTGCTTGCCTTCCTTGCGGAACAATGAGCAGATGGGTTCTCAGGAGATTCTAGTGAAGTTCAAAACCCTGTTGTTTTCTTTAGGTCTGTTGGCTTTGACCGCGGTGAGTGCCGAAGCGGCCGAACTGGGCGCCATGGCTCAGGCGGTGTTGCCCGCCACCACGCGGCAAATCATTTCCATCGATTATCAGCGGCTCGGCACCAATCCTTTGGCGAAGAGCTTTGAGGACAAGGCACTGCCGCCGCAGATGCGCGATGTTGGAGCCCTGCTCAAGCACGGCGGACTGGACCCGCAACACACCCTGAACCACCTGACCTTCGCTACCTTTGGAGATAAGGGCCGGGTAGGGTTTGTCGGCATCGCCGAGGGCAGCTTTCAAAATCTGAAGAAGACCAACTTCTTCCGGCCCACCAAGCTGCATCCGCATCCTCCTCAGTACAACGGCGTTGATCTGTACGAGTCGCAGGGGCTGACCTTCATCATCCCGGACCAGAGCACGCTGGTATTTGGCGATCGCAGCTCGGTGAAGAAGGCAATCGACGCCGAACAGGGAAGCATGCCGCGCCTGGACGGCAACGAGCAGATGACCGATCTGATTGCCGGAACGCAGTCTTCAGACGTTTGGAGCGTTCTGGATGCGGCTGGGACGCGCAACATGGTGGGTTCGCTGGTGAAAGGCGCAACCCAGGTCAACCTCAGCACGTTTGAAAACGAGCTGCGGGGATCGCGCTATACCGTGCAGTTCAACAACGACATTCAATTGAACCTGGAAGTGTTGACGCACAGCACCATGGCGGCCGCGGCGCTGAGCACCGGAATGCGTGCCGCAGTGGCTTATGAGCAGTACCAGGAGAAGAGTCCGCAGCTCAAGGCGCTGCTCAACAACGTTGAAGTGGACTCATCGGGCACCCACGCCTTCCTGCAGGTCTCCTCTCCGGAGACAACCGTGGCGCAGCTTGCCTCCTCCGATCTGATGAAGAACCTGACGCACTGACGCACATCCGCATGTGAAAAAGAAGAGCCCCGCCAGTTACGGCGGGGCTTTTCTTTTTGGCTTCCGGTGGTGAGCCCGGACGGGGCAGTTCAGCGCTCGCCGGGCAGAACTTCAGCGTCAATTTCATGGACCACGCCCCAGTGCACATCCAGCTTGCGTTCCAGGCAAAGTTGAACGGCGCGCACCAGGGTGCTGGCTTCATGTTGACGGCCCAGGGCGATGATCTCGGCCAGGCCAGCGCCCGGAGGAATGACAAAGGCCTCCTGGGCGATGATGGGGCCTTCATCCAGATCCATGGTGACGAAGTGCGCCGTGACGCCGGCGATCTTTACCCCGCGTTCATAGGCTTGGCGATAGGCGTTGGCGCCGGGGAAGGCGGGCAGCAGCGAGGGGTGGATGTTGATGATCTTGTTTCGATGGCGCCAAACAAAGGAGGGCGACAGAATCTTCATGAAGCGCGCCAGAACGACGTAGTCCGCTTCCTGTTCCTCGATCAGGCACAGCATCTCCTGCTCGGCGCGATGGCGATCGCTGTAGTCAACTTCGAAGAAGGGGACGCCATACTGTTCAGCCAGCGGGCGCAGGGCGGCGTGATTGCCGGCCATGAGGGCCACCTCGGCCGGAATAGCGCCGCTTCTAACGGCCTGGAGGATCGCGGCCGGACACTCCGCCTCGCGCGTGACCAGCAGGGCCAGGCGCTGAGGCGTATGTTGATGGAGAAAGCGGGTGCGGATCTCCATGCCCAGTTGCCGCCCCACATCCTGGAGCGAGGTCAATAGGGCCTCCCGGTCGAGGGTCTCCCAGGTGGCGAGCAGAAACATGCTGAACATGCCGCGCGTAACCTGCTGCTCAACCTCTTCCAGGTTGGCGCCGGTTTGAAATAAGACCTGCGTCACCTGCGCGACCACACCGGCGCGGTCATGGCCGATAACGGTAATTTGTGCCGTGATGGGCAGGGAAGAGGGAGACGGTAGCTGGTTCATGTGTGAAGGCCGCGCGGGGCAGTTCGCTCATCCGCTCCCGGCAAGTGAAGGGCCGGGATTGGCCAATCGCGCAGCACTGCACTATTATGAACGCAATCGTGCTTCGTGGAGAATGCGCGCGAGATGGTGAACGACTGATGGGTTGAGCGCGGACGGGCGCTCAGTCGAAGACACTCAGTCGAAGACATTCACGGGAGTGAACTATGAACTCAGTCTTCGTTGGACCCTACGGCGTTCGCAGCGGCTGGCGAGCTGGGCTGTTCTATCTGATTATGATTGGTCCGCTGGCAGGCATAGCTGTGTTAATCCGCCATTTTCAAGCTGCACACACGGCACAGCACCTCACCACCCTGACACCCGCGCTTGCGATTTCAAATGAACTCAGCCTGTTGTTTTTTGTTGTGCTGGCGACGGTGGTGCTGCACGTTTTGGAGCGGAAATGGACGGCCGAAGGCCTGCAGCGGCGCCGCATCCACAGCGGCCTGCCTTTGAACCAGGAGGCTTGGGGCCGGGCCGCGGAAGGGGCGCTGTGGGGCTTTGGCGCGCTGTCGCTGCTGTTAGGCGTGCTCGCCTGGCATGGCAACTTCAGCCTGGGCGGACTTGTTTCGCATGGTCCCGCGATCGCCGGGGGCGTGGGCATCTGGGCGCTCGTCTTTATTCTGGTGGCGTTTACCGAGGAACTTGGTTTCCGGGGCTATTCGTTGTTCGCTCTGACGCAAGGCCGCGGCTTCTGGGTGGCGGCCGTGATCCTCTCTTTTGCGTTTGGAGCCATTCACCTGCAGAACAGCGGTGAAGGGCGGCTGGGCGCCTTGAGCGCTGGTTTGATCGGGCTGTTTTTTTGCTACACCGTGCGCCGAACGGGCACCCTGTGGTACGCCATCGGCTTTCACGCCGCCTGGGATTTTGGCGAGACGTACTTCTACGGCGTGCCAGACAGTGGACTGCTGGCCAAGCCGACGCTTTTCGCCTCCAGTTTTCATGGCTCGCGCTGGTGGACCGGGGGCAGCATCGGTCCGGAGGGGAGCCTGGCTGTCTTTGCCTTGATTGCTTTGCTCTTTGTCCTGTTCAATTGGCGTGCGCGAGGGCTCCCTGGACGCCTGCCGGAGGAGGAGGCGCCAGCGGAGGCGTTGGAAAGCGCTCCAGCGTAATTACGCGGGACCAGTTGCGCGGAGGAGATGGCTGCCCAATTTCGTACAGCGAGACGATTTGAAGCGCGCTTTGCGACAGGGTTACCATCAGGGGGTTGTTCTGGAGAGAATCCATGCGTAAGCCGGCTTTTTGCGGACTGGCAGCCATTGCATTGCTGACACCGCTTTGCTCGCAAACCCCAGTTGCCAGCGTGCAGGTACAGACCGCACCGATGGCGCATCGTATTCCCCGCGATTTTGTGGGTATGAGCCTGGAGGTCAGCCCGGAGGGGCAGGGCCTCGACACCACCATGAACGCGCACGCGGAACGGCAAATCGTCTACGCGTTCGGCCAGCCAGGCGCCCCCAACCAGGTCTATTTTCAATTCATGCGCGATCTGGGCCCTGGCATCCTGCGCCTGGGAGGGAACAGTCAGGACAACACCTGTTGGGATCGCGCGGCGGCCCCCAGGCCGGAGTTGTGCCAGGCGGCGCTTACGCCAGGTATTGTGCAATTGTGGGGCGCGGCTGCGCGCGCCACGCATTGGAAGTTCACAGTTGGGCTGAATCTTAAGCAGAACGACCCAAACTGGGCGTTACGAGAAGTCGATGAAGGAGTTGCGCGCTATTTGCCCAGGAAGCAGGTATTGGGACTGGAAATCGGCAATGAGCCGGAATTCTTTGGGCGCTCGGGCGCCCGTTCTAATCCGTACACCGCCCGCCAGAACGGCCTGGACGCGCTGGCCTATGCGCGCCGTTTTGCCCATGACCCAATAGCGCGGCGTTATCGCATCGTGGGCCCAGCCGCCTGCTGTCTGGGTTGGAACGCGCCGGATTTGGGCGTGTGGATAGATACGATCGGGCCGAACCGGGTCGCGCTGGCGACCGTACACAGCTACTTTGGCGATGTCTGTGGCCATCACACCTTCAGCCTGCAACAACTATTGGATCCCCAGCGCATTGACCATCTGGGGCAGAGCGAGACCGTATTCGCGAGGGAGGCGCATCGGCGCGGGGTGCCCATCGCGCTGGCGGAGACCAATTCCGTGGCCTGCGGCGGTATGCCAGGGGTAAGCGATTCGTTTGGTTCCGCGGTGTGGGGATTGGATTGGATGTTTACCGCCGCCAGCCACGGTTATCGCTCGATCAACTTCCACACCAGCTACCGTGCCGGGGGCAGTTCGTATATTCCAATTCAGGTTTACGGCAGGCAAAACGGGAAGGGCTGGACCTACCAGAACATCGCGCAGCCGCTCTTCTACGCCATGTATGCCTTTGCCCGCAATGCCTCGGGACGCACCCTGCTGCCGGTACAGCTCACGACCCAAGCCAACGTGAAGGCCTATGCGGTCAGCCGCTGTGCCGGGTGTGGGGTGACCGTGTTTTTGATCAACAAGGACGCAACTGCTTCGGGAAACGTCAGCATCTCGTTGCAGGCGCCGCAAAACGCTGAGATTGCCGCGACCAAGTGGGGTGCGGCACGGCAATTATTGCTGCGCGCGCCCTCGCTGAGCGCCAAGGCCTCCGAAACCCGTTATGGGGGCGCGCAGTTCGACGCGCAGGGGCACATCCGCGGCGTGAAGTGGCAGCCGCTGGCTGGCAATGGGACCTACAGCGTGAACTTGCCGAACGCGGCGATCGTGATCGTGAAGGTGCCCGCCGCCAAACCGTAGCTCGGTTAGCAATCAACCGGTCGCACCGCTGCGCTTCCGCCGGAAAGCCGGTTGCGCAGCGGTGGAATTCACGCGCCTTGTGGCGCCATGGTTGAGCCTTTGGTCTCTAGAAACGATCGACGGCCCCCGCTGAGGTGCGCACAATTCTCACGTAGGCCCAATAGGAAGCAGAAGCGCACAGAGCCAGTGCAAACATCACCTCATCGATTCCGCTACTGAGCGGATAAAAGGCCAGGTGCGGCCAATCCAGGATCGCGAAAATGAGCCAGCGCGCTGCAATGCAAGCAAGAATTGCGTAGAAGCCGGTACGTGGTTTCCAGACGTAAAGCACAAACAGTGGAAAAGCGGCCAAGGGAATCAAGGCGACTGCGAGTGCGGAGGGGCCGAACGATCGTCCGCCCCAGAATCCGAGCGTCATCCAGCCAAAGAAGGACACCACCAAGGACCCGGCAAGCGCGAGCAGCGCAAACGACCAGTGGGTGATGCGAAGGGCGACTTCCATGAAGGCAGCGCCGCGCTTTGACACGGACAAGCTCGAGTACCCTCCTGGACGGAATCATCGGACCGCGAACGAGGAGCTCCAGTGGGGGCGTTTACCTTCCCGTCAGCGCCCCCGCGGAGTGGACAACGAAGTTCAGCAGGCTGTTCGGCGCAATGCCCAGCCAGAGGACGCCCACCGCACAGGCCACCATCGCGACGTTCATGCTCAATGAGCGTTGCGGCTGAGAGACCTCCACGGTTGCGGGACGCATGTAGAGGAAGGCGATGACGCGCAGGTAGTAATAAGCCGCCAGAGCGCTGTTGAGCAGGCCGACAATGGCCAGGCCGACGAGGTGGTTCTGGAAGGCGGCTTTGAAGATAAACAGCTTGCCCAGGAAGCCGCCGGTGAGGGGAATGCCGATCAACGACAGCATGCAGATGGTCAGACAAACCGACTGCAGGGGAAAACGGAAGCCCAGGCCGGCGTAGTCGTGCAGATCGATGAAGCGTTCATTTTGCTGGGCCAGGTTGGAGATCACCGCGAAGGCGCCCAGATTCATGGCCACGTAGCAGGCCAGGTAAAACATGGCGGCTGAGATGCCGTGTTCGCCGAGTGCGGCGAAGGCGACCAGTACGTAACCGGCATGGGCGATGGAGGAGTAGGCCAGCATGCGCTTCATGTTGGTCTGGCGCAGCGCGCCCAGATTACCGAGGCACATGGAGAGGATGGCCGCGACCCAGATCATCCAGAACCAGGTATGGCTGTAGCGGCCTAAGGCGACATAGAAAATGCGGAGAAAAACCGCAAAGGTGGCGGCTTTGGGGCCAGCCGACATAAAGGCGGTAACGGCTACCGGCGCGCCTTCATAGACATCCGGGGTCCAGACCTGGAAGGGAGCGGCGGAGACTTTAAAGGCCAGTCCGACAAACATCAGCGCGGCTGCCACCAGGATCAAGCTGCCGTGTCCGGCCAAAACGTCGGAAAGACTGCGGGCAATCACGTAGAGGTTGGTGGAACCGGAAGCACCGTAGGTGAGGGCAATCCCATACAGAAAAAACGCGGTGGCGAAGGAGCCTAGCAGCAGGTATTTCAAGGCGGCTTCGCTGGAGCGCGCCGAGGCACGCCAGAATCCGCAGAGGGCGTAGCTGCAGATGGAGGAGATCTCCAGGCCGATGAAGACCATGATCAGCTCGACCGAGCCCGCCATCAGGCACATGCCCACGGTAGCGAACAAGAGCAGGGCGTAGAACTCGCCGCGCTGCAGCCGCTGCGCGCGCAAGTACCCAATCGACAGCAGCAGGACTATGAGGGTGGCGGCGATGATGAGCCCGTGAAAGAAAAGGCTGAATCCATCCACCCGGAACATACCGGAAAAAGCTTCACCACGGTGAGCGGACTGCACCGCGACTGAAGCCAGGGCGGCAGCGGTTCCAATCAAAGCGACCGTGCCGGACAGGGCGGCGCGGCTGCCGAGACGGGCGCCACCCTCGATGAGCATGATGAGCACCGCGGTGGCGGTGAGCACCAGTTCGGGGAGAATGCGCAGGTAGTAGTCGGCGGGGACGTGCATTACAGCACTCCTCTCTTCAGTTGCGCCAGCGGTGATGCGGTATTGGTGGCCGGCGCGGGAGCGGAAATCGGCTGCAGCGCCTGAGCGCTGAGCAGGGTTGGTTTCAGGAACAAGGGCGAGCCTACACCGAGCCACAGCGTCAGAATCGCCAGTCCGGCGAGCACCCACCCTTCCAGTGTGCCGACATCGGAGATAGCGGCATTGCCGGCCGCAGTGGCGTTGGGTTCTCCCCAGATGGTCAGGCGCGTCATGCGCAGCAGGTACATGGCGGATAGAATCACGCCCAGCGCGGCGATAATGCCGAACCAGTGTTGCGCGGTAAAGGCTCCCAGGAAGATGAGGAACTCACCGATGAAGCCGCTGAGCAGCGGCAATCCAACCGCGGCCATTGCAAGCCAGACAAACAGGCCGGCAAAGACCGGCATTTGCGAGGCGATGCCGCCAAAGTCACGCAGTTCCAGTGAGCCGCGCCGCGCGTAGAGAACGCCAACCAGGAGGAACAGGCCGGCTGTGGTGACGCCGTGGCTGATCATCTGAAACACCGCTCCCTGCGTGCCGATTGTGGTGAGGCTAAAGGCGCCGACCACAACCAGGCCCATATGGCTCAGCGAGCTGTACGCGATGATGCGCTTAAGATTGGTTTGCACGAACGCCAGCAAGCCCCCGTAAACGACTCCGATCAGACCGAGGACGACCACCAGGGTTGCCAGCCGGTGGCTGGCGTTGGGGAAGAGCGTTACATCGAAGCGGATCAGGCCGTAGGCGCCCATCTTCGACATCAAACCCGCCAGCATGATCACCGCCGGCAAAGGCGCTTCGGTATAGGCCAGGGGCTGCCAGGTGTGGAGGGGGAAGATAGGGGTTTTGATGCAGAAGGCCACCAGAAAACCCAGGAAGAGCCAGACTTCCGTGTGGGGTGCGAGCACCACACTGCCCGAGGCTAGTTCGGTACGGATGGCGGTGACGTTGAAGGTGCCGGTCAGGTTGCGCAGCCACAGGATGGAACCGAGCATCAGCAGCGAGCCAGCCATGGTGTAAACAAAAAACTTCACCGCGGCAAACGAGCGCTGGGCGCCGCCCCAGGCGCCGATCATCAGCGCCATGGGAACCAGGGTGATCTCCCAGCAGACGTAAAACAGGAACAAGTCGAGGCTGATGAAGACGCCAATGATACCGGCCTGCAGCAGCAGCAGCAGGAAATAGAAGCTCTTCACGTTGTGGCGGATGCTGTTCCAGGCGGTGAGCACGCTCACCAGGCTGAGCACGGTAGTCAGCACCACCAGCCAGAGGCTGATGCCGTCAACGCCCACGGCGTAGTGAATGTTGAGCGCGCTGATCCAGGGTACGTCCTGGGCAAACTGCATGCCGCGCGCGGCGTTTTGAAAATGAAAAGGCAGATGCAGCGAGAGCAGCAAGGTGGCCAGGCTGCTGAGCAGCGCCAGCCAGCGTACCGCCCGTTCTCCTGGGGCGAGCAGCACCAGCAGAGCCCCAATCAAAGGTGCGATGAGCAGAGCGCTCAGAATGGAATGGTTCAACAAGTCCATACAATTTCGTGCAAACCCGGTAACAAGACCGGACCCGGGCTTTTCACGCCCAAGTCAAAACGGCCGGGGGCGGCTAAAAGCGCCGGAAGCCCACGACCAGTACGTAAAACAAGACCGCTACCGCGGCAGTGCCGAGCCAAGCGGCATAACTGCGCAGATTTCCCGAAGCCTGGCGCCGGGTAGTATTTCCGGTGGCGGAGGCCAGCCAGGCCGTTCCCTGAACCCCACCATCCACAATGGTCTGCTCCACGCCGCGGTCCAGCAGGACGCGCGAGACGACCGTCAGGGGGGTGATGATCACTGCTCCATAAAGCTCGTCAATCCAGAACTTGTTGAATACCAGGGCGCGCAAGGCGGGGAAACTGGCGGCCAGGCGGCGCGGTGCGGCGGGGTTCTTCAGGTAGAACCACCAGGCCAACAGCAGTCCTAACAGGGCCACCGTGATCGAGGCGGCAAAAACCGTGGTGTCGCTGCCCGCCGGCCCCGTAGCGGGGGGTAAGCCGGTCTGGAACGCTGGCGAAAGGAACTTGGTGAAGCGGTCCCCCAGTCCCACCAAACCTCCGAATGTGGAGAGCAGGGCGAGGATGATGAGTGGCACCGTCATCACCGCCGGCGACTCATGCGGGAGGGTATTGTGATCGGCCACCTCGGAAGGCTCCTGCCCGCTGGGGTGCGCGTGGCTGGGCGACGGCTCGGCCGTCCCCTCGGGATTGGCGAAAAAGGTGATGAACAACGCGCGAAACATGTAGAACGATGTCAACAACGCGGTGAGAGTGCCGATCGCCCACCAGAACTTGTTCACGTTGAAGACAGCGGAGAGGATCTGATCCTTACTGAAGAAGCCGGAAAAGCCGGGTATGCCGCTGATGGCGCAGGTGGCAGCGGCAAAGCACCAGAAGGTAACGGGCGCGTATTTGCGCAGTCCGCCGGGGGAGAGCTTGCGAATCTCGAACATGTCCTGCTCACCGTGGGCGGCGTGGATGACGCTGCCGGCGCTGAGAAAGAGCAGCCCCTTGAAGAAGGCATGGGTCATGAGGTGAAAAATGCCCGCGCCATAGGAGAGCACGCCGCAGGCCATAAACATGTAGCCCAACTGGCTGACGGTGGAGTAGGCCAGTACGCGCTTGATGTCGCGCTGCAGTAAGCCGATGATGGCGGCGAAAAGGGCGGTAGCGCCCCCAATGCCCAGCACCACGGCGGAGGCCTGGGGCGCCCGTACGTAAAGCGTCGCCGAGCGTGCCACCATGTAGACGCCTGCCGTGACCATGGTGGCGGCATGGATCAGTGCCGAGACCGGCGTAGGGCCTTCCATGGCATCGGGCAGCCAGACGTAGAGCGGAATCTGCGCCGACTTGCCGGTGGCGCCGACAAACAGCAGCAGACAGATGGCGGTGAGAATACCGGCCCCGGAGGTTTCTACGGGAAGCGTGCGCGCCTGCGCAAAGATGCTGGTGAAATCGAAGCTGTGGAAGCGCTGAAAAAGCAAAAACAGGGCGATCAGGAAACCGAAGTCGCCGATGCGATTGACCACAAAGGCCTTCAGGCCGGCTTTGGCGGCCGAATCACGCCGGAAGAAGAAGCCGATCAGCATGTAGCTTACGAACCCCACACCCTCCCAGCCGATGAACATCAAGGCGTAATTGCTGGAGAGCACCAGCACCATCATGAAGAACAGAAACAGGTTCAGCAGGGCAAAGTAGCGATAGAAACCGCCCTCGTGCGCCATGTAGCCGGCGGAATAAATGTGAATGAGGAACCCGACTCCGGTTACGACCAACAGCATGACCAGTGAGAGCTGATCCAGCTGGAATCCGAAGGGGACCGTCAAACCGGCGGCGGAGATCCAGTTGCCGTGCTGTTCCAGGTAAGGCGTTTGGGTGCCCAGCCAGCGTAGCGCCACCCAGACGGCATCCGCGAAGGCCAGGGCGGAGAACCCCACCCCGACCACCCCAGCGACGGCATGGGACCAGAACCGCCCAAAGATGATGTTGAGGGCAAAACCCGCAAAGCACAGCAGCGGTACATACCAGAGATGAAGATCAAGCGTCATACATGGCCACTTCGCTGAACGGCTACACGGTCAAAAAGACAGGGGCCGGGCGTCCGCCCGGCGAGAGCGCTAATCGCGCATCAGGCTGATCTTGTCGATACTCAAGGTGTGGCGGTTGCGCACGACCGACACGATGATCGCCAGGCCCACGGCCGCCTCCGCCGCCGCGACCACCATGACAAAGAACACAAAAATGTTGCCGTTGATTTGTTTCAAAAAATGACTGAAGGCGACAAACGACAGGTTGACGCCGTTCAGCATCAACTCGATGGAGATGAAGATGCTGATCACATCCGTTTTGAGCAGGAAGCCAGCCACTCCCAGGCAAAAGAGCAGCACGCTGAGAATCAGGTAATAAGACAAGGGAATCACGAGCGCACCTCCTCAGAGGAAGGGTGAGCCGGCAGGTCCGTACGCACCGGCTGTCCGGCTCCGTTATAGGTGGTTGAACCTTCCGTGGAGTCGTAGGGAATCAGATTGGGTTCGGGAGGCGCCTCACCGATGTACAACTTGCCCGGCGCCTCATCTTCGGTGTGCGCCGCAAGCAGCACTGCCCCCAGAATGCCTGCCAGGAAGAGGATGGAGGTGGCTTCGAAGGGCAGCAGATAGCTGCGGAACAGGGCGTCGCCGATCTGCGCCACGTGAACCACGTATTCGCCGCTGGTGAGCTTTACATTCTGGAAGTGAGCGGCGACCATGCCTCCCAGTTCGGCGATCAGGATGCCCAGCAGCGGGTAGCCCAGCGCGCGTGCGACGCGGCTGCGGCCGGGTGCCTCCGCCGGTTGCGCGTTGAGCAGCATGATGACAAAGACGAACAGCACCATGATCGCGCCGGCATAAACAATGATCTGGATGGCGGCCACGAACTCCGCGCCCAGCAGCAGGTAGAGGGCCGCCAGCGCACCCATGACGGCGACCAGCGAAAGGGCGCTGTAAATGGGTTGCCGCTGCACCAGCAGGCTGATCGCGCCCGCCACCGCCAAACCGGCAAAGATGAAGAAAAGAACTGGATACATGGTCACTCGCGATCCGCCTCAGCGCAAACTGATTACCAGGCTCGTAACAAGCACGTTGGCCAGGGCCAGCGGCACCAGGAATTTCCAGCCAAAGCCCATCAACTGGTCGTAACGGAAGCGGGGCAACGTTCCGCGCACCCAGATGAACAGGAAGAGGAAGAAAGCCGCCTTGAGACAAAACCAGAACACTGGAAGGATGGCTTGCAGCCACCCCGGGCCAAATACCCAGCCGTGCCACCCCCCCAGGAAGACCAGGGTGGCGATACAGCTTACGGTGATCATGTTGATGTATTCGGCCAAAAAGAACATGGCGAACTTCATCGAACTGTATTCGGTGTGGTAGCCGGCGCCCAATTCTCCTTCCGCTTCGGGAAGATCGAAAGGACTGCGGTTGGTCTCGGCGAAGGCGGCGGTCAAATAGATGAAGAAGGCCACAATCTGGGGAATCACATACCAGATATGGCTTTGCGCTTCAACGATGCCGCGCAGATCAAGCGTGCCGGCCAGCATAATGGGGCCGACGAGAGCCAATCCCAGGGCCAGCTCGTAGCTGATCATTTGGGATCCGCCGCGCAGCGAACCGAGGAAGGAATATTTGCTGTTGGAGGACCAGCCGGCCAGCACAATTCCGTACACCCCAAGCGAGGTCACCGCCAGGATGAACAGGATACCGATGTTGATGTTGGTGATCTGCAGTGGTGTGGTGTAGCCGAGTACGTGGATATCGCGGCCCACGGGAATGATGGAAATGGGCAGCAGCGCCATGGTGACCGCGATGGCTGGCGCAATCAGGTACAACAGTTTATGCGCCGTGGAGGGCATGATGTCTTCTTTGGTAAGCAGCTTGACGGTGTCCGCCAGTGGCTGCAGAAGGCCAAACGGGCCCACACGGTTAGGGCCCAGGCGGTTCTGAATGCGGGCCACGATCTTGCGCTCGGCGAGCTGAATGTAGGCCACCAACGACAGCAGGATGCCGATGGCGATCAGCGATTTCACCAGTGCAAACAGTAGGAAGACGGTGATGGGCATCGCCTATTTACTCTCCTTTTGCAGCCGCCGCTCCATCACGGAGTTGAGGGTGGTGCTGTAGCGTCCGAGGGTTCCGGCGGTAAAGAGGGTGTCGTTGTTGGGCTGGATCAGCTCGGGATCGTCGCGATGCGCTACCGTTTCGTTGAGGGGAGCCGCCAGCGCGCTACGTCCGGCCAGCAGTTGCACCAGGGAGAGGTCATATCCCTTCACGTTGGCGCGAATTTCGCCAAAGATCTTGTCCTCGGCCGCCGGACCAAAGCCGCAACCCATGAGTTCAGCGAGTTCATGGATAATCGCCAGGTCGCTTTTGGCGCCCTCGAACATTCCCCCGCGCTTTTGTGCCTGCACCTCGCCGCAGGTGTTGGTCAGGGTGCCGTTTTTTTCATAGGAGCAGAGGACGGGGAGGACCACATCGGCCTGGCGCGCGGTTTCGGTGAGGAACATGTCCTGCACGACCACAAACGCCTTCCGCAGTCCTTCCGCGGCGCTGGGATGGAGACGCAGTGGGTTGGCGCCGGCGATATAAAGGGCGTCCAACTTTCCGGCGGCGGCGGCCGCCAGCATCTGGGGGAGGTTCAACCCTGGTTCCGCGGGGATAGTGCCTCCCCAAAGTTGTTCAAAATGGGCGCGAGCGCCGGCGTCGGCGACCGGTCGATAGCCGGGCAGCAGGTCAGGATAGAGTCCCATGTCAGCCGCGCCGCGTGAATTGGCGTTGTCGGCCAGCGCAATGTAGCGGGTATTGCCCGGCAAAGTGTCGCCGAAGGCTACCAGTTCGCGGACGGCTTCACCACGCACCTCCGCGCCGAAAACGATAATGACGTCCTGTTCCTGGCGCAGGCGAGCCCGGAAATCCTGTAGCCCCTCTGCGATCTTTTGCGGCACCGAAGGCGGTGTTTGCGGCCAACGCTTGGGGTCCGGTCCTCCCACCATGGTGAGCTCGGCGGGAACGCTGTCGGCCTCGCCATTCAAAAAGCGGATGGCGGCGGCTTCGCCGCCCGCGGGAATGACCGCCATGCGGAACGCCTGACGCCGCAGTTTGATGTCGCCGCTGTTGAGCACGTAGAGGCGGGTCTTGTGGTTGCGATAGGCAGTGCGGATGTTCCACGCCAGCAGCGGGTGCTGGTTGGTGGGATCATTGCCGACCAGCAGAATTGCTTTGGCGGTTTTGAGGCTGGAGGAGTTGGCCAGCGGGAGCGCGGTTCCAGGCGTGTTGGTCCTGGCGGCGAGGGCGGTGGCGAGGGCGGGAAAGTCCGCCGTGCGATGGTGGTCGATGTTGTTCGTGCCCAGCACGCGGCGTGCGAACTTCTGCAGCTGATAGTCTTCTTCGTTGAGGGTGCGGGTGGAACCGATGACGCCGAAGCCGCCCTGCGCGGACTTGATCCGCTGAAACCGCTTGGCCACGGTCTCCAGCGCGAAACTCCAGGTGGTGGGGCGCAGTTCGCCATCCACGCGCACCAGCGGCTGCTTCAAGCGTTCGGGGTTCTGGGTGAAATCAAAGGCGTAGCGTCCCTTCACGCAAAGGAAATCGCCGTTGATGCCGCTTTTGTCGCGGTTGTCGCCACGAATGATCTGATCATTGCGAATGCCGAGGGTGGTCTTGCAACCGTCGCCGCAGAAGGTGCAGATGGCGCCAACGTGCTTCATTTCCCAGGGACGCGTCTTGTATCGATAGGGGCCGCTGGTGAGCGCGCCCACCGGGCAGATATCGATACACATGCCGCACTCTTCGCACTGCAGGTGATCGCTGTGGTTAGGAATGATGGAAGCGGCGACGCCGCGATTACCGACGCCCAGCGCCCAGACATCCATACCTTCGCCGCAGACGCGCACGCAGCGATAGCAAAGGATGCAGCGCGGGCGGTCAAAATAGACGATGGGCGACCATTGCTGTTCTTCGCGGTGGCGCTTGGGCTCGGTGAAGCGGCTCTCGGCGGCGCCGTACTTGAAGGTCATGTCCTGCAACTCGCACTCGCCACCGGCATCACAGACCGGGCAATCGAGCGGGTGATTGGTGAGGATGAACTCAATGGCCGATTTGCGGGCGCGGTGGACCTGCTCGGTGTCGGTGCGGACCACCATGCCCTCGGTGATGACCACCGTACAGGCGGTCTGCAGCTTGGGCATCTTTTCTATTTCCACCAGACACATGCGGCAGGCGGCCTGCAGCGAGAGTCCGGGGTAATAACAGAACGAGGGGACCTCGACATGCGCGCTGCGGCAGGCCTCCAGCAGCAAGGTGCCGGCCGGCGCGGTCAGTTGCTGACCGTTGACGGTGATGTTGACCAGGGTGGGATTGTCAGCCATAAATGTTCAGTTCTCGCGCGCCGCCGCAGCCGTTCAGCGTTCTCAATGCGTGGCTAGAGCGGGACGCCCGCTCACGCCACAGGAGCAGGGCTTTCCCGCCAGGTGGTCCAGAAATTCCTGACGGAAGCGTTTCAAAATCGACAGCGTCGGCATGGCCGCGGCATCGCCCAGGGGACAGAAGGTGCGGCCCAGGATGTTTTCCGAAACTTCGCGCAGCAAGTCCACGTCGCCCTCGCGGCCGCCGCCCGCGTGAAAGCGTCCGAGGGCCAGATGCAGCCAGTTGGTGCCTTCGCGGCAGGGCACACACCAGCCACAGGATTCGTGACGGTAGAACTGCATGATGCGCAGCGCGAATTTCACCATGCAGGTGTTCTCATCAAGGATGACCACACCGCCGGAGCCCAGGAAGGAACCCGCCTTGGCGATCGAGTCGTAATCCATATTGAGGCCCATCGCCTCTTCGGCGGTGAACATCGGGGTGGAAGAACCGCCCGGAACGACGGCCTTCAATTTTTTTCCGTTGGCGACGCCGCCGCCCACCTCCAGCAGCCTGGGGAAGGGCACTCCCAGCGGCAACTCGTAGACACCGGGCCGGGCCACATGGCCGCTGAGGCAGAACAGGCGTGTGCCGCCGTTTTTGGGAACGCCGAGATTGGCATACCACTCGCCGCCGCCCACGATGATGTGAGGGACGGTTGCCAGCGTCTCCATGTTATTGATCACCGTGGGGCCGCCGTAAAGGCCCGAGATCGCCGGAAACGGGGGCTTCAGCCGCGGAATACCGCGTTTGCCCTCCAGCGACTCCATAAGCGCCGATTCCTCGCCGCACTCATAAGCGCCGGCGCCGCTGTGCGCGTAAAGATCGAAGTCCAGGCCGCTGCCGCGAATGTTCTTGCCCAGGTAGCCCGCCCGGTACGCTTCGTTGATGGCGCGCTCCATGATGTCGAACAGGTAGCGGTATTCGCCGCGAATGAAGACGTAGCCCTGGTGCGAGTCAATCGCCTTACCCGCGATGATCATGCCTTCAATCAGCGAGAAGGGATCGTATTGCAGGATAAGGCGGTCCTTGCAGGTGCCGGGCTCGCTTTCGTCGGCGTTGCACAGCACGTACTTGGGCCTCTCACTTTGCTTGGGCACGAACGACCATTTCATGCCGGTGGGGAAGCCGGCGCCGCCGCGGCCGCGCAGGTTGCTTTTTTTGACCTCGTCGATGATGGCCTCGGGCGCCATGGTCAGAGCTTTCTCCAGCGCCTGGAAGCCTCCACTGGCCAGGTAGCCATCGAGGGTCGCGGCCTTGGGGTCGTCGAACCGTTTGCTGATGATCTTCACTTCTTGCGACATTGCGAGTTCCGGTACCAGAATCCCGGATCGAGGTGTTCAAGCCCCGGTCAGGGTTGCGGGCCATGCCCGCGGAATCATTAACGGGGTCGCGGCCGGCGCTACCTGGCCGCGGCTTTTTTGCGGTAATCCCGCAAAATTTCGTCCACCTTCTCTGGCGTCAGCTCCTGATGAAAGTCGTAGTTGACCTGCAGCGCCGGCGCCCATGAGCAAGCTCCAATACACTCCACCTCTTCCAGTGAAAAGACCCCGTCGGCGGCCACTTCCTTATGTCCAATGCCCAGCCGCTCCTTGCAGTGCCGGTAGATATCGTCGCCGCCGCGCAACATGCAGCTGATGTTGGTGCAGACCTGCACGTGATATTTGCCGGCCGGTTCCAGACGCAGCATGGAGTAGTACCCGATCACCTCGCGGACCGCCAGTTCACTGGCGCCCACCAGTTCCCCCACCTCGCGAATCGCCTCGGGAGGCAGATAGCCCAGCTCGTCCTGTGCAAAGAGCAGCATGGGTACGAGCGCGGAGCGCTTGACGGGGTAGTGCGAGAGCAGCGTCTGAAAGCGCTCTTGCGTTGCTTGGCTGAAAACCGACATGTCGTCTCCCCTGCCGAGCCACCGGGCTCAGCGGTCCACGTCTCCCAGAACAATGTCAATACTTCCGATAATGGCGACCACGTCAGCCAGCAGGCGTCCCTCAATCATGCGGGGCAGCGACTGGAGATTGGCGAACGATGGTGTGCGCATATGCACGCGGAAGGGCTTGGCGGTGCCATCTGACACGACGTAGTAGCCCATCTGTCCGCGCGGCGACTCGACGGCCTGGTAATATTCACCGGCGGGAACCCGGAAGCCCTCGGTGACGATTTTGAAGTGGTAGATGAGCGCTTCCATCTGCGACTTCATGCGGTCGCGCTCGGGCAGGGTAATGCCGGCCGCTTCGACTTTGAAGGGACCTTCGGGCATACCCTCCAGCGCCTGGCGAATGATCTTGACGCTCTCCCGCATCTCGTCAATGCGCACCAGATAGCGCGCATAGACGTCCCCTTCCGTGCGCGTGGGCACGTCGAATTGGAACTCCTCGTAGCTGGAATAGGGGTTGGTCTTGCGCAGGTCGAGCGGCAAACCGCTGGCGCGCAGGCAGGGTCCGGTCAACCCCCAGGCGAGCGCCTCTTGCACGCTCAGCGCGCCGATCCCCTGGGTGCGGCCCATCCAGATGCCGTTGCGGGTCAGCAGCGTTTCGTATTCGTCAATCTTGGAGGGAAAGGTTTCGAGGAAGCCCTTGACCCGTTCGAAAAAGCCCAGTGGGACTTCCAGCGCCAAACCGCCCACGCGGAAATAGGAGGTCATCATGCGCTGGCCGCTGACCTGCTCAAAGAGACGCAGAATCTCCTCGCGCTCGCGGAAACAGTAGAGGAAGACCGACATGGCGCCAATGTCGAGCGCGTGACTGCCCAGCCACACCAAATGACTATTGAGCCTGGTCAGTTCGTTGAGCAGGACCCGCATCCACTTTGCCTTGCGCGGCACCTCCAGGCCGAGGAGTTTCTCGACCGCGAGGACGTAGCAAAGGTTGTTGGTCATCGGGCACAGGTAGTCGATGCGGTCGGTCAGGGTGACGACCTGTTGATAGAACTTGGCCTCACAAGTTTTTTCAATGCCGGTGTGCAGGTAGCCGATGTCGGGAACCGCCCGCACCACCGTCTCTCCATCGATTTCCAGCACCAGGCGCAACACGCCGTGGGTGGAAGGGTGCTGCGGCCCCATGTTGAGGACCAGATTGCGGCCGCTGTCTTCGGGGGTGAGAGCGGGGTGGTGTAGTGTTTCCGGCATTAGCGGTAGCCTTCCACGGGGTAGTCCTTGCGCAGCGGGTGACCGTTCCAGTTGTCCGGCATCATGATGCGGCGCAGATCCGGATGGCCGGCGAAAGAAACGCCAAAAAGGTCGAAAATTTCCCGCTCATACCAGTTCGCCGACGGCCAAAGGGCGGTAGCCGACGGCACGGCCTCACCTTCGTCGACGCGGATTTTGAGCCGCAACAGTTCGTTGCGGACGCTGGAGAAGAGGTGGTAAATCACCTCAAAGCGCTTTTCGCGCGGATGCCAGTCCACGCAAGTCACATCGGCAAGCAGGTCGAAACCCAGATCGTCGCGCACAAAGCGCAGCACACTGGTGAGCTCGCCCACCGCAAGCACCAGGGTTGTTTGTTCAAAACGGTATTGGCCTTCGAGAATGGCCGCCGGACGGAACTGCGTCAGGCGCTGCACCGTCGGAATCCGCAGCAGGTCTTCAGAGAGGTTGGGGTCAGGCATGGTGTCTGCTTTGGCTACTCCGCCCGTTCCGGGGTATTCCAGTCCAGCACTCCTTTGCGCCAAATATAGAAGAAGCCGGCCAGCACAATGGCCATGTAGACCAGCATCTCGAAAAACCCGAACAGCTTCAGGCTACGGAATACCACCGCCCAGGGAATCAGGAAGACGGTTTCGATATCGAACAGAATGAAAATGATGGCGACCAGGTAAAACCTGACTGCGAAACGGTTCTGGGCATCGCCAACCGGTTCGACTCCGCACTCGTAGGCGGCCAGCTTACGGCGCGTGCGACGATGCAGCCCGAGCAGCCAGGAAAGGGCCAGAATGCCACCGGAGAGACCCAGCGCCAGCCCGAGCTGGATGAGAATCGGCAGGTAGTTGGCCATGTAATTGGGTTGGCTATTCATCGTTTTTCCCCGCGCTGGCGCGGACGCACTTGTGGCTCATCCCGCCAGAAAAAGGGCGGGGGAGCGCCTGTCTTGACACCCCGGAGGAGCGCTTCACGGCCAACTCTGGCCCGCACCGGATGCTATACTGACCGCGATTTACGAGCTGCCGGATCACAACACCGTGAACTTCTAAGGTTACGTTTCGGGGAGCGCAGGTGTCAAGGTAAGGCAGCCGATTTCACTGTGCAGGAGCGCACTTCGTGTCGTTCGGATTCAACACTGATGTGCTGGTTGGCGAAGAGTTGTTTCATGTGCAGACGGAGCCGTGTGCCCGCCCGCAGCGCGCCATCGAAACCACCGTTTTTCAGAATGGATCCGTGCAGTACCTGCACCGTACGGAACTGCCCGAACCGGGGAGCGATTCGGGCGTGGAGCCGCTCATTCGTGAGCAGCACGCGCGCGTGATTCAGGAACTCAAAACAGGGGCATTGCGCGGCACCGGGCCAGAGCTGGAACTGGAATGGCTCAACCGCGAGGAGCCCGCGACCGCGGGTCACTTGCGAGTCCGTGTGCAGATACGGCGCGAAGGCCGTCCTGTGCCGGGCTGCCGCGTCGCGATGCAACTCGCCTCCGGACCGGTTCTGTTTGCCCGTGCTGACACCGAGGGCATTGCCGAATTGCAGGCGCAGCTTCCTCCTGATCCCGTTCTGGTACTGCTTTTGCAGGCCGAGCAGGGGCTGTCGGTTGGCACCCGTAAGTATCGCGTTGCCAAAACGGAACCCTAAACGTTTCACCACCCGAATGGGGGATTATCCTTTTCAGCGCTGCGGCCTAGCCTGAACTCATGGCTGTGGCATCCTCCCGCCGGCGACGCCTGAATCTCCGGTTTTTGCTGCTAATGCCCATCGCAGGGCTGGTTGCGGCGCAACTCCCGCAGTGGTCTCCGCTTTGGGGGACAGCAACTCTGCCCAGCTCAGGAGGCGCCACACTTTCCGGCGCCGTTACTTCCATTATTTTCAGCAACGGCGTTTTGTTTGTTGGAACCGAAGGGGGAGGTGTCTGGAGCAGCGCGAATTCCGGCGGCACCTGGACTCCCCTGAGCGATCTAACTCCATCCCTTGCGATTTCGGCGCTGGCCTACAACGGCTCCAGCGGGCTTTTGCTGGCCGGGACCGGACGGCAGCAGAACACCTGGGGTTCTTCCGAATCGGTGGGCCTGCTGGTCAGCAGTGATCTTGGTCAGCACTGGACTTCGTGGGGAACGAGTGCGCTTGCCGGGCTGCGGATTCGCCGCCTTCTGAGCGGGGACAGCGGCGCAGTCTGGGTTGCGGCAACCGATCCACGGGGCGCTGGCCAGGGCGGCTTGTTTTATTCGGCCGGAGTGGGCGCCAGTTGGCAAGCGCTGATTGCCGGTGATGTGTTTGATGTTGCTCAAGATCCATCCAGCGGGAATTGGCTGGCCCTGTCTTCTTCAGGGTTGTATTTCTCAACGGACGGGGTCGCATTTGCCCCGTTGGACAGCGGCAGCGCCTCCGGGGGGGCGCTGAGCTGTTCCGCGGCGAATCCTGGGGTTTGCGTGCTGCTCCGGCGCACTTCAAATGGAATCCTGAGCCTGGCGCAGACGTCCGATGATGGTCTGAGCTGGACCAGCCTGTCGCTTCCTCCGGGCGTGGCGACGGACAGCAGTTCCAGATTGTTGCTGATGAACGATCCCGGTGATCCACTCACGCTTTGGCTGGGTGCGACAGACCTTTACGTCAGCCACGATGCAGGGAGCAGTTGGGCTGATTTGAGTTCCAGTTTTCTTGCCGGGGTGGGGGCTAGGCCACGCTCTCTGGCGCTGGGTGCAGGACAGGTTTGGCTGGGTTCGCAAAGCGGACTGTGGCGATCAAGTGATGGTGGGAGCACCTGGATCAGCGCCAGTTCCGGACTGAATACGCTTGCCTTGACCGGAGTGATTCAGCAGGGAACGAGCGTTGGTTTCGGTGTCGATCACCTTGGCGTAGTGACCGTTCCCGTCTCAGCTCTCGGTTCAACGACAGTTCCCGGTCTGCAGCCGGAGTTCGATCATGTGCCCTGGCTGATCCCTTCCGTGTCAGCATCTTACGGCTCTTTCTTGTGGTGCGACTTGAACAGCGGGTTGATCACTCCGGTCGGGCAGGCCGCTGCGCTGTTTGTTGCTGGGGAGAGCGAAACCCCGGGCCAGGACTGGCCTGCCAGCCCACCCGGCTGTGTTGTGGCGGGCACCGCTTCGGGAGGGTTGCTGGATGCCACGAATCAACTCTGGTTGAGCACGCCGCTGCAGACCGGGTTGGATCCGAGCTGGACACCGCTTGCCGGTTCGGCGAGCTCGTCTGAAATTGTCTCCATGGCGGCGAACACCGCCTATAGCTCCACTGCTTCGGGCGCCGTTTTGTTGGAATCGACGGGGAACGGCGTCTTGCGGTCAACTGACGGCGGACTGACCTGGGCACCTGTAGTATTACCGCCAATTAGTGGCCCGGTGAACAATCTGGTGTTTGGAAGCGCAGTGCAGGCGTTTGGGACCTTTGGAAGCGCGGGCAGTGTCAGCGTAGTTTCCAGCGGCGATGGAGGGCAGACCTGGCAGCCAATGGGGACACTGCCTGTTGCCACGGTATTGCAACTGTTGCCCGATCCCACGAGCGGCTCGGTGCTTTATGCGGCAACGAGCGCAGGCGTTTGGGTGAGCGGTGACGAAGGACTCCAGTGGATGCCGCTTGGCAACGGCTTGCCCCAGGCAATGATCAGCGGCCTGCAGATCGTGAACCTCAGTGGCACGAGCCGCGCCCTGATCGCTGCCACCCTGGGGCGCGGGGCTTGGAAGTTGCCGCTGGCCAGTACGGCACTTGCCGTCACTGCAGTGCAGGGGACTGATCAATCCGTAGCCGCCGGCTCTACTCTTCCAGCAAGTCTGAAAATCGAGGTCACGAATGTTTACGGCGCGCCGTTGCCGGGGCTTGTGGTGCAGTGGTCGGCGGGTGCCGGCGTTGGCCTTTCCTCGACATCAACGACCACCGCAGCGGACGGAACGTCGGCCATCACCTGCACCGCTCCAGAACAGGCGGGGACATTTCAGGTAGTTGCTAGTGCTTCCTCCAGTTCTGGCGAGAACGCAGTGGCCGACTTTCAGGAAACGGCTACCGCTGGCCCGGCTGCGATGCTGCTGGCATACAGCGGCGACAACCAGACACAAACAGCCGGACTGGCGCTTGCTCAGCCCCTGGTGGTGGAAGCCGAAGATGCACAAGGAAATGCCGCCGCGGGAGCGACAGTCAGTTTCAGCGATTCCGGGGCTGGCGGCAGCTTTGATCCGGCCACACTGGCCACTGACGGCAACGGACTCGCAAGCGTCCGCTACACGACCCCGCAAGAGCCTGGCGCGGTTACGCTGGCAGCATCTCTCATAGGGACCAGCGCGGCGGTGAATTTCAATGTTGAAGTAACCGCCCCCCCTGATTTCGCTCTGGCGCTGAGTCCCAGCACGGTCAGTGCCGCGGTCAACCAGTCGGTGCCATTGCAACTGTCGATCACCGGGAACAGTTCAGCCGCAGTGAACCTGGTCTGCCTGTCACCGGTCACAGGCTGTGCCATTTCCCCGGACACCGTGACTCCAGGCGCGACCACGACGGCTACGGTGACGGTGCAGAGCGGGGCTTTGCAAGCTGGTCAGAATACGGTGCAAGTTGAAGGGGATGATGGTATCCACCAGCACTTCGCGAGCGCCAGCGTCACCTTGCTCAGCCCTGGGTTTTCGGAACAGATCGACCCAGCTTCCGCTTCCATCGCCGCAGGTCAAAGCGCGCAGGCGCAGGTGAGCGTTACTCCGGCATACGGGTTCAACGGCACGGTATCCCTCACCTGTTCCGGCGCTCCGATTTTTTCCACCTGCGGTTTTGATCAGTCCAGCCTTGCGATCAGTGGCGCAACCGCGGCGAGCGCAACACTGAGGTTTACAACACAGGGCAACAGCCAAGCCATCCCAGCGCCTCCACCTGTGCGCCTCGCTAAAATGCCTTGGGTACTTTGCTGGCTGCTGTTGCTCGGTATCAGCTTTTGCGCTGAGGTCATGCGGCAAGGGCGGGCGCCCTCCGCGACGATCCTGGTATCGGCAGCCTTCTGCCTGATGCTGTGCGCAGCGGTTACGGAGACAGCGTGTGGAGGAGGCGCCCCGGCTCCCATGGTCAGCTTGCCACCGTCGGTGACGCCCGCCGGGGCGTACTCGCTGACCATTACCGCTACAGGAGACGGGTTAACCCAGACCGCGAGCTTTGATGTCACGGTGAATTAAAATCCCTCGCTACTGGCAGGGTAGTGCGATCAGGGATGGCAGGCCGCCGGCATTTTGCTTAACTCAATTCGCTGGCGAATGCTGCCCATCTTGCCCGTCAAGTTGTCGCGGACGGCGAGGGCGGCAAAGTACTCGTTGCCAGGCATGGCCTCGAAGTGCCCGTGGTATTCCACATCCCGCTGCTCGGCCGTGCGCAATTGAGACTTGTTCAGGTGATGCTGCACCCGCACCATGCGTGACGCCTGGTCGGGCTGGGTGGGGCTCGCGTTGAGCATCATCAACTGGATGGAAAAGTCCATCAGCGCTCCATTGCCATCAGGGTGAATGATGGAGCTGGGTGCGATCATCGCCGTAAACGGAACGATGGCCGACAAGCTCACCGCTCCTTTGGCATTGCGCACCTGCTGGCTGCAGGCATGGCCCATAGCTATTGCCAGGGGGACCGCACTCACTTCGACTGGAGTACGCAACGCCCAACTCAAGTCGTTGGCGATCTGTTTTGGCTGGCTCAGATAGCTGGCCGGCCGTGCGATGTATTCCTGGCGGAACAACAGCTTCAGCCCCTTTCCTTTGACCTTCACCTTAAGTTTGTGGTTGGAGGGTTGATAGGGCTGGCCATTGCCGGGGGGAACTACGCTGATCAGATAATAGGATCGCCATTGCCGCATGGCCTTATTGACTTCGCCACCGAAGTTGTTGTCCATCAGGGCAGCGCCGCCGGTTGCGTCTCCCAGCGTCTGCATAGTATTGATGCTGGCCAGGCGCACGGAATTGTTGGGCAGCCGCGCCTGCAGCACGGAGGGTCCGACCTGGCCGGTGTAGGACGGGTCGGGAGGGGCAATCACGCCCTGCAGACTCAAGGGATAAAGACTGACGTCGGCATCATTTAAACGATCAACGACGCTGGTAATGCGGGTGCTCTTGAGGCCCATAGTGTCGGGCAGGAAGTGTGGACCGGCCAGCGGCGAATTGCGAAGGCCAGAGTTGGCCGGGTTTGCGCCTGTGGCGCGGCCAGCCGCGCTGGCGGGAATGACTCCCTCGGGCATGTCGCCATTCCCCGCGGCATTTCCGATGTGCACAACCTGGGAAGGATCGCTGATCGCCCGCATGGTCAAACCCAGTGCGCTCAGGTCATCGGTCACCCAAATCACTGTCTTGTGCCCAGGGATATTGCGAAAAATACGGGCCAAGGACTCCAATCCCTGCAGCGTCTCAATGCCTTGCTGCCGCAGCATGGCGTCGCGCCCATTCTGCAGGGCGTCATATTCGGAGACTGCCTCGGTGGGCAGTTGCGAGCTTGCCAGTCCCTGGCCCACCTGGGTTCCGTTGGTCTGCACCACCTCCGCCCCCGTGCCCAGGGCGTAAGCGGACGGCATGAACAGCCAGTGCACCATCTGGTTGATCCGCGCGCTGAGGAGCTTCTGGTTGCCCGTAAAGGGCTGCAGCAAGGTCAGGCGGGGCATCAGCCCGTAGATTGCCATCTGCTGTCCGGAGGGCAGGTCGCTGCGGACCATCTTCAACAGGGAGCGCTGCAAGTATTGCGCCTCACCGGCTTTGGAAGGAGCGATGTTGAGGAAGTCGAACAGCAGGATCACCCGGTTCGGCGGAGCATTGTGTTCAAAGTTGACCTTCACGCCCGGGGGGAATTGCGGTGCGGGCTGGGCCGTGTGTGGGCGCAGGTAGTCGACGGCGGCAAGTCTCACCTTTCGCCCGTCAATGTAGACGTTGAAGTCTTTCCTGTTCAGCCCAGTGACGGGCTTGCCATCCTTCGAAACCGCGACGGGGATCTGAAGCAGGCTGGTTTCAACATGGAGGCGGACGGGAGGCGCGCTAGGGATCGTCTGGTCCACTTGTGGGGCTTGATCGCCGGGAAAGCGAGGCATTCCCCGCCGTTGTGCCATTGCGGTTGCCGTAAAGCAAAGCGCCACTGTGGCGAGCATGGCGGCGAGCATGGCCGCAACGGTCCTACAGCTGAATTGATTGGTCATGAACGATTTCTCCGGCTCCGCGGCGTGGGCTTTTTATAATACGCCACGCTGGCGGCAATGGTTTCAGGCGGCCCTTCATGGATGGGCTCCGGGCGGCGGCACTGGATAGCGGCACTGGATTAGTGGGTAGGGGATAGCGGTGCAGGGTCGGCCCAGCAAGTGCGCCTGGGCACCGGTTCGCCGTCGTCCACTTTTTGCCGCTTGACAGGCAGGGAAGGGGCTGGCATTCTGACTGAGCAAGTACTTACTTACTATGAGCCCCGGACCCCGCCTCTCCTCCTCCGACCGCCGCCTGCAGCTTTTGCAGTGCGCCATCGACCTGTTTGCCCGCAAGGGATTCAGCGGCGCCACCACGCGCGAAATCGCCGCCAGCGCCGGCGTCAGCGAGGCAGTGATCTTTCAGCACTTTCCCAGCAAGACCGCCCTCTACCAGGCGGTTTTGGAGCACCGCGCCGCTGCTTCCGGACAGGAAGAACACTCCTGCGAGGTGCGCCGGCTGATGGAGGCGGGCGACGATCGCGGCGTGCTGGCCCTGTTGTTTCAGGGTTGCTTGAAATGCATGCGCGAGGACGCTGAATTCGAGCGCGTGTTGCTCTATGCCGGACTGGAAGGCCACGAGATCGCTTCGGTGCAAATCGAGCGCTTCTTCCCGGAAATCGCCCGCCTGATTGCCTACTTCGAGGAGCGGGAAAAACACGGTGTTTATCGTCCCGGCAGCGCGACCATCCTGGTTTTTCTGATGATCGCGGCGAGCCGGTTCTACGGGATTTATCGCTACCTGCTGCCCCAAACCACCGTGGTGCACGACTTGTTCACCGAAGAGCAACTGCGGGAACAGACGCTGGATGCTGTTTTGCGCGGATTTTCCGCGCTGCCGGAATCGCGGCGCAACAAGCAGGCAAATGGCGACAGGAAAAAAGCCCGGGGCGCCAACGGCGCGGAACACGGGAAGGCCGCGGTCCGAATCCCGCGGGCGAAGACGACCACTGGGCGGAAGGCGCCCGCTCGCCGCCAGAAAGGCAAGAAAGAAGCGTCATGAGAACCACAGCGAAGATCGTTGTTTTAGCCCTTGCCGTGTTGCTGAGCATTTTGGGCCAGTTGGCCTGCGGTCCTTCCCACGCGGCGCAGCCAGTGCCAACGGCGGCGCTGGCAGTTGCAGTAGCGCGGGCTGAACACGCGCAGGTGCCGCGTGTGATTGGCGCCGAGGGTGGTTTTATTGCGGTGCAGCAGTCCAACCTGGCGCCGCACGAAGAGGGCGTCATTTCTTCGACACCCGTGGATGTAGGCAGCTATGTGCGTCGCGGCCAAGTGATTGCCACTCTGGATCCGGTGGATTTTCAATTACGCGAGCGTCAGGCGAGCGCCGCTTTGGAGCAGGCGCGGGCGGCAATTGGACTGCACAATTCCAGCGCCGCCTTCCAGCCGGCCAAGGTGCCGTCCGTGGCCTCCGCCCATGCCGCTTTGCTACAAGCTCAGGCACGCGATCAGTTGGCGCGCAACAACCTGCACCGCTATCGCGGTCTGGTGGCCAGCGGCGATGTCGCCGAGAGTGTATTTGACCAGATCAGCGTTCAGGCGCGCAGCGCCGACGCGGAACTGACCGCGGCACGCCAGCAATACCGCGCCGCTCTCGACATGGCGCGCCAGGGTTATGCGCAGGTTGCAGCCGCGCAATCGGCTCTCGCCTTGAGCAACAAGGGAGTTCGCGATACGCGGATAGTCGCACCCTTCGCCGGCTGGGTTGCCGCCCGTCCGGTCGCGGTGGGCGAGCACGTGACTCTGATGACCAATGTGGCGACCGTGGTGCAGCTCTCGCCTTTGAAGCTGCAATTGCGGATTCCGCAGCAAGATGTCTCTGAACTGCGTCTGGGGCAGGCCGTGCTGGCCTCCGTCAGCGGGTTCTCCCGTCCTTTTCAGGGCAAGCTGAGCGCGCTGAGCCCCGCGCTGGACGCTACTTCACGCGCCCTGCTGGTGGAGGCGACCTTCCGCAATCAACGCCGTCTGTTGCGCCCGGGAATGTTCGCCCACGCCCGGATCGTATTACCGGGTGCGCGGGCCGTCGCCGTAGTTCCTGCCTCGGCTGTGGTTTACAACAGCGGAACCGACTCTGACCAGATCTTTACCGACGACGGGGGCGTCGCCCACGTTCATGTCGTTCAGCTTTCCAGACCGTACAATCCTGCCGAGGATGGTGTCAGCGGAACGGTGCAGGTTCTCTCCGGTCTACCCGCCGACGCTACGGTCATCACCAGTGGCGTTGGGCACCTGGTGGATGGCGCCAAGGTGAGGCCGCAGCCGGTGGCAGGCGGTCCGGGACCAAGCGGACTACGCGACGGCGCCCGCAACGGGGGAGCGCATGCATAAGCTCGCCGCACTTTGTGTCCGCCGCCCGGTGTTCGCCACCATGCTGATTGGCGCGCTCGTCGTGGTCGGGTTGTTTTCCCTCGGGACGCTGGGACTCGATCTGTTTCCCAAAGTCGATGTGCCAACAGTGTTGGTCACCGTCAGCGATCCAGGCGCCAGCGCCCGCGAGGTGGAGACGGAAATCACCAAGCCGATCGAGGATGCCGTCAACACCATTAGTAAGATTGACGATATCCACTCGACCTCTTCCGAGGGTTTATCGCAGGTCATCATTGAATTCAAGCTGGACAAAAACGGCGATACCGCGACCCAGGAGGTGCAAAGCAAGGTCAACGCGCTGATTGCATCATTGCCGAGCAGCGCCAAAACGCCGATTGTGCTGAAATTCGATCCTGACGCGCAGCCCATATTGCAGGTCGCGGTTTCCGCGCCGCGCCCGGTCAAGGAGGTGACCGACATCGCCGACCGGCTGGTGAAGCGCGCGATCGAGAATGCCCCGGGAGTCGGCGAAGTGACGCTTGTAGGCGGGCAGAAGCGCGAGATTCAGGTACTGGTGGACCCGGCCAAACTGCAGGCCCTGAATTTGAGCGTTTCCCAGGTCGCACTGGCCCTGCAACAGCAAAACCTGCAGCTTCCGGGAGGAACGGTGAATCAGGGGGCGCGGGCGTTCACCCTGCGCACCATGGGTTTGCTCAAGCACGCCAGCGATTTTGAGCAACTGGTGGTGGCCAACCATGATGGTTATCCTGTCAGGTTGAAGGATATTGGGCGCGTGATTGACGGCCAGGCGCAGCCCGAGACCGCATCTTTGCTGGATGGGCAGCCGACGGTCGCGCTGCTGGTGCTGAAGCAGTCGGGCGCCAACAGTGTTGACGCCTCGCGCGGGGTACGGCAGCGGCTGGCGCAGCTTGCACCCACGCTGCCCAAAGATGTTCACCTGCAGGTGATCGGGGACCAGTCGGTCTTTATTGAAGCCTCTCTTTCCAAAATCAAAGAACACTTGATCGTGGGCAGCTTTCTGGCCGCGCTGGTGATCCTGATCTTCCTCTCCAACTGGCGCACAACGGTGATCGCCGCACTGGCTATTCCCACCTCCATCATTTCCACCTTCGCGCTGATGAACGCCATGGGTTACACCCTGAATGTGGTGACCATGCTGGCGTTGACGCTCATGGTGGGGATCGTTATTGATGACGCCATCATTGTCCTGGAGAATATTTTCCGCTTCATTGAAGAGAAGGGAATGCCGCCCTTTACAGCGGCAGTGGAGGCCACCAAGGAAATTGGCCTGCCGGTGATGGCGACCACGCTTTCGCTTCTGGCCGTGTTTCTTCCGATCGGGTTCATGGGAGGCATCGTGGGCCGCTTCATGTCGGCTTTCGGATTTACCGCCTCGTTTGCCATTGCGGTATCGCTGCTGGTTTCCTTTACGTTGACCCCGATGCTTGCGGCACGCATGCTGCGCCGGGATCCCTCGGGCCCGGACCATCATGACTCCAAGCAAACTCCGGTGTTTGCCTGGATCGATCACCATTACACGCGCCTGTTGGAGTGGTCTCTGGCGCATCGCCGGCGCGTGGTGCTGTTTTGTGGACTGGCCATTCTGGCGATCGTGCCCCTGTTCATGTTTGTGGGAAAGAATTTCCTGCCCACCGATGATCGCTCCGAGTTTACCGTTCAGGTGAAGATGGCGGTGGGCACCAGTCTCGCCGCCACGACATTACAAGCCGAGCGCATGGCGGCCGCTATCCGGCAATTGCCCGGCGTGGAACACACCTTGACGGTAACCGGCAATGGTCCCGACAAGGCCCAGTACAAGGGGTCGATTGACGTCATTCTTGTACCGCCCCATGATCGCTCGCTTGGCCAGCAGGCGTTGATGCTGCAAACGCGCGACATGCTGCACAAGGACTTCAGCGATGTCACTGTCAGTGTCCAAAAAATCAGCGAAGTCGGTGGCAATCAGGACAACAGCGATGTGCAGTACGCTTTGTCGGGTCCGGACCTGAATCGGCTGGACCACTACGCCACTGATGTGCTGGCCAAGCTGCGCAAGGTTCCGGATGTGGTCGATGCCGACACCTCTATTGCGTCCGGCAATCCGGAGATGCGGGTCGTTATTGATCGCCAGCGTGCCGCCGACTTGGGTGTTACCGTGCAGGACATTTCCGCCGCGATCAGCGCTTTGGTGAGCGGGCAAACGGTGTCGACCTTTAACGCCAACGGTGAGCAGTACGACGTGCGCTTGCGTGCAATCGCCGCGGCGCGCTCCGGAGTCAATGCGCTCAGGCAGATTCCGGTGGCGGTTACGCCTTCCGGCGTAGTCACGCTCGATCAGGTGGCCGAGGTGGTTCCCGCCACCGGGCCGGCCAGTATTACCCGTCTCAACCGGCAGCGGACGGTGACGCTTTTTGCCAACGTTTTGCCGGGCGGCTCACAGGCGGCGGTGCTGAACGCGCTGGACCAGGCTGTCGCGCAAGAGCACATGGCGCCGGGCTATGCCCCCGCGCTGACCGGCGCCAGTAAAGAGCTGCGCCGTACCGGCTACTATTTTGGTTTGGCGTTTTTGTTGACCTTCATTTTTATTTATATCGTTCTGGCTGCACAGTTTGAATCGTTCCTGCATCCGGTCACGATCTTGCTCACCCTGCCGCTCGCGGTTCCCTTCGGACTGGTGTCGCTGCTGATTGCCCACCAGACGGTGAACATCTTTACGGGTTTGGGCCTGCTGGTGCTGTTCGGCATTGTGAAAAAGAACGCCATCCTGCAGATTGACCACACCAACAACCTGCGCGCGCAAGGTTTGGAGCGGCATGCCGCGCTGATGCAGGCCAACCGCGACCGGCTGCGCCCCATCCTGATGACCACCATTGCGCTGGTGGCAGGCATGCTACCGCTGGTCGTGGAAGGCGGCACGGGATCGGCAACCAACCGCTCCATAGGAGTCCTGGTGGTCGGGGGACAGAGCCTGTGCCTGATGCTGACCCTGCTGGCAGTGCCAGTGTTCTACTCCGTATTTGACGACCTGCGCTTACGTACGGGCGAACTGTCCGCCACTTGGAGAACTCGTTTTGGCAAACGTCCGGCGGATGAGGTGGTGGCCGCCGATTAAAGCCGGAGCTGGTCGGTTGAAGAAGTTGCACAGCATCGAGGAAATTAAGCCTGAAAACCGGAAAAACAAGCGCTCCGTAGTGCGTGGGCGGAATGGTGAATATGCAAGAAGCAAGCAAAGTGCTCACGCAGGCGGTATTGCTGGCGTTATTAGGGAGTGGGACCTATGCGGCGGCGCCAGGGCCACTCTCACGACTGGCTGCGAAGGCGCGTCCGATTCAGGCCTCGGCGCCGCCACAGTCCTTTACGCCCCCGCCGCGCTTTGGACTGACCACTACCGCGCCGCTGAGTTTGCAACAGGTGCTGGCGGCCGTATTGCTGAAAAACCACCTCATTGCGGCCTCGCGCGACGCTCTGGAGGCAGCGCGCTACAACCTTATCTCCGCGAAGGGCGCCTATGAGCCCCGGCTGACGGTTCCGCTCAGCGACCAACGGGAGGTCACACCCTTCGCGTCGCTGTTGGGCGGTGGCCCGAATGGAGAGGTGACGCAGACGGCCGCGCAGGTGAATCCGGAAATCTCCGGCCTGATTCCCGGCACCGGAGGATCGTACAGCCTGAAATTTTCCACGGCGCGCGAAACCAGCAACAGCGAGTTTGTGCAGTTGAACCCGCAGTACGTTACGTCCATATCGTTGAGTGCGGTGCAGCCGTTGTGGCGCGGTTTGCACTTCGATCAAACGCGGTTGCGGATTGCCCTGGCGCGCAGTGAACGCGACACGGCCGATGCGCAGCATCGCCAGCAACTGCTGGCCACCGTCACGGCAGTCCGGGAGGCGTACTGGAATCTGGCCTACGCGCGCCGCGCTCTGCGCATTCAGGAACACGCCGCCAACCTGGGGTTGCGGCAGTGGCAGAGCGAATACCGCCAGGAGCAACGAGGCTTGCTGGCGCCCGCCGATCTGACACAGAATCGCCGCCAGTACGACGTCTACGTCAGTGGCGTGTTTGCCGCGCAGCAACAGCTCACGCAGGCAGAAAACGTCGTCAAGCAGCTCATGTTGTCCCAGGACAGCGACCCGCTGTGGGGAGCGAAGCTGCAACCGACCACGGCTCTCCCGGTGGCGGCGCAGGTGCCTACCGGCGGCGAGTTGCCGCGATTGATCAGCACCGCCCTGCGGCAACGGCCGGAAATTGAACTGGCCGCCAGCAGTCTGGCTTCCACCGCGGCTCAGGTTCGCTATAGCCGCGAACAGGTCAAACCGCAACTCGATTTCAGCGCCACGCTGGGAGCGTCGGGCCTGTCAGGCAGTGTTGTGCCGCCCGGCCCCAACCCATTTACTTCCAGCTTCGAGCCGATTATTTCCCGTATTGACCAGCTCTCGGTTCTGGCTGGACTGCAACCCTTGCCAGCCAGCGATTTCAGCGGCAGTTTTGGTGGCATCCCGCAACAATTTGTCGGGGGTTGGGGACGGTCGTTTCATTCCCTGGGGACTTTCGATTACCCGCTGGCCGCCGCGGGCTTGACTTTATCGTTACCGCTCCGCAACCGCGCGGAAGAGGCGGCGCTCTCATCGGCGCTGCTGCAGAGAATGCGGGCTCGCGAGCAGCAAGGGCAGAGCCGGCTTCAGGTGGTCGCGGACGTACGCAATGCCGCACAGCAGTTGGCCACCGCGCAGCAACGTCTGCACGTCGCCAGCGACGCTTTGCGGCAGGCAGAAATCCAATACGACAGCGAGGTGCGCCAATTCCGCGCCGGCCTTTCGACCACGTTCCTCGTCCTGCAGCGCCAAACCGACCTGATCAACACTCGTGATCAAGAAGCCCTTGCGCAGGCCAACCTCGGAATTGCGGAGGCGGAAATGCAACGCGCGCTGGGAGACCTCAGGTAAGCAAAGCTCAAGCCGCGGCGGCGTGCCGGCAGAGGGTTGTAACAACCGCATGGAAGCCGCGAGCGCAGCAGTGTGGAACCCGCCATCAAAGCGGGTTCCGCGTTGGCTCTCATGCTCAGCGGAATTCCGCGCGCAGGCTGGCGCCGGAAGCGTTTCTAGCGCGCCTCTACCGCGAGCCGGGCTTGCAGCGTTATCTGTGGACCGGTGAGCGCTTTGGACACAGGACAGCTTTTCTTGGTTTCCGAGGCGATTTGTTGAAACTGGGCGTCGTCGAGACCTGCCGCTTGCACATCGCTTTCCAGGTCAATGCGAGTAATGCTGAAGCCGTCGGCCTGCTTTTCCAGGTGGACCTGGGCAGAAGTCCTGATGCTCTCCGGCTTCACTCCAGCGCGTTCGAGATTCGCGCTGAGCGCCATGGAGAAGCATCCAGCTAACGCGGCTCCGATAAGCTCTTCCGGGTTGGTTGCCGGTTGTCCCTCAAAACGCGAACCAAACGAAAAGGTCAGTTCTGGTGCGTGCGCTGGCTTCATCTTTCCGTTGCCGTCTTTTAAGCCACCATTCCAGACTGCATTTGCTTTGCTGAGCGCCATGATTTCCTCCCTGAACGCCGGCCACGACTCCAGGCGTGGCACGCTATCTGACTATTAATTTAGCAGGGTAAAGCGTCGGGAATTCAAGGCAGCGCTTTG
The DNA here is from genome assembly GCA_027459505.1 of Acidobacteriota bacterium. Taxonomy (GTDB): domain Bacteria; phylum Acidobacteriota; class Terriglobia; order Terriglobales; family SCQP01; genus DAIDIE01. The sequence continues at coordinate 150,400 of DAIDIE010000018.1, forward strand.
CTGCTGGTTGGGAAGACTCCGGAGGTTGTTGCTGGATGCCGCTGCTCTGGACCGCTCTCCTGAGGGCGCACATCGCTCGCTATGCCGTATCGCGGCGTTCTTGTTCGCACCGCTAAACTAGCTTCATGCCGACCAGCTTTTGGAACGAGCACGGCCCGTTTGACATCATTGGGGACATTCACGGGTGCCTGGATGAGCTCTGCCTGCTCTTGCAACAGTTAGGGTACGCGGGATGCCCGGAGCAGATCACTGCTCCCGCCGGGCGCAGGATTGTATTTCTAGGAGACCTGGTGGACCGAGGTCCATACGTAGTTGAAACGTTGCGGTTGGTGATGCGCATGTTTGCGCAGGGGCAGGCTTTCTGCATTCCTGGTAATCACGATGACAAGTTGCTACGCTACCTAAAAGGCAACCGGGTACAGCTCCAGCACGGACTGGCGGAGACGGTTGCGCAGCTGGAACGGGAAAGCAAGTCATTTCGAGAACAGGTCAGAGGTTTCCTGCAGGAATTGCCTTCGCATCTGGTCCTCGACGAAGGCCGGTTGGTGGTGGCGCATGCCGGTTTGAAAGAGGCCTTTCACGGAGAACAACATCCCGCCGCGCGTGCTTTTGCCCTTTTTGGGGATACCACTGGAAAACTGGATGCGTATGGGCTGCCAATTCGCCTGAATTGGGCTGAGCACTACCGCGGGAAAGCACTGATCGTCTATGGTCACACACCGGTGCCCGGCCCGCGTTGGGAAAACAACACGGTGAACATTGATACCGGCTGCGTGTTCGGAGGGCAGTTGACGTGTTTGCGCTATCCGGAGCGGGAGACGGTTTCGGTTCCAGCGGGGCGGCAATACGCGACGCCGGTAAGACCGTTCCTGCCCGGACAAGGATAGATTCGCTGTGGCTGCTTCAGGGCAGGTTCTGGCGCCGCTGCAATGGCCAGTAATGGTTTCGCGCCGCCCACATCAGAAACACAGGAACGCCGATGCCCAGGCTCGCGATGCCCCAGAGCATGTTGCTGTGCGTGACCGGGTGACCGCCGATGTGCAATGTGGTCACGCCGCTGCTCACAAAAACGTATACCCAGCCCGCCATCGCCAGCAGCACAGGGACCGGATATAACCACATGCGGAAGGGGCGCTGCGCGGCCGGGAAGCGGCGATGCAGCAGGACAACTCCAATCCCTTGAGCTATGAACTGCACCAGGATACGGGAGGTGAGCAGAATGGTAATCTCCGCCTGCAAAGGGAGAAAGCTTACCGCGATGGTCACCGCTCCAAGCACCAGCAGGGAACGGTCAGGGAAGTCTCCCCGGGGGTGCAGGTGGGCAAAGGCGCGAAAGAAGTAGCCGTCCTGCGCGGCGGCGAACGGAATTCGCGAGTAGCCGAGCAAAAGCCCGAAAACGCCGGCGAAGGTCGTCCAGAGAATACAGACGGTCAGTACCGCGGCCATGCGGCTGCCCCAAACGGCGCGCATGAACTCAGAGGCGATAAAGGCGCTGTGGCGCGCCTGCTCCAGCGGAAGGACACCGACAAAGGCGAGATGAATGGCGAGGTAGAGAGCCGCCACGCCGAGCACTGAAATCAGAATTGACGCCGGGATCGTCTTACGGGGCTCACGCACCTCCGCACCCAGGTAGCAGATCATGTAGTAGCCAAGGAAGTTGTAGATGATGAAACTGAGCGCGGCGCCCAGTGCCGCGGCTCCGGCGCCGTCGAAGTGGAAGGGCGCTCCGGTATGGAATGCCAGTGCCGGGTGGAAATGCGTGAAGCCGGCCACCAGGACCAAAGCAATGGTGGCCAGGACGCCGGCCCAAAGCACGACGGTGACACGCCCGGCAGCGCGAATGGCCCGGTAGCAGAGCAGCAGGGCAGTGGCGGAGACGGCGGCTGCAATAATGCCTTGCTCCAGGCCACTCAGGTGCGGAAAAAAGTATTGCAGGTAGTCCGCGAACCCAATGCTGCCGGAGGCGATTTCCAGCGGGCCACTCAGAATGAACTGCCAGATAAAAAGGAAGGCCAGCAGGCGTCCCCAGGATTCCGGTCCGAATGTCTCGCGCAGGTAAAGGTAAGAGCCGCCCGAGCCTGGAAAGGCGGCGCCCAACTCGCACCAGATCATCCCGTCACAAATGGCCAGCAGCGCGCCAGCCAGCCAGCCCAGCAGAGCCTGCGGCCCAGGCAGGACATTGAGGATCAACGGCACGGTCAGAAAGATCCCCACTCCAATCATGTTGGACATGTTGAAGGCTGCAGCGGGAAGCAGCGCCAGCCCTCGCTGCAAATGAGGCGCAGTGCCCGCCGCCGGTGATGAGAGCGGGGCCGGAGTGGGGGAGGGTGGCGGCGGCGATGGTGGCGGCGGCGATGGTGGCGGCGATGGTGGCAAGGTTGGCATAGTTGTCGATGGCGGGGGCGCCCGGTCCACGCTCAAGCCCTACTACGTTGCCGCAAATCGAGAAAAGCCGCAACTTGGACTCGATCCAGCGACTCCAGCAGCAAACGATGCAAGTGGAAAACGGCCACTTGGCTCCGGGGTGCGCGGCGCCACGTACGCCGTTTCAAATCCACCGGACTCTACCAAACCCAGCGGCGGGAAGGGCACATCCAACCCCGAGGAATTTCCCCGTAGACCCGGTGCGGCGGCGCATTCCTGCGCCCAAGGAGATGGCATGAAACTGAATTCATTGCGCGACCTTTACCTGGAACAACTGGAAGATGTGTTTGACGCGGAGAACCAACTCGTCAAGGCGCTCCCCAAGATGGCGGGAGCCGCCTCCGAGCCTGAACTGAAGCAGGCTTTCGAGGAGCACCTGGAGCAGACCAAGGGGCATGTAGAGCGCCTGGAGAAGGTATTCAAGATGCTGGGCGAGTCGCCTAAACGGCAGAAGTGTGAAGGCATGGCCGGCCTGATCAAAGAAGGCGAGGAGGTGATGGAGAGCGCCAAAGAGAAAGACGTTTGCGACGCGGCGTTGATTGCCGCCGCGCAGCGGGTGGAGCATTACGAGATCGCCGCCTATGGCACGTTGCGGACCTTCGCTGAACAGCTTGGGGAAGACGACGCCATCGAGCTGTTGGAGCAGACCCTGGACGAAGAGAAAGACACCGACGCGCGCCTGACCGAGATTGCCGAAAGCACGGTCAACGAAGAGGCCGCCAGCTCGGAAGGAGGGAAGAAGAAGCCGGCGGCGTAATGAGCTACTTGCGCGTCAAATCGCTCATGCCCCTTTGTTTACTGCATCGCTCCGTTGGCAGCCCAGCGGAGCGATGCGTGCCCTAACCAATCGCGGCAGCCGCCGGCAACAAGCCGCTGAAGGCTTGCTGCACCATTTGTTGCTGCTCGGCGCTGAGGGGCAGCAGCGGCAGGCGTGCGGGGCCGCCGTAAAGTGGGGGCTGGAGATCCATGGAGTACTTGGCGCCCACCGGCCCCAACTCGGCGCAGGCGGCGGCAGCGGCGGAGATTCGCTGCTGAGCGGACTGGGCGGCGGCGATGTCGCCTTTCTCAAAAGCGGCGGAGACTTCCAGAACGGCGCCCGGCGCGGCGACGGCCAGCGCTACAATGCCGGCGCTGACGCCTGCCTGCAGAGCTGGCAGCCAGTTTCCGGCGCTGCCGCTGATCACTAGGAAGTCCTGTTGGTCGTGGCTGCGCAGCAGTTCAACCAGCTCTCGCATGCGCTCCAGGTTTCCGGAACTCTCCTTGATCCCAATGATGTTGGGGTGTTGCGCGAGTTCCAGCACCGTCTCTGGACTCAGATCAACTCCCATCAGGCGGGGAAAATTGTACAGCAGCACGGGAACCGGAGAGGCGTCGGCAACGGCGCGGTAATAGGCCTTTTGCGCCTCCATGTGCATCCACGGCTTGAAGTAATGAGGCGTGCGCACTAAAACCGCTTGGTAACCGATTTCAGCCGCCCGGCGGGACAGTTCCACAGTGGCGTGTACGGATTCTTCGCCGGTGCCCGCAATCAGTAACTTGTCATAGGTAGCCGCGCCCGCGGCGCTCTCCAGGACGGCGATCTTTTCGCTCTCGCGCAGGAAGCTCGCCTCTCCCGTTGATCCCAATACCACATAGCCGGCAAGCGGCAACCCGCCGCCGCGCACCTGGTTATAAAGATGGATGTTGGCGGCCAGGGCGTCCAAAGCCACCGCTCCATCCCGGTCAAATGGAGTGGTCAGGGGAGGGTAAATGCCATGCAGCGTAAACGGCAGCTTTGAACGCAATTCGCTGGTGCCCATGTTTGCTCCCCCTTGGCGCGCCGACAGACGGGCTGAACAATAGACAAGCTGAACAATAGACAAGCTGAACAGATGCGATGCCCAGGCAGCCCGTCGTGTCCGGGTTCTAAAGGCCGGAGTTTCACGGGAGACCTGTCAACCCAAGTACCGGCTAGGCGAACGCGGCTGAAAACTCTTCGTAACTGCCCTGGAAGTCGTCGATCTTTCCCGGTTCAAAATGCCAGATGCGGCTGGCGCACTCCTCGATCAAGTCCTGGTCATGGGTTACCAGCAGCACCGTTCCTTCATAACGCTGCAGGGCGATGTTGAGGGCGGTAATCGATTCCAGATCCAGATGGTTGGTGGGTTCATCCATTACCAGAATATTCGGCTTTTGAATCATGAGCCGGCAGAAGAGCAGCCGTGCGGTTTCGCCGCCCGAGAGCGCCTCAGTTGGCTTCATGCCTTCCTCACCGTTGAAGAGCATCTGACCCAGCACGCCACGCACTTCTTCGCGCGACAGACTTGGATCGAACTGGTGCAGCCAGTCGCCCACCGTCATTCCCTTGGCGATGAGGCCGGTTTGATCCTGCGGGAAATAGCCGACCGAAGCCTCGTGCCCCCACTTTACCGAGCCGCCATCGATGCTTTTGGGCTCCTCTTGGACCTGCAGCAAGTGCCCGGCTGGCGCGGTCAGGGTGGCATTGGCCAGCAGCGCGCGCACCAGAGTGGTCTTACCAACACCGTTGCGGCCGATCAGGGCGATTTTTTCGCCGCGCGCGATGGTGGCGCTGAAGTTCCGGATGACGTGCTGCTCTCCATAAGATTTGCTGACGCCCTCGAACTCGAGCGCGTGGCGGCCGGAGGGGCGCCGCTGTTCAAACTTGATATAGGGGCGGCGAATGTTGCTGCGTGCCAGTTCCGTGGTCTGCAGCCGTTCGACCTCTTTGCGGCGCGAGGTGACCTGGCTGGAGCGCGTGCCCGCGGCAAAGCGGGAGATGAATTCGTTCAACTGCGCAATCTTCTTTTCGCGCTGCGCATTTTCCGATTCGATACGGCTGCGAATCTGGGTTTTGGCGATCACCATGTCGTTGTAGCCGCCGGTGTAGGTGATGATCGTCTGGTAATCGATATCAGCGGTGTGGGTGCAGACGCTGTTCAGGAAATGGCGATCGTGAGAGATCACGATCAGCGTGCCCTGGTAGGAGTTGAGGAACTCCTGCAACCAGTGAATTGAATCCAAATCGAGGTGGTTGGTGGGCTCATCGAGCAGCAGCGCTTGCGGGTTGCCAAACAGCGCCTGGGCCAGCAACACACGAACTTTCTGACCGCCCTGCAGCTCGCCCATCGTGCGTTCGTGCAATTCATCGGGTATATCGAGCCCCTGCAGCAGAATAGCGGCGTCGCTCTCGGCGGTGTAGCCATCCTCTTCGGAAACAACGCCTTCCAATTCGCCGAGCCGCATGCCATCCTCGTCGGTCAGTTCGGGTTTGGCATACAGGATTTCGCGCTCTTCCAGAGCCGCCCACAGCGGGGCATTGCCCATGATTACCGTGTCGATTACCCGGAACCTGTCAAAGGCGAACTGGTCCTGACGCAGCACGCCCATCTTGCGAGGCCGTACGACAGTGCCCACCTGCGGGTCAATCTCACCGCTGAGCAGCTTCATGAAAGTGGATTTGCCGGCCCCATTGGGTCCGGTCAGGCCGTAGCGGCGGCCCGCGGAAAAGGTCGTGGTGACGTTTTCAAACAGAATCTTTGCGCCGTAGCGCATGGTGACGTTGTTGACTGAAATCATGAGCGGAATGGGTGGAAAAAAGATACGGGAAGTCCTATTTTACCAGACACTTAGGCTCATGCGGCAGGCGCATCGCTTTGTTTTTGGGCTGCCGGTGTAGTGGGGAGCACGCATTGCCGGAGTGGTTCTCCGCGCATGCACAACCGTGGCGCACATTCATTGGGCGCGTCTGGGAATCCCCTTGCTTGGCACCATCACGAGCCGCCTGCTACCTTTTTTCTTTTGCGTGACTGTTACCCTGACGCAACAGTTGGCGTAGTTGTGGACAGGATCGAAAGGATGATCCAGGAGGACGAGAAAACATGAAGAAGCTTTGGAGAAGCAAGGTGGCAACGGTGGGCGCGCTGGCGCTGGCGCTCAGTTGCGGATCGATGGTGATGGCGCAGGATCAGGGCGGCGCGGGCGCTCCGGGGGGCCCGGGAGGCGGCGGTTTTCAAGGTTATCGCCAAGGCGGTGGTCCAGGCCAGTGGGGACCACATCGTGGCCCCGGTGCGTTTGGGATTTTGCGTCAACTCAACCTCACGCCGGATCAGCAGCAAAAGCTGCACACGATTTTTCAGCAGAACGGCCCGCAAATGCGACAACTGATGCAGCAAATGCGGCAGCAGCGGCAACAATTGAACAGCTTGACGCACCAGACGCCGTTCAATGATGGCCAGGCCCAGACGTTGGCCAAGCAGCTTGGCCAGACCTTTACCCAGCTCAGCCTGTTACGCGCACGCCTGCAGTCGCAGCTGTGGGCAACGCTCACTCCCGATCAGCAGGCCAAGTGGACGCAGATCGAGCAGCAGATGCGGCAGCGCCGCCAGCAGTGGATGCAAAACCACCCGCATCCCGGCCGTCCAGGAGCACCTGCTGCGCCAGCGCCTCCTTCCAACCAGTAGGCCTGGCCTGTGGCCCTCTCTGCGGGAACCAATGCAAAAGGCCGGCTGAGGAGCCGGCCTTTTGGCGGCACGGCCGCTTTTATTCCACCCGCTTCGGTGTCCGCCCCCACCCCTAGCCGCGCGGCGGGGCGCGGGGACCCCGGCCCCACCCCACGCCGCGCGGCGCGGCGCGGGGACCCCGGCCCCACCCCACGCCGCGCGGCGCGGCGCGGGGACCCCGGCCGAAGCTCACGGATGATGGCCGCGCATTACTAGCCCGAGTTCGTCACACCACGGGCTTCTGTGATCGAGCCGCATGCGGCTTTTCCTGTTGAGAAAAGCCGCACTCTTCTCCGTCCCAACGACTCGCCTAGTGACGAACTCGGGCGTCGCCAGCGGTGCGGGACCTAAACGGCAACCCCGGGCCTTCGCTACGACTTCGGCCTGCGATTTCGAACTCGAAAGCAGTTCGACTCGGCCGTGGCTCGTCACGTAACGGGCTACGCGGCGCGCTCGATCTCGGCCCGCGGGACCTCAATCCCAAGCGCCGTCGCCAGATCGATCAGGTGATCTTGTTCGTCGACCAGGATGCGGCGAATTTCTTCCGCCATGGCATACTCGCCGAGCGCTTCACATTGCCGGACCCGCTCGCGGTAGTTGCGGATCGTCGTCTCTTCGTTGTGCATATCCGAGCGCAGCATCGCCTCGGCATTTTCAGTTTGAACGACTTCACAGGGCCGTACGCTGGGCATGCCTCCCAGGTAGTCGATCTGCCGCGAGATGGTAAGCGCGTGGGAGAGCTCCTCTTTGGAATGCAGCTCGAGCTGGCTGGCGATGCTCATGTACTTGGCGCCCTTGAGCACCTGGGAATAGACTACGTAAGCGATGATGGCCTGGTACTCGCGGGCGAGATCGCCATTGAGCGCCTCAATCAGTTGTTCGCGGGTGACGGCGGGCGAACTGGAGTGGTTCTTGCGACTTTTAAAGAAGGCCATACGACATCCTTTCGGCTGCTACTAACGGAATAGACCCGCCAAAACAGAGCGGGGTTGCCCCTGGCCGAGGGCGGTTGCCGGGGTGCACTTCCAGGTGCCTGGGCCGCCGGAAACACCCGGCGAGCAGGGCAACTCTGGTAGGCTAAGAAACCGCCCTATGAAGTTGCGGATCAAATTCCCGTTTGCCGCCTACCTCTCTGCGGCCACCCCGGAGCAGCTCGATCCGGCTACGGAATTTTCCTACTCTGGCTACCAGATTCAGTTGAGTTTTGAAGGGCATCTGCCGCTGACGCTGTCCTCCGGGGAGGAGCCGCACTTCCGGCCGCTGACCCATCTGCTGGTGGTGGTTGATGACCTGGAGTTTCAAGCCGGCGCCAACCGGCCGGCCACGCTGTTGCGCAGTTTGGTGCAGCCGCTTGATCCGAACCGGCTGCTGGACTTGCTCACCGCCATCATTAATCGCATTAACCGCGGCATCCGCAACTTCGGGCTGGTACCACGCGCCGCCGAGATCCAGCCCACCGAGGATCAGGCCCGGTCGCTGTTGCGACAGTGGGAGACGGAGTTTAGCGAGGATGGCGCCAACTGGGAGTCGGTGTTTCCGCCCTCCGTGATTCCTGACTTCACTTCCGTGTTTCTGGGAAACGTCGGCGACCACGACGCGCTCAGCATCAGCTATTGGCCCGACATTGAGGAAGCGATTCAGGAGGATCTGCGCCCCGGTCCGGAACAGGAGTTTGTGACCAACTCTTTGGACCATATGCGGCAAGGCAACCTGCGACTGGCGCTGATGGAAGCGGTGGTTTGCCTGCAGATCGTCCTCAATCAGTTTCTGCGCGAGCATTTCACGCAGGTGCGCAACTATAGCCGCGAGAAACTGGACCGCGTTCTCGACCCCGGCGTTCCGCTGGTGACGCGGGTGGGCTTGTTGCTGGACCTCCTACTGCCGGCGGATGACCGCAAGGCCACGAACCTGGAGCTGGTCATCAAGGCCCTGCGCTGGTGGGAGGAGCTTCTACATACCACCGGACACTTGCCCGAGGCGATTGGGCGCGAAGAGTTTGAAGCCTGCGTGCGCGAAGTCCTGGAGCTGGCCAAACGGTTGGGCCAACAGCGCGACATGATCATCGCCGCTCCAGAGTTGAAGGGCATTGCCGCCCATGTCTCGCGTAAGTTCGGAGTCCCGCTTCCGGAGATTCAAGTGCGGCGCCGCCACGACATGATCGTGCGCTTCCATATCGCCATTGCCAGTGCGACACCCTCCGCGGACGAAATGCTCCGCATCGTCGGAGAGCTGGCGGAGAGTTTCCGCCAGCGCGACCGCAAGTTCAACGACCGCAATCACCTGGTGGTTGGCTTTACCCGCTATCCCAACGAGACCATTGCCATGTGGATGCGCGGCGGCTGGTCGGTGCTGAAGGTCGACTGACGACATTCTGCCCCCGGCAGAAGCCTGTTGCGGCCATCGATCTTTGCGCGGAGCTAACCTTTGCGCTGAGCTAACGCGCACTGGGCTCAAAAGCATCACGAGCCAGGGCCGAGTCGAACTGCTTTCGAGTTCGAAATCGCAGGCCGAAGTCGTAGCCAAGGTCCGGGGTTGCCGTTTAGGTCCCGCACCGCTGGCGACTAGTAAAGCGCGGCCACCATCCGTGAGCTTCGGCCGGACACCGAAGCGGGTGGAATAAATGCGGCCGTGCCGCGCGCAGCGGCGGCGCGCCGCTTCAGAAGAGGGAAGAGGCGACTCGCCTGCGGCTTGAGCCCCTGATTGGTATACTTGCCTGCACGCGCCTGAGCTTTTTTGCGCACCGGACGTGGTGGCAGGCGCATGTGCAGAGCGCGTGCACAACGAACGATCGTTGGCCAGCATACGTCAAGCGCCGCGGCAGTCATGGGCCGCTCAACTGGGGCAACTCCGCGAAGCGGACCGCGCCGCTGACCGGATTTGGACAACAGGCAAGTTCTTGCGCATTACACTTTTTATCACCTGTTACAACGACACGCTCTTCCCGGAAACGGGCAAGGCGGTGGTGCGTCTGCTGGAGCGGTTGGGGCACAGCGTGGACTTTCCTCTGCAACAGACCTGCTGTGGGCAAATGCATTACAACACTGGCTACCAGCAAGAGGCTCTCCCGCTGCTGCGGCATTTTGTTGAGGTATTCCGGGACGCCGAGGTGATTTGCGCTCCCTCGTCCTCCTGTGTGGCGATGATGCGCGACCACTATCTCAAGATGGCCGAAGCCAGCGGCGACAAGGCTCTTGAAAGAGATACGGCCTTGCTGTTGCCCCGGGTCCACGAGCTTACCGAGTTGCTGGTTGATCGGCTGGGACTGGAAGATGTGGGCGCCTACTACCCCCATCGCGTGACCTATCACGCCAGTTGTCATTCGCTGCGCAGTCTTTGCCTTGGGGACAAACCACTGCGGCTGTTACGGCAGGTGCGTGGACTGGAGTTGGTGGAGCTTTCCAATATTGACCGCTGCTGCGGTTTTGGAGGGACGTTTGCAGTGAAGAATCCCGACGTGTCCGCGGCAATGCTCTCCGAAAAACTCAAAGATGTGGAGGACACCGCCGCGGAGGTCTGCACCGCGGTGGACAATTCCTGCCTGATGCACATTCTCGGTGGACTGCATCGCCAGCGCGCCGGTGTGAGCGCCCGCCATATAGCCGAGATTCTGGCATCGACCTTAGAGGAGCCCGCGCTATGACTGTGCGCGTTGGAGATGCCGCCCAGGCGCCGCCATTCCAGAGGGCGGCTTTGCCCCTTTTGGAAGACAGCCAGTTGCGCAAGAACGTCCGGCACGCCACGGGCGTTATCCAGCGCAAGCGCGCGCTGGTCGCCGGAGAACTGAGCGATTGGCAACAACTCCGCGCCGCGGCGAGCGCGATCAAACAGCAAACGCTGCGCCATCTCGACGAGTACTTACTGCGCTTTGAGGCTGCCTGCGTCGCCGCCGGGGGCCAGGTGCACTGGGCGCGGGATGCTGATGAAGCCAACGCGATCGTTCTGGCGCTTATCCGGAGCCAGAACGCCTCTGAGGTGGTCAAGATCAAGACCATGACCTCGGATGAGACCGGACTCAATCGCGCCCTGGAGGCCGGCGGAGTCCATCCCTACGAGACCGATCTGGCGGAATTGATTGTGCAGATGGGCGAGGACCGTCCATCCCATATCGTGGTTCCCGCCTTGCACAAAAATCGCAGTCAGGTGCGCGAGATTTTTCGCGAAAAAATGGGGTTGCCCGGGCTTGGCGACCGTCCCGAGGATCTCACCGCAGCCGCGCGCAGCTATTTACGCGAGAAGTTTTTGCGGGTCCCGGTCGCCGTCTGCGGCGCCAATTTTCTGCTCGCCGACACCGGAGGCGTGTGCATTGTCGAATCCGAGGGCAATGGGCGTATGTGTCTGACGCTGCCCAAGACCCTCATTGCCATTGCCGGTATCGAAAAGGTGATTCCGAGCTTTCGCGATCTGGAGGTCTTTCTGCAGTTGTTGCCGCGATCGGCCACGGGCGAGCGGATGAATCCCTACAACTCCATCTGGACTGGAGTCCGCGAGGGCGATGGTCCGCACCAGTTTCATGTTGTCCTGCTGGATAACGGTCGCAGCGGCATTCTTGCCGATGCGGAAGCGCGCCAGACACTGCACTGCATTCGTTGCGGCGCCTGCCTGAACGCCTGCCCGGTCTACCGCCAGACCGGGGGACACGCCTACGGCTCAACCTACGCCGGTCCGATTGGCGCCATTCTGACCCCACAGTTGCAGCAAATGCGTCATTCGCAGTCGCTGCCCTATGCCTCGTCGTTGTGTGGCGCCTGCTACGAGGTGTGTCCGGTCAAAATCAATATTCCTGAGGTGCTCATTCACCTGCGAGGACGCGTGGTCGAGCAGAGTGGCCTCAGTGCGGAAGCGATCGGCATGAAAGCGATGGCGGCAGTCTTTAGCAGCGCGCGCCGCCTCGAAGCTGCGCAACGGCTGGCGCAGCGCGGGCAATGGCCATGGGTGACTGACGGATGGATACGCTCGCTGCCGGGCATGTTCGCCGGCTGGACCGCGGTGCGTGATCTGCGCGCGATTCCCAGACAATCCTTCCGGCAATGGTGGCGGGAGAGACAACATGGCCGCTGAGGCAAAGCAGCAGATCCTGGCACGCATTCGCGAGGCCAACGAGCGCGCTGTGAGGGGCAAAGAAACCCCGGTGCCGCGCGATTACGTTCACAGTGGGGGCCTGGACGCCGCCAGCAGGGAAGAGCTTTTTATCGAACGGTTGCGCGAGTACGACGCCAGCGTGACGGTGTGTGCTTCCGCTGGCTTGGCCTCGACGATCGGCGTCTTGCTGCAGGATCGCGGCTGGAAACACGTGATCATGGCGGCCGGCTTCCCCGCCGCCGCCCTGCCTTTTGGGTTCGAGTTCCGGCAGGAAGCCGAGGTGGAAAACAGCGATCTCGACGCCTGCGATGCAGTAATCACGGGCTGCGAGGTGGCAATTGCTGTCACCGGGAGTATTGTCCTGCGCCATGGGGTGGGGCTGGGGCAGGGAACACGGCGCTTTACGCTGTTGCCCGACCGGCATCTTTGTGTGGTGCGCGCCGAACAACTTGTGGAGACGGTGCCGGAGGCGTTTGCATTGCTGGAACCTTTCACCAATGATCCCCTCACCACCATTTCCGGTCCTTCGGCGACGGCGGATATTGAGATGACGCGCATCCGCGGTGTGCATGGGCCGCGCTTTCTGGAGGTGGTGTTGGTGCGGTGAGGGTGTCCGGCGGACCTTCCAAAACGGAATCAACGTGCTCCAAAATGGGTTGTAGCTCCCCGGGGGAACCCCCCATCGGCAGGCTTGCCAACCGGCAACGCGTCCTGTATGGTGATCCACGAAAACGGGGTTGAGCCGACGTGGACACGATCAGCAAGGCAGAGCGATCTGCCGTGATGGCTAAAGTGCGTTCAAAGAATTCGCGGCCCGAAATGGAGGTGCGCAAGCTAGTTCATTCAATGGGCTTCCGCTACCGGCTTCACGCGCGGGATCTTCCGGGATGCCCGGATTTGGTCTTTAGATCGCGCGCGAAGGTCATCTTCGTGCACGGGTGCTTCTGGCACCGGCACAACAGGTGCGCACTGGCTCGAATGCCCAAGTCGCGAGTTGGCTTCTGGCGAACCAAGTTGGAAGCGAACAGGCAACGGGACTTCAGGAATCGACGCCAGCTCGTCAGGTTGGGGTGGAAGTGTCTCGTGATCTGGGAATGCGAAATTGGGAATGAGGAGCGGCTGCGAGCGCGGCTGAGGAGTTTTCTCGATGAATAGCGTGGAGCTGTTTGCTGGCGCCGGAGGACTTGCAATAGGGATGTCCAATGCCGGTTTTCAACATGTTGCCGTGATCGAGCGCGATCACGACGCGTGCGAGACTTTCCGGGAAAACCAGAGGCATCACTTGGGTTCTGTCGAGCGTTGGCCGCTTTTCGAGGGCGATGTCCGATCTTTCGACTACTCGCAAATCTCCAAGGAAGTCGCGGTTGTCTCCGGCGGACCCCCGTGTCAGCCGTTTTCATTGGGCGGAAAGCATCGGGGGCAGCAGGACAAGCGCGACATGTTTCCCGAGGCGGTCAGGGCCATCCGCGAACTGCGCCCTCGCGCCTTTGTTTTCGAGAATGTAAAAGGGTTGTTACGCGAGTCGTTTTCCGAGTACTTCGAGTACATTTACCTGCAACTCGCTTACCCAGGGCACGTCAGGAGGGCGGAGGAAAGCTGGCGCGAGCACCGCGGCCGCCTCGAACGTCATCACACGTCCAAAGAGCGCCGCCCAGAATATAAAGTGCTCTTTCAGTTGTTGAACGCGGCCAATTACGGTGTGCCGCAGAGAAGAGAGCGCGTCTTCTTCGTTGGCTTCAGAAGCGACATTGGCGCACGCTGGTCATTTCCCGAGCCGCGATGCTCGGAGGATTCGTTGCTGCGCTCTCAATGGATTTCGGGCGAGTATTGGGAACGGCATCGAATCGCCAAGCGCAACAGGTGCGTCCCCTCACCGAGGCAGGCGGCCAGAGTGGAGAAGCTTAGAACGATGTTGGGCGATGGCCGCGAGGCTTGGCGCACCGTTCGGGACGCCCTTCAAGGCCTACCGGACCCCGAAAGAGGGATGTCTGACAGCATTCCGAATCATGTGTATAATCCGGGCGCAAAGGCCTATCCAGGCCATACGGGCAGTCCTCTCGACGAACCAGCCAAGACCCTAAAAGCGGGGGATCACGGGGTTCCGGGCGGCGAAAACATGTTGGCAAGGCCGGACGGCAGTGTCCGCTATTTTACGGTCAGGGAAGCCGCGCGCTTGCAAACGTTTCCGGATGGTTATACATTCAGGGGGCCCTGGACTGAGGCGATGCGGCAGTTGGGGAATGCTGTTCCGGTTCTGTTGGGTGAAGTTGTGGCGCGGTCGGTGGCCGCCGCACTCAGGACAGTCGCCTCAGGTGCGGCGGAACGCCCGAAATGACCAACCCGTATAACCCTTTACACAAGACGAATCTTGGAAACAGCGTAGCAGAAGCGCTCCTGACCGTTAAAGTCGCCCCGCTCTCCGCGACGGCGGAACTGGATGGCGCCGGCGTGTACGCGATTTACTACACCGGCAACTTTCCGGCGTACCAACCGATCGCCCGCAAGAACCGCGAGGGCCAGTTCAGCCAACCCATTTACGTCGGCAAGGCCGTCCCCAAGGGAGCGAGAAAGGGTGGCCTCTCCTACGATGCCTCCAAGGGTGCGGCTTTGCGCGACCGGCTCCGCCAGCACGCCTCCTCAATTGACCAGGCTCAGAATATCCACCTCGTTGACTTTTTCTACCGGAGCCTGGTCGTGGATGATATCTGGATTCCGCTCGGCGAGAACATGATGATTGAACGCTTTAAACCGATCTGGAACGTACAGATTGATGGATTCGGGAACAAGGACCCCGGTCGAAGGCGAGCGGGACAGTTTCGTTCAAATTGGGATGTGCTTCATCCGGGGAGGGATTTTGCGGAGAAGCTCGCGACCAGCCCAATCACGCCCGAGACACTCCTTGCTCGCTTGGACGCCCTTTTCAGCGGCAAGGAAGTCCCGGAAGTTCCCCTGGAAGATGCCGCCGACATTGGCAGTGCGGAAGAGGATTAGCACGCTAATGCCGTGCGAAGCGCCGACTGTTGGCGGTTGGCTTGACACCGTCGCCGCGCTTGGGTACCGTCAAAGAGCCGGTAAACGTTTTCTTTTTTTGCGAGGTCCCTGTCCGTGCTCCTGCCTCAGTTGCGCTCCGCCGTGCTCGACGCCAACCTCGAACTGGTCCGCCGCGGTCTGGTGCTCTACACCTTTGGAAATGCCAGTGGAATCGATCGTGAGCGCGGCCTGGTCGCCATCAAGCCCAGTGGTGTTCCTTACGACGAACTCCGCCCCGAGCACATGGTCATCACCGATCTCAGCGGCAAAATCGTGGAGGGCACGCTGCGCCCATCCTCGGATTTGCCTACCCACCTGGTCCTCTACCGTGCCTTCCCCAACGTTGGCGGAATCGCCCATACCCACTCCGAACATGCCACCGCCTGGGCGCAGGCGCGCAAGGCCATCCCCTGCCTGGGAACCACACACGCGGATTACTTCCACGGCCCCGTCCCGGTGACCGAACCGATGACCGATGCGGAGATCGCTTCGGCTTACGAGGCCAATACCGGTGAGGTGATTGTTCGCGCGGTGACCCCGGAGCGCGCTATGGCGGTTCCCGCGGTGCTGGTCGCCAACCATGGTCCATTTGCCTGGGGTCCGGACCCGGCCGCGGCAGCTCATAACGCGGTGATTCTCGAAGCGGTCGCCCGCATGGCCTGGATCACCTTCGGCATCAACAGCACCGCGCAGCAGGTACAAAAGGCGCTGCACGATAAGCATTACTTGCGCAAGCACGGCGCTAACGCGTATTACGGGCAGAAATAGCCCAGTTGAATTGCAGGAAGCGCGGCACTCCAGCCGTTTGGCTTTTGGCGAGCGAAAAACATTCATTGCGACGAAACGAGAAGGAGCAGGCTTGAATTTCAAGAAACTGGAAGTTTGGTTTGCCACCGGAAGCCAGCATCTCTATGGCCCCAAGACGCTGGAACAAGTGGCCGAGAATGCGCGCACCATTGCCGAATCGCTGGACAAAGCGCGGGAAATTCCGGTTTCCATCGTTTTTAAGCCGGTGTTGACCGGTCCCGAGGCCATTCACCAGCTTTGTCTTGATGCCAACGCCGCCCCGAACTGTATCGGGCTCATCACCTGGATGCACACCTTCTCGCCGGCCCGCATGTGGATTGCGGGACTGCGCGCCCTGCGCAAGCCTTTCGCGCATCTGCATACCCAGTTCAATCGCGATTTGCCTTGGTCCACGATTGACATGGACTTTATGAACCTCAACCAGGCGGCGCATGGGGACCGTGAATTTGGGTACGGCGCCACACGGCTGGGACTGGAACGCAAGGTCATTGTGGGGTTCTGGCAGGATGGCGCCGTGCTCGAGCAACTCGGGCGTTGGACCCGCACCGCCGCCGCCTGGCATGATTCGCAAGGCATGAAGATCGCCCGTTTTGGCGACAACATGCGGCAGGTCGCCGTCACTGAAGGCGATAAGGTCGAAGCCCAGATCCGTTTCGGGTACGCCGTCAACGGCTATGGCGTTGGCGAATTGGTCAACGCCATCCAGAAGGTCACTGATGCCGAGGTGGACAAGCTCCTCAAGGTGTACGCCTCGCAGTATGAACTGTCGCACGCGCTGCGGGATCAAGGTGGTCATCACGACTCGCTCCGTGAAGCCGCCCGCATTGAAGTTGGATTGCGCGCGTTTCTGGAGGCGGGCGGCTTTAAGGCGTTTACCGATACCTTCGAGGACCTCCACGGCCTGAAACAACTTCCTGGCATTGCCGTGCAGCGTCTGATGAACGACGGCTACGGGTTCGGCGCCGAAGGCGATTGGAAGACCGCCGCACTGGTGCGCTCGATGAAAGTCATGGGTTCCGGGCTTCCGGGCGGCACCTCGTTTATGGAGGACTACACCTATCACCTGCGCGATGGCGGCAAGGTGCTGGGGTCCCACATGCTGGAGCTCTGTCCCTCCATTGCCGCCGGCAAGGTGCGTGCCGAGGTGCATCCTCTCTCGATCGGCGGTAAAGCGGATCCCGTGCGGCTGGTTTTCACCACCCCCGCGGGTCCGGCGATCAACGCTTCGATCATTGATATGGGCACTCGTTTCCGCATGATTGTCAATGCCGTTGATGTGATTGCGCCGGATGCGCCCCTGCCGAAGCTGCCGGTGGCCAGCGCGGTCTGGGTGCCCCGTCCGGACCTCAAAGTTGCGGCCACTGCGTGGATCTATGCGGGCGGCGCGCATCATACCGGTTTCAGTCAGTCGGTCACGGCGGAGCAATTAGAAGACTTCGCCGCTATGGCGGGCATCGAGTACCTGCAGATTGACCAGAACACAACCGTTTCCGGCTTTCGCAAGGAATTACGCTGGAACGAGGCCTTCTACCGGCTGGGGCACTAAACGGACGAAGTTGGTGGAAAGCGAGGAGCAATGGCGAAAGTTGCCGGAGTTGATTTCGGAACGCTGAGCGTGCGCGTATCGATCGTAGACAGCGAGCGTGGTCTGCTGGGCTCCGAGCTGGCCGAATATCCACTGCATCGCAAGCGCGAAGATCCCGAGTACGCCACCCAGTCCCATGAGGACCACATGCGCGCTCTGGCGCAAGCCAGCCGCGCGGCGCTGGCCAAGACCGGTGTGGACGGGCAGGAGATCGAGGCGATCGCATTGGACACCACCGGTTCCTCGGTGATTCCAGTCGACAACAACATGCAGCCGCTGGGCGAGTACTACCTGTGGTGCGACCATCGCGCCAAGAACGAAGCGGCGGAGATCACCGCGGCGGCGCATCGCGAGGGACTGAAAGCCATTGAATGGTGTGGCGGTGTCTACTCCTCGGAATGGGGTTTTTCCAAGCTGCTGCACTGGTTGCGGCATAATCCGGAAAAACGCGCTCAACTGGCCTCGGCCTTTGAGCATTGCGACATGGTCGCTGCCACCCTTTGCGGCATCACCGAGCCGCGCAAAGTGAAACGCAGCATCTGCGCCATGGGGCACAAATGGCTGTGGAACGAAGCCCTGGGCGGCCTTCCCCCGGAGGCCTTCCTGGTCAAGGTCGACCCGTTGCTCAAGGGTATACGCGAAAAACTGCAAGGCGACTACGCCACCTCCGACCGCTTGGCTGGGCATCTCAGCCCCTTTTGGGCGGAGCAACTGGGACTGCGGGCGGGAATCCCGGTTCCGGTAGGCGCCTTTGACGCGCACTGGGATGCGATTGGCGCCGGCTGCCGTACCGACGACATGGTCAACGTGGTCGGCACCTCGACCTGCATCATTGGCATCACTCCCTCGACAAACCTGGTGCCCGGCGTTTGCGGCGTGGTTGAGGGCAGCGTCCATCCACAGCGCACGGGCATTGAGGCGGGCTTGTCCGCGGTCGGCGATATCTTTGAGGCCATCGCGCGGCGCGCCGGTACTGACGTTGCCAGCCTGAGCGCCGGTCTGGAGAGCTACCGTGCTGGACAGACCAGGCTACTGCGCCTCACCTGGGACAATGGTGATCGCACGGTTCTGGTCAATCCCAACCTGCGTGGCGTGACCCTGGGCTGGAACTTGCAATCAACCGCGCAGGATGAGCTGTTTGCCGCCATCGAGGGCACCGCGTTCCATACCCGTGTCATCCTTGACCGCATGGCCGAACACGGCGTTAACATACGCCGCGTCATCAACGCCGGCGG
Organism: Acidobacteriota bacterium; assembly: GCA_027459505.1. GTDB lineage: Bacteria > Acidobacteriota > Terriglobia > Terriglobales > SCQP01 > DAIDIE01. The sequence goes on from DAIDIE010000018.1 coordinate 169,059, forward strand.
TATTCCCCAGAAAAACGACGTCCTGAACCAGGTTTACGCCAACGTTTTGGGGCGGCCGGTGCTCGTTCCGCAAGGCAATGTAGTGAGCCTGGGGGCAGCCATCTTTGCCTTCTTGGCTGCGGGGGTGTTCAAGACGGTCGAAGAGGCGCAGGAAAAAATTAGTCCCCCGCTCAAAACCTTCACCCCCGATCCAGCCGCACAGAAGGTCTATCAGGTGCTCTACCCCCTATTTCGCCAGCTCTACTTCGCGTTAGGACAACAGGGTGAGTTCAGCGCCATTCTCCCCACCCTGATCAATACCGCTGCGACTGCACACCTGCGGAACGACGAGGCTGCAGTCTGAACGAGTCAGGGCTGAGTCGAACTGATGTTGAATTCGAGATTACCGCCGGATGAGTGCCGAAGAATAAAAGTGGCCGTGCCTCTTAGCTTTGGTTGATCGCCGGTGGTGTGGCCAGTTGTTCCAGAATCAGCAGCACCATCGCCGTCCATAGCAGGTAGGCGCCGCACAGGTGCACGATCTGCATCCAGACTGGCGCCAGCAGCAGGATGTTGATCACGCCCAGTACCAGTTCCGTTGCCAGCAGGGAAAGGACGGCGAGGCTGAGCTGGCGCTGGAGATGATCCGCGGCGCGCCGCAAACTCCGTATCGCCCAGATTGCAAGCACGATGGCCAGGCTGGCCGCCACGAACGGATGAAAGACTCGGGCGCGCAGGAGCGCCGGCGCGGCATGGGAAAAGTCCAGCCGGAAAGCTCCCGGCAGGCTCTGAGAAGGAAACAACGTATCGCCCAGGGCGGCAATCACTCCGGTAATGCCAATGGCGATGATGGTGAGAACGATCCCCAGTGCGCGCCGCGCGCGAGGGTTATTCCGGAAGCGCGCCAGGGGGTGCCCCGCCGCTGAACGCGATGCCCACCAGGCCGTCATGGCCAGAAAACCTATAAGTAGAAACGTGTTGATCAGGTGGATGGAAAGATAAACCGCACGCGTCCAGGAGGCGTTCTGGCCCACTTGGTGGAACAACACCAGCGCGGCCCCAATCAGAGCTTCGTCGAACAGAAAGATGGCGGAAAGCAGCGCCGCCCCGCGTACACCACGTCCGCGCGGATATAAACGGAACGCCAGCACGAACATGATCAGGACCAGGATGACGTCAATTCCGCTGGAGGCGCGGTGCGCCAACTCGATCAGGGTTGCCGTCTTGGGTTGCGAGGGCAGCACCACACCCTCGCACAGGGGCCAATGCGCACCACACCCCGCTCCCGAGCCGGAGGCGCGCACGTACGCGCCCCACAGCGCCACAGCCAGGTTGTAGACCAGCGTCCCCCACGCCAGGCGGGCGAACCAGCCGCGCCCCGGGCTGGCGGTCGCCGCCTGGTCCGGCCGGTTCATTAGCGTTTGCGGCATCTGCCTTTTATGCTCCTTCTCTTTATTGTACGGCGCAGGAGCACGCAGTTCTCCCCGGAACGCCCGGCGGCACGCTAGAACAACCGCTATTCGGGAGGAAGAATGGTGATTTGCGATCCCTCGTGTGCCGCGCCGTGTTCTTGCACTGGGCGGTAATGCGTCACCATATTTTGATAGCGCGTCAGGACTTGCAATTGTGCTTTGGCGAAGGCGGCGTATTGCGGGTGGCGGCTTTGCAGCAGGTTGGTAAAAATTAAACGCGCCAGGTCCCATTGCCGGGCGGTGAAGGCAATGGAGCCCAGATCCGACAGCAGTTGTTCGTTCCCGGGGCTGAGAGTCAGTGCGTGCTTCGCATCCGCAACACCCTGCCGGGTATCGCCGGAATAGGTCTCCGCCCAAGCCAGCAGATCGTAGTTGAAGGCGAAATGCGGATTCAGTTGAACTGCCTTGCGCATGACGGGAACCAGCGTCCGTACGTTTGCCCGTGACGGGGAACTCTGCCGAACGCTGAAGGCATATTCGTAATAAGGACGGAAATCGGCCGGCTGGCGATTCACCGCCTGCCGCAGGATCGGCACCGCCTCAGCCGAGCGGCCCTGCTGGATCAGCGCCGCTCCCAATGCCGCCGCCGCCGCGGTATTGGCCGGATCCTGTTTGAGGATCTGCTCGAGTTCAGCCGTACCTTTTGCAGCCAGGCTTTCAACGTGCCCGTCACAATCGGCCTGCACGGTCTGTGCCTGCTCCGCCGAGACCGGTTCAACCTGGAAGTCCCGGGCGCGCATCGGCATTTTCAGCTTGGTGCGGGACACGTAGATCCGGCCGCTCGCGAAGTAACGGATCAAATCGCGTGTGAGCTGCTTGCTGCTTTCCGCGAAGGCAACCTGGATCGCGCCATCGATGTTTCCGTTTGACTGACCCTGGAGAGCGACAAACCTGCTCAATTGCGGCAGCTCGCTATTGTCGATAAAAAAATGGATTGCTAGCCACGACTCAGCGTAGAAGACGTTGCGGTGGTCGTGGTCGTCGTTGTACATGGGGGAATTACTGGTGACGCTGAACAATTGGTCGAGCGGAAGAAAGCTGGAGTGCTGCAACACATAGACCAGACCGCGGGGTGGCTCCCCGAGGGTGATGTTGTCATAGCGCAGGTCCAACGACGAGTAGTATTCCGCCAGCCCCTCGTTCATCCAGAGGGGGATGGGCGAAAAATTGTCGCGCAGCACGCTGTGAGTATATTCGTGCAGGGCGCTTTCCATCTGCCCATCGCCGTATTGATTGCCGTCCACCAGAATGAAATTGCGATCCCGCCCGGGGATAAAAATGCCCGCCGCTGTGATGGGCTTTCCGTGCCAAAGGGGGAGATGCTGCTTCATCTCTTTGTTGTTCCGGAAGGCGAGAATGTACAGCGGGGTTGATGTCTGCCCCCGTCCCTGGAGCACGCGCTGCTCGAAAACCGCGTGCATGCGTTCAAACTCCAGCAGCGTCTTTCGCGCGTCACTCTGCCCAAGGTCGGTATACATCACAAAGTGCGGCGAGGTCACTCGCAGCCAGTTCGGCTTGCGCGCCCAAAGTGGGCTGGAGACCAGGCCACAGATCGTGAGGCAGAGAATGGTTCGAGAAACACGGGTGAAAAGGGGCGCCATGTCGTTCCTTTGAGGTCAGCAGAAGTTATAACGGGCGGCGTCATAAACGTCAAGAGCGGCGGTCAACGGCGATCAAGGGCGCAACCCGGTTGGGGCTCAAGCGCCCCCTCCTGTTAAAGTGAGTCCGTGGCTTCTTCCTCTCAGCTCGCCGTTGGGCTCATGAGTGGCACCTCCGCGGACGGTATTGACGCAGCGCTGGTGCGCTTGTCGGGCAGTGGCTGGCGGCGCCGTTTCGATCTGCTCGCTTTTGAGAGTTACCCGTATGTGCAGCGCGAACGGGAGGCAATCCTGGCCGCCTGCAACAGCCCAGCAATGGCGGTTGCCAATCTGTCGCGGTTGAACACCTGGATGGGACGCAAGCTCGGCGGCGCCGCCGTACGCCTTTGCAAACGCGTGAGAGTACCGCTTGCAAATGTTGATTTCATAGCCAGTCACGGCCAGACGATTTATCACCAGCCCGGCGCAACGGCTTTTCTTGGCTCGGCTGTGCGCTGCACCTGGCAAATTGGCGAGCCCGCCGAAATTGCCGCTCTGACTGGTTGCCGGGTGGTAAGCGATTTCCGCGTGGCCGATGTTGCGGCAGGCGGCCAGGGAGCGCCGCTGGTGCCCTTTCTGGACTACCTCCTGCTGTGCTCGCCAACGCAGAATCGCGCCGCACTGAACATTGGGGGAATCGCCAACGTGACGTTAATTCCCGCAGCGTGCGCTCCGGAGGAGGTTTTCGCCTTTGACACCGGTCCCGGCAACATGGTCATCGACGCGCTGGCTAGCCATTTCTCAAAAGGAAAACTGCGCCAGGACCAGGACGGCGCTTGGGCTGCTTCCGGCAAGGTACTGCAGCCCATCTTGCGCAGGTGGTTGGCGGATGCCTACTACCGCCGCCGTCCTCCCAAGAGTGCCGGGCGCGAGCAATACGGGCGGGAGTTTTTAATGCGCGTATTGCGCGACTGCAAGGGACACGAGAGCCGCGACGTCATGGCCACAGTTACCGCGCTTACCGCGCATACTGTTGCGCGAGCGTTACGTGATCGCCCCTGGCGAGTCTACGTCTCCGGCGGCGGCGTTCACAACCTTGCCTTGATGAATATGCTGTCCGCCGCCGCTCCCCATTGCGCATTTCTGGAAAGCGGGGCGGCCGGCCTTCCTGCGGATGGCAAGGAAGCTATCGCCTTTGCGGTGCTCGGGCATGCCTTCCTGCTATGTGAACCGGCGGGCCTGCCCAGCGTCACCGGCGCCAAGCAGTCCGCCATCTTAGGCAAACTCAGCCTGCCCCCGTTGCCTGCGGGCAGCGCGACGCGACGGCGCTAAAGCGCTCACCCGGCGGCAAACGGAGCACCGTTTTACAGCCGCGCCGCCGCCTCGCTTTTGCCAATTACCTCGCGCAGACGGCTCCGCGCCAGGCGCTTGCGCGCTTGTGCCACGCTGAGTCCGGTCAAGCTAACCGCAATGGCCAGTTGCAGGTCGCCGCCACATTCCCGCAGCCGTTCGCTGGCGGCTTGCTCGCCGGCTGCGGTAATGGCCCGCAAGATGCGCACCGAGCGATTTTCCAGCTTGTAGTTCCGGGGCTGCACGTGAATCATGTAGGGTCCCAGCACATGCCCGGTGCGGATCATCGCCGCGGTGGAGAGCATATTCAGCACCAGCTTCTGCGCGGTCCCCGCCTTCATGCGCGTCGATCCGGAGACCACCTCAGGACCGGTCAGCGGCGTGATAGCGAGTTCGGCGGCCGCTGCCAGGGCACTGCCACGCACGCAGGCCACGGCGACCGTGTGAGCACCGCGACTACGGGCATACTGAATGGCGCCGATGGTGTACGGCGTCCGGCCACTGGCAGCCAGCCCGACCACGGTGTCACGGGCGTTAACCCGTAAACCGCGCAGATCCCGGGCGCCATTTCTGGGGTCGTCTTCGGAAATCTCCGACGCCGCCTGCAGAGCCCGCGCGCCTCCGGCAATGATGCCGAGGACCTGTTCCGGCGGCGAATTGAACGTTGGCGGGCACTCTGAAGCGTCCAGCACCCCAAGCCGCCCGCTGGTTCCCGCTCCCACATAAATCAAGCGGCCGCCGCGATCCAGTGAATCCACGATCAGATCCACGGCTTTTGCGACCTGCGGCAACACGCGCGCCACCGCGCGCGGCACGGTTTGGTCTTCAGCATTGATGAGGCGCACGATCTCCAGGCTCGATTTGCGGTCGATCCCGGTGGCCCGGGGATTGATTTGTTCCGTAAGCAAGCGGGCGAGGGGATCGGCGGCGCTGCTTTTGGCACGATTTGGCGGGACTGGGGGAAGCTTTCCGCCGCGCGGGCTGTCAGATCGTTTCGAGGGGGGAGCGATGCGCTTGGCCATCATTTTCAGGATAGCCGTTTTCAGCGCAGCCGCTCTCAGTGCGCCGCTTAAGAGGTGGTCCTTGCGTCAGGCGGCTTTGCCGTAGCGCTTTTGTGCTTGTTTCAGTAAAAGCTGGGCGGCCGCCGCATTTCCTCTCCCCAGCACATTGAATTGGCGTCCACGCAGTTGGTTGTAGGAAACAAAGAAGTGCTCGATCTCCCGCAGCAGATTGGAATTGAGCTCGGCGAGTTCGTGAACATCCCCGTGGTCGTGCGCGGCAGCAGCGACAGCGATGAGGCGATCGTTGCGTTGGAATGCGCGCTTGGCCTCGCCATTGTGGTCTTTTGACCCTCTCTTGTCGCGCGCTCCCGCCTCTGCGCTGGCGGGCTCGCTTTGTTCTGCTTCAATCACGCCAATGAGCCGCGCTTCCAAGAGACAGCCGGGGAAGAGGGCGGCGTCGTTCAACAGGAGCACGTCAATGGGATCGCCGTCTTGCCCCCGGGTGGACGGGATAAAGCCGAAGTCAAACGGAAAGACCGCGCCCGCCGGCAACACGTGGCGCAACCGGAACAGTTTTTCTTCGGGATCGTAAGCGAACTTATTGCGGCTGCCCTGCGGCGTTTCGATGATGATGTGAATGGCGGTAGAGTTGGGCGTCCAGGTGGAGATTTTCAAAAGCGAGCGGCTCATGCCCGCTCAGATGCCCGCCCCTCCGGGGCTGCTGCTTGCACAATGCCGAACGCTTTTGGTTGGCGGCTAGTTGCTGGTAGCCAGTAGCCGTCCCAAGGCCACCCAGGCGAGCTTATATTTGGGATTCTCCTGCAAGGCGCGCAAATAGCACTGTCGCGCGCGCTCATGCTGGCGTTTGGCCTCCCAGGCGCGCCCCAGATTGAAATGTGCCATGCAGGGATGCTGCAGGCGGGGCGCTTGCGTGGCGCGCTCCAGCCAATGCAGAGCTTCGTCCAGCCGCCCTTGCTCCAGCAGGTAAGCGCCAATGTCGTTGTAAGGATTGCCGTAGCCGGGATCGAGTTCGATGGCCTGTTCGCACTCGGCAATGGCTTGGTTCAAGTCGCCCAAAAACGAATAGGCCCAGCCGCGGAAAGTATACGCCTCAGCGGTGGGACAGGCCTCGATCGAGAGAGAGTACAGCAGCAGGGCCTGTTCCACATCACCTTCCATCTGACGTTGGTAAGCCTTCTGCAAGTACTCGTGGGCAATATCCCGCGCATGATTCATGGCAGTTTCCCGTGGCAGCCACGCCGAGCCGTTCTCAACGGCCGGGTGATCCCGGCTCGCCGGTTTCCCCAGGGAGGGGAACTGACTCCAAGCGTGGCGCCCGCGCAACCGAACAGTTTCAGATTATGCGCGGGACCCTGCCGCCTGCCAAGGCCCGGGGATCAACCCTACCAACATCAGCTTGATTAATAAAAACTCGGACACGGGAGGCTTCTTTGCTATTGCGCGAAGAGGAAATTATTGCCCGTTCCGGCGCCTAGCCGTTTTAAAGACGATAAATCGCGCCCCATACAGCAGTTTTTCAGCTACTTTGTGTGATTTTGGTGGCAATTGCAGGTGTGGAGTATGTCCCGGCCCTGCTCCCAGGTCAACCAGCGCATATTGGCCTGATTTGCGAATCGCGGAGGGAGACCACGTGAAAGGAGTGGCGGGTGGCAAATAGCGGCTGAGCAGCACTGGCTCGGCTAAGCTGATCCAGCCGGCTTGGCCGGGGTGGGCCAGCAGGATCACGCCCTGAACATGCCAGCGCTGTAACCAGCGCGCCGCCAGCTTCCAGTGAGCATCGGGATGCTGGGAGAGGCTGGTCCGCAAACCGAAGTACAGCAGCGCGGCAAACAGCAGCACTGCGGCCCGCAGTCCGGCCACTCTCCAGCGTTTTTGTTCGTAAACCGCCTGACCCCAGAGCGCTCCTGCCACAAGCAGGGCGGGCAGCACCAGCAGCACGTAGCGAGGCTGAGCGCCGCAACACATCCCGGTAGTTAACAGGCTCTTGTGTAAAACGAGGTCGGCGGCGAGAAACGCGCCGATCGGAATCCAAAGCCAGCACAACAACAGCACGGCCATCTCAAACGAGCGCCGCAGCAGTAAAAAAAATGCGGGCCAGGGCAGCACCGCCAGGAGCAGCGCGCTGGCGAACAGCCAGACCGTTTTGGCTGGATGCCCGGCCACCCGGTGCGGTACATTCACCCGGTTTTCAATGGCCAGTGGCAATGGCAGCGCCGCGGCGCCGATTATTTCGGCTACCTTGGACGGTTCCACCGGCCGCCAGCTTTCGTGGGAAACGTAGGCGAAATTGCGCCGCAGGTGTCCCACCCAGGGCATGAACAATGCCGCCGCGAGCAGTTGCGCTGTCAGCGTCCAGAGCACGAAACGCCGCGCATGAATGGCATCGGGGCGCTTGCCAATCCAAAGCAGAATGGCGGCTGCCGCTTGGGCGGCGGCAATGAGCACGCCGAAGTAATTGGTGTAAAACAGGGCGGTCAGCAAAAGCAGGTACGACATCCATACGCGTATAGGAAATCGGCCCAATGGCTGCTTCCAAAAACGAAGCAATGGCAGGAAACTCAGCGTTGCCAGCAGCAGCAGGAAGGCGTAATAGCGATTCTGCTGCGCCACCGTAATCAGGCCGGGACTGAATGCGGCCAGCCCGGCCACCCAAAGACCGGCGGTAGCGCCAGCCATTTGCCGCGCTAAAAGCCACAACACCACAATTTCCAGCCAGGAACAGAGCGCGGCAAAAAGTCGTAAACCTGCGTCGCTGGGCTGCACCACCATCGTCCACAGGCGCAGCAGCGAATCATAAAGCGGAGGATTGGTGACCCACGGCGGAGGGTTCCACAGCTTCTTCCAACTGTCGTGCTGCAAATCCGCTGGCGGAATCTGGAACCAATCCCTGGGGGCATAGGTGGCTGTCATTAAATGGGGTGCGTGCCAGCTCGCATCCATCTCCAGCAGCGTGTTGGCCTCGTCAACCCAGAAACCCGCTTGTCCCAGGTGATAGAGCCGCAACCCCAAACCGGACAGCAGGATGAGCGCCAGCCACACCTGGCGGCGAATGCGCTGCCCTTTAGGGCTGTCTGGAGCGGGTCGATTTTGGACAGCCATGCGCCACCATGCTACCAGTAGGGCCATCAGATCGACTACCAGCAAGGCGGCATCGCGATGCGCACGCGCACCCCGGGCCTTGGGCGGCCCTGCCGCCCTATCCGGCCAAGCATTGACGGCTCCCCATTCCCGCTTCAATAATAGGGAGGCTTCCCGGACTGCGATCATTGGCTTGCTTATGACAACCAGGGCTGAACGTGTTCTGCTCCCGTTGAAACAAAATAGCAGTGGTCTCAGCCGCGAACACCTTTTGCGGTTGTACCGCACCATGCTGCTCTCGCGTCGCGTTGACGACCGCGAGATCTTGTTGAAGCGGCAGCAAAAGATCTACTTCCAGGTCAGTTGTGCCGGTCATGAGGCCATCCAGACGGTGGCTGGCGACCAGATGCGCGCTGGTGTCGACTGGTTCTACCCCTACTACCGCGATCGAGCCCTGTGCCTGCAACTGGGGGTGACGCCCAGGGAGATGCTGCTGCAGGCGGTCGGAGCGGCCGAGGATCCCGCCTCCGGCGGCCGCCAGATGCCCTCGCATTGGAGCGATACGGCGCGCCACATTGTCAGCTCCTCCAGTCCAACCGGAACCCAGTTTCTGCAGGCCATTGGCTGCGCCGAGGCTGGGCGTTATCTCAATCGCCATCCCCAGGTAGGCGACTGGCTCCGCCAGCACCCGCCGTTGCGGCCCATGCAGTGGCAGGGCGACGAAGTTGTCCTGGTGACCGGCGGAGAGGGCGCCACCAGTGAGGGGGAGTTTTGGGAGGCAGTCTCCGCTGCCACCCTTGAGAAACTTCCGGTTCTGTTTCTGATTGAAGACAATGGCTACGCCATTTCTGTTCCCGCCGAGTTTCAGACCCCGGGCGGTAACATCTCGCGGCTGCTGTCGGGATTCACCAGCCTGTTCCGTATCGAATGCGACGGCTGTGACGTGTTTGACAGCTACCAGGCCATGGCTCAGGCACTGGAGTACTGCCGCGCCGGCAAAGGCCCCGCCCTCGTGCATGCTCATGTGGTGCGGCCTTATTCGCACTCCCTCTCCGATGATGAGCGGCTCTACCGCCTGGATGAGGAGCGCGAGGCCGATGCGCACCGCGACCCCATCAATCGCCTGCGCGCCTGGCTGGTCCACGAACACGATGCCAGCGGCAAGCCTTACGCGACCCACGACTTGCTGCATAGTATCGAGCAGGAAATTGATCACGAACTCACCGAGGCGGCCGACTACGCTTTGAACGCGGCGCTGCCTTCGACGGCAGCCCTCTTTACCCACCTGTATTCGCCGCAAGTCGATCCCGGCAGCGACCGCTTTGCCACCGAGGCCGCCCCCCATCATGGTCCCGCCAGCAAGACCATGGTTGATCTCATTAATGCCTGCCTGGCCGATGAGATGGAGCGTGATCCGCGCATCCTGCTGTTTGGCGAGGATGTGGCCGATTGCAGCCGCGCCGAGAATCTGCCGCGCGTGAAGGGCAAAGGCGGTGTCTTCAAGGTAACTGCCGGCCTGCAGAAACGCTTTGGCAGCCAACGTGTGTTCAATACTTCGATTGCCGAGGCGGGCATTGCCGGCCGTGCGATCGGGCTGGCCACCCGCGGCCTCAAGCCGGTCGCTGAAATCCAGTTCTTCGACTATATCTGGCCGGCGGTGATGCAAATCCGCGATGAACTGACCACGCTGCGCTGGCGCTCCAATGGCGGCTGGGCGGCGCCCATCGTGATGCGCGTGCCGATCGGCGGCTACCTGACCGGCGGATCGATTTATCACAGCCAGTCGGGTGAATCCATCTTTACCCACATGCCCGGTCTTCGCGTGGTCATGCCTTCCAACGCGCTGGACGCCAATGGTCTGCTGCGGACCTCGCTGCGCTGCGACGATCCGGTGCTGTTTTTGGAACACAAAAGGCTCTACCGTGAACCCTTCACGCGGGCGGCCTACCCGGGGCCCGACTACTGCATTCCCTTTGGCAAGTCGCGCATCGCCCGGGCGGGGAGCGATTTAACCGTGATCACCTATGGGGCGGTGGTACAGCGGGCGGTGCAGGCGGCGCAGCGCCTGGAGCTGGAGGGCGAAGGTCAGGTGGAAGTTCTGGATCTGCGAACGCTCAGCCCCTACGACTGGGATGGCATTTGTGTGTCCATCCGGAAGACATCTCGTGTCATTGTGGCCCACGAAGACATGTTGAGCTGGGGCTATGGCGCCGAGCTGGCCGCCCGCATCGGCGAGGAGCTCTTCGACGATCTGGACGCGCCGGTGCGGCGCGTCGCTGCCAAAGATCTTTACTGCGCCTACCAACCTGTGTTAGAGGACTACATTCTGCCGCAGACCCAGGATCTCTATGAAGCCATGTTGGCTCTGTTGCGCTATTGAGGAATTGACCGCCTAGCCTAAGGAATAGTTGTTTCAACGAGCGTTTAGGCCCCCAAATTGCACGTACCCCGGCGTTGTGCTGGGCGGCCCGGCAGGGGACCGCGGCAGACCGGGGGATGAGCCAGTGTCAATCCGCTCATCCCCCGTTTCAGTAAGGTACCCGGGGGATCTGCCGATAGGACAATCGAGGGCCTACCATGCTGCTCAGCGCGTTGCAAAAGTACTCACTCGAAGCCGGCCTCGTCCTCCCCATCCTGATCGGCTTGTTATGCCTGTTGTTCGTGGACCTGTTCCGCCGCCGCAAATTGCAGCGGGTCGCCGACTTCTTCGACGAGCGCAAGTTGAAGGTCAAGGGCATCTCTATCCACGGTCATTTCCGCGGTCGCGAGGCGGCCATTTCGCGTAAACAAAGCGGGTGGGAGTTCAAGCTGGGCTGTAAATCCAATGCCGAGTTCCAGATTTACCGCAACAACATTTATGCCCCGCTGACCGGAAAGAAAAAGCGGGTCGCAGTGCAGGAAAACGGTCAAACACAGCGCTTTGTGCTGCTCGGTTGGGATCACGAGCTGATTCAGAATTTGCTGGAAAAGACGGAAACGGTCCACCCGGTTGACGCGCTGCTTTGCGGCAAGCGCATGCACAGCATCCGTCTCGACCAGGCCAACCTGAAATCCATGGGAACCCGTCTCAACAAGTCCGCCTTCGAGATCCTGGAGAGTCTTGACGCTCTCGCCCAGACCCTGGAACAAGCCGCGCCCGCCAAAACCTCGGTCAACGATTCCGTACTGAAAGCCGCCAACTCCGAGATCTAGCCGCCGGAGCGTTCCGGCCGTACCGCGCTTGATTCAATAAGAGGGAACTTAGGTTTTTTACGCCTCCGATCCCTTGTCATTGCACATGCCGGACAAGTATCATCAGCGCACGTGCGCGGCCCCAAGCTGAAACTTTCCTACCTCATCATCGCCACCCTCATCACCGTGGGTGCGCTGCCGCTGTTTTTGTACGGCAGGCGGGTCATTGGCTTGAGTCACGACGCCTTGCGCACCAAAGAGTTGGAATACCAGACCGCCTCCACGCGAGCTCTTGCCGACGAAATCGGTCTCTTTCACTCCGCCAGCACCGACGCGCTGCAGGACCTGGGGCAGGGAGTGGTCGTGCTCGGCAATGGACGGCTTGACGGCAATCGTTTGCACGCCCCGGAAATTCGCGGCTTGCTGGCGCAAGCCGTTACCGATTCCAGCAACGTTCTCTACGCCTCCATCGTTAACCTGGATACGCAGGGCGTCAGCGCCGGCCGCATTGGCGATCCGGATGTATTTCTGCGGCGGGCCATTGAGCGCGCTTATCTGGTCTCGCGCGCCGGACAGAGCGTCTACACGCCGGTGACCATCAGTCTGGCGGGCCGGCCGCAATCGGCGATTCTGCACAGTATTCCCCTGCGCTTCGGCGATCAAGTGGTGGGTGTGGCGCTGGAAGTGGACGATTTTTCGCCCCTGCAGCGCCGTTTAGACGACATGGCCAACTCCGGCCTGGAGTGCTTTATCGTCGGCCGCAATGGCCGCCTGATTACCCAAGGTCATGCGAGCGGCCAACATCGGGATCTCTATACGCCGGGCGAAGACCTCAGCCATTTGGAAATCATCCAACGTTGGCTCTCCTGGCACGGTACGCCGCTCGCTTCTGAAACGACTTCGTATGTGCGCCGTAGCCACGGGGTTGCGGAAGACATGCTGGGCACCTACTCCAGCGTTCCCGCCCTGCCTTGGGCGGTCATTGCGCAGCGTCCCAAAGCCCTGGCCTTTGTCGCCGCCGATCAGCTCACCCGCGAGGGCTATTTTTTGATGTTGGTGAGTTTGGCCATCAGCATTATCGTGGGGGTCTATCTCTCCGGCCGGCTGACCTCGCCGCTTCAAGTGCTGCATGATCGCGCTCAGGCGCTGGCGCGGCGCGAATTGTCCGGCCGTATCGAAATCAACGATCATACCGAGATTGGGGACTTGGCGCGCAGTTTCAATACCATGGCCGAGGCGGTCGAGCATTACGTCGCCGAGCTCAAGCATGCCGCTGAGCAGAATCATGAGCTATTTTTGGGCTCCATTCACGTGCTGGCGCAGGCAGTGGACGAAAAGGATCCCTATACCCGTGGCCACTCCGACCGCGTGACGCGTTACTCCGTCGCCATTGCCCGTCGCCTCGGGTTGCCGATCGCGGACGTGGAGCGTGTTCGCATTGGCGCTCAACTGCATGATGTCGGCAAGATCGGCATTGATGACCGCATCCTGAAAAAGCCCGGTGCTCTTTCTGCCGACGAGTTCGAGATCATGAAGCAGCACACCGTCAAAGGCGCCAACATTGTCCGCAAGGTGGAGCGGCTGCATGACGTGCTTCCCGGTATCGAATTGCATCATGAGCGCGTGGACGGCAAAGGCTACCCCTACGGCCTGCGTGGCGAGCAGATTCCGCTGATTGCCAAAATCATTGCCGTCGCCGATGCCTTTGACGCGATGACCACCGAACGCCCGTATCAGGCTGCCTTTAAGCCCGATGCCGCGCTGGCCATCATCCGGGAAGGCATTGGCGCGCGCTATGACAGGGAAGTGGTGGAAGCCTTTGATCGCGCCCTGTCGGAGGGCGATTTGCGAGCCCGCCCGCTATCGTTTCAACTCTCAGCCCGCTAGCGAGGAGTGGCGGCGTGGCCCCCTCTCGCCACGGGAAATCCGCTGACACCCCCTTGCTATAATGGAACTTCCCGCGCCGGTTTCCCCTATGTCCAGCAATTCTGAATTGAAGCGGCCCCGCAAAGTGGGCTTTGTGAGCCTTGGCTGCCCGAAAAACCTGGTGGATTCGGAAGTCATGATGGGCGTGCTGGCCAGGCATGGCTTTGAAATCACCCCGCGTCCCGAGGAGGCGGAGGTGTTGGTGGTCAATACCTGCAGCTTCATCGAGCCCGCCCGTCAGGAATCGGTGGACACCATCCTGGAGATGGCGCAGTTCAAGAAAACGGGGCGTGCCCAGAAACTGGTCGTCGCCGGCTGCCTGGTGGAGCGTTATCGGGATGAAATTCGCCAGGAGATGCCTGAAGTCGATGCCCTGATCGGCACCAACGAGCTGGAAAAGGTGCTGGCGGCCTGCTCCGGCGCTCCCGCGCCGGCAAAGAGCAATGGCGCCTCCGGTCTGGTGACGATCCAACCCAATGGCTTCTTCGACACCAGCGTCTCCGCGCCTTACCTCTACGATGACCTCACGCCGCGGATGCTGGCCACCCCGCGGCACTCCGCCTATATCAAGATCGCCGAAGGTTGCGATCATCCCTGCACGTATTGCGTCATTCCGCAGTTCCGCGGCGCCTTCCGCAGCCGCCGTTTTGAAAGCGTGATCGCCGAGGCCGAGCGGCTCGCCGCCAATGGAACCCGCGAGATCGTGCTCATCGGGCAGGACACAACTTGCTACGGCGAAGACCTCGGCTTGAAAGATGGCACCGCGTTACTGCTGGAACGGCTGGCGCAAATCGAAGCGCTGGATTGGGTACGCTGCCTCTACTTCTATCCCAACAAGGTCACGCAGCGCCTTCTGGACACCATCGCCGCTCATCCGCGCCTGTGCAAGTACATTGACATGCCGCTGCAGCATGCCAGCCCGTCGGTCCTGAAACGCATGAAGCGCGGTGGCGGTGCGGAAATCTTTCTTAAGCTGATTGCGCGCATTCGCCGTACCATCCCCAATGTTCAACTGCGAAGCTCGTTTATTGTGGGCTTCCCGGGTGAGAGCGAAGACGACTTCCAAATGCTTTGCGATTTTGTCGCGCAGGCACAGTTCGATTGGCTCGGAGTTTTCGGCTATTCGGATGAGGAGACCAGCGGCTCGTATCATCTGGACGGCAAGGTTCCGGCGCGCACTATTGAGAGCCGTCGCAAAAAGCTGATGGCGCTGCAGCGGCGCATCTCGCGCAAGCGCCGTGCGCAACACGTGGGCCAGTGCCTTCCCATTCTGCTGGAAGGTCCCAGCAGTGATTCCGACCTGTTATGGGAAGGACGTCTGGAGTCGCAGGCGCCCGAGATTGACGGCAAGGTATTGATCAACGACTTTCCCGAAGGCTGGATTCCACAACCAGGACAGATGGGCATGGTCGAGATTACCGAGTCGCACGACTACGACCTCGTGGGGAGAATTGTCGGCGCTATTGCCGGCGGAACCGGCGCGTCCCCTGGCGCTGCATCCACGGAGACTGCCGTTAGCGGGTTTCCCGTGATCGTCTAAGCGGAACAGAGTTGCAGTGAAACCGGGGCACGCTGGCGGCGGGATTCACGGTTAAGCGGACTCACGGTGCTCGGTTGCGAAGCGGTGGAAGTAGGGAATACCAAACGACTTGAGCCGTTCAAAGGCATCGTCCACCCGCGGGCCGACCTGTTCCAGCGCCTGTTCCAACGCAAGGCAGCCTGAGGCATTGCCGCTGGCGGCGGCGCTCACAGAACCGGCACTCGTCGAGCCTTCGCTTTCACCATTGCGTCCCGCCGTCAGCCACCAGAAGGGCTCCTCGCCCAGGCCGCGCCATTCCTCTTCGTACAAAAATGGCAGACGGAAGCGCACACGCCCATTGCGCTCTTCCAAATGAGAGCTCAAAACGTGCAGGTCGGGCGTGGGTGCGGCGATGTGACCCACCGGGTACTCGGGAAATTCATGCGGCGAGCAGCCCAGCTCTATGGTGAAGCAATCCATATCCCAATTAGGAATGACATAGAGATACACATAGCAGTGCAGGCGCGTGGCGATGCACCAGCGATACACCGGTTCACCCACCCCAACGGTGGCGCTGACGACCTTGTGGAACATGGGCAGTTCCGAAGTCATGCGTTCCCAGAACCGCCGGCGAACGGCCTTACCCAACTCACTGCGCATGCATCCCATCTCCGCCGGCGAAGATTTTCAGGTGATTGCCCGGCACTCGGCACAATAAGCCTCTCAATGCGGCCGCGCAACTGTCCTTTAGCGCAGGAGGGCGTGAGGGCCGCTCAGTTGGGCGGCTTCCGCTCGTCCCGTTCTTCCGGCAAGCTTTCCTCACCTTCACCGAAGGCCTCGGGATTGTAGAGAGGAGTGTGGATGGCGTACTTGCCACTGGCCCAATTGGCCAGGTCTTGTGTGCGGCAGCGCTTGCTGCAGAAGGGAAACTCCGGGTCGCCGGTCCCAACCGGTTTTTTGCAGATGGGGCACTTCCAGGGCGCCATAAAACCAGTTTATGGCAGACGGAGGGGCTGTTGGAGCGGCAAAATGGGGTGCTCTGGCCGCGCACGCCGCGACTTTTAAGCCGACCTGGCGAGCCAGAGCCGAGTCGAACTGATTTCGAGTTCCGGATCGCAGGCCGAAGTGCCGGGGTGCCTATACTTCCGCATAGTGACTATTGCGCTCACCCCTTATATAATCTTTATTTACATCGACTTAAACTCCTTGTGACGGTTCCGCCACGGCGAGCGGAGAACAGCTTGGGAGTGGCCTTAAACCGACTTCAAATTTCCGCTCGGGGGAAGACCGCGGGGCAAGCGCTTACGAAATCAACCCTGGCCAGCAGCGTACTCCAAGTAAGGCATGTCATTGATCTCCTACACAGTTGCTATCGATCTAGGCGGAACGAATCTGCGGGTCGCCGCGGTACAAAGCGGCGGCCGCATTCTCGATACCTTAAGCTTGTCCACCCAAGTGGAACTGGGGCCGGATTCGGCACTGCAGCGGATGTGTGCCGCCGTTCGAGAACTTACCAGCCGTTATGGTGCGCCGCTGGGCGTGGGAATTTGCCTCCCCGGACAACTGGATCGCGAGAACGGCAGCATTCGCTTGGCTGCCAATTTGCCGGGCTGGGAAGGCTTCGCTCTACGCGGCAAAATGGAGGAGCTGCTGGAATTGCCGGTTCGTTTGGAGCACGACGCCACGGCGGCCGGTTTAGGGGAGTATTACTACGGCGCCGGACGCGGCAGCGAATCCCTGGCGATGTTGACCCTGGGTACCGGTTTGGGTTCAGCGCTGATTGTGAATGGCCGTTTGTGGCGCGCCGGTGATGGTGGCGCCCCTGAACTGGGCCACGTCTGCGTCGACTATAAGGGTGTGGCGTGCGGCTGCGGTGGCATCGGCTGTCTGGAGTGCTATGTCTCGGCAACCGCGCTGACGGAAGCTGCGCGCCGCCGCCTCGGCAAGGAACTCTCCGCCGCTCAACTCGCCCAATTGGCGCAAGAGGGGGACTCCGTGGCCCTGGAACTATGGGACGATCTGGCTGCCGCCTTGGCGGCCGGCTTGACTGCGTTCATGAATACATTGGACCTGCCGTTGTATGTCATCGGGGGTGGCGTCGCAAGAGCGTGGAACCTTGTGCAGCCGCGCTTGGAACAGCAGTTGCCTCGCCGCTCTTTCCGCTATCGTGGCGGCAAATGCCGCGTCGTCAAGGGCGCCCTGGATGAGGCCGGCCTGCTAGGCGCGGCCGCGCTTATCCTGGAGCCCGCGCTTGAGGAGTTTTCCTGTTCTTCCCGCGCCAGCGCGATGACTACGCTCAAACCATGAGGTTTGCGCGTTGCGCAGCGGACCTCCCTGGGCCATCGCGCAATCCGCGAGAAGCATTGCCAGAGTAGCTTTCCGGGCCGCGCCAGAGTACCGTTGCAAGTTTTTTTCCCATTTCGCGCTCGCCAGGGGCCCAATTCAGGGCATCATGGTAGGGAGCAAAAAATGCAGCGGAACCGGCCAGCACTGAAGTTGAGTGGGCGTTCCGCCGAGGAATAGGGCATGGCAACTATAACGTCACAGTCTCAGGAAATCTCCATAGTCGATCGTCTGGTCTCGGCCTGCGGCGGCTCCTATAGCGCGCAGACGCGGCGCAAGTATTTCATTACCGGCCCCCAATGGGCGGCGGCTTACGAAGGGCAGGCACTGTTCCACGCCCCCACCCGCCAGCCGGTAACGCCCGCGCAGGTCATCGCGGAATACGACAAGATCGGTATCGGCTACTGGTGCACCCATGATACCGACGTCATTCCCACCGAAGCCCTGGGAACGGACCGCCAGTGGGAGATCCTGGACGCCATCCGGAAGGATTTGCAGAAGCACGAGATGAAGTGCTCCATGGTCACCTGCGAGACCTTCCATCACGCGGTTTGGGCGGCCGGCCCAGCGGCCCAGTCCCCCGAGGTGCGCGCCTACGCCAATCAGCGTGTGGTTAATAACGTCGAGATCGGCCACTTCATGGGTGCGCAATATGCCGTCTACTGGCCCGGCACGCTGGGATACATGCTGCAGGGAGCCATCGACGAGATCGAAACCCTGGAATGGTATGCGCAGTCCATCAACGCCGCCTGCGAAGCCGATATCAAGCTGGCCAAGAAGAACAATCGCCCCACCCTCAAGCATTGTATGGAGGCCAAACCGTTTGAGCCGCAGGCCGAAATCCTGTTGCCCACCACCGACGCCATGCTGGCCTTCATTCAGTCGGGCAAGCTCACCCACCCAGAAATGGTCGGCGTAAACCCTGAGTACCTCCACGAATTGATGTGGGGTGGCGCCCCGCGGGCCGCTTTGGCGCGTGCGCTGATGGCCGGCAAATTGTGGCACTTTGACATCAATGATGGCTACCGTCTCAAGCACGACGTCGATATCGCCGTCGGCTTGGTCAATCCCCTGGATTGGCTCTGCATCCTGGTCTTGCTGCGCAGCCACGGCTACAACGGTCCCTTTAACCTCGACTACAAGCCGCCTCGCACCACCAGCAACAAGGGCGTCTTCTCCATCAGCTTCCCCACCGCGGTGGACCGCTTCATCACCCTTTGGGAGATGGCCGGCGAAGTCTCGGAAGATCCCATCATCAAAGAGGCGACCGAGGCTCTCAAGCAGGGCGTTAGCGGCGGTAAAACGGCCGCCGAGATCGCCAAGGCGCACGCTGAACTCGGCTCCCTGCACGAGCTGATCGGCCACCGCTTGTTCCAGATTCTGATTGGCCAAAACCGCGGGCGCAAGTTCTCGGTCTAGTCCAAGCCATGAGCCTGTGACAGCTCTGTTCCGGCGCCCGCCGCGCAAGCGGCTGGGCGCCGGAACCTTTTTGGGAAGTGGTGTGGCCGCCGGGTCGCCTGGTAAAGGCGGCCTTGACGATCAGTTTGGGGTGGCACATTGGGGTGTCACTTGGGCCTGCCGCTTTGGCCTGCGGAGCCGAACTCGAAAACAGTTGGACTCGGACGTTGCTCGTTAGCTGCCGGGCTACACTGGGAGTTGCGGTGAGCGGGCAGCCGGAGAGGGAAGCGCCGGTGGCCGCCGCCGGGCGCGATTCTGCATGTGCAATCTCTTCACTATTGGCAAAGACGGTCACACAGTGGCCAAGAAGTTTGGATTGAAGATCGCTCCCGGCCTGAGTGGCCGGCGTGACCTGGCGCCCACCGACCAGGTGCTGGTGGTGCGATCCGGCGCCGCGGGAGAACGGTTAGCGCATTGGCAGCGTTGGGGCTTGATCCCGCCCTGGGCGAAGCTGGAGATGGCGGCCAAGCCGCTGACCAATGCTCGTGTGGAAACCTTGGCGGTGCGCCCGGCTTTTCGCGACGCGCTTCGGCAGCGCCGCTGCCTGGTTCCAGCGGACGGCTTTTACGAGTGGTCCACTCCGGTGGGCGGTGGGCGGAAACGGCGCCACCTGATCCGGCGTGAAGACGGTGAGTTATTTGCCTTTGCTGGCTTATGGGAGACCTGGCTGGTGCCGGAGTTTCCGGAAGAGTTCAGTCCCAGCCGTTCCGCCCCTGCCGCGCAGTTGGCCTTTGAAGTCTACGCGGCGCCGCAGCCGTCCTCGCCGCCCCCGGGAGACGGCGCGCTCGTTCCCGGACAGACGATTGAGAGCTGCACCATCGTCACGACCGCAGCCGCGCCTTGGCTGGCGCCGCTGCATCATCGCATGCCGGTGGTCTTGCCGCCCGAGTGCTACGACGATTGGTTAAGGCCGGACGGGGAAGACTCTTCTGGTTGGGAGCACTTGCTGCGGCAAACCCCAGATCAGGGTTGGGTCATTGAAGGCTTTACTGTGTGAATGCCCGTCGGCTTGTGTTCAAGCGCTGACAGTTTCAACTTCCAGCCGCGGCGCCAAACGAGCCTTTTCTTTCTACCAGTTTTGCGCGCAGCGACGGCAAACAGTCCTCCGCCTCCCTGGACCAGTAATACACCCGCGCCTGAGCGGCAACGGTTGAGATGAAGGAATGCGGATCGCGCAGCCCCTCGGCGAATTCCGCTGGTGTGAACACCGCGAAGTCCATGGGTGACATCAAGCCAAACAGGTAGCGCCGGATCGCTACGTTTCGCGAGGCGGCGCTGCCGTGGGTGTGGCGGATGACAAAAACGTCCAGGTCACTGTCAGCCCCCGCGATCCCGGTCGCGTAGGAACCGAAGATGCCAGCCGCGACCGGCGAGCAGCCGCGGACAATGTAATCGATAATGCGATGAATGTCGTTTTCAGTAAGCACCCGAAGTGTCTCCCAACGGTTCTCGGCGGTGCGCCCCCACCTTGCTTTGCGGCAGTCCACCAGCAACGGCCCTGGCAGCGCGCCCGTTCGATTCGCCTGTGCTGCATATGCCGTCTTGCTTGGAGTCCCCGCTAATACGTGTATTGGACAACCAAAAAGATGTCCTGAATCAGTGCCGGGTCCAGCCGGGCGGGGCCGGCGCCGGCGCGCTTCAAACTTGCAGGGATATCGCCGGATTGTACCGCCAGGTTAAGTGCCTGTGGCGCGCTCCCTCCCAGCAGCCCATTGCCGCCGGCATCTGCGCTGAGTGCGTTCAGCGGATTGCCGTTGCTATCGTTCAAGGGATTGAACGTCAGGTTGGCTGGCGGCCCCGGCTGGTTGGCGCTGGCCGGCCAAATCGTGGTGGGTAGCGCGTCGGGAATTGTTTTGGTCAGCAGGACGTAGCTGGCAATATTGACCACCTTGGGGGTTGCTCCCGCGAAGTTGGCCAGCGGGAACAAGGTTGCGGCAACAGGCAGCGACAACACTTGCTGAGTGGCATTCGGGTCCGAAGGGTTGAAAAAGCGGTAATAGGAATCGTTAAAGGTGCTTTTCACACTGACCAGCAAGGCTTGCGGATTCTTGTTGTCTTTGAGCCGGTTCAGCACGGCGGAGCGTACCACGTTGGCGGCTGAGGGGTCGGCGCCGCCACGCGCTGTATAGCGCACATGCAGGATCACATCGGAAATGGTGGAGCAGTCAAACTGGTTGTCGCGCGGATCAAGCACCAGATTCCAGGTGCTGATGGCGCCCTGGCCTTCAAAAGGCAGCCAGCGCTCATCGCGCAGGTTCGGCTCGAACAACCCGCTATCGTTGCGTCCGCTGCTGATAGCGATGGTTGTGGTCCCGGGGGCTCCAAGCGGCGAAGCCAGGATGGCATTGGGATCATTGGGCGCCGCTGTAGCCGCCTGGGGCGTATAGGCATTCCCCGGAGGCTGGGTGCGTATCAAAGCCCCGGTCAGGGTGAGCGTGGCGTTCACGCCGGAATACGGGCCGGTGACACAGGGCACGGTGAGCGCAACATTGCGCAGCCGGCGGAAGTACTGCCCGGGATGATCGCGGTCAAACAGATCTTCGTTGAGAGCGATCTGACAGGTACCTGTCTCACGCAGCATGATGAGTTGGGTCGGATCGAGAAGTGCAAGGGAGAAGTGCTTGAGGATTTCCAGCTCACGGCTGTTGGCACTGAGGTATTGCGCTTCCATGCGGCGCAAGTCGAATAGCAGGCTTTCTCCGGCGGTCAGGCCCTTGTGTTGGCTATCCCAATAGCCGTATTGCAGGAAGGTGTCTTGCGTTCCGAGCTCATACTGATAGGCGGATTGCGCCTGCTGGCCCAGCGAAAAGGCCAGCTGGTAGGCCTGCGCGTACACTGTGCTCAACTGCGTCAGCATCCAGTTATAGAGTTCGGCGTTGGTGTACTTGTTGTTGAGAAAATCGCTGAGGGCCTGAGCATTGGCGATCTGCTGGGTCTGGATGTTGTATTGGGATTTGGCGATGGCGAGCCGGTCATTGGCGGCGGTGATTTGGGCGTCGAGTTGGTCCAACTCCGCCTGCGCGGTATTGGCCTGAAGCTTCCATTCGTCCATGCGCCGCTGGTAGCCGCCCATAGTTGAGGCCAGGCCGCCGGAGGCGTTGAGGACACCTGCCAAGCCGCGTGCCACATCGGCCCAGGAGGTGGATGAGTTGCCGACGTTGACCCCGCCGTATTTGGCGTTGACCGCGGGAGTTCCGCCAAAGCCGGAGACGCCTCCCTCCAGGCTGGGGATGAGGTGCGCGATGCCCGCCACCATGTCCAGAACCACCGCCGCGCCGCTGGCCACCAGGCCGGCGGCCTGCAAGGACAGGGCGGCTGTTTCCCAGGGGTTCAGGAAAGCTATGTTGGAATAAAAGTTATAGCGGAGTTGAACGACGGCCTTCTGCTTTTGCAGCGCCGCGATCTGATCCTGGGCATCGTCGACTTGCCCCTGCTTCACGTCCAGCATGCGCGTCTGGATATCCAGTGCCTGGCTGGCGTTGAGCTCGGCTAACGATTCCGCATCCTGTTTTTCGAGCGCGCCTAAAATGAGCGCCCCAAAGGCGCGCACATCGTTGGCCAGCGCCAGCGCCTTTTGCAATGTGGGCGTGAAGCGGTAAACCGGCGATGGCGCATTCACGCCCGTGCTTCCCACTCCACCCGTCTGTTGCTCGGCAACTGCGAGCGGGTTGATCGGCGGTGCATAAAGGGGAAGCGGCTGCGGGACGCCTTGCATGTTCAGGCAATGCCGAATGTTGTAGAGACGCTGTTCCACCTTGCCCCAGTAACCCAGCAACTGCTCGTTGGGTGGAATGCAAAACAGAAGCGTGCTTCCGTTGCCCGGAAATTGCGGTAAGGTGTCCCCATCGCCCGCGCCCTGGTAAAGCGTTTCGGGTGGGTCGGGAGCGATCACCACATTCTCGACTTCGACCAGGGTGTTGGCGAACAGATCGACATTCTTGAGCGAAGCGTATGTGGGAGACTGAGCGCCGCCGGCTTGCGGCGCGCGCACCAACTCGGGCTTGGGGCCCAGAACCATGTTGGCAAACACGTAAAGCTGTTCCGCCTGACTGACCGTTTCGGCCGTGTACTGGCTGTAGTACCAGTCTCCCCATGCGATCAGGATGTCGAGAAACTTCATCACTGCCGCCTTGGCATAAGCCGCGATGCGCAGGCTGGCGACGGCGTGCGGATCAAAGGGGTGATTGATCCAGTTGTTGATGGCGTTGGCGGTGGAATCGTCGTTGATGCCTTGCTGCTTGGCGGCCGCAAGCGTGCTGAGCAGGTTCTGAATCTGCTGGTCGCTCCATTGCTGCTGGTTAAGCTCGTAAAAGGGAGCAAACTGCCAAAAACGCTGGGGAGCGGGCTCTCCACTGCTGTCGGTTGGATTGAAAACGTACTCCAGCCACTTGAGAGCGTCGGAGTAGCGCTGGTTCTGCAGTAGCAGAGTGGCCACGAGAATGGGGACGTGGTAAAAAGTCTCCCAGTTATAAAGCGAGTAGGCGCCGCCGCACGCAGGATCGAAATCCAGACCGTTTTCGCCGGGATCGGGCGCATTGGGCTCGCCCGGGAGGGGCCGCAGGACATTGTTGGTGGGCGAGTACAGCGCATTAAAATCGAAGCGAGGGACGTTCCAGTTGCGCACCTTCTCAGGGTCGAGTTGCAGGTCGCGCGCCAACAGCGCCTTCACCCCTTGCGTTTCCAGCTCACGCAGCAATGTGCGGGCGTACGGGTGATAAAAACTCTGGAAAATGTAGTTCGTGTTCCACTGCCCGCTGGAGGGCTGTGTGGCCAGGGGTTGAGAACTCAGGGTCGTGTATTGCGGTATGACAAAGTACGTACGGGTCGGGTCGGCAATAAAAAACGGGTCAGCGGAGTCGAAGTTTCCTTCCTGTTGCGGCACGACGGTACGCGGGTTGGTGATGTTGCCCAGCAACTCGATGTTGCCGCTGCCTCCCTGGCCGTTGGCCAGCACGTACAGTCCTGAAACGGAACCGGGATTGGGCAGCACGTCGCCATCGGAATCGGCATAAACGAGCACCTGCCCCCAAAAAGCGGCTGATTGGGGTAGCGCTGGGTATTGGTTGTTTTGCCCGGACCAGCTATTGATGCTGTTGACAAATACCAACGACGGCTCCTGGCTCAAATCCACGCTGCCTGGATCGGGAACCAATCCCTGATACTGGGTAATAGGCGTCAGCGGAGAGTCCGGCATGCTCAATGTTCCGGTGGCAATCAGAAAGCTGATCGACTCCTGTACCTGGTTGTTGCAATACACACTGATTTGCAGGTTGAAAGAAGAATCCTGCACCGCCTGAAACATAAAGGCCATCGGCGTAGTCGCGGTGGCGCCCACCTCGAAGTACATCTTGTCGGAGATGGTCCGTTTGGGCTGCCACTGTCCGGCACTGAGTTCACTCATGGCGAACTCCACCGCCCAGAACTTTTTGGGCGGCGGTTCCGAGCCGCCGCCACTGCTGCTGGGTACCGGTTGATCCCCCTGCTGCTCAGACAGGGGCTTGAAGACCGGCCAGACAAGATGCAGATGCCGGTCCCAAATCACGGGAACGAGGTGATGAGGCGAGAGGTCGAGTTGGAGCGGCGTCCACGCGCTCCAGGTTCCGCTCGCCTGCCCCTGGAAGGAGTCCCAGGTCCGGTAGTACCACTTGGGGGGTGTGGTGCGGGTGTGTGCGAAAACGTGCAGTTGCGTGGAGCCGTCGGCGTTGAGCTGATTGTAATGCGCCGCGATCACCAGGCGGGCGACCTCGACCAGCTTGCGCAGATACGCTTGCAACGCTGCCTCCGTGCTGTTGGCGTCGCAGTCGCTTTGGCGCAGATCGCTCATCAGCTCGCTAAAAAAGGGCGAGGCGTTGCGGCGTATCTCCGGAAGCAAGTAGTTTTCAGGGTAGAGAAAAACCTCGCGATTGGCCTGCCAGAGCCGGAACTGCCTGCGCCAGTCCCACTCATCCGCCAGCGAGTTGTTCATGTTGACAGTGACCGCGCCGGGAAGATTGAGAAAGCATTGCTGCACGTACTGCTGAATTGCCAGGGACGCCTCCAGCAGCCGTGTGGTGGTCGCGCAGGCGCTCATTTCCGGGTCAATCAGGTAGGTGTCGTAAATATCGTTGGTTGTTTTCAGGGCAGGAGCGGCCGCGGGCATGTAAGTGTAGTTCTGGGTCGCCCATGACCCCAGCAAGTACGCCACCAACGCGTCCCGCCGATGCTCGCGCAGCTTGTCTTCTATGGGCTGAATAGCCTTCAACCAGGCGGCTTGCGGATACCTGGCCTGCAGCGCGCTTTGCGCCGCCGCCACCTGGGTAACGGTCGGAGTCACCTGTGCCAGTTGGACCAGCGTGGCGGCGCTGACGCGGTAGCGCCCGCTGATATCCAGAGCGTTGGCAATAGCGGTGAGCATCCCAACGTCGGCGAGAGATCCCGGACGAGTCGCGTTATTGAGACTCGGTGGAGAGGCCCTTAGGGCCGTGGCAATGGCCGTCAGATCATTGGGAGTGGCGCGCAGGGCACGCGCCAGCGAGGTGCTCACCGCCACTACTGACCCACCACCGGTCCAGGCGGCGTTACCTGCGCTGCCGTTGAGCGTAAATGCGGTCGCACTGGTCACGCCCACGGTGAAGTCTCCGTTCGCCGCGGTGTTTCCCAGAACGCCGCTGATGTTGACCTGCATTCCTGTCCGCAGTCCATGTGGCGCAGTGGTGGTGATGGTAATCGGGGTGGTTTGCGACGCTCCTGCCACATTGAGAGTCTTGCCCGTGATCGCCGTGCCCAAATCTCCTGGCATGGCGGTCAGCCATTGCGCAAGAACTTCGAATAATTTCGGTGTGCGGGCAGTCTGACGGCGATTCAGCGAGACCGCCTGCAGCAAGGCTTCGAATGTGAGATAGGGGCTGGTGAGGTTGGGCGCCAGCGGCAGACTCGCGGGGTTGAGCCAGTTGAATAGGCCGGCGTTGTTCACCAGAAACGGGAATTCATTCTCATTTAAGGCCACTGTAGAGTACAGAGCCGCCGCTTTACTGACCGCGGTAATCGCATTGATCAGCGTTGGAAACTGGGTGGGATCGACCGTGGCCGCCCCGTTCAATAGAGTGCTGATGGTGGCGGCGCTGAGCGGCAGGAGGGCAGTCGCCTGAAGCGCTGGCGCGACCACATTCGAAGTCACCCCCGTTGTGGCCGCCAACGCGCTGACGCAGACAGTTTGAATGGCCGCCACATCGTAAGTGGAGGCCATAATCTGGCCGCCGTGGCTCCAGTTCCCATTGCCGGCGGACTTGTCCAGCGTAAACGTATCCGCGCCCGTTACAGTGACGGTGAAACTGCCATTGGCGGCGCTGTTGCCCAGCACGCCGCTGACCACGACAGGCGTTCCGGTAACTAGTCCATGCGGGGCGGCAGTCTTGATGGTGATCGGTGTTGTGTTACTTGCTCCAATGACATCTGCCGACACAACAATTGTTCCACCGCCCGTCCAGTCGCCATTGCCGGCGGATCCATTGAGAGTAAACGACAGCGGCCCGGTCACATTGATAAGAAAGCTGCCGTTGGCGGCCGTCGTGCCGTGCACCCCGGAAATGGTCACCTGGGTTCCTGTCTGCAGGCCATGCGCTGCTCCGGTACTAACCTGAATCGGCGTCGCATTGCTCACGGCGGCAATCGCCATTCCCCCCGGTGCCGGCATTTTGGCCAGCGCATCGTGAATCGCCTGCAGGGTGGCGGTTGTTTGTTGCTCGGTGATCGCCAGCGAGCTTTGCGTCGCCGATTGGTGGCGCAGGAGGTAGTCCAAATCCACCGCCGCCGCCCCCGTCCCCCGCAATACCGCCAGGCGGCGCAAAAACTCCAGGGTGTCGCCCGGGGTTCCGGCAAACGGGTTGGCGCCGGTAAGCTGAATCCATAGCAACAGGTCAGAGGTCGCCAGCGATAAGGCTCCGGCAAGCCGCTGATAGCAAAACAGCGTGTTCAGCGAGTCGAGGGTGAGCTTATTGAGCGCATCAAAGGTCACCCCTTTTGTCGCCGCGGCGAAGTTCAGGACCGCGGAGATGTCTTGCGCGGTTAAACCCAGCGCGGCCGCCACGGCACTCTGTTCACGGGTGGGTGTCAGCGAGTTGGGATCAATGATCTTGGCGTTTGAAAGGTTATTGGCCGTAACGAAAATATCACTCCAAGTGGCCAAAACAGCCGGATTACGGAACACCTCCGAATAGGTGGATGGGATTAGCTGGTCTTCCGCATGCAGGTGGTTGGTTACGTCGCGGGTTTCCATCGCCATCCAGAAGCTCAATAATTCCTGAAAGGGAAGCTGCAACTGGCCCTGAACGGCGAGAGCATCGGCCAGGAAGACCAAAAAATCATCGAGCGTGGCCGCACCCCCGGTAGGGTGCTCCAGGGCCCAGTCCAACTCCCACATGGTGAGTTGTGAGGTCCGCCACAGACGGATAAACCGGTTGGCGCGATCGAGCACATCCGCGGTAAGCCCGGTAAAGGTCATGGCGTCCGTATCCGGGTCAACAATGGCGACGCCATTCTGGGTGAGGCTTCCGAGTTTTAGTGTGACCGCTGACTGCGTCACCCAGGTCACTTCCAGAAGTTGATACAGCTGCCGTAATGACAGGCCGGAGCGCTGCAGCAGCACCGGGACTTTTCCCAGCGCGCCGGTCCAGTCGCCGGGATTTGGATTGTAGCTGTTGGCGGGGCTCTTGGGATCGGCCACCGGCGCTGGCTTCTGCGGCAGTCCCCAGCGCTTCCAGGGGTCGGTATTGTTGACGTTGGCAACGATAGACCGGGTTGCGGGGTTCAGGTTCAATTGCAGGCAGGCGACTTCCGGCGATGTTTTTGCCGGGGGCGTTGTGGAAAAGGTGAACGCTTTGGCAAGAGTCGCCCAACCCGTTCCGAGGCCGGCAATATAGGCACGGGTTTGCGCGAACTGAAGATCAAAAGGCAGCCCCATGGGAAAAGAAGCGGTCTTGGTTTTGTCGTACGCCGCCAGCAATATCTGTTGCGGAAGCGCCCGCCGTTCCTCCGGCGTTCCCAGCGTATCGATGTAGGTGACCGCCTGCGCCGGCGGCGCAATTGCCGCTTCCAGGATTTCATTGACGACATCGATGTAGGGAAGCGTCACGTTGGTGTTGTTGCAGTTCAAAGCGATGTATTGCAGGTCTGCCCGCCGCTTCAGGATCGCCTCACCAGCGTTGCTGACGCCGTCGCCCGTGGCGGTAAACTGCTGCAGATATTGCATGAGGTCGACAAAATACGCGGCGGGGCTGTAGACGGATTGGCAGTCGGTGCATTGAAACGTGTCCAGCGATCCGAACAGCGCCTGCAGCCCGGGGAGTCCGGCCAATGCATCCGGCTGCGGTGCGGGTGACTGCTGAGCGGCGACCGTAACGCCGTTCAGCGCGGCATTGTAGCGGCCAAAAGCCATCAAAGAGGTGGCGTAGGTCAACTGCGCTTTGGCAAAGGTCTTTTGTGCGGCCGAGGCGCCACCCAGCGCCTCCGTCATGTGGTCCAGGAATGGGGTGCGGCCCTTGAAATAGATTTCCTGCGCGGAGCGGTAGCCCGCGGACTTGAGCGCACTGACGCGGCTGAAGTTGCGGGATACACGAAACAGCCTTTGCGCCGTCTTTAGTTCATTTACCGCCGCGGGTGCGAGTTGCACCTGGTTTTTGGCGATAAATTGGTCAATGTTGCTGGCCCCCAGACTGAACTTGGGCTGGGCGTTGAAAAAACCAAGCAGCGCCTCCTTCTCCTGAAAGAGAGAGTTCTGCGCTTTGGCCAGGCCACCGGCAAATGCGGCCGTGGGATAGCGGTTGGCGAAGTTGGCGCTGATACGGCTGGCATAGCGCTGGATGCGTTGCTGCGGCGTCTCATTGGGAACGACTGCGGGAATGCTGTTGGCCTGGGGATCGATCTCGGTGATCCGCGCCACCCAATCGCTTTGGTCCA
Organism: Acidobacteriota bacterium; assembly: GCA_027459505.1. Lineage (GTDB taxonomy): Bacteria > Acidobacteriota > Terriglobia > Terriglobales > SCQP01 > DAIDIE01. The sequence continues at coordinate 197,887 of DAIDIE010000018.1, forward strand.
TCCGCGCCAAATCGCGGATCGAGCTTCCTGGCTGCTGAACGCGCGCCAGAGCGTCTCCAAACACAGTCAGATTGCCGCGCAACAAGGAGCCCAGGCGGAGGGTGGTGCGCAACGTCGCCAGCTCTTGCTCCGGAAATTGCGGGTTTGATGAGAGCGTCTGCCAGGTAACCCGCCATCGGCCTTCGGCCTCGGTATAGGCTTTGCCGAAGGCGGCCTGTACCTGAGCACTGACGTTGCCCTTGGCAAGCAGGTCTTTCAATGCTGTTTTGCCCGCCAGGTACGGCAGGTCCATAACGCGCTGCACGCGCAGCCGGTCCAGCGCATCCAATTCGGCATTTAATGACGAGGTATACGACTGGGGTATGGCATTGGAGTGCAAACTCGCCGAGAGCGCGCGCGACAGGGAATTGCGTGAATGCGACAGAATCGCCGTGAGCACCTGACTCATGAAGGTGGCGTCCATGCCAGCCTCGGGCAAACGGGTGAGCGCGGCATTGAGCGAAGAGGGAATGCCCTGGCGCAAAATGCCGTAGATGGTCTCCGGCATCAGCCCGTTGTCGTGCGCGAGACTGGAGGCGATGTACAGGGAACTGGTGGTGTGAAACCGCAGGCCCGCTGCCTGCGCCAGAAACTGTATGTCGTGACTGTCGCTATTTTCCTTGAGCGACTGCAGAGGTGTGTCGCGGAGTTGCGTCGCAATTTGTGCGTTGAGCCTCGTGAACACGGACGGCGGGCGGACAATCCCGTCCGGCGCGCTGGTGAGATCCACTTCGATAATTGCCGGGGCCGCAAAGTGTGTGGGTGAACTCGCCGACACCTTTCCGGAGGCGTCGTAGGCGCGCACCAAAAGATTTTGCGTCACAGCGCGGCGATAGCGAATCAAGTACTGACCAGCGGCATCGGTTTCCCCCTCGCCCAAGGCGGCTTCGCCACGGATGAATACCGAAGCAAGCGCAATGCGGCGCTGCGCCAGCGGGGCGCCATCCTGATCGACAAACCGGCCGTGGACCAGCCCTTCACCATCACCCAACCCCGAGGGCGGATGAGGTGTCCCGGGCTTGTCGATTGCCGCTGGGCCAGAAGCTGCGCCTCTCTTGCCCGTAGTGAGGGGTTGGCCGGACAGACCCGGCGCGGCGGGCTTCGGCAAACCGGACGAACTTGCCGGCGTTGACTGCTGTAGCGCGGTCAAAGTCTCATTGTCCAGGCCGTTCGTTGTCGGAAGACCCCGCTGCTTTTGAAACGCGTGCAGGGCGGCTAGCGTGGCAGGCCCAAAGAGCTGCGACGCCGTCTCTTTCGTATCTGTTACCGCGTACCCAGCCGTCTGCAACAGACGATGCAAATCATTGACTGCCGCGCCCCGCATCCCCGATATCAGACCTGTGGTCATGTGCTTTCTCCGTAAATGAGCGACTACGCTGCCCCGCGTTAAAACTCCTTGCGCAACCCCAGGGTTCCTGTGGCAAACCAGAAGGGAGTGCTGCTGGCCAGTTCAATGCCTCCGCCGATAGCGCCGTACAGCAGCCAGGAGCTGCCGTCCAGCCGCACACTCGCCGCCAGGTTTTCGGAAATGTCGATTGCTCCTGTCGGCAACGTGCTGAAGTCGTTGATTTCGCTTCCCTTGAAAGCCACAGCGGTTTGTACGCCGAGTGACAGTGGACCCTTGGCGAATTGCGCGTGATAGGCGGCAAACTGTATCTGGGCTCCAAACGTCTGTTTCGAGCTTGTGGCAGGAGGCTGTCCTGGTGAAACGCTGGTTGTACTGCCAAAGGAGTAGCCGATCGCTACCGCAATCGCCGGGTCAAGCATTAAACCCACCTTCCACTCAGGACTCTTTGCAGACGCGGGCCATTGCTTGTACAGGACGGACTTGAACCGGCCCGTAAAGCTGATGGTTGGCCCCCCCTTGTCCGCCTGCGTGGTGGACTTCTTTTTCGGATCCGCCGCCGGAGGGAAGAAGTACTGTCCTCCGCCGGTGGCCTGCAGGTAGGGAGGTTTCGCCTTGTTTTCCGGAGCCTGCGCCGCGGGTGTGGTGGGTTTGACCACCGCTGCGGGCGCGGTTTGTTTAGGCTCCGGCTTGGGAACGTCCAGCTTTTTCGCCTCCGGCTTGGGTTTGGGCTTGTAGCGGTCAATCAGCTCCTGTCCCCTGCGGAGAACGATCTCCTCGTCCCTTTGAAGGCGCGCCAGTTCCGCGTCCATCTGCGCCCGCGCCTCCGGCGACCCTGGTGTCAGGTCGGTCTCCTCGAGATAGTCTTCATCGGTGATGACGTCATAGCGTAAGACCAGATGCGGCTTGACCAACTCGTGCGGCGCTTTTCCGCCGGAATGCGCGCCCCCAGCCTTGGCGGCATGGTGCAGCGCACCGCCTTGTGCTTTGTGTTTTGCCGGAGTGGTTTTGGAATGCGACTGCATGCCCTGGGGATCACTGAACGCAATAGGGTTGTTGCGCGTGTAAACATATAAATTGGGGCTATCATGCAGCCCCCGTGGATCGCAGCTCGTCCAACGCGCCAGCCATGGAGCGTAATAGCGCGCGCCGTAGTAGTACAAGCCGGTTTCCTCGTCGCGCTCCTTGCCGTTATAGCGATAACGCTTGGCGCTCACTTCTATGGCCGCGCTGACGCCTTGATAAGAGGTCCCGCCAAACGGGTAGTACTCCTCGTAGGAAATAATCTGGGCGTTGGCGTCCAACTCAAGTACGGCGCTGCCAAGCAGGTTGGAAAGCTGGAAGCGCAGCAAAGGTGCTGGCGCAGCGACCGCCACGCCCGCATCCGTCGTCTTGGTCTCTATCAGCAGCACCCGGTGCTTGGCCTCCATAACGTGCAAGGTTTCCCGGCGCAGCGTCGTGTTGCCCGCCCCATCGTATTCGGCGTAGATCTCGAAATTGCCAATGTAGAGCCGTTCCTTCAGCTTGACCCCCGCCGCCGATTCGGTTACCTTGCGCAGCCGCTCTCCCGACGCGCCATAGATGTAGTAGGTTCGTTCTCCCTGATGCTGTGTTCCATCCTGATCGGAGCCGTTTACCGCCTGGCGGCGGCTCTGCGCCAACTGATTGCCGAAACCCCACTGCAGGGCCTGCAGTTGCGGCATCTTGGTCATGTTGCCCAGCGGATCATGGCTATACGCTTCCACCAGATTCTGGCTGCCGCCCACAGTGGAACGCGTCAAGCGGTTGTTGGTCTTGCCCGGTTCGAGCTGGCTGGGCTCGAGGTACTCGAAAGCGCGCGTCCAGCCGGGGTTGACCGGATCGCTGCCGCGGTGAGTCAAGCGCTGCAGATTGCCGGCCGCGTCAAACTGGTATGACTCGCTATAGACGCCCAAAGCGTTGCCATCGTTGGGGTGTGATAGCGCCACCCGTGGAACGTCGTTGTAAGAAGTTGACACCGGTGACTGGAGTGCGCCGCCGTTCAGACCCAGAAGTTCGCGTCCCGTTGCCGCTGCCAACCGGTACACTGCGTCGTAGGTGTAGCTGGTGCTTGGCTCTACGCGCTTGTTGCGGAAGTAAATGGTCTGTTGCGCATCATCGCGGATGCCGGTGATGTTGCCGGCCGGATCATAGGTATAGGTCAGGTTCTGCAGTCCGCAGGGAACCGCCGGTGGGGGCGCCGCGGGCGCCGCAAAGTTGGGTGGCGGTGGGGGACCGCCGCAGTCGCCGGTGAAAGTCGCGCCGCGCCTGGTGTAGAGACGCGCTAAACGGTACGTCAGCGCGTCGTAGCCATAATGCGTCTCCGCTCCATTGCCATATTGCGTCAGCAGCCGCTGTCCCTTGGCGTTGTAGTCAATATTCGTGATGAGGGCGGTAGCCGTCTTTGCGCCTCGAAGACGCGCGCTCAGCGACTGCAACAATCCCGTTTGGTCGTACGTGGGTGTGAGCACGGTTCCGTCCGGTTCGACCGCCGTCGTCACCCGGTTCAAGGCGTCGAACTGGCTGCCAGTCACAAAGCTCTGGGGCATGGCGGGTGGCGCCGCCCAATCCGGCAGGTTCTGATAGTTCTCCACAAAGCTCCGCGAGCCGCAGAGAAGGTTCCCCTTAAAGTCGAACCCTTCAGTGTTGCCGCTCAGGGGGTTCTTCCCGCTGTTGGTTATGGCTCCCGCTGGATCGAAGTGCTGAAAGAGTCTGGTGCGCAAATTGAGAACTTCCGGATTCGCCTGACTTTCGCCGTAAACAAATTGCTCAAAAAGCACCTCGCCGGCCAGCGTGCGGGGGTCGGAGTTGGTTGCATCGGTGCCGGTAACATAGCGCGCCAACGGGCGGCGCAGGGCATCATAGGTGGCGCGCTGGTTGTGGCCTCTGCTGTCCCACGAGCACACCAGTTTGCCCAGCACATCGTGCAGAACCCAATGCTCGCCGCCCTCCATGCTGCTCTGGTGAATGCGCTTGCCCAGCATGTCGAAATCGGAACGCAAAACGATGCGGCCCTGCGCATCCTGCCACCCTCCTTGGGGACCACTGGTCAAGGCGTCACGCGTAGCCCGGGGGTTACCGTCAATGTCGAGTTGCACACGGGAAAACAGCAGCCCAAGCGCGCCATTATCTTCAACGTTGAGAAATGTCCGGCCTTTCGCGTCGAAATAGACGCGGCTGAAGGTGTTGGCGTGTGCCGCGGTCTTTTGCGCCGCATCCTGCTCGCTAATGCCGAGCGCGCCTGTCGAACGTTGTGCGTACCAGGTCGGGCTGTAGTCGCCTGGGTCGATCCGCTGCAGGTACGCGCCGACATCGGCATCTGTGGAAGGATCGTTTTGCAGAACGGTGTCGTTCGTGTCCCAGTCGAACTGTGACCACGGATCGAAAACGGATTTCTCGAAGGTATGGTTGGGATGGATGGTGACGACGCGTCTTCCTGTTGGGTCATAACAAAAGATCGGACTCACACCGGCCTTCATGCCGTATTCGAACTGATGAGCTTTCGATGGAAGGGCGCTGAAGAAGGGCTCATACTCGCGCACCGTCAGCCCTTTATTGTTGTAGATGATCCAGCCGCTGCCGATCCAGCGAGGATTCACTGCCGGGCCACCGTCCACCACTGGTCCGGGCTCCGCGAGGCCTTTTCTCTGGATTTCGCGCCCGAGACCATCCGAGTAACTGAAATTGATATGCAGGCGGCCGGGTGGTCCGTTCAGCGCTCCTCCGTGGTATTCCCTGGCGATGCTGGCCGCGTAAACCGGCTGCCATTGCGCCGGATCCTCCGGCGCGGCCTGTTTGCTGCTGTAAAAGCGCAATACATCGTAAACCAGGCGCGACGTGGCGGTCCCCAACAGCGCCGCCGCCGGCACGCTGGGGTCATTCGCAGTGAAAAATGCATCCGCCTGTTGCTGACTGAGATCAGCGCTAAAGTTGCTAAAAGAATCGCCCAGTTGCTCGGTCAGCTTTCCCATCACCGCTGTCCCTGCAACCATACCGAGCGCATCAAAGCGCAGTTCGGTGCGATTGCCATTGGCGTCCGTCAATAGCCTGGCCTCTAATACCCGGTAATCATTGGCTGCCGAAACAACATTGCCTACCGCATCGGTAGTGCTTTGGGGAAGCAGGTAGTGCGGCTGTTCATAGGCAACAAGCGTGGCGTTTCCAAATGGATCTTCGAAGCGGAGCGGCAGGTAGAAAGCCTGTTTCGCCTGGGCCGCCTCCTGGGCGGGAGAGCCAACCTGACTGCTGAAATAAATCCGGCCGGAAGGCAGCCACCAGTTGCCATCGCCATCCAGATCCACGTATCCGCCGCCGTCCGCCGCGACGCTCCCGAGCGTGTTCTTCGGCAGCGGAAGAAGGGCTGTCCCCTGGCGTTGGTAAACCTGGGCGATTAGCCCTGGGGTAAGCGCCAGCCGGTAGTTTTCTCCGGGGAGCGCCAAAGGCTGGAGTTGGCCGGCTGGAAGCAGGGCGCGCATATCACCAGCCGCCGCGCCCAGATCGTCAGGCCGATAGAAAGTCCGCTCGTGCTGAAGCAGCCGGCGGTAAACCTGGCCCGGGTTCAGCCCTTGTACAGAGGCTGTTTCAAAAGGAAGATCGTGGGTCCCATTGGACAACTGCTGCAACAAACCGCCAATCTCATCAAAGCCAAAAAGCGCAGTAACACCGGGGGTTGTGTTTTTCGGCTGGGCTTGCAGTATTTCCCAATGGGTCGACTCCGATGGCAGAGGTGCGCGATGCCGATCCGCATCCTCTATGGCATTGGTGTATGCGTGCAGTTGATACGAAGCGAGCAACTTGCCCTGCAGCGCCTGGTCATCCGCAGTGAGTGCCGGATCGAGGTAGCGGCGTCCATAGGCGATCGAGGCCGACTGCAGCACATCGCCAAAGCGGTTCACCGAAAGCGTAAGGGAATGGATCACCCGCGGATCGGCAACCACCTTGGAACCTGCGGGTGGTGGTGCGGTCTCCACAATCGTGTTGCCGTTGACGGTGTACAACTTGCGCTCGTAATGAAATTCCACCGCTTCTCGAGGGTGGGGATAGAAAACCGCGTAGCGATTCGAAGCCTGGGGCTGCAAGGCTTCAATGGCGTAGTTCTGTTCAGAAGCAAGGTAGGGGCGGTCCGCCGCCCCGGTCCCATCCACGGCATAAACCTCGCGGCGTAACACCGAGCCGCGTAGCGAGCGGGCGGCTTCGCGAAGTTCCTCACTGGAAAAGTCGAAGTTCACACGAGTCTCGTCCGGCAAAAAGATGTTCTGCGGCAGTGTGCTGTCAGCGAGCCGCATAAGCGCAAGCTGGTGCGGCGCCAGACCGGGAAGAGCGTTGTTGCCGTTGCCCTCGTTGTAGTACTCATCCGCAAAATGCTGGCTGACGGCCTCTTCTCCGAAATAGGCTCCGGTATGGAACCACGTCCTGGTCAGCACCGGCGGCACTTGCGAGCCGGCATCCTCATTGCTCGCTTTGGGGAAAGTGCTGCTCGCGGTGAGGCTTGCCAGCTCCGCCGTATCCCACTGATCCACCCTGCCAAATCCTCGAAACTCATGCTCCACCGCGTCGTAATAGCCGTGGTGATAGCTGTAGCGGGTAACGAAGCGATTGCGGCCGATGTAGTCATAGCTCTCCACCTGCGAGACCACCTGCACGGGAAAAGGCAGGCGGGTGAGCCATGGCCTGCCAGCCAGCTTGTCTTCGACGTAAAAACGCGTGGAAGCCGTATAGGTGACGCGAGTCTCGTGGCCTAGATTATTTGCGCTTCGCACCAGCAGGTGCGGTTTGCCGTTGCGCATCAGGTTGATATAGCGCATCGGCGCGCAACGCGACGGCAGGGAGGAAGACCACACCAGGCAAGTGGTTCCCATTCCCATCAAGTCCAGGGCGGCGACTGAGGTGAGCTGGTCCAATTCCGGAAATTGTCCCAGCACGTGCGCTGGCCGCCATCCGTTGCCCGCCTGATTGAAGTAAATCGACACGCTGGCGCCGGCGAAGTAGATGAGATCGGCCGTGCCGGTTCCGTCGATATCCGCCAGTCGAATACGCCGCGGGTCGAACCTGTCGACGCCGTCCAACTGCGGTGCGTTGGCCATGCTGACCTTGGCGCCGAATATGCCAAAGCCCTGGTTCGGCCAATAGCAGATCTCACCGTTGCGAATGCGGACCAAATCCGCTAATCCATCGCCGCTCATGTCGGCCAGGAAAATGGTCTCCGTAGCATCCGCAAAGACCAACCGCGGCCCGGTTTCTTCGTTTTCCGGGCGGGGAACTGAACGTAAAACGGAAAATCCCTTGGTACTTTGCGACTCACTCCAGGCGAAGACGCTGTCTTCGCTGATCAGAAGGTCGGCAAACCCGTCGCCCGTCAGATCAATGAACCTGAGGTTCGGATTGCGCCAGTCCTGAACCGGTAAATTCGGGAATGGCTCATAGGAGTTCCATTTCCCCTCGGCGGTGCGCTGAAAGAATCCGGGAGGATTGCCGGCATAATCGATCAGCGCCAGCTGCCCGCTTCTGGATAGATCGTTGAGCTGTTGTTGGCCTCCCGGCAAGACCGCCAGGGAAGGTTGCGCGCCCAGCGATTGCTCCGGTGCGAACCAGGGCGCCGGTTCCGAACCAGGAGCTGCCGTCGTTTGCCGGGCGGGACTTAGGTTTGCCTTGTACCTCCATGCCCCGGCCTCCTCGTTGAGAATTCCCGGCGTCCCTTCACCATTCAGATCGGTCCACCGGTAGGCCTGCCCGTCAACTCCGTTGGGCAGATTCCGCAAGCTTTCCGCATCGATGTCCTGCAGTGTGGCGTCAACTTCAGCCAGGGAATACTCAAATTCAAGCGGCGGCAGGGACTTGGTAATGTAGCCCCCGTTGCCATCACGCGCGTGCCCGGACTGCGTGATGGCTAACAAGTAGGAGTAGAACGGCTTGCTGGCGCTGGGCGCGGAAGTGGCATGCGTGAGTTCAGTCGACCGCACAAGACAGTTCAGCCCGACTCCCGCCTCCTGCTCGAAGTGGTGAAACATCAGAATCCGGCGGCAAAGCCGGTAGGTGCGTACTTCGAATCTTGCGCGGTATGTGGAAAACACGTCTTCGCGGCACGTCCAGGGTGACGTTTCGCTCGGGGTGGGATTCAGCAGATCGTGCTCGCCATAGTCGAAGACCGCCTGAAAACACCAGTCGCTGGGCAGGGCCAGTTCCTGATTTGCGCTGAGATCGGGAACATAGGGCGTGCGATTGCCGTAGGAAATGGTCTTGAGGTAGCGGTTAGCGGCACGCAATTCGCCGGTCCGGTTGAACTCGCATGGATCGGAAAGATGAACGCCGGTAGAGTCTTCAGCCTTGTATGTGTAACTGATGACGTTGCCGCGATCGTCATAGCTCTGGCAGATCAGCCAGGAGAAAATGCGGGTGGCGTCAGCAGGATCGCAGATGCGGCTCTCAGCGGTGCGTCCATACCAACTGGTGACGTTGTCTTTGCTGATAGAGCGCCAAAAGCAATCTCGGGAGTCTGTGAGATTGGTCCAGCGTTCGATCCGCGCAAACAAACCCTCAACCCGTGGTCGATAGCGCACCACACGATAATCTTGGCCATAGAGGGTACGGCTGGCCAGCACGTCCGCAACCCATTGCCCCTGCTGCCAAGCCAAAGCCGGCACTAGACCCTCGGCTGCAGTCAAAAGAAAGTTGTCGGATTCCTCTTGGTCGCGGTAGCGGGGCAGGCCGTTGTCGGTGCGGCGCGTCACCATCGGAACGCTAAGCGCCCAACCAAATCCAAACGCGCTAGTACCGTGACCGGAATCATAGGAGAGCGCTAGTTGTGGGCCGAACCCGGAGCGCCCCGGGCTAAGCGGGATGGGTACGTTGCAACTGGCTGTGCCGGTGACCGGATTGGCGGCAAACGTCTCCCCCAGTCCGTGAATCGCGCCCCCGGCTTTGGGCAGTGCAAGGCGGGGAGCGGCGAATCCATCTTCTTTGCTGTGGGCGTCGGCACTGGGTGTGGGTCGATTCACGGTGGCGCTCCGGGTCTGGCGGGTGGGGCGGGGGGAAGTGAGGTCTTGCTCGGTGGGTGACAGGGAAGGATTGCTCTGCTAAGTGCGCGACGCCCTCGCACAAATGAGAGCACATTAGGATGCCAACGTAGTGTCTGTCAACAGTACGGAAGGGCAGGCGCTCAGCGCCCTTGCGGACAGGGTGTGCTGTCGATTGGCTTCTGCGTCAGAAAACCTTGTATTTTATGAGGACAGAGGGCAGGGAACCGAAGGGTGGGGAAAAGCAGGAGTGGCGGCTCGACCACCCCTTTGGGTGGGAGCGATGGGGCCGCCTACACGCGCCGCCGGCTGCCTCGCAGAAGACCTAGGACGAAGACAAACAGTGCGGCACCAATGATCGACCAGACGATAGGGAAGGGATAGCCGCCTACGTCCACGGTCAGAATGCCGGGCAGGTTGAGGGTTTCCGCGATCCAACGGCCTAGAACGGCGCCGATGAAACCCAATAGGATTGACCCCAGACAGCCGGCATGACTGTAGCCGCCCAGCCCCGAGCCCAGCGAGCCGCACACACCGGCTATCAGCAATAGGATGAGTAAGGTCGCTAGCGTCATGACTGCGTACCCGGCGGCGGACTTGCGGGCATGAAAAGGGCAGGGTCCGCGGGCCCTGCCCTTTCATGTTCGAGCGCTGTGTTATCCGTATCCCGCTCGCAAAGAGCTGGGTACAGGCTCGAGTAGCGTCTGGCGTAGACTCCCGTTACTCTTACTGAGGAGTTTGCGCGGGAGAGGCGCTGCCGCCCGCCGGAGGTGCCGTCTGCCCCGCCGGTGTCTGCGCGCTGGGCGCTGTTGTAGTAGATGCTGGCGCCGCCCCGGAAGATGGCGCGGTCTGCACCGAACCTTGCGCCGCGGCCTGATCGCCGGCAGTACTAGTGCCCGCGCTCACACCCGCCCCAGCCTGCACATTCGCGCTCGGGCTAACATGCGGCGCGTAGTTCGGCGCGGGTGCGCTTGCCGGGGGCGTGGCGCTCGTCCCGGCGGCCGCCGCCGGGGTTGCGTTTCCACTGACAGAGCCCGCGGGCGCGGTCTGCATGCCGGCATTCTGGCCGGTGCCAATGCTGCTGCCGCTCACCACTAGTTCGACACGCCGGTTCTGTTGCCGTCCTGAGGCAATAGCATTGGAAGCAACCGGATCGGCCTTGCCGAAACCCTGCGCGATCACGCTGGTGGCTGGCACGCCCTGCGAGACCAGGAAGTCGCGCACCGAGTCCGCCCGCTGCTGTGAGAGGTGCAGATTGTATTCGTCGCCGCCGATACTGTCGGTGTAGCCATTCACCTGCAGATGCAGCCCTGGGAAGCTCTGCAGAATGCCGGCCACCTTGGCCAACTTGACCTGCGCTCCAGGCCGCAGGTTATAACGTCCGGTGTCAAACAGCACGTCAGACATGTTGACAATCAGACCGCGAGCGGTGTCGCGCGTCTGTAACACCTGATTCAGTTCGCCCATCAGACGCGCGCGCGTCGCCTGTTCCTGCTGCAGAGCTGCCTGCCGCTGCTGCTCGGCCAAAGCCGCCTGTTGTTGCGCCTGTTGCGCCTCGCTCTCGGCCAGTTGCTGGCGCGCCAGAGCCTCGGCCCGCGCCTGCTGCGCTGCCTGCGCCTGCTGCTGGGCCTCTTGCGCTGCCCGGTTGGCCGCCTGCTCGCGCTGGAGTTGCTCCTGACGCAATTTCGCCACCCGGTCCGCTTGCTGGCGGCGTAGCGACAAAAGCCGCGCGTCTTCGGCGGTCTGAACCACCTGACGCGCCTGGGTCGCAATTGGCCGCGCCCCCACCTTGCGGTCGACGTAGTCGTCTACTGTTCCCATGTATCCCTGCGCCTGTTGATAAACCTGCGGCGCCCATTGCGGCGCTCCCGACCACTTCGCAATGCGTAGCGCATTGATCGCCTCGTAATAGTCCAGCGGCAGTTTGGGACTCATCATCAGCGGGCGGACTGCGCCTCCCGGCGCTATCCTGCTGTAGGTACCGCGCTGCAGCAGTTGGTAGCGCGCATGAATCTGCTCGAATTGTCCCTTGGTGCTGGGCCGCACCACGTTTTCCAGCACCACCAGGTTGCTTGGTTGCGTCACCGCGAAATAGGGTTCGGCCGTTACCACCATGCCAAAGGCTTGCAGGTTCGTGCTGGCGTTGATGTGAGCGGTACTGCTGCCGCGCGGCAGCTCCACTTCGCCCAGGTTAATGGGCCGGCCCTGCGGGGTGATCGCCCACAGCACGTAGGTGAGATTCTCCGCCCCAAAGGCGCTAGCAGGCTGCAGGTACTTGAAGGTCGCTTCAATGTGCGTCACACCGTTCTTGTTCTGAACCTCCGCCGAACCTTTAGCGCCGGGTTCCAGCGTGGTGCCCCGGAAATCAATGCCTGTCTCTCCAGCGCGCACCCGGTAGTTGACCGCGTCGATCGTGCGGTCCACTACCTGCACCCGAAAAATTGGCACCTGTCCGGGCGCGGTGGCGGCCTGCTGGGCGGTGTTGCTCTGTTCGGTGACGGTGGGAACGTTGCCGCCCTGGGCCTGGGAATCCTGGTCCTGTGCCCAAAGCGGAGTACTAAGTAGTCCCCCGAGCAGGCAAGCGCTGAAGGTCAACACGATCGGTTTGGATTTCAGCATAAAGTGTCTGGGGCGGGTGCCACAGTGGGTTCCCGCTCCGCGTCCTTTCGGAGTGTCTCCCCACGTTAGATGGCCCGTTTTCCCCCGGTTGGTTGCCCTTGCCGAGCCCCCCACGCCCTGCGCCAAATCCGCCCCTTAGATGGCGCAAACCGCTGGGGAGTTGCTCGTTGCCCCATCCCTCCATCTGCTTTTGTCGCCCGCGTCGTTTCCGGCTTGTAATGTGCGCCGAATCCTCTAGAATCGTGTTTCAAACGGCTGTTGCCGAGGCGCTCGCGACAGCCCCAGGCAGAGTTCCTCTGCCGCTTTCATTGGAAGGTTCAATCCACGCGACCGCGGCCCAGCGGTGGGGAGTTTGCTGTGTCAGATCTGGTACGAGTCCTGCTCGTTGAAGATAATCCGGCCGATGCCCGCCTGCTGCGCACCATGCTTGCGGGCACGTTTTCCCCCAGTTATGAAGTCACCCACGCCGAGCGCATGGCGGATGCGCTGCAGCAGATCGGCGCCGGCCCCTTCCAAGTGGTCCTGCTGGACCTCTCCCTCCCCGACGTCCGCGGCTTGGAAACGCTCTCCACCTTGCACGCGCAGGCGGCACAGATTCCGATCGTGGTGCTGACCGGACTGGATGACGAAATCCTGGCCATCGAAGCCGTCCGCCAGGGTGCCCAGGATTATCTGGTCAAAGGCAAAATCGATCGCTCCCTGCTCATGCGCGCAGTCCGGTATGCGATCGAGCGGAAACGCCTCGAAGAGCAGTTGCGGCACGCGCAACGCATGGAATCGGTGGGTCGTCTGGCGGGCGGGATCGCCCATGACTTCAACAACCTGCTCACCGTTGTCATGACCCACACCGACCTCCTGTTAACCCGCCTCCACCCGGAAGACCCGCTGGTGGAAAACGTGAAGGAGATCGAAAGCGCCGCCGAACAGGCAACCTCAATGACCCGCCAGTTGCTGGCCTTCAGCCGGCAGCAGGTTCTGCTGCCCCAGTCGATTAACCTGAATTCGGTCGTCTCGCGCATGGTCAGCATGCTGCGCCGCCTGATCGGCGAAGATATCGAGCTGGCTACCGTCCTGCAGATGGGACTCAAGCTGGCGCGGGTTGACCCCGGACAGATCAAACAGGTGGTGCTGAATCTCGTGCTCAACGCCCGCGATGCCATGCCACATGGCGGCAAGCTCACCATTGAAACCACCAACGTCAAACTCGGTCCGGATTATCCCTTCAGCCATGCCCCCTTCCAGCCAGGCGAGTACATCATGCTGGCGGTCTCCGATACCGGTCATGGTATGGACGCAGAGACCCTGTCGCACATTTTTGAGCCGTTCTTCACCACCAAAAGCGTGGGTAAGGGCACGGGACTGGGACTGGCCACCGTTTACGGTATTGTGCAGCAGAGTGGCGGGCAGATCAGCGTCCACAGCGAGCCCGGTAAAGGAGCAAGCTTCAAGGTCTATTTCCCGCTTGCGCCCGAGGCCGTGGAAGACGAACAGCCCGCTGAAACCGGTCCCGCCAATGTGCGTGGCACCGAGACGGTGCTGGTTGTCGAAGACCATGTGCCGTTGCGCGCGGCCGTGAAGTCCATTCTGCAGTCCAATGGCTACAAGGTGCTGGAGGTCTGCGACGGCAATGAGGCGCTGGACCTCTGCGAACACTATGAGGGCGGCGTTGACCTGCTGGTCACCGACGTCGTTATGCCGAAAATGAGCGGGCGCGAAGTGGCCGAGCGCCTCACTTCGCTGCAGCCGCGCTTGAAGGTGCTGTTCATGTCGGGCTATCCCAACGGCAGCATTGTTCATCACGGCATGCTGGATACCGGCGTGGCCTTCCTGCCCAAACCCTTCAAGCCCGACGACCTGGCGCGCAAAGTTCGCGAAGTTCTCGACGCGGAACCAGCCCCAGTCGGAGAACGCGGCTGATGTTGCAGGCCGGTGGCCAGTTGGTCACCGGCCTTTTGCTGCTCCCTCCGCCCGCCACGCGGTCGCCGCTCACCGCCCGCTCCCTTCACCCGAGTCTCTGTCCAGAGCCGATTTAACCTTTTAGCCAGTTGCAAAAGCGGCGCCAAACGGGTCCACCCCGCCCGTCATCTCACTCCGCTGATGGCGCAAGTCCTTGCACTCCCGCGGCCGCTGCCGCGCGGTTTTTCGCCGCTCCGCCGTTCACTAGCGATGTATTCATTGTTGGCGGCGCTGACGCTGATCGTGCGCTGGCCCCTGCTTGGCAATGCTCCTGGAGAGGGCGATTCAGCGTTGTTCGTTGTCGGCCTCTGGCGTTGGATGCGGCAGGGCTCCAGCGCCGCCCGCATTTACGACAAGCAGTTTTCGCCCGGCTACTATTGGCTGCTGGACCACCTTGCGCTTCTGCTGCATGTTCCATTCCTGAAGTTCCCCTTCTTGATGAACATGGTGAGCTTGCTGGCAGCCATCGTGACCGTGCCTTTACTCTTCGCGCTAGGCGCGCGCCTTGTTGGTCAAGCGGTCGCGTTCTGGACCGCCGTTGCGTTTTCCCTGGCGCCCGGTTTCCTATGGCTGGGCGTCGAGCCGCACCCGCAGGGCCTGTCGCTAGCGCTGGACCTGGCGGCCTTGCTGACCTGTCTTTGCGCGGTGCGGCGCACGCCGGACGGCGGCAACTGGCGCCTCTGGCCCCTGGCGCTTTGGGGCTGGTGGCTGGCAACGTTCTTTACCCTGCTGGCGGCACTGTTGGTGCGCAGTGACGGGGTGTTTCTGTTCGGCGTTTTTCCAGTTTTGGCCATTTGGTTTCATGACGCGAGCGGGGCGCCTCTTTCCCATCGTTTGTCATCTGCGGGTGCACGCGCGCGCTTGGCACTGTCGCTTGCGACGCCACTGGCTGCCGGAGCCGCATTTCTTTTATTCCGCGGCGTATTGCTGCAGGAAAGCGTCGCGCAATCGCAGAGCAGTACGCTCCTGCGGGTGGCAAGTTACATCGGCCAGCTCAGCCTCCTGCGCCAGGGATTGCCGGTCCTCACCGCGGCGGGCCTGGCACTCACCGCAGGCTGCCTGAGCAGCATCTTGCACGCACTCTGGAGCAGGGAACTGTCCTCTCGCGAACTCCTGCTGTTGCTTGCCTGGTCTGGCCCGGGAACGCTGTTTTGGCTGCTGGTGCGAGGCAACAATGTGCGCCACGTGGTCTTTTATAGCGTGCCGCTACTCTGGCTCGGCATCGCTCATCTGCGCACCGTGGCGCTGCGCCGGCGGTGGTTCGTCCCCCAACCTGCACGCGAAAGCCGCGGATTCCACCGCGCGCCGGCGCCCCTCACCGGCCTGGGTTGGGTTGCCCCGTTGGCCGCCATGTTGCTGCTGGGCCTGCTAATCCCCGCCACCAGCGACATTACGCTCTACCCCTCCGGCAACGTCTGGAGCAGTGCGCGAATGTTACGCCAGCGCCAGCAGCTCATCGATGGGATGGCGCTGGACCTCATTGTCCTGGCGCGACAGGGGCAACAGGTGGGTTATTTCGGTTCCTATACCGCGCCCTATATTTGGTTGAGCCTTCTCCGCCAGGGAACGATTCTTACCGGGGCTTCTGCACCTCCGTTTGCAACCACGATTTCGCCGCCGTCACGCGGCCGCGAAGAGCGCCTGACGCCGGCGCCGTCTCTGGCGGGCGGCTCTCTCTCCCCCAGCCCGCCGGCCCCAATTGTCCTGCACGACGTCTACTCGTTTCCCGAGTACCTCGCCGCCAGCCGCACAGTCCAACACCCTTTCTCGTTCGAATATGATCGCGGCGGCCGCTTTCGTTTCCTGGGAACAGAGTCGCGTCTGCTCAACGCGCTGATCCGGCGCGGCGGTCAGTAAAGCGATCACGCATTGTCGCGATGGTATTGCTTGCGAGTGTCTACCTAGGAGCGGAGTAGGGCAATTGAAGTGCGCCGCAGCGCGGTGACAAGTTGGTCTTGCTTGACTATTGTGACGCCCCGGGGGTGCACACGCTGCCATCGCGGCCCTCACCCTTTCCCTCCTGCTGCGCCGCCGGCAGTGTAAAGTAAAACGTCGTGCCCTCGCCCGGCGTGGATTCCAGCCCAATGCGGCCGCCATACCGCTCGACAATCTTGCGGCACATTGACAAACCCAGGCCGCTGCCCGCATATTCCCGTTGCGTGTGCAAGCGCTGAAAAATCTGAAAGATGCGCTCGTAATACTGGGGCGGAATTCCAATGCCATTGTCCCGCACCGAAAAGCGGAGTTGTCCGTCATTCTGTTTCCGGCAATCGACCCACACCTCAGGCGGCCGCTCGCCATAAAATTTGATGGCGTTGGAAAGGAGATTTTGAAACAACTGCAGGAGCTGATTGGGATCGATCCGTAGAGTTGGCAAGCGGCCGGCGTGAATGACCGCGCCCGACTCATTGATGGCGCTGTCCAGATTGGCTAGCGCAGCCTCCAGGACGGCGTTCGCCTCCACAGGCTGGTCATCGGTGGGCTGCCGCCCCAGTCGCGAAAACGCAAGCAGCCCGGTGATAAGGTGCTGCATTCGTTCCACGGCTCCGGTAATGTAGCCGGCAAACTCACGGCCATCTTCGTCGAGATGGTCCCCGAAGCGCTGCAGCAGCAGTTCGGTGAAGTTATTGATCGTGCGCAGCGGCTCCTGCAGGTCGTGCGAGGCGATGTAGGCGAAGTTTTCCAACTCCGCATTGGAGCGCGCCAGCTCGCTACGAGTCTGTTCGCCGGCGGTGATATCGTGCGCCACTCCAATCACCCCGGTGATGCTTCCATCGCTCTCGCGCAGAGGCTCCACGTGGGACTGAAAGGTTCGTCCATCGTAAACCGTTACGTAGGTGGATGAGTGGCCGGCAAGGGCCTGCCGGTGTGCGTTGACCACATCCGCGGCCCGCGCCGTAATTGATGTTCCCAACAGCTCCTTGGGGGCGGCGTTGCCGGCCATCGAGACTACCACCAGCTCGCGGTCGGTGATCCAAAGTGCGGCTGGAAGTTGCTCCAATAACACCTTCAGCCGCGCCTCGCTGGCGGCAAGCTGCTCCTTGGCGGCGCGCATCGCGCTGATATCCATCGAGGTAGTGAAAATACTCAGGTGCCCTCCGGCATCCTCGATGAGTGTGCCGCTGGAAAGCACCCAGCGCTGGCTGCCATCGCGTCGCCGTAAGGGTAGCTCCAGACCCCCGTAAGCGCCCTCTCGCAGCAGGGCGTCGCGGACTTCGGCGCTCCGCCGTTCATCACCGAAGTATTCCCAGCGGTTCAAACCTTGCACTTCAGCTGCGGACGCATAGCCCATCAGTTCCGCGGCCGCCTGATTGCATTCCAGTATCTCCCCCTCGAGTGCGCTGCGGGTAATCGCGGCTACGTTGTGCTCAAACAGGGCGCGATAGTGGGTTTCGGAGCTGCGCAGCCGCTGTTCATTCTCTTTGCGCTGGGTAATATCCAGGCATGCCCCTTCCACAATCTCGCCCCAGGGCTGCTGCTGAATCATGCGCAGTGTGCAGAGCATCCAGACCGAACCGCGGCGTTCACATTCGATATGCAATTCAAACTCGTCGACCGCGCCAGTGCGCCGCAGCAGTTCCATCATCTCGCGCCGCGCCGCCCGGTCACGGTTGAGCGTTTCCAGGCGCTGCCCAACGATTTCGCGGGCACTGTCAAAGCCGAACAGGCGCGCAAAGACATTGTTGCAGTCGAGAATGTCGCCGCCGTCGGGAAGCGAGCGCACAATGCCGAACGTATTTTGGTGCAGGAGCCAGCTCTGCCAGTCCGCTTGTGCCGCCCGTTGCCGGGGTTCTGAGGCCATAGTGTTGATCCGCTCCGCGCGTCTCTAAGCGGCCGCGGGCCGGAAGAGGAAGACGAGTTCAATGATTAAAATAATGACCACCAAAATCTCCAGCACGAAGGCGCGGCTGTTATGAAAGCGATCCATCATAAAGCGGTACAACTCGCGCGCTGTGCTGAGTTTTCGTTCCACCAGGTTGCGATAGTCCGGAACCCCCACCCGCGCCGCCGCCAACCGGTAAAAACGCGCGGAGAAGATGTCACTGACGAATTTGATCGAAGTGTCGGCGCGCTCGGCCAACTCCGTCACGTCGATCAAAAGTGTATTGAGCTGGGCGGCGGCCCGCCCCAGCCGCCAGCTGTCCAGCAGCCCCGAGCCGCGGTTCAGCCCCCGGTAAACGTGCTTCAGCTCCCGGGTGAGGACCTCGTCATAGTGGCGGAATTCCAGCAGTTGCGTATTGGCGTACTCCAGCAGTTGGATGCTCGCCTCTGCCCCAGCGGCGGAGTCGTAGAGCAATGCCGCGTTCCAGCCAATTACGGCGAGGTCGGCGGGGTAATAAGACATGCTCGAGCGCGTGATTTCCTGCGCTTCGTGCGCCGCCAGCGCCGTGCTCTCGCCGCTGACCAGCATCGCGATCTGTTCGTGACAGAGATGCAGCAATGAGCGCGCCTCCCGAATCTCCGGCACTGGATCAAGCTGAAAGACGAAATAGTCTTCGCGCAACGCTTGTGGGTAGCCATTGACAATGGCGGCATGCACCCTGCCCAACTCACGATTGAGGAGCTTGGCCGCGTGCCGCTCCAGGTCGGCCCCCGCAATCCATCGCGAGGAAAGTTCGATCAGCGCCGCCCAGCTTGTCTCGAAAGGAACGAGAAATTCCACACTGACCACGCCGTATTCGTAGTACTTGAGCCGGGCGCCGGCCGAGCGCCCATCGGCCAGCGAAAAAGGTTCAACCGGCTGGATGACCGGCGGACGTTCGAAGCGCACATGCTCGGGAGTGGAGTGCTTAAAGCTGGGCTCGCGGCCCCCACTGGTTCCGGCGCCCAGCAATTGCCGCAGCACGTCCAGCCGGATCTCGTCACAGACATCAAACAGAAACAGCACCAGCACCGAACCGTGCAGGCGCATTGTGGCCGGATCGAATTGCGGCTGACCAGGGGAAAGGGGCGTGCTGTGGCTGGGGTGAGACACAAGGAATTCGAGGCAGGTAATCGGGGCAAGGCCACAGCACTGGTTGGATGATGGGGCGGGGCTAAAAGGTTGCTCGGCGACCTGGTTCGGCTCAGCGCCCCTCCATGCCAGCCGGCATCCGCTTGCCGTGCGGTCTGCGCAGCCATAGGCGCAGAAAAACCTGTACTCCAGCAGGGTGTGCCCCATAGAACGACTGGATTGCCGCGGGAACTGCATAGGTCTCAAGGCTCGCGCCAATTGCGCTACGCAAAAAGACCGGCGAGGAAATCTCGTGTGAATAGCCCAGCGTGAATGCATTGACCCAATACCCCGATCGCTCGGGCGCATTCAGTGCCTGCTCGACGGTCAGCCCACGATTCAGCAGTTCGAGGTTGTAGAGCCGTTCGATCCGCGCGAAGGCATCGTGCACACCGGCAAAATGCCATGTCGCCTCCGCCGTATACGCATTGCTGTTACCAGTTTCAGGCGCGGTGAAGTGGTTGCGTCCCCAGATGAGCGAGCCCGCCCACCAGGCCCGGTCCGCGTCGCCGCCCACGTCATGCACGTAAGTAAGCGAAGCCGTGGTCCGCACCGTGTCGTCCAGCGAGGTGATCTCCGGATGATGCAATCGCCCAACCGAAATTTGGCCCGTCCAGTTCGAGGATGGCGTCCAGCTCAGCCGGCTGGCCCACGAGTCGATCCCGGGTATCGGCAGGTTCCACCGGTTCTCCCCAGGTTCCTGTCCGTTGAACCCACTCGCTTCCCAGCGCAGCGAGCGCCAGGAGAGTGCCCCGGTAATGACCGAGCGGGCGATATGAGTGGAGTCTTCCCAATGGTGCGCCAGCGGCGCGTCGAATTCGAAGTTCGTGGCGGATATGCGGTGTGGATAGGCTACCGGACCCAAGGCGATGTCGCCCACCGGCCCCCCATAGAGCTCAAATGAGGACCGGCTGGTGATCGGATGGATGTATTCCAACGCCAGCTCCATAAAGAAGTTGTGCGGGTGCTGCGCGTCCACCAGCACCCGCCCGAAGGCGGTTTCTCCAGTTTGGAACAGCAGA
Organism: Acidobacteriota bacterium; assembly: GCA_027459505.1. Classification (GTDB taxonomy): domain Bacteria; phylum Acidobacteriota; class Terriglobia; order Terriglobales; family SCQP01; genus DAIDIE01. Next base: position 217,891 of record DAIDIE010000018.1, read on the forward strand.
GGGTAACGCCTCCCGGTCACCGTCGCCGGTTCCAGGCTCAGCATGCTGCGCGCCTGGAACGTTCCTCCCCATAATGAATGGCTCGCGCGCAACATGCCCCAGTTGGTCGAAAAGAGCTTGTCGTCTCCCCGCGGGCCGCTTTGTTGCGTGTCGACCAGGAAGGCTTCCCCCATCGTCATGAGTTTCCAACTCCCCACGCGTGACATGATCATGTCCAGGGGGGAAGCCGCCGGCTGCAAGCTCGTTCCGGATGCCTCCAGCGCCTGCTCATAGGCCGCTGATCCGGGCGCCGCTGACATGCGGCTCATACCGGCCATTCCGGCCATGGCGCTCATCTGGGATTGCCTTGCGGCCGGGTGCCGCCGTTGCTGGCCGTGCCTGGCGGGAGCAGATGGTTTTGGCTTTCCCGTGGCGCCCCAAGCGCCTTCCGCTCCCAGCCCAAAAACAGACAACAATACCACCAGCACCAGGATGCGGCTCGCCAACCAGCGCTCGGAACAATGAAATGGGTGATCTCGCAAGGCTCAGTTTAGCAATGCACCGAGAAGCGGCCAGCTGGCAGAGAAAAGGCCGGAAGCGGTTGCGTCCCGCGTCCGGCCCTCCGGAAATTTCCAGTTTCGTAACGGATCCCAGGTTTTACTGCTCGCCCACGCGCTGCTCCAGCTTGGAGACGTGCTCAGCCTGGGGACCCTTCTTGCCTTCTACAATTTCGAATTCGACTTCATCGCCCTCCTGCAGCGATTTGTACCCTTCCTGCTGCAGGGCGGTGTAGTGAACGAAAACGTCCCCACCGTCGTCGCGGCCGATGAACCCGTATCCCTTTACGTTGTTGAACCACTTCACCTTACCTTTGATTCGAGCCAATGTACTGTTTCCTTCCTCAGCCCTGAGCTGCAGCGCCGGGCTGGCGGCATGAAGCCGCACCTTTACACATTGGAGGCGGCCAACGACGATTTGGATGCGAAACTATCCGGCCCCGTACCGCTGGTCGCAACCTCCTAATGTGAACAGAGGCCTGTCAGCCCTTGCACCCGGTACGTCCATGTCAAAATCAGAATTGAGGGGGAACAGCGAAGGCTTTCCGAGGTCCGCGCCGCGGGAAGCTCCCTGGAGACCAAAGCAAAACATGAACTCCTATCAGGAAGTCGATACCGCTCTGCGAAACCTGCTCGGACTTGGCTCCGCGCCCGTAGCCCTGCGATTCAGTGATGAGCAGCCGGGTGGAATCAAGCGTGTAGCCAAGGCTAGTCCCGCCGGCTGCGGATATTGGGCCAGGGCCGCACAAGGCGAGTCTTTTTACACTGAACCTTCAGACCACTACAACTGTACCATTGGCGCGCACACCCATCGAGTCGAGCTTCCAGCAGAAAAGCAGAATGAATTTGAGGACGTGGTGGGAACATTCCTTAAGCTTTCTTACATTCAGGAATCGGAGCTGCCCAAAATCCCGCAACTGTCCAAAACCTGGAAGTACGCCAGCTATGAACCTCTGTCCCAAACGGCCGCTCAGCCCGATGTGGTGATCCTGCGCGTGAACGCCCGCCAGGCGATGCTGCTCAGCGAAGCCGGGCGGCTGGCCGGCGTCGATGCCGGGCAGGCGGCCATGGGGCGTCCAGCCTGTGCCGCCGTTCCGGTGGCGGTCAGCACCGGATTGGGCCTGCTGAGCGTCGGCTGCGCTGGCAACCGGGTCTACACACACCTGGGGGACGGCGAAATGTACTACTTCATTGCCGGTAGCGCCCTGCAAGTGTTGGTCAACAAGCTCTCCGTCATCGCTCACGCCAACCAGGCGCTGCAACAGTACCATGAGCACCGCGCCGCGACGCTGAGCTGAAGCCATGGCCGCCGGCGTTTGTTGATGAAGCCATCCGGCGGCCACGTCCGCCAACATCACTTTTCCTATGACGATCAAAATGTATACCACCACCTGGTGCCCGGATTGCCGCCGCGCGAAGGCGTTTTTAAACGAGCGCAACATCCCTTTCGAGGAAATCAACGTTGAGGAAGTGGAGGGCGCCGCGGAACTGGTGATCGCCAAAAACAATGGCAAGCGCAAGGTGCCCACCTTTGATGTCGACGGACATTTTTTTCACTGCAGTCCCTTTGATCCCAACATCATGAAGCGGGAACTCAAGGTGAGCTGAGGGCAAGGTGGGCATCGCGCACCGGACGGCGTCTGGTGCGTGGCGCGGCTTCAAAGCTGCACTGAAAAAAAACTCAGCAATGCCTCCGTTAGCAGCTCCGGTGTCTCGACGCTGGGCAGGTGACCGGCGCCAGGAATGATTTCAAGTTGAGAAAAGGGCAGGCCGTTGGCAAACTGCCGGCTGGCGGTGGCGGGAATAATCCCGTCCTCGTCGCCGCTGGCCACGAGGACGGGAACAGCAACATCGTCCAGAAGCTGCGTATGATCCGGGCGCAGGGCCATGGCCTCACTGAGTGCCACCACCGCCGCGACCGGCGCCTGCAGAATCCAGTTCCGGACCTGCTCCACCACGAGGGGACGCCGTGCCCGGGTCGTTTCTCCCAAAAGCCTGGGCAGCATGCGCTCCGCCAATAGAGATCGTGCCGCCGCTTCATCGCGGGAGAGAAGATCGCTGTTCAGTTTGCGGCGGTTGTCCTTGCCTTCGGCGCTATCGGCCTCTGGACGGCTGTCGATAAATGCGGCCGCACGAATGCGCTCCGGCCATTTCTTCAGCAGCTCAAACAAAACATATCCGCCCACCGAACATCCGGCGACGAAGAATCGCTCAATACTCAGGTAGTCACAAAGGGCAATCACATCATCGGCGTAATCCGCAAGCGTACGCGGGGGAGTATGAGGCCGTGGCAGCCGTGCGGGAGCGAGGCCCGCGCCAAATCCCCGCCAGTTGGGACAGATCACACGGAACGTTTGCGCCAGGCCGCCGGTGGCGCCATCCCACATGCGGTGGTCAAGGGGGAAGGCGTGCAACAGAAACAGAGGCTCACCATTGCCGGCTTCACTCCAGACGATGTGATCCATATCTGTCCGCGTCATAAGCCCCTCTTTGGCTGCTATGTTGTAGACTTCGGCGCGGACTCACCTGTCCTTTAGGGTTATAGGTGAAATAGATCAGTCACTAAACTCTTCGGCTGTCGTCGTTAGGTTGCGGGATGTGACTCTTGCAGCAATACGCTCACGGCGATAACGATCTTCTAACACTATCGTCCGGTCGGTCGGCCTTGCGCCCACCCTGTGCGGGGTCTACCGCGTGTGCCACCAGCGCGTCAGGTAATCGGATTCCGTCAGCACCACCATGATTCCGAACCAGAACACCGCGACCGCGCAGACCGCGTGAATAATGCGTTCCGAGTAGCGCGCATGCATGAAGAAAAGCACCACCAGCAGCATCTTGGTGACGGCAATCGCAAAGGCGATCACCGCGTTGAATGCACCCAGATCGAGATGGGCCAGAAGCGCTGTGGCGGTGGCCAGAATTTCCAGGGCGACGAACACCAGCACGTAAACGTGTACCGGAACGATATGTTCATGCTTCACTTCAGTGCTCATAAAGCTCCATCACTTCTTGCTGAGATCAATCAGGTACAGCATGGGATAGAGGTAAATCCAGACGATGTCCACGAAATGCCAGTACAGCCCGATGTTTTCCACGGGGTTGTGCCACGCCGGGGTGAAGGCGCGTTTGCGCGCCTGAATGATCAGCCAGGTAATCAGGCTGACGCCGACGAGCATGTGCAGCGCGTGCAGCCCGGTCATGACGAAGTACAGGAACATGAATAGCTCCACTCCGCGCTCGCTGGCCAGATGATGCAAATGAGGAAAGTCAAAGACGAACCCCGGTCCAGGAATGTGATGCGCTTCGTAGTGTTGCCAGTATTCGAAGAACTTCAAACCCAGGAAGACCAAACCCAGAACGAGTGTCAATGAAAGTAGCAGCACAAGAGCGCGATTCTTGCCCACCTGCGCCGAGCGCACCGCCAACGCCATGGTGAAACTGCTGCACAGCAGCACCATTGTGTTGATGGTGCCAATCCAGAAGTTCAGGTCGTTGCTGCCGGCAATGAAGGAGTTGAGGTGCATGTGCCGGTAGACAAGGTAGGAGAGAAACAGCCCGCCGAAGAACATGACCTCGGTCGAGAGGAATACCCACATCCCCATATTGGCGGCCACGCGCTGCTGGCCGGCGTTGTCGAACTGGATCGCGACCTGCGCGGCGCCGGAGCGCTCCACCGCGCTCTCCGGATGACTAGGCATAAGGCGCCTCCTCGCGGTTCTTTGGCACGCTACTGTAGTCGTAGGCTTCCCAGGTGACTACCGGCAGTTTGTTGAAGTTGTGGGTGGGAGGCGGAGAACTGGTGCGCCACTCCAGCCCGGTCGAGCCCCAGGGATTGGGACCGGCCACCTCGCCGTGCTTGATCGACCACAGCAAATAGCACAGCGGCAGCAGGTAACCGATGCCCAGAATGGAAGCCCCCGCACTGGAGAGGACGTGCCAGAACTGAAATTGTGGCGGATAGGTGTGGTAGCGGCGCGGCATGCCCAGGTAGCCGAGAATAAACTGCGGAAAAAACGTGAGGTTGAAACCAACAAAGATGATGAGGGCGGCAATGCGTCCCCACGCTTCGGGGTACATGCGCCCGCTGATCTTGGGCCACCAGTAATGCAGCCCGCCCAGGTAGGCCATCACCATGCCGCCCACCATGATGTAGTGAAAATGAGCGATCACGAAGTAGGTGTCATGGACGTGAACGTCCATGCCCAGGCTAGCCAGAAACAATCCGGTCATGCCGCCCCAGGTAAATAGGCCGATGAAGCCGATGGCATAAAACAGCGGCGTCTTGTAGGCAATCGCACCCTTGTAAAGGGTCGCCGTCCAATTAAATACCTTGATCGCCGAGGGCACCGACACCATGTAGCTAAGCAGGGAAAACACCATCGCGGCGTACACGGAAATGCCGGCGACAAACATGTGGTGCGCCCACACCAGGAACCCGAAAACGGCGATCGCGATGCTGGAGGCGGCCACGTAACCATAGCCAAACACCCGCTTCTTGCTGAACGCCGAGATCAGTTCGCTCACCACCCCCATGCCCGGCAAAATCATGATGTAGACCGCCGGGTGGGAGTAGAACCAGAAGAGGTGCTGGAAGAGCACTGGGTCGCCGCCCAAGGCCGGATCAAAGATGCCGACGTGGGCAAAGCGCTCCACCGCCACCAGCAGGAGCGTGATTGCCAGCACCGGAGTGGCCAGCACCAGAATGATGCTGGTGGCGTAGTTGGACCAGATGAACAGGGGCAGGCGGCTCCAGGTCATCCCCGGCGCCCGCATCCGGTGTATCGTCACTATAAAGTTGAGGCCGGTGAGAATGGTGCCGAAGCCGGCAATGAAAATGCCGGTTGCGGCGGTGATCACGTGACCGTTGACGTAACCGGTGCTCAGGGGTGTGTAGAAGGTCCAACCGGTGTCCACCCCCCCGGCGATGATGGCGTATACGGTGAAAATGCCGCCCGCCATGAACAGGTACCAGCTCAGCAGGTTGAGCTTGGGGAAGGCAACATCCTTGGCCCCGATCATCAGGGGAATTAAGAAGTTTCCCAACGTGGTCGGAATCGACGGCACCAGGAAAAACCACACCATGATGATGCCGTGCATGCTGAACAGCTTGTTGTAGGTCTCATCGGAAACCCACATGCCATTGGGGCTGAGCAGTTCAATCCGGATCAGCAGGGCAAAGATGCCACCCAGCAGAAAGAAGAAGGTTATAGAGAGCGTATACAGGATCGCGATCCGCTTATGGTCGGTGGTCAGCAGCCAGGAGCGGAGCGAGCTCTCTTCGTTCAGGTAATTGCTTTGCGGCTGCGGCGCGGTCGCGGTACTCATGGCTGCTGTGTCCTCGATTCGGTCGGTCGCGGGCCGTTGGGCGGGGCGGAGCGGTTGTTGTAGGGCTCCAATTGCTGCTGGGTCTTCAACGACTTGATGTACTCCACCAGGTCCAGCAGTTGCGATTCGTCAATCTGTCCGCGGAAGGTGGGCATGATCGGTTCAAAGCCCGCCACGATTTTGGCGTTGGGGTAAAGAATGGACTCCCGGATGTAGTTGTCATCCGCTAAGACCGTGCTGCCATCGTTGAGGTGGACGGTACGTCCGTACAGCCCAACCAGGTTGGGTCCGCGGGCGGTCGAATCGGCGCGGTGGCAGGTGATGCAGGCGAGATCCTGAAAAAGGCGCTCGCCGTCATAGGCGGCAGAACCCATGGCGCCACTGTTTTGTAGCCACTTGGCGTAATCGGCCTGACTCATGACGTAGACCGTCCCCCGCATGCGTGAGTGTTCCGCGCCGCAATACTGGCTGCAGAACAACTGGTACTTGCCAATCTTGTCGGCTTGAAACCACAGGTCGCGGTAACGGCCCGGCAGAACGTCTTTTTTCAACCGGAAGGCCGGCACGAAAAAGCTGTGGATGACATCCTGCGAAATCATTGTCAGCACCACCGGACGGTTGACCGGAACGTGCAGTTCGTCAATCTCGCGCTGTCCCTCCGCGTGCTGAAACTTCCACATCCACTGCTTGGCGATCACGTTGATGTGAATGGCGTGTGGCGGCTCGGTGTACTCGTGGTAGTACAGCCGCGCGCCCCAGAAAAACATCACCATGAAGATGACCAGCGTGGCGGCCGTCCAGCCCAGTTCCAGCAAATTGTTTCCTTCAATCTGCACCGCCTGAGGATGCCGGTGCTCGCCGTAGCGGATGGCGAAAGTGACAATGAGAACGGCAATGAACAGCGTGATTCCGCCCGTCACCAGCAGCAGAAACCAGGCCAGCCGGTCCTGTTGAATGGCAGCGGTCGAGGCCGCTGTGGGAAAGACGGGAATGCCATGAATGGTGGTCAACAAAAACATGCGCCCTGCCCTCATGTATGAAGCTCGGGAACCGTCCGCGCCAGTTCCCGGGCGCGCCGCCGCTCCAGCCGCCACATGCTGATCAGCAATGCTCCCAGTCCGATCAGGATCACCGCCCCGCCAATGCGTGTGGCGTTAAAGACAATCGTTCCGTATTTACCGGTGCGCGGATCGTAGTGGTAGCACAGCAGCAGCACCGCGTCCTCGAAAGTGCCGATCTTTTCGTGGGCGCTCTGCACCAGCCCCAGCCGCAGGTCGCGCGACTTGAAGTCCACTCCGTAGTAGTACTGCGAAATCCGCCCGTGAGGTGTGAGCAACACGATCCCGCTGGGGTGAGCGAACTGCCCGGTCTTAGGGAAATACAGGTAGCGAAACCCGATCGCTTTCATCAGCGCGCTGATGTCCTGCTGGTCCCCAGTCAGAAAATGCCAGCCGGCGCGTGCCCCCGTTCGGGTGTAGCGCGGCGTGATCTCGTCTTTTTCCTGCTCCGCCCCGGTAGGTGTGTCCCCCGGATCGAAACTGACGGTCAGGATGCTGTAGTCCTTGCCCAGTTGCAGCGGCACCTCGCTGAAACCGCGCGCCACCGCGTGCAGCACCTGGGTGCACAGCATTGGACAACGGAAATAAGCGGGCACCAGCACCACCGGACGCAGGCCGAAGTACTGGCTGAGCCTCACCAGATGCCCCCGCTCGTCGCGGAAGCGCAGGTTCAGCGGAATTGGCTGGTTCAGGTGCTGGTCAATGCCCACCTGTTTATAAAGCTGCGAGCGGCTGAGAAAGCCGGCAGCCGGTGCAACCGGGGCATCGGAGACCATGGGCGTATCCGCCATCAGCGGCAGCGGCGCCAGCAGCGCCACCGTGAACGCGATTGCCGCCAAACGGCCTCGCCTCCGGTGTGGACTAAAACGATTCGATTGTGGACTGCTATTCATCGTGGTTGCCTCCTCGGCGGCCGAGCTTGCGATCCCGCGGGCTGAGATGATCGGGGATGGGAACCGGCTGGCAAAGCCGCCGATTGGGGAGCCCGGGGTTGGCTGAGCGGGGCTGCAGGCGCCGCGCTGGGCCGCATTTGGATACTGCCGGGCTGGATGCGTGTTGGCGCGTGCGCGCCGCCCTGGCGAGGCGCCTGCGCTGCGCTCTGCGGCGGCGTGGTCAGGTAAGCCGCCCCTGGGGGCGGCGCCGCTCCGGGCGGCGTCATACTGGCCGCCGCCCCCTGCGCGGTTGCCGCCGGGTTGGCTGCGTACAGCGCGGCCGCCGCCGGCGTTTCAGGCAGCCCCTGCTGCACGATCATCCGCATCGCTTGGGCGATGGGGATATGTACCGTTCCTGCCGTGCGGTTCACCCATCCATAACTGTCTAGACGTTGTAACTCTTCCGCCTGCAGCTCGTGCAGATCGGCCGGCGGGTCATTCTGCAGCCGCGGCGAAGGCGGTTGGCGGTGTCGCGCCCGCAAGATGGGGTACTGTTGGGCGTAGTGTTGCGCCTCCGCGAACTTGTATGAATGGAATAAGCCCCACACCCCTAAATGCAGCGCGATGGCCGACAGCAATAAGCCCAGCAGGAAGCCGTACAGCACCCCGACCGGAGCGTCTCCCACCTCGTGTTTGGCCCGCACCGATAGCGGATCGGGAATGGGCCGCCCCTCACCCCGGTGAGCGTAGTGATGAATGGTCGCCCAGGCAAAGTAACCGAGTACCGCCAGCAGCGCCGCGGTAAAGCTGCCCAGCATCAGCAGAGCGTGGCGGTCCAGCGTCAATACGGCCATCGCGCTCATGCGCCCATCTCCATTTCCGCGTCCTCGATCGCTTCCGCCAGCAGTGGATCGAAAGCGGGCAGCAGCGGGGGCCGCCGCAGGTAAAAGAAAAACAGCGCCAGCCAGAAGCCCAGCAGCGCCAGCGGCACACTCAGGCTGAACACGTGAAACTGGAAGTGTCCCGGGGAAAAGCCCGGTTGAATAACCCAATAGAGATCGACCCACCGCATCACCAGGATCCAGATCCCCATGGCGGCCAGAGGGCCCGCCGCCCGTTTCAGATTTTTGGAGAGCAGCATGGCAAAGGGAAAGGCGAACTGCGCCAGCGCGAGCGCGATGCAGAACGCCTTCCAGGCGCCATGGATGCGTGCCAGATAATAAGTGATTTCCCGCGGCAAGTCGCCGGACCAGAGGATCAAGAGCTGCGAGAAGCTGAAATAGGCCCACAGCATGACAAAGGTCAAAAGCAGCTTGCCAAGATCATGGAAACGTACCGGAGCCAGAATCCGCCCCAGCGGGGATGTGCGCGCCAGGAGCAGGCAAATGACAATCACAAAGGCAAAGCTGGCCAGCCCTTGCCCCGCCACAAATAAAAAGCCAAACATGGTCGAGGACCAGTGCGGATACAGGGATTCGACCCAATCGATGGAAGCAAACGTCAGCGTGAGCACATACAGCACCAGCCCGATGCCGCTGACGTTTTCAAAGTGCTCCTCCAACTCGGGCGCCGGGCGCTCGTCCAGCAGCGCTGACCAGCGTCGCAGCCGGTATTGCAGCCAGATCCAAATGGCGAAGTAAACCACCGCGCGCATCAGGAAGAACGGAACGTTCAGATAGCCGTGCTTCCACATGATGTTGGCGTCGCTGCGCGCCGCGGCACGATCCCACGGGTAGAGCGTGGGCATGCCAATCACGATGGGGATAAACGCCACCGCCATCAACGGCAGAGTGGCCGCGGCCGCCTCCAGCACCCGGCGGCTCACCAGCCCCCATTTCCCGCTGGTCAGGTACTGCATCATGAGAACCGCCAGCGATCCCAGGCTCAATGCCAGGCAGAACAGATAGCCAACCAGGTAAGAAGAGAAAAACTGGTGTCGATCAAACAGCAGCGCCGCCAGCGTGACCAGGGTAAAGAAGCCACCGGCCAGGAGCGCGCGGCGCGCATAGCCGCCCAGAATCGCGGGAGGCTGCCAGGCCGCTGCCGTCTGCAACTCTTTAATGCCGTTGCTCATGGTTGCTCCTTGCCGGGGCGCAGCCCGCTGCTTTGGTTCACGTGGCCGTGGCGGGGAACCAGCGCCTCATGCAACCCGCGCCTGCCAAAAACGGGGGCGGGTGGGGCGGGCGTGGTGTTGAGAGTTCTGCGTTGGTTTGCCGGCACAGCGGCGACGGTCTGATCCTGGCTGGCCTGCAGCGCGCGAATATACGCCACAATGGCCCACCGGTCCGCGGGCGGAATCTGTTGCCGGTAGTCGGGCATCGCCCCCCAGCCATGGCTGATGACATCAAAGAAGTGCCCCATCGGCGCCTGCCGCAGGTAAGGCGTATGAAACGATGGTGGCCGTGTAAACCCGCGGCGTACGACAATGCCTTCACCATCGCCGAGCAGGGAATGGCAGGGCGTGCAGTAAATGTCAAAGCGTTGCTGTCCGCGTTGCAGCAGTTGAGCGGTCAGGGGCACGGGAAGGGTAGTCACCGGAACGCCGTTTTGCATGCCAGTGTAAAAGGGCGTGTCCTGTTCCCAATGCCCCCGGGCAATGGTGCCGGGTACAAGTGGTTGCGCTTCCTGGCCGTGAGGCAGCAACGGCGCCGCTGCCAGCGGCTTGAAGTGCGGCTGGTCCACCATCTCGTGGGTACAGCCCGCCAGCAGCCCGCCGCACAGCAGAACCAGCGCCAGCGCGAGCGGAGCAGCGGATGCCGCCGGCAGCGCGCCGGGCCGTTGCAGACGCCTCAACATGCCACCTCCTCCACCGTTACCGGATTGAGGCTTTTGAGAAAGGTCTCCGTCTTCTCGCGGTGAAACAGTTCATCGCGGCATTCGATGCAGAGAAAAAAGCCATCCTGTGAAGCACGATCGAAGTGGCGTGCGTTAAACACCGGGTGATAGGGTTTGGGAAACCCGTTGCGGGCCAGCATCCCGAAAAAGCCGCCAAACGCGCCTCCCAGCACCGTCATTTCAAACGTCACCACGATGAATGAGGGCCACGAGTCCAGTGGGCGCCCGGCCACATTGATGGGAAAGCTGTCCACCGAAATCCAGTACTGCAGCAGAAACGCCAGCGTGCCGCCCAGGCAGCCGCCCAGCAGCACGGCCAACGGAACGTGGGTATCGTGCACCCCCAGGGCTTCGGTCGCCTCCTCGATCGGGAAGGGTGAGTAAGCGTCCATGGCGCGGTAACCTGCCAGGTAGGCCAGCCGGGTAGCGCGTACCAGCTCCGTCGGATTGTCGAACTCGGCCATCAGGCCATAGAGTTCGCGTTCGTGGGTGACGCTCATTCTGGTTCTCCCTCCACGTCGCGCCGTTCTCCATGCACCTTCGCCTGGGGCAGCAACGTCCGCACCTCAAAGATGGTGATCATGGGCAGACCGCGGACAAAGAGCAGCATCATGAAGACGAAAAACCCGATCGTGCCGGTAAAGACCGCCCAATCCCAGCGCGTGGCGGTGTACATACCCCAGTTGCTCGGCAAAAAGTCGCGGTGCAGACTTTGCACCACAATCACGAAACGCTCCAGCCACATGCCGGTCAACACGCTCAGCGAAATGAAAAACAGGGCCGGAACGTTGCGCCGGATCTTGCGTGACCACAGCAGTTGGGGAATCAAAATGTTGGTGGCCACCAGGAAGGCGAAGGCGTGACTATACCGGCCGAACCAGCGGTCGTACATCATGTACCACTCGAACTTGTCGCTGCTGTACCAGGCGGTGAAGCCTTCAATCACATAGCCATAGGCGACGATCAATCCGGTGGCCAGCATCAGCTTGGCGCAGTTATCCAGGTGGCGCATGGTCACCAGATCGTGCAGCTTGTAGACCGCGCGCAGCGGTATGGCCAGCATCAGAACCATGGCGAAGCCGGAATAAATCGCCCCCGCCACGAAATAGGGCGGGAAGATGGCCGAATGCCAGCCCGGCAAAATGGCGATGGCGAAGTCGAAGCTGACCACGGTGTGGACCGAAAGCACCAGCGGCGTGGCCAGACCCGCGAGCAGTAAATACGCCATCTCGTAACGTTTCCAATGGCGCGCCGAGCCCCTCCACCCCAGCGCCAGCGCGCCATAGATACGGCGCACCCACAGCCGCTTGGCCCGGTCGCGGAAGGCGGCCAGGTCCGGGATGAGTCCCACGTACCAGAACAGCAGCGAGACGGTGAAATAGGTCGACACCGCAAACACGTCCCACACCAGAGGGCTGCGGAACTGCGGCCAGATGTCCATGTAGTTGGGGTAGGGAAACAGCCAGTAAAAAAGCCAGGGACGTCCCAAATGCAGCAGCGGAAACAAGCCCGCGCACATCACCGCGAACAGCGTCATGGCTTCGGCAAAACGGTTGATGGAGTTACGCCACTTCTGCCGCAGCAACAGCAAGATGGCGGAGATCAGCGTGCCCGCGTGCCCAATTCCAATCCACCAGACAAAGTTGACGATGGCAAAGCCCCAGGCCACCGGGATATTCACGCCCCAAATGCCAATGCCGCGCAGGATGAGGTGCGTCACCGCCACCCCCAGCAACAGCACGAAAAAGCCGGAGAGGCCAAACAGAATGAACCACGTTCCCGGCGTTGGCCGGGTGAGCACTATGTTGCTGATCTGCTCGGTGACCTTGGCAAAGGTCAACCCCGGAGCAATGACCGGCTGCTTTTCAGGAGGTTGGGGAATGACCACTTGATCAGCCATGGCGCTCCTCCTCCGCTTCCACCTGGGAATCGCTTTGCGGCCCGTTTAGGCTCTCCAGCAATGCCGGGTTGGGATTGGTGACCTTCGCCATGTAGCTGGTGCGTGGCCGTGTGCCCAATTCCTCCAGCAGATGATAGGTACGCGCGTCCTCGCGCTGTTGGCTGACGCGGCTCTGCTTGTTGTTCTTGTCGCCGAAGACGATGGCCTGGGTGGGGCAGGCGGCCGCGCACGCCGGAGTGATCTCACCGTCCCGGACCGTGCGGTTTTCCAGTTCGGCGCGCACCCGCGCCGCCATGATCCGCTGCACGCAGTAGGTGCATTTTTCCATCACCCCGCGCGAGCGCACCGTGACATCGGGATTCTGCATGGCCGCCAGGCTGGGCAGGTGATCGTAGTCGGCGTAATGAAAGAAGTTGAACCGCCGCACCTTGTAAGGACAGTTGTTGGAGCAGTAGCGCGTGCCGACACAGCGGTTGTAAACCATGTCGTTCAGTCCCTCCGAGCTGTGCACCGTGGCCCCCACCGGACAGACCAACTCGCAGGGCGCATCCTCGCATTGCATGCAGGGGATCGGCTGAAACAGCGTCTCGGGATTGTCGTAATCGCCTTTGTAGTAACGGTCAATGCGCAGCCAGTGCATTTCCCGGCCGCGCTGCACCTCCAGCTTGCCCACCACGGGAATGTTGTTTTCCGACTGGCACCCCAGCACGCAGGCACTGCAGCCAATGCAGGAGTTGAGGTCGATGCTCATTGCCCAGGCATAATCCGGGTACGTGAAACCCGGATACAGGGTCATCCAGCGCGGTGGTTGCGGCGGCGGCTCCGGCTCGGCGAAATGCTGGTCGCTCTGGTACTCCTCAAGCGTCGCCGACTTGGCCAGATCGCGCCCTTCCATCTGGAAGTGGGAATGCGTCTTGGCCAGCGGATACGGGTGGCGCTGCGGACGCACGCTGATGCCCACCCCGCCCCAGGGTTGCTGCGAGGTGCGCAACGCGTACAGGTCAAAGCCGCGCCCCACCCCGGTGCGTCCGGTACGGCGCCGTCCGTAGCCCAGCGTGACCGTTACCGTTCCGTTTGGATGGCCGGGCTGCACCCAGGCCGGCAATTGCAGCGCGCGGCCCCCCGCGTTGATCTCCACAATCTCTTCGCTGCTGAACTTGTACTGCTGCGACAGCCCCACGCCGGCAATGGCGGCGTTGTCCCAGGTCAGCTTGGTAACTGGTTTCGGCAACTCCTGCAGCCAGCCATTGTTGTTGTAGCGGCCATCGTAAACCGTCGGATCGGGACGGAAAACGACTTCAATAGCGCTGCTGGCCGGCGGCGGCGGCAATTGCAACGCACGGGGCGCGGCGTTGACCGCGGGTGCGGCGCTGTTGGCGAAAAATCCGTTATAGAGCGCCGTCTCCCAGGCCTCCTCAAAGGCGGCCGGCTCGCGCTGTCCCAAAGATCCCAACGGCCGGACCGGGGTTTGCGGATTCGGCGGAGGAGCACTGTTCGCCGCGGTCGAGTCCACATTGGGGGCAATCGCCGCCGGGTTGAAGCCCAGCTTCGCCGCCCAGTACATCCGCAGCAATTCATAGCCGCTGGCCTGCTGTGGACCTCCCAATGCCGCCAGCATCTCCCAGGCGCTGTGGCTGTCATAGAGCGGGGCGATGAGCGGCTGAATGATCCCAGTCGAGCCATCGGCGCTGCGGCAATCGCCCCACGCTTCCAGCGCATGTGACTCCGGTATGTGCCAGTCGCAGGCGGCGGCGGTCTCGTCCGCATACAGCCCGTGGTGAATCCTGGTGCGCACGCGGCTCAGCGCCTCCGCGAATGGCACATCCACCGGAGCGCTGTAAACGGGGTTCTGTCCAAAGATCACCAGCAGCGTGACTTTACCGGCCTGCATATCGTTGACCAGGTCGAGCAAAGACTGGCGCTGCTCGGCCACGCCCGCGGGCAGCGCTTCCACCGGCTCGCTGTAGGTGACGGTCTGCCCGGCGTTCCCCAATGCCTGGTTCATGGCATGGGCGAGCGCCTGTACCGCTGGTGTCTGGTACTCTCCGGCGACAACCAGGCTGCGGCCGCGATGGGCTTCCAGGTCGCGCAGCAGTGCCGCGCGCCAGCCGGGGTCGCCGGGCAGGCTTCCTCCGCCACCCGCCCCGGCCACTCCCAACTGCGCCGCCAGCCCGCGCGCCAGCAATTCGATCTCGGTGTAGCGCATGGGCTGGCGTTGGTCGGCATTGGCGCCGGTCAGCGAGCATCCGCTTTCGGCCATGTACATACGGCTGAGCGGCTGCTGCGCGGAGGTGTTTTGCATTTTGCGCCGCGCCGCGTAGTCGCGCGCATAGCGCAGGAACCCCGGTCCAGCCTCGGGCGCCAGGAAATCTCCATCCAGTGACAGGACAATATCGGCGCGGCCAAACTGATAATGCACGTCCAAGGGCCGCCCAAACGCCATTTGCGTTCCCAGCCGGACCGCGTCCCGGCTCACCGGCTCCCAACTGTGCCAGCGCGCTTCTGGGTACTTGTTGAGCAGGTTCTGGATCTGCCAGATCAGGGTGGGAGAAGTCATGTTCCCGGTCAACAGGCGCAGCCCGTTGCCCCGGCTGCCGGGCTGCAGTTCCGGCATCTGACTAAGCCTGGTGAGGAACTCGGCCCAACTGCGTACTTCACCGTACTCGGCAATGTTTTGCGACCGGTCGGGATCGTACATGGTCAGCAGCTCAGCCTGCTGAAAAATGCTGGTGCCCCCCTGCGAAAACGGATGCTGCGGATTCCCCTCGATTTTGGTGGGGCGCCCATCGTTGCTGCGCGCCAGCGACGGCTGCGCGTAGCCGCCAACGGGAATGTTGGTGGCAAAGAACAACGGCTCGCCCGGTGTGACCCGCTGCGGCTGAATCACGTAGGGAACAATCCGTTCGGAAGGCAAGCGCGTGCAGCCAGTCAGCCCGGCCAGCGCCAGCGACGCGGCCATGAGTTCGATAAAGTTGCGGCGGTCTCCGGTCCACACCGAGGCCGAGCGGGGAAACTCGCGTTCCAGCAGATTCAGCCACTCGGGATCGGCGGTGAGCTCCTCCAGAGCGCGCCAGTAACGCGGCCCGCGGCCCGCCTGCAGGCGTCTCCGCGCCTCCTCCAGCGTCAACCGCGGAGGGCGCTCCGGCGGAGGCTGGTGACAGCCGGCGCCCGCTCCGGCGCGCGTCCGTTCTCCTTGCTCCGCGCGCGACCTTATCTTGGTATCGTCTTCCGGCATCCTCTGTTCTTCCTCGCCTCTTGCCTGTGCTCCTGCCCCCCGGCCTTCAGCGGTGGCAGGTTGAGCAACTGGTAAGCGTTCGCGGATCGAGCACGTGATAGCGCTTCATCAACTGTTTCCCCAGCCGCACCTGGTTGGGCGGCCGGATGTATTCGGTGTTAAACACCTGCGCACGGGGGCGCAGGTAGTTGAACGGGGCGCGATGGCAATCCAGGCACCAGCGCATGGTGAGCGGCTTGGCCTGCTCCATCAGCGCCATCCGGTCCACATGTCCGTGGCAGGTCTGACAGCCCACCCCCTTGGCAATGTGTATGTCGTGGCGAAAGTAAACGAAGTCGGGAAGATAGTTGACCCGCATCCAGCGCAGCGGCCTGCCGGTACGGAAGCTGGCCCGTACCGGCTCCAGCATCGGACTGCGATTCCAGATCTCGACGTGGCAGTTCATGCACGTTTTGGTGGGCGGCAGCCCGGCAAAGGCGGCGGTCTCCACCGAGGTGTGGCAGTAGCGGCAGTCGATGCCCAAGCCGCCCACGTGATGCGCATGGCTGAACGGCACCGGCTGGTGGCGCACCTCGTACTGGCGGCTGTAGTAAGCCGAATCCTGGATGCGGTATGCGGCGGCGACGAAAAGACAGAACCCCAGAACCAACCCGGCGACTGTGCTGCGCGACCAGAAGTTGCTGTAGCGGCCGAAAACTTGTGGCATTGAACCCGTTACTTACCTTTGCGCGCCCGCGCAACGCTGTTGCCATTCCCGCGGCGCTTCCGGCGGGGCCGCACCCCGGCGGAGCGTGGTGTTCAATGCTGGCTAAAGATGAAGTGCGGGCAGCGGTGAGTTGCCAGCCAGTGCGCCAGCGCAATTGACGAAAGTGGCAGGGAAGACTCCGGCAAGGTTGCAAGTTGCACAAACCGCAGCCCTTACCCTATCCCCACGGAACCCCCGCCCTCTAAAGAAGCGTCACGCCCGAGCGCCTCTATCAGGCCAAACGCTCACCCAACGCCAATGCGCGTTCGCAAAACGTTTGCCCTTGCGGGTAAAGGCGGGCCTGGCGTCCCGCCTCCAGCCCAGCCTCCAGCGCAGCCTCGAGGTCAGCCTCCAGCCCAGCCTCCAAGTCAGCATCGACCATTGGGCGGATGGCGCGGTAATCAGGGTCATGCGCGCCGCGGATGCCCGCCACTCCCCACGGACAACTGACAACCGGCAACTGACAACCGCCACCCGGCAACCGGCAACGAACAACCGGCGTCAACTCTTCCAGTAGAATGGCTGCATGCGAGCTCTGCTTTGCTCCCTGGCCCTGCTTTTTGCCGTCAGCGTCCCGTCCCTGGCCGCCCCTCCGCCCTCCTCGCTTACCCCGCCTCAACAGCGGCTGCTGCGTGGCGGCTGGCGCCGCGCCGGCTTGACCAACGGCTGGGTTTACGTCCACCTGCAGGGAACTCCGCAACAGCTTGGCTTCCAGCATGGCTACTTGCTCGCCCCGGAAATCTCCGATGCGCTGGCCATGTTCAAGCTCAAACTGCCGCACACCACTGGAAAAAGTTGGCATTTCTACCGGGTCGCCGCCCGCGACGTTCTGCTGCCGCATATCGAGAAGCAATATCGCCAGGAACTGCAGGGCATCAGCGATGGTCTGCGCGCCCATGGGGTGCGCGCCGATCTCCTCGACGTGATTGTGCTTAATGCCTTTGAGGAGCTGCCCTACTATTACGTGCCCTGGTATAACAAGCTGCACGCCACGCCCACCCCGCCGCGGGTACAGGCACAGCCCAACTGCAGCGCCTTTGTCGCCACCGGCAGCTATACCAAGGACCACAACGTGGTGATGGGCCACAACACCTGGACCTCTTATATGACCGGTGAGCGCTGGAACGTCATCTTCGACATCGTTCCCCAGCACGGCTATCACATCCTGATGGACGGCTTTCCCGGCGTCATCACCAGTAACGACGATTTCGGCATCAACTCCGCCGGCCTGATGATCACCGAAACCACCATTACCTCGTTTGTTGGCTGGAAGAACGATGGCATTCCCGAGTTCGTTCGCTCCCGCAAAGCCATGCAGTATGCCTCCAGCATCGACGATTACGTGCGCATCATGGAGGCGGGCAACAACGGCGGATACGCCAATGACTGGCTGATCGGCGACCGCAAGACCGGCGAGATCGCGCGCCTCGAGCTGGGCTTGAAGCACGTGCGTGTCTGGCGCACCAGGGACGGTTTTTACGGAGGCGCCAATTACCCCAGCGATCCGCGGGTGATGCACGACGAGTGCCCCGGCTTCAACGACACCAACATTCGCCTCAGCCCCAACGCCCGCCGCGCCCGCTGGCATCAGCTGGCCGCCCAGTACAAGGGCAAGATCGATCTCAAACGCGCCGAAGCCTTCGAGTCCGATACGTACGACGTGGTGACCAAGTCCAAACACCCCTGCCTGCGCACCTTGAGCGGGCACGGCGAACTCGACGCCAACGGTTACGATCAGTGGGCCTGGGGCGCCTACTATCCTGGCGGCACGGTGAGCAACAAGGTAGTCGACGCCGCCGATGCCAAAGCCATGCGCTTTGAAGCCGCCTTCGGCCATGCCGACGGTATCGCCTTCAACGCCGCGCAGTACCTCAAAAAACATCCCCAGTTCGCCTGGGAGAAACCCTTCCTGAATGACCTTCCCGCCGGTACCTGGACCGAGTTCAAAGCGGGGGAGAAGTAACTGCTTTGTCCTCCGCGAAGCCGCGGTTTGGCTTCGCGGAGTTGCCTCCGCGGGAATGGAACTGCGCCTTGGCGTTACGTTGTCGGCACTGAGGTTGCAACCCAGCGCAGGGGACCCGCGTGGCGGAGCCACGCCCGGGAAAGTAGCCAGGGATGAAGTCCCTGGTCAGCCGCGGTGCCCCAAATAACGCGCCTTGGCGTTACGTGGGCGGCGCCGAAGGCGTGGCGATGGGCGCCGGTGTGGTTCGCCTACGGCCCGCAACGGATCGCGCCAGGCGCGGGCGGCGCGGTATCGTCGAGTTCTTCTTCCGGCTCGTCGCTGAATTCCTCAGGATCGTCACTGCAATGAAGATGATTTACAAACTAGCACTTGTCCTGCTCGTGCTCCTGGCGG
Organism: Acidobacteriota bacterium; assembly: GCA_027459505.1. Taxonomy (GTDB): domain Bacteria; phylum Acidobacteriota; class Terriglobia; order Terriglobales; family SCQP01; genus DAIDIE01. The sequence goes on from DAIDIE010000018.1 coordinate 236,753, forward strand.
TCGCAGGCTGTATGGCGTTGTACAACATGTTCTTTGACGTGATCCTTGAACCGAAAGACGTTCAGACTTTCAAGGTCCAAGAACTTCGAGGGACGCACCCGACTCGGCTACAGCTTTCTGGCTTGGCATTCAACAGTTCGATGGGGGTGCGCAAAATTACCACAAAGAGAGATGGGACTGCCGTAGTCGTGTTGGTGCATCTCTCGTTGGCACACAGAGGAGCGTCTGGGAATTTTGCATATGAGCTGACAATACCGGACTCCGTCAACGAAGTGCGCTTTGGCCACAGTGTCACACCCGTATGGAAGAGGGGAACCCCATCATCCGAAGTACCGAGTCCGCCGAGTACGCATTGATGTACGACGCAGCCGCCTATGCTTACCACAATGCGGAGAACACATTGGAAACGGCGTGTGATTACCGCGCCCGGTACTATGGAAAGCGCGCGCGGGTTCCCCGAGGAACTGCGCCTTGGCGTTACGTGGGCGGCGCCGAGGTCGCAACCCAGCGCAGGAAACCCGCGTGGCGGAGCCACGCCCGGGAAAGTAGCCAGGGATGAAGTCCCTGGTCAGCCGCGGTGCGGATGAGGTGTTCAATTTCTGCCTGACGGTAGTTTGTCGCGAGAGGCGGCATCGTCGCAGTCGAAGGCGCTCGAACGCCAGCCCATGCGTTCCAGTCTGCGCACGAATGTCATAAACCTTCAACAGTGGTCCGTCCCCGGATGTCCCACCTAATGCGCTTTGGCGTTACGTGGGCGGCGCCGAGGTCGCAACCCAGCGCAGGAGACCCGCGTGGCGGAGCCACGCCTGGGAGAGTAGCCAGGGATGAAGTCCCTGGTCAGCCGCGGTGCGGATGAGGTGTTCAATTTCTGCCCGACGGTAGTTTGTCGCGAGCGTTCGATTCGAGTTTCACCTGCGGGCGCTGTGCGGTACTGCGTCCCTGTTTGCGCACCGGCAAGCTGGCCGGTTAACGCCGCGCTGGTGGGGCAAGGGCAAGATTAGCCCTCGAATGAATTCACTAGGCGGCGCCGCGCCGCCGTATCCGGGGTTGGCTCGGGCGTGCAGAAAAGAGACAGAAACGCATCGGGGCGCATGCCCCGATGCGAGCACCCATTCGGGTGTCTTGCACGCTGCATGAAGACGCGGCAAGCTCCATTCGATGCCCAGGGTGCCCCTAAAAGCGGCCGTGCCGCCCACTCACGGTATCTCCGCTCCCACCCCTCCCGTTTCCCGTGCCCGTTTCCCGTTCCCCAATTCCCGTTCCCCAATTCCCGTGCCCTGATTCCTGTTTCCCCTTTCCTGTCATCCGCTCCCCCGGCTCACAACCCCCATCTCCACAATCCCCACAATCCCCACTCCCATCGTCGTAACAATTCCGTAACAGCAATATCACAATCTCGAAACAAGTTTCCCAGCCGCGCCCCCTCATCTAACTCTCCAGGCACAGTTATCTCCAAACACCGTCAGGGCCAGCAACGACGCCCGTCCTCATCCACGCCCTACGGACAACTGACAACCGACAACTGACAACTCAAGTGACAACTGACAACCGACAACCGACAACTGACAACTGATACCCGATCACAAGGAGTCACCTAATGGAAGCAACACTCAACCCCGCCGCCATCCTGGCGGCCTTTTCCACCGGGGCGCGGAGGTCTCCTCAGGAACCACCTCCGTTTGTTCCCTCCGACCTGCAACAGCGTTTCATGGCCGCCCTCGAGGCCGATGAGGGGCGCAGCCCGCTCGACGCCGTC
>DAIDIE010000042.1 GCA_027459505.1 Acidobacteriota bacterium
ATGCCGGGTTTGCACGAAGCCGAAAACTAAAACAAATGAAAGCCGCGAAGCGTTCCATGCCCCGTCCCGCCTCAAAGCCAAAGCCCAATTCCGCCCCAGGCGGGACGGGGCCCCGGCGTCAGCCGGCGCGCGCCGACGGACCCCGCGCGTGTTTGCGAGAAACGATATGCGAATGTCGCGTGTAAGCAGCAGGTGGATCAAAGGGAACGATCCGCCGAGTCCCGCCTACGGAATGAAAAGAGCGAAAGAATGAATCGCGCAGCGCTCCATAGGACGAACCCGTGCCTCACCCAGCGTGCTCCACGAACCAGCAACCCGCTAACCAATGAGCTACTGCGTCCCAGCCCGCGCGCCTGCCAGCATGCCAAGGGCAGAGACGACGCTTGGCGCCGGGCAAGACTAGCCCGGCAGCCCTGGGTTCGTCACACCAACACGCCCTCACCCCAGAGCAGGATGCGGTTTTTCTTCCAGGAAAAGCCGCATGCCAAACGGACCCAACATGCCGCCCGGGTGACGATCCCAGGGCCATAGCGAGGCTTTGCGAACGTATGCCGGGTCAGCTGAAAAGCGAGAGAAGAAAACAAATGAACCGCGCAGCGCTCCATAAGACAAAGCCGTGTCCCAACCCCGCACGACACACGAACCACCAACCCGCCAATCCACGCGCTACTGCGTCCCAGCCCGCCCGCCTGCCAGCATGCCAAGGACTCAGACACCGCCCGGCGCCGGGCAAGACTAGCCCGGCATAGCGAGCGAAGCGAGCGTATGCCGGGTCGCGCGGAGCAAAGAGATAGAAAGAATGACTCGCGAAGCGCTCCATGCCCCGTCCCGCCTCAAAGCCATAACCAATTCCGCCCCAGGCGGGACGGGGCCCCGGCGTCAGCCGGCGAGCGCCGACGCACGCCCCGAGCGTCAGGGCGACAAAATACACAAACGCTCCCCAAAGCACCAGATTCACCCCTGCCCGGCATCTAAGCAAGAGAGCCACTAACAAAGGGACCGACAAAGAACGACTCCCGGCTCCCAACCCTACTCCGCCAGCACCGGATTACTAAGCTGGCCCAAGCCGCTGATGCTGATGGTGACGGTCTCTCCGGGTTGCAGCCAGCGCTGCGGCTTCTGTCCCAAACCCACCCCCGCCGGCGTGCCGGTGCTGATGATGTCGCCTTCCTGCAGAGGAGTAATAGAGGAAATATAGGCAATCAACTCCGGGATACGGAAGATCAGTTCCCTGGTGTTGGAGTTCTGCAATTGCACGCCCCCAATGCTGAGCTGTACCTGCAGCGCATGCGGATCGGCAATCTCATCAGCCGTGGTGATCGCCGGCCCGATCGGGCAGAAGCTGGGAAAGCTTTTGCCCAGCGTCCATTGCGTGGTCGCCAGTTGCACGTCACGCGCGCTCACATCGTTGAGAATGAGGTAGCCAAACACATGCCCGCGCCACTCCTCCGGCTTGATGCGGAATCCGCCGCGGCCAATCACCAAGGCGAACTCCGCCTCGTAATCCACCTGCTGCGAATTCACCGGCAGGCGGATCGGCTCGCCCGGGCCAATCACCGCCGTGGGCAGCTTCAGGAAGATGGTCGGAACTTTGGGGATCTCCATCTTCGACTCCACCGCGTGGTCGCGGTAGTTCAGTCCCACACAGAAAACGCGCGGCGGCTGGATGGGCGCCAGCAGACGGACCCGCTCCAGCGGCACGATCTCTGGCAACGCACCGGCAGGCGCGCTGGAAAGCCACTTGGCAATCCGCGCCACTCCCTGCGTTCCCGCGGCAATCACCTCGGCTACGCTCTGGAAGCCGGCGGCCTTGAGATTGACCACGCCGTCGCCGCGCAGCACGCCCGCGGCGGTCTCATGATTCTGTTGAAAGGTGACCAGCTTCAAGGATTCAGCCTCCAATACGTGCCCTGGGGGTAGTTATAGGTCGCCAGCGTTTCCGGATAGATCTCGGCGCTGTATCCGGGCTTTTCCGGCAGCAGGTAATGACCGTTGCGGATGCGGACCGGATCGGTGAAGTGCTCGTGCAGATGGCCCACGTATTCAATCACCCGGTCATCGAGCGAGGCGGAAACGCGCAGGTAATCGAAGACAGAGAGATGTTGCACATACTCGCACAACCCGACCCCGCCCGCGTGAGGACAGACGGGAACCCCGAATTTAGCGGCCAGCAGCAGCACGGCGATGTTTTCGTTGACGCCGCCCAGCCGGCAGCTATCGATCTGGCAGACGTCAATGGCCCCCGCCTGCAGCAACTGCTTGAACATGACGCGGTTTTGGCAATGCTCTCCGGTGGCGATACGCACCCCCGTCTCGCGCCGGATGCGGGCATGGCCGAGGATGTCGTCGGGGCTGGTCGGCTCCTCCATCCACCAGGGATCGGCTTCGGCAAGCGCGCGCGTGCGCTCGATGGCCTCGCAGACATCCCATTTCTGGTTGGCGTCCATCATCAGCTTGCGGCCGCCGATCTTCTGCCGTACCAGGCGGGCGCGGCGCAGGTCGCTGGCGGGCTCGCCGCCCACCTTCAACTTGAAATATTCCCAGCCTTCGGCCAGCGCCTGGTCGCACAGCGCGGCGATCTTCTCGTCGCTGAAACCGAACCAGCCCACCGAGGTGGTGTAGGCGGGGTAACCGGTGGCGCGCAACCGTTCCAGCCGCTGCTCCATGCCCGCGGCGCGCGCGCGCAGCAGTTCACCAGCCTCCTCGCGCGGCAGCGCGTCGCTGATGTAACGGAAGTCGACGGCGTTCAGCAGTTGCTCGACCGGCATGCCCGCGAGCAGTTGCCACAGTGGCACGCCCTCGGCCCGGGCATAGAGATCCCAGACCGCGTTGAGCAGCGCGGCAGTCGCGAGATGGATGACGCCCTTCTCCGGCCCCAGCCAGCGGAACTGGGTGTCGCCGGTGAGCAGGTTACTGAAGGCGTTGAAATCGGCGGTTATCTCCTCAAGCGAGCGGCCCACCGCGAAACGGCTCAGATAGCGCAGCGCCTCCACACACAACTCGGTGCCGCGGCCCAGCGTGAAGGTCAGTCCGTAGCCGTGCAGTCCCGCCTGGTTGGTGTCGAGAATGCAGTAGGCGGCGGAGTAGTCGGGATCTTTATTGACGGCGTCCGACCCAATACTCTCGCGCGATGTGGGAAAGCGCAGATCCAGCAGACGGGCGCCGGTGATTTGAATGTTGTGCACGGGTGGATATCCTCGCGTCGTCGCCGCTCAGGCGGCGGTCCAGCCGCCATCAATGGTGATTACCGATCCGGTGACGAATTCGGCTTCCGGGGAGCACAGGTAGCGGACCAGCGAGGCGATTTCATCGGGGCGTCCCAGCCGCCCGATCGGCTGGCGCGCGCGCAGCTCGGCGCGCACCTTGTCTTTTTCATGCGCGTGGTACTTCTCCAGGTAGCCCTCCACAAACGGCGACTCCACCGTGCCGGGGGCAATGCAGTTCACGCGCAGTTCTTTGGGGTAGTCCACCGCCAACTGGCGCGTCATGGCCTGCACCGCGCCCTTGCTGGCGCAATAGGCAAACCGCTGCTTCACCCCCACCATGCCCGCCACCGACCCGATGTTCACAATCGAGCCTGCCGACTGCAGCAGCAGCGGCAGCAGGGCGCGCGTCACCAGATAGACCGAGCGCACGTTGACGTTCATGATGCGGTCGAAGTCGTCCGGCTCGGTGTGCTCGATGTTGCCCACATGCCCGATACCGGCGCAGTTGACCAGGATATCGAGACGCGTGAGCTGCGCGGCAACGCCGGCAATCGAGGCGGCGTCGGTGACGTCCATCTCGACCGCGCGGGCGCCTGGCAGTTCCGCCGCCAGCGCCTCCGCGCGGGAACGGTTCAAGTCGGCGACGATGACCTGTGCGCCGGCGCGGGTGAGCTCGCGGCAGGTGGCTTCTCCAATGCCGCTGGCGCCGCCGGTCACCAGCGCCAGCTTGCCGCTCAGCATGAAAGGGGTCGGGTTCACGGAAATCCTCCTATAAAGGATCACAGAAAACGCCGCGCGACGCGAGCTTGCGCAAGCTCCCTCCGGAGCTGCGTCCTACCCTCAACCGCAAACGGCAACGCCCTGTGCCGCCCAGCGGAAGCGCAATCCCCAGCCTGGAGCATGCGCAGCGCCCACAGAACTGCAACGCCCCACGAGCTATGAACCGTAAACCGTCAACTCTTCTAGCGGCCTTTTTCCAGACCGGTGCTGCCCTGGTTGAAGCCGGGCTGCACGTTAACCACGCCAAACAGGCGGTCTTCCACCTCGCGATGCGCGGCCATGGCCCACAAAAACCCGATGCGATGTCCGGGGGCGGCCACATTGGGGTGATAGCCGCCGGGCATCAGGACCGCGTCGCCGTCACGCACCACCGTTACCAGCTCGGGCTGCTCGGCGTTGGTGTAGACCATCTGAATGGCAAAGCCTGGTTCCGGCATATCGAAATAGACGTAGAGCTCTTCGAGAAGCCGTTCATGCTCATGCGGCGGCCAGCTCGTCCAGTTACCGGGATCGGAATGCGTGAAGCCCACCACCAAACGCCCCGCCTGGATGTTTTTGGCCAGCACCATGTTCAGATGCCGCGTCGATCCGGGACCTCCGGTGGTGAACTTCAACCCGGGGTCGTTGGCGCGCTCAGCCGCGCGCGACACCTGCAGCGGGTAGTAACCCTCCACCGGCGCGAAGAACTCGGCAATATCCACCTCGCCGGCGGTCCGCAGCGTGATCGCGGCGTCGCGCGGAATGTAGATGCCATCATGGGTCGAAAGCGTCTCGCCAACTTCACCGGAGGCGGCCTTCACCCGCACCTCAACCGTGCCGCTCAGCACCACCAGCCCAGTCTCCGCGCCGGCGTTGCTGAAGGAAACCGACGGCTGCCCGGCGCCCAGCCGGATGCGGGCGTAACTCAGGTGGCGCATCGCGCTGTTGGCGGGCGAGACCGCGATATGGCGTCCGCGATGCGCGTTAGTCTTGCGGAACACGAGTTGATCGAGCGGCGCGGTGATGGGAGTGGGAGCGTTTGACATGAGTACCTTGAGCGCTGAAGGGGCCAGAGCCCCGCCTTCTCTTATCTTCTGAAACGCAATCCACCGCACGGATCAATGCGCAACGCCAACCATCCGCAACGCCCTACGGTGAACTGTGAACTGTGAACCGTCAACTCTTCATTCTTCCGCGGTGCATGCGGTGCTAGTCCTTTACCTTGATGACGAAATAGGTGATCTTCTGCCCGCGCGCCAGAAGCATCTGGTGCGGCGTGTTGGGCGGAATGTTGACAATATCGCCGGGGTGAAGCGTGACGCGTCGCCCTCCAACTACCGCGCTGCCCCGCGTCTCGCCGGGCGAGACCTGCTTCGCGTTCTTGATGCGGCCGCCCACCGCCAGCGTCGCCGCGCCGGACTCGATGACGAAAATATCGCTGGAGGCAGCGTGCATCTCCGCTCCGCCAGTGGCTTCGCGGTGCGCCAGCATGGTCCAATGGCCGCCAAAGTTGACGAGGTTGACCGCGGCCATGCGCTGCCGCGGATCAAGATGGGGCTGCAGTTTCGTGCGCTCCACCCTGTGCAATTGCGCCGGGGTCCAGTGCTCAAAACCCTTTGGAGACTGCACGGGCGATTGCGCCGCCAGGCTCAACCCGGCGGCCAGCAGACCGGCAACAACGATGACGCGCATTCAAAAGCTCCTCTGGCGCCGCCCGGCCTCTCTCAGACCGGCACAACAGGAATGGCGGCGGCACAACGATACCAAGCTGATTCTAAGGCGAAATCCTGGCATCGCGGGTGAGGGTTCCACACTGTAAAATGACTGGGGCTCCGCCCGGACTGCGGCATTCCCAATGCCGCCCGGATTCTTATATAGATGGCAAAGCGCTTCAGATACGACCGGCCGCTGTTTGCAGTGACCCTGCTCCTGCTGGCATTTGGGCTGGTGATGGTGTTTTCCGCCTCCGCCGTGGTGGCCATGGAGCGCTATCACTCGCCAGCGGCGTTTCTGCTGCGGCAGTTGGTGGGCGCCGGCATTGGACTCACACTGGGTTGGGGCCTGATGCACCTCGACTACCGCAAGCTCAAAGACCCGCGCATCGTTTATTCGGTGGTCTTCAGCTCGATGCTGCTGCTGGTGATCCCCTTCTTCCTGCCGGGCGCGCACAACACGCACCGCTGGATCCGTCTGGGGCCGCTCTCGCTGCAACCCTCCGAGCTGGCCAAGCCGGCGCTGATCCTGTTTGCCGCGTTCTTCCTGGAGCGGCGCGCGCGCACCATCAACGACCTGATGACGCTCAAGCCGCTCGGAATCTACATGCTGTTTGTCTGCGCGCTGGTCTACAAAGAACCCGACCTGGGGACCACGGTCGCCCTGGTGCTGATTGCGACTGCGATGTGTTTCAGCGGCGGCATGCGGCTGCGCTATTTCGCTTACGCTGGAATTGCCGCCCTGCTGCCCCTGTATTGGGCCATCTTCCACGTCGGCTACCGCCTGCGGCGCATGTCCGCCTTTCTGCATCCCTGGGCCGAGGCGCAAGGCAACGGCTTTCAGTTGGTGCAGTCGCTGATCTCGGTGGGCACTGGTGGGATCTCCGGATTAGGGCTGATGAACGGCAAGCAGAAGCTGTTTTTCCTGCCCGAACCGCAGACCGACTTCATTTTCGCGGTCGTCAACGAAGAGCTGGGGCTGCTGGGCGGCATCTTCGTGGTGAGCTGCTTCATGGTCTTCCTGCATCGCGGACTGCGCATCGCGCGCAGCGCCCCAGACGCCTTCGGCAGGTTGTTGGCGGTGGGCATCACCTGCATGATCGTGGTACAGGCGCTGATCAACTTCAGCGTGGTCACCGGACTGATGCCGACCAAAGGGATTCCGCTGCCGTTTATCAGCTACGGAAGCTCGTCGCTCATTGTCAGCCTGGCCTCGGTGGGCGTGCTGCTCAACATCAGTCAGCACGCGAACTAGAGGCGCGGAACCAAGCCCCAGCTCCTCCAGAGCGAGGTAATCCCGCCACAGCCGTGCCCCTTCCCTGCCCTCAGTAGCGGGCTCCGGTATAGGTCGCCAGGGAGACGCGCAGCAGTTGCGGCGCGGAGCTGAAGTTGAGCCCGAAGTCGGTCTCATCGCCGTTCCAGATGCGCTTCAGCGGCAGCCCTGGCCGCAGCTCCAACTGTTGGACTTGCAGGAACTCGCGCGACTGGTCACTGGCTAAGGGCTTGAAGTCGATGCGGCAGAAATATCCCGCCACCAGAAACTGGTTGGGCGCAAGCTGGGCAATCATGGCGCGTCCAATGGGTGTGGCATTGCCAGTGGGGTTCGGAGACGGTCCCCAGGGCTTCGCCCCGAATTTGATGACCGCATCCCAGCCGCGGAAATGCAGCGTCTCCACCGGATGGCCGCGCCGCTCGGCTATGCCCTGGAGCTTGCCTTCGAACTGCAGCCGGGCCAGCAGCCGGTCGATGGGAGCGGCAAGACGGTAATTGAGGGCGAACTGCTGCAGGGTGCTTTTGCGCAGCGCCGGCGCCCCGAGCGGCTGCGCCGCATAGAGACTGTAGTCCACGCCGAACGGGGAGAACCCGATGGCCCCATGGCCCAGCACGGCGAAGAAATACCGGGCGTAGCCCGGCGCCAGCCCGGTTTCCGGAACGAAGAGGGGATTGTCGGGTCGGTCGTAGAGATCGAGCGTCTTCAGGTAGCGCGCGCTGTCTTCCATATAGATATCGGGCGCCAGCAGGTCAATATCGGGCGCCGCCGCCTTCCAGACATCGAGCACGTTGTAGGTGGGGCCGCCGCTCTCGTAAGATCCGGCCGGCTGCGGATGAATCGGATCACGCAGGGCGGCGTTGCAGTAAAGCGGCAGCGGGTAAACGGCTTTCCCCGCCGCTGCCACGTAGTCCACGTAACGTGCAATCGACCAGGCATGAAAGTAGATCGCCGCGCGGGCGCCAAACGCCGTCTTCCATGTTTCGCCTGGCTGGGCTTGCTGATGCAGGGCCTGCAGAAGCCGTTGCGGCACCGGCGCGGCGAAGGCGCGCTGCGCGGCGGGCGAATAGTCGCGCTGGCTGCCGTAGGTGCCGGTTTCGTTTTCCACCTGCACCATGATGACGGTGTGCTGGCGATCGGCGTTTTTGAGATGCCCCATCAGCGCGGCGAAGGCCTGTGCATCCGCCTCGCGGGTGGCCCGGGCGAAGGGCGAGGGCGAGTCGATGGCTTTGCCGTGTTGGTCCAGCAGTTTGAAATATTTTTGCGGCTGGCGCTTCATCCAGACCGGCATGTAATGACCGCTGCCGTTTTTCCAGGTCGCAAACCACAGCAGCACCAGACGGACATGATGCTGGCGGGCCTGTGCCAGCAACATGTCAAGCACGCTGAAGTCATAGCGGCCCGGCGCCGGCTCCATCTGTTCCCAATAGACCGGCATCTCGACCGTGTTGGCGTGGATGGCCGAAATGGCAGGCCATACCTGCGGCAGCATGCCCGGCCACGCGCTGGAGTTGTGCACCTGCGCGCCGAGAATGAGGAAAGGGCGTCCGTCGACCAGCAGAGCGGCGCGTCCGCCACGGCGCACGATGACCGGCAGCGCGGTCCAGGGCAGTGCCGAGGCCGAGGGCCTGGTGGTCGATGGAACCGCTGTCGAGTGCCGGGCCCCCGATGCAGCGGCAGCGGCCAGCAGCGGCAGGCTCAGCAAACAGACCCAGAGCGTCCGGACAAAGCGAAGTGGCGCCATTCCCATCCTCCTGTGTGCGCAAAACTGGTGCAACGGCTGTCGTGGAATCTTACGGCATCTCGGAATTGCATGGGGCAACTCCGCGATCGCTCGCATATAATCTGCGGGGGAGCCGAAGAAGAGCCCCCTCCCGGAAACTGCATTCGGAAGCGCGTCTACCATTCAAATCTATGCTCCTGCATTTGCTGAGCGGCCAGACGATGGAAGTGGCGGCGGCCTGTGCCGCTTGTGGGCTGCTGGGCGCGGCGGCCGCGAGCTGGCGCCGTCAGTCCGGCAAGCGCGGGCAGCAAGACTCGGCGCAACTTCCCGAGGCGCTGTTTCGCGATGCCTTCCTCTCCTCGGGCATCGCCTCGGTTCTGGTGGATACGGACTTCCGTGTACAGCTCGTGAACCGGCGCATGTTGGATTTGCTGGGCTACGAGGAGCGGGAGGTGCTTGGCCGCCAGGTTTACGAGTTCACCTACCCTCCCGATTACGAGCACGATCTGGCGCAGGCGAAGCGCCTGATCGCGGGCGAGATCGCGAGCTACACGCTGGAAAAACGCTACCTGCACAAAGACGGGCGGATTATCCGGGGGTTGCTGACGGTATCCGCGCTGCGCCAGGACGGGGCTTTGTGGGGCGTCGTCGCGCAGGTGCACGATATAACCCAAAGCAAGCAGGACGAGGAGCGCCTGCGCACTGTCGAGGCGCAGACGCAAGTGCTTTTGGATCACGTGCCCGGACTGATCTGGAGCGTGGATAAGGATCTGCGCATTCAGCACCTGGCCGGAACGCTGGTGCGACAATTACCCGCTCCTGATCTTGCCGGTCGCTCCATCATGGAACTGGAGTTTGTGCGGGCCGAGACGATCGAGCTGCATCAGGCGGCGCTGCGCGGCGTTTCGAATACGGTGGAGCGCAACCGCGATGGACACATCATGCAGATTCACGTGGCGCCCTTGCGCGACTCCGGCGGCGCGGTCAGCGGAGTGCTGGGACTGGCGTTGGACGTAACCGAAAAGCGCCAGGCGGAAGCTACCCTGCACACCGAGCAGGAGCGGCTGAAACTGCTGCTTGAACAGCTCCCCTTGCGGGTGTGGACGACGGACCGGGAATTTCGCTTCACGTCGGTGTCGGGAACCAGCTACGCCGGCTACAGCAACGAGGAGTTCCTGCGCACGAACCTGCAGTACTACCTGGACATGGGGCAGGAGCCCAAGCAGGAGGACTACTTTAAGCGCGCGCTCCAGGGCGAACAGGTTTCTTACGAGGCGCTGTGGAAGGGGCGCCTGTTGTGGATTAATTTGCGCCCGTTGCGGGACGCCAATGGCGAAATTGAAGGAACCATTGGGGTCTCAATCGATATCACCACGCAAAAGACGACGGAACTGGCGCTGCGCGACTCCGAACAGCGCTTCCGCACGCTGGTGGAACGCAATCTGGCGGGGGTCTACCGCGTGAACCTGGCGGGCGAGGTACTGGACGCGAATCCGGCCATCCTGCGCATGCTGGGTTACGAGCGGGAAGACATCGCCGCTGGCAAGAGCGTGCTCGACGTCTACTACGATCCCAGTCAACGGACGGCCATCCTGGAAGAGCTGCAGCGCAAGGGAGCGGTCACCGATCTGGAGATCCGCCTGAAGCGCAAGGACGGCAGCCCTGTGTGGGTGCTGGCCAACGTCAGCCTGGTGCAGGAGGGTACGGGGCCGGTCATCGAGGGCACGGTGGTGGACATCACTGAACGCAAGGTGCTGGAGGATCGCTTGCGGGAGTCCCAAAAGCTGGAGGGGATTGGCCGCCTGGCTGCGGGCATCGCGCACGACTTCAACAACCTGCTCACGGTGGTGATCAGCCATACGCAACTGGTGAAGCAGCAGTTGGAGGCGGAGGATCCACTGCGCAAGGATATTCAGGAGATCGAGTCGGCAAGTGAACGCGCGGCCGAGGTGGTCAAGCAGCTTCTGGCCTTTGGGCGCCAGCAGCTTATGCGGATCGAGGAGGTGCACCTTAACCGCCAGGTACTGCAAATGGAACGAATGCTGTCGCACTTCATGGGCGAACAGATACGTGTAGAGGTGCACCTGAGCAAGGACCTGCCGGTGGTCAAGGCCGATCCAACTCAACTGGATCAGGTGCTGCTGAATCTGGCGGTCAACGCGCGCGATGCCATGCCGCAGGGAGGCGTGCTCAGTATCGCCACCGGCGTTGAACATGATGCCAATGGCAAGCAATGGGTGTCGCTCGATGTGTCTGATACGGGTACCGGCATTCCCGAAGACGTGCAGAAGCATCTGTTTGAGCCGTTTTTCACCACCAAGGAGGTGGGCAAAGGGACTGGTCTGGGGCTGGCCATGGTGTATGGCATCGTCCGGCAGAGTGGGGGCGAGATCCAGGTGGAGAGCGAGCCTGGAACGGGAGCGCGCTTCCATATTCTGCTGCCGGCGAGCGCGGCCGAAACGGCAACTGCCCATGCGACACAACGTGAGCTGCCCGGCATGCGGCCGGCAGACAGCACCCACTGGCAAGGGCGCACGCCACGTGTGCTGCTGGTGGAGGACAACCCCACCGTCGCCAACGCGATGCGCCGCGTGCTGGAAGAGAAGGGATGCCGGGTTTCTACCGCGCGCAACGGCCGCGAAGCGCTGGACATCGGTGGAAAGCGCACGCGCGAGCAGCCGGACGGCTTTGACCTGCTCATCGCCGATATGATCATGCCCGAGATGGGAGGAGTGGAACTGGCGGCAAGGCTGCTGCAGGCTTCGCCCGGCCTCAAGCTCGTGTTGATGTCAGGCTACTCCGCCGAAATGGAAGGCGAACGGGCGCTGGAACTGCCCCACCAATTCCTGGCCAAGCCGTTTACCCCTCAACAATTGCTGGAGGCGGTGGGCGCGGCGTTGCAGTGGAGCCGGGAGGCGGGGGCGGAATGAAGCAGGGCGCACAAATGCGGTCAAGCGACGCTGAAGGCGGCGGCAATGACGTCAAGGGGCGCTTGCGCGGCGCCTGGAGCGATGGTATAAAAGGAGAGCGGGTTCTGCTGTGCCTTGCACCTGCTCCCACAATTGAATTGATCCGTCCTGATACTCCTCAGTAGCTCAATGGCAGAGCATTCGGCTGTTAACCGAAGGGTTGTGGGTTCGAGTCCCACCTCCCCAGCTGGAGCGCCTCCGCGCCGGCCTCGCTCCGGCGCGAGGCTGACGCGGAAGACGTCGCTTCACTGTTGACTCCGGCGCTGCGGCCCTCAGCGCGGGATCATCTGCACGAAGCCACCGAACTTCTCCGGCTCCTCGAGCCGGCAGGACCACACCAGCTGGCCGTTCCAGACGGTGATGTCCGGGCAGCCGTCGCACATGTTCTGGCTGCCGTCGGGATAGATGTCGGCCGGCTGGATGATCATCACCGACTGGAGGCGCAGTTTGCGTCGCAGCCGCCAGGGGTGAAGCGCCATCGCCTTCAGGTAGCGCCGCGCGACGGGGCGCAGCGCCTTATCGACGGCGGCCAACAGCAGCATCGGGCGCCCCATTGCCA
>DAIDIE010000007.1 GCA_027459505.1 Acidobacteriota bacterium
CCTTTCAATTACCCACAAGTACGGTGAGCCAGGGCGGGTGTTGGCAGAGCAGATTCGGCCTCAAGCGAGGTACTTTGCAAGGTGACCTGGCGGGCAGTGAACTGCCGCCATGGAAGCAATAGCGAAACAGGTAGACGATCCGGAATCTTGCGGCGGCCCGGACTGGATCGAGCGGGAATTGGCGGCCTCGAGGTTGTCGGATGCGCGGCTGGAAAAGCGGCTGCGTCATCTGGTGGAGCAGTTGGCGCAAGGGGTGGGACGGAGCATTCCCTGGGCCTGTCAGGATTGGGCGGCCGCCAAGGCGGCTTACCGGTTTTTCTCCAACGGCCGGGTCAATGAAGAGCAAATCCTGGCCGGCCATTTTCTTGCGACACGGGAGCGAATTCCTTGCGGAGAAGAACTGTTTTTAGTTGTGCACGACACAACCGAGTTCAGTTATAAGCGCGAGGATATGGCGGCGGTGGGACTGGTCAGCAAAGGCTCTGTGCGCAAGGACGCACAAGGCCGGCCGGTGTACTTCACCACCTGCGGAATTAACCTGCACTCCAGTCTGGCGGTGACGCTGGACGGGCTGCCGCTAGGGTTGGCCGCCGTCAAGTTCTGGAGCCGCAAGGCGTTCAAAGGTCAGCAGGCGAAAAGAAAAGCGCACAACGCTCCTATCGAGGAGAAGGAGAGCGTGCGCTGGCTGGAGAACCTTCGCTCTTCGACCGAGTTGCTCGGGCAACCGCAACGCGCGGTACATGTGGGCGACCAGGAGAGCGATATTTTCGATCTGTTCGGTGCGGCGCAACAGCTGGGAACGCACTTTCTGGTGCGCACGCGCGCCGACCGGCTGGCCGATGGAGGACCCGAGACCGTAGCCGAGGCCATCGGGCAAAGTCCACGCCGGGGACTGTATCGCATCGCCGTGCGCAATCGCAAAGGCGAAGAGTCGGAAGCGGTGTTGGAAATCCGCTACCGGCGTATGCGCCTTCAGACGCCCAAAGGCAAAAAGAAACGCTATCCGGAACAGTTGGTGACCGTGATCGAGGCGCGAGAGCAGGAGACGCCGCTTGATCGAGACCGGATCGACTGGAAACTGATCACCGACCTGGCGGTCAACACGCGCCAGCAGGCGGTGGAAAAAGTGCAATGGTATGCGCTGCGCTGGAAGATCGAGGTTTTTCATAAAATCCTCAAATCGGGCTGCCGAGCCGAACAAGCCCGGCTAAGAACCGCTCCGCGCCTGGTGAATCTGCTGGCCGTGTTCTGCATTTTGAGTTGGCGCGTCTTCTGGCTCACCATGACCAATCGCATCGCCCCTGACGCCCAGCCCGAACTGGTCTTCACGGATCTGGAACTGCGTATCCTGGATCGATTGGTGGCTGACAAGCCCACTGCCCAGCTGCGGCAACACTTGCTCTCGCATTATCTGATCAAGCTGGCACGACTGGGCGGCTATCTGGCGCGCAACGCAGATTCGCCACCCGGAAACGAAACAGTCTGGAGAGGATTAACCCGCCTCGTCGACATCCAACTCGGCGTTATGCTGGGAGCACAACTTGTGGGTAATTGAAAG
>DAIDIE010000003.1 GCA_027459505.1 Acidobacteriota bacterium
CCACCCCACTCACCAGGAAGACAGTGAAGCAGACCATCACCGAAACCGGGACGGTGGGTCTCGGCGCACCATCCTTGGCCCGCTCCGCGCGGTGCCGCTTCCTGACGCGATAGATCAGGTACAGCAGCGCCGCAACCGCAATGACAATATTGCTTCCAATGAGGCGCGTCTTGGTGTAGAGGTCGGTTGCTCCGAGAAAATAGTCGTCGCAGACAACAGCCGTCATAAGGCCAGCGGTGGCGGCGAAAACATCCCTCTGAAACGGCTTGAGCTTCCCGTGGGACACACCACGCAAATAAAGCCAGAGGTACCCTATGCCAACGGGCAATAAACCCGCGTAAATGCACAAGAGTTCCGGCTCGTAAATCTTCATTGCAAGGAGAACCATCACGAGCCGGAGTCCTCGCTCAGGCACACGAGGGCCGCCCCGGAAAACGAAACTAAATCGTAAGCGAGCTTGGCCGCGCCCACCCCACTAGCGATACTGTCCAGCGCTTCTTCTGTGACTGGCAGGATAGTGTCCTCCACCGGCTGACTCAGCCCAAGTTCAGTAATCTGCCCATCATAACCGCTGAACAGGTTCACGAACTGCTTGGCCACCTTCTTAACCACCCATTTCTGCAACAGGCCAATCGGCCCGTCGTTGGCCTCTTCACCCCACGGCAGCATGTCCTTGATTGTATCCGGAGTAATCACCCCCGCCCCCTGCAAGGGGCCGCCGCCCAGCGTGCCCACAACATCGCCGGCATTCAGCCGGGTGCCCCACTCAACGTCTTTTGTTGAGTGGGAAAACCGCCAAGGCCAACCGCGCCGCGGAGCAACCGCAACGCCCCACGGTGAACGGTGCTGTCACTGCCGGAGTACAATCGCTCTAAACCGCCGCCCCGAGCGCTACTGCGTCCCTGTCAGCGCGCCTGCCAGCGCGCCAAAAAACTAGATCACGCTTGGCGCCGGGCAAGATTAGCCCCGGATAGGCGGCGCCGCGCCGCCGTATCCGGGGGTCTTTGAGCGACAAAGCAAAGAGAATAGAAAAGCCGCGCAGCCTCCACGCCCCGTCCCGCCTTAATGCAAAAGCCCACTTCCATAGCAGGCAGGACGGGGCCCCGGCGCCAGCCGGCCAGCGCCGGCGAGGACACCGCCTTCACGGCTGGCCGAGATCGACGAACTCGGAACCGGAGCGAGCGGCCCTTTGGCTCAGCGCGAACCACACGGCAACAGCGATCGCGGCCAGCCCAATGGTCAGCCACGACGGCCGCACCAGCGCGCCTAGGCACAAGACCACAGCCAGCACCCTAAAACCCACGCGGCCAAACGCGCCCTTGTTCGCTCCAGCGGACAGGAAAGAACCCAGCGCGATTCCGGTCAGCAGCAGCGCCACCCAAAGCTTGCCGCCGGTCTCCAGCACATTACCCCACTGCGCCAGCGCCCCCACCCCACTCACCAGGAAGACAGTGAAGCAGACCATCACCGAAACCGGGACGGTGGGTCTCGGCGCACCATCCTTGGCCCGCTCCGCGCGGTGCCGCTTCCTGACGCGATAGATCAGGTAC
>DAIDIE010000044.1 GCA_027459505.1 Acidobacteriota bacterium
GCTCCGCTCAAACGCCTCCACCACCCGTCGCGCCTCTTCCAGGCTTACGCGCACACCCGTTCCAGTTCCAGTTGCTTTCATCCCTCCACTGGAACATGCTTGTCACGAAACGGAAAGACTGGGTTTGGCCGGACGCTTACGTTGAATTGGTAGGTTCCGTATACCTTCTTGCTGCCCGCAGCTATGACGTAAACTCCGCGCTTGTTTACGGCATACACTATCCCTGCGTGACCGGTCGCATCCGAATAATTAAATCTGTATGCAGCGACGTCGATAAAGCAACGTTTTCTGCGTTCCAGCGCTCCCGGTTCCGCTGGCGTTCTTGTCTCCGCCATTTGCCTGCGTTGGGCCGCCCGGTCCGGAGGATTGGTTTGGCCCAGGCGCTTCCTACCGGCCGACGCACGGTGTCAGTGCGTGCGTCCCGGCCCATTCAAGGCCGAGAAGCCCATCCAGACAACGCCAATGTTGCTGTGCGGATCGCATTGACCGTAGATCGTCACGCCGCCAAAGAAGCTCGATACCATACCCAGCGCCTGCCGCAACGTGAGACTCCTGAGTTCAGCTGGCAGATGAGGCCGGTCGGGGCCGGGCGCCACTGGCCGGCGAAAGTCGAAAGTCAGCGGCAGCTTCAGACCTAGTTCCTTGAGACGCGCTCTTATCTCGGGTGCCGCCTCTATCGCGGTAATCGCCTGTTGTGGATTAAACTGCTCCGTAGGTGTAAGGCGCACGGCTTTAATTGTGGTACTCAGCAGAGCCTGTGGAACCCGCCCCATCCGTATAACAACACTACCTGAGCCTTTGGCAACAACGGTTATGTCCCGGTCCGTTCGAAACAGTTCTTGTACGGCTGCCAGACCGGCATAATGCGGAGTCGCGCCGGCCAGGTCCACTTTCGGAAAGGGTGCCGCCCAACCGCTCATGGTGGTGCAATCGGAAAGGTATTCGATGCGGGCGGTCAGCCGGGCTTTGCGGAGCACCGGCCGCAACCGTTCCATCACAGCATGCTGGTTAAAGTCGCTCAGTTCCTGCCCTTCGGACTTGGGGACCGTCGCGCTATCGAGCGTGCGAACCGGAACCCCATTTGGGTACAGATTCCTTTCACTTTCTGGCAGGCACGCATCGCCCTCATCAACGTAAAATACCTGCGAGGAGACGCCATGGTGAAAAACGATCAAAAGATCGCTACGGCGAAGAGTGAATACGGTGTCCGCTTTGGGTATGGCACGGTTAAACTGCTTGACGTCGCAACCCCAGACCTGCTGTGCAGGTAAAAGGTAGCCGAACCTGCGCCGCAACTGCTCTTCGGTCTTGTCCAAGAGCATGGAGTCCCTGTCGGGATCGTTGATCATAATGGATACGGCGCGGTGCAGGTTTAGTGGTAGGAGATGCCACTTCCAGAGGACATAATGGATGCACTTGGGGTCATTTGGGCCGGGGTAAGTCGCTTGCCACACCCCAAGCAATGCAGCCATCACGAGGGCCGAGGTTAGCAGCCATTTCCTCACTCGTCGCCTCCGATGTAATGCCGGACCACGACCACATCTCCGGAGTGCTCGCCGTTCATGCCTTGGGGCCTGAAGCCCCAGTCATTGATTACGACGGTGCCCTTCGGGCTACCATAGGCGTCGGCTGACGCGGTTTGGCCCGGCCCCACGACGATTCCCACATGCCCTTCATTATCGTCGCGGTGCCCCATAGCGATGACGTCACCCGGTCGCGCGTTAGCTACCCTGTCCGGGGCCGACCAACCAGGGATGGCGGCTGTTGCCCACTCCTTTGCCGTGGGATCACGTGTAAATCCGAGCCAACCTAAAATACCTTTCCGCTTCACCTGCGGCCGTTTGGCTCCGGCTTTTTGAATTGTGTCAGCGACGAATTCGTTGCACTTGTTCGTGTCTGCTGGGTAATTGAAGTTTGGGGTCGCGTAGGCATAGTAGTTGCTCCCATCCGATGCCTGAGCATAGTAGGCAATGAGCTCGCTCTCGCTGGATGCGCTGCTTTGCTGCGTCCCCTGATTTCCCGTACCACTGTAATCGGACGCGCCGGGCTCAATCACGCCTGGAGTGTCCCATGGATCATTGTCGTTCGGGTCAAGGTACGAATGATAACCGTAGTTCGTACGGAGCTTCATCCCCGTCGGGTCCGTAAACCTTAGGGGATTATCCGCCACGTGCACGAACCGGTTCAGGGTCTGCGGGTTGGCGATGGTGCCCTGCAGCGCGTCCGGGGTCATGAAGCGGCCCAGGCTGCTGCTATTGTAGCGGGCTTCGAAGTAGTCGAGTCCGGTATTGGGGTCGCGCTCCTTGCCGGTGAAGCGGCGGCGCTCGCTGACGCTGCCGCCCCAGTCCTGGCCAAAGGCGGTGTAGGCGTGGTTGGCCCAGCCGGACAGCTCATTGCCGTTGCCATCGGTCATCAGCGCCGTCGAGCCAATGTGGTCGGGGAAATTCCCGCTTTTGATCCGGTGGACGAGTGCGCGTGGTATCCCTCGCCGGGGCGCGTGCACCAATGCCGGCAAAGAATCGGCGCGCCTACTTGCCGCTGGCGGCGGCGCTGGCAGCGCGGGCAGTCTCACTGCCCACCAGCACCGCGTTGCGCAGTTGCTCGTAGAAGTCGGTCAGACCGCCGGGGCTGTGCGGCAACAGGATGGTGTTGGCCTTGGAGTTGGAGCCAACCTCTTTCAGCGTGTCCAGGTACTGCGTCATCATCACCATCATCAACACGTCCTGCGCGGTAGCGCCGGGCACGCTCTTCTGAAACAGCTCGACGCTTTCCTGTAATCCGGCAATGATGGCCTTGCGCTGGTTGGCGATACCCTCGCCCTGCAGCGCCTTGCTGGCCGCCTCGGCCTCCGCCTGTTTGACGGCCATGATCTTTTCGGTTTCGCCGCGCGCGGTGGCGGCCACCTGTTCGCGCTGTGCCGCGTTGATTTCGTTCATGGCGGCCTTCACCTTATCGTCAGGCTTGAGATCGGTGACCAGCGCCTTAGTCACCCCGTAGCCAAAGGTGATCATGATCGGGTCCAGTTCCGATTTGACCGCGATGGCGATATCCGCCTGCTGCTCGAAAGCCTCGTCCAGTGTCAGCTTGGGCACGTGGCCCAGAATGACATTAAAGACATAGGACTGGATCTGCGCCTTGGGATCGGTGAGCTTGTAATAGGCCTCGTACACATGTTCCGGCATCACGTGGTACTGAATCGACACGGGAATCTTGACGAAGACATTGTCCTTGGTCTTGGTCTCGACTTCCATATCCAGCTGCTGCACGCGCAAGTTGACCCGCGCGGCTACCTGGTCCAGCCAGGGAATCTTGAAGTTCAGGCCGGGACCGGCCACGCGCAGGAATTTGCCGAAGCGCTGCACGATGGCCGCCTGCGACGTGTCAACCGTGAAGAAGCCTTTGAGGAAGGTGACCAGCAGAAAAAAGACCAGGATCAGCAAAAGCACAGTGAGAGGCATCATGGGAGCCATCCTTAGAAGAACCTGAAGCGCCAGCAAAGCATAGTGCCGTTACGGCAAAATTGCAATTCGACCGACCGCTAAATTCGAGCGACCGCTAAAGGTTCCGTTGGGCGCCTCCTCAGTCCCCATATACTTCCGTATAGTTGTGCTCCTCTTCCCGCCGCCTGACAATTCCTTCGCTGGCCCTTGCAACCGATAGCGCCGTATCGGGTGCGCTCCAATCTCTGGGCACAATGCCCGCCGCTCAGCAACTTTGTCCGCAATGACGGCCCACCTTGCAGGCGTCAGGAATTAAAAGCGCATACAGTCAGGCGTTTTAGGAAATTAAGATGAACCCCACCTACCTACGCATCACCGTCAGGCTCGCCGCTCTGAGCATAGCCATCGCTGTCTCCACCACACTTCTGCCCGCGCAGACGGCACAGGTGATTGAGACCGATGGCAACCAGTCCAAGCTCCTAAGCACACAGCCCAGCGTCACGTTTGGCGCCGAACTCACGGGAAGAAAGGCGCCGCCGACCATCACAGTAAACGATGGCGCCACCTACCAGACAATGGACGGTTTTGGCGCCGCCTTTTCCGATTCCGCGGCGTGGCTGCTCTATAACAAGCTGAACTCGACGCAGTACTCCAACCTAATGACGCAGTTCTTCAGCCCCACCAGCGGGATTGGCATGAGCATGATGCGGCTCCCAATGGGCGCCAGCGACTTCGCCGTTAACGGCAACTACTCCTACGACGACACGACCAACTGCTCCGCCGATCCCAACCTCGCCGGCTTTTCCATCGCGCATGATTCCGCCTACATCATTCCGGTGATTCAAAAGGCCCTCAGCCTCAATCCCGGGATGAAGATCGAGGCGCTGCCGTGGAGCCCTCCCGCCTGGATGAAGACCACCTGCACCATGAACGGGGGCGGCATGAATATGAGCTACCTGAATTCCCTGGCGCAGTATTTCGTCAAGACGATCCAGGGCTATGCCGCCAACAACATCACGCTCAACTACATCGCAGTGCAGAACGAGCCGCTGAACTCCACCACGAGTTACCCTTCCGAGTCCCTGGCGGACACCGACGAGGCCAACTTCATCGGAAATTATTTGGCACCGGCGCTGAGTTCGGCCGGGCTTTCAGGAAAAACCGGAATCATCGTTTACGACCACAACTGGAACAACTACAGCTATCCCGAAAACGTTCTGTCCAATACCGCGGCGTATAACGCTTCCGTGGGCTCGTCGTTCCACTGCTACTCCGGGAGCCCGAGCGACCAGCTGTATGTGCAGCAGGCCTATCCCAACAAGGGCATCTGGTTTACGGAATGTTCGGGGAGCGTGGGGTCGAAGTTTCAGAACGATCTGGTCTGGAACGAGCAGAACCTCTTCATCGGGGCGGTGCGGGACTACGCCAAAAGCGTGCTCCTGTGGAATTTGGCGCTCGATCAGAATTCGGGCCCGCAGAATGGCGGCTGCACAAAGTGCCGAGGAATAGTCACTATTAACGACAGCACCAGCCCCGCAACCATCACCTACAACGTCGAGTACTACGTGATTGGCCAGTCGAGCATCTGGACGCAACCGGGAGCGGTCCGCGTCGATTCCAACCAGCCCGGCAATGTCCTCATCGACGTGGCGTTCAAGAATCCCGACGGCACCCATGTCCTGGTGGTCTGCAACACTTCCGGTACCCAGTCGCAGACGTTCCAGGTCGCCTACAACAACATGGGGTTCAGCTACACCCTACCCAACCAGTCGGTGGTGACGTTCAAGTGGTAAAACGCCGCGCAGCGGACGCGATCTAAGGCGCTGAGCTCTCGGCCGGACCGGGCCGCGAGCCGGCGGCGGGCGCGCCACCCGCTCTGCTCTCCAGCCCCGTCCCGGCTTCCGGGACGGGGTGCCCTCCAGGCTCTGCACGCGGACGGCGACCCCAATGGGAGCTATGCCGGCGCGTGGCTGAAGAGACGAGGCTATGCCTCCTCTCCTCAGCTGGCCCCGCCCGCCTTTACTGCATCTTGTCCAGCAACTGCCGGGCACGCTTCCGCGCCAGATGCATGGAATCGGGGTCTTCGACAATGCGCTGCAGAATGGGGCGGAGAAGCTGGGCCTGCGCTAACTGGCGTCCCTTGTAATCGGCCATCACCAGCCGCAGCTCTTTCGCCACGCCCAGCGGGTCGTATTGCATGTCCAGTTGCAGTTGCAGCGCGTGCTGCACGGTGGTGCTGAGGCGGTTGAACAGGATGTTCAACTCCGCCGCCGCGCGCACGGTGGTGAAGTTAAAGCTCTGTTGCGCGCTGTGTCCACCCGCTTGGTATCGAAACGTCTTGGTGCCCATGTAGGCGACCTTGCTCTTGGATTCCAGCGATCGCCCCTGAAAGTCATGCAGGTCGCCGGCCAGTTGGAACAGCTGCTGGACAAACGCCGGTGAGGCGGTGAAGCTCAAGGTTTGCAGGTTCTGCTCTGGCGTCTGGCGGACAAAAGCCCGCGCGTGTCCATCCTGCTGGATGCGAATCTCCAGATGGCTGGGCTGGCCGCCGCGAAAATCGTTGGTCAACGAAAGGAGCGGCAGCCGGCTGACGTTTGGCGAAGTCGCCGGGCCAGCCATGGCCGCCGCCGGAACCGGTTGTACGGCTTTGGCCTGACCCCACACTGAGCCGCCAGGCGCCAAGAAGCCCAACAGGAAAGCTGGCATGCAAACGGCAGGGAAGCGACGTTTCAGCCAGGCGGAAGACCGCATAGACATAGTTTCAGCCGCGCCCTTTCCACCGTCAATAAGAGTTGCTCGGCAGGGGCGGTTGGCAAGGCAGGAGGCCTCAGCCATCGATTTCCACCGCGCCGGTCAATTGCCGCACCTGCTCAATGCCGCGGTGTTCGCAGAAGCGCCGCAGGTCGCGGATAACGTTCTCGGTCGCCTTGGGATCCCAGAAGTTGGTGGTGCCGATCTGGACGGCGCTCGCACCCGCCAGCAGGAACTCGACCGCATCCTCGGCGGTGGCAATGCCTCCCATCCCAATGATGGGAATCTTGACCGCGCGGGAACACTCCCACACCATGCGCACCGCAATAGGTTTGATCGCAGGTCCAGAAAGGCCGGCGACGATCTTGGCAAAGCGGGGGCGGCGCGTCTGAACGTCGATGGACATGCCAACGAAGGTATTTACCAGCGAGAGAGCGTCCGCTCCCGCGTCCTCGCAGACCTTGGCCAATTGTGCAATGTTGGTGACGTTGGGGCTGAGCTTGACCCACAGCGGGCGCCGGGCCGCCTGCTTGGCGGCATAAACCAGATCGGAGAGCAGGTGGGCGTCTGTGCCAAACACGATGCCCCCCTGGTCGGTATTGGGACAGCTGACGTTGAGCTCGTAGGCGGCAATGCCTTCTCCGTCATTCAGAATCGCAAGGGTTTCCAGGTAATCCTCGCGGCTGTAGCCAAACACGTTGGCAACCACCATGACGCCAAGCTGCCGCAACCTGGGCAAGCGGGAGCGCAGGAAGGCGGGAGCGCCAATGTTTTGCAGGCCCACCGAATTCAGCATGCCGGAGGCGGTCTCAAACAGGCGCGGGCTGGGATTGCCCGGCATTGGTTCGCGCGAGAGGCCTTTGGTGACCACCGCTCCCAGACGGCGGAGGTCAACAATGTCTTCAAACTCAACGCCATATCCAAACGTCCCGCTGGCCGCCAGAACCGGGTTTTGCAACTGCACGCCCGCGATGTTGACACTCAGATCCATAAGCTTGGCTGCCGGCTGCTGACCGGACTTTCCTCTCCGGAAGCCCTATAATGAAAGCTTTTGTGGCAGCAGTAAAGGGAATAGGGACTAATCCCGGATCGCTGTCGAACGGAGCGCGATGAGTTTTCTGCCTGCAACGGAGCAGCTGACCTACCTGGCCAAGGGGGCGGCGGAGATTATTCCCGAGAACGGCCTGCTGGAGCGGTTGGAAGCCGCGCGCCACGCTAATCGGCCGTTGCGCGTCAAAGCGGGCTTTGATCCCACGGCGCCCGACTTGCACCTCGGCCACACGGTGCTGCTGCGCAAGCTCAAACACTTCCAGGATCTAGGCCATCAGGTTTACTTCCTCATCGGCGACTTCACCGGCCGCATCGGCGATCCCACGGGGCGATCTGTCACACGTCCCGCGCTTACCGAAGAGGAGGTGGCGCGCAACGCGGAAACCTATCGCCAGCAAGTGTTTAAAATTCTCGATCCGGCCCGCACCAAAGTCGTTTTTAATAGCGAATGGCTGGGAAAGCTGAACGCCGCCGACATGGTCCGGCTGTGCGCCAAGTACACGGTGGCGCGCATGCTGGAGCGCGACGACTTCCATAAACGTTTTGCCGGGCAGCAACCCATCTCCATTCACGAGTTTTTGTATCCGCTGGCGCAGGGCTATGACTCGGTCGCCCTGGAGGCGGATGTCGAGCTGGGCGGAACCGATCAGAAGTTCAACTTGCTGGTGGGGCGCGAGTTGCAGCGCGAATACGGGCAGGCTTCGCAAATCGTCCTCACCATGCCGCTGTTGGAGGGGCTGGATGGCGTGCAGAAGATGTCCAAATCGCTGGGCAACTATGTGGGCATCGCCGAACCGGCCAACGTGATGTTCGGCAAGCTGATGTCGATCTCCGACACTCTGATGTGGCGCTACATGCTGCTGCTCACCGACCGCAGCGAAGCGGAGATCGGGCGGTTGCAAAGCGAGGTGGCCAGCGGCGCCCGCCACCCCATGATGCTGAAAAAGGAACTGGCGGAGGAGATCATTGCCGGCTTTCATCCCCCCGCGGAAGCGCATGCGGCGCGGGAGGAGTTCGAGCGGGTCTTTCAGCAGGACGCCCTTCCCGCCGAGCTGGAGGAGTTCAGCTACGAGGCGCCGCTCAACGGCAGCCTGCGCATGGATAAAGTGCTCGCCGAACTGCAACTCGCTGCTTCGGTGAGCGAGGCGGCGCGCCTGATCAAAAGTGGCGCGGTGAGCGTCAATGGCGAGAGGCTGGCGCAAAACACGCTGACGGTCACCGCCAACAGCGAGCTGCTGTTGAAAGTCGGCAAACGGCGCTTCGCCAAGCTGCGCTTGCGCTAATTTGTTCGCTCGATGCGGCGAGGTTTTGAGCGGCTCGCATCCAATAAAGGAAACGCGATGAATGTTTTGGTACTAGGTGGTGGGGGCCGCGAACACGCGCTGGCCTGGAAGCTGCGGCAGTCGCCCTCGGTGCGAGGGTTGTTTGCGCTGCCCGGAAATGACGGCATGGCGCAAATCGCAACCCTGGTTCCGGGCAATCCCGCCGAAGCGGATACGGTGGCGGCTGCCTGCCGCAAACACGGCATCGACCTGGTGGTCGTTGGGCCGGAGGCCCCGCTGGCGGCCGGCATTGTCGACGCCTTGCAACTGCAAAAGATTCCTGTCTTCGGCCCCAGCCGCGCGGCGGCGCAGTTGGAAGCCAGCAAGATCTTCGCTAAGCGCTTCATGGAAAGACATGGCGTTCCCACCGCGGCGTTTCGCGTCTGCGACAGCGCCGGGGAGGCGCGCCAGGCGCTCAGTGCCTTTAGTTACCCGGTGGTGCTCAAGGCGGACGGCCTGGCGGCCGGCAAGGGAGTGGTGCTGCCCAACAATCGCGAAGAGGCGCTGGCGGCGATCGAGGGATTTTTTTCAGGGGCGCTGGTGGGTGCGGCTGGACGGCGTATTGTCATCGAAGAATTCCTGCAGGGGCCGGAGGTCAGTCTGCTCGCCCTCTGCGATGGTTCGCGCTGGTTTACTCTGCCTCCCGCTCAGGACCATAAGCGCGTCTTCGACAACGACCAGGGGCCCAACACCGGCGGCATGGGCGCCTATTCCGTTGACGCGCTGCTGACCCACGAGCAGTTGCAGGCTATTGAAAGCGAGGTCGTGCAGCGCACGCTGCGAGCTATGGAACGCGATGGAACGCCATTCGCCGGCGTTCTCTATTGCGGGCTCATGATGACCACCAGCGGGCCAAAGGTGCTGGAATACAACGTGCGCTTCGGCGATCCCGAGACCCAGGCCATCATGCTGCGTCTGGAGGGCGATCTGGCGGAGATGTTGGCCTCTGCGGCGCAGGGCCGCATCAATCCCGGCGTTCTCCATATCTCTCCCGAGCCCTCCGCCTGCGTGGTGCTGGCCTCGGAAGGATACCCAGGCGTATTTCAAAGCGGCATTCCCATCCATGGCCTCAGTGCCGTGGATGGAAGCAACGGCGCGGTGGTATTTCATTCCGGCACCACGCGGCTGCGCCCCCAGGGATTGGCGGAAGCCGAAACCGCCGAATGGTACACCTCCGGCGGACGCGTTCTCAGTGTGGCCAGCCGCGGCGTCACGCTGATCGATGCTCTGCAGCGCTGCTATGCGGGCGCGGCGAAGATTCAATTCAAAGGTGCGCACTACCGGCGCGACATCGGCGCCCGCGCCGCCCGCATGAACGGCTGAAGAGGACTTGAGCTCCATGGAGCGGATGCAGACGGGAGGCGATTGCGTCCTTCGCTGCAGCGGTTTTGGCCAGCAGAGGCTTTGCGCGGAAGTCAAGGCAAGGGGAGCGGCCAGAGAGGTGTCAAGAAAAAAAATCTGTAAGCTGCACTTTTTTCTTGACTCTGGTGGTGCCAGGCCCTATATCTTGTGTGTCCTCAATTAATGCACAAAATCCTGTGCAGCTTGAGGGCAGGGCGAAAGCCCCTACAAGGAGGAAAGCTATGCCTGCTGCGAAAAAGAAGGCTGCGAAGCCCGCCAAGAAGGCCGCTGCCAAGAAAAAGAAGTAAGTTTCCCGTTCAAGCAACCGAACCTTCTCAAGCGTGCGCTCTGCGCACGCTTTTTTTGTCTGCCCGGCAGGCATCCGCAGTGCCAACAGGGAGCCTCCAATCATTGTGTTATCCTCCCACTAGCGACGCCCCCTGATCGTCGCGCCTGAGGGCGCTATGACCCTTCCAGCCACCATAAAATCGATCGACGAACTTGTTGAGGCGCATCGCCGTTTGACCGGGGGCACGGCTGGAAACTCGCCGCAAGACGACTCCGCCAGCCTCGTCCAGCCATCGCCTTTCAGGGCCGTCTTAAGTGTTACCACTGATCGAACGGATATTGAGGTCAGGAAGGACAGCTGAACTTGCCAAATTGGAGCGAGGTTCTTGCTGAGATTCAGCAGGAGAGTTCCAGGGCTCACGCCGCTGCCGACGTCGTTCGAAGAAAGTACCTCAAAGCCCTGCACGTCCTCACCGGGCGGAATGTGATCGCGTACTATTCCGGCTTCCTCTCCAAGCCTTCGCTGCAGTTGCAGGACATCAACGACGAGGACATGAACGCCTTCATGATGGCGGTCCATCAACTGGACCGCGGCAAGGGGCTGGACCTCATCCTGCATACCCCCGGTGGAAGCATTGCAAGCACCGAAAGCATCGTCAATTACTTGCAGAAGATGTTCAGCAACGACATTCGCGTCATCGTGCCGCAAATTGCGATGTCGGCGGGAACAATGATCGCTTGTTCAGCCCGGGAGGTGGTGCTGGGAAAACAGTCCAGCTTGGGCCCGATAGATCCTCAATTGCGCGGTATCCCCGCCCAGGGCGTCATCAGCGAGTTCAAAAAGGCGCTTCAGGATATTAAGGCCGACCCCTTCTACGTGCATGTGTGGCAGCCAATTCTGCAGCAGTACAGGCCAACTTTCCTGGGTCAGTGCCAACAGGCGATCGACTGGACCAAGAAATTCGTCAGCAATCAGCTCAAGACGGTAATGTTTTCGGCTGACCCGGAGGCTGAGCAAAAAGCCGCAAGGATTGTGGAGTTCTTGAGCGATGACGATATTCACAAGGCCCATGAACGGCACATCCCCATGGATCAGTGCATTGCAATTGGGCTCAAGATCAAGCCCTTGGAGTCGGACCCCGCGTTGCAGGACACCGTGCTGACTGTTCACCACTGCTACATGTGGGCTCTGATGAACTCGACCGCCTTTAAAATCGTTGAAAATCACGCCGGTCAGGCTTTTGTCAAACTTCAGCTGTCAAAGCCATGAAAACGGCCAACATTTGACGTCCCCCCCTCCACCTGCGTACAATAGAACCTCTTGCGGCCGTCTGTGTTCTGGCAATGACCCGGGGCGATCCCGGTGCGTCCCCGCGCCGCAGTTTTCCGTACCCCGAAGAGCAGGAGCGTAGCGGAAACCGCCTCTCTGGCGGCCCTGCAGCGCTTGTGCCGGTACGCCGTTGTCCGCGCACAGGTGGACGAGCGGAACAGGATCAGGTTGGAGGACTTTCTATGTACGCGGTCATTCGCAGCGGCGGCAAACAGTACCGGGTGAGCCCCGGAGACGTGGTGAAGCTGGAAAAGGTCAGCCACCAGGACGGCAACGTGGAGATCAGCGATGTGCTGGCCGTGCGCGGCGACAACGGCTTTGAATCGCTGGAAGGCGCGCTGGTGCGCGCCACCGTGGTGGAAGAGGACCGGGACAAGAAGATTCTGGTTTTCCACCTGAAGCGCAAAAAGCAGTACAAGAAGTTGGCCGGACATCGCCAGCCCTACACCCGCGTGCGCATCACAGGTATCCGCGCCGGCAACAAGGAGTACGGGAGCTAAGGCGGGACTGGAGCATTCCGGTTTCCGGGAAGAGAAAACGTCATGGCACACAAAAAAGGTTTAGGGAGTTCCCGCAACGGCCGCGACTCCAACGCGCAGCGTCTGGGAATCAAGGTTTACGGCGGACAGAAGGTTTTAGGCGGCGCTATCATCGTGCGGCAGCGCGGCACACCGTTTAAACCCGGTGTGAACGTGGGCCGCGGCAAGGACGACACCTTGTTCGCCCTGGCCGCCGGCCAGGTTGAGTTCGTCGATCGTGGACGCGAGGGCAAGTTCGTCAATGTGCGCCCCGCGGCCGAGGCCGGCGCCAGCAAAGCATCCTAAGCGGCCGCGGCGCAGATGGTTCGTGCCCTAGCCGGTTTGGGCCGGCCCGGCTTGCGCGGCATCCAAAATAAAGAGCGGTCCCGCCGCTGGCGTGGACCGCTCTTGTGTTTTCCGGTGACTGTCCATGTTCATTGATGAGGCGGAAATACGGGTCAAGGCTGGCGACGGCGGCAACGGCTGCATGGCTTTCCGCCGTGAGAAGTACGTTCCACGCGGCGGCCCCAGCGGCGGCGATGGCGGCCGTGGCGGCGACGTCGTGCTGTTTGCCTCGCCCAGTCACAACACCCTGATTCATTTCCGCTTTAACCCCGAGCACAAGGCGGCGCGCGGTGGACACGGAGAAGGCAGCAACTGCCACGGCAAGAATGGCGGCGGCATCAAGTTGCCGGTTCCGGTCGGGACGGCGGTTTATGATGCGGAGACGGGTGAGCTGATCGCCGATTTCACCGCTCCCAAACAGAAGATCGTGGTCGCCCAGGGTGGGCGTGGGGGCCGTGGCAACGCTCGCTTCGCCACCTCAACCAATCGCGCTCCCCGCCATTGCGAGCCGGGTGAGCCCGGTCAGCAGCGCCGCCTGCGCCTGGCCTTGAAGCTGCTGGCTGATGTTGGCCTGGTGGGCTTTCCCAATGCCGGCAAGAGCACGCTCATCTCGCGCATTTCCGCCGCTCGCCCGAAGATCGCCGATTACCCATTCACCACCCTGGAGCCAAACCTGGGCGTGGTGGCGGTGCCTGATCATGATGGCGAAAGCTTTGTGGTCGCCGATATTCCCGGGCTCATTGAAGGCGCGCACGAGGGGCACGGCTTAGGTATTCAGTTTCTCAAGCACGTGGAGCGCACGCGCCTCTTGGTGCATCTGGTGGATGTCTCGGAATTCAGCGGACGCAAGGCGGAAGAAGACGTTGTGGTTATCGAGAACGAGCTGCGCGCCTTCGGCGAGGGCATGGAGGAAAAGCCCACGCTGCTGGTGGCCAGCAAGATGGATATCGCCGCGCCGGACAAGCTGAAGAAACTGGAAGCACTGGCCAAGCGCCGCAAGCAGCCACTCTATAAGATTTCCGCCGTTACCGGCGAGGGCGTCAATGAACTGGTGCACACGGTCGCCGACCGGCTGCGGCAGCTGAGGGCGGAGGAGGTTTATGAAACGCCGGATGCCTCGGCGCCAACCAAAGCCGCCGCGGCGGAACGCCAGCCGCTGAATGAGGAGACGCCGCCGGAATACCGCGCCGAGTGGGACGGTCCGCCGCGCGCTAAATGAGCCGCTCCGGACCTGAATTGGACATGAGCAGCGAAGGCCAGCCCGGCGGCGAGCGCATCGGTATCTTCGGAGGCACCTTCGACCCCATTCACCAGGGTCACCTGGATTTCGCCTTGGCTGCGCAGCGAGCCTGCCGGTTGCAGCGCGTGCTCTTTATCCCTTCGCGCCACCCTTGGCATAAAGACCAACCGCTGGCTGGCTACGCGGATCGGCTGGCGATGGTCCGGCTGGCGCTTGAGGACCATCCACAGTGGGAAGCGCTGGAGAGTCCGGAGCGCGGCCCAACGTATTCCGTCGACGAAGTGGCCTGGGTGCAATCACTTTATCCTGAAGCCGAACTGTGGTTCCTGCTGGGCGCGGACGCGTTCCGCGACCTGCCGCGCTGGAAGGATTACCAGCGCCTGCTGGGCATGTGCAATTTCGTCCTGGCGCCCCGCGAACGCCTGGATCTGAAGCAGCTGCCGTCCGGACTGGTCCAGCCAATTGCGGACGGAAAAGAGGAGTTGCGCACCGTTGCCGGAACACGCGTCCTCTTTCTGGGGAACTTCCACTCGCCTCTCAGCTCGACCAATCTGCGCCATGGTACGGGAAACGTGCAGACGGGCGTTCCCGCACTCGTGGAGGAATACATTCGCCAGCAGCGCCTGTACGGGCGCGGCTAGGGCGATCCCGGATTGCCGCTACCGAAGGAGCCGTTCCCCTTCAGAACGGCACTCCTGAACTTATCTGCGTGCAGAACATGCGCAGAACTCCGCCGTCATCGAACAAATAACCATCGAAGCGAGCTAGATCACCGCTGCTGGGCTGAACACTGGTCGCGGTCGACGAACTAACGTATACCTGCACGGTGGTTGGATCAGACTCCGGGTTGGCGTTGGGAAGGGTCGCCAGCGTGGAGATCATGTCGTAAGGGGCGAGCTGGACGGTGTAGACCGTGTAATTTCCCGCGGTCTGAACAGAGTTCACCTGGGCGTCGATGACCTGTGGCTCCAAAGTCACAGAGGCAAAGGTGGGCGGCTGACCGCCATCGGAAAAGGCCACCACGCGCTGGCCCGGAACGATCGAGGACGCGCTGAAAACAGGACCGAAGGAAAGACTACTGGGAGGGACAAAGCCAGCGGAAATCTGGAAGTTCGTGGAACTGTCGGTTCCTGGAACCAAGTTCGGAAGCGCCAGCTTGGAATAAGTGTTCACGACCGGGCCGACAAGAACTGCATTGTACCCGGGAGTTCCAAGACCTCCGAGTTGCATCATCCGGGTCGCTTGTAGACCGGCTGCGCTTTGCGTCAAATCGACGTCAACCACGGCGCCTACCGTCTCAGTCGTGCCCGGTGTCGAAGTCAACAGCCATGGCGCACCAGCATCAAAACTGTACGGCAAAGGCAGCCCATTTATCCCCGTGCTCGGCGCCAGCTCAAAGCTCTGGCTGCCTGAGCCGATGACCTCGGCGATCTGGTTATGGGCGAGTACGCGCGTGCCCCCAGCGGGTGACGGAAGAGTAGTTAATGTGAATACCGGTTCGGAGAGCATGGACTGCTGCACCGAAGAGCAGGACGCGCCCCCCGCGGGTGCGATGCCGGAAATAGCCAGCTGAATGGCGGGGCTGCTGCCAGCCGCTATGGTGATCGGTTGCGGAAGGCTGGCGCTAACCGTCTGCCCTGGCAGGCTCAGAAAGGCACCGTAAATACCCCCAAGATCGCTCACTCCATAACACACTGCGCTCCCGGTGTAGCTAATTGACGCAGTTGTATACGTGCCAGGCGGTAGGCTGACTGCCGCACTCGCCAAGGGTGCCAATTCTCCGTTGAGCGTTTGGGCATCGAACTGTGCCGGAAATGTCAGCAGCGGCGTTCCCGCCGAAGCGCCACTGTCCCCGCCCAGCGTTATCGCTGAAATCTGCATGGGCACCATGGCAAATTGATCGTTCAGTGTGCTCGTTACAAGCAGAGTCGCATTCGCCGGAGCATTATTCGCCAGCAGTGTTGCCTGCCCACCGCAGCCCGCACTTATAAGCCCCAAACCAGCTAGCAGGAATAAGCGGCGCCTTCCCGTCATATGACCTCTGACCTCCTGAAACTTTGACCTACAGTTGCTCGCCGCTGGTTACAGGATTTTTACAATAGAAGGCTGATTCGCAGGGTTGGAGAGCGGCCTGGGGGTGGTCTCCACGTGCCGAAGACAGTCAAAAGCCCCGCTAGGCTAAACTAAAGGCTACGCGAACTATGCCAAAGTCCCCCTCTTCGGATCGTGAACTGCGCCAGCGGCTGCAGCTTGCCTGGGATGCAGTCTTAAACAAGAAGGCGCTCGACCCCGTCTGCCTCGACGTGCGCGGCCTGGCTGGCTTTACCGATTTCTTCATCATCTGCCACGGAAATAACCCGGCGCAGATCCAGGCCCTGGCTGACGAGGTACAACGCTCGATGGAGCTCAACGCCGGCTTGCGCCCCCTGCAGATGGAAGGTTACCGCCACGCGCAGTGGATAGTGCTGGACTATGGCGGGCTGGTGGTTCACATCTTCGCCGCTGGGGCGCGCAACTTTTACGGCCTGGAGCGGCTTTGGCAAAAAGCCCCTCAGTTCGATATGGAGGCAAACCAGCAATTCCTCCAACAGCCCGGCAAAGCGGTTGCCAGGAAGACCGCAGTGAAGAGTCCTCGTGCTACAACCGCCGCAAGCAAGCCAGTTCGCGCGCCAGCAGCCCAGTCCTCGGAACCGGAAAAACCGCGCCGCCGTTCCCCCCTGGCAGCGCAAGCCGCCAAGGCTGCGCGTCCACGTAAGCTTGGCGTCAAACGCAAGGCGCAGTCCAAAAAGTCCGGCAAGTGAGCTCGTCCAGTCCTTTGCATCAGTGGATCGCGCTGGTCCCAGAGACCGTGCACGTCCTGCGACAGGCGCGGCGGGCGGCGACCGCCCCCGTACCGCTGCTCATTGAGGGAGAGCCGGGAACTGGCAAGAGCCTGCTGATCGAGTTACTGCACCTGTCCAGCCCCTTTCGATTTGAACCCTGTCTTGAGGTGGACTGCGCCGCGTGGAGCCCGGAGCAGGTGCGTGAGCAGCTCTTTGGGGCGAATTCGTACGCGGAGAGCAGTGGCGCGCGTGGCTTTCCCGGACGCCTGCTCCAGGCAGGGCAAGGCACCGTCGTTCTGGACAATATTGCGGCGCTTTCGTTGGATTTGCAGGAGCAACTCCTCAATGCGGTGCAGCCAGCGCGCAGCCGGCATCGGCGGCCGGCGGTTCGCGCCCGGGTCGTTGGGCTGAGTACGGTCCCGCTGGAGCAGGCGGTGGCGCGGCGGGACTTCTCCCTCGGACTCTGGGAGCGCCTCTCCACCTATCGCCTGATGATCCCGCCGTTGCGGCAGCGTCAGCCGGAGATCGTGCCTCTGGCGCGACACCTGCTGGACCGGCTGGCCCGGTTGGAGCGGCGCCCTGTTCCCCGGCTGGCGCCCGAGACGGAGCAGCTCCTTGCGGACTACCCTTACCCGGGAAACGTTCGCGAGCTGCAGGTGATTCTGCAGCAAGCGTTGGCGCATAGCGGTGTTCGGACCCTGGAACTGCTCGCTGGGGATCTGCCGGCCGAGCTGCGGCCAGCTCAAGCCGCCGCAGCTGGCCAGTTTTCACTTCAAGCGCTAGAGAAGGCGCACATTGCTGCGGCACTGCGGCAGGTTGGGTGGAACTATTCGGAAGCGGCGCGGCGGCTGGGCATCAGCCGCAAGACGCTGCTCGCCAAGCGCAAACGCTATCAAATAGATTGAGTGCGTTGTGCGCATATTCCAACTCTGATAAAATCGAGGTGAAGCAGCGTCAGCCGCGCTTTCGGGCCGCGATTGGGCGGATCGAGCTTTTGCGGCGCAGTTGGGTTCTCTCCGCGGGTGTTTTGAGCCGAGTGCGACATCCGCTGCATCAGCCTTAAGAAGGGACCCAGGCGGACGCGCCGCGAGACTTCGTCTGTTGGAGTGATCAGCCGTGCCTTTGTACGAGTACCAGTGCACCAAGTGCAAAAAGCGTGTGGAAAAGATTCAGCCGATGAGCGCCGAGCCGGTGCTGGAGTGCCCCGATTGCGGCGCCCAGATGGAGCGGCTGCTCTCGGCCCCCGCCTTTCAATTCAAGGGCACAGGCTGGTACATTACCGACTACTCGCGGAAAAACGGCGTAG
The DNA here is from genome assembly GCA_027459505.1 of Acidobacteriota bacterium. Lineage (GTDB taxonomy): Bacteria > Acidobacteriota > Terriglobia > Terriglobales > SCQP01 > DAIDIE01. The sequence continues at coordinate 17,754 of DAIDIE010000044.1, forward strand.
GCGCTTCGAGCAGCAGCGCCGGCAGCAGCAGTGCCGACAGCAAGCCGGAAAGCAAGCCTGAAACAAAGACCGAGAGCAAACCATCCGAAAGCAAGGGCGACAGCAAGTAAGAAGCGAGCGGTTCAGGCAGGCTTGCTCGGCACCCCGCCCCAGTCGCATCCATGCAGTCGCAGCCGTGCAGTCGCATCCATGGTTTCACACACGGTTTCACATCCACGGTGTAGATCTGGTGCGCGCAAGCAGCACGCTGGCAGTTTAGGCGGTCGCCGTCATCGAGCGCGCCTAGGCGCGCCAAGGCCCGCGCCGTTCCTTCCCCGATTGTTTTGCGCAAGCCTGGCGTTGTTGGCGTCCGGGCTTTTTGCGCTTAACGAGCCAGGGCCGAGTCGAACTGCTTTCGAGTTCGAAATCGCAGGCCGAAGTCGCAGTGAAGGTCCGGGGTTGCCGCGCCGCGCCGCGCGGCTAGGGGCCGGACGCCGAAGCGGGTGGAATAAAAGCGGCCGTGCCGCATTCCTGGTGAACAATCGGCAACAGCAGCGCGTATAGCTTGGCATGCGCAAACTGGTCAGTGCGATTTGCATAGCTGCAGCTTGTTGGCTGCTGTTATGCGCGGCGCTGGGAGTTCTGATGATGCAGTTTGCCCTGCATTCGGAGCGGCGCCCTCTGACCATCCGGGATCGCCAGCTTGCAGCGGCGATTGCCGGCCAATATCACGCGACCCTCACGTCTGTTTGAATCGAAGGCGCCGGCGATCCGGCAGGCGGCGGCTCCGCCGTGGTCCGGCTGCGAGCTTGGCTAATGAAGCCGCGGCTGACGCGGCCTGACGCTGTGCTCCTGCTGCACGGACAGGGTGACAACCGCGCCGGAATGCTGGGATATGCCAGCTTGTTTCTGAGCAAAGGCTACACCGTGCTTCTCCCCGATGCCCGCGGACATGGGGAAAGCGGCGGTGAACTCGCAACGTACGGAATTCGCGAAAGCGGCGACATACGAGGTTGGTATGAGTGGCTCAAGCGTACGCAGTCTCCCCAGTGCATTTTCGGATTGGGCGAGTCCATGGGGGCGGCGGACCTGCTGGTCGCTTTGCAAAGCGAGCCGGGTTTCTGCGCAGTGATTGCGGAGTCGCCATTTTCCAGCCTGCAAGAGGCTGCAATCGATCGATCAAGCGAGCTTTTGGACGCCGGCCCGTGGCTCGGAAAGACCTTGTTGCGGCCGGCAGTCGCCAGCGCCTTTATCTATGCACGGTTTCGCTATGACCTGAGCTGGCGCCACATTTCGCCGGCAGCCGCGGTCAAAGCCACTTCGGTGCCGGTGCTGTTGATCCACGGCCTGTCTGACCACAACCTGCCCCCGGCCAATTCCGAAGAAATCATGCAGGAGTGTGGCGGAAAAAGACCGCACTTGAAGCTCTGGCTTCCCAGCCGGGCGGGGCACTGCGGGGCGTATGCGGCACATCCCAGGACGTTTTCCCGGCAGGTGCTGGGCTGGTTTGAAAAGTATCGCGAAATGAGCCCGGCTGGTCCCCCGAAGGGCGAAGCGGCGGCGCTCAGGCGCTGGCCTGGATGATGACCGGGCGCGGATGCGATTGCCGGGCCTTGGGAGAGGCCGCGGGCAATGGCCGGGACTTGGGAAGCGGCTGATCGCCTTTGGTCAGCAGCGGCGAGGCCAGAGGAGCTCGCGAAACCAGGTGTGCGACACCGTCCTGGTGATCGAGAACGCTGCGCACCCGCAGCCAGTCGAGTTCGGTCTCGGCGTTGTGGCGGCGCGCCCAATCACTGACCAGCGCCATCGCATCGGCGCCATGACCATCGGCGCCGAGCTGGTAAATGTCAGGATGCGCTTCCAGGTACACCTCTCCATCCGGGAGTTGCGCCAGCAATACCGGTTGGTAGGCGACGCGCACCGCTGTGCCAACCGGAACGGTGGGGTAGAGCCGTTTGATGTCGCGGGGAAACAGGCGGATGCAGCCATGGGAAGGGAAGCGGTAAATGCCGCGTGGCTCATCGGTGCCGTGAATCGCCAGGTGCCATTTGTTGAGCGCCAGCATGTACTGCCCTAAAGGATTACTGGGCCCTGCGGGAACATACAGCGGCGCCGCCAGGTGGTGTGCGCGCAGGTCCTGGCGGATAGAAGCGGGAATGCGCCAGATGGGGTGCTCCACCCGCCGGACGACGCGGTAGTCGCCGGGGACCGTCTCCCACCCCGGCTGGCCGGCGCCCACCGGAAAATACTGTGTCACCGCACCGTTGCGCAGGTGAAACAGCATTTGCTCGGGAACATTCACCAGCAGGCCGTTATCAAAGCCCGCGGGGACGATATGCCAGTTGGCGAGACGGAAGCGCCGCCCCGTATAGAGCGCTCGTTTGACCCGCCAGTGATTCTGCGCGGCAATGGTGCCCGGGGGAATCAGAAAGCGCTGGCTCAGGCGCAGTAAGGTGTCACCGCGATGGATGGTATAAACGTGGCGTCCGCCGACCAGAACCGTGGAGGTTTGAAGATGCGGCGGACCTTGCTCGGGCAGCACGGGCGCCAATGTCTGGGCCGAAGCCGTCAAAGAGATGGAAAGGATCGACAACAGCAAGACTGCAAATTGGTGCACTTTACCCACACCACTAGGATGTCGCGCCTTTTGGTCCGGTTGCAAGACAAACGCAACGGGACAGCCTCAGGGTTAGAAAGATTTGTCCAAACGGGCGCGATCGAGCTAAATTTGTGGGCCCCGGCTAGGAAGCCGGGCTGGTGACTGGCAGGTGTTTCTCAATCCAGTCTCTCTGAAAGCTGTGGGGCAGATACAGCACTTGCAGTTTCCGGAAGCCCATTTGACGCAGCAGCTGGAATGCCGGGCGGACGTTGGGACACATGTTGAAGGGGCAGCAGCCGCAATAAATCAGCACGGGCGTGCCGCGGCTCCAGTTGCTGACGGTGGCGCGCAGCTTCTCCAGACCATCGGGACGCAGCGCCGGGCCGGCATACACCGCGCCCGGAATATGGCCGCCGCGATACAAAACGTCGAACCCTACCTGTAGCAGATGCGGCCGCGACGCCACGGGTCCACGCAGTTCCCGCAAGGCTTGTTTAGGGGTCACCACCTGGCTTGGCAGCCAGGGCTTCTGTTTTCCGCTGGGCTGAGGCGCGGCGGCCATGACGGCAGTCAGGGCTGGCCGGCTGAACACCAGACCGAAGCACAAAAGGGCAAGCAGCGGGAGCCGAAGCGAAACGATGCGCATGCCCAATTGTCACGCAGAGCAGCGGGGTTCGGCAATGCGCCGGGGCACCCGGAGGGAAAGCGAGATGCGGCGGGAAAACCGAGGCTAATGGGGCAGCAGGTACTTGTAAGGGTTGACCGGCGTGTTGTGAACACGCACCTCGTAATGCAGATGGGGGCCGGTGCTGCGGCCGGTATCGCCCACGTTGCCGATCACATCATCCACGTTGACCTGCTCGCCAACGGTCACGTCGCGGCTGGAAAGGTGGGCATAAAGCGTGCGGATGCCATTGCCATGATTGATGATGACGACATTGCCATAGCCCCGCATCACGCCGCTGTAGACCACCGTGCCATCGGCCGTGGCATGAACCGGTGCGCCAATGTTGGTGGCAATGTCGATGCCGTCGTGGAAAGCGCCCTCGCCGTTAAACGGATCCAGGCGTTCGCCGAAGCTGCTGGTAATTCGTCCCACAACCGGCCAAAGATTGGCCATCGGGATATTGGCGCGGTCCAGTTCGCCAAGCAGCCCCTTCATGGCAGACGCCTGCAACACCTGAAAATTACGCAGCGAGTCCTGATAGTACTGGTCGGGACTTTCGTTGCTCAGGCTGACGGGATCGCCGAGCAGCGCCGCCCGGTGGTGCAAGTTGTAAAGCGCCGCGACCTCGCCGGCCAGACTGCCAAGGCTGGCGATCTCGACCCGGCTCTGCAGCGCCCTTTGGCGCTCGGTCTGCAACTGGCGGCTCAGAGCATGCTGCTGACTGCGCAATTCGTTGAAGTGTTCAACCTTGCTGAGCATGCGGCCATAGGCGCCGGCGAGGCCCAGCAGGCTGATCGCGCCGACTACGGCAAAGCCCACGAAAACCGCCACCCACTGCACGGGAATGGGAATGCGGCGCAACTGGCCATCCCAATCATGCGTGACAATGAAGATGTAATAGCGTTTCCGCACAGTGTTTCCTTGAGCTGGGCAACGTAAGTAGCTGGAAGGCACTCTAGCAACCCGCTTACATGAGTGTCAAGGCGGAACACCGCACATTCAGTGATTTCTCCTTTGGTAGTAAGGAAAAAGCCTGTGCATCCGTCCGCTGCAATCCTTAAAATCTGCTAGACTGTCGCGGAGGTCGACCGTGAACGCGACCCAGTCCCGACCAATTGCCGCAGCTGCGGCGCTTTTCATTTTTTGCTGCCTGTTGGCTGCTTGCGGCGGGAATCCGTTTCAACTGGTGCCTACTCAGGCTTCCACCCTGGTCCGCCTCTATTCCTCGACCACGGGCACTGGCCCCAATGCGACACTGCAGAACGGCGGGATAGTGGTTTTCTTCGGAAGCGAGTCGTTTATGGCCGATCCTTCCGGGATGCTCTATGTCTTTCCCACGCCTCTGGCGGACGGGACGGTCCAGGCGCCGATGACGGCCTACTTTGCCTATCCGCCGCCCACTAGCGTGCTGCCACTTGCCAATACTGCACCATCCATTTTCCCAGTGCCGTTCCAACTTCAGGGCAGCTTAAGCAGCAGTAGCTTTTCCGGCAGCTATGGACCTCCAAACAGCGGCACCTTGAATGCGGCAACACCATTTGCCGTCAATGCGCAAACCATCCAGACCACCAGCCTCGACTCTTTGTCAGGCAGCTACAGCGGCTTCTACTTTGGGCCCTCTATTCCGTCAGTAACATTGTCCCTAACCTTGGATCAGAGCGGAAACCTGACCGGCAGCGACAGCCAGGGTTGCCAGTACACGGGACAGTTGCAACCCCAAAACTCGGGACTGTTTTCCGCAACCCTTGATTCCGCCTGCTTTGGCCAGCAGTCCGGGGTGGCGGTTTACTCGAGCCAAGGCTATTGGGAGAGCATGTTCGTCCCAGACAATCCCAACCCGCCGGGCACCTACCTCGATGTCTTTGTCAACAATAGCGGCTATGGTTTCGCCATGGAATGGACACACCAGTGACGGCCCCCTGCCCAGCGCCTCTTACCCTTTGCGCGCCACCAGCACGCCATCGCGCACCGGCAGAATGACCGGAAACAGTCTCGCAGTTGCATACACGGCGCGATTGAACTCCAGAATCGCCGTGGTTTGGGCGGTGCCATCCGGGCGCGCCACCTTGCCATCCCAGAGCACATTATCGGCGACCAGGAGACCGCCACGCCGCAAACGAGGCAAGCTCCGCCGCAAGACCTCGGGGTAGAACGTTTTGTCGAGATCGCAGAAGATGATGTCGAATTCACCCGTGCTGGCCTCAAACGCCTCCAGCGCGTCGCCGGTCTGAAACCGTACGCGCTCCGCCACTCCAGCACGTTCCAGGTATTGCCGCGCAAGGCTGGTATTCTCCGCGCTGAAATCGGTAAAAAAGACCTCGCCGCCTTCGCCGGCCGCCTCCGCCCACCAGAATGTGGAGTAGCCGATGGCGGAGCCAAACTCGAAAACGCGCCTGGCGCCGATGCTTTGGGCGAGTAAAAAGAGAATACGGGCTACCACCGGACCAACAATGGGCACGTCATGCTGTTGGGCGTAGTCTTCCATCTCGGCGACGACCGGGGGGCGCGCCGGCAGCAATTCGCGCATGTACTGCTCGATTTCGGGTGCGGTAATGGTCAATTCCGGGCTCATGCTTCCATCGTACTGGATGCCCAGGGCTCTGGATCGACGAGCCTCGCTCAACCTTCCGCCGCGAGAGCTTGCGCTTGCGGAAGCGGCGGCACGGTACGCTTTAATTCCACTCGCTTTGCTCGACCGGCCCCACTCCGCCATGCAACCCGCGCTGGGTGGCGCGGCGCGCGGACCCCGGGCGAAGCACACGGATGCCGGCCACGTGTTGCCCCCGTGCTTAGCGTTCCCTTCGGCCTGCGATTTCGAACCGGAAATCCATTCGACTCGGCCGCGGGTCGGAGAGCTGGGTGATCACCGCAACTCCGAGCATCAGCAGCCCCAGTGAACAGACGCCGCTCCATCCAAAGCGGCTCCACGCCCAGGCGCCCAGCCCGGAACCCAAGGCGCCACCCCCGAAATAGCCCACCATGTAGACGGTGTTAACCCTGCCTCCGGCGTGGGGGGCCTGGGCAAGGATGTGGGACTGGTTGGCGACCTGCGCTCCCTGCACACCCACATCGAGGCCAATAATTCCCAGCATCAGCGCCCAGAGATTTTTTCCGGTCAGCAGCAGCCACCCAAAGGCGAGGGCGGATAGTCCGCTCATGACGGCGATGACAAAACGGGAGCCGCGACGGTCGGCCATGCGCCCCGCCAGGGGGGCTACGAACGCGCTGGTGGCGCCCAGCAGCCCAAAGAGGCCGGCGCCCCGCGGCCCGTAATGATAAGGCGCGCGCGCGACAAAAAAGGCGAGCGTCGTCCAGAAGACGTTCAGGGAACCAAACAACATGGCGCCGATCAAGGTCGAACGGCGCACCGCCGGCTGGGTTCGAAACAGCTCCCAAATCGAGCGAAGCAGACCGGAGTAGGAAAGTTCGGAGTGGCCGGGGGTTTGCGGCAACCCTTGCCACCACCCCAGCGCCGCTGCCAGTGCCATGGCTGCGGCAGCCCAGTAGACAAAGCGCCAGCCGAGGTAGCGGGCAGTGAAGCCGCTGAAGGTCCGGCCCAACAAGACTCCCAGCAGTATCCCGGTGTACAGCTTTCCCACCACGCTGCCCCGTTCCTCCGGCCGGCTGAGCTGGGAGGCGAGTGGAATGCTGATTTGGGCAATCACCGTGAATGCGCCAGCGAACAGGCTCGAAGCCGCAAGCCAGCGGTAGCTGGGCGAGACCGCCGCGGAGCACAGAGCCATTGCGGTCAGCAGCTCCAGCGCAATGAGCATGCGGCGCCGCTCCCAACGATCGCTGAGCGGCAGAAAGACGGCCATACCGGCGGCATAGCCGAGCTGTGTGAGGGTGACAACGCCACCCATGCTGGCTTCGGAAACTTGGAAGGAATGAGCGAGAGAGGGGAGTAGCGGTTGCAGGTAGTAGAGGTTGGCGACGGCGGCCAAGCAGGCCAGCGACATCAGCACGACGGTACGGGCATTGAGGGAAGTGGGGGTCGAATTGGATTTCCGGTACGTCGCGGCCAGCCAGGCGAGGCCAGCGCCTTCGGCTTCCAGGGGCAGGCCAGTCTGCTCCGCAGCTCTGTTTCTGATTGTGATGCAGGGCGCGATTTGCGAAACCTTTCGCGTCAAACCGCGGCCGCTGGTGCTACAATGAAAGCTGCTCCGGTTGTGCACGGGGCATACGGAATTTCATTCCTGATCTTCTGAAACCAACCCCGATCCGTGGACTCCATGTGTGGACGCGTAGGGTGCGGCTGTGCCGCTACGGCGTTGCATTGCTGCCGGATTTCGTCTAGTATCAGGGTTTTGCGTCCTCCGATGGCTCGCTTTGTGCGCTGCGCCCGAAAACAGGGCTGACGGCGGCAGGAGGCTGGCGTAGCTCAGTTGGTAGAGCAACTGATTTGTAATCAGTAGGTCGGGGGTTCAATTCCCTCCGCCAGCTCCAGACATGCGAGCGCGGACGAGCAGGGTTTGAAGCGGAATTGACCGGTTTGGACAGGTGGGTGAGTGGTTAATACCAACAGACTGTAAATCTGTCGCCCCTTGGGGCTACGGAGGTTCGAATCCTCCCCTGTCCACCATGATTGAAGACCGTGCCCGGTTGCCGGCGGAAAGCGAGGCGCGCAGTATGAGCCAGCGAGAGATTCGGCCGGCGGCAGAGGATCGGCAGCAAACCAGCCCCAGCACGGCGTCCGGAGAGGCGCCGCTGGAACAGCGGACAGAGAGCCGCGGGGGCGGGCGAAGCGGCAGGCGATACGTGGTGGCGCTGGCCAGCTACGCCCTGCTTTTGGGTTTGGCGTATTTTACGTTGCCGGATCGGCGTATCCGTGCAATGACGGTTTCGGTGCTTGTGCTGTTTTTAGGGTTAACGCTCCTGCAGGCGCGCCGGGAGGCCCGCAATGGGCCGGCTGGCGAGGGGAGGGCGGCAGAGCCTTCTCCGCGTGGTTGAGCGCTTCTCTTTGGCATTTCCCGGAACCACGACAAATTTTATCGGGCCGATGTAGCTCAGTTGGTAGAGCGCGTCCTTGGTAAGGACGAGGTCACCGGTTCAATCCCGGTCATCGGCTCCAGTGTTTCAGGGACCAGCGCCTGGGCGCGGGTCTTCGGAGTTGGGGTCTTCCGCCCTCCACGGTTCCGGGCTTCACGCAGGTGAGGTTGGGAAGGGCAGCGGAGGTGGATGCGCCGCCTGCTTGCGGGAGTAACTCAGTGGTAGAGTGTCAGCCTTCCAAGCTGAACGTCGCGGGTTCGAATCCCGTCTCCCGCTCCAAGTTTTGAAATTTCTGCGCCGCTGCGGCGCTGGGGAGAGACTCACTTGGCGAAAGAGAAATTTGACCGTTCCAAACCGCACGTCAATGTCGGCACGATTGGGGCTTGAGCCCGCCGTTCTTCTGGGGAGCCTTGGCTTACTCGGGAGCGTAGTCCGTAGTGATGAGAGCGGCGCCTATGCTGGAGAGCCCTTAATGCGATCTCTGTGTTGGGTTGTATACACATGTTATATATGATGTTTATACGTGTATGTTAAAATCGTAGGCTCGTCATGATACAACATGTTGTATCGGTTCCTTTAACTTAACCGTAGGGTGATGATGATGGAATATATTGATTATGTGCATGATACTAGTCACGATGCCTGCCCATAAACGATCACATAGCAACAGTTTCGCAGAACCACATGGGCGGAGCG
>DAIDIE010000002.1 GCA_027459505.1 Acidobacteriota bacterium
CAGGTGGAGGGCCGCGAAATTCCGAAGGGCGGCTCCCTCGCGCGGGAGAGGAGCCCGGCATCGGCGGCTTCACGTTCTCACTGGAGAACGTGCCAGCGACCAACGGGAGCGGGCGGCCTGAAGGAGACGAGGCCGTGCCTCGTGACGGGGTTGCCGCCGGTGTTGGTGCTGGGAGCGCGCGGCCAATTGGGGGCGGAGTTCAGTTCCGCTCTGGGCTCCAATGCCGCCGGTCTGACCCGCGCGGACTGCGACTTCAGCAATGCGGAGCTGGTGCGCTCGCGGTTGGAGGCCTTTGCGGCGCAGTGCGGAGGGGCGTTTGTGCTGATCAACGCCGCCGCCTACAATTTTGTCGACCAGGCCGAGACCGGGCGCGCCGCCGCGTTGGCGCTGAATTTCCAACTACCGTATGAGCTGGCGAGGTTGTCGCAGCAGCTCAACTTCCGCCTGGTGCATTTCAGTACCGATTACGTTTTCGGTGGGGACGCCCGCCGGCGCCGCCCCTACGCGGAAAACGACCCGCCCGCGCCGGTGAACGTTTACGGGCTGACCAAGCTGATGGGTGAGCAGGCGGTTCTGGGAGTGGCGCCCTCGACGGCGCTGGTTTTGCGCGTGGCTCACCTGTTTGGAGGGGCACAGCGGCAGCCGGCGCGCCAGGATCTGGTGAGGCGTTTTCTCTCTGCCGCGCGGCAGGGCCAGCCCATCCTGGTAGCACCCGGACAATATCTGAACCCAACCTACACACCGGAAATTGTGAGGGTAACGCTGGAACTGCTGCGGAAAGGCGATGGCGGACTGTTGCACGTTACCGGCGAGGGCTACTGCACGGCCGCGGAATACGCTGGTGAATGCCTGCGTCTGGCGAACATGAGTGCCCTGGTGCGCGAGGATCCTGGCTACCGCCCGCCCGCTTCCCGCCCCGCCTTCAGCGCCTTGCGGCACGAAGAGCTCCGCAAGCGCGGCATTGTTCCGCCGCTTCACTGGCTGAGTGCGCTACGCGCTTACATTCCCCATCTGGCCGCAGAAGCTGCCGGGACTGGGGCGGCAAGGGGCTGAGATCGCTTTAGTGGTGAAACAGGAAGATCACACCCAGCACAGTGAGCGCCACCCCATACAGCCGCTCCAGGCTGCTGGCTTTGGTGCGGATGGCGAGCCGTGCTCCCAGATAGCTTAAGGGCACGCTGCCCAGCGCCACCAGCCCGGCTACAGACCAGGAAATGTGGCCCAGGTACCAGTGCACAATCGTGCCGGGAAGTGACAACACCGCGGCAACCAGCAGGGAACAGGCAAAAGCAGTCTTCAGGGGAAGTTTCAGGAACTTGGCATAGAGCGGAGCCAACAGGAAACCTCCGGAGTTGGCCAGCAGCCCTGAAATCAGACCGACGGATATCGCCACCGAGACCAGGCGGAGATGCCAATAGCTGGGGCGTTGCGCCCCGTCCTGCTCCATGTTGTGCTCGGTCTCCATCGTGGCCAGAGCGGTGTTCATGGAGCGGTCAGCTTGTTTGGGCATGCCACTGGATGCGGCGGCGTGCTCTACCGCCGTCTTTTCACGGTGTGCCGCAATCACCGCAGTGGCATCGGAGACTTCGGCCGGCTTGGCCAGAAATGAAATCCCGAATCCCAGTACCAGCAATGCTGTCAGGATGAGCAGAAAGTTGCCGCCAGTCAGCTTGGACATCCACGCGCCGGCAATCGTGCTGGGAATGCCGACGCTCATGCTCCAATTCACCACTTCCCAGTCGATAAGGTGCTCATGCCAATAGGCGGCGGCGGCGACCAGTGTTCCCGGGGTGGTCGCGGGTAACGGAGAGGCTACCGAAACAAATGCCGGCAGGCCGATCAGGCGGAGCAGAGGGGTCGCCACCGCGCTGCCACCTTTTCCAAACAGCCCTCCCAGCAGACCAATCAACACACCGATACCCGAAGTTTCCACTGCCTGCAGAGGACTCAAAACGTTGGCTCCTGAATTTTAAAGACGGAGGGACGAAGTCCCACCTTCAAGTATCGCATTCCGCGCGGCGTTGCGGTTGGGAAGAGTTGTCCAATACGAAATGAGCATGAACGGGGAGCTGATTCCAGAGCACCGAGCCAACGAGTCCTCCCTGCGGGAGGAAATCGCAGGTGGAGGACCGCGAAATTCCGAAGGGCGGCTCCCTCGCGCGGGAGAGGAGCCCGGCATCGGCGGCTTCACGTTCTCACTGGAGAACGTGCCAGCGACCCGCCAGGAAGCAATGCCGGCGGGCGGCTCAGGAGGCGAGGCCGTGCCTCCGCGAAATGAGCATGAACGGTGTGGCCGGGGATGTGCGTCATTAGGAGCGAGCCACCGAGTCCTCCCTGCGGGAGGAGATCGCAGGTGGAGGGCCGCGAAATTCCGAAGGGCGGCTCCCTCGCGCGGGAGAGGAGTCCGGCATCGGCGGCTTCACGTTCTCACTGGAGAACGTGCCAGCGACCAACGGGAGCGGGCGGCCTGAAGGAGACGAGGCCGTGCCTCTGCGGCGCCGTTTGCAGCCGCGCGGCCGGAAAACGGTGGCATAGAACCTGTTGCTAGGGACGAGAGCGGTGGGGCCGCGCTCGTACAATGGGAAGAGGCCAGGAATTGTGGTGTGGCAAAGCCTGGCCGCAAGGAGAAATCAATGAGCCGTTATATTGGAGCAGGCAGCCGGCTGTGGCTGGCTGCGCTGCTGTTGACCACCTTGTCTCTGGCCCAGAGTGTGGGCGCCGTGTTTGGGACGGTGATTGGTCTGGATGGCAATCCCCTGGCCCATGCCAGGATCACCTTCCAGTCCACCCAGGACAAGGCCCACACCTACACCGTCAAGACCAACAAGAAGGGTAAATACGGGGACTACACCCTGCCGTTTGGGATCTATACCCTCTCGCTCTACAGTGCGTCCGGAAAGTTGCTGTTCACGCAGAAGGTGCGCGCGGATGTCGATCCGCGGAAAGACGACATCAATCTGCAAAAGCTATCGGCGGCGCGAAACGAAACGAACCACCCCGCCACCGGGAGCAATGGCTCCGGCTCTGCTTCCGGTCCTGCCGTACAGACCGCAAGCAGCGCGCAGGGAAACGGGCAAGGCGCCCCCGGCGATAGTCGTGCCGCGGCAATTGCCAAGGCGAAAGCCGAGAACCTCAAGATTGGGCAGCTCAATGGCATGTTGCAGCAGGCCAATCAAATGGAACAGGCAAAGAACTTCAATGGCGCCATCGCGCTGTTGCAGAAAGCGGTCGCGCTGGATCCGCAACAGGACCTGGTGCAGGCCAACCTGGCGCTGGCCTACCAGCGCGCCGGCCGCTATGCGGAAGCCATCCCGGTTTATCAAAAGGCGATCGCCTTGAATCCGAAGGTGGCGGGCTACTACTCCAACCTGGCAAGCTGCCAGACGCTGACCGGACAGGGCGCACAAGCGCTGGCTTCGCTGCAGCAGGCGGCCACGCTCGCTCCCGCAAGCGCGGCGGACACTTACGCCACGGGGGCGAACTTGTTTTACGAAAAGGGAGATGCCGAAAATGGCATTATCGCGGCGAACAAGGCGATCCAGTTGAATCCCAATGGCGCTGACGCCTACTTCGTGAAAGGCATGCTGCAGGTGGGAAAATCCACCTATAACGACAAGACCGGGGTGATGACCCCTCCGCCGGGGACCGTGGCGGCGCTACGGAAATATCTACAGTTGGCGCCTAACGGTCCGCAGGCGGCGACGGTGAAGCAGGTGCTAACCACGCTGAAGCGCGGCGTTTCCACGTCCGTACACAACCACTAAGCTGCTGCCAGAGTTTTTGGGGCATCGGCGCTCACCGGCGCGGGTGCCCTCAAAAATGAACGAATTCGACCGTTGGTGAGAGCGCCGGCCGCAAACGCCGGCACTCACTCAAAATCGATCTCATCGATCCGTCCGCTACAGCCGGGCTGCCACTGACTTGGCCTGCGTGAACAGCAATAAATAATCGGGGCCACCCGCCTTGGAGTCGGTTCCCGACATGTTGAACCCGCCAAACGGGTGCGCTCCGACCATGGCCCCGGTGCATTTGCGGTTCCAGTAAAGATTACCGACATGGAAGTCGCGTTTGGCGCGCTCCCATTTTTCCGCATTGCGGGTGTAAACGGCGCCGGTCAGACCATACTCGGTGCCGTTGACGATCTCCAGGCCGTGGTCGAAATCGCGGCAGCGAATGACTGCCAGAACCGGCCCAAAGATTTCTTCCTGCGCGATGCGGGCCTGCGGGGCGATGTCGGCAAAGATCGTCGGCGGGATAAAGTAGCCCTGCGCCGCGCTGCTCTGAGGTTCGCCACCCAGCACCAGGCGCCCCTCCTGTTTGCCAACGGCAATATAGCTGAGGATCTTTTTGTAGGCGCGCTCGCTGACCACTGGTCCCAGGTTCACTGATGGGTCCTCGGCGAGGCCCAGCCGCAGTTTGCCGGCGCGCTCGATGAGCTTGCGCAGAAACTCGTCATAAATCGCTTCGTGCACCACGGCCCGGGAGCAGGCGGAACACTTCTGCCCCTGAAAGTTGAAGGCCGAAACCGTCACCCCCTCCGCGGCCGCATCGAGATCGGCGTCTGCATCAACCAGGATGGCGTCCTTGCCGCCCATCTCCAGGATGGTTCGCTTGATCCAGCGTTGGCCGGGCTGGCTGAGGGCCGCCCGCTGGTTGACCAGCAGCCCCACGGCGCGCGACCCGGTAAACGATATGAAACGCACCCGCGCATCCTCCACCAAAGTGCCGCCCACCGTGTCGCCTCCTCCGGTGACAAACTGCACTACACCGGAGGGCAGCCCCGCCTCGGCGAGCACTTCCATAAAGCGTGCGGCGATGGTGGGCGAGTCGCTGGAGGGCTTCAGGACCACGGTGTTGCCGGCCACCACCGCGGCCATAGCCATGCCCGCCATGATCGCCAGGGGGAAATTCCAGGGTGGGATTACCGCTCCCACCCCGAGCGGCAGGTAGAGCAGCTCGTCACGCTCTCCCGGCAATTGCGGCAGCGGTTCGGGATGTCCCAAGCGGCGGGCGAGCAGGGCGTAATATTCGGCGAAATCAATGGCTTCACCGGCATCGGCGTCGGCTTCGGGAAAAGTCTTGCCCACTTCCAGCGCCATCAGCGCGCAAAACTCCAGCTTCCGCCGCCGCAGGATCTGCGCAACCCGCTGCAGCAGATCGGCGCGCTCGTCAAAACTGGTGCGCTTCCATGACTCGAAGGCCCGCTCAGCGGCAGCGACCGCATCCCGGGCCAGCTCTGGCGTACCTTCCTGATGAATGGCAACCACTTCCGAAGGCGCGGAGGGATTCAGTGACTGGAGCTTCCGCTCGCAACGCACCTCGCGGGCGGGGAAGCCGATCAGGTTGGGATATTCGCGGCCGAGTTCGCGCCGCAGCCCGGCGAGCGCGGCCCGGTAAAGGGCAATCTGTTCGGGATCACCGGTTTTGGTGAACGGCTCATTGCGAAATGAGGAGAGGTCCACCGGGCGAAGAGCGGCAGGGGGCGGAGCTTGCGCCATACGCCTATAGTACGGCGCAAGACGAGCGGCTGCCTGCCGACCGGCCGGGTTGGAGCGTGAAGCAAGTCCGGCGACTCGCGCGTTGAGTGACAGCGCTGTAAGGACGCCAAGGTTCGAGCGGAGAGGTCGAGCAGGAAGGTTTCGAGCGGGGAGGTTGAGAGCTGGCGGGCACGCATCCAGGGCTAAGACTCCCGCGCTAGGAGCGAGCCACCGAGTCCTCCCTGCGGGAGGAGATCGCAGGTGGAGGGCCGCGAAATTCCGAAGGGCGGGCCCCCTCGCGCGGGAGAGGAGCCCGGCATCGGCGGCTTCACGTTCTCACTGGAGAACGTGCCAGCGACCAACGGGAGCGGGCTGCCTGAAGGAGACGAGGCCGTGCCTCAACAAAAATTCCCGCCAGGAGGACTTCACCTGGCGGGAGGTTGAGAGCAAAACCAGTTTGGACCGCTATTGCACGGTCAACGTGACGTCGATGCTATGCGACAGCGTCGCCGGTTGGATGGGGGCGCTAGGGTCCGTGTAGGTGGCGGTTACCTTTAGCGTGTACGTGCCGGCAGCAGTTCCAGCGGGCGGCGGTGGGGGCGGTGGGGGCGGTGGGGGGCCCGAACTGCTACCACTGAAAGAGCTTCCGCCGCCGCATGCGACCGAGAGTGCCAGCAATATTGCCAGGGTGGCTGGAGCCGCCCAACGCGGCCAACGACGGGGCCAGAGCAGGAAGCCGAGCAGCAAAAGCCATAGCAGCCCAAGGAGCGCGAGCATAGGGTGTCTACTCGTTGGGTTTCCGGAACTAAAAGAAGCCGCCATCGCTGCCTGCTTTCCTCCGCCCGAGGCGCGGCCGGGAGCCGTGGTTGTGACCGAGACGGCAAAAGGCTCGCCGACCAGCGTAACCCCCCCGGAGCATGTCGCCCCCGTCGGCGCGCCTGTGCAGGTTACATTGATCAGGCCTGGCCAATTTGGGTAGCCCGTAGCCAGCGGATCACTGGTTTGCACTGTAAAAAAGGTTGAAGCGCCGGCCTTCACTGTCACTGGCGCGCTCGGTCCCGTTACAACAAAGTCTGCGTTTTGTACCGTCACCAAAGTCGATCTGGTTACTGAGGTAGAACCTTGAGTCACGGTGCCGTCGACATGGAAAGTAACGGGAAGCGTGCCGGTATTATTCAGCAAGGCGCTTAAATCTACGCTAAATTGGCCTTGCGCAGCCATGGTGCAGGGTCCTGGTGCATCGGCTTCACAGGCATAGCTGGGGTTTGGTGGCAAAAAATATGGCGAGCCCGTCGCGATTGTTTCCATATGCGCCCAGCCGCCGGCGCTCGTCTGTCCCGGATATAGTTCTATCGGGTTTTGCTGCAAACTAACGCTTACGTCATAAATGGTGACCGAAAATGGCGTTGTGCGTTGCATGTCGGAGTTGCTTCCCGTCACTGTGCCTTTCACCACTGCCCCCACTGGCAATCCTGACAGACCAGTAAGGGTGAGGGTTAGCAAGCCATTTCCCGTAATGGACGGCTGTGACAAGCTGCATTGGGCGCCCGAGTCCACCGTACAGGCAGTGGCGAGGGTGCCGGAATAATTCAGACTGTTATAACCTACTGTTTGCGTTGTCGAATCCGCACCAATAAGGGAATATTGGCCGGACGGGCTGCTGACGTAGAGTTGTTCGTTTTGCAGGGTAATGTCGTCGTTTGTATAGGCCTGATCGGAGCCGGAAACGCCCTTTATGCTCACCGTGGTGGATGAAAAAGTCGATGCCGTGATAGGTGCGGTGAAAGTGAGCGTCGCGCTTTGACCCACCTGGATGCTGTTGCTGCTGAAGCTGCACTGCACCGGCGAATTCAAGCAAGATAAAGTGATGGGGCCGGAAAAGTTGGTCAGGCTGGTGGCGGAAACGGTAGTGGCGACGCCGTTGGACGCAAGAATCAAGTTTTGCTGTGCTGGCGAGACGTTCAGGGTGAAATGCGCCAACGTGAAATTGTAGGACTGCTGCTGGGTGAGCGGACCGCTCGTGGCCTGCAGCTCCACGTTTAACGGGCTCGGGATGGTGGCGTTGGCATCCGCTGAGCAGGTTGCGGTGACGTTCACGGTTGCATTTGCGGCGAGACTGGCCACGCTGGCGGGCGAAAACGTGCAATTGAAACCGGCAGTGGCGGGCGTGATCGCAAAAGTGACCGGCTGTGGCCAACCCGTCTGGCTGGTGAGCTGCAGGTTCGTCGTAGTTACACTGCCGCCGTATTCCACATCGAGATTCGTGTTCGGGAACGTTCCTGATGGAAAGCCAAAGTTAAAGCCTTGCACAAGAAGCGGCACTGTTAAGTTATAGCCCAACGTGCCATCGGTTCCACTAAGCTGTATGCCGCCGGGTCCGATGTAGGAATTGTTGAAGTTCGGCCAGGTGGGCGTCACCGTCACGGTCACGTCCGATCCCGGAGCGGCCGTTGCAGGTGAAAATGAGCACGTTGCGTCATAGAGGCTCTGGCACTGGAGGGTGACGGGCGCCGAGTCGCCGTTGAAAGCATTCACGTGCACCGTGAACTGGAAGCTCGGCGCATTCTGCAATACCTGCACGCTACTGGAAGGGCCGCTGAGGCTAAAGGCGGGGGGCGCGGTGGCGGGCGCTGTCCATGCGCCTCGACCGTGAGTGGCCGCCAGCAGCGTGGATTGGCCATTTTGTGAAATCACCTTTACTTGCAGAACCGCGACGGCTGGCAGTGTTCCAAGCTGAGTCCAGGAGGTCGAGCCGGATGGTCCCAGGTCGGTGTAGGCAAAGACCCCGGTGTCGGTGCCGATAAAGACGTTTTGGGGTTGGTTGGGATCGACGGCGACGCTGTTCACCGGCACCGTGGGCAGATCCGTATTGAGTTGATCAAGCGTTTTGCCGCCATCGCGGGTGACAAAGACGTTTCCCCAAGCTGGGGCAAAGGCTTGCGAAGTGATGTAGGCGGTATTGGGGTCGGTCGGGCTGACGGCTATAGAGCTCACAAAGGTCGGGCTTTGAAAGGCATTCGAGGTCGTCCAGGTGGCGCCGCCGTCATGCGAATAGCTGAGTCCGGTCAGGGGGGAGCCCACATAAATCGTTTTGGGGTCGCT
Organism: Acidobacteriota bacterium; assembly: GCA_027459505.1. GTDB lineage: Bacteria > Acidobacteriota > Terriglobia > Terriglobales > SCQP01 > DAIDIE01. The sequence continues at coordinate 8,580 of DAIDIE010000002.1, forward strand.
GGGGGCGACGGCAATGGCGCTGAGTGGTACGTCGTAGCTGTTTCCCGCCGGGTCAGTGGCGGTTCCCCCCAGGTTAGCGGTGAGCGCAGTCCAACCCTGATCTGGGGTGCCGGGCTGGGCCGGTCCGCTCCAGACCCGGTCGGTCACGACATAGGCCGTGCTGCCGTCTGGAGAGAAGGCGTAGGGGACGTAGAACTCCGTAGGGTCGGTGGTTAAATTGTTGTCGACAACCGGGGTAAAAGTTTGTCCCGCGTCAGTTGAACTCCAGAGAGAAAGGCCGGAGTTCTCGGTGAAATAGTTGGACGTCTGTGCGGGATTGTCCCAGGTGAAGCCGCCATCGCCACCCAGGATGAGGTTCCAGTCCGGGTTGCCGGCGGCTTGCATGAGCGCTGTGCCGTTGTCCTGCGAGCCGCCGAAATAAATGCCGGCTTGACCCAGGTCGGCGCTGGCGCTAATAAATTGAATCGTTGCTAGCGTACCGTTCAAGTCAGTCCAGGCGCCACCCTGGTTTGCCGTGCTCCACATGCCACCATCGTTGCCAATCAGCCAATTTCCGCCCGCCATGGCAAAAGCGTGCTGATCGGGGTGGACGGTGCCATTGTTGTAGCTCTGGGTGACATTGGTCCAGGTGGTGGAAAGGCCATTGATGGTGGTGGCGTGATAGACGTCGATGCCGCCGATGATGAGATCATTTCCGCCTGGAGGCATGGCCACGTACATGTCGTAGGTCCCTTGACACTCCCCAGGGCCGTCACAAAACAGGCTATCGGCCGCAGCGCCGTCCTGCGATGGGGGCACCGCGATAGGCGTCCAGGTCTTACCGTCGTCGCTGCTTTGCACTAGTCCCGTGTCGCAGTTGGTTACCACAGTAGCGCTGCAGGGATTGGGAGCTGAGAGTTGGCCATTGGCATTGGCAATCAATGCGGTCAGCACGCCATTGCGCACGGCCAGAGAAGCGCGTATGAAGGTGCTGCCAGAGGGCTGAACTTCAGGGTTGGAAAAAGGCGAATGGGCGAGATTCCAGCTATAGCCATCGCTGGAAGAAAAAATGCCGTTGGCCATGGCCGCCGCATAGTACATACGAGTGCTGGGGTCATACGCCAGATCTGTGATGGGAGCGCCATTGAGTTTTGGAACGAAGGTCTGCCCACCATCATCGGAAACAAAAATTCCCAAAGCATTTGGTGATAAATCAAAGGCTGAAGAATCGTTGAAGTAATCGCCCGCAATGGAGGAGGCGGCAACGATGAGAGCTGGGTTGGTGGGGTTGACCAGTATACGGCTCCAGGTCAATCCATAGAACTGATCTCCGTACACGTCCCCCGTCACTGTGGTCCACGTGTTCCCCCCGTCCGTGGACTTCAATATCCCGATACCGTAATAGCTGTCGCCGCTCAGATTGGGCTCACCCGTTCCCACGTAAATGGTTGTTGGACTGGTGCTGGGATCGAGAGCGATACAGCCCACCGCCAAAGTTGGCATGTTGGGCAGCGGCGTAAATGTCGGTGAACTGCTGAGGGCATTGGTGGATTTCCAGACGCCGCCAAAGGCCGTTCCGACGTAGACTGTGTTGCCGCTGGAATCGGAGGAGTCCACCTGGATATCGGTGACGCGACCGCTCACTGCGCCCAGTCCGGGATCGGTTTGCGGCTGCGGACCGAGCGGGGTCCAGGTAACCGAAAGCGGGCTGGGGGCGCTGCCGTATTGGCGCCGCTGTAGTTCGCGTAGGCGCTGCGCCTGCTGGAAGGCACGCCAGTAATACCAGGCGCGCGGGTGTGCGGCGGCGGACGGCGCCTGACGGCTGGCATTAAACCACGCCTGGCGGCGGGCAATCTGCGCGATCCGGCCATTATTGGGTATAACCAAGTGCGGAAGGCGCGGGGCGGTCAGTTGCAGGGTTTGTGACCAGCTCAATCCGGTCATTAATAAACACAGCAACCCAGCCAGGGCGGGAAAACGGAACGTGCGCTTCATGGTGGGGCCTGATTATATCGAAATGAGTGACTGCAAATCTACCGAAATACTAAGACTCGCGAAAGGCGGCCGTGGTCTCAGTGAGGTGTAAATGGCTCCGGACGCTCTATAAGGAACGCGGAACTATAAGGAGTGCGAGGGGCGTCACACGCCAGCTTGTTGTAGAGGTCAAGTCTGCGCGAAGTTGTTGGGCAGAACACTATCCATGCGGATCATGGCAGGTCGCGCTTGGGTGATGCCGGCAGCGCATCCGCCTCGCGCCAGCGCCATTGCGGATGCGGACTGTACATTGCCCGGCCTAGCCGTGCGCGCAAGAGCGCTAGCAGCGGTTCACGAACCGCGGGAGCGGTACTGCGCTCCACGATTTCCAAAAGCAATTCAGGGTGGTGGACGAGGAAAGCGGCATGTGCCGGCTGCGGCTCCAGGCGGCAGGTCCCGTCACGGCGCCAGAGCAGATGGCAGCGGGGTTCATGGGCCAGGGAATGGAGGGCGAAAACGATGCGCAGGTAAGCGGCCATGGCAATCCCGTCCATTACTGCCGACTGCAACAATGTCGGCCACCAGTGATGAACGAGTGGAACGACCCCAGTGACGGTACTGGTGAGGAGGAGCCAGCGGAAACACAGCCCGCTCAGGGGATGAAGGCGCTGGTAAGCATCCCATCCCATCCATAAAAGCAGTGCGCCGGTGACGATCCAGTAGTAGGTAATCAGCGGTGTAAAGATGCCCAGCCAGGCGCCAGGAATCAAGACCGCGGAAAACGACAGCAGTGCGACCGCCACTCCCCAGCTAAGGCGAAAGACGGTCGATGCCAACCACCGCCCCCAGCCATAACTAAGAATCAGAACAGCCGCTGTCGCTTCCGCCGCGGCACATAGCAGCAGCAGCATAATGGCGCTGAGAGTCAGATCGTTCATAACGTGACCTCGGAAAGGAGGGCGTACCTATGTTCGATATGTGGCCTCCTGCGCCATTGCCCGGACTCTTCTAGGGCAAAACCCATAACACTACCTGGCGCGCACGCGCGGGGCGGTGCACGGCGCTCAATGCAAGCAAGATCCCAATGAGGCCAGCTCTCCGCCCCGCGTGCTGCGTGCCGGCAACCAGTACTGGCCTGTACGGGCCTGCCGCAACCCCACCGGCCCAAATTCGAGCTCCTCTGTGTCACTAAGCCTACGGAGCATCCGTCTGTGATCCTGGTCCGCCTCGCAGGTTAGCACTAAAATGTTACGAAATTGTTACGGCGGGGCGATCTTAAGGCGGGCAACATCCGCGCGCCGGGCAAAACGTCCGCTGGTCTAGGGAAGAGAGGTACAATCCTGGAGACGGTGAAATCATGACGCGAATTGCGATTGTTTGTCTGGGTCTTGTGGTTCTCTTTTCCTGCGCCTGTGGGGGAGGGCGCACTCTGCAGTCCATTGCTGTTTCCCCAGCCAGCGCCGACGGCGCCAGCTCGCCAAACGGTCAGGTGCAGTTCACCGCCTCGGGCAGCTATAGCTCCGCTCCGGTCACAGCAACCCCGCCCAACCTGCAGTGGACGGTTGATTATCTTCCCTGGCAAGCACAACCGGAAATTATCACGATCAACACCCCGACCATTAGCGCCACAGGCGTGGCGCAATGCCCGGCCGCAGGGGCGAACGCTTCCGCGGAAACCCACAAAATACTTGCGATTGCCGCGAATATCGACAACGCCGCGATTGCCACCGATGGATCCAACGCGGTGGTAGGTTCGGCGCAAATGACCTGCCCCTAGGCGAGCTAGCCCCCACCCATTCGGGGGGATTGCGCGATGGGCGTGACAACCAGGCCGTTTACTCCGTTTCGGACGCACTGGTCAACGGCTGGCGCAGCAACTCCTCCACGTCTCCAAGTTGCTCTTTCAAATCACGCAGACTTCCGGAAAGGCTCTGGATCTCCAGTTCAGCGCGCTGATTCACCCGGAAGTCGAGTTCACCGCGCAGACGGTCCTTAGCGTCTTGACGGTTCTGGCTCATCATGATGATCGGCGCCTGGATGGCGGCCAGCATAGAAAGGAACAGGTTCAACAGAATGAAGGGATAGGGATCCCAGGCCCTCTTGCCCAGAGAGATGTTGATGACCGTGTACACCGACATAAAGACCGCGAACATAGTAATAAAGGTCCAGGAGCCGCCAAAGCGAGCGACCGCGTCCGCAATGCGTTCTCCCCTGGTGGAAGACTCGGCGATCACTTCGTTGGGATTGCGTGCGGCGCGGGTACGAACCAGGCGCTGTGCGGCGTGATATTGGCGGCCAAGAACGGTGAGCATGTCGAGGCCGGCCATGGGTTTGCGCGCCAGTAAGACGGCGATATCGTTGCGCTCGACTTCAATCGCGGTGGTTTCTTCCACCGCTATGGCACCGGTCTGGTGCGCGGTGCCATCGAGCATGGAGGCAAAACCAAAAAACTCACCCGGCGAGGGTTCGTCAATGATCACCTCCTGCTGATCCTCGTCAATGGTGGTCAGGCGTACCCTTCCGGTAACCACGACGTAGGCACGCCGGCCGTCATCACCCATTTTGTAAATGCGCTGGTGCGGGGCAAAGCGTTTGACTTCGACCTGGGCGGCGAGAACAGCGGCTTCCTCATCGTCCAGCAAAGCGAAAAGGGGAACGTTTTTCAAGACCTCGGGAGTGCAGGGCATGCGGCGACCTCAATGGCAAAATTGATCCCAACAGAGCAGGGAATATTCTGCGGCCAAATGGTCCCGCGTAACCAGCCGGGCGCCGGCTTTAGGAGCATGCTCTCCGGGGCATTGTTGCCTCCTGTTACCACGCCTGGCCAGAGATGCAGTATGACGTTCGCAAAAACTTATTTTTTGCGGAAAATTTCGCGGTTTTTGGGGGCTCGTGCCCGGTGCGTGAACTGCCCAACGACGGCTTTTGCGAACGTTTGATGTAATTGCAAAAGCGGATAGTGCGGAGCGGCGGACTTGCTTGGCAGCTTGCCGAGGCGGTGCGGTGGCGCCTCGCAGGTAAGCGTTTGCGCGATCCATGGCGGCGGCTGCGCTCATCTCAAAACCCGCTTGACTGCCCAATCTGTAGCGATATAGTTCAAGGCACTCGCGGGCCTGCAAGGGCCCCGGAAGGCTTCTTCCGGGAGCTTGTCTCGCTCGTGAAGCAAACCTACCCATGGCAGGCAAACACCTTGCCTGTCGCCAGGAGAATGTCCATGTTGACAGCCATTGCTCACGCCAGAGGGGCTCGGGCGCTGTCCCGAACGCTTTCCGCCCTTCTCCTCTCGCGCACGCTGGTCGTTTCCACGCTGCTGACCGCCGCAGCTCTTTGTGCCCCATATGCCAGTGCTAGCGTCTCCCTGAACCCAATCTTCACCTCTCACATGGTCCTGCAGGAGGGCATGCCTTGCCCGGTTTTCGGCGCTGGTGACGTTGGTTCCACCGTCACGGTGCAGTTTCTGAATCAGACGGTCTCGACCACCGTGCCCGCCAGTGGGAACTGGCAGGTGACATTGAGCAGCATGAGCGCCAACGCCGGTTCCAATACCCTGACGGTTTCCGCCACCGGCTCGCCCACCATCACCCTGACCGATGTGCAGGTCGGAGAGGTATGGCTTTTCTCCGGTCAGTCCAATATGGAGTTTTCTCTGAGCAGAGCCACCGGCAGCTCATCCTATATTTCCGACGCGGCCAACCACGACATACGGCTGTTTGAGATGGCGGGAGGCAATGGACCCTCGACCACGAGTTGGCAAATTTCCAACTCGACCACCGCGGCCAACTTCTCCGCCGTGGGGTATTGGGCGGGCTTGGATCTCTCCATGAAGGAAGGCGTGCCCATGGGCCTGATTCAGGCCACCCACGACGGCACCGCCATTTCTACCTGGGAGACCACCGACGGAGGCACCGGAACCGACTACCTCAACATGGTCAAAGCTATTCAACCGTTTGCGATTCGCGGCGTGGGCTGGTACCAGGGCGAAAGCAACGGTGGCGACTCCAATTACCAGACCGAGCTGACCGATATGATCAACGAGTGGCGCGGCGACTGGGGTTTTACCAACCTGCCGTTTGGCATTGTGCAGTTGCCCTACACCAAATGGGATACAGCCGCCTATGCCCAGTTCAATGTCTCGCAAACTGTCGCCAACACGTACCTGGTGGTGACTCATGATTTGTACAGCAACGATCTGCTGCATCCGCCCGACAAACACCCGGTCGGCTTGCGCCTGTCCATTGGCGCACGCGGTACGGTGTACGGCGAAGCCATCGAGTACTCCGGACCCATCCGCGAATTGCCGCCAGGCTCGTATGTTTCGGGCAACAGCGTGGTGTTGAACTTCACCCATCCGGGTAACGGACTCTCCACCTACGATGGCGCGGCGCTGGGGACCTTTCAGATCGCGGGGACAAATGGCCACTACACATCGGCAACCGCGACCATCTCGGGAAATACGGTTGTTGTCACCAGCAGCGTCAGCGCGCCAAAGTACCTGAAGTACGGCTTTGTCAGTGGTGACGCAAACCTGAGCAATGTCGTGAATATTCCCGTCGAGGGCGGTACGGGCACCGTGACTTATCTGCCGACGTCGTTGTTTGAACTGAGTTTTTAGCGCGCAGCGTGGGCGCTGAACTGAGCGGCGCGGCCGAGGTTTCGCGGTCGCGCCGCGACTTTGCACAGAGGCATCCGCCCTTAGGAGCGAGCCACCGAGTCCTCCCTGCGGGAGAAGATCCCGCCCAGCAACGGCAGACAACGCCGTTGCTGGGGCCCGTCGCAGGTGGAGGGCCGCGAAATTCCCCCGGGGTCCCCGACAAAGCGCAGTTTGCTTTGTTGGGGTGGGAAGGGCGGCTCCCTCGCGGGGGAGAGGAGCCCGGCATCGGCGGCTTCACGTTCTCACTGGAGAACGTGCCAGCGACCAACGGGAGCGGGCGGCCTGAAGGAGACGAGGCCGTGCCTCTGCGACGCGAACGGCGCACGGACGGCTTAGCTCTGGGGTGGTTCCTCCTCCGTTTCAGGCTCTACCCCGGCCAGCGCCTCCATCCATTCCGCATCGAGCTTCCATTGTTTGAGCGCCTGGAGCGCGGCGTTGCCGCTGAAACCGGCCTGGAGCAGCGAGCGGTGCACCCGAGCGGTGCTGCGCAAGTCCTGGGGGGGTGTTATGCGCTTACGGCGCAGCCACTGCCGCGCCAACTGGATTTCATCTTCCCCGGCAAAGGTGTCGTTGACCACCTTGCCCGCCAATGCACTGGCCACACCGCGGCGCCGCAGGTCCCGTTCCACTCGCCGTGGACCGTGCGCCGCGTCTTCCTTTTGCAGTCGCGCAAAGCTCTCCGCAAAGCGTTTCTCGTCCAGGTATCCGTACTCCCGCAGGCGCGCCAGTATATTGTCCAGATCCGCACCTTGGGACGCGAATGGCTGCAGTAGCCGGCGCAACTCCGCCGTGGAACGGCTCCGGCGTGCAAGCGCCCGCACCGCTTTATCGAAAAGCTCCTCCTCGCTGAGCTTTTCGGGGACGCGCTTTCGGGAGAAGGCCATGGGAGTGTTCCGTGCGTGGCGACCGGTAACGGTCTGGCTCTGCAGTGCTGCCGCCAAACAGTATGCGGCTTTTCCCGAACGAAAAGCCGCATACCGGATCACGTGAATGGTCAGCTGAGATGAAGGGACGCGCTAAGCCTAGAATCCCCGGTCAAATTCCGTGCCGGCCGGCTTTTTCGCTGGGGCCGCGGCCACTGCTCCCGCCGCCTCGGCGGATGCCTGGCCGGAGGAGCTGATGCCCTGCGCCCGCAGCTTGAACTCGTCCGGATTCGACGCGCTCTGCAACGCGACATCGTAGGTAATGAGGTTAGCCTTCCAGGAGCTGTACAGCGACTGGTCGAACGTTTGCATGCCGTATTGCGAACCGCCGGCGGCAACCGCGTCGCGGATCATGCTGGTTTTTTCAGGGTTGATGATGCAATCGCGGATGTAGCCGGTTGAAACCAGAACCTCGACCGCGGGCACGCGCCCCACTTCATCGGATTTGCGCACCAGACGTTGCGAGATCACCGCTTTTAGAACGGATGCCAGTTGCAGACGGATCTGCTTCTGCTCCTCGTGGGGGAAGACCGCGATGATGCGCTGAATGGTCTCCGCCGCGTCCAGGGTATGCAAAGTCGACATGACGAGGTGGCCCGTTTCCGCCGCGGTGATGGCGGTGTGAATGGTCTCCAAGTCGCGCATTTCGCCCACCAGAATCACGTCCGGATCCTGCCGCAAGGCCGCCCGCAGCGCCGGTCCAAAGCCGTTGGTGTCCACGTTGACTTCGCGCTGGTTGACAATGCCCATCTTGTCGCGGTGCAGGAATTCGATCGGATCTTCAATGGTGATGATGTGATCGGTCCGGCTGGAGTTGATGCGGTCCACCATGGCCGCGAGCGTGGTGGATTTTCCAGAGCCGGTGGTGCCGGTAACCAGAATGAGCCCACGCCGCTCTTCGCAGATCTTTTCGATCACCTTGGGCAGAAACAGTTCTTCCACCGTACGGATCTTAGTGGGCACGCAGCGCAGCACCATGCCGACATTACCGCGCTGTTGAAATACGTTTACGCGGAAGCGCCCCATGCCGGAAAGGCTGTAGGCGAAATCGGCTTCGTTGCAGTCCTTGAACTTTTCCTTGTTGCGGTTGCTCATCATGCTGAACGCCATGGTGAGCATGGTCTCCGGCGCCAAGCGTCCATATTCGGTCAGCGGAACCAGGTGCCCGTCAATGCGGAGGTAGGGAACCGCCCCCACCTTCATGTGGACGTCTGAGGCTTTACGCTCCAGGGCAATGCGGAGAATTTCGTCAATATGCATGCGAGTTGATGCGCCCCGACGGGGCGTCAGATGAAATGCCGTCTCAAAATGCTTCGGCGAGCAGCGAAAATTCTTTAGCCGGGCAGGCGCTCAAGCACTCACCGCCTTAGCGCCGTGACTGCGGCTCATGCACTGTCGCCCGGGCAAACAGCCCGCCAAACAGCAACGCCGTGTACTGCTGGATGACCGCTTCTTCCCCGATAGCGCCCTCCGGGCGATACCACTGGTACATCCAGTTGATCATTCCCAACAGCGCAAAGGCGGCAATGCGGGGGTGCACCGCCGCGCTTGCCGGATGCTGGATGCCGTGCCGCTCCTGGACTTCGGCGATCAGGTTTTCCAGGTAAACGATATAGGCCTTCTTGCGGGCATTGATCTGCCGGCCGCTCTCCGCGGGCAGCGCGCGGTTTTCGTGCAAGATCACCGTGATCTCCCGGTCCCGCCCGCGCAACACCAGTTGAACGTGCCGCTCGATGCAGGCGCGCAGCCGCTGTTCGGGGTCCTCAATGCCCCGCACGGCGTGCAAGACGCGCTCTTCGAAAATATCCATGCCGTAGCTCATGATTTCGAAGAGGATTTCGTCCTTGCTTTCGAAATGGTGGTAGAGCGCGGCCTTGCTCAGGTCCAGGGCCGAGGCGATGTCCTGCATGGAGGCGCCATCGTAGCCGCGTTCCTGAAACAGGCGCGCCGCCGTGCGCAGGATTTCCCGCCGGGAGTCGCTAAGGGTTCCACGTGTCATGCCGGTGTAGATGTTAACAGGGCCGGTCGGTAGAAAGACACCGCTTCTGCTCGAGAGCGCCGGAAGCAGCGGGGTGGTGGGGCGTTGCAGGGGAACCGGCCGGGCCACGGCCACAGCGGTTGACGCACCGGCGCAGGAGGCGTAATCTGTTTTTACCGACCGGTCGGTAGCACGCGCCGGTCCCCTTAACCTTCAGCGAAACGGAAGCAGATCTCGTGGCCAAAATTTATTACGAATCCGATACCAACCCCGCCGCCCTCAGCGGCAAAACCATTGCCATTATCGGCTACGGCAGCCAGGGACATGCCCAGGCGCAGAACCTGAGAGACAGCGGCAATCAGGTCATTATTGGGCTGGAGCCCGGCCGCAAGTCCGCCGAACGCGCCAAAGCGGATGGCTTTGAGGTTTTCTCTGTCGCCGAAGCCGCGCAGAAGGCCGACTGGATTCATATTTTGCTTCCCGACGAGACCCATGGCCCCGTCTACGAACAGTCCATTCGCCAGCACCTCACCAAGGGCAAGGTGCTGAGCACCTCGCACGGCTTCAGCGTGCATTTCAAGACCATTGTTCCGCCCGCTGATGTGGACGTGGTGATGATCGCCCCCAAGAGCCCTGGTCATCTGGTTCGGCGCGTCTACACCGAAGGCAAGGGTGTTCCCGCTTTGGTGGCGGTTTTCCAGGACGCCAGCGGCCATGCTCATGAGCTTGCCCTGGCCTTTGCCGCCGGACTGGGCTGTGCCCGCGCCGGTGTCCTCGACACCACCTTCAAGGAAGAGACCGAAACCGACCTCTTCGGCGAGCAGGCGGTGCTCTGCGGCGGTTTGACCTCGCTCATCAAGAAGGGCTTTGAAACCCTGGTCGAGGCCGGCTACCAGCCCGAGATCGCCTACTTCGAGTGCCTGCACGAGATCAAGCTGATCGTCGACCTGATTTATGAGGGCGGCCTGGCGCGCATGCGCTACTCCATTTCCAACACCGCCGAGTACGGCGATCTCACGGTGGGCAATGTGGTTGTCAATGAAGCCTCCAAAGAGGCCATGAAGCGTGTCCTCGGCCGCATTCAGGACGGCAGCTTCGCCCGCGAGTTCATCGAGGAAAACAAGAACGGCTGCCGCAATTTCAACGCCATGCGCGAAGCGGAAGCCAAGCACCCCATCGAGAAGGTGGGCGCGCAACTGCGCGGCATGATGTCGTGGTTGAAACCGCAAAGCAAAGCTGCCGGAGAGAGGTAAGCCATGCCAACTGGAGCGGACATTGTTTGGGCCTGTTTGAGCGCGCAGGGAGTTGATACGGTCTTCGGCTATCCCGGAGGCGCGGTGATCCCCCTCTACGACGCGCTCGATGGCAGCGGCATCCGTCATATCCTGACCCGTCATGAGCAGGGCGCCGTCTTTGCCGCCGAGGGTTATGCGCGCGCCACCGGCAAGACCGGCGTTTGCATCGCCACCAGCGGTCCGGGCGCCACCAACCTCATTACCGGAATCGCCGACGCCAAGATGGATTCCGTGCCGCTGGTCTGCATTACCGGACAAGTACGCAGCGCGCTGATCGGTACGGACGCCTTCCAGGAGATCGACGTCTTCGGCATGACCCTGCCGATCACGAAATGGAGCCGCATTGTCCGCTCCGCCGCCGAGATTCCCGATGTGCTGGCCAAGGCCTTTTACATCGCCAACTCCGGCCGCCCTGGCCCGGTCCTGATCGACATCCCGACCGACTTTCTCAAGGCGGTCATCAACGTCGCCGTGCCGGGTCATTACGAGCCGCCGCCGGTGAGCTCCAGCGTTAACAGTTTCCCTACCGCCAATCTGCTCTCACTGTTGCGCCAGGCGCAGCGGCCAGTGGTTCTGGTCGGCGCCGGGGTGAAGCTCTCGGGAGCAACCCAGGCGGCACAGCGTCTGCTCAACCGTTTGCGCATTCCAGCCGGCGCCACCGTGCACGCGCTCGGCGTGATTCCTTCCGAGGCGCCTTACTCGCTCGGCATGGTGGGCATGCATGGAACCCGCGCCGCCAACATGGCGCTGCACGAGACCGATCTGTTGGTCGTGCTGGGGGCGCGCCTCGATGATCGCGTCACTGGCGATCCTTCGCGCTTCGCTCCGGAGGCGCGCATCGTGCACTTTGAAATCGACCCTTCGCAGCTGGACCGCGTACGCCGCGGCGAGTTGGCCGTCATTGGTGATCTGGCGGAAACGATTCCCCAGTTTCTGCAGGTACTCGATGGCAATGAGTTGCCCGACTTTTCCGCCTGGCGCGAAACCGCCTGCGGTGAAAGCCGCGCCGAAGTACGGACCCGCGGCGGGGCCCTGCCCGCCATCCGCTTCCTCGATGAGTTGTATGCCCTGATGCCACCCGACGGTGTGGTGGTGGCCGACGTCGGTCAGCACCAGATGTGGGCGGCGCAGCGTTACCGCGCCATGAATCCGCGGGGCTTTCTCAGTTCCGGCGGCCTGGGCTCGATGGGCTTTGCTCTGCCTGCCGCCCTGGGCGCGCAATTAGCCCGTCCCGAGGCCACCGTGCTCTGTATCTCCGGCGACGGCGGCGTGCAGATGAATATCCAGGAGTTGGCCACCATTCAGCGCTTCAAGCTGCCGGTCAAGCTGCTCATCATGGATAACAAATATCTCGGCATGGTACGGCAGTGGCAGCAGCTCTTCTACGATCGCAACTACGCCGAAACCGATCTCAGCGACAATCCCGATTTTGTCGCCATCGCCGAGGCCTATGGCATCAAGAGCGCCAAACTGGGCATTGACCGCTCCAGCGAAACCGGACTGCCGCCCAACACCAATGACGTGATGCGCGACTTCCTGTTCTCGCCCGAGGCGCGCCTGCTGGTATTTGAGTGCCCGCCGGAAGCCAACGTTTTCCCCATGGTTCCCTCCGGCGCCGCGCTATCGGAAATGTTGCTGGAAGAGAAAGAGGCCTAGGGCGCCGCGCACGAGGATATTCGCCATGCATCGATATCAGATTCGTTATCTCAACAGCCAGGGAACGCTGATGCGGATTCTCTCCACCGTCTCGCGCCGCGGTCTGGACCTGCCTTACGTGTACGCCCAGCCCAATGGCGGCGAGCACCGCCTGACGCTCTACATTGAGAGCAGCCCCAAAATGATCGCGCAGATGTGCCGCGACTGGCGCGCCACGGTTGATGTTCTCGAGGTCAGCGAGCCCGAGGAGGTTGACCCCAAGGACGTGCCGGAATATGACAGCGCCCAAACCGTTTCCGCCTGACCTTTTGTAAATTTCCGGCATTGGATTCAAGGGGCGGGCTCTGAGCTGCCCCTTTTTTGTTTCCTCAAAATCACGGACACCTCAATGGACCTCAAACACCGCAGCAAATTCATCACCGGCGGCCGCGACCAGGCGCCCGCCCGCGCCATGTTCAAAGCCATCGGTTTCAACGACAACGATCTGGAACGGCCGCTCATTGGCGTGGCCAACACCTGGATTGAAACCATGCCCTGCAACTTTCACCTGCGCACGCTGGCGGCGCGCGTGAAAGAGGGTATCCGCGCCGCCGGTGGCACTCCCATGGAGTTCAACACCATCGCCATCAGCGACGGCGAGACCATGGGAACGGAGGGGATGCGCGCCTCCCTGGTAAGCCGCGAGGTGATTGCCGATTCCATCGAACTGGTCTGCCGCGGCCAGCTTTTTGACGCCGTGATCGCCATTGTCGGGTGCGACAAGACCATTCCCGGCGCCGCCATGGCGCTGGCCCGTGTGAACATTCCCGGGCTGGTGCTGTATGGAGGCTCGATCGCCCCCGGCAGGTTCCGCGGCAAGGACGTCACTATTCAGGACGTTTTTGAGGCGGTTGGCGCCAATGCCGCCGGATTAATGAGCGACGCTGATTTAAAGAGCCTGGAGGATGTCGCCTGCCCCGGCGCGGGCGCCTGCGGCGGCCAGTACACCGCCAACACCATGTCCACCGCGCTGGAGTTGATTGGCCTCTCGCCCATGGGCTTCAACAGTGTTCCCGCCACTGACCCTGCCAAAGACAACATCGCGCGCCGCTGCGGGGAGGTTGTCATGAACCTGCTGCGCAAGAATATCCGGCCGCTCGATATTCTCACCCGGCCAGCGTTTGAAAACGCCATTGCCGCGGTCACCGCCAGTGGCGGATCCACCAATTCGGTGCTGCACCTTCTGGCGTTAGCCCGCGAGGCTGGGATTGATCTCAACATTGACGACTTTGAAACCGTCAGCCTGCGAACTCCGCTGCTTGCCGACCTCAAGCCAGCCGGCCGTTTCGTGGCAGTGGACGTGCATCACGCTGGCGGCATTCCGGTGCTGGCCAAACGCCTGGTGGAAGGCAACTTCGTTGACGGCTCCTGCGTGACCGTCACCGGCAAGACGATTGCCGAAGAGGCGGCGCAAGCCAAGGAAACTCCCGGCCAGGAAGTGTTCCGTCCGCTCAGCGACCCGATCAAGAAGACCGGGGGCATCGTCGTCCTGCACGGTAATCTCGCTCCCGAGGGCTGCGTGGTGAAGCTGAGCGGACATGAACGCCAGTTCCACGAAGGTCCGGCTCGCGTCTTTGAGTCCGAAGAGGCGGCTATGGCCGCCGTTACGGGCAAGCAGATCAAAGCTGGAGATGTCGTCGTCATCCGCAACGAAGGCCCCAAGGGCGGCCCCGGCATGCGCGAGATGCTGGCGGTAACCGCGGCCATCGTTGGGGAAGGGCTGGGAGAGTCGGTGGCTCTGCTCACCGATGGCCGCTTCAGCGGCGCTACCCGCGGCTTGATGGTGGGCCATGTTGCGCCCGAAGCCGCTCATCGCGGGCCCATCGCCGCTTTACGGGATGGAGATATCGTGCGCGTCGACGCCGAAAAGCGCGTGCTTGAAGTGCAGCTTACCCCGGCGCAAATTCAGGAGCGCCTGGCGCAGTGGAAAGCTCCCGCGCCGCTTTATACCAGCGGTGTGTTCGCCAAATACGCTGCGCTGGTAAGCTCCGCCGCCGACGGCGCGGTCACCACGCGGCGCAATCAAAGCAGCCAGTCCGCAACACGCTGAATCGTGCTTCAGTAAGTAAGAGCGCCGGAAGCCATTTGTGCATCCGGCGCTCTTTTTTGCTTGCCGATTGGTACTTGGCAGGTTGAATGCTACTCCCCCCAAATGGGTGGGGTCTTTTTTGGGGGACTCCCGCTTTCCGGCATGCCTTGAACCAGGAGTGTTTATTGGAAACGCCGCTCCGGCACCCAGCGTCTTTGTTACGCAGGTAAGTTTTCCGCCGGAGCGGCGCTGGTTACAGTTCATCGTTGGGTTTACCCAGGGAAGGGAGGCCAGAACTCGACCATGTTGACTCACCCCCTTTCCTGCGCTATCAATTAGCTAACCATGGGCGCAGTCCCGCAAATCGTACTTTTCGTTAATCTGGCGACAGCCAGCGTCGAGATAGGCCTGCTCTATTTGTTGCTGCGGCGTGGTCTGGGCCGGGCGCTCGCCTCCGCCGCGGTTCGTCTGGTCTGGGGTGCGGCGCTTTTGCTGTTGTCCACCATTGCGGCGCTAGCGCCCGGGCGATGGGAGTTGTTTTTTGCGCCGGTAATGGCGCACTACTTGCTGCTGGCGATTTTCAATGTGCTCTGGATGGGCTGGGATGCGCGCTTGCGGGTACACCCATTATCGGGAATGGCCTTTCGCTGGCTCGGAACGGCAACACTCATCAATGCCTCGCTGCCGTTCCTATACCAGATGATTCCGCCAGCCTATCTGCAGTTAGCCTGTAGTGGATCGATCGTGATTAGTTGCTGCCGTTTACTGTCCGCAGTTTGGGATTGGCAGCCCGCGCCGATGGCGCAATTGGTTTGGTATCGCGACGGACGCTGCCGGCTCGATCCTCCGCTGAGAGAGCCGGATTACCTGATTGATCATCCCGAGTTGTTGCTGCGCATAGTGGAAGCTGCCGCAGGCGCGGAATACCGTGAGCCGCTGCTCGTGTTACTGCGGCTCCGCCTTGCGCGCCGGCGCTTCAGAAGCGTCTCATCCGTTTCGGCGCAGGAACTGACCAAGCCGTAAACGTTGTTCTATCCGTCCAGCAGGACCTTTGCCGCCCCGGTAGATGGCGTGGCGCAGCGCGCGCCCCGCCATGGAACTCCAGATCAAGCTATTACCACACACCAGATGTTGCGTCTGTAGCGCGTCAATGGGGTAGCTGGGCAAAAACCGTCCTCCGGTACAACCTGCAGTCAGCTCTGAAACCTCTGTCCTTACAATGCTGGGAATTGTGCCTGCCGCCGGATGTGGAAGCCGGATACAGCCACTGGGCTGTTCCAAAGAATTGTTGCCTGTCGGAACGGTTGTTTCCGCCGGGGGTGTGCCAAAGCCCAAGGCGGTGTCAGAGTATCTGGTCGAGCGCATGCTGAAAGCGGGCGTGGATCGCATTTGTTTTGTCATTGGCCGCGAAAAGACCGACATTCTCCGCTACTATGCCGACTCGCCCTACTCCGACCGCATCTTTTACGTTCTCCAAAGCAAGCCACGCGGACTGTGCGACGCCGTCTTCCAGGCGATTGCGCACGCCAGGGCTGACGAGCAGATCCTGATTGGGCTTCCGGACACGATCTGGTTTCCGCAAAACGCCTACTGTCTTGTGCCGCGGGAGACCGTCCACCTCATCACCTTCCCGGTAGAACAGCCGCAACACTTTGACGCGGTGCTTTGGAATGGCCAGGGCACCGTTGAAGAGGTCCAGGTGAAGCAAGCCGGGGCGCTGGACCGGCGGGTTTGGGGCGCCATCACCATGCCCGGCAGCGAACTGTTTGCCCTTCACCAGTTGTGGCGGGAGCGGGACTGCCGCGACGAATTCCTGGGGCATCTCTTCAACGTCTGGCTGGCTGGGGGCCATGTGATCACCGCCGACTGCACAGGAACGGACTACCTCGATGTAGGAACGTTGGAAGGCTTCCATCGGGCGCTCAACAGCCTGGCCAGGCCAGCGCCCCCCGCCGTGGTGGCGGCGTAGGCCTGGCTAGATGAGCAAATCCCGGGCAAGCCGATAATGTTTCCGAAGTGAGTTCGAAAGAGCAAGCCCCCAAAGCCGAGCCAGAGCTGCCGGAACCCAGAGGAGCAAGCCACCGAGTCCTCCCTGCGGGAGGAGATCGCAGGTGGAGGGCCGCGAAATTCCGAAGGGCGGCTCCCTCGCGGGGGAGAGGAGCCCGGCATCGGCGGCTTCACGTTCTCACTGGAGAACGTGCCAGCGACCAACGGGAGCGGGCGGCCTGAAGGAGACGAGGCCGTGCCTC
>DAIDIE010000011.1 GCA_027459505.1 Acidobacteriota bacterium
TGGGAGAAAACTTGATGGCGTTGTTGATCAGATTGGACAGTACCTGAAGCAGGCGGTTGGGGTCGGCTGTGACGGTGAAATCTTCCGCCTCCGACTGGATCTGCACCCCGGCCTGCAGCGCCATGCCGCTCATGCTCTCCAAGGCGGTGCGCACGATCCGCGTGGAGTCACAGGGCTGAGGGTTCATGCGCACCTTTCCGGATTGGAGCCGCTCAAAATCGAGGATGTCGTTCACCAGGCACATGAGCCGCTCGGTATTGCCGGAGGCAATTTCGATCATGCGCTGGCCCTGGCCGGGCAGCGTTCCCAGCCGCCCGCTGGCCAGCAAGCCAAGCGAACCGCGAATCGAGGTTAAAGGCGTGCGCAACTCATGGCTGACCATGGAGACAAATTCCGCCTTGATGCGATCCACTTCGTAACGCTTGCTTACGTCTCGCAAGCTCACCAGGGCGCCCACCAGGCGCCCATCGTCATCGCGCAGGGGAGTGCTGGTGTACTCGGCCGCAAAGCGCGTCCCATCGCCGCGCCGCACCAACTCGTAGTTGACTTGCCGGGAATCACCGAAGAGCAACGTGCATTGCACCGGCCAGGCGCCCTCGGCGTAAGGCCGGCCAATCTCATCGATAGGAGCCAGCAGTTGCTGCAACGAGGAGGACGAGAGATCCTGGGCGTGATGTTGCAGCAGGCGGCTGGCCGCCGGGTTGGCGAAGGTCACACGTCCCGCCCTGTCTACGCCGATGAGTGCATCATCTGTGGAGTCCAGAACCAAGGTCTGTTGCTTTTGTAGTTCACGCAAGGCGCGGCGTTGCTGACGAAGTTTGCGGCGCAGCGGCAGCACCGCGATGAGCAGGCCGGCCAGCAGCAGCCAAACGAGGGTGAAAAGGGCCTGACGCAAGCGGTAGAGCGCGCTGTGCTGGATCAGGGTGATATCGCCCGGCGTGCGCAAGAGGATGTACATGCCGCTGACGTCGTTTTGGCGATTGAAGGCCATGTGGAAGACGCCGGTGACCGAAACGACGGCGCCGGAGTCAAACTGGCGTATATCCGCTTTGTGAGCGTTCAGCAATTGCGCCCGTATCACAGTGCCGCTTTTGGAAATATCGAGCCAAAGTGCGCCCTTGTCGGCTCCCTCGCCCACTAAGTGTCCGCGCAGGGTGACCAGCGAGGCGTCGCATTGTCCATCGCTGATTTGTTGCAGACCTATCATCCGCGAACGCACCGGTTGTGTTGCGGCGCGGAAACGGACCCGCACATCCGCGAGGGTGGGGGAATAATCACCAAGTTCGATATACCCCACGACATCTACGCCCTGTCCGACCTGAAGCCGAGGGCCACTGTAGTTGCGCAGAATGATGCCGCCACTGGGATCCTGCATGTACAATCGGCCGCCGGGTTGGGCCAAGGTGATGTTGCCGCGCACATGGACCAAATGCCGCGGCGGCCCCTCCGGGTGGTACCGCATCAGGTCGGCAATGGTGCGCACCGGCTGCTGAAACGGATGTGCAATGCCCGGATGATCAATGGTGATCAGTTGCGGGCTGTCGACAAACAGCGTTGAGCCATGCCAATGGCGCTGGCGCGTAAACATGGAACCGGCCACGCCCCGCACGGTGACTTCGGCGTCCAGCAGTTGGGGAAAAACTCCGGCCTGGCGATGCAGATGCAGCATGATGGGAACGCCGTCGGAAACCATCGAGTAGATGGTTTCCCTGGTCGCATCGCCCTTGCTGGCCAGCGTTCCTTGGATGGCGCGAATAATGCCATGCACTTGCACGAAGCGCGAGTCCAGCGCGCCACCCAGCAACATGCCTTCCGTGACCGGCAGCGCTCGCGGCAGTTTCCCGTGGCCGAGGCGAATCAGGCGCTGGGCCATGATGATGGGCGCAAAGCCTCCGGGGTTACTGTAACCATCAACTTCAATAAAATCCCCCATGCTGAAGTGCACAGCGTGAGCCGTCCCGACGTACACACCCGCGCTCTTGTCCTGAACGAAAAGCATGACGAATGTGCCGTTGTCGTTGCGTATGGAAGTGGCGTAGGTCACAACGCCGCGAATGCGCAGCGGAATGTGACGGGCGGCTTCTGCCTGCGTCATTTGGTGGAGGCGGCCAATTGGAACCAACGGTGCAAGGGCAGCGGCCTGATGGGTCTCAGTTCCAGGCAAGGGAGGACGAGCAGAAAGGCTGGCATGAACGCCTTGACCGCCGCCCAGGATGAGCAGCATGCTTGCGATTCGGGTCCATGCCGTCATGTCAAACTCATCGGCGCAATGGTTTGCCCAGGTTAGTGCGGCGGGGCCGAACGCTTGGCGAGAACGCTGTAGGGCCAACAAGCGCCACGCGCGGGCAGCATCTTCTTCAAGGCCATGTGCGCTGTAACGCGATGTTATTGACCAAGCGCTTAACGGGATTGGTTGACTGCATTTGCCAATTGCGTGTCTTCAATCGTGCCGGCTTCCGGAAGACGGACGACAAAGGTGCTTCCGCGCCCCAGTTCGCTTTCCACCCAGAGGCGGCCGCCGTGCAGCTCGACAATGCTCCGGCAAATGGGCAGGCCCAGTCCGGTGCCGCCTTTTTCCCGGGAATCACTGGAGTCGACTTGCTGAAAACGGTC
>DAIDIE010000031.1 GCA_027459505.1 Acidobacteriota bacterium
CACTCGACCATCTCGCGAACGCGGCGGTTGATTGATCTAGAGACCCACCGGGCGATCTTCGCTTGGATTCTCGAACGGCTGGCGGAAGGCGATCTGCTCAAGGGCAGGACGGTAGGGGTGGACGGAACGACGCTGGAAGCCTGGAGGAGGCATGCAAGCTCGCCCGGATCGCCTGGTAGCTCCCGATGCCGCCCGGCTGAAGCACATGGTCGAAGCTCTGCACGACTGCTCAAGCCTCACAGGCCGGCCGCCAAAGAGCGGAGCTGGATTCGAACCGGATGATGCAATTGGCACTGGTCCGGGCTGTGGAAATTGTGGGTGAGGCGGCGTCGAAGATTTCAGAATCAACTCGCCAATAGTACCCCTAGGTCCCGTGGGCTAAGATCGTGGGCATGCGGAACCGTTTGGTTCACGCCTACTTCGATATAAAGCTCGACGTGCTCTGGGATACGGCGACCATGGATGCTCCGGAATTGCTTAATCTGCTGAAGGCCGTTCCGTTGGACGACTAAGGGCAGAAATAGAAACGCCGCTCACCGCTCCACCCCTCGCGCCCAACGCCTCTCCCGCACGCTTCGCTTCGATCCGTAGGCGTGGACTGAGCCGCGCCCCCACTCTTCTGCCTCGGCCCTGGCTCGTTCTGATTGGGTCCGCAGCGACAGGTCTTCGATGACTTAATGAATCGAGGTATTATCGTGAATATGGCAGTGATCCACGTCTCGGAAGCTGACGCCGCTCGGGACTTCGCCGGTCTGCTGGCCCGTGTGCGCGCCGGGGCGGAGATCGTCATCGAGTCCGATGCTGCGCCGGTTGCCGTCCTGCGCACGCCAGCGCCGCCCCGGCGCTCCATCGAGGAGTGCATCGCGCTTTTGCCCGAAGACTCCACGGCAACTATCGACGAGGACTTCGCCCGTGACGTTCAAGAGGCAGTGGCCGCGCACCGGGAGCCGCTGAATCCTCCCGCATGGGACTGATTCTCGATTCCAGCGTTTTAATCGCAGCCGAGCGCAGGGGCAAGAACGCACGCCAGGCCCTTGCCGAGATCGCGGTGCGCGCCGCCGGCGAGGACGTGGCCTTGTCGGTCGTGACGGTGCTCGAGCTGGCCCACGGAGCAGCCCGCGCCAACACGCCACAACGCAAGGCTTTCCGTCAGCAGTTTATCCATGAGCTGATGGAGGCAATCCCTGTTCATCCGGTGTCAGCTTCGGTCGCTCTCCGGGCTGGACAGATCGACGGTGAGAGCACGGCCAGGGGCGTCACTCTGCCACTCTCAGACCTGCTGATCGGGGTCACGGCGCTGGAACTTGGCTATCGCGTCGCCAGCGGCAATGTGCGCCACTTCCAGGCCGTTCCCGGCGTCTCTGTGGTCCCGTTCTGAGTGCAGAAAGCTTGTCGCTTTAGTTGCCGTTCCGGTTGCTGATCGGGACCACAATCCAGCCCCTATTCCAACTCCGATCCGCCACGCTTCCAGGTGCAGCGCCCTAACCCGGGTCGATAACGCTGCCGATCCCGGCCCCTTAAAGACACCCTGGATTTCGGCAATGAGCTCGTCACCGGGGTAGATGGAGTCGTTCGGCGGGGTGGAGTTGGTCATTTCGTAAATCAACTTGTCAGAACCGCCCAGGTAAAAGAAGTGGCGCTCCTGGCTGGCGCCCGAAGGCCGCCTCCACGCGCCGGTCGTGTCCGTCGCAGAGGCAGGAGGCGCTGCCGGCGTCATATCCGCAGCCAGTGCCGTCATCGCCCCCGCGCCCTTTGTACAATTGGTTATGGCCACCTTCGAAGAGGCAATTCCGCTGCTGTGGAAACAGGAGCACGTCACCGACCCGCAAAACCCCACCTACGGGCTCAACCTGGAGGACTGGCGCCTGGGACGGGTCGAACTCGCTGCCGCCGGCGACATCGTGGTGCGCGACGCCAAATCGCTGCGCGACAAGAGTGAATCCTTCTACCGCACCGCCTACTGGCATAAGCTCTTCGACCTGATCGACAGCCAGGAGGTGGCCAACCGCATCTTCCTGTTTTCCGCGCATGCCGGCCACCAGCCGTCCATCAAACTGCTGCAGCGCACCCTGCGCCAGATGGGATCGTATCCGCTGGTGGCCGACGACGGCGATTTCGGGCAGGCCACCCTGGCCGCCACCAACAGCCTGGAGGCGGAGCCCCTGATCGCGCGGCTGCGGCAGGCGCAGGCGGAGTACTACGAACAGCTCGGACAGAAGGACCAGCGGCTGGCCCGCTTCCTGCCCGCCTGGCAGCGCCGGTTGGAATCCTAGGCAGCGCCGGCTGCCGGTTGAAATCTTAGGCGCGCCGCTTGGAGTATCAGGCGCGCCGCTTGAAGCATCGACGTTGCCACACGCGCCGTGTGCGGTCGTGGCTGCGCGCGTTGGGCGGTATGCGCGCCGCTCGTTACTCCTCCGCGCGCAGCGCCGCTACAAACTCCCCAGCGGCGCGCACGGCGCTGTCTTCTCCCTCGCGCGCCGCCTGATCGATGGCGTTGACCAGTGCGGTGCCCACCACCGCTCCGTCAGCGAATTCCGCCACCTCGTTCACATGCGCCGCGTTGGAAATACCAAACCCCAGCGCAATGGGCAGCTTTGTGAATTGGCGGACACGGCCCACCAACTCGCGGGCGCCCACCGGCACGCGCTCACGCGAGCCGGTCACGCCGGTACGCGACACGGTGTAGATAAAGCCGCTGCTCGATTCCGCGATGGCCTTGAGGCGTACGTCCGGTGACGTGGGGGCTGCAAGAAAGACCGTGGCCAAGCCAGCTCCCCGCAGGACGTTACGGTACTCGCCGGCTTCTTCGGGAATCAGGTCGGTGACCAGCACCCCATCGGCGCCGGCTTCGGCGGCATCGTGCGCGAACTTTTCCAGTCCATAGCGCAGGATGGGGTTGTAGTAGCCGAACAGTACGATGCCCAGCCGCGTGGTCTTGCGAATTTCGGTAGCCAGGCGCAGCACATCCGGCAAGCTCACGCCCTGGCGCAGGGCGCGCTCGCTGGCGCGCTGGATCACCGGCCCGTCGGCGACGGGATCGCTGAACGGAATGCCCAGCTCCAGAATATCCGCGCCCGCCTTCTCCAGCGCCTGGGCAATGCGCAGGCTCGCCTCCAGCGACGGGTCGCCGGCGGTGATGAAGGGAATCAGCGCACAGCGCTTGGCCTCGCGGCAGGAGCGGAAAATCGCCCCCAAACGCTCCACGCCGCTGGATTTGGAACTCGTGCCGCTTACGGAACTCATAGCTGAAGCTCTCTTTGCAAAATACCCATGTCTTTATCGCCGCGTCCGGAGAGGTTCACAATCACGGCGCGATCGCGTGGCATGCCCGGCACGCGCCGGCAGGCTTCGGCCACCGCGTGCGACGATTCCAGCGCGGAAATAATGCCCTCGGTACGGGCCAGCAGTTGGCAGGCTTCCAGCGCCTCCTGGTCGGAGACGGCCACGTATTCGGCGCGCCCCAGGTCATGGAGAAAGGCGTGTTCGGGGCCAATTGACGGGTAATCCAGACCGGCGGATACCGAGTGGGTGGGGCAGATCTGCCCGTGCTCGTCCTGCAGGATGTAGGAAAACGTCCCCTGCAGCACACCCTGGCTGCCGCCGCGGAAACGGGCCGCGTGTTCCCCCAGCCCCGTGCCGCGGCCGCCGGCCTCCGCTCCGATCAGCGCCACCTCTTTGTCGTTGAGGAATTCGTGGAAGAGTCCAATCGCGTTGGAGCCGCCGCCCACGCAGGCAAACAGCGCCAGGGGCAAGCCCCCGTTCTCCGCTTCCATGAATTGCCGCCGCGCCTCGCGCCCAATGCAGGCGTGAAAATCGCGCACCATGGTGGGATAAGGATGCGCCCCCAGCACCGACCCCAGCAGGTAGTAGGTGTCGGCGCAATTGGTCACCCAGTCACGCATGGCTTCATTGATGGCGTCTTTCAAGGTACGCGTGCCGCCGGAGACGCTGCAGACCTCCGCGCCCAGCAGCCGCATGCGCGCCACGTTGAGCGACTGCCGCTCCACGTCTTCCGCTCCCATGTAGACCACGCACTCAAAGCCAAACAGCGCCGCCACCGTGGCGGTGGCTACGCCGTGCTGGCCCGCGCCGGTTTCGGCGATGATGCGCTTCTTGCCCAGCCGCTTGGCGAGCAGGATCTGGCCCAGGCAGTTGTTGATTTTGTGCGCGCCGGTGTGCAGCAGGTCTTCCCGCTTAAGGTAGACACGCGCGCCACCCAGCTTTTCTGTCAGCCGGCGGGCGAAATACAGGCGCGTGGGCCGCCCCGCGTAGTCGCGCAGCAGTTGATCGAACTCGTGTTGAAAGGCGGCGTCGTTTCTGGCCTTCTCGTAGGCCGCCGCCAGTTCCTCGTGCGGATAGACCAGCGTCTCGGGGACGTAGCGCCCGCCGTAGGGGCCGAATCGCCCTTCCACGCTCTTGCCGATGACAGTTTGCTCTGTACTCACGTCATTACCTCAACTTCCGCACTCCAATCATGCTCCCCGGCCATGCCCAGCGAGAGACTCCTCAGGAGACAGCTACGGCAACGAATGCCTCGCGGGCCGCCTCCACAAAGGCGCGCACGCGGCTCGCGTCCTTCACACCAGGAGCGCTTTCCACGCCGGTGGAGACATCCACCGCCCAGGGCCGCACCGAAGCGATTGCCTCGGCAACATTCTCCGGCCGCAACCCACCGGCCAACACCAATGGACATTGGACCCGCGGTATCCGGCGCCAGTCGAATTCTTCTCCGCTGCCGCCGCGAATCCCCTGCGCGCTTCCCGAATCAAACAGCAGCGCCGCCGCCGTGTTTTCCCACGCGGAAACCAGCGCGCCCGCGTTGGACGACCTCATGGGAACGCTCTTCCAGACCGGCATCCGTTGCAGCACTTGACGGTAATCTTGCGGCCGCTCTTCGCCATGCAACTGGGCGATGTGCAACTCAAGCTGCTCCGCAATTTCCAGAATGCTCTGCTGCGGCGCGTTCACGAACAGTCCCACGCGGCCCACGCTGGCCGGCAAGCCGCCGATGATCTGCTCCGCCACAGCCAACTCAATACGCCGCCGCGACTCGGCAAACACCAGGCCGATAAAATCCGCTCCCGCTTCGGTGGCCGCCCGCGCATCCTCCGGGCTGGTAATGCCGCAGATTTTAACGAGATCGCGCGCCCGCCCAGAGGCCGGCGGCAAACCCTGCTCCACCGAGCGGTTGCCATTGGCGGCGTCGTTCATAGCCGCTCCTTTGAAACCGGTGGACGGTCAGCTGGTTGATCGCTTCCCCTCTTGACGCTGGCCGCCCTGTCTAGGGAGGCTGCACGCCGGCTCTCTTCGAGAAGCTGCTCCAAAGCCAACGCCGGGTCGGCGGCGCGCATAAAGTGCTCGCCAATCAGCACCGCGTCAAACCCGGCGGCCTGGGCCGCACAAATGCCTTGGGCGTCCTGCAGCCCGCTCTCCGCCACCCGCAGGCGATCGGCGGGAATGCGCGCGGCCAGCCGTGCACTGCGTTCGGTATCAACCGCGAAGGTCCGCAGGTCGCGCTGGTTGACGCCAATGATCCGGGCCGGCAGCCGCAGCGCCCGCTCCAGCTCTGCTTCATCGTGGACTTCGGTGAGCACCGCCAGGCCGGCCTGCTCCGCGATCGAAAGCAAGCTGCCGGCCAGCTCGTCTTCCAGCATGGCCATGATCAGCAGAATCGCGTCCGCACCGGCGGCGGCGGCTTCCCAGACCTGGTACTCACAAAACAGGAAGTCTTTGCGGAGCAGCGGCAGCGGACAGGCTTCCCGCACGCGCTGCAAATAGGCGAGATCGCCCAGGAAGAAATCCGGCTCGGTCAACACCGACAGGGCGGCGGCGCCATGGGCGGCATAGCTGCGCGCCAGGGCGGCAACGTCGAAATCCTGGCGCAAAACGCCCTTGGACGGGGAGGCCTTCTTCAACTCCGCAATCACCGCTGGCAGCGCCGCCGAGCCGGGCTCGTGCCGGCCGCCTTTTCGCAGCGCGGCCGCGAAGTCGCGACGCCCCGCCGCCAGCCGTTCCGCTTTTTTCCGTAGGTGATCCAGCGAGACTTCCCGCTCGGCGGCAGCTACGCGCAGCTTGCGCGCGGCAAAGATCTCGTCCAGAATGGCTGGCCGGTTCTGGGCGGGATGGGTGCCGGATAGATGGGTGCCGGATAAAGGTGTCGCGGGAGCCATGGGAAGCAACTCTGTAAATGTTAACAGTCCCGGCGCCGCCCTGCTTTGGTGCAGCCCAGGGCGCCCACGCCGCCTTCGGCGTCTTGCTTCACGCCGCCTTCGGCGTCGCCAGCGCTCGCGGTTTCCCGGAGCAGACGGCTTCGCCCGGTTCATGCGTGCCGCAGTCCGTTATTGCGCCCCACAGTGCGCACAGTGCACAGTGAACTGTGCACTGTGCACCGCTCGGGCTCTGCCTGCCTCCAATCTCCACACCCGCCACTGTTTACCCCGTAGATCACCGTGTAAAATTGGTGAAATTCGAAGCTGAGCGCCCCAAAGTTGCGTCTAACGTTATATATGCGGTGAATGCCCCTGGCGGACATTTTCCGATTTGAAGGACGGATACTGGCCCTCAAGCCGCCTCCGCGGATTTCTATGAAGCGAATTGTTGTTGGCACAGGCGCCGTGTTAGTGAGCTGCCTGACGGCATGGGGGCAGGGAACGCCTCTTTCTTCCGCAGCGCCCGCCTCGCGCCCCGCAGTGGCGCCGTCCATCGTGGCGCCGTCTATCAAAGCTGCTGCAAGCAAAGCTGCTGCAAGTGCTCCGATTCAGCCCGGCAGCCCTGCACAAAAACCCGACCCGGGTGCCGCCTACTACCACTTCATGCTGGCGCGCCAGGCCGAAGAGCGGGCCGAACTGGCTGGCGGAGGTCCGGAGGTTGCGCGCGCATTGCACGAGTACCACCTCGCGCTTCATTCCGATCCAAAGTCGGGCTACATTCCCGAGCAGATGGCGGAGTTGCTCTTCCGCAGCGGCCGTACCGGCGACGCGTTGCGTCTAGCCCGCAGTGTCGAACAGGAACATCCCGGCGATGTGGCCGTGCACCGCTTCCTGGGAGAGGTTTACGCCTACATGCTTGGGGGAGGCGACAGCGCTTCCAAGTCAGCGCCCAGCCGCTTGGGAAAACTGGCCATCGACGAGTACCAGTCCCTGACCCGTTTGCGCCCCCTGGAGAGCGACAACTACAGCACGCTTGGCAAGCTCTATCGCGCCAACCACGACCTGCCCCGCGCTGAGCAGGCCTTTGAGCGCGCCCTGCAACTCAGCCCCGGAAACGCCAGCACCATCCGTAACCTGGTATATGTGGAGACGGAACTCGGCCATTCCAGCCGGGCGCAGGCGTTGCTCAAGCAGCTCAGTATGAGCGACAAGACTCCGGGACTCTATACCGCTCTCGGACAGGTCTACGCCAGGCAGCACCTCTGGACACGCGCCTTGCAGTCCTACCAGCAGGGCCTCACGCTGCAGCCCGGCGATGTTGATTTGTTGCGCGGCTTGGCGCGGACGCAGCTTCAGGTCGGCGATTTGGATGGCGCGCGCAATACCTACCAGAAGCTGACCGCCACCGACACGCAGGACGCCGAAAGCTTCGTGCAACTGGCGCGCGTCCAGAAGGCCTTGGGCGATTTCCCGGGCGCCGGCAAGTCGCTCGCCAGGGCGCAACAACTCGCACCCGATGACCCGGAAGTGGCCTATGAAGTGGCCAGCTTGGCCGCCAGCCAGGGCGACACGGCACGGGCTGAAGCGCTGCTGGGAAAGCTGATTCAGGCGAATACCCGCGCCGACGGCCGCTATAGTCTGGCCGAGGCTTCCAACCTGGGCGTTTTTCTCGAAAAGCTAGGACGCGTTCAGGCGCAGTCCGGCGATGTCACTGGCGCGCAGAAGAGCTTCGCGCAGTTGCGTCAACTGGGACGCGACAACGCCGAGCGCGCCATTGGCGAGCAAGTCGACCTGTATCGCGCGCAGCACCAGATGCCTCAGGCGCTGCAGGCTGCCGCGGAGGGGGTCAAGTTGGCTCCGCAGTCGCTTTCGCTGCGCACCAGTTACGCCTTGGCCCTGGCCGACAACGGCCAATGGCAACAGGCGTTGCAGCAGGCCGCGCTGATGCAGTCCAAAGCCGCACCACAACGTCTGGCCTTGCTGCGGGCGCAGATCTACGAACGGGGCCGCCAGTGGAAAGCCGCCACCCGAGCCGCGCAACAGGCGTTGGCGGCCGCCCAGGTGACCGAAGACAAGGTAGACGCCTGGTTCATGCTGGGCGAAGTCGCTGAACAGCAAAAACATTACGGACCGGCGGAGCAGGACTTCCAGCAGGCTCTGCGCCTCAGCCCCCACGAGGGCACGGCGCTGAACTACCTGGCCTACATCCTGGCGGAGAGAAACACTCGCCTGCCGGAGGCGCTGCGCGACGCGCACGCCGCCGTTAGCCTGGAACCCACCAACGGCGCCTACCTGGATACCCTGGGCTGGATTGAACTCAAGCTGAAGGACCTCAAAAACGCCGTCCCCCAACTGGAACGAGCCGCCGCCCTGCGCAGCCACGACCCCGTCATCCTCGAGCACCTCGGCGACGCCTACTTTCAGTCCGGTCAATTACGCCAGGCACAGGTGCAATGGACGCGCGCGCTGAACGAGTGGAAGACCGCCGCGGTAGCCGACTATGACAAAAAGGCGGTCAAGCGGGTGGGGAAACAACTGCACAAGGTGGAAACGCAACTGGCCAAGCGCTAGGGCGGCGACGTCGCCAGAGCCCCGCTCAAAGGGCCCGCAACGCGCTGCTTCGAACCGTCAACGGCGGTGGGCTGTAGCTGGAAACCGCCGCTAGGCGTCCGTTTGGTCCGGTTCGGGAAGCACCAGCCCGGCCGCTGACAATGCCTTCTGCACCAGCTCCAGCGCCTCGCCAGCGCACAGGTTGTCCGCGCTGGCCAGTTCGCTGCAAAGCAGCGTTCCCGCCCGGTCCAGCATCTTCTTCTCGCGGAACGAAAGCGGCTTGTCTTTGCACACCGAAAGCAGGCATTTCAGCACTTGCGCCACCTCCGGCAGCGAGCCGGTGCGCATCTTCTCCGAGTTTTCCTTGTAGCGGATCTTCCAGTCCGGGGAGGGATGGCACTCCCCTTTGCGCAGGTATTCCAGCGTTTGCTGCAGCTCCTGGTGCTTGCCCACCGGGCGCACCCCTACCGTGCCCACGTTGTCAAAGGGAATCATGACACGCAGGTTGCTGGCTTCAATCTTTAACAGGTAGAACTGCTGGGCGCTGCCGTTGATGCTGCGGCTGGCGATCTGCTCAACAACTCCCACGCCATGGTTGGGATAAATGACCTTGTCTCCCACCCGGAACAACGCTGTGTGCATAGGAAGACCCCAGAGCGCTTAAAGTTGCTTTAATTATCGCAGGGTGAGCAATTCGAATTCAAGGAAAAAACCCGCCTCCACGCCCCCGCCGTCTTTACTTGGCCCGGGGTCCCAAAGGTGCTTTTTCGCCTCCCGCGGCCGCAATTGCCGTGACCAGCTAAGGCCGAGCCGAAAGGCGCCAGCCACTGCGGCCCTGCCGCTGCCCGGTGGAGGAATTCCTTGGAACTCGCCCGTCCAGACTCGTATAATGGTGTTTTAGCCCGCCAGCGCTACCTACTTGGCGGGCCGCATTGCTTTTGGGTTGTGACTGCTGCCACACTTGGGCCAATCTCACGACGGGCACTACGTACTTTGCCACCGCTGAGTCGCAGCTTTTTCTTAGAAGAAAAAGCTGCAGGCCTGCCGGTTTGCACATCGCCCGCACAGTGAGACCAGGCCTGGTGGCAACCATCTGGCCGGGAAAAGCTGCACAGTTCAGGTTTGGAAATACGCGTCGGCATTTTGGTGCGCCGGTCGAGTGAGACCGTTTCCATTTGCCGCACAAGGCTGGGTTGTTATGCCTTTGAACATTAAAGACAAATTGGAAAAAGAGATCCAGCAGCTCGAGCATGAGCTCAACGTGGAGCTGCCGGCGGAGTTGAAGCGCGCGGTGGCGCTGGGCGACCTCAGCGAAAATGCCGAATATCACATGGCCAAGCAGCGCCAGGAGTTTGTCGGCGCCCGTCTGGCCCAGCTCAAGAAGCGTCTGGCCGATCTCAGCCTGGTCAACCTCAACAACATCCCCTCTGACCGAGTGAGTTATGGCTCGATCGTCCGCTTGCTCGATCTGGAAAAAGATCAGGAGATTGAGTACCGCCTGGTGACCAGTGAAGAGACTGACGTGGCGCGTGGGCTGATTTCCACCTCTTCGCCTATTGGCCGGGGCCTGATGGGCAAACAGGTTGGCGATACGGTGCGCATCCAAACCCCCGGCGGCGCCAAAGAGTTCGAGGTGCGTAACCTGCTCACCATTCACGATCAGGATGAGGCCAATGGAGGGAGTCCGTCCGCTTAGACGTCGTATCATGAATTAGCCGCCTCGGCGGCCGCGCGGACTTCATCGCCGCGGGATTCATGAAAGCGCTTCTGGGCTTCGGCCCGCATTACCCATGACGCTCACTGAAGGCATTGGACGCGCGTGCAAGCTGCTGCTGGACCGGATTGTCCGCTCGCTGGCGTTGGCGCGCATTCACCCCAATGTGCTCACCTTCATAGGGCTGCTCATCAATCTGGTTGCGGCCACCCTGTTCGGCTATGGACATTTCTTTGCCGCTGGCTGGGTCATCGTCGGCGCCGGCGTCTTCGACATGGTCGATGGCCGCGTCGCCCGTGAAACCAATACAGTCAGCGCCTTCGGCGGCTTTTTCGATTCCGTCATCGATCGCTACTCCGACCTCGCGCTGTTCTTCGGGCTGCTGGTCTACTACGCCCGCATCAACCGCTTTTTCTATGTGGTGTTGGTCGGCGTGGTGATGACCGGATCGGTGCTGGTGAGCTATGCGCGCGCTCGCGCGGAAAACATTATCCCTATCTGCAAGGTCGGCTTTTTGGAGCGCCCAGAGCGCATCGTGCTGGTGATCATTGGCGCCCTCTTCAATCGCATGGCGGCGGTCTTGTGGGTGATTGCGGTGCTCAGCAATATCACCATCATTCACCGCATCCTGTACACCTACCAGGAAACCAAGCGGCTGGAAGGCCGCCTGCCGGGCGCAAGCCTTGCCCCGCCCGCCACCGCCTCGTCCGCACCCGCCTTACCCGCTTCCACCGAGCCCGGTGTCGCGCTGAAGGGCTGATCCCGAGCGACGCCCAACCTGATTTTCTGGCGACTTCGCCGTATACTCGGCACTGAACCACGGCCGAGTCTGCGCCTATGCCAGCGCCGTTCCTTGAACTCGATCTGCACGGCTCACTTCCGGAGGCGCAACCCATTGCTGTTCGGATACGCGAGGCGGGGCGCGCCGCTCAGCGCTCGCATCGCGGTTTGCGTATCATCCACGGCCGTGGCGCGGGCGTGCTGGCACGCATTGTGCAGAACATTCTCGAGGAGCGCGGTGTCGAATTCACCGCGGGAGTGGTGAATCCAGGCGAGACCCGCATTGACTCCCACACCGTTCAACGGCACAACTGGGGCTGAGACCGGCTCCGCCACGCCCCACCAGCCTTCAAGAGGCGGTGAGTCGTGATGGCGTGCCACGGCCTTTTAAGCTGCGCCATGCCCGGCGCAGGCCCCGCACAATTGTCCGTAGCAACAGCACCAGGACAGTCACTAACCCCAGTGTCACAACTCCGGTGACCAGCGGATGGTGCATGGCCAGCCAGCTCAGACCAATAGCGGTGGCATCTTCTCCGGCGCTCAACACCGCGTTTGAGACTGGCTCCGGCGAAGCGGTGACTGTGGTTCGCAGCGCCAGTTTGCTGGAGTGCGCCACCAGTGCGACCAGCGAGCCCAGCCCAACCGCGAGCAGGCGAATTTCCAGGGGCTGATGGGCGGTGGCGTTGTAGGCCAGTAGCGCCGCTACCGGCAGCCGCACGAACGTATGCAGTCCATTCCAGACCAGATCAAAGCCGGGAATCTTGTCCGCCACAAACTCCAGACCATAGAGGATCGCGCTGATAACGATGACCTCGCCGTGTGTGAGGAAGCTGAGATGGCCCGGCAGAGCGAGATGCCCATAACGGCCCAGTAAGTCCAGCATCGCCACCGTGGCATACACATTGAGGCCGGCGGCAAAACAGGTACCAAGCAGCAAACCGAAGAGTTGTGGGCCGTGGAACATGGCACTAGGTCTGATGCGGGGCCGCCCCCGCCCGGGACGTTTTCTGTTCCCAACGAGCCAGGGCCGAGTCGAACTGCTTTCGAGTTCGAAATCGCAGGCCGAAGTGCTGGGTTGCCTACCAGGTCCCGCCCCGCTGGCGACTAGTAAAGCGCGGCCACCATCCGTGAGCTTCGGCCGGACACCGAAGCGGGTGAAATAAAAGCGGCCGTGCCGCCTTAGCCCTTCGCGTTGGCCAGTGCCGCTTCCGCGACCGCCGCCGCCGCGCGGCCCGCCTCCACGTCATGCACGCGGATCAAGCGCGCACCATGCATGATGCAAACCGTATTAGCGGCCACGGTGCCGTATAGGCGCTCTTCGGCTGGGAGGTCGCCCAGCAGGTGCCCGATAAAACGCTTGCGCGACAAGCCCGCCAGCAGTGGCCGTCCAAAATGCTGCCAACTTTTGAATCCGGTTAGTAGCGGCAGGTTTTCGTTGAGGTTTTTGCCAAACCCAAAGCCGGGATCGAGCACCATCTGCGCAGGCCGTACACCCGCCGCCGCGGCGCGGACGAAAATCGCTTCAAAACCCGCCGTCACGGTGGCCACCGGGTCGGCCAACGGCGGAAGCTGATGCATGGTGGCGAAGTCGCCCCGGTGATGCATAGCGATCAGCCCGCAGCCAGTGCGCGCCACCAGCGCCGCCATTGCCGGCTCACTTAAGCCGGTAACGTCGTTAATAATATCCGCGCCCGCGCGCAGCGCCAGTTCGGCAGTGCCGGCATGACGCGTATCCACGGAAAGAATTGACTTGGGAAAACGCTCGCGAATAGCGCGCAATGCGGGCAGCAGCCGCTGCTGCTCTTCCGCTGGACTGAGCGGGCTCGCCCCCGGCCGTGTGGATTCGGCGCCGAGGTCGAGCACTTCCGCCCCCTGGTGCAGCGCCGTGTCGGCCGCTGCGATCGCGTTGGCGACCGTTTCAGACTCCTGCAGCGACGCGCCCAGCCGGCTGTCCACATAAAACGAGTCGGGCGTAAGGTTGAGAATGGCGCATACCCAGGTGCGCGCGCCGATTTCCACGTGGCGTCCGCGCGCCAATTGCCAACTCATCCCTGGCCGCGCAGTTGCCCCATGCGCCGCCAGCTCCTCAGAAGCGGTCATGGTGCTATTGTCAGGCATTTTTCGCGTCCCAGGTTCTGCGAAGCGTCATGCCCGCCGCCTTCCCTGAGCCCTGTCTCCGCGTGTGGTAACCCTTCGGCGCATGGGCGCGTCCGAAGTGTAAAGAGCGGTTTGTGGCGGTGGATCCGGTCCACTCGGGGGGTTCTATGGCACGGCAACGATTTGCGGCAAAAGGCCTGCTGGTATCGGCAGCATTGGCGCTGTCTCCACTGCTTCCGGTGGCGGCATTCCTGAGCACTCCGACCGCAGCCGGCGCCCAAAGCCAGCCCGCGCTTGATCCTGCTTATGTGAACGGCTACCGCTCCGGCTACGACGCGGGAAATAGCGATGTGCGGAACGGCTACAGCCCCAACCCACACAAATTTCGCGCCTATCAGCTCGCCAGCATCGGTTACACCGGGCATGGCAGCCGCACGGAATATGAGAGCGCTTTCCGCGGCGGCTTCGAAGATGGCTATAACGACGCTTACAACCATCGTCCTTCGGCATTGAATCGCAACGCGGTCAGAGCCACGGCACAGCCGAGCTACCCGCCAGCCTCTGCTGCCCCGCCACAGAACACGCCAGCTCCGAACTATTCAGCGTCAACCTATCCAGCGCAGGGTAACGCAGCGCAGGGCAACACAGCGCAGGGCAACGCAGCGCAGGGGAGCGCCGCGCCAAGCTATCCCCAGCCACAGACCCAGTACCCCCCGCAAAACGGGCCCGCGCAGAACCAGCCAGCACCCTCCTGGAGCGGACCCGCGGCCAGCCCACAGGTATTGCAACGCGCCCGCGCCAACGGGTACCGGGAAGGCTACAATGCCGGCCAGTTCGACGCTGACCGCAATGGCCCCGCGAACTACGGCGGCAGCCGCGAATATCAGCTCGCTTCGGCTGGATACGACCAAAGCATGGGCAATTTCCAGCAGTACCAGCAGAGCTTCCAGAATGGCTTCCGCCTGGGCTACAGCGACGGCTACAACCGCCATCTGTACAACTCCCAGATCGGCCTGCGCGACGCCGCTGTTGCAGCCGCGCCGGCTCAGACCAGCCAGCCGTATGGGCCTCCGAATTCCTCGCCTGGTCCAACCTACCCCACGTCCGCCCAAAGCAATCAATTGCCAACCAACCCGGAGGTGCAACGGGCCCGGCCCAGCGGCAACTATGCCAACGGCACACTCCTGGAGGAGGGCACCGAAATCCAGGCGCAGCTCGACAATGAGATCAGCACGAAAACCGCTCGCGCCGGTGATCCTTTCACCGCCACCGTGACCGTCCCGGTCTGGGTGGGCTCAGTGGACGCGATTCCCGCCGGTAGCAAGATCAGCGGCGTCGTCGAGCAAGTGCAGCGTCCCGGCCGCATCCGCGGCACCGCGCAGCTCTCACTGCGCTACAACAACGTGCAGATTCCCGGAGCGCAGAGCTACCGCCTGGTGGCCACCACCGCGCGCATTGGTAGCAGCAACAACACCCAAACCAATGGCGACGAGGGTACGGTGAAGGAGAAGGGCAACACCGGCGGTGACGTGCGCCATGTCGGCGAAGCGGGCGGCGTGGGCGCCATCATTGGCGCAATTGCCGGCGGCACGCGTGGCGCCATCCTGGGAGGTGCTGTCGGCGCGGGCGTTGGCACTGCGGGCGTGCTTATGACGCGCGGCAAAGACATCGACCTCAAGCCAGGCCAGCCCATCACTCTCCGTCTCGACCGCCCGATGGAACTGCGTCCTTAGCGCGCAGCAGCGCAAATTTGCGCCCACAAACCACTTTGCGCCCACAAACCACTTCGCGCCCACAAACCACAGCAATGTACGTCTGCCACGAGACCGCCTTCAACACTTCCGCCAAGGCCAGCCACGGCGCCCAAAGGACCACCCCTCCCTACAGACAACTGACAACCGGCAACTGACAACTCTTCCACCGCCGCCTGTAAACTGTCTACTATCCATGAGCACCATCGACCTCAGCCGCCCTCCCGCTGCCCAGGGTTTCCGTATGCCCGCCGAGTGGGAGCCCCACCGTGCCACCTGGCTCAGTTGGCCTCATAAGGAAGCAAGCTGGCCCGGCATCCTCGACCACATACCTCCCATCTTCGTCCGCATGGTCGAGGAACTGGTGCGGGGCGAGGAAGTGCACATCAACGTGCTCGACACCGAAATGGAGCGGGAAGTGCGCGCCCGCCTGCAGCACGCCGGAGTACCCGAGGCCCGCGTGCACCTGCATTGCATTCCCAATAACGACGCCTGGATTCGCGACCACGGCCCCGCGTTCCTTGTCCGCGAGATCGATGGACGCCGTGAGCAGGTGATCGTGGATTGGGGCTACAACGCCTGGGGCGGCAAGTACCCCCCCTTTGATCTGGATGACCGCGTGCCCACTCTGATTGGGGAGAAGTTCAACATTCCCGTCTTCCATCCCGGGATCGTTATGGAAGGCGGCTCGATTGACGTGAACGGGCAGGGAACGCTGTTGACCTCCGAGGCCTGCCTGCTCAACGAAAACCGCAATCCGCATCTCAGCCGCGAACAAATTGAGCTGTATCTGCGCGACTACTATGGGGTGCGCCACATCCTCTGGCTCGGTGATGGCATCGCCGGCGACGATACCGACGGCCACATTGACGACATCACGCGCTTCATCGGTCCCAATACAGTGGTGACGGTCATCGAGGACCGCGCCAGCGATGAAAACTTCGAGCCGTTGCGCGAGAATCTGATGCGGCTGCAGAAGATGTCGGATGAAGAGGGGCGCGGCTTGCGTATTTACCAGCTCCCCATGCCCAACCCGGTAGAGTTCGAGGGTCAACGTCTGCCGGCCAGTTACGCCAACTTCTACATCGGCAATGAGGTCGTGCTTATGCCGGCCTATGGCTGCCGCGCGGATGAAACGGCCCAGTCGATCCTGCAGGTCCTGTTTCCCGGGCGGCGCGTCGCCGCTATCGATTGCCGCGAATTGGTCTGGGGACTGGGCGCCTTCCACTGCCTAACTCAGCAATGGCCGCTGTAGGCTGCGCTGCTCGGCCGCGCGCTCAGCCTGGCCAGTGCACCGCCTGCTCTGCTGTGGGCGCGCCAAAAATCTCCGGATGCAGAATGCGGCTCAGGATCTCGAGCCCTTCGAACAGCCGCGGTCCGGCCTGGCTGAAATATGTGGGACCATCCACGATCCAGACCTGGTCGTGACGCACGGCGCTGAGATCGTCCCAGCCGGGGTAGTCTCGCACCGCCGCCATCTCCTTATGCGCGCGCTCACGCGGGTAGCCGCAGAGCATGGCAACGATAATCTCCGGGTCAACGTCGCGCAGACGCTCCCATTCCAGCCGGGAGGAATATTCCCCGGGCGCTCCCAGCGTGTCCTGGCCGCCCGCAAGCTCAATCATTTCGGGAACCCAGTGGCCGGCGTTGAACAGCGGCTTGGGCCACTCCAGGCAAAACACGCTGGGGCGGCGCGTGGCATCCAGGGCGCGAATTGCGACTGCGTCTCTCCGCCGGCCCAGTTCCATGGCCAACTCCTCGCCCCGCTCCTTCCGTCCCAGCGCGGCCCCGGTACGCCGTATATCCTCCAGTGCCTCCTCCAACCGGTGCGCATTGAGCGAAAGCACCTCCGGCGCCGGCTGCAGGGCCTGCAGCGCGCGCTGAAAGTCGTTGGGAGTGACCGCGCAAACGTCGCATAACTCCTGCGTGATCAGCAGATCGGGCGCCAGTTCCTGCAACCGCGGCGCGTCTACCTTGTAAATGCTTTCGCCGCGCGCATACGTCTCCGAAACAATGCGGTCCACCTCTTCCGCCGTGAGCGCGTGCTCGTCGTAGATCAGGCTGCTCACTACCGGCCGGTCCCGCACCGCGTCGATTTGCAGGTTCTCGTGGGAGATACCAACGATATCCGCCGCCGCGCCCAGCGCCAGCAGGATTTCGGTTCCCGTGGGAAGAAAGGAAACGATTCGCATCGCCGTTATCCTACTCGCGTTGCCGGTTTTGTGCACCCGTCCTGCGGGGCAGCCGTGGGACAGCGACCAATCGCTTAAGAATTTGAAAGCTGCAATAAAGCACCCGCATCGGCCGTACGGGGCGTCCGCTGCCCGCTGGAAGCATTCTCCGCGCCGCCTCTAGCCCCTCTCCCGCACCCCTGTTAAACTTTTTTATGATCGAATTTCCGGTACCCGAAGCGCTGACGTTTGATGACGTCCTGCTGTTACCCGCCTTCTCCTCGATCTTGCCCGCCGACGCCGATCCCTCAACCTTTGCCAGCCGCCGCATTCGCCTGAATATCCCCATCTTGTCCGCTGCCATGGACACCGTCACCGAGGCGCGTCTGGCCATCGCCTTGGCGCAGCAAGGTGGCCTGGGCATCATCCACCGCAACATGCCCATCGACAAGCAGGCCGAAGAGGTGGATCGCGTGAAACGCTCGGAAAGCGGCATGATCGTCGATCCCGTTACCGTCGATCCCGATCAGCGCATCGCCGACGCCATGGAGGTGATGAAGAAGTACAAGATCTCCGGCGTCCCCGTCACCCGGCACGGCAAACTGGTCGGCATCCTCACCAACCGTGATCTGCGCTTCGAGACCCGGGTGGATACACCTATTGGCGAGGTGATGACCAAGGAGAACCTGATCACCGTCCCCGTGGGCACCACCCTGGAAGAAGCCGAGCGCATCCTGCACAAACACCGCGTCGAAAAACTATTGGTGGTCGATGAGCAGTACGCGCTGAAGGGCCTGATTACCGTCAAAGACATCCAGAAGAAATTGAAATACCCGCGGGCCGCCAAAGACGAGCGTGGCCGCCTGCGCGTGGGCGCCGCCGTGGGCGCCACCGGTGATTTCCTGGAGCGGGCGCAGGAATTGGCCCGCCTGAGTGTGGACGTGGTCGCAATCGATACCGCGCACGGTCATAGCGCGCGCGTGCTCGACGCCGTCAGGAAGATCAAGAAGACGTTGCCGGATGTGGACGTCATCGCCGGCAACGTCGCCACCTTCGAAGGCGCTGCCGATCTCATCAAGGCGGGAGCGGATGGCATTAAGGTTGGCATCGGCCCGGGCTCGATCTGCACCACACGCGTCGTTACCGGCTTTGGCGTGCCCCAGATTACCGCAATTGCGGAATCTGCCCGCGCCGCCAAAGGCACTGGCGTTCCCGTCATCTCCGACGGCGGCGTGAAGTATTCCGGCGACATCAGCAAGGCGATTGCGGCGGGCGCCAGCGCGGTCATGATCGGCAGCCTCTTTGCCGGCACCGACGAAAGCCCCGGCGAGACGATTCTTTACCAGGGCCGCTCGTTCAAGAGTTACCGCGGCATGGGATCGCTGGCCGCCATGGAGGCGGGTTCCGCCGAGCGCTATGCCCAGTCAATCGAGGAGGATGGCGACGGCGTGCTGGAGTCCAACCGCAGCAACAAGCTGGTTCCGGAGGGCATTGAAGGCCGCGTGCCCTACAAGGGAACACTGGCCGCGATGGTGCACCAACTGGTGGGCGGCTTGCGCTCCGGCATGGGTTACGCCGGCTGCCGCACCGTGGACGACTTCCAGCGGAACGCCAAGTTCGTGCGCATCTCCTCCGCCGGTCTGCGTGAAAGCCATGTCCACGACGTGATCATCACCAAAGAGGCGCCTAACTACCGCGTGGAAAGCTGAGCACGCAGTGCGGAACCTGACGGGCCAGGGCCGCGTCGCACTGATTTCGAATTCGAAACCGCAGGCCGAAGTGACAGCCAAGGTCCGGGTTGCCGTTTAGGTCCTGCACCGCTGGCGACTGGTAAAGCCCCCCGGCCACAATCCGTGAGCTTCGGCCGCACACCGAAGCGGGTGAAATAAATGCGGCCGTGCCGCTACCCTTCCCGGCGCCCACCCCGCCCCCCACCCCAGGCCGCCCCGCTCCGTTACACTAAAGAGGTGAAGCAGCCTTTGATTCTGTTGGCGATTGCAGTACTTTGCGTCGCCGTGCTTTTCATCGCTAATCCCCACAGTCACCGCTTTTCCACCGCCGCGGCGCCGCCGCCGGCCGCGGCGGACGGATCCAATGCCGGTGCCGCGGACGCCTCCGCCCTTTCCACCAGCGACGCTCAAATGGGACAGCTGGTCCTGGCGCGGTGTGGCAGTTGTCATGGTCTGGAGCGCCTCCAGCAGCATCCCCAAGACGCGGCCGGCTGGCTCAAAACCGTTCGCCAGATGGAGCAAATGGGCGCTCAGGTGCAGCCCGATGAAGAGGCGCCCCTGGTCGACTACCTGAGCCGCCATTTCGGCCCCAAGTCCGACTAGCGCGCTGGCTTGTGACCGGAATCGCTAGGCCCCCGCAGGGGCGCTTGCTCCAATCACCCCTGTTAACCTCTGCCGCCTTCACGCGCCCGTCTTGCCCCTGCTATCATGAGGGGGAATGAAGCCTGATATTGCGCCCTCCTCTACGGTCCTTCGCGAGAAAGCGCAACTGATGTCCGGCTCGGAGATTGAGCGGACGTTGGTGCGGCTGGCCCATGAGATCGTGGAAAAGAACAACGGGGCCGAGAACCTCGCCCTGATCGGCATCAAGCGGCGCGGTATTCCCCTGGCCCAGCGCCTGAGCGCGCTGGTGTCGCGCATCGAATCCCGGCCCGTGCCCTGCGGCCATCTCGACATCACCTTCTACCGCGACGACCTCTCGACCGTGGGCGCCAAGCCGGTGGTGGGTCCAACCCAGCTGGAATTCGAGATCAACGAAAAGAACGTCATCATCGTCGACGACGTTCTTTATACCGGCCGCACCGTGCGCGCCGCCATGGATGCCCTGTTCGATCATGGCCGCCCCCGCAAGGTGCAGCTGGCCGTGCTGGTTGACCGCGGCCACCGCGAATTGCCGGTCGAGGCCACCTTCGTCGGCAAGTACGTTCAGACCACGGAACGTGAAATCATCGAAGTGAAACTGCAGGAAGTTGACGGCTGCGAAAAAGTCCTCCTGGTGGAACCGGCCTGAGTTCAGGCCATCGGCAAGTGCTGCATGAGCGAATCCTCCTCCGCGGTTGCGCGCCCGCTGTTGCCCAATCTGCTTGCAATTAATGATCTGGATTTGAAGCAGATTCAACATCTGCTCGCCCTGGCGGCCGATTTTCAACAGCAAACGCCCGCCAAAAGCCTCGTGGGCAAGCGCATCCTGCTGCTCTTCTACGAAGCATCGACCCGCACCCGCACCTCCTTTGAAGTGGCCGCCCGCCGCTTGGGCGCGGAAACCGTTTCCATCACCGCCAGCAGCACCAGCATTGAAAAGGGCGAGTCCCTGCTGGATACGGTTTACACCTTGCGCGCCATGGCCATCGACGCCATTGTCATGCGCCACTCGGTCAGCGGCAGCCCGGTACTGGTGGCCGATCATGTCGACGTTCCGGTGGTGAATGCCGGCGACGGCATGCACCAACATCCCACCCAGGCGCTGCTCGACGCTTTCACCATCATTCGCCACAAGCAGCGCATTGCGGGGCTGAAGATCGCCATTGTCGGCGACCTGCTGCACAGTCGCGTGGCGCGATCCAACATCGAACTGCTCTCGCGCCTCGGCGCCGAAGTGCGGCTCTGCGCGCCGCGCACCCTGCTGCCGCCCGCCTTTGCCAGCCTCGCTCCCGGACTCATTCTCACGCACCGCCTGGAAGAGGCGCTGGACGCCGCCGACGTGGTCATGGTGCTGCGCATTCAAATGGAGCGCATGCGCGAGTCCTTCTTCCCCAGCGAAGCGGAATACGTGCATCACTATTCGGTCACCGCTGACCGCTTGCGCGCCGCGCGTCCCGACGCCATCATCATGCATCCCGGCCCAATGATCCGCGGCGTGGAAATCGGCGCGGATGTCGCCGACTCGCCGCAGTCGGTGATCCGCGAGCAGGTGGAAAACGGCGTCCTCATCCGCATGGCGGTGCTGCAGTCGGCGCTGTTGCCGGCGCGGTTTTCAAAAGCGTAATCATGAACCTGATCCTCAAAAACGGCCGCATCCTGGACCCCGCCTCGGGGCGCGACGAAATCGGCGACATTGTCATCCAGGAGGATCGCATCCGCGATCTCGGCCCCGGCATTGCCGCCCCCGGACCGGGCACCCTGGACTGCACCGGGATGATCGTCTGCCCCGGTTTAATCGATCTGCACGTGCACCTGCGCGAACCCGGCTTTGAATACAAAGAGACGATCGAGACGGGTACACGCGCGGCCGTGGCGGGTGGCTTCACCGCCGTTTGCGCCATGCCCAACACCAACCCGGTCAACGACAACGCCGGTACCACCGCCTACCTGCTGCAACGCGCCCGTGAATTGAGCAGCGCCCGGGTCTACGCGGTAGGCGCCATCACCGTGGGCAGCCGGGGTGAGGCCCTGGCCAGCATCGGCGATATGCATCGCGCCGGCGCGGTGGCGCTTTCCGACGACGGGCGCCCGGTGATGAACGCGCAAATCCTGCGTCGCGCCATGGAGTACGCCTCCATGTTCAACATGCCGGTCATTCAGCATTCCGAGGACCTCAACCTCTCGGCAGGAGGCGCCATGCACGAAGGCGAGGTCTCGCTGCGGCTGGGGCTGCCCGGCATCAGCGGCCAGTCGGAATCGACCATGATCGCCCGCGACGTGCTGCTCGCCGGACAGACCGGCGCGCATCTGCACGTCGCACATATTTCTTCCGGCGAGTCCATTGAGGCGGTCCGCCAGGCCAAGAAGCGCGGCATTCGCGTTACCGCCGAGGTCACCCCACACCACCTCACCCTGATCGACGAAGACATCAAAAACTACGATGCCAATTTCAAGATGAACCCCCCGCTGCGCTCTCGCGCCGACCGCCAGATCCTTCTGGAGGCGCTCGCGGATGGCACCATCGACATCATCGCCACCGACCACGCACCGCACGCGGCCCATGAAAAGCAGCAGGAGTTCACCCGCGCGCCGATGGGCATTATTGGCCTGGAAACCGCCCTGCCGCTCACCTTGCGGCTGGTCGAACAAGGCCACATCAGCCTGATGCGAGCCATTGAGGCGCTGACCTCCAGGCCGGCCAGCATCGCCAACCTGCCGGGAGGCAAGTTGCAGGCGGGCGCGCCCGCCGATGTCACCGTCTTTGATCCCAATCTGAGCTGGACGCTGGACCCCGCCCAGGGCCGCTCCAAAAGCCGCAACACCCCCTTCGCCGGCTGGAACTTCAAAGGCCGCGCCGTTTATACCGTGGTGGGCGGCCGCCTCGTCTACCAATTGCACAACTAGTGCCGCCGCCGCCCAGCGGGCGCTATCATTAGGCAGCAATGTCTCAATCTAACTGGACCATCGAGCAAGTTCGCGAACTTTATCATCTGCCCCTGTTCACTCTGCTGGAGCGCGCCCATGAGGTTCACCGCCGCTTTCATCCGGAGCCCGAGGTGCAACTCTGCCGCCTGCTCTCCATCAAAACTGGCGGCTGTCCGGAGGATTGCGGCTATTGTCCTCAAAGCGCCCACCACGAAACCGCGGTTGACGCCGGCAAGTTGATGGACAGCGAAGAAGTCATGCGGGCCGCCCGGCAGGCGCGCGCCGATGGCGCCACCCGCTTTTGCATGGGCGCCGCCTGGCGTCAGGTGCGCGACGGCGCGGAGTTCGATCGCGTGCTCGACATGGTGCGTGGCGTTTCCGGGCTGGGGCTGGAGGTCTGCTGCACCCTGGGCATGCTCACCGAATCGCAGGCCAGGCGCCTGGCCGAGGCCGGCCTGACTGCCTATAACCACAACCTCGACACCTCACCCTCTTTCTACGGCAACATCATCAGCACGCGCACCTACGACGACCGCTTGCGCACCCTGCGGCATGTCCGCGATGCCGGCATCACCGTCTGTTGCGGCGGCATCCTCGGCATGGGCGAGAGCGAAGACGACCGTGTGGAACTCCTGCATGTGCTGGCCACCATGCCCAAGCCGCCGGAGAGTGTGCCCATTAATGCCCTGGTTGCCGTGGAAGGTACCCCGTTGGCGGGCCGCCCGCAACTGCCGGTGTTTGAGTTTGTGCGCGCCATTGCCACCGCCCGCATTCTCATGCCGGCTTCGAAGGTGCGGCTGAGCGCAGGCCGCCTCTCACTCTCCCCCGAGGCCCAGGCGCTTTGCTTTTACGCCGGCGCCAACTCGATCTTCACCGGCGAAAAGCTGCTCACCACCTCCAACCCGGGCACGGAAGAAGACTTGGCGCTTCTGCGCATGCTCGGCTTGCGTCCCGAGGCGCCGCAAGCGGCCGTGAGCGCGGCGAGCCGTTCTTGAACCAGCCTCCGCAGGCGCTGGCCGCTTTTCTTGCGGAAGCCGGTGAGCAATTGCGGCGCCTGGAAAAAATGGGCCGCCGCCGCCGGCTCCAGTCGCCAAATGGCAGGGATTTCTGCTCCAACGACTACCTCGGCCTGGCAAACGATCCCGCTATCGCGCGCGCGCTGGAGGCCGCCTTGCGCTCCGGTTTGCCCCCCGGCGCCGCCAGCGCGCGCCTGATCCGTGGAGAGCACCCCGCCTTTGCGGAACTCGAGCAACAATTCGCCGCTTTTTGCGGCGCCGAAGCCGCACTGTTTTTTTCGTCCGGATACGCCGCCAACTGCGGCCTGCTCTCCGCCGTTGCCGGCAAAAACGACCTCTATTTCTCCGACGCCCTCAACCACGCCAGCATCATCGACGGCATGCGCCTCTCCGGCGCCGGGCGCGTCGTTTTTCCCCACCTCGACCTCGATGCCTTGCAACAAGCTCTGCGGCGCCATCCCCGCGTTCCACACCAGAACCGCTTTGTGGTGGTCGAAAGCATTTACAGCATGGAAGGCGATCGCGCCCCTTTGCGGGAACTCGCTCGTTTGTGCGCCGCCGCCGGCGCGCTTCTCATTGTCGATGAATCCCACGCCACCGGCATCTTCGGTCCGCGCGGCGAAGGCTGCGTGGCCGAAGACGGGGTGCGGGAGATGGTGCTCGCCTCCATGCACACCTGCGGCAAGGCGTTTGGTGCGGCGGGAGCGCTGGTCGCCGGCTCGCGCACCCTGCGCGACCTGCTCATCAACCGCGCACGAACGTTTGTTTTCGCCACCGCGCCACCCCCACTCTTGCCGGTGCAGATTGCCGCCGCTCTCGACCTGAGCCTCGCCGAGCCGCACCGCCGCGTTCAGGTGCGGCGGCTGGCGCGCCAGCTGCGCACCGCCGTCACCCAACTCGCAACACGTTTCCCCGGACTTGCCCCCCCTCTGGCCTGGGCGGAACCCGAGTCGCCCATTATTCCCATCGTGCTCGGGACCGAGCAGCGCGCGGTCGCGGTTGCGGAAATGCTTCGCCAGCGCGGATTCGATATCCGCGCCATCCGTCCCCCCACCGTCCCGGAGGGCGCCGCACGCCTGCGTGTAACCGTGCACGCGTCGCAAACCGCGCCCGAGGTGGATGAGTTGCTTAGTGCGCTTGAGGATATATTGACCAGGGAGCATCAGTGATTCAGTGGATGAGCAAAGGCTGCTTCGTTACCGGCACTGACACCGGCGTGGGCAAAACCGTGGTGAGTGCGCTGCTGACGCTGCTGCTCGACGGCCTTTATTGGAAGCCCATTCAGTCGGGAACTGAGCCCAGCACCGATCGTGCCGATGTGCTGCGTTGGACCGGACTTGGGGAAGAGCGCGCCCTGCCGGAACGTTACCGGCTGCAATTGCCGGCCTCCCCGCATTTATCCGCTGCGCGCGAGGGCCTGCGCATCGCCCTGGAAGACTTTCTTCTCCCCGCCAGGGAACGACGTCTCATCGTCGAGGGCGCGGGAGGGGTGCTGGTCCCGTTGAATGAGAGCGCCACCATGCGCGACCTGATGCTGCGTCTGGCGTTGCCGGTGGTGGTGGTCGCGCGCAGCTCGTTGGGCACTATCAATCACACCTGCTTGACGTTGGAGGCGCTGCGCAGCCGCGGGATTCAAGTGGCGGGCGTCATCGTCAACGGTCCCCGCGATCGTAACAACGAGGATGCCATTCGCCGCTACGGGCAGGTGGATATTCTCGCGTCTGTCGAGCCCCTGCCCGAGTTGACGCCGCAGGCTCTGCGCGCGGCCGCGCACACCCTGGGCCAAAACCGTGAACCGTGAACTGTCCCCGCTGACCCGAGCAACCCAGCCGCCGTCCACCTAACCCTACGGTGAACTGTGAACCGTTAACTGTTCGCCGTCCGCCGTCCGCCTTCCTGCAACCCTATAGCTCCCAATTGCGTAGGCGTATTGTAGCTTTGTGTCTACGGAGGCAATTGAGCTCAATGAAACTACGCTTGGCTTTCCTCTCCCTGGCGCTTGCCAGCTGCACCGTGGCCGCCCA
This sequence comes from Acidobacteriota bacterium, assembly GCA_027459505.1. GTDB lineage: Bacteria > Acidobacteriota > Terriglobia > Terriglobales > SCQP01 > DAIDIE01. The sequence goes on from DAIDIE010000031.1 coordinate 25,550, forward strand.
ACCCGGCGCATCGCCCGCTCCCGCCGCCCCTGCGCCCCATTCCATCGTCGCCAATATCGATGTGGCCCATGCCGCGCCTCCGGTTTCGAAATATCTCTTCGGCATGTTCATCGAACACATCGGCAAGACGATGTACGGCCCGCTCTGGGCCGAAATGCTCGATGACCGCAAATTTTATTTCCCTATCAAATCCGCCGCCGCCCAGCCGCCCACTCACCAGCGCCGCGGCTTTCCCGGCATGATGCTGCGCAAGTGGCGTCCCGTCGGGCCGGATGCGGACGTCGTCATGGATCCGGTCAGACCTTTTGTTGGCGACCACAGTCCGCGCGTGCAACTCGCCCCCGCCACCCCGCATGGCATTCGCCAATCCGGGTTGGCCTTGGTCAAGGGCAAACGCTATCTGGGCCACGTCTGGCTGCGCGGCGCCCCCGGCGCTAGCGTCAAAGTGGTCTTGATCTGGGGCGCGGATGCCCGGCAACGCAAAACAGTCGCCCTTCCCCCCCTTCGCTCCGCCTACACCAGCTACCCGCTGCGCTTCACCGCTCCCGCCAATGCCGGCAATGCCGCCTTTGAAATTGTCGCCACCGGTCGCGGCAGCTTCCATATCGGCGCCGTCTCGCTCATGCCCGCCGATAACATCCACGGCTTCCGTCCCGACACCATCGCCCTGCTGCGCCAGATCCACTCCGGTTTCTGGAGGTTCGGCGGTAACTACACCTCCAACTATTCCTGGTATGACGCCGTCGGCAACCGCGACCGCCGTCCCCCGGATTGGGATTACGCCTGGAACCAGATGCAGACCAACGACATCGGGCCCGATGAATTCGCGGAGTTCTGCAAGCTGATTGGTGTGCAGCCTTATATCAGCGTCAATGCCGGCCTCGGCGATGCCCACTCCGCCGCCCAGGAAGTGGAGTACATGAATGGCGCCACCACCACCCCCATGGGCGCCTGGCGCGCTAGAAACGGCCACCCCGCCCCGTATCATGTCCGCTTCTGGAACATCGGCAATGAGCCCTGGGGCGCCTGGCAGATCGGCCGCACCGATCTCAAATATTTCATGATCAAGCACAACGAATTCGCCAAAGCCATGCGCAAGGTGGATCCCTCGATCGTCCTGATCGCCTCCGGCGAAATGCTCGAAGATGGCCAGGTGCCGCCTCGTCTGCGCGCCAAGTACGTTGGCAACCTCGCCGCCGCCTATGGCAGCGATTTTGATTGGACCGGCGGATTCCTGAAACACTGCTGGGGCAACTTTGACGGCATCGCCGAACATTGGTACGCGCGCCCTGGCCAGCGCTACAACGTGGAGAAGGCCAGAAATCTCCCGCCGGACAAGCCCAATGACGATGCCTTCGATAAAATTCACCAGACCACGCTGCAGTATGCCCGCTATCCCGCCAACATCGTCCGCTCCAAGGCGGAGGAGTGGCATGGTTACCAGCACCGTTTTCCGGCCATGCTGCAGAAAAAAACGTTTCTCTCCATTGACGAGTACGCCTATTTCGGTGGCAGCTTTGGCCGTCCCCCTGATCTCAAGCAAACCCTCGCCTACGGCATGCTCTTCAATGAAATGCTCCGCCACACCGGCTTTCTCACCATGGCGGCGCACACCATGGGCACGTCAACGCTCAGCTTCAACCGCACCGCCTCCACGCTGAACGCCTTGGGGCTGCTCTTCAAGATGTACAGCGATAACTTCCCTGGATCGATTCCCGTCGCGGTCTCGGGTAACTCGCCCCAGCCGGCGCCCAAATATCCCCCCGCCCCCGACCAGCCCAGCGTCAACTCCGGCAGTCCCACCTATCCCCTTGACCTGTTTGCCGCTTTGTCTCCGGACCGTAAGTTCCTCACCGTTTCGGTGGTGAATGCGACGGGCGTGGCGCGGCCTTTGGACCTGCGCGTGACCGGCACGCGTCTCGCCGGTCCCGCCACCCTGTTCCAGTTGACCGCCCCCAGCCTCGAAGCGGCCGACCAGGTGGGCCACCCGCCTCAGGTAAACATCAGACGCGTCTCTCTGGGCAACGCTCCGCAAGCGCTGCGGGTCGCCCCCTACAGCGTCAACATTTACCGCCTGAGCACCAGCGCGGAACCGAAATGATCTTTGCCGAGCCCCAGAATCGGGTGGCCCACTCAACGCATTTTGTTGAGTGGACCACCGGCGAGGCGAGCAATCAAGCCAGTCGTACACCCAACCGCACGGTGAACGGTGAGCTGTAAGCTGTGAACTGTTCGCCCGCTCCCACCGATGCCCCCGAAAGGAGACCGCCAATGTCCCATTCGAAACTGAACCGTCGTGACGCCTTAAAGCTCTCCGCTACCGCCGGCGTTGCCGCCGCGCTCTCCACGCGCGCCCAAGCCTCCGACAGCGTTAAAACCGGAGTCCACCAGCAGCAGCCTCCCTATTGCTCCACCCCGCGCTCGGCGGTGGCCAGGACCAAGTATGGCAAGGTTCGCGGCTTTGTCTCCGGCGACGTCTTCACGTTTAAAGGCGTTCCCTACGGCCAGAACACTGGCGGCGAAAACCGTTGGCTGCCCGCCAAGCCCCCCGTCCCATGGGATGGCGAGTACCCCGCCCTGATCTACGGCGCCAACTGTCCCCAGCACCGGCACAACTGGACCAGTCAGGAGCAGGTATTTCTTCAGGACTGGGATGACGGCTGGCAGAGCGAAGACATGCTCAAGCTCAATATCTGGACGCCGTCACTCACTGGCCGCCGCCCCGTCATGTTCTACATCCACGGCGGAGGCTTTGAATTCGGCTCCGCCTATGAGCTCCCTTCACAGGAAGGCGCCAACCTGGCCCGCTACCATGACGTGGTCTCCGTCACCGTGAATCACCGCCTCAACGCTTTGGGCTTCCTGGATGTTGCCGAAGTTGGCGGCCCCGCCTATCAGGACTCCTCCAACGTGGGCATGACCGATTTGGTCGCCGCCCTGCGGTGGGTCCGCGATAACATCTCTAACTTCGGTGGCGACCCCGATTGCGTGATGATTTACGGCCAGTCCGGCGGTGGCGGCAAGGTGGCCGAACTCCTGGGCATGCCCTCCGCGCAAGGACTGTTTCACCGCGCCGGCATCCAGTCCGGCGGCGCCTTTGAAGGGTCCGCGGAAGAGGCCAAACAGCTGACCCGGCAAATGCTGAAGGATCTGAATATCGCGCACCACGATATCGGGGCGCTGCAAAAAATGCGGTGGAAAGATCTCATGTCCTCCGCCGACACCGCCCAGGGCAAGCTCCCCGTTAATCCGCATCTGCCGTTCAAAATGCACGGCCCGCCGCATCGTTTCTGGATGCCCATCCTCGATGGCCGTGTCATCACCATGAAGGCATTTCACGATACCGCCCCGGCGATCTCGGGACACATCCCACTGCTGGTCGGATCAGTGAGCGAGGAGGGTAACATGATGGCCTCCAATCCCACCGAGGCGCAGTGGCGCGCCAACCTGATCCGCGCCTATGGCGAGCAAACCGGCAAAGCGCTGGCCGACGGCATGAAGAAGGCCTATCCCCACAAGAGTGTGCGCACGCTGTCGTATATGTGTGGCGGCGGCGGCTTTTTGAATACCTTCTTTATGCGCAACGGCGTGGTTCACATGGCGAAGCTCAAGTACGAGCTGCACGCCGCCCCGGTCTATACCTATTACTTCACCTGGCAGACCAAAATGCTGGACGGCGTTCCGGGCGCCTGGCATACTTCCGACCTGCAATTCTGTTTTGACAATACCCTGCGCTGCGAGCAGGGCACGGGCAACACGCCGGAGGCGCAGGCGCTGGCCAAAAAGATGACTGCCGCCTGGGTCAACTTCGCCCGCACCGGCAACCCCAGCCAGCCCGGCTTAACCTGGAAACCAACCGACCCCGTCACCAATAAAACAATGGTCTGGGATAACCACCCCCGCATGGTCAACGACCCCGACGGCGAACTGCGCAAATTACTTCTCAAGCCGGCCTAGCCCCGCCGGAGAAACCTTAAGACCTGCGGCGAAGCTCCGATAGCGGCGCCGCGTCTGGCGGCTTGGGGCGGGTTCGGGGTCCCCTCTCCCGATAGAGGGCTGACTGGCGCGGTGTGACGGCCCCCCCCCGGAGCTCGTCAGTAGGAGCGCCGGGGATCCCCTTATGCCTTCAAAAGTGGCCCGCACTCGGGTGTTCCGCTCAAGTCGCTACTTCCGCGATGAGGTGGTGCGCACTGACGAGATCCAGTACGCCGTCCGGTGCTGCCGCCCGGCTGAAGCACCTGGTCGAAGTTCAGCACGACTGCTTAAGCTTCACGGCCGGCCGCAAAAGAGCAGAGCTGGATTCGAACCGAGGCCGTGCCTCGACCCTCTCCCCTCCTCTTATACGATGGAGGTATGGTCTCCTCTTCGCCGCTCGTGAACCGGCCCGCTACCGTGGTGCGCGCCGTTGCGGTCGAAAAATCCTATGGCGCCCGGGAACGCCGCGTGGCCGCGCTGCGCGGCCTCGACCTCGCTGTCTCGGCCGGCGAATTTGTCGCCATCATGGGACGTAGCGGATGCGGAAAAACCACGTTGTTGAACCTGCTCGGCGCCATGGATCAGCCCGACCGGGGCGAAATCTGGCTGGAAGGCCGCAACCTGCCCCAGCTTTCTGAAGAGGAGCTCACCCGCCTGCGCCGTCAGCGTGTCGGGTTCGTCTTCCAGTTCTTCAATCTGCTGCCCACCCTTACGGTGCGCGAAAACGTGGAACTGCCACTGTTGTTGCAGGGCGAAACTTCGGCAATCCGCGCGCGAGTTGACGAAGTCCTGGTGGCGGTGGATCTACACGACCGGGCGGCGGACACGCCCGCCCAACTCTCTGGTGGACAGATGCAGCGCGTCGCCCTGGCCCGCGCCCTGGTGCATCGTCCCGTCCTGCTGATCGCCGACGAGCCCACCGGCAACCTCGATTCCATTTCCGCTGAACAGGTCCTCACGCTCTTAAAGGAACTGCCGGCGCGCCACGGCGCGGCGGTGGTGATGGCGACGCATAGTAGTGAGGCGGCGCGTTTCGCCGATCGCGTCCTGCACATGAAAGATGGGCAGTGGACAAACGAAGCGGGCAAGCCATGAGCGCACGCGAGTGGTCCGTCGCCTGGAAAACCCTGGTCGCGCGCCCCAGCCGCAACGAGCGTGGACGCACGGCTCTGGCGATCGTGGCGGTAGCGCTGGCCATTGCCGTCGTCGTCGCTATCCGCATGGCCAACCGCACCGCCCTGGAGTCCTTTGAGCAGACATCGAGAGCGGTCGCTGGCCGAGGCGCCCTAACCGTTCATGGCCCTACTCCGATTTCCTCCACCTTGTTTCCACGCTTGCGCTGGTTGGGCGCTTATGCGGAGGCGGAACCATATATAGATCGTTACGCCTACGATCCTCGCGCCCACGACACGCTTGAACTGCTGGGACTGGATTGGGCCGCCGAGGTCGCCCATCACCTGCCGCTCAACCGCAACCTCATCGCGCCAGGTTCCCGGCAGCAACGGCGCGCAGCCGTCCTGCTGACTTCCTACTACGCCCAGCGCTATCACTATCGGCGCGGCGACTGGCTGCCCCTGGTTTTGAATGGCCGTCTGGTCCGCCTCTGGATTGCGGGAGTGCTCCCGCAATCCAAACTGGCTACCGCACAAAGCGGGCACATCGCCCTCATGGACGTGGCTGCGGAAGCGCATCTGCTGGGACAGGTGCGCGGAGCGCCCCTGCGGTTCGACGGCCTGCAATTGCGTTTAGCGCCAGGCGTCTCGGAGCCTTGGCTGGCGTCGCAGGTGCAGCCCTTTTTACCCGCTGACGATCACGTCGAACCCGCCGCCGTGCGGCGGCGGCAGACGGAAAAGATGGTCAGCGCCTTTGCCGCCAACCTGCGCGCCCTGAGTTACGTCGCGCTGCTGGTCGGCGCCTTCCTGATCTACAACACCATCGCTATGGGTGTGGTGCGCCGGCGCACCGCCATCGCTACCTTGCGCGCCTTGGGCGCCAGCCGCCGGGCCATCCTTGCCGTGTTCCTGGCGGAAGCCCTGCTGCTCTCGGTCATCGGTGGATTGGCCGGGCTTGCATTGGGGAGGTTATTGGCCGGACTGGCGCTGCACCTGGTCTCCATGACCCTGAATGCGCTCTATACCGTCACCCATCCGAAGGCTGTACGGTTCACTGCCGGCGACCTGGTTTGGGCACTGATTCTCGCCGTGGGTGTTGGCTTGATCTCCGCGTGGGGACCAGCGCGCGAAGCCGCACGGGTGGCCCCGGCGGAAGGCATGCGCCCCGGCTTGTATGAGACGCAATTCGCGGTCGCGAAGCATCGCTGGCTCTGGCTCGGCCTTGCCTGCGCTCTGCTGGCCGCCGTCTGTGCCAAGCTTCCAGCCATCGGAACTGTGCCTTTCTGGGGATTCGCCAGCGCGCTCATGGCTGTGCTCGGCATGGGGCTGCTGCTGCCCTTTGCGGTGAGCCATCTCCTGCGATTGGGGCGCTCTCGCCTGCTCGACCCGGCGAGCGCCGCTGCGGGCCGTAATCGCTGGTGGCCGCTGCGCTTATCGCTGGGCTTGGCCGCCGCTTCCTTGTTGAGCGCGCTCCGGCGAACCTCGGTTTTGTTGGCCGCCCTTACCACCGCCGTGGCCATGTTTATCGCGGTCGCCATCATGGTTGGCAGCTTCCGCGTCACTGTGAGTACCTGGCTTGGCGAGACACTGAGAGCCGACGTGTTCCTTCGCGCCCGCGACTGGACGCGCAGCAATAACGCGCCTCTGCCGCGCGAGGTGTTGCGGCAATTGGAGCGCCTCCCCGGGGTGGGCGCCGCCGGGGAATACAGTGCTGTCCCGGAAACGTACCGCGGCCAGCGCATCTTTATCTCTACCGCCTGGAGCCGCGACCTCGAGAGTGGGCGGCGCAATGTGCGGCTCGCGGGTGAGGCGAGCGGACCCATGCATCGCGGCTGCCCACTCCGCTTTCTGCGCAGCGCCGGCGATTGGAACATTTGGCGGCGAGGCAGCCGCCGCGGAGAAGTGTTTGTCTCCGAACCTTTTGCCCGCCACTTTGACCGCTGGCCAGGCCGGCAAATTCAACTGCCAACCCAGGCTGGCCCACAGAAGTTGCGGATTGCCGCCGTCTTCCGCGACTACTCCAGTTCCCAGGGATACGTGTTCATGAATCTGGCGCTGTTTGAAAAGCTTTACGGCAAACCTCTGGCAAGCAGCGCCGGACTGTATGCGCGCCCCGGGATGACGGTCGAGCGACTGCTCGCTCAAGTGACTCAAGTCCTGGCCAGTATGCCCGGCGAGCGGCAGGCGCTGACTGTCAATGACTACCAGTCCTTGTGGCGCGAAGCGTTGAAGGTCTTTGACCAGACCTTCCGCGTAACGTGGTCACTGGAGTTGATTGCTCTGGCGGTCGCCATTCTTGGTGTCGCCAATACTCTCCTCGCGGTTGCTCTGGAACGGCGGCGGGAACTGGCGGTCCTGCTCTTCCTGGGCGCCACCCGCCGGCAGACGCGCCGCATGCTTCTCGGCGAAGCGGTCTGGATTGGTGCGCTGGCGCTGCTCTTCGGGACCCTTCTGGGAGTGGTGCTTGCCGCAATCCTGATCTTCGTGATTAACGTGCAGTCGTTTGGCTGGACGATTCAGGTGCACGCTCCCTGGACTTGGCTGCTGCCGGCTTGCCTGCTGGTGTTTGCGGCGACGCTGATCGCGGCCCTTGGCCCGGCCGGCGTCGCCGCCCAGGTCGATCCCGTAGCGGCGGTGAGGGTGGAATGAAAACGTTTCTCGCCATTCTCTTCATAACGGTTGCGACCCTCCCGGTAGCCGCCCAATCAGCGGCGGCCGCTGTAAGCCCCGGCTTTCAATTGGCCCTGCCCGGCTATCAATGGAACTTTCCTCGCGACCATGGCGCCCATCCCCATTTTGCCAACGAGTGGTGGTACTGGACCGGAAACCTCTCCGGCGCTCATGGCCAGCGCTTTGGCTTCGAGTTGACATTTTTTCGTGTAAGCCCCAATCCGGATGCGCCGCTCGATCGGGATTTCTACCTCGCCCATTTCGCATTAACCGATGTCGCCGGCAACCGATTCTTCTTTCACGAACGTTCGCGGCGCGGCGCCTGGGGACAGGCGGGCGTAAGGATGGTCGCGCCAGGACCGAATGCAGGCCTGCAATGCGGAGCGCACTCCGGGCTGCGCCTCTGGAATGAAAACTGGACCGCCGATTTTTTGTCCAGCGGCGCCTGCCACCTGCAAGCGCGCTGGGGTGACTACGCCCTTGACCTGCAGCTCGATCCTCACGCAGCGCGGATGTTCAACGGGCCAGGAGGCTTAAGCCAGAAAGGGCCGGCTCACGGCCAGGCGTCCTATTACTATTCGGTGCCTCGCGCGTCCGTGAACGGCGTCATCGAGTTTGCCGGAAGCAATACGCAAGTGACTGGCGCGGCATGGATGGACCACGAGTTTGCCAGCAATCAGTTGGGGACCAACCAGCAGGGCTGGGATTGGATGGGGCTGCAGCTGACTGAGGCGGGAAAGCCGCTCGACGTCATGTTGTTCAACCTGCGGGATACCAATGGAAGCCGCGACCCGTATTCCTCCGGTACCTGCTTTGTGGAACATTCCGGGCGTTCTCCTTCCATTACGACATGGCTGAAAGCCTCCGATTTCAAGATCAGTCCATTCCTCTGGTGGCGCAGTCCCATCACCAGGGCGCGCTACCCCGTGGCGTGGACTGTAGAGATTCCCCGGCGGGGTTTGAAGCTGCAGGTGCGGGCCGCCATCGATAACCAGGAACTTCGCGGCGGAGGCCCGGGCCTGGCCTACTGGGAGGGTGCGGTTGTGGTGAAGGGAACCGGTCCGGGCGGCGCATCCGTAGAAGGGCGTGGTTACCTTGAACTGACCGGCTACGCTGGTCAACTCCGTATTACCACCGCTCACCCCGCCGGGGCTCACTGATCAGCGAACTGCCCGCCTCGTAGCGCTGAACCACTGCGGCGTCCCCTGACGAGCCAGGGCCGAGTCGAACTGCTTTCGAGTTCGAAATCGCAGGCCGAAGTCGTAGCGAAGGTCCGGGGTTGCCCTTTAGGTCCCGCACCGCTGGCGACTAGTAAAGCGCGGCCACCATCCGTGAGCTTCGGCCGGGGTCCCCGAGCCGCGCCGCGCGGCTTGGGGTGGGGGCCGGACACCGAAGCGGGTGGAATAAAAGCGGCCGTGCCGCTGGCCCCAAAGCGGTTCACAATAGAGTTCATTTCAGGAACACCCATGGCCGCCAACACGGGAAACTCGAACTCGGAAACAGCACGCGAACGGCAGCGGGAAAAGGCCGGCGCTTTAGACCTCCACTGGATGGACCAGGCCCTGGAGCTGGCTCGTGCGGCGGAGCGCAGCGGAGAAGTCCCGATTGGGGCCGTGGTGATCGGTCCTGAAGGTGAGCTGTTGGGAAGGGGCTTCAATCGCACCTTGCTGGACCTCGATCCGACCGCGCACGCTGAAGTGGTGGCCTTGCGGGAAGCCGCATGGAAAGCGGGGAATCACCGCCTCAACGGCGCGGTCGTCTATGCTACACTGGAGCCCTGTGCGATGTGTGCCGGAGCTCTGATTCAGGCGCGTATCGCACGCCTGGTGTACGGCGCCGAAGACCCGAAAGCGGGGGCCATTCACTCGGTGCTGCAACTCTCCAATCATCCCCAACTGAACCATCGCTTCGCCGTTACGGCGGGGCTGCGGGGCGAGGAGAGTGGAGCCCTGTTGCGGCGCTTCTTTGAAGCGCGACGCAAAACCGGTGGCGCTGCCGGCCAGGAATAACCCGGGCGTGGAGAGGTGGCCGAGTGGTTGATGGCACCTGCCTCGAAAGCAGGCATACCTTCACGGGTATCGGGGGTTCGAATCCCCCCCTCTCCGCCATCAGTCCCTGCCTGCCCCTCTACCTGAATCTCTTCTTCTTCTAAATCTCTCCCAGTGGCCGGGTCGAACTGTTTTCGAGTTCGGGATCGCAGGCCGAAGTGGTAGGAAGGGTCCGGGGTCGCAGTTCCGGCCGGACACCGAAGCGGGTGGAATAAAAGCGGCCGTGCCGCTCGGGGGATTGCCTTCAGAGCTGCACGGCGTACAGCGCGTGTGATCCCTCCGGGCGTTGCAATTGCCCCGCATGGGAAAGAATGTACAGGTCCGCTTCCGCCACACTCACCATCGGCGGCATTGCCTCTGTATCGACCAGCGCGAGGTACTCCAGGATGGCCTCGGAAAGCTGGCGCGCCGGTGCCCAATCCAGTCGGAAGGGTGCAGGGCGTCCGGCTGCGCCGTTGTATCCGGTGAACTGGATCCACAACTCTTGTTGGGCGAATTGCTGAACCAACCACGCCGTTGCCGATATCGCCTTCTCCGTTCCTGGCGTGTTGGGTGGCAGGCAAAAGGCGATGCGCAGCCTCCGGTCCTGTTCACGGGTAAACTCCCGCACGCGCAGTTCTCCAGTCCGCGCCGTCGCCTTCCAGTGCACCGCGCGCGCGCTGTCGCCCGCCTGATGCTGACGGACCTGGTAAAGGTCGCTGCCCATGCCGCGCTGCGGCAGCGATTCCTGCCCGCTGGCGGGCGCAAACCGGTTCAGCAATGCGGGCGCTTCCAGCGGCGCCGGATAAACCAGCACCAGGTGATCGTCTTTGGCGTACTGAAAGCGCCGTGTCTTGATTGTCAGTGCGAACGGAAAGGAGGTCTGCAGTGCGAAGCTCGTGACACGGTATTGGCCGCGCTTTGGAAAGCGGATCGAGGATACCGCGGTCACCGATTGATGAGCGCGCACCAGCGCACAGTAGACCGGGCGCATCTCCACCCGCTCGCCGGGCCGGCGGAAGCTGTGCCCTTTGCGTCCCCGCTTTCTTGTCGCCAAAGTCGCGGAAACCGGCTGCCCCTCGCCCAGGATGCGCAGCGAGTAGGACGGAAGCAGCCATTTCTCGTTCTCCAGTGTGAGCTGAATGGGAATGTCTTGTTCAGCCGAGACCTGCAGGGGCAGTTGAAAACGAAGTGCCATGCCGCTGAGGTCCAGCGCCGACGCCATGCCGCTGACCGCGAGTGTCGCCAGCATGGCTGCTCCTACAAGGTAGAGCAGGTTGTTGCCGGTGTTGACCGCCGCCAACAGCACCAGCAGTAGCCCAATCAGAAACAGCAGAGCTGCCTTAGTGAAGCGCGCCTGCCCCCGCCAGCCAAGAAAGCGGCGCAGAATGCTGCGCCGCAGCAGGTTGGGCAACGTCAGCGCCCCCATAATGAGCGCCAATCCCAGCGCCAGCAGTGCCACGGCGGCCTGCTGCCAGGGGCGGGGCATCTGCCCGGAGAGCAAGGCCAGCAAGAGCGCGAACAGCAGGAGACCGGCCGAAAGCCACCCTTTCCACAGGGGCATCGGCGGCGGCAGTTCCGGGTCGGCTACGCGGGGCATAGCTCATCGTACTGCGAGCCGTGTACGGGCGGGCGGAAGCCTGACACCTTAGACCGGGCACATCCCTGACACGTTCTCCTTGCGGCGGGTGGAATGCAGCGCGTCCCAGCCTGTTGCGCCCCCTGCCCCCGCTATTCCATGAAGGGTCGAGAGTCTGCTAAAATAGCAGAGATTTTCTCGCTGATTTGGGCGCCTAGCTCAGTTGGTTAGAGCGCCGCCTTCACACGGCGGAGGTCATAGGTTCGAGTCCTATGGCGCCCACCATGCTCGCTGCAGCGGATTCGAACGGATCCAAAGAGTGGGAAGATCGTTCCCCGCGACCGTTGTCCATGGGAGCTAACCTTTAGACTTCCGGCAAGTGCCCGGGGCGGGGCGCCGGTTGTCCCCCGCGCTCAATACGAGCGAGCCACGGCGGCTTCACGGTCTCACTGGAGAACGTGCCAGCGAGCCGCCAGGAAGCAATGCCGGCGGGTAGCTCAGGGGACGAGGCGGTGCCTCACTGGATCGGACTGTCGTGGCGGGGAAGGGGCTGAAGTTATGCTGATCGCAGTGCAGGAATTGCAGCAGCACCCGCTGCACGTCGAGAAGGAATATGCGGCCGGCGAAATTGAAGTACAGCAGCCCGACCTGGAGCGGATTGGACCGCTGAAGGTCCAGGCGGATGCGCGGTTGAGCGGTCCCGAAATTCGCGTGCACCTGCGCATTGATGGCATCGCCAGTCCCAATTGCGCGCGTTGCCTGCAGCCTGTGGCCCTGCCATTGGCGCATGATGTGCGGCTGGTTTATCATCCGGTTTCGGAGCTGACCGCCGTGAATGAAGTGGAAATCCATACCGCCGACACGGAAGTGGGCTTTTTTCGTGGCGAGGGCGTGGAGCTGGAAGATATTGTCCGGGAACAAGTGCTGTTGGCGCTCCCCATGCGCACCATGTGCAACGAAGAGTGCCGCGGACTCTGCCCCACCTGCGGCAGCAATTTGAACCATGAGACCTGTGACTGTGACAAGCGCTGAACTTGTCCGGCGCGGTCCGGGATTTTGAAAGGAACCAGGCGGCCACGGGCCGCTGCTTACTGCAATGCCTAATCCGAAGCGACGTCATTCTCATCAACGCAAGAATACCCGCCGCGCGCACGATCACCTGTCGACCACCTCGCGCTCGGAGTGCCCCAACTGCCACGAGCAGAAGCTGCCGCACCGCATCTGTCCGCATTGCGGATACTATCGCGACAAAGAGGTAGTGGAAGTCGCCAGCTAGGGCGCTGGCTTCTTCCGTTGGGTTGTGGTTCACGGTGTCACCGGGCGAGCCCTGTGATGTTCAGGGCTGCCCCTTTGGCCCACCCGGGGCTTTGGCCTCACCGAGAACAAGCTTGTGGCAATTATCGCCGTCTATGCTTCGACGTTGCGACCCGTCGCAGCCGCCTCGCGGTGCTGTGCAAAGGCTGTGAACCAGGCGCGTCCCACTCCATATGCCTGAGGACCCCAATCTCAGTTCCCCAACCATAATTGCCCTCGATGCCATGGGCAGCGATGAGGCCCCGCACCCCGAACTTGCCGGTGCGCTGGCGGCGGTGCGCGCCTATGGGGTCAAAATTCTGCTGGTGGGACAAGAGCAGGTACTGTCGCCGCTCTGGAAAGGACTGCCGCAAGCCGAGCGGCAGCACATCGAGATCGTACCAGCGGATGATGTGATCCGCATGGACGAAAAGGCGATCCGAGCGGTGCGCACCAAACGCAACTCCTCCATTCACGTCTGCTGCCGTCTGGTACGCGAGGGCCGTGCCGCTGGCATGGTCAGCGCCGGTAACACCGGCGCCGTCATGGCGGCGGGCAAGATGATTCTGGGCAGCCTGCCAGCCGTGCAGCGGCCCGCACTGGCGGCGGTATTTCCTACCGCTGCGGGAACTGCGGCGGTGCTTTTGGACGTGGGCGCTAACGTCGATTGCCGTCCCGAGCACCTAGAGCAGTTTGCCGTCATGGGCGAGATCTATCACCGCGCCATCCTGAATGGCGGCCAGCCCCGTGTCGGCCTCCTCTCCATTGGCGAGGAGGAGATCAAGGGGAACGATCTCACCCGCGAGGCGTTTGGGCTGTTGCGCCAGCTCCCCATTCAGTTTATCGGCAATGTGGAAGGCCGCGATGTCTACCTGGGCAACGTCGATGTGATTGTCTGCGATGGTTTTGTCGGTAACGTCGCTCTGAAAATCAGCGAAGGCCTGGTCGACACTTTCCGGACATTGTTGAAAGAGTCCATGGCGAGTTCGATAGCGAGCAAGCTGGGCTACCTGCTGTCGCGTAAAGCCATTGCCCGCTTTAAGAAGCGGTTGGACTACAGCGAATACGGTGGCGCGCCGTTGCTGGGAGTGCGCGGCGTGGTGATTATTTCGCATGGCCGCTCCAATGCCAACGCCATCAAGAACGCCGTGCGCGTGGCGCGCGACTTCCATCGGCAAAAGATCAATCAGCAAATCGAAAAAGAAATCGAGCAGTTGAAATTGCGCCCCAGCCCGGATCTCAGTGAGGCTGATCCGGCGCCGCTGGGTCAGTAATAGGGACGAAGTCCGCTTTGCTTAAGCGGACCTTCGACGGCCGGGCTGAGTTCAACGTTGTGGACCGGATGTCACGGTTCGAAAATGATAGCCGGCTCACGAAATCGGCTGCTGTTCCCAAACTTCTGAACCATGAAAACAATCGCACTCCTGTTCCCAGGACAAGGGTCGCAGTATGCCGGCATGGGCCGGGCGCTGGCAGATGCCTATCCCGCCGTCGCGGATGTGTTTCAACAAGCTGACGAGGTGTTAGGTATACCGCTTTCGGGGCTGTGCTTTAGCGGGCCGGAAGACGATCTCAAGCTGACCGCCAACACGCAGCCGGCTATTCTCACCACCGCTATTGCGGCGCTTCAGGCATTGCGGGCCGCGGGGGTGCAGGCACAGTACGCCGCCGGGCACAGTTTGGGTGAATACGCCGCCATAGTGAGTGCGGGGGCGCTGCCGTTTGTCGACGCAGTGCGGCTGGTGCGCTTGCGTGGGCAGCTCATGCAGTCCGCCGTTCCCGTCGGGCAGGGCGCCATGGCCGCGCTGCTGAATCTCGACCCGGAACAGGTCGAGCGCATCTGCGCCGAAGCGGCGCAAGGAGAAGTCTGCTCGCCGGCGAATTTCAACTCGCCCGGACAGATTGTCATTGCCGGCCATGCCGGCGCCGTGACGCGTGCCCAGGAATTGGCCAGCGCCGCCGGCGGCCGTGCCATCCCGCTGGCGGTCAGCGCTCCTTTTCATTGCGCGCTGATGCAGCCCGCACAGGACGGGCTCGCGCCCAGCCTGCGGCAGGCGTCCTTCCAGGACGCGCACATCCCGGTGATTACCAATGTGGATGCGGAGCCGGCCAGCGGCGCGGAAGCGCTGCGCTCGGCGCTGGTGCGGCAGGTCACCGCCCCGGTGCGCTGGGAGCAGTCCATGCGCAAGCTGATCGAGCTCGGCGTCGATATGTTCGTCGAAGTTGGTCCGGGCAAGGTTTTGGCTGGACTGATGCGGCGCATTGATCGCGGGCGCAAAGTGCTCAACGTCGAAGATCCCGCATCACTGGACGCGACCTTGCAGGCGCTCAACGGATAACGCAAAGGATGCCGGACATGCAGGAAACATCAAGAATCGCGGCGGTTACGGGCGCATCACAAGGTATTGGACGCGCCATTGCATTGGAGCTGGCGCTTCAGGGATATCGCCTGGCGCTAATGGCGCGCAACGAGGAAAAGCTGGGTCTGGTCGCCGGCGAGTTGCGCGAAAAGGGCGCCACGGCGGAGATTTTTGCTTGCGATGTGGCTGATTCCGCGTCGATTCAGTCGGCGTTTGCCGCCGTCTTCAAGGTTTTCTCCAAAGTAGACATCCTGGTCAATAACGCTGGGATTACCCGCGATCAGTTGATGTTGCGCATGAAGCCCGGGGACTGGGACGCAGTGCTGCAGACCAATCTCACCTCCGCGTTTTTGTGCTCGCAGCAGGTTATTCCCGGCATGATGAAACAGCGATGGGGTCGCATCATCAATATCACCAGCATCGTGGGGCAGACCGGCAATCCGGGGCAGGCTAATTACGTGGCCTCGAAAGCGGGTCTGATCGGGTTTACCCGCGCGCTGGCGCTGGAGATCGCCTCCCGGCAAATCACAGTCAACGCTGTCGCTCCTGGCTTCATCCAGACTGCGATGACGGCGGAGTTGCCACCCGAGGCGGCCAGCAAGCTCATGGAGCGTATCCCGCTGCGCCGTATGGGGACAGATCAGGAAATTGCCGCCGCGGTGCGCTTCCTGTCCAGCGAAGAAGCCGGCTACATTACCGGACAGACGCTGAACGTCAACGGCGGTCTGTACCTGGGATAGCGTGGCGCAGCGGTCGAGAAGCCACTTTACTCCCCTTGGGAAAGATCGCCAGAGCAGATCACCAGTGGAGGGCCGCGAAATTCTTCCGGGGTCCAACACAGCGCAGTTTGCTTTGTTGGGGTGGGCAGGGCGGCCTGAAGCAGACGTGCCTCCGCTCTTGAGCGGATGCGGGTATCTATTGAGTGAGCTTTTCCTGCAGGGTCTTGACGGCCATGCGGCGCAACAACTCGTTCACGTTTTTGTTGCTCGACAAAATGCGCAGATCGTTTTGGAACAGGTGCTTCACCAGGGGCAGGGCGACATCCAGCGGCGTGCGCGGATTATTGACCAAGTTGCGAATGATGACCATCGAGGCCATGAATTTGCGGCTGGCTGCGATGCCCCGCAAAACCTCGTCGGAAACGTTGCGCATATTACTGATCAGTTCGACGTCGTTGGTGGTCAGCCGGGGAGAGCCCAGCACCGCGCGCTGCACGACTTTGTTGGAGTCACGGATCAACAGCAAGCGCTCGTCGCGGCTCCCGCGCAGGGCGCACTGCACACGCTGAGGAACGCTCATTTTAGCGATGCGGCTTAAAGGGCTATCGGTTCTGGTGGTGGGCTTGCCGGGTGCAGGGGCGTCCAGCAGCGTATTCAACTCGCGCACCTCTTCCGGGTCGGCATCGACCAGCGTGAAGGGATCGGTTTCACTGCGCGCCAGATCGAGAAACGCCTTCTCTTCGGGGCTGATCTCGGCCCAGTCAGGCTCCTCACCGAGCGGAGATTCCTGGCGCGAGGCCACGTAGGCGCGCAGGTAGTCCGGGGCGGCCGGATGTGCGGCCAGATCGATAAGCAGTTCGGGTTGGACGCGGCTCAAGGTACGCGAGGCCTGGGCGGCGAGAGCTCCGCCGTCACGAGCTAGATAGGCCAGTACGCAAATACGCGATGCCAACGGCAATGACAGCCGGCCCAACGCGGCATCCTGCGCGATGTTGGATGGGACGGTCCCGGCCTTCAGCAGCGCCACCATGCGCTCCGCTGGTGCATAGGCGTCATTCAATGGCTGGCCTCGCTGGCCGGGGCTGGAAACTGAACCCGCCCTACCACGCCGGTTCCGCCCGGAACCGCCACCCGGTGCCCGTTGATCAGCAAGCGGGTGGCGCCAGCGTTGCCGGTGATCAGGCGGAATTCATGCAGCGCTTTAAAGGTGTGCGGCGCACCCTTTTGCAGTGTGGTCTGCAGCGCGGTGTTGTGATCAACCTCCACGGAGACCCAGGCGGGCGCGCTGACTGAGAGCTGGACCAAATAAGCCGGCTTGCTAGCTGTTGCGGAGGTTGCCTTGGAGGCCGCCTTGAAAGCCGCATGGGAGGCCGCCGCCACTGTCGGGACTTTCGCTGCGGCAACGGCGGTCTTGGCAAGAGACACAGGCGCCGTCCGCTGACCTGTCTGGCTGTGAGCCGCGGTGGGAGTGACTTGTGGAACCGCTGCGCTCCTTGCCGGACTGCTCGATGCCTGAGGCTTGGGCTGTCTGCGCGTCGGGGCGGCAGCTCGCACCGCCGGTTGCGGTGGACGAAAAATCATGTGGTAACCGGCATCGGCGCTCAGCGCAATGACTCCCAAAACGAGCAGCGTCATCAGTGCCTGCCCTCCCGACCATGGAGAGTTGCCGGTCGGGGGTGGAGCTGGCGCCGCGACTGTCACGACCGGTTCGGCGGCCAGGTAATGCGCCAGGGTGCGCTCTTCATCCAGCCCCAGGTGACGGGCATAGGCGCGCACAAAGCTGCGCACGAAGTGGCCGCCCGGCAGCGCGGCGGTATTGCCTTCTTCCAGCGCCTGCAGGAAACGTGGCTGAATGCGCGTGGCGGCGGCAATCTCCTCCAGCGTGACCTGGCGCAGGATGCGCTCGCGCCGTAATTCTTCCCCAAAAGGATTCATAGGGCAGTGGTAGGGCCATTGTCGATGGGCAAGGTAGCCGCCGTCAATGGCAAGCTGGAGCATAGCCGTAAAAAATCCTATCTCGGCTATACTCTTGACGAGCTAGGCTGAGTCGAACGGATTTCCGGTTCAGCCGAAGTGCTGGATGGCCTGCTAGATCCCGCACCGTTGGCGACCAAGATCATCCCGGCCAATACTCGGTAGCTTCGGTCCTGGGGTTCCCGCCTGCGCGACGCGGGACCGGTTGCGAAGCGGGTGGGATAGTGGAATCAACGTGGCAGCGCCCCGGTGTTGCAGGGCAGGGCAGTTAACGATTTCCAATAAGACAGGCGAATGTCACTGAGGGTGCCATTGATGGCAGCAGGCGAAGACGCATTAAACGAGGTGCAGATTGCGGCTTCGCTCACTTCGACGCTGGAACTCGACGAAGTGCTGCGCCGCATTATGGTGTTTGCCCAGATGTGGTGGGGGCCGACCGGCGGCTCGGTGCTGCTGCTGGAATCCGAGCTGAACCTGGTGCGCTGCGTGGCCGCCTGGGGCGAAGACGCCGACGAGATCGTCGAACGCGATGCCCTGCTCAAGGATCTCCCGGATTGGGCGCAGCCCGGCGTGGGCGTGGTGCAGGACAGTCTGGAATGGAGCTGGCATGAGGATCTGGACGGCTGGCCCTTTGTGTCCCGCTCGACGCGCTTGCTCAAACGGGGGTTGGTGCGCATCCCTTTGCGCGGCGGCGACGGCCTGATGGGCTGGTTGCAGATGATTTTTCCGGAGCGGGCGCCAGTTCCCTTTGAGCCGCGGCGCGTGCTGGAAGCCCTGGTCACCTTTTCCGCCATCGCCATTCACAACGCCCTGGCGGTCAAGCGCGAGCGCCATTTAACCATTACCGACGACTGCACCGGGCTTTTCAATAGCCGCTATTTGTTCCAGGTTCTGGAAACCGAAATCCTGCGCTCCGACCGGTTCGGCTATCCTTTCTCGTTCCTTTTCCTGGATTTGGATCACTTCAAACTCGTCAATGACCGTCACGGCCATCTCAGCGGGAGTCAGGTGCTGCGCGAGTTCGGTGTTCTGCTGCAACAGCAGGTTCGCCGGATTGACGCCGTCTTCCGCTATGGCGGCGACGAATTCGCCATTGTGCTTCCCCAGACCAACAAAGAGCAGGCGATTAAAGTGGCTGAACGGCTGCTCGAACAGGTGCGGCAGTCCCGCTTCTTGAAATCGGAGCAATTGAATGTGGGTCTCACGGTCAGCGTCGGCATGGTTACCTTTCCCGAGGATGTGACCAGCGCGGAAGGCGTGATCCGGCAGGCGGACGAACTCATGTACCAGGTCAAGCACAGCAGCCGTGATGGCCTGGCCTCGCTGCCCCCACGTCCCACCCGCAAGAGCTGAGTTCAACAACCCCCGTCCACCGCACCCTACAACCCTGGTGTTCGATCGGCTGGCGAGCGCCGACAACGCGCTTGACCTCCCACCGCCGCCGGGCTTATGCGGGCACCTTCGGGGTCGTTTTCAGTCACGCTCCCCGTCATTTTTTTCTCATTGAACAGTTATAAGTTCGATTCGTATCAAACCTGACTCTCCGGACAGGGGCTGCTCCGCAAGCGCTGGATTTTCCTTGAGTTGGCGCGGGGCGGGACGGGCGAACGCCTTAAGCGCTCCTGAGAAAACACCCCAAAAACCGGAAAAGAGCGGAAATACCGGGTATAACCCGCTTGACACCCAGACATGTAGAACGGTAACAAGGCAGTACGCCAAAATTCCGCGAAGCCGCGACTGACACGTTTACATTGTCGTCGTGAGTGGTTGCGGCATTAAGAATTCTGAGGAATGAATGAATGCCGATTGCGCCTGAAGTTATGAACCTGCGCCAGGCAGCCGAGTACCTGGGGGTTTCCGAGGACACGCTGTACAAGTACCTGGCGGAGGAGCGCCTGCCGGCATTCAAGCTGGGCAATCGCTGGAAGCTGAAGAAAAGCGTGCTGGACACTTGGATGGAACGGCAGAGCATGGGTGCGGTAAAGCTGCCGGGAGCGCGGCACAAGGTGGGGGGCTGAGGCACAACGATGTTTGGACGAAAAAACAAAGGGCGGCCGCTGCTTGGGGTCGACCTGGGCTCCAGCGCGGTTAAGGTGGTAGAGCTGAAGCGCGGCCGCGCCGGCATTAATGCCAGCGGCGTTGCCCTGGAGCTGTTGACGCCGGAAATCGTGGTGGACGGCGCCATTCTGGACAGCGCCTTCCTGGGCGACATCATCGGTCAGATGTTGCGCGAACTGCGCACCAAAAATCGCGCCGTGGCGACCGCGGTGAGCGGCCACTCGGTGATCGTCAAGCAGATCTCCATGCCGGCTATGACCGAGGAGGAGTTGCAGGCGGCAATGGCGACGGAAGCGGCGCAGCACATTCCTTTTGAATTGTCGGACGTCAACCTGGACCATCAGGTGCTCAACCTGCACGAAAACGGCATGATGGACGTGCTGCTGGTGGCGGTGAAAAAAGACAAAGTGACCAACTACACCAGCGCCCTGAGCATGGCGGGCATGCAGCCGGTTGTAATCGATCACGACCCTTTCGCCATGCAGAACTGCTACGAGTACAACTACCAACCCGATCCAGAGGTGACGGTGGGGCTGTTGAACGTGGGCGCCAGCGTCACCAACATCAACGTGGTGAAGGGAACCGTGCCGCTGTTTACACGCGACATCAGTGTGGGCGGCAACCAGTACACCGACGCTCTGCAGAAGGAACTGAATATGAGCTTCGACGACGCCGAAACGGCCAAGTTGGGCAGCAACCCCAATGTCAACGAGGAGCAACGCAAGCCGGTTCTGGAGTCGGTTTCGGAAATCATTCTGCTGGAAATCCAGAAGACATTTGACTTCTTCCGCGCCAGCGCCGGGGGAGAACAGGTCGAGCGCCTCTACTTGTGCGGTGGCTCGGCGCAGATTCCCGGGTTGACGGCCATGTTATCGCAGGAATTCGCGGTGCCGGTGGAATTGCTGGATCCGTTCCGCCGAATCAGTGTCGCTGACAGCGCGATCGATCTGGTGCGGGAACAAGGGCCGCGGTTGGCGGTGGCGGTGGGTTTGGCTCTGAGGAGTTTTGAGGATTTATGATTCGCGTCAACCTCATCGAAGGCGCGCAGAAATCTGGCCGCGGGGGGAGCAAGATCACCGCGGACATGCTGGCGCCCGCCACTGGACAAAGCCCGCAGACTTGGGGGGTGCTGATTTTGCTTGGCGCCCTGGTTGTGCTGGGACTGCACTACTTCTGGTTGCAGCATCAAGCCAGCGATATTGCCGCCGGCATGGCAAAGGCGCAAAGTGAAGCTTCCCGGCTACAGGCCGTGCGGCACGATTTCGAGCTGAACACCCAGAAAAAAAGTACTTTGGAAGCGCGGATCAAAGTCATCAACGATTTGCGGCAGGGACAGTTCACCCAAATTCAGTTACTGCGCAATTTGGACGAGTCGGTGTTGGGAGCCGGTCCAGTCTGGCTGAGCGATCTGAAAGAGAGTGAGGACACGCTGGAGATAAACGGCTATGCGCAAAGCATCGCCGCGGTGGCCCAATTCATGAAGACCATGCAGGCCACCGGCTATTTCAGCGCGGTGCACTTCAAGAAGGCAACCCAGAACAACTCTTCAAAAGCGCCTGGGGTCCCCCGCTTCCTTTTCAATCTCAAAGCGACCATGGGTTCGAGCGGGGCGCGAGAGCAAGGAAAGGTTTCCTGAGGTTCCTATGGCTTCTCTCAATGATTTGAGCCCCAAGGCACAGATCCTGGTCTTTTTGGGACTGGCGATCGGCTTGGTGATTGCGGGCGAAATGCTGTACCTGAGCAGCTACTCCGACCAAAACAGTCAGCAGCGGCTGCAGTTGAAAAAGCTCCAGGTACAAAACGATATGTTGCGCCCCTACCTGCGCAAGACGGAACTTCTCAAACAGAGCAACGCGACGCTGCAGCGTCAGTTGGACACCCTGCTCACCATGGTTCCCAAGGACCCGCAAGTGGAGGCGTTCATTGGCGAATTGAGAACACAAGCGCAGGTCTCCAGTATTCATGTGCGCACGCTGGAAGCCCAGCCGAAAGTGCAGCACAAGTTGTATGTGGCCTATCCATACCGGGCGCAAATCGATGGCTCGTTTGCCGATATGGCGCAGTTCTTCAACGCTTTGGCGCATCAGGAACGCATTGTTCAGGTTTCCGATCTGCAGATGAGCCATGCGAAGCCGGGCGGCGGCGGGGGGTTCCAGTACGCTCCCAACACCACCGTCACGGCGAATTGCGTCTTGACTACATTCGCGAGCCAGGAGCGTGCAACGCCGGCCAAAGGCAAGCCCGGCCCGGCGGGACGGAGGCCGGCATGAGGTATTCCAAGCTCTTGGCGAGCGTGTTCGCCACCAGTCTCCTTGTTATGGCGCAGCAGCCTAAGCGCCATCCGGAAGCAGCGCGTTGGCGCAGCGCGGGACGCGACCCGTTTGCGCCCATTCAGCCACCCAAGAGCACACTTCCCAGCGGGCGGGCTGGCTTGCTGTTATCGGACCTGCACATAATCGGCGTGGCGGTGGGGGGACCCCTGGGCCCTGTCGCGCTCGTGTCAGATAGCGCTGCCGGAATCGGGGCTTCGCAAATTTATTTCCTGCGGCCAGGCGACCGCATTTACGACGCGCTGATTTTGCGCATTAGCCCGCAGGGCGTGTGGTGTCTGCCCACGTCCAATCGCAATAGTAAAGCGCCCAGGGCGCATAGCCCAGTGCTGCTGAAGGTCAGTGGAGCGGCGCAGTGAGAGCGCGGAAGTAAGGCATCAGGCAAAGGACCTGCTATGAACATCAGCTCAGCAAAGGCGCGGCTTCTCAAAGAGCGGCCCCGAGGATTACGCAAGTGGCGGACATCGCCGTGGCCGTTCCGCATGCTGTTGTGCGCCGGACTCGCGGGGTTGACCCCTTCGCTTGTGGCGCAGCCCGCGCCTTCGACGCTGCGGATGATTATCTTCCGGGGAGTGCAAGCCGCACCGAGTGCGGAAAGCACGCTCCTGCGGGTCCGTGCCTCCGCGGGATTTACACATACTGAATACCGGCCTTCGCCCAATTTGCTCCTTGTTGACCTGCACAATGTCGTGTTGGACGAGAACCGGCAACCGGTGGTGCTAAATCAAGGGCCAGTAAGCAGCTATCGCATTTTTGATTTTTCGGGCGCCAATCATGAGCATGTGTTGCGGCTGGAGATTGCGCTGCGCGGCCCTGCCCGGCCCGAAGTTTCAATGCAGGGGGGAGACCTCCTGGTCAGAGTGGTAGCCGGCACCGCCGGGCCAACAGCGGCTCCGGTTATCAGGCAGGTGAACACACCGCTGGTGGCTCGCCTCGATCCGCCCCGTGTGGAACCCCAACGTTCGCCGTTGCCGCCTGCTCTTCCGCAGGCGCATTTTTTATCGCGGCCGGCTGCACGCCCACAGGCCAGAGCAGCGGTTGCCCCAAGCCGGATCGGCCGCCTGCGCGTGGAACGCAATGATCGCGAAACGGCCATTTTTGTCGGAGCTGAGCCGAGCCTGGGACCTGTACATGCCTATGTACTTCATCAACCAGAACGCCTGGTGATGGACTTTGCCGCGACCCGGGACGACCTGGACCGGCAGCGCTGGAACGTGAACTCGCCCACCGTGCTCGATGTGCGGGTGGCACAATTTACCGCCCGTACAGCGAGGGTCGTAGTCGACCTGCGCAAGCCCGTAACGGCGAAGATTGAACAAAGTTCCAATGGTGTTTGGGCTGAATTCCCTGTCAATGCATTGGGGGCCGAGGGCGCGCCCAGGGTGCGTGTGGCCGCCTCGGTCTGGTCGGCGCGCGAGCAAGCTGCGCAGCCGTTGCTAGCTGAAGTTCGCATGCCGGAACGGCCATCGACCGCTGTTCGTGCCGGCAATTCCCTCGTGAACGAAACGTTGCCGCCAACTCAGCTTTCTCCGAGGCGAGCCAAAGCAGTCGCACAACCTTTGCGTCCGGCCGCCCGAACGACGGTATTGCCGACGGCCCACAAGATTCAGGCCAGCGTAGCCCGGGTGAACGCAGTGGCGCGTCCGGCGGTCATGGCGCATGCCGCAGTACGTCCGGTGGCGCAGCCAGTGCATATTCCGGTCGCCCAGCCAGTGGTCGCGCGCGTGCTGCCTCCGGCCAACCGTTCGCAACATCCGCCAGTGCGGGCTGTCGTGGCGGTTCGTCCGGTAGCGCAAGCACAAGTGCGGACGCCCGTGGTGCGGTCCATGCCGGTTCGCAAACAGCCAGCCGAACCAGTGCGCGAGACGATGCTGTCGTCGGAAAACAAGATGCAGGCGAGCGTTGCCGCGGCGAACGCAGTGGCGCGACAGGTGGCGATGGCGCATGCCGCGGGGCGTCCGGTGGCGCAGCCAGTGCACCTGCCGGTCTCCCAGCCAGTCGTCGCGGGCATTACGACGTCCAGGCGGGCCAATCCTCCAGTGTTCAACTTGTCCGGAAATGCCCCTAGCACGCGTAACCTTACGAGGGGATTCGGAGCCGACAGCCATGAGCCACAGATTGAGTCCGGATCAGCCGTAACCCCGCGGGGCGTTCCGCCTCCCTCGTTAAGCCAACCGGTTCAGGGCCTGGCCCCTGGGACGGGAGCGCCGGTCGAATATACCGGGGAGCGCATCACACTGAACCTGAAAAACGCGGACATCAACGACTTCTTCCGTCTGATCAATCAGATCAGCGGTCTCAACATCGTCGTCGATCCCAATGTGAAGGGAACCGTGACGATGATGTTGCAGGACGTTCCCTGGGACCAGGCTTTGGACTTGGTACTGCGCAACAACGATCTGGGAAGGGAACTGGAAGGCAACGTTGTGCGCATTGCGACCCTATCCACCCTCCAGCGCGAGGCGAAACAACAGGCCGCGTTAGCCGCGGCACGGGAAAGCGCGGTTCCATTGACTACCGTCATCCGCACGCTCAGCTACGCGCAAGCTACCGCGCTGGTGCCTACCCTGAAGAAGTTTGTGGGCGCGCGCGGCGATGTCACGCCGGATAAGCGGACCAACTCGCTGATTATTCAGACCACACCGGCGACCGTGCCTCTGGTGGATTCACTGATCGCGAAATTGGATGAGAAAACGCCGCAGGTTGAGGTGGAGGCACGCGTGGTGGCAGCCTCGAGGAACTTCACACGGGAACTCGGCGTCCAACTTGGTATCGGCGCGGGGAACTCCTCCTCGGCGGTAAGCGGTTTGCCGCCGCAAGGAACATCCACCAATGCCTCGAATACAGCGCTGGCGGGCATCACCAATCCGGCCTACCCCTTGGCGGCTGGCGGCGGACTGCCCTACAACGTCAACTTGGGCGCGAGCTCTCCCACCAGTGGCATCAGCTTCATCAATGCCAGCAATACTTATCGCATTGACGCGGTGCTGAGCGCCGCTGAGGCGCGGGGATTGGGACGGGTGTTGTCGCGCCCCAAGATCATTACGCAAAACAACACGAAGGCGTCGGTTGAGCAAGGCGTGCAGATTCCGATTCAGACGACCATCAACAACACCATCAGTATTCAGTTCTTCCCGGTGGTGTTGCAGTTGACCGTAACGCCGCAGATTACCGCTGAAAACACCGTCTTCCTGCAAGTGGATGTAAAAAACCAGCAGATCGACACCGGCATCCCGGCTATCCAGGGCGTGCCCGCCATTGACACACAGGAAGCGACCACCAACGTTTTGGTAAGCAACGGCGGGACAGTGGTGATTGGCGGTGTCATGGTCAACAACACCGCCAACTCCGTCCAGCAGGTGCCATTGCTCGGCAGTCTACCGGTGGTGGGTTACCTGTTTAAGCACACGACAGTAACGGACAACAGCAACGAGCTGCTCTTCTTTATCACCCCGAGGATTATCTAATGAAGAAGGGCGCCAGCGCGGCCGATATGGGTCTTTATATGAAGCGTTTCACCGTCATCCCAAACATTCGTAAGTCCACCAGTGCGGCACTGGCAGCGCTGTTTCTGCTCGGCTTCACGCTCAGCGGATGCGGTGGCGGTGGGACCTCGCTGTTCACCAATCCCAATACCGGTACGTCCAGCTCGGGCAGTGGTTCCGGCTCGGGCAGTGGAAGTGGGAGTGGCGGCAGCACCAGCACCACGCCAGTCGTCACTACGATTTCGCCGCTCACCGCGGTGGCCGGCAGCGGCGCCTTGAACCTGACCATCTCCGGCACGGGGATCAACACGAGCACCGCGACCGTAACTTTTAACGGAACGCCCCTTTCAATTGGCGCAGTGAGTACGACGTCGATACAAGCGACGGTGCCCGCTAGTTTAACCGCGGTGGGCGGTACATTCCCAATCATCGTTGCCAACGGCAGCAACGCAGCCGCGGCTGTAAACTTCACCGTGACCAATCCGGTGCCCACGATCAGCGGGTTATCACCGGCGGTTGCGCAGGCGGGAAGCGCTCCTCTGACCCTCACAGTGACCGGTTCGGGATTCAATTCTTCCACGACGATCAGTTTCAACGGTACCGATCGAACCGCCAGCATGGCGCTGGTGAGTACAACGCAGATCACCATCCCGTTAAGCAGCGCCGATCTGGCGGTGGCGGGCACCTATTCGGTACTCGTGGCCAATCCCGGCCCCGGAGGCGGGACGGCGAGTCTGCAGAACCTGGTCGTTACCAATCCGACGCCGGTGATCACGGGCTTTGGTCCCCCCAGTATGAGCGTGAGCACGTCGGGGGCGACCCTGACCATTGATGGGGCGGGATTCGTTCCCGGCTCATTGGCAACATTCAACGGCGCCTCTCGCCCAGTCACCTTTGTGAGCACCAATCAGATCAACGTGGCGTTGAGTGGCACCGATTTGAGCATCGCCCAAACGGTGCCTGTACAGGTGACAAATGCGGGTCCTGGCGGAGGGCAGGCGCAATCGACCTATACAATCACCGCCGCCCCGGGTGCGAGCAGCGGCACCAATAATCCCATTCCGGTGATTACCGCCCTCAGTCCGGCGAGCCTGGTGGCCGGCTCTCCCGCGCAAAGCCTGACCATTTCAGGAACGGGTTTTGGTCCGAATACGACTTTGACGTATAACGGGACGCAGCGTCCCGTAACGCTTCAGGCCAATGGTTCATTGACCATGCCGCTGAGCAATGCGGATCTAGCCTCCGGAGGCGCATTCGCGATTACGGTAGCCAACCCGTCCCCAGGAGGCGGTACTTCCAACGTCGTCAACTTTGATGTCACGAATCCGGTGCCGTTGATCAGCAGCTTTGGTCCGCCGACGATTACCGCCGGCACTGCCGCACAAAGCCTCACGATTAATGGTAGCGGCTTCGTCGCCAACTCACTGGCCACATTCAATGGCGCCAGCCGGCCGGTTACGTTCGTGAGCCCGAGCATTATCACGGTGGCATTGCAGGCGACGGATCTGGCGCTCCCGGGCACTGTGCCGGTAACGGTCAGCAACATCGCTCCAGGCGGAGGCACGGCCACGGCGAGTTTCACGATTTCCGCCTCGCAGACGACCACGACGGGCAACAGCAACAATCCCATTCCCGTAATCACCAGTCTGTCTCCATCCAGTGTGGTGGCGGGAGCGTCAGCGCAGACGCTTTCGATCACGGGGACCGGCTTTGGGACTTATTCCACGGTTACACTCAACGGGACCACGCTAACGGCTACGCTGCAACCCGTGGCGAGCGGTGCGACCACGGAGACTTTGACAGTTACTTTGACTGCCGCCGACCTCGCCACAGCTGGCACTGACGCTTTTACGGTCAGTAATCCCACGCCGGGCGGCGGCACCAGTAACGTCTTCAATTTCACGATCAACAATCCTGTTCCCGCCATCACCAACTTGTCTCCAAATTCCGCTGCGGTCGGGAGCGGCGCGCAGACGGTCACGATCAATGGCACCGGTTTCGTGTCCAGTTCGGCGGTGAGTTTCAATGGCGCCACACGCAGTTCCACCTTCATCAACTCCACCCAGATGACGGTCAATCTGCTCAGCGCCGACTTCGTCACTGGCGGCGTCTATTCGCTATCGGTGTACAACGCTGGGCCCGGCGGAGGCACTGGGCAGGCCAACTTCACGGTGAGCACCAGCACCACCAGCGGCAATCCGGTTCCGGCAATTGTCAGCCTGAACCCGAGCACCGTCGCCACCGGGTCTTCGGCGCAAACACTGGTGATCACGGGCACGGGATTCGTGCCCAGTGCTGCTGTCACTATCAATGGCGCCGCGCACACCTCCACCTATGTCAGCGCAACGGAAATTGACGTGCCTCTGAGCGTTGCCGATCAGGCGACTGCTGGCACGTATCTGGTACAGGTCAGCAATCCAACTCCCGGTGGAGGTGGATCAAACGACGCCACTCTCACCGTCAGCAATCCCGCACCCACGATTACTTCCCTGGGACCCAGCTCCATCACCACGGGAAGCGCGGCGCAGTCGATTACGATCAACGGCAGTGGCTTCCTGCCGACCACGACAGTTACCTATGGCGGGTCGCTCCGGGTAGTCACTTATGTCAACTCCTCACAAATCAGCGTGGCATTGCTGAGCAGCGACTTCACCACCGCGGGCAACTACACGGTCAACGCCTTCAATGGCGCGCCAGGAGGCGGAAGCGCACAGGCGGTGTTTAGCGTCTCCAGCGCCAGCGGCAATCCGGTTCCGTCCATTACCAGCCTGACGCCGGCCTCGGCCACCGCGGGCGACGCGCCGGAGACTCTGACCATTACCGGCTCCAACTTTCTCAATACTTCGACGGTGACGTTCAATGGCGTGGCGCACGCGGCCAGTCTGCTGCCCTCTGGCAATCTGGCGATCGCGCTCTCGGCGTCTGACTTGGCCAACGCTGGGAGCATGGCGGTTGTGGTAACCAACCCCACGCCAGCCGGTGGCCCCTCCAATGTAGTCAACTTCGTGGTCAACAATCCCGCGCCTGTGTTGAGCAGCGTTTCGCCCAGCTCCACCAGCCCGGGCAGCGCCGCGATGACGGTGACCCTGAATGGCTCGGGGTTCAATACCACCACGCAGGCGAGCTTCAACGGCTCGGTCCGAACTACGACGTTTGTAAACACCTCCCAGCTGACGATGGCGCTCACCACGGGTGACCTGGCTACGGCGGGCAGCTACACAATTAGCGTCCTGAACGCGGCACCCGGTGGAGGCACTTCATCGCAGACTTTCACGGTCACGGGTAACAGCAGCAATGGCGTTCCGGCGATTACCACCTTGTCGCCAGCGACTCTGGTGGTAGGCGCCAATCCCACCACGCTGACGGTGACGGGTTCCAATTTTCAGTCCACGTCGGTGGTCAACGTCAACGGAAGCCCACGCACTACGACTCTGACTTCCAGCAGCACCCTTACGATTTCGTTAACCGCGGCCGATCTGAGCACGGCGACCGAACTGGCGATCACAGTGACCAATCCGGCGCCGGGGGGTGGTACCTCAGCGGTCGTTGATCTGCCAATTACCGATCCCACTCCAGTCATCTCCTCACTCGGTCCGGGAGCGGTGGCCGCGGGCAGCGGAGCGCAGACGCTCACGATCAATGGCTCGAATTTCGTCGCCGGATCCCAAGTAACGTTTAACGGAACGGCGCGTACCGCAACGTATGTCAATGGCGGTCAATTGACGATCGCTCTCACGGCCAACGATGTGGTCGCGGCCGGAACCTATGCGGTGACCGTATACAACGGACCTCCAGGCGGAGGTGTGTCCAATACCGCCAACTTCATTGTGAGCGGGAGCGGTCCGGTCATTTCGAGTCTGTCGCCGGCCAGCACGCTGGTGAGCAGTGCGGCCTCGATGACGCTCACCGTGAACGGCAGCAACTTCATTGTGCCTAGCGGCAGCAGTACGGGCTCGGTGATCAGCATCAACGGCATCAACCGTACCACCACAGTAACCTCGACCACGCAGGCCAGCGTTACTCTGGGCGCCAGTGATCTGGACACGGCGGCGAACAATGTAGTGAACGTCAGCAATCCGGCCACCAGCACGACGGCAGCCGCGGTCTCCAATGCGGTGGTCTTCCAGGTCGCCAATCCGGTACCAGGCATCACCAGCCTGTCGCCGAGCACGGTCGCGACCGGGTCTTCAGCGCAAACGGTAGTGATCACCGGAACCGGCTTTGTCTCCGGCTCGACGGTGAGCATCAACGGGTCATCGCATACCGCGACCTACGTGAGCTCGACGGAAATTGACATACCGCTCAGCACAGCCGACCAGGCGACGGCGGGAACCTATCTGGTTCAGGTAACGAACCCAACCCCGGGCGGGGGTAGTTCCACCAGCGCGACGCTGACCGTCGGCAATCCCGTGCCCGCCATTACGTCACTGGGCCCGAGCGGCATCACGACCGGCAGCGCGGGTCAGTCGGTCACCATCAATGGTAGTGGGTTTGTGCCATCGACCACTGTGACTTATGGTGGTTCGCTGCGCACGGTTACCTACGTTAACTCGTCGCAAATCACCGTGGCGCTGCTGAGCAGCGACTTTGCCACCGCCGGAAATTACACGGTTTCCGTGTTCAACGGAACACCGGGAGGTGGGACGGCGCAAGCGGTCTTCACCGTCTCCAGCGCCACCGGCAACCCGGTTCCGAGTATTACCAGCCTCACCCCGGCTTCAGCAACGGCGGGCGACGCGCCCGAGTCGTTGACAATCACGGGCAGCAGCTTCCTGAACACCTCGACGGTCACTTATAACGGTGTGGCGCACGCCGCCAGCTTGCTGCCGTCTGGCAACCTGGAGATTGCCTTATCGGCCAGCGATCTAGCTACGGCGGGGACAATGGCGGTGGTGGTGACGAATCCTTCACCCGCGGGCGGCCCGTCCAATGTGGTCAATTTCACGGTGAATAATCCGGCGCCGGTGCTGAGCAGCATTTCACCCAATTCGGCGAGTCCGGGGAGCGCAGCGGAAACGATCACCCTCAACGGAACGGGCTTCAATACCGCCACCCAGGCGAGCTTCAACGGCTCGGTGCGTACCACCACCTTTGTGAATAGCACCCAGTTGACGATGTCCGTGACGGCGACGGATTTGGCGACGGCGGGGACCTACGCGGTGAGCGTGTTCAACGCCACCCCCGGTGGCGGCACGGCTTCGCAGAACTTTACAGTGACCAGCACCAGCACCAACGGGGTGCCGACCATCAGCTCGCTGTCACCGTCAACCATCACGGTCGGCTCCAGTCCGGCCACGTTGATCGTGAGCGGAACCAACTTCCTCGCCACATCGGTGGTGAACGTCAACGGTACTGCGCGCACGACGACCCTCAGCGGGGCCACGCTGACCATACCGCTGACCGCCGCCGATCTCGCGACGGCTGGCAATTTAGCGATTACGGTGACCAATCCGGCGCCGGGCGGTGGGACCTCGACCGAAGTCGACCTCCCAGTGACCAATCCGACGCCCGCCATTTCGTCGCTGGCGCCTGGCGCCGTGGCGGCCGGAAGTGGCGCCCAGACGCTCACCATCAACGGCTCCAATTTCGTCGCTGGTTCCCAGGTGAGCTTCAATGGGACCGCGCGTACGACGACCCTTGTCAACAGCGGCCAGCTCACAATCGCCTTGACCGCGAACGACGTGGTTTCCACGGGAGCCTATTCGGTCACCGTGTTCAACGCCGCCCCGGGCGGTGGCGTGTCGAATACCGCTAATTTCATAGTCAGCGGCAGCGGGCCCGTCATCAGCAGCTTGTCGCCCAGTACCGAAGTCGTGAACACGGCGGCGCCGGTAACGCTAACCGTCAATGGCAGCAATTTCGTCGTCCCCAGCGGCAGCAGCGCCGGCTCGGTGATTAGCATCAACGGCGTCAACCGCACTACGACGGTGACCTCGGCGACCCAGGCCAGTATCACCCTGGGAGCGGCGGATCTGGACACGGCTGCCAGCAACGTCATCAGTATCAGCAATCCCGCCACCAGTACGACGCCAGCGGCGACATCGAACGCGGTGGTGTTCGAAGTGAGCAACCCGGTTCCGGCCATCACAACATTGGCGCCTAGCACCGTGACTACGGGCTCATCGGCCCAAACGCTGGTGATTACAGGTACCGGCTTCCTGACTAGTTCGACCGTGACCGTCAACGGCGCCGCTCACAGCTCAACCTATATCAGCACGACGGAAATCGACGTGCCGCTCAGCGACGCCGATCAGGCAACTGCGGGAACCTACCTTGTCCAGGTGACCAACCCCACGCCGGGAGGAGGCGGGTCTGGAGACGCCACGCTCACGGTCAGCAATCCGGCGCCCACCATCAGCTCGCTCGGTCCGAGCAGCGTCACGACGGGGAGCTCGGGCGAATCCGTTACCATCACCGGCAGCGGCTTTCTGCCGGGCACGACAGTCACCTATGGTGGTTCTCTGCGGACGGTGACCTACGTAAACACATCGCAGATTAGTGTCGCCCTGTTAAGTTCCGACTTCACGACGGCGGGCAATTACACCATTGAAGCTTTCAATGGAACGCCGGGCGGGGGGACCGCGCAGGCGGTCTTCAGCGTTTCCAGCGCCAGCAGCAATTCGGTGCCGGTCATCACCAGTTTGACCCCGGCATCGGCCACCGCGGGCGACGCACCCGAGTCGCTAAGCATCGCGGGCACGAATTTCCTGGATACCTCCACGGTCACCTATAACGGGGTGGCGCACGCGGCCAGCCTCCTGCCCTCCGGCAACCTGGAAATCTCGCTCAGCGCCAGTGACCTGGCCACCGCCGGCAACATGGCGGTTGTGGTCACCAACCCTGCGCCGGGCGGTGGTCCGTCAAATGTTGAAAACTTTGTGGTCAACAATCCCGCCCCGGTGCTGAGCAGCATTTCGCCAAACTCGGCCAGTCCGGGCAGCGCGGGGGAGACGATCACGCTCAACGGCTCGGGCTTCAACAGCGCGACCCAGGCCAGCTTTAACGGTTCGGTCCGCACGACCACGTTTGTCAACAGCTCGCAACTGACGATGGCGGTGTCTTCCTCCGATCTCGCCTCGGCGGGAACGTATCCGGTGAGCGTTCTGAACGCCACGCCGGGTGGTGGGACGGCCTCGCAGAACTTTACGGTAACGAGCACCAGCAGCAACGGTGTTCCCACCATCGTGACCCTGTCGCCCAGCACCATCACGGTGAACTCCTCGGCGACCACGCTGACGATTACGGGAACCAATTTCCTCGCCACCTCCTCGGTGGCGGTCAACGGCGTAAGCCGCACGACAACCTACAACTCCAGCACTTCTCTGGCGATCACGCTCACTGCGGCGGACCTTTCCAGTGCCAGTGATCTGGCGGTTACGGTTACCAATCCGTCTCCGGGCGGAGGCACCTCGAACGTGGTCAACTTGCCGGTCACCAACCCAGTCCCGGCGATCAGCTCGCTTGGGCCGGGCGCAGTGGCGGCGGGCAGTGGCGCACAGACACTGACGATCAACGGCTCGAATTTCGTGACCGGTTCGCAGGTGACCTTCAACGGTTCGGCACGCACCGCAACCTATCTGAGCTCGACGCAGCTCACGATTCCACTGACCGCGACGGATGTTGCCTCGGCCGGAACCTATGGCGTCATTGTCACCAATGCATCCCCTGGTGGCGGCGTTTCGAATACGGAAAACTTTATCGTCAGCAGTGGCGGCCCAATCATCACCAGCCTGTCGCCCAGCAGCGATCTGCTGGACACGGCGGCGCCGGTCACCCTGACCGTGAATGGCAGCGGATTTGTGGTTCCCAGCGGCGGCAGCGCTGGCTCGGTAGTCAGCTTCAATGGACTGGCGCGCACGACTACCGTCGCGTCCACGACCGTGGCGACGATCAGCCTGGGCGCTACCGATCTGGACACCGCGGGCAATTACGTCGTAACTGTGAGCAACCCGGCCACCAGCACCTCGCCGGCGGCGACGTCCAACTCCACGGTATTTGAAATTACCAACCCCGTACCGGCCATTACGTCGTTATCACCGGCTACGGTGTCGACTGGCGCTTCAGCGCAGACCATGGTCATCGCGGGAACCGGATTCCTGTCCAGCTCGACGGTGACCATCAACGGCACGGCTCATAGCGCCAATTATGTAAGTTCGACGGAAATCGACGTGCCGCTGAGCAGCGCCGA
Source organism: Acidobacteriota bacterium (assembly GCA_027459505.1). Lineage (GTDB taxonomy): Bacteria > Acidobacteriota > Terriglobia > Terriglobales > SCQP01 > DAIDIE01. Next base: position 59,320 of record DAIDIE010000031.1, read on the forward strand.
TCAAGCTACAGCAGGGAGCTACCTGGTGCAGGTCACGAACCCGACGCCCGGTGGCGGCGGTTCCAACCTGGAAACGTTGAGTGTCAACAATCCGGCGCCTACGGTCTCCAGCTGGGGACCGACCAGTGTGCTGAGCGGCAGTTCGGCCCAGACGTTGACCATTACCGGAACCGGCTTTATGACCGGAACCACGGTGACTTACGCGGGCTCCGCGCGGGTGGTAACCTACGTGAATTCGACACAGATCGAAGTAGCTCTGTTGTCGACTGACTTCAGCGCGACGGGCAGCTATACGGTGGTGGTGGCTAACGCCTCGCCGGGTGGCGGATCGACCTCGTTCAACTTTACCGTGTCCAGTTCGTCGGGCAACTCCGTGCCCACGATCACCTCGTTGACTCCGGCGAGCACAACAGTAGGAGCGGCACCGTTCACGCTGGACATCAGCGGCACGAGCTTCCTGAGCACATCGACGGTGACCTATAACGGAGTCGCGCACAGCGCCAGCCTGCTGCCCTCAGGGCAACTGGCGATTCCGCTGACCGCTTCGGACCTGGCGACGGCGGGCTACTACCCGGTCATCGTCACTAATCCGGCGCCTGGTGGCGGTACCTCCAACATAGTTAATCTTGAGGTGGACAACCCGGTGCCAACCGTGAGCAGCCTTTCGCCCAATTCCGCGGCGCCGGGCAGCGCGGCCATCACGGTAACCGTTAATGGCACGAACTTTAACAGCGCCTCGGTAGCCAGCTTTGGCGGCGCAGTGCGGACGACCACCTATATCAGCTCAACCCAGCTCGAAGTGGCGGTAACGGCCAGCGATCTTGCGACCGCTGGTACCTACGCCGTGTCGGTGACCAATCCGTCACCGGGCGGCGGGAGCGCCTCGCAGAACTTCACCGTGACCGCCACCAGCAGCAATGGGGTACCAACGATCACGGCGGTGTCGCCAGTCAGCGGCACCCTCACTGCGGGCGCGGCCGGTCAATCCTTGATTATCAGCGGCACCAATTTCCTCTCCACCTCCGTGGTGGATTGGAACGGGACAGCGCAGACGACGACGTATAACAGTGCCACCTCGCTGTCGATTACGATGACGGCGGCGGAACTGGCCACGGCGGCGAACAACGCTATTACCGTGGTGAACCCGTCACCCGGGGGCGGTACCTCGAATGTGTGGACATTCGCGGTGGACAATCCCGCGCCGACCATTAGCAGCTTGTCCCCCGCGGCGGTCGCGACGGGCAGTGCGGCGCAGACCCTGACGATCACCGGCACGAACTTTGTGAGCGGCTCGCAGGTGACCTTCAATGGCTCCGCGCGGGCGGCAACCCTTATCAGCTCGACCCAACTGACAATTGCGCTGACAGCGAGCGACATGAGTTCGGCGGGTTCCTACGCCGTGACGGTGGCCAATGCCTCTCCGGGTGGCGGCACCTCCGGCGCGGTGGATTTCGTGGTCAGCAGCACGACCCCGATCATCAGCAGCATTGCGCCCAGCAGCGCGGCGGTGAATGCGACCACGCCGTTGACTCTGACGATCACCGGGCAAAACTTCATTGTTCCCGCAGGCAGCACGCCGGGAACGGTCATCAGTTTCAACGGCACTTCGCGCACGACCACCGTGGCGTCGACCACTTCGGCGACGATCACGTTGGGTTCGGCGGATCTGCAAACCGCCGGCACCTACAACGTTGTGGCGACCAACCCGCCGACCTCGACTTTGCCTGGAGCGAGCTCCAACACGGTGAGCTTCAGCGTGAACAATCCGGTTCCGGCGATCACGTCGTTGAACCCGAGCAGCGTCACGGTGGGCTCGTCCGGCCAGACCCTGATCGTCAACGACACGGCAGGCAACTTCCTGTCGAGCTCGGTCATTAACTTCAACGGTACGGCGCTGACCACCACCTACGTCAGCTCGACCGAAGTGACGGCGATGTTGTCGACCGCCGACCTGGCCACGACGGGAACCTATCCGGTGACGGTCACCAATCCGGCGCCGGGTGGCGGCACCTCGTCAGTTGTGGACTTCTATGTGGAGAATCCGGCGCCGACGTTGAGCACGGTTTCGCCCAGCAGCATCACGGAAGGCTCGTCGGCGACCACCATCACGGTCTCTGGTGGCAGCTTCGAAGCCAGCAGCGTGGTTTACTTTAACGGCGCCGCGCTGTCGACCAGCTACGTCAATTCAACGCAGTTGACGGCGACGGTTCCCAGTTCCGATCTCACCACCGCGGGTCTGTTCCCGATTACTGTGGAGAACCCGAGCCCGGGTGGAGGAACATCCAGCTCGGTGAATCTGACCGTGGGCAATCCGGTGCCGACGCTGTCCTCAATGACGCCGGTGAATGTGGCCAAGTCGCCGAGCACGCCAGTGAACGTCACCCTTACGGGGACGAACTTCATGGCGGGCACGACGGTACTTTTCAACGGAACGGCGTTGTCGAGTTCCTTGTACACGCTCAACAGCTCAACGCAGATCACCCTGTCGCTGGACAACACCGTTCTGACGACGGCGGGAAGCTTCCCAGTCGAGGTGGACAACCCCGGACCTTACGGCGGAGGGACGTCGAACGCCCTGTACATGATCGTGGGTGGGCCAAGCTCCAGCGCCAGTCCCATCGCGATTAATGCGGAAACGGTTAACGGCCAGACGGTGGATGTGGGCTATATCCCGTTGCCCAACACCGATCAGGTCGCAGTAGTGCAGCTCGACAACAGTGATCTGCCCTACCAAGCCGACAACGGGTTTGTGACTACCGGCCTGGAGCAGACCAGCACTATTTCGCATATCATGGGCGTGAACCCCGTGATTACCACGCTAACGTTCATTGGCTTCGTCCCCAACTACACCGTGGCCGACATTACCGACGGGATCGTTCTGGTGGGTAGCTACACCTCCAGTACGGTGCATGAAATTCGAATCTCCGATCACACTGCCGATCCGGGGGGGGCGGCTTATCCCTACACCTTTACGGTCAGCGGGTCCAGCACGTTCAGCGATGCGACCTGCAGTGGCATTTGCGGTATAGCGATCGACGGATCGGGAATTTCAGGCCGTACCGAGGCGATCGCCGCGACGCCAACCGGTTACATCGAATTCACGCCATCAGCGCCGGGCACGAACTCGACGTTGACCAGTGCTGCCGCCGCGCCCTCGGAGGAGTTCGGCTACGATTCGACGACCTCCAATTGGATCATCACCAGCCCGTGGTATACCGGCAGCAGCGGAGGATTGCAGTACATCAACATGCTGAAGTCGTCCACGACGCTTGTGACGACGGCAAACTACGTGGGAACCAAGCCCGATTCCGGTGTCATTGACGACACGACCGCGTTGTCGGTGATCCCGGATGAGGGTACGGGTACGAACTACCTGCTGAATCTGGCGGGGATTACGTCCATTTCATCGCCGACCACTCTACCCTCGGCCAGCTTTACCATCCCGCAGGGAACGTACTGCGCCAACCGGGCGGATTGGACCATGACGTCGATCCACTTCAATACTCATATCCTGATGTCGGGTCAGGAGTTGACGCCGTGCATTGCGGTTACGCAGCTATCGACGTCGAATCCTGGGTCGGGGGTGAATCCAACCGCGCCAAGCGGAACATCGGCGATCCACTTTGGCCAACTCTCGGCGCCGCAGCCCAGCTATACCACCGGAGCACCGTACGGTACATTGAGCACCACCGGACTCGATCCGGACGGAAATGCCTTCAAGAACAGCGGCGATCCGCATCTGTTGGCAACGTTCACCAGTGTGCTGAACGGTGACGCCATGGGTATTGTGGTTGAAGACTCCGGGAGCTGGATTGCCGAAGTCAACCTGAGTACTCTGATGAACTTCAGTAGTGGGGTCAGCGCCCTATCGTCACAGGGCGAGATCAGCCCCTCGGACATGGCCTCGAATACGGCCTACCTGCGCATCTTCAACCCGGCGCCGGATCTGTTGAGCGCCAGCCCCACGACCATCACGCATGGGGCGAGTAACACAACAGTAACGTTAACGGGCGTAAAAGACACCACTGGCAGTTACGGTCATGGATTTGAGACCACCTCGACGGTCACGATCCAATACCCGACTTCCACGGGTGGGGCCACCACCGCCACGACCACCCTGACTTCGTCGTCTCCGTACTTCTCATTTGTCAGCGCAACCGACATTCAGGTCACGCTGACAGCAGCCGAGTTGCAGTACACCGGTACGATAACGATAACGGTAACCAATCCGTCGCCTGGCGGAGGAACCAGCAGCTCCGCGACGATCACGATCAACTAAGGCAGCAAGGCATTTGCCTAAGCCGGGCCTCCGCGGGAATTCTGACCGCGGAGGCCCGGCCTTTTTGAGAGCTTACGCAGGCCGCCGGCGCCCGTAAAACAGAAACGATTAAAATGGAACTATGAACTACCCCCGCAGGTTGCGGCAGTTGCGGCAGCGATTAAGGCGCTCGAATGCCGTCGCGCTGCTGGTCACACATTTGCCCAACGTGCGCTACCTGTGCGGTTTCAGCGGTTCGGCGGGGGTACTGCTGGTCACGCCGGAGCGCAGTCTGCTGTTCACCGACAATCGCTATCGCGAGCAGTCGGCTCAGGAGGTGCGCGAGGCGGAAGTGGTGATTCCGGAAACTGGCGGGGTGCGGCCCCTGCTGCTGGCTGAAATGGCCAGGCTCAAAGGCGTGATTGCCTTTGAGGCGGAACATCTGAGCGTTGCCCTGCAGGAGGAGTTGTTTGCCCGCCGCCGCGGACTGGCGGTGCGGGGCTGGGTGGAGCGCCTGCGCGAGCGCAAGGAGCCGGAGGAGGTCGCCGCCATACGGCGAGCGGTGCGGCTGGCTTCCCGCGCCTTTCCACGCGCGGTAGCGCACCTGCGTCCAGGGATGAGCGAGCGTGGGTTCGCCGCGCGCCTGGAATATGAGCTGCGCGCTTCCGGGGCGGAAGGGTTGTCGTTTGAGACGATCGTCGCCTCCGGATGGCATGGGGCGCATGTGCACGGGCGGGCCAGCCAAAAAGCGATTGAGAAGGGGGAGTTGGTCGTAATAGACTATGGCGTACTGCTGTCAGGCTACGTCAGCGACATGACCCGCACCCTGCATGTGGGAACGCCTGACCGGCGGACGCGCGCGGTTTATCGCGCCGTGTTGGAGGCACAATTGGCGGCCATTGCCGCTGTGCGTCCTGGGGTGCGTTGCGGCGAGGTGGATGCCGCGGCTCGCAATGTGCTGGCCAAGGCGGGCTTGGGGCAATATTTTCAACATTCCACCGGGCATGGTGTTGGCCTGGAGATTCATGAGGCGCCCCGCATTGCGGCCCAGGCTAAAGAAAAGCTGCAGGCCGGCCAGGTGATCACCATCGAACCCGGTGTGTACATCCCCGGCTGGGGCGGCGTGCGGATTGAAGATGTTGTTGCGGTGACCGAGCGAGGAGCCGAGGTACTCACCCCTACTCCCAAGCGGCTGCTCCATATTTAGGAATGCATGGACTTTGATGCCATTCGCAAACTGATCGATCCCCTGATCGACACGCTGATTCAGAAGCAAATCGACGAGTTCGAGTTCGAGCAGGGCGACCTCAGGATTCGGATCCGGCGCGGCGTGCCTGTCATGACCGTACCAGCGGTGAGCGCCGTTCCAGCGCCTGTGGCCAGCATGCCCGGCGCGGCGGCCTCGGCGCCAAGCGCCGGCCTCGCTCAGGCCGAAGCGCCACCGGAGGATCTTTTTATAGTGCACTCGCCGATTGTGGGGACCTTCTACGGGGCGCCCGCTCCGGGCAGCTCTGACTTCGTCAAACCAGGCGACCAGATTGAACCCGGGCAAGTGCTGTGCATCGTGGAAGCGATGAAGCTGATGAACGAGATCGAAAGTGAAGTGAGCGGCGAGCTGGTGAAGAAGCTGGTGACCAACGGGCAACCGGTGGAGTATGGCGAGCCGCTGTTCGCCATTCGTCTCAAAAAGTAGTTTTCCCGCCCGGCGCGTTGAGCGCGCTGATGCGTCCGCCGCGCCGCTGCGGGAAAGAATCTGATCCCATGTTTAAAAAGATCCTGATCGCAAACCGGGGCGAAATCGCCCTGCGCGTTATTTGTGCCTGCAAGGAGCTGGGCATCAAGACAGTGGCGGTCTATTCCGAGGCCGATCGCCACAGCCTGCACGTCCGCTTCGCCGACGAAGCCATTTGTATTGGTCCGCCGCGGGGGACGGAAAGCTACCTCAATATTCCAGCGGTGATGAGCGCGGCCGAGATTACCAATGTCGATGCTGTGCATCCGGGCTACGGATTTCTGTCGGAAAACGCCAACTTCGCCGAGGTCTGCGAAACCTGTCATGTGAAGTTCATTGGTCCGCGGCCGGACGTGATGCGGTTGATGGGCGAAAAGGAGCGCGCCCGCGACGCGGCCCGCAAGGTGGGCTTGCCGGTGCTGCCGGGTTCCGACGGGGTGCTGAAAGACGAGCAGGAGGCGTTGGAAGTGGCTGCCCGCGTGGGCTACCCGGTGATGATCAAAGCCTCGGCGGGCGGCGGCGGGCGCGGCATGCGTATCGTGCGCTCCGCGGCGGAGTTGCCCAACCTGTTTTCCGCCGCTCAGGTCGAGGCGGCCAACGCCTTCGGCAATGGCGATCTGTACATGGAGAAGTTCGTCGAGCACCCGCGCCACATTGAGTTCCAGGTGCTGGGTGACGAGCACGGTAACGTGGTGCACCTGGGCGAGCGTGAGTGCACCATTCAGCGCCGGCACCAGAAGCTGATTGAGGAATCGCCCTCGGTGAAAGTGAACGCCGAGCTGCGCAAGACGATCGGCGACCGCATCGTCAAGGCCATGCAAAACCTGGGCTATTCCAACGCGGGGACAATCGAGTTCCTGATGGACGAGGACAACCAGCTTTATTTCATCGAGATGAACACGCGGTTGCAAGTGGAGCACCCGGTGACGGAGATGGTGACCGGGATCGATCTGGTGAAAAGCCAGATCCGCATTGCAGCGGGCGAGAAGCTCAAGGACGTGCTCGGGCTGGACCCCGCGAAGGGCGTTCCCTTTCCGCTGGGCCACGCCATCGAGTGCCGCATCAACGCCGAACATCCGCAGACCTTTGCCCCCTGCGCGGGGCGTATTACCGCGTTCCATATGCCAGGAGGAACCGGGGTGCGGAACGACACGGCCGCCTACAGCGAGGCCGTTATCCCGCCATACTACGATTCCCTGATTGCCAAACTGATCGTGCATGGCAAGGACCGGGCGGAGGCGATTGCGCGCATGCAGCGTGCGCTGGGGATGTTTATCGTCGAGGGCATTGAGACCTCGCTGCCCTTGCATCAGAAGATTCTGGCCGAGGCCGATTTCCGCGCCGGCAACTTCGATACGCAGTTCATGACGCGCTTTATGCCGGCGCCCAAGCCGTCCAAGGCCAACAAGAAGGAATCGGCCTAGCCCGGCTTCCGGCGCTTGTAAGCGGCAACGGCAGGATGATCGTTTGCCCGATGAGCCGTCCGTGGCAGGGCGGCGAGGAGAGGTCGTTTAGTGAATGCCACGCGATTAGGCGGCCGCTTTCCGTTGCCTTCCGTCTACGCGGTTATCGATGTGGAAGTGGCGCGAAAGGCTGGTCTGCACGCTGTAGAAGCAAGCGTCAGGGTTCTAGCCGCGTATCCCCCGGGCGCCGATCCATTGATTCAACTGCGCGCCAAGTCCATGGACGATGGCTCCTTTCTGCAACTGGCGCGCGACTGGGTGCGGCAATTGCAGCGGCGCTTTCCCAACGCTCAAACGATCATCAATGACCGGGCGGATATCGCTATGCTGAGTGGCGCGGACGGCGTGCACCTCGGGCAGGATGACCTGCCACCAGCAGCGGCAAGGAGGCTTTTGGGCGCTGACAAGGTCATTGGGTATTCCACTCATAATGAGGCGCAATTGCGGGCGGCAATCGGACAGCCCTGCGATTACCTGGCGATTGGCCCGGTGTACGCAACCTCGACCAAGGAGAATCCCGACCCAGTCGTGGGCCTGGATGGCGTGCGCCGCGCCCGGGAGCTTTATCAGGGAGCGCTTGTTGCCATTGGTGGAATTTCTCTGGAGAACTGCGCCCCGGTTTGGCAGGCGGGTGCGGATTCGGTGGCTCTGATCGGCGATCTGTTCAAAGAAGATCCCGCGGCCAGGGTGCGTAAATTGCTGAGCCGCTATGCCCCCCTTACTCCGGGCTGATGGGTGTATGCGGTTGCTTCCCAATGGCGCGCCGCAGGCGGTCGCAGGCGCGCGCCACGGCGTCCGCGAGTGGTCCACGGGTGAAGCCGCCATGGCTTTGTTCGCTATCGGCCCAGACGATCCGCCCGCTTGAAGCGACAAGGTGCATTTCGAAGCTCAAATCGCGTTCCGTCCATGAATGGCTGAGGTGATGAGAGATGGAGAGGCCGTGGGCGGAGGTCGCATCGGCGGAATCCAGGTAGCGGCTTTGGCGCAATTCGGTTGCGAAACCACGGAGGGCCGCCTGTGCCCGGTTGCAATCGGATAGAACTTGCAGCCCCGGGATCGAGAGCAGGCGGGTGATCACCATTTCGCGGGCGCTGTTGCCTAAATCCGAATCGCCGAAGCTGGAGACGCAGACCCGTTGCAGGCCTGCCAGGGTAAGGGGTCTACGCGCATCTGGCGTGGCCGGGGCAGGGGTGAGCCTTGGCGCGGCGGCGCTGCCCTGAATGGGCAAGGTGCCGCGCGGGTTCAGGAAGAGTTTGATCCAGAGGGCGGGAATGATGACGGTGTGGACGGCGCCGCTCAGCTCAACGGTGTCCTCCAGACCGGCAAAAACAGGTTCGCTGTTGGCGGAAAAGACCAGCGCCCCGCGGGTTTCCGGTGAAGAGCGTAAAAGGCTGGCTACGGGGGCGCCATTCCAGATGTACCGTTGGCCGGCGCTCTGCGCCGCGGCGGTCAGCTCCTCATTGTGCAGCACGCCTTCCGTGCAGAGTGGCGCTCCTGGATCGGGTGGATCGTTTGAAAACGGCGGCGCCAAGGGTTCCGAGCGCCGGCGCCGCAGTTGCAGCAGGCAAAGGTCGCGAGCCTGATCACAACGCAGGGGCGTGGCCGCGGTGGATCGCCCCGCCTGCGCCAGGCGCACAAAAACGGCGTTGCGCAGCAGGCTGGCGGGTGCAATTACCTGATGTGCGGAGACGGCCACCGCCGTGCCAGTTGCCAATGGGTGGCCCTGTCCGTCGCTGATGCGCAGAATGAAGATGGACGGCGCCGTGCGCAGCAACAGGGAAGCGCACGGATTCTGCGCCGCCAGAGCCCGGAAGGAAAGCAGGGCGAGGAGGGCGGGCATGCACAAGCCGCACCAAGGGGAGTGATTCCTCGCGCGGATTCGGGTCATGCTCTTGCCTGCACAGGAGGCTTAGCCATGCACGTGTGCCTCGGCTTCGGCAGATTGGTACTCCACGCGACGCCCGGTGCGCGCCTGCAGAATGACCAGTGTCGTGTCGACCTCACCTTTGGACAGTTCAAAGATAGCGCCCTCGGAGTGTCCGTGCCGGTCAGTGAATCCCAGCGTGAGAAAATGCCGGCGCTTCTTGGACAGCAGAGCCAGCGGGGTGAGAGAAATCGCAGCCGCCAGGCGCCGCCCCACCTTTTGTCCGTACTCAATGGTTTCAATGCGGTCGTAGGCAATGGAGAAGCTCAGCTGCTTCGCGTGGAAAATCAAGTGCCGCGTATGGCTCAGGTCGAGACTGCCCATGGTGTGTTGTTTGAGTCCGGCAATGGTGCCCCCGAGGTAAAGGCAATGCGAGCCGCGTACCCCGGCTCCGGCTGGCGTGGAGAGCAGAACGAGTAAACCCACAAACCCCAAGCGGAGGGCGGTCTGGCTAAAAATGCGCATGGATTTCAGCCTCCTTGGTTTCAAACTTCACCGCCAGATGGGTAGCGGCACTGAGCGCCTTGAGCAGGGAGTGGACCTGCCCTTTGGATACTTCGAAAAGCGCGCCTTCGCTGCGTCCCGCTTGGTCGACATAGAAGAGGGTGAGGAAGTGCCGGCGCTTGTGGGACAGCAGGAACGCAGGACTGATCCCGATGGCGAGACCAACCCGCCTGCCGCTTTTCTCGCCATAGCGAATTGAGCGGATGGCGGAGAGAGGTATACGAAGCCCGCAAAGGCAGTTCTTGCCCTTGAAGGTCAGAGCAGTCGAGCCGAGGTGGAAGGTGCCGCAGGCATGAGCCGGCAGAGGGGCGGTGCCGCCCAGAAAGGCCACTGCGTTGCCCCTCACGGCAACGGCAACGGTGACCGCCGAAAGCAGAGAAGCAAACAGCAGAGCTAGCCGGAGCGGATAGCGGGACATAAAGAGCTCTCCTTTGAGAGAGCATAGGCAGGCGTTACGAAAAAAAGAATTCCCGCAAAAGGAGGGACACAAATGGGGGGATATCCCAGAAAACAAAAAGCGGACCCGGGCAGGTCCGCTCGTGGCGCCAAGTTTGGATGGCGGGCTACTGTTGTGCCGGCGTCTGATTGAGCTGCTGCAACTTTTCCGAAGCGAGGTCGGCGATTTGGGTGTTGGGGTATTCGGTCTTGACCTGCTGATAGAGCTTGGCGGCCGCAGCCCGGTCTTGCTGGCCTTCCAATTGCGCCAGCAGCATCAGGGACTCGGCTTTAGGGGTCAGCGGCGTGGGATGAGCTACCGCGTCCTGAAGCTCCTTCCTGGCCAAGTCAAGGTGGTTCTGACCCTGGTAAAGGTTGGCGAGTGCGATACGCGCCAGGCCCGCCGCCGCGCCGCCTTTGTTGACTACCTGCTTCAGGGTGCTTTCCGCTCCGGCTTCATCTCCGGTTTGCAGTTGCGTAAGAGCGTAGTCATAGCGGGCAAGCTTGCCCGCGGGCGTGCCGCCATAGCTCTGGAAGACGGCTTGTAGCTGCTTTTGCGCCTTGGTGGCGTTTTCCTTTTCCAAGGCGGGTGTTTGTGGACTGCCGAGCTGGCCGGACTGGGTTTGCAGCGCCTGGCTCAGGCCGTTGCTGGCTTGCTGTTCGCGATGCTGGTGGACGTAATAGACTCCGCCGATCAGGAGGGCGGCGGCAACGATCACCGAGCCATAGGTGAGCACCTCGTGCTGGCGGTTGAGGTACCACTCATAGATCTCATCAAGAAAGCTGACGAACTCGTCGGACTTCAGTTCCTGGCGCTTAATGGCCACAATAGCTCCTGCCGCCGGATGCAACCGCCGGCGAACTCCTTCGCAATATCAATCCACCATGCTAACGGTTCCGTCGCCAGGCTGTCAAACTGAGGTGATCAAGCTGAGGTGACCAAGACGGGAGGCTAGGGCGGTTGCAAGCCGCGAGGGGGCACTGGCCGGCGTGCAACCCCGGAACCGGCCGCAGCGTAATCGGCTTTGGCGCACCGTCCCGGATCACTCTAAAGGGCACAGCGCTTCGAGGGTGGGCGTGGGAAAACAGCCGGATGCTTTGTTTCCCGCCGCGGCAGGGAAGGCCTGACTCCAGGACCGCGGCGGCTCGGGCCACTTCCAACCCAACGCGTTATTGGAAGCGAGCCGCACGTGCCCGGCCGCAACCTGACAGGAATCGTTCGCATCCTATGGAGGCCGGATCGCAAGGGCCTCAAGCGGGCCGCTGCTGCGAGCGGCGGGTTACGGATACGACTCCGGAGTTGGTGGGAGGGGACAAGGGGGTTCGGCGCTAAGGTTGTGAAACCAAGCCGGCCATTGCGACATCGAAACCCTACCCGCGTCCGTGGGCTTTGCTTTGTGGCGGTTGGCCGGGATGCGGCTTGAAGGAATGACTTTGACATGGAAAGCAGTCGAAGGGTAGTATTGCTAATTTTCCGGCGCAGCCGGCCGATTGAACGTTTGAGGTGAACGGACCTTTGAGGTGAACAGACCATGGACAAGAAACGGCTCGATCAGTTCAAGAAAAAACTCCAACAAAAACAGAGCGACCTGCTGCGCGCCGTTTCCCGCAACGAACAGGACGGGCGTTCCGCCGACGAAGACGCGACGCAGGACATTGCCGACAAGGCGATCAACTCTTACACCAAGGAATTTCTGTTTCACCAGAGCAACTCCGAGCGCAGCCTGCTGCAGATGGTCGATGAGGCGCTGCTGCGGATTCGTGAGGGTAGCTACGGCCTGTGCCTGACCTGTGGCACCGAAGTAAACTCCAAGCGGCTGGAAGCCGTTCCGTGGACCCGTCACTGCATTGAATGTCAGGAGAAGATCGAGCAAGGGGTTTTGAGCTAAGGCCGTTTGCAAATACGGAAAGAGAAACGGGGGCGCACGGTCGTGTGCCCCCGTTTTATTCCCGGTTTTCTCCATCCGCGCTTGACGCCGGTGCTATGATGGGCCTGATCAGGCCTGTATGCTGTCACCGGCCTGAACCGGGTGGGTGCGGAGGTTCATCTTCAGCTGGCCTTCGAACGAATTCAAGCCGGGCGCCTGGATGCGCGAAGTCTCGCGGCGGGGATTTTGTGCGCTCTTTCCCGCCCCTTGCCGGCTCTGCTCCCTCCCGCTGCGGCACGCCTCGCGCATTCCCGTCTGCTTCCAATGTCTTGATTCTGTTTCGGCGCTGCCGCAAGCCCATCGTTGCCGGCAATGCGGAGAGTCTCTCCTCGCGGACACCGTTCTGTGCGGCGCATGCCTGATGAAGCCGCCGGCTTTCGATAGCGTCCGGAGCTGGGCCAGCTATGAGGGAGCGGCGCGCGAGCTGATCCACCTTTTCAAATATGAGCGTGTGCGTCCGTTGGGCGGCTGGTTTGCCCGGCGTATGAGCGGGCTGGGTGACCTGCGGGCCGATGTCGTCATTCCAGTGCCGCTGGCGCGCGTCCGGGAAAGAGAGCGTGGGTTTAATCAGTCGCTGGAAGTGGCGCGAATCCTTGCCCGCCGCAACGAACTGCCCCTGGCGACGAAATGCCTCAGCAGGCTTAAGGAAACTTCATCGCAGGCGGGATTGACGGGTGCGGAGCGGCGGCAGAATCTGCAAGGGGCATTCCGAGCGAAAAACGTTAAGGGCAGTGCCGTACTTCTGGTGGACGACGTTTTCACCACTGGCGCTACAGCCGCCGCCTGCGCAGGAGCGTTGAAACGCGGGGGAGCAAATGCGGTTCACGTTTTGACGGTGGCCAGAGCCGAGCTGCGCGCTCATGCGGCCCTCAGCGCCACAGTTTGTAGCCCAACAGCCTCCCTGGCACATCTAAACCAAGTAGCAGCGTTGCCTGCCAACGGAGGATGGGCGTGAAGGACGGGGCGGAGGAGTGAAGCCGATGAGTGCAGCGGCACAAAACTGGCTATTCCATCCAGTACTGGTACTGAATGCCAGTTACGAACCGATTAACATCTGTGCGGCGCGGCGCGCCCTGGTGTTGGTGCTAAAGGGAGTGGCCCATGCCGAGGAGAGCCATGCCTTGCACTTTCATGCCTCGCGGGCGCATTTTCCCGTGCCTTCGGTGATCCGTTTGGTCGATTACCGGCGCATTCCGCATCGCACGCGCGCTTTATCGCGCAAGAATATTCTGCTGCGTGACCGCAACACCTGCCAGTACTGTGGCCTGGTGTCGACGGCGGCGGAAATGACTCTTGATCACGTTGTGCCCCGCTCGCGTGGCGGCAAGAGCTCCTGGGAGAATCTGGTGGCGTGTTGTCAGCGCTGCAATCACCGCAAAGGGGATCGCTTGCCGGCGGAGGCGGGGATGAAGCTGATGCGTGAGCCGCGACCCTTTAATCTGCACACGAGCCGTCACTTGATGCGAATGATCGGACGCGGCGACGAGAAGTGGCGTAAATACCTGTTCTTTTAGAGCGGCAATATCAGGACTGCCGGGTTTGCGCGGGCGCCACCTGTTCGGGCGGCAACGCCTGCCGGGGCGGGAAATAAGGCCGCAGCCGCTCATATGTCCGGCTGATCTCTTCCGGCAGTACGCGCGTCTCTCCCACTACCGTCATGAAATTGGCGTCGGCCTGCCAGCGGGGCACCAGATGAAGGTGCAAATGGCCGGCAATGCCCGCGCCGGCGGCGGCGCCGAGGTTGATGCCCACATTGAGCCCGTCGGGTTCATACTCCTTTTGCAAAACCTCTTCGCAGTAGGTGGCCAGCTCCATGATCTCGGTCCGCGCCGCTGGGCCGCAATCGTTGAGCCGCGCGACGTGCTCCAAGGGCAGGATCATCAAATGCCCACTGGTGTAAGGAAACAGGTTCAGGAGAATGAAGCTGTGCTGGCCGCGAAACAGGATCCAATGGGCCGCGTCGTTGCCGGCATTGAGGGCGTTGCAAAGCGGGCAGCCGGGTTCTTTGCGCCCCTGGTGCACGTACTGGTAGCGCCAGGGAGAGAAGAGGTAATCCATGCTCCTAGCCTACGTCGAAGCGGTGGGGTAGAGGACAAGAAAAAAGCAGGCCTGGAGGCCTGCTTTCGGCGGGCGGAATGGCTTGGGCTCAGGCGTTGTCCCAACGCTTGAACAACAGGCTGGCGTTGGTGCCACCAAAGCCAAAGGAGTTGGAGAGGGCATAGCGCATTGCCCGCTTCCTGGGGGCGTTGGGCGTGTAATCCAGATCGCAGTCGGGATCCGGCACGGAATAGTTTGCGGTGGGGGGAACGATTTGTTCCCGCAGCGCCAAGCTGGTGATGCCCGCTTCCAGGCCGCCGGCGCCGCCTAGGAGATGTCCGGTCATGGACTTGGTCGAACTGACGGCCAATTTGTAGGCATGCTCCCCAAACAGGCGGCGGATGGCCATGGTTTCGAACTTGTCGTTGTACGGCGTGGAGGTGCCGTGAGCGTTGATGTAGTCGACCTCTCCGGGCGCGACGTGCGCGTCCTTAAGGGTGTTTTCCATGGAACGGAAGGCGCCCGAGCCGTCTTCCGAGGGCATGGTGATATGGAAGGCGTCGCCGCTCATGCCGTAGCCCACGATCTCGGCCAGGATTGGCGCCTGGCGCTGCAGGGCATGCTGGAGCTCTTCGAGGATCAGGATGCCGGCGCCCTCGCCAACGACGAAGCCGTCGCGTGTCTTGTCAAATGGACGGCTGGCATGTTCGGGATCGTCATTGCGCGTGGACAGGGCGCGCATGGAGGCAAACCCGCCAATGCCCATGGGAGTAATGGCGGCCTCGGCGCCGCCGCAGATCATGGCATCGGCGTCGCCGCGCTGGATGATCTTGAAGGCGTCGCCCACCGCGTGCGCACTGGAGGTACAGGCGGTGCAGGTGGCGAGGTTGGGTCCCTTGGCGTTGTGCCGGATCGAGACGTGGCCCGCCGCCAGGTTGACGATGCTGGCCGGAATAAAAAACGGCGAAATGCGGCGCGGACCGCCTTCGAGCAGAGCGCTGTGCTCGCGCTCGATGACGTCAAAGCCGCCAATACCGCTGCCGATGTGCACGCCCACGCGTGGGGCGATATCGTCGCTGACGCGCAGTCCGGATGAGCGCACCGCCTCTTCGGCGGCGGCCAGGGCGAACTGGATAAAGAGGCCCATTTTTTTGACCTCTTTTTTCTCGATAAAACGTAATGGATCGAAGCCCTTCACCTCGGCGGCGAAACGGCAACTGAACTGGGTGGCGTCAAAATGGGTGATCGGCCCAAGGCCGCTCTTACCCGCAAGCAAGGCCTGCCAGTTTTCCGCAGCCGTTAAGCCGATGGCCGAAACCAGGCCGACCCCGGTAACCACAACACGCTGGGGCACGAAAAGGCTACTCCTTCTTGTGGGCGGTGATGTAATCCACTGCTTCTTGAACGCGGCGAATCTTCTCCGCATCCTCGTCGGGGATCTCGATCTTGAAGGCTTCCTCGAACTCCATCACGAGTTCCACCAGGTCGAGTGAGTCGGCGCCCAGGTCCTCGACGAAAGAGGCGTTGGGGGTGACTTCGCTTTCTTCCACACCCAGCTTTTCAACCACGATCTGTTTGACTTTTTCCGCGATATCAGCGGCCATGCTTCCATCCTCCGTTACGACGGTCGGTACGGCGAAATTGCAACAGCGTAAACGTCCATCATACAGGGTGGCGGGCGGGCCGACAACCGGAACGGCTGGCGGGGTTGTTGACGGGTAAATCCGGGGCGGCTGGTCCGCGCCGGGGTTTAGACCTGGAAGCCGAGTTTCCACAGGATGTAGGAGAGCATCTGCCGCAGTGTCATCACGAATTCGGTGGCCGCCGGGGTCGGGCCAGGAACGGGCGAAGTGTAGACCGTAATGTGCTGCGCGCGGAAGAGCTGGCGCGCCCGGAAAAGGTGGTAACCGTCGCTGACGACCAGACAGGACCGGAGTTGGTGGCTGCGCATCAGCGCCGCAACGCGGCGGACTGAATCGGCGGTGGAAAAGCCTAACGGCTCAACCAGCACGGCCTGGGCTGGCACCCCGTTGTGCTGGAGAAAGCCGGCGCCCACCCCGGCCTCGGTAAAGCGCCAGTCGCCTCCCCCACCGCCGGTAGTAATCATCCACGGCGCCAGGTGCAGCCGGTAGAGATCAAGGGCATGCAGGAGACGGCGGCGCAGTACCGGGGATGGCCTGCCATTGTACTCGGCGGCGCCCAAAACCACGATGGCATCGGCGCGATGACGCTGATCCAGATGAGCGGTCCCTTGGATTTCCCAATATAAATAGGCGCAACAAAGCAACAGAATCAGCAGTACCCCGGCCGGAATCATCAGGATCCGCTTCATGGCAGGTAAGGCGACAACTGGTCTGGCGCCAGCACGCCCCAGCGGACGACCTGCGCAGGAGTGCGTGTGAGGTCCACAATCGTGGAAGGTTGCAACTGCCGCGTGGCGCCGCCATCGAGGATCAGCAAAGGTAAGTGAAAGCCGCCCTCCCACTGCCGCAGGATTTCGGAAACACTGCCACAGGGGCTCAATCCGCTACGGTTGGCGCTGGTGGCGGTGAGCGGCCCCCCCACCAGCGTCAGCAATTGTCGCAGCAGCGGCAAAGGAGAGTGGCGGACCGCAATACTGGCGGTTCCAGCGCTGACAGCGGGCGCCAAGTTGCCAGCGTCGGGAACGATCATGGTGAGGGGGCCCGGCCAGAACTGTTCGGCGAGGCGATAGAACAGCGGCGGTGGTTCCAATGCGTACTGCTCCGCTTCCAGCACCCCGCTGACCAGAACCGGCAGTGGCTTGGTCTCGGGGCGCCCTTTGAGAGCAAAGACCTTTTCGACCGCGGCGGCTTGGCGGGCGTCGACGGCCAGCCCGTAGACCGTCTCCGTGGGCAACGCCACCACCCCTCCCCGGCGAACCCACTCGGCCGCGGTTTGGAGCACCTGGGGATCAGGCTGTTGTGCATCGATATCGAGCGCGGTGTACATGATGATTTTTTCGGTACGCGATGGCTGCCGCCGGGTAGCGAGCAAAGCTCATTATGAAACGAAAAGGGACTGCGGAAGTCCATGGATCGGGGCTCCAGGAACTGGCCCACCGGGTTCACCCGTGGAGCGAGCCGTCGAGGCCTCACTGTGGGAGCTACGGCCGGGGGAGATCGCCAGCGGAGGGCCGCGAAATTCTCCCGGGGTCCAAGCGCAGTGTTTGCTTTGTTGGGTGGGAAGGGCAGCTGCCTCGCCGGGGAGAGGAGCCCGGCATCGGCAGCTTCACGTTCTCACTGGAGAACGCGCCAGCGGCCCGCCAGGAAGCAATGCCGGCGGGGCGGCTCAGGAGACGAGGCCGTGCCTGATTGCCGGTAAGAACGGAGAGAGCACGGGGACCGTGCTGATCGCCTCCAAAAGCAAAAAGGGGAACGGTTGCCCGTTCCCCTTTGACGAATGCGAAGAAGCTACTTCTTTTTGGCAGTCTTCTTCTTCGTGGTGGTCGCAGCCTTCTTCGCAGGTTTCTTCGTGGCTTTTGCCATGAGCTTTTCTCCAAGTATTTAAAATCTGCGCCAGTCAAAACTCGCGCAGCGTTAGTGCATGTATAGAATCTGCGCGCGCAAGTGTCAAGAAAAAAATGCAAATCGCATCCTCTCCCGAACTCGCCGGTCAGGATTCATACCTCAGAGTGAGATGCAGCCCGGCACCTATTGGCATGCATCCGCAGTTGTGGATTTGTGCCGAGCACTGCTCGCGAATGGCTAAAATCGCGGTGATCAGACCTGGAGTGAAGCGCGGAGAGTGGTTTAGGACTGTTGCACTCTGAGGGATTTGGGCAGGAATGATTGTCGCGGGGCGCATCTGGCGCGTGCCAGTGAGGAAGGCGCTTGTAACCGGAAAACAAGGCGCGGAATCGAAACAGAGTGTTTATGAAGCAATGGAATCAGAGCCTGGGGATGGACAAGGCGCCGTGGCGCTCAGTGCGCCCCGCAACGACTGGCCGGAATCGCGCCCTGGGCTTTTGCGCCGGGCTTGTGCTGCTGGCCGTGATCAGCGCACCCCTTTGCGGGTTGGGGCAAGCCATTACGCCTGGAGCGCTGCCTCCCAATCCGCAGGTTGAGGTACCGCCGGCGCCTGCCGCGCAGCCGGCCCCGGTTCGTATTCAACGGCAGGTGAACCTGGTCAACATCTCTTTTAGCGTCGTCGACCCGCATCATCAGCCCGTGACCGGTGTTCGTGCCAGCGATCTTGAGGTGTTGGACGACAAGCGGCCGCAGCGGATAAGTTTTTTTTCTGTGGGGCACGATGTGCCGCTGACGGTCGGACTGTTGCTCGATACCAGCCCGAGCCAGATCAACGTGCTCCCAGCGGAGCAGCAAGCCAGCGAGCGTTTCTTCGATGAGGTCATTACGCCCAAGGACCTGGCGTTTATCGTCGGTTTCGATGTGGACACCAACCTCCTGCAGGATTTGACCTCTTCGCTACCGGCTTTGCGGGCGGCGATCGAGCAGGTCCATGTCGGCGGGGGAGGTATCGCTTCGCCAGTGATCAGCTCCGGGCCTTTCCCGTCCAGCGTCACACATCCGGGCTCTACCCACCTGTGGGACTCGATTGTGATGGCGTGCAATGACCGGCTGGCGGCGCAGGTGGGGCGCAAGGCGATCATTGTGATGACCGACGGAGAAGACCAGGGCAGCCGCTACACGCCGCAGGACGCTCTGCGGGCGCTCCTGGACACCAATACCAGCCTGTACGCTTTTATCATCGCCGATCCACGTTTCTATAACGGCACGTACACCGGGGCTGGGGCTCTAACGCGGCTGGCCAAAGAGAGCGGAGGGCTGAGCTATGGAAGCCGGCATTTGCGGCGATCTTTCGACGAGCTGAGCCAGCGCCTGCGAACACAATATTCGTTGGGGTATATTCCCGAGCGTGGGGCGCTGGACGGGAAGTTTCATCACATCCTCATCCGTCTGAAGGGAAATCGCTTCAAGAAAGACAAAGTACAGGCGCGTAGTGGCTACTTTGCAGTGCCGCCTCCTCACGGGCAGGAATAGAACAAGCGGCATCGCGAGCCAGTGGAATCAAAGCGGCCGTGCCGCTTCAGCTGGTTTGCGCGTGGGGTAGAGACGCAAAAGGCCTGGAGCGCCAGCCCCAGGCCTTTTGCATATTCCGGCAGAGAACTCAGTTGGGCATGTCGTCGTCGAGCAAAGCCTGCTCATCAAGGTTGAGCAGGTGCGCCGGGCAGTCACACGCGCCGCAGGAGATAACGCCATCGTCGGAGAGCTGTTCCTCAGTCATGACGACGAGGCGGGCACAAAAGGGGCAGTGGAGAAGGGCGCAAAGGCCATTGCCCTGCTGCCGTCCGTCGCTGCAGGTGCTCATGAGCAGCATGCTGCCGGGTTCGATCAGGTTGGGGATCCAGGCATCGACCAGCTTGACTGCGCTTACCATGGCGATTCTCCCTCGTTTCTGCCCTGCAAAGGGCGTTCATGCCTCTGTCACCATCTCCTGCAATTCAATAGCCGTCCTCCGGTCTATTGGATGCCGGGATGGCTCGATCAGATGCGATTCCTCAAACGCCCTCAATCTACCGTCGTTAAGGACTCCCGGCAAGCGCTTCAGCGTGGCGGCTGTTTACTTTTGGGGCTCAATTGGGCAGCGAACCAGCGCGAATTTGCCGTCGTGCTGGCAAAAACGACGCGCAAGCCATTGCGTGGCCGTGGGGCTAGAAGCAACCTTTCCAGGGTAAACAGGCGACTGCGCTAGAGCGAAAGGTGCTAGGCCGACTGGCCTCAACAACCTGCACGGCAGCTGCGAGCCTCCCCGTCGCTCTTTGGAAGGAGTCGTCCGAGGAAATCGCCAGCAGAGGGCCGCGAAATTCCAAAGGACGGCGCCCTCGCGCCGGAGGGGATTGCGGCATGGGGCGGCCTATACCGTTTCGCGAAAAACGAGCCAGCAACCCGAAGCTGGAGCAATGCCAGCGAGCGGCTCAAGAGGACGCGTCTCTTCGCTTTCCGCGTGTCCCGGTGAGAGCAAGTTGCCTAGTGGCCTGGGCGCTTGGCCGAAAATCGCAGACTCCGGTTAAAAACTCGTGGAAATGCGTCCTGAAAAAAAACTGAGCCGGCGACTCCGGAGAGGCAACGCCCACCTCTGGATTTCAGTCTTCCGGATCCTCCGGGGGAAGTTCCGGTCCCGCATTTTCCTCAAATGCAAACAGTTGATTTTCCCCGGAGAGCGGGTAGAAGCTGCGACGGTGCTGCGGAGTGGGGCCGAAGCGTTGGAGCGCACGCATGTGGGTGGGGGTGCCGTAACCCTTGTTGCTGCCGAGCCGAAAGGCGGGGAAAAGAGCGTCCCATTGCTCGATCAGGCTGTCTCGATAGACCTTGGCGATGATGGAAGCGGCCGCGATCGAGGCGCAACGCGCATCGCCATGGATGACCGCTTCCTGAAGGCCGGGCCAGTCCAGGTGCAGTGCGTCGACCAGAAGAAAGTCCGGGGCAATGTTCAATTGCCCAATCGCCTGCAACATAGCCAGGCGGGAGGCCTGGTAAATATTCAATGAGTCGATGCGCCCGGCGTCAACGACCCCGATTCCGATGGCGCAGGCGCGCTCGCGAATGCGGGCGTCCAGTTTGCGCCGCTCAACAGCCGAGAGTTGTTTAGAGTCGTTGAGTCCGCGAATCGGCTTCTCGGCGGAAAGAATGACGGCGGCGGCAACCACCGGACCAAAGAGCGCACCCCGTCCGACTTCATCGACACCCGCGATGGCTCGCGCGCCGCCGAGGGCGGCCCTCTTTTCGAAGGCCCACCCGCAACGGTAGTTCGGCCGGGCCGTTTTTTTGGGCTGGGCCATGGCTGAGCCAGGAAGCGGCAGCAACTCAACGAACACGAACAAAGAAAAAGACCCAGGCGAGGAGCGCCTGGGTCTCACGATACTCTTGCGAGGGGCTAGCCGGCAGCGCTAACGCGCTTGGTCGGCTTGGGCGCCTCATGCTCACGAATACGGGCCGCCTTGCCCCGCAGGCCGCGCAGGTAGTACAGCTTGGCGCGCCGAACCCGTCCCTGGCGGACCAGTTCGATCCGCTCGATGACATGCGAGCGGACCGGAAAAATACGCTCGACACCCTGGCCAAACGACATCTTCCGGACCGTGAAAGAGGCACGGCCGCCCTTGCCGGCGCGGGCGATGCAGACTCCTTCAAAAGCCTGGATACGCTCCTTGTCGCCTTCTTTAATCCGCACATGCACCCGTACCGTGTCGCCGGGGTGGAATTGCGGCAGTTCGGCGCCGCCCTGTTTCTCCATGAATCGCTGAATTGCTGGTTTAATGCTCATGATCCGCTCCGGGTTTATCCCTGGGCCTTACGGCACTTTCGGCACTACCCCGCCGGGGCACAGCACAGGCTGCACCGGAGACCTGGTAAGGGGCGTAGCTCGTACGGGAAGCTCTCTTCGACGGCTGGTTGGGCCGTGGATTGCTCAGTTTAGCAGATAAGCGGCTCCAACGTCACGCAGAGTATGGCCACGACCGGTCTTTGATCGGGGAAGCCCCTTCTTTCCAGGGGTTTAGCGGCCATGACGGAAATGAAGTGCTGCGGGGCTCCCGCAGCACACAGCTTCCCGCAGCACACAGCTTCCTGCAGCACACAAACGTTGCGAGACCAAGCCACGTCTAAACAATGATCGCCCCCGGCAGTAGCGGCAGTGACGGCAGCGGGTTGCGAGGGGGCGATGCTTCGTTGTGGCGGCTTTGAGTCGCCCGGAAGGGTGTTCCTTGCACAGCCTGCGTCCGCCGTATTCACTGGTCCGGGTCACGGGAGTGGTCGAGCGAGCTGCACGCCGCCCCAGTTCCAAGAACGTGCACCGTTTGCGCGGAGTGGTGCGCCGGATCGAGACCTGGCTGCACGGGCTGCCTGTGGACGCGAACGCGCCGATGTTGAAGGCCTTGGCCCGCGTCCGTCACCGCGCGGGTAAAGTCAGGGATCTGGACGTGGCGCGGGATCTTCTGAAGCAACTTGGCTCGGAATTAGGGCGGAGCGAACGGCGGTTGATTCGTGTCCTCGACAGGAATCTGCGCCGGACGAGAGGCCAACAGGCGCAAAAACTCTTGCGCGCGATGGGAAGGCGGCGCTTCCGCGCAAGCCTGCAAGAGATGGTTAACGTCTACGGCAAGCCCAGCACCTACCAAGCCCTCCCGCTTGACGAGGGTTGGGCCCGCCGCCGTTGGATCAAACTGCTCGTTGTGCATGCCGCTATTGCCGACGACGAACTGCATGCGCGTCGCAAGGAGCTACGGCAGCTTCGTTATGAGATTGAGATGCGAGCGCAGCTGGCGCCAGCAAGGGATCCGCGATCAGACGAGTTGAGACACATCCGGGACAAGATCAAAGCCTGCCAGGATGCACTGGGCGAATGGCATGACTGGTTGGATTTAAGTATCCGTGCGGAGCGTTTGCTGGCTCCGGGGAATGTGATCTCTCTGGAGGCGCGGGCACATGCGCGCCGGCTTCGTTCTGCCGCGTTGGTGCTATTCGAGGCCAACCGGTTAGGGGAGCGGGGCAAGGTGGAAGGCGAGAATCGGACAGCGGCTTGAGCGCAGTGGTACAGACGTCAGGCGCCCTCGGAAGGGCGTTCAGAAGTAACAGCGGAAGAGCCCTCTTCCGCTTCGGCCTCCAGTTCGCGCAGCAGCTTTTGGTCCGTTTTGGCGAGCTTGAGGTCGTGTAGCAGGTCAGGGCGATGGCGCAGCGTCTTGCGGAGCGCCTGCTTGCGGCGCCAGCGGCCGATTTCCGCATGGTTGCCCCCGCGCAATACCTCCGGTACGGTCCAGCCCTGAAAATCCACCGGGCGGGTGTAATGGGGACAGTCGAGAATTCCGGTGTTGTCCGTGCCGGAATAGGCGGAGAACGACTCGTTTTCCGCCGACAGTTCATGGCCCAGCACTCCGGGAAGCAGGCGCGCCACGCTGTCCATAACGACGCACGCGGGCAGTTCCCCGCCGCTCAAGATAAAATCTCCGATCGAGAGCTCTTCATCCACCAGGTAATCGACTACGCGCTCGTCGACACCCTCGTAGCGGCCGCAGATGAGTATCACGCGCTCGTAGCTGCCCAGGCGGCGCGCGTCCCGCTGCTGGAATACTGGCCCTTGCGCTGACATGAGGCAGACGCGCAGACGTTGGCTGAGGCCGCTCTTCTGGCGCTGCCCGCGGGTGGGCTCGCCGGTGAGCGCAAGGAGGCACTCGTAGATGGGCCCCAGCTTCATCACCATGCCTTCACCGCCCCCGAACGGCCGGTCATCGGTGGTGCGGTGGAGGTCATGCGTAAAGGCGCGCAAATCGTGCGCCTCGATTTGCAGCAAGCCGGCGGTCCGAGCGCGTGGAACCACGCCGTATTCCAGGGGCGTGTCGAAAAAGCGCGGGAAGATCGTGATCAGGTCAAAGCGCATCGGAGCCTTCGTTCTCGTCTCCGGAGCTTGTGCGGGGTTCGTTGATCTCCAATAGCCCCTCCGGGAGTTGCATCACAATCCGTCGGCTCGGCAGATCGACCTCACGGAGATAGGCCTGCACAAAAGGAACCAGTACCTCCGCGTCGTCCGGGGTGCGAACGTGCAAAAGGTCGGGGGCGCCTGCCACCGGTTCAATCAGTTCCACAGTGCCGACCGCCTGTTCACCGTTCAGCAGCATACAGCCCAGCAAATCGCTGGAAAAGAACATGCCCGGCGGGAGCGAGACGCGCTCGCTGCTGGGCACTTGCACCTCAGCCCCGATCCAGGCTTCGGCCGCATTCAGGTCATCAACGCCTTCCAGGGAAATGATGACCAGGCCCTTATGGAACCAATGGGAGCGGAATGCAAAAGGGCGGGGAGGTGAGTGCGGCGTCAGTTCAGGGCGCCAAAGATAAACCCGTTGCAGCGTCTGAAAGCGTTCCGGGAAGTCGGTGAGCAGTTCACAGCCCAGTTCTCCGCGCCGGCCCTGCGTTTTTACGACGCGCGCGATGCTGGTGAACGGGGAGACCACGGAAAAAGAAGAGACGGGCTATTCGAGCAATTCCAGCAAGTAGCGCCGGTTTTGCAGCTGTCCCGCGGCGCTAAGCAGCTTGCGTATGGCTCGTATGGTACGGCCCTGCCGGCCGATCACCCGGCCAACGTCCTCTGGCGCGAGGGATACTTCCAGAACTACTGCCTGGCCGTCCGCAGCACTTTCCCCGGCGCTGCCGGTGCGCACCTGAACGGCTTCCGGATGGCGCACCAGCCCGCGGACGAGATAGAGAACCAGGCTTTCCATAAGACGGCTCTTTAGGCAGCGGGAGCGGCGGCTTTGGCCTTGGCTTTTTTCACCAGGTTGGCCACCGTCTCCGACAATTGAGCACCCTTGCTGACCCAGTAATCCACGCGGTCAACGGCAAGCTCCAGTTGAACGGGATTCGACTGCGGGTTATAGGTGCCGAGGATTTCCAGTGAGCGGCCGTCGCGGGCAGCGCTTTTCTCGATCACGACCACACGGTAAAACGGCTTCTTTTTGGTTCCCAAACGGGATAGTCGAATTGCGAGCACTCTGTTCAGTCTCCTGTCTATGGCGCCTTCAACTCCAGAGCGTGCGTTGTGTCGCCGACGCGACATCTCCCCGCGGCTGGTTTATGGCAAAGGCGGCAAACGTTTATTCTATCGCAGGACGAGGCTGAGCGGACAACCCGCCCCGAAATGCTTACTGCTGACCTGGAAGACGCATGTTCATCAGGCGGCGGCTCATAAACGAGGATGAGCTGACCGACTTGAACATTTTGCGCATTTGCACGTATTGCTTGAGCACCTGGTTCACTTCCTGAACGCTGGTGCCGCTGCCTTGGGCGATGCGCTTGCGGCGGCTGCCGTTAATCACCTGGTGGTGCTGCCGCTCCTCGGCGGTCATGGAATTAATAATCGCTTCCACGCGGCCTATTTGTTTCTCATCCACCTGGCCGGACATTTTCTGCATGTCCTGGAACGGGCCAATGCGAGGCAGCATTTTAAGCACGTTTTCCAGCGGTCCGAGCTTGCGGATCTGGCGTAGCTGGTCACGAAAATCGTCAAGGGTGAAGCCGTCCGTGCGGAGCTTCTTCTCGAGTTCGGCGGCCTTTTTCTTGTCGACCACCTCCTCGGCGCGCTCAATCAGGCCCAGGATGTCACCCATGCCCAGAATGCGGCCGACGATACGGTCGGGGTGAAAAACGTCCAGTCCGTCAGGGCGTTCGCTGATGCCGATGAACTTGATCGGCTGGCCGGTAATGCGGCGGATGGACAGGGCGGCGCCGCCACGGCTGTCGCCATCCATCTTGGTCAACACGACGCCCGTGATGCTGAGTTGCTGGTGGAAGGCCTGCGCCGAGTGCACCGCATCCTGCCCAATCATGGCGTCCGCCACAAACAGGATTTCGCCGGGATTGAGCGTCTGTTTTAATTGCCGCATTTCGCTCATCAGCGACTCGTCAACGTGCAGGCGTCCCGCGGTGTCGACGATCAGCACGTCGCAGCCATTGCTGAAGGCTTCGCGGCGGGCAGTTTTGGCGAGTTCCAGCACGGTGGCAGTACCGGCCGCTTCGCCGGCCTTCTCCATAATCTGTTCGCCCACAAAGATGGGGGTCGATGTTTCCTTCGCGAGCACCGCGAGTTGATCACGGGCGGCGGGCCGGTAGACGTCCACCGAAACCAGCATGGGACGATGGCCGCGTTTGCGCAGCCAGACTGCCAGCTTTGTGCTGGTGGTGGTTTTACCGGAGCCCTGCAACCCGGCCATAAGGATGACTGCGGGCGGTTGAGAGGCTTTCACGTTGAGGCGGGCCGCATCACCGCCGCCCAAAAGCCCCAAAAGTTCGTCACGCAGGATTTTAACGACTTGCTCGGCCGGGGAGAGCGAGGTCATGACCTCGGTACCCAGCGCCCGCTGGCGAATGTGGCCCAGGAGATCGTCGACGATCTGGTGGTTCACGTCGGCTTCCAGCAAGGCTAGCCGGATTTCCTCCAGCGTCGGCCCCATGTTCTCTTCAGTGAGCCGGCCTTCACCGCGCAGGTTCTTAAAAACGCGCTGTAGCTTATCGGAAAGTGTCTCAAACATAGGCCAAAATTCTCTGTAAATTGTAGCAGCCCAAAGCCGACCGCCTGTGCGCTGGGGCTCTGGCAGCGCGCTCTCGCCTTTCCGGCCAGAACCGCAGGCCGGAGTCCCCGGCCTTAGATGCGGACGGCCCGCTCAACGCGCTGCGGTCGAATCGAAACGGGTTTCACTGCCGATGGAGCGCGGCGCGGTTGAAAACAGGCCAGCCCTTAATGAGCTGTTGCTCCAGGAATGTTGATCTGCGGATACCAAGCTTCGATACCAGCGGCTTTGAGGCAGTTCTTGGCTGTGCGGCGCAGTTCCCGCATAACGTCGTACTGGGCGCCCGGCAGTGTCTGAAGCTGGACAACGTAATCCACTTCATCTCCCTGGACGCGCTCAATGCCGGGCACTACTGGATCAGAGACAATACGATCTTTCAGGTCCGGATGGTTGCGTACCTCGGTTGCGGCCTCGCGCAGCACCTGAAGAACTTTGTCACTGTTTTCCCGGTAGTGTACGGCAATATAAATTTGGGCCATGCTCCAGTCGCGAGTGAGATTGCTGACCACTCCGAGCAGGCTGTTGGGGATGAAATGGATAGTGCCATCAAAGTCGCGCAGGACTGTACGGCGCAGGGTGAGCTTTTCCACTTTGCCCGCCACGGAAGCGGCCCTAATGGTGTCGCCGACGCGGTACTGATCATCGAGCAGGACGAAAAACCCGGTCAGGATATCTTTCACCAGGGTTTGCGCACCAAAGCCGATGGCCAATCCGGCGACGCCGGCGCCGGCAATCAGCGGCTCGACCGAGATGCCGAGTTGCTGCAGGATATCGAGGCCGCCAAATACGAGAATAATAGTGGTAGCGGCGCTGTTAAAAACCGCGACCAGGGTGCGAAGTTGCTGATCGCGGCCCGCGTCACGGCGGTCACCGCTGAAGGCCAGGAGCCGTTTCCCCGCTATACGTAGGATCCAGATCAGGAGAACGACAACCACGAGGATGCCCGCTACTCGCAGGCCGTGGCGGTGAACCCAGGCGAGTACCTGACTTGAGCTTCCAAAGATGGAGCGGAGGACGCGCATGCTGCTCCATCTTAAACCAGAGCTGGTGGGAGCCCGGTTGGTGGGGTGGGAGAAGGCGTTCGAGGCGAATATGAAAGTGCGAACCGGGATTTTCTGCCTGATGCTGAGCGGCGCGTTATTGGCCGGACAGGCGAATTCCCCGCTTGGCCTGCCACAAGGAAACATTCCTTCGCCGCCAGATGCCACTGTGCGCCGGATGTTACGTCACCAGCGGCGCGAGCGCGAGGAGCTGGCGCAAAAGAAGATGCGTGCGAGTGCCGCCCAACTGGTGCAGCTTAGTGCGAAGCTCCAACAGGAGGCGGAGCAGCTCCAGAGCGCGACCAAGCGCAGAGAACGTCAAGCGCTGTTGCTCGTGATGCGGAAAGACGCGAAGAAAGCGCAAAAACTGGCTCATCAGATCGCGGAGGCGGAGGCGGATGAACGCTAAGCGGCCAAGGCAGTTCGCTCCGCACGCCGCCCGCGGAGGACGGCTAAGCCGTGGGCTAAGTGTGGGTTGCATCCTGCTGTGTTTCTCCGTTCTTGGTGGCCAACAGCCCGGGGCGAAACCAGGGCGGCTAAGTCCCTCGAGTCTCCAAAAAAATAGATCCACCGCCGCACCGGCGGACAACAATCTAAGTCCTCAGGTGGCCAGCTTGACGAGTTTGGCGGACGCATTGCACCAGCGGGCGTTGCGTCTGCAGAAAGAGGTCAATGCGGGGAATCGGCGCGTTTTATCGCTGCAGCTGCTCCGGGATGCCAGAGAGGCGGAGGAGCTGGCCAAGCAAATAAAGTCCGCCGCGAAGAAGGCGCAGTAGAGGCTCCGCGTCCAGCGCGTACGCTCATGCCCAGTAATCGCGATCCAGGGTGCGGTACTGGATGGCCTCCGAAAGGTGATCAGGCTGGATGTTCTCGCTGGCCGCCAGGTCGGCGATGGTGCGTGAAACCTTCAGGATGCGGTCATGGGCGCGGGCGCTCAAGCCCATGCGCAGCACGGCTTTTTCCAGCAGGCGGCTGCATTCAGGGCTGAGATCGCAGTAGCGCGCCACATGGCGCGTGCTCATTTGTGCGTTGCAGAAGAGTTTCTGATTGCGGAAGCGCTCCAACTGGCGTTGCCGCGCGGCGGTTACCCGCTCGCGAATCGTTTGCGAGGTTTCTTCTCCGGCGCTGGATTTACGCAGATCCTGGTATTTCACCGCCGGAACATCAATGTGGATGTCGATGCGGTCGAGCAGCGGGCCGGAGATGCGGGATACATAGCGCTGAATCACCGGAGGCGTGCACTGACACTCCCGGCTGGGGTCATTGAAATATCCGCATGGACAGGGGTTCATGGCGGCGGCCAGCATGAAGCGCGCCGGGAAGGTCACTGAAGTGGCGGCGCGCACGATGGTGACGTGGCCGTCTTCCAGGGGTTGCCGCATCACTTCCAGCACGGTTCGCGGGAATTCGGGCAACTCATCGAGAAAGAGCAACCCATGGTGGGCCAGGCTGACCTCGCCGGGACGAGGCACGGTGCCTCCTCCGATCAGGCCGGCGTCGGAGATGGTGTGGTGCGGGGCGCGAAAGGGGCGGCAGCCAAGCAAGCCACGACCCTCCAGAACCCCGGCGACGCTGTGAATCTTGGTGGCCTCCAGAGCCTCTTCGAAGGTGAGGCCAGGGAGGATAGAGGGAATCCGGCGCGCCAGCATGGTCTTGCCCGATCCTGGGGGTCCGATCATCAGAATGTTGTGCCCGCCGGCGCAGGCCACCTCCAGGGCGCGCTTGGTAGTTTGTTGCCCCTTCACGTCGCTGAAATCATCAACGTAGTTGCGATTGTTCTCCAGCAATTCCTCGGGGTTGACTTTGACGGGCCGGGGTTCCGAGCGGCCATTTACCCAGTCGAGCACTTCGGGCAGATTGCGCGCGCCGTAGACGTTGACCCCTTGGACGACAGCGGCCTCGCAGGCATTAGCCTCGGGAACCACAAGGTTCTGGATCTGCAGGTTGCGCGCCAGCACGGCCATTGGCAAAGCGCCGCGCACCGGACGCACGGCGCCGTCCAGGGCAAGTTCGCCCACAAACAGGTAATCGGCAATGCCGTAAAGGCCGGCGCCCTCACTGCCTTCGGCACCGGCAGCGGCGCCACGCGGGCGCTGAATGGCGCCCCAGGCGCCCAGCAGGGCCACGACCATCGGGAGATCGAATCCCGAGCCTTCCTTTCGAACACTGGCCGGTGCGAGGTTGATGATCACGTTGGCCGAGGGTGTCTCGTAGCCGCAGTTGCGCATGGCCGCCTTGAGGCGCTCGCGGCTTTCGCGCACCGCGGCGTCTGGAAGGCCGACAGTGGCGAACATGGCGTCCTCGCGATCTCGCGAGGTGGGTGATGTGTCGACTTCGACTTCTACCAGGGTGGAGTCAATGCCAATTACGGAGGCGCTCAAAGTTTTGAAGAGCATGAGACCGCGGTCCGCATGGGACCTCAATCGAGTACAACGCGGAGGCGGGGACACGGTCAATTCCCCCAGTCGGGGGGGATGGCGCCTAAATTAGTGTTTTGAGGAAGCTGTTGCGTCGACAACGGCAGCTTCAGGACTGGAGGATGAGCCTGCAAAACGGTGTTGAACCCAGTACTGGCAGTAGTCAAGTACGCGGTTTTCCGCCCAGTAGGTGTCGTCACCCGGGACGGTGGAGCCCATGAAACCGCAATGGCCGCCATGGGGGGTGGGGTGAAAGTCAATGGCGGCATTGGCCCGCAGAAGCTGGCGGCTCTCGGCAGTGATGACGATAAAGGGATCGTCTTCGGCATGCAGGACCAGGGTGGGAATGCGAATACGGGAGACAAAGCGTGCCGCGCTGGCGCGGTGATAGTAGTCGACTGCATCCCGATATTCCGTAAGCGGTGCGGTGATGCGGTCGTCCCACTCGCGAATGGAGCTGATGGAGTTCAGCTCAGCGAGCATACGCGGTGGAATCAAGCCTGGCGCTTGTTCGGCTTTGCGGCGGATGCGGGCACGCAATCCACGCAGAAAGCGGCGTTCATACAGTAAATTGGCTCGCCGATGCAGGGCATCGGCGGAGGGCGCCAGATCCAGACAGGCGGAGATCACAGTGGCCGAGCGCACCCCCAGTTGGTGAAAGTTGTCGCCGGTTTCGCCGGCGTACTTCAGAACGATGTTGCCGCCCATGGAGAAGCCGCAGAGATGAATTTCCGTGACGCCAGGCCGTGCGCCCACCCACTCGACCACCCGCGCCAGATCACGGCTTAGGCCGGAATTGTAGAGAGTGCGGCAGTGCGCCTCAGAGCGGCCGCAACTGCGGACATTGGTGCGGATGACGTGGAAGCCCCGGCGGAAAGCCTTGGCCGCCGTGGTCAGCATGTAACCAGCTTCGCTGTGGCCCTCCAGGCCGTGCACCAGGATAAGAACAGGAGCGGGCAATGGCTGCCAATGGCAGCAGAGCAGCAAATCAACACCGCTCTCCACGTTCAAAAGGACGTCTTCGGAGCTCAACGGCAGAAGCGGCCGCGGCTTCAGGTAGGAGTAGATGGTATTGACGTGCCCCTGCCGCAGCCACCGTGGTGGCTCGTAAGGCTTGAGCTGAAAGCGGTCCACCCTTTCAGCATAGCGCGGGGTCCCGGTTCGCACAGCGACCAAAGTCGTTGAAGATTGGTTAGTTGCTGAGCTTGTCGGCGAGCTGGATCAGCAGGCGCTGCAACTCCTTGTTGTCCTGCCGCTCCTGCTCGATCTTGCGGATCGAGTGCAATACAGTGGAGTGGTGCTTGCCGCCGTAAAAGCGGGCAATTTCAGGCAAGGAAGCCTCGGTGAGCTGTTTAGCCAGATACATGGCGATCTGCCGGGGAAAGACGATGTTTTTGGAGTTGTTGCGCGCCTTCAGGTCGGCAATCCGCATATTGAAATACTCGGCAACTACCTTGCCAATGCCTTCAATATCTACCTTATGCTGCTGCTGGTCGAGAACGTGCCGCAGCGCCTCCTGGGCGACCTTGACGCTCACCGGCAAAGCCTTAACCGAACAGTAGGCCAGCAGCCGCACCAGCGCGCCCTCCAGCTCACGGATGTTGCTCTTGATATGGCGGGCAATGAATTCGGCAACTTCGGGCGGCAACTCTGGAGTGGAGGCTTGGTTGACGCGCTCCGATTGCGCCTTCTGCATGAGAATGGCGATCTTGGTTTCCAGATCGGGAGGCTGAATATCGGCGATCAAACCCCACTCAAAGCGCGACAGCATGCGCTCTTCCAGCTGCGAAAGTTCACGTGGCGGGCGATCGCTGGAAATGACGATCTGCTTCTCGGCGCCGTGAAGAGCGTTGAACGTATGAAAAAACTCTTCCTGAGTACGTTCCTTGTTGGCGATGAACTGAATATCGTCGATCAATAGAACGTCGACCAGACGATAACGGTCGCGAAAAGCGATCATCTGATCGTTGCGCAGAGCGCTGATCATTTCGTTGGTGAATTTCTCGCCGGTAACGTACTCGACCCGCAGCTGCGGATTGCGCAGTTTGGAGCGGTGGCCAATGGCCTGCATCAAATGGGTCTTGCCCATTCCTACTCCGCCATACAGGAACAGCGGGTTGTAGGCCTTGCCGGGCCGGTCGGCGCAGGCCTGTGCGGCGGCATGGGCGAACTGATTGGAGCCGCCAACCACGAACGTTTCGAAGGTGTAGCGGGAGTTGAGCGTGTTCACGACCGAATCGAAGTCGAGCCGGGTTTGCAGCGGCGATGAGGCGGCAGGCGCCGCTGGCCCAGCCGCGGACGGCGCGGCTGGTGACGGTAAGGCCGGACCGGCGCCGGTCTGCGATGTGCCGGCGCTGACGAAACAAATGTCGCTGATTTGGGTGTCGAGGTGGAGGGAGAGGATGGCTCGCTCCAGTTGCGGGCCGAACTTTTCCTTAACGCGCTGGAAATCCGGGTTGGGGACCGCCACGAAGAGCGTGCCTTCATCGAGCCGTTCTTGCCGCGTCGGACGCAGCCAGGTGTTGAAACTGTGCGGATTCACCTGTTTTTGCACTTCGCCCAGGATCTGTTCCCAGGTGGTGCGACTCTTAGCCGTTGATTGCGCCATGTTCTTTCGACTACGCCGGCGAGGCCGGACGCTTTTCGTACTCTCACTGCCCATCACGGGGGCCGCCGGGGGGCCGCCCCAAACGACTCCAACGAGACCACAAACAAAACGACGCGGCCAAGTCGTGCTTCGCAGTCTAGCAGTGACTTTCGGTGGCGCGCCAGCGGCTCAGGTGAATTTATCCACACACCTGTATGCCGTTTCTCACGGGTGCGGCCGCTGGGCACCGTCAGCCGGACTGAGACTTGGCGACGTTTGGGAGATGCTGGCCGTCTACGGCGACCGTCCCCGCGTCACCCAAAGGAACAAACCTGTGAGGGATGTTGTTTTACGACTTCGTTCATCGATTTGCAACCAAAAAAAAATGGCCGCGATTTTCGCGTGTTTGCGGCAGGCCGGGGGAACGCTTTCAGCCCTTGCGCGCGGTAGCGTTTTGGGCTATAGCGAGTTCGGGCCGGAGATCCCGCCGGCGGGCTGGCTTGCCGGAGAGGGCGGCTCGGCGATATAATCGGGGTCTGAATCTACGGCCGGCTTTGCGACGTGTGGCGCGCCCTGCGAAGGGCCGCTCGCGGTAGATTCGCCCCCCTCACAATGGAGGATTTTCGGTGGGTGCCGTCCTCGGCGATCCAAGCCGGGGCGGAGCGCGCAAGCGGCTCTCTGTTTGTTTTAGGAAACATCATGCCCAAGCGTACGTTTCAACCCAATCGCCGTCGCCGCTCGAAAACCCACGGATTCCGCGTCCGTATGCAGACCAAGAATGGCCGTGCCGTGCTGGCGCGCCGCCGCGCCAAAGGGCGCAAGCGCGTTGCGGTAAGCGCCGGGTATCGCGACTAGAGTCGCAACCGCACCAGACCGGCGGCCCGGCAAGTGCGCCTTGGCTGCCGGCTGCGCCTTGCCCGGCCCGGGATGGCCAGCTGTTCACTGTTTCGCCGCCGCTGCGAGGGGCCGCTCTGGCAGTGGGAGTTCCACTGATGGCCGCCTCTGACATTAACGCGGTAACTGCCGGCTGGCGTGCCAGCCGCCTTCGCCGCCCGGCTGAGTACCGCGCTGTCTACCAGGACGGGCGGCGGTATTTCAGCCCTCATTTCATCTGGTTTGCGCGCCCCCTGCCCACGCAACAGTCCAGCCGGTTTGGAATGACAACACCGCGCAAGCTGGGCACCGCGGTGGAGCGCAACCGCATCCGCCGCCGCTTGCGTGAAGCACTGTTGTGCTCCTGGACGACGGTTCCTCCAGGATGGGAGTTGGTTTTTAATCCGCGGCGTTCCGTGCTGAACGCGCCTTTCGCGGAGTTGCAGTCCGAGGTGCTCCAGGCGGTGCGCCGGCTGGTGCTGCCGACAGCGGGAGAGCGGTCATGAAAGCCGTTCTGCTGGCGGTTTTGCGTTTTTACAAGAACGCAATCAGTCCATGGTTGCCGGCCGCCTGCCGGTTTTATCCGACTTGCAGCGAGTACGCCATGGAAGCCGTCGAGCGCTACGGAGCGCTGCATGGTTTATGGCTGGCGGCGCGGCGGCTGGCCCGCTGCCATCCGTTTCATCCCGGAGGATTC
This sequence comes from Acidobacteriota bacterium, assembly GCA_027459505.1. Lineage (GTDB taxonomy): Bacteria > Acidobacteriota > Terriglobia > Terriglobales > SCQP01 > DAIDIE01. Next base: position 93,309 of record DAIDIE010000031.1, read on the forward strand.
GATCCGGTACGCTAATGGAAGCGTCCCTTGGCCAGGAACTGCCGCCTCCGCGGACGCGGAAAGCGGCTGAAAAATCAGCGCTTGCAAGTTGTGCGAGTCCGCCATGGAGAAGGCGATTTGAACGAGGACACAAGTTTTAATAAGCGATTGCTGTTGGCGTTTCTTTTATCCGGCGCGGTCTTTCTGTTGGCGCTGCCCTGGATCACGCCTAAGCCCGCGAAAAAGCAGGTCGCCGCGCCCAAACAGCGGCAGCAGCAATTAGCCACCCAGCCGGGTGCGGCCAGCGCGCCGCAAACCGCGGCCAAAGCGACTCCACTTCCCGTTACCCCGCCGGCCACCGCCAACATTCAGGACAGCGCGCAGAAGGCGATCACCGTGGAAACGCCAACCTTTCGCGTCGTCTTCACCAATCGCGGCGGGAGTGTTCTCTCCTGGGTACTTCGCGATTACAAGGACGCGGCGGGGCGGCCACTGGATCTGGTCAGCCAAAAATTCGGCAATACCTTTGGCCGGCCGCTGGACCTGCACCTCTCCGACGGCAACCTGCAAGAGCAGGTCAACAATGCACTCTACCGGGTGACTGTAACGCCCGGCGCGGATGGCGCTCAGACGGTCTTGCTGCAATGGGCACAGGGCGGCAGCGCGGTCGAGAAGCGAATCGTGTTCGGGAAGGGGTACATCGTAAAAGTGCATGCCGCCGTAACACGGAACGGCGAAGGCGTCCCCGCGAGCTTGTTCTGGCCCGGCGATTTCGGCGATCGCGCCAGCCCCAACAACTACGAGAAGGAGCAGGTGGTCGAGGCGGCTGGTCAGGACGTGAATACCACCCTGGGCGCCAAAACCCAGGGCGGCAAGATCACCACCCAGGAATTTAACTTCGTGGGCATCGAAGACACCTACTTCGCGTCGATTTTCCTGCCGGCGCATGGCGGCGCCTTTTCGCTGACCATTCAGAAGAACTGGTTCATTCCCAACGCCGCGAATCCAGTGCCCAACGACCCATCCAACAAGGGCAAAAAATCGGTTCCCACGGCGGGGGTAGCGGTGGGTGGCGGGAGCACCGTCGACTTCCACCTGTTTGTTGGACCCAAGCGGCTCGACCTGCTGCGCTCCATTGATCCGCAAATGGGCAAGCTCGTCGATTTCGGCTGGTTCGGCTTTGTGGCCGAGCCCATCTTCCTGTGGATGCACTGGACTTATATCCACTGGATCCACAACTATGGCTGGGCGATCGTCTTTCTCACTTTCGTGATCACCATCGCCATCTTTCCGTTCCGCCTCAAAGCGCAACGCAGCCAGGTGCGCATGGCCGAACTGCAGCCCAAGGTTCAGCCGATCAACGACAAGATCAAGCGCCTGCCCATGCGCGATCCCCGCCGTCAGCAACTGCAGGCCGAGATCATGAAGGTCTACCAGGACGAGGGTGTAAATCCATTGGGAGGCTGCTTGCCCATGCTGCTCCCGTGGCCCATCCTGTTTGGGTTCTGGAAGGTACTGGACAACGCCATTGAGCTGCGGCAGGCGCCCTGGATCGGCTACCTGCACGATCTGTCGGCCCGGGATCCCTATTACATTCTGCCGATCCTCATGGTGATCATCCAGTTCTGGACCATGCAGCTGATGCCAATGCCTCCAGGGCAGGACGCTATGCAGATGAAGATGATGCGTTACATCATGCCACTTGCCATGGCTTACATTTTCTTCTTTCTGCCGGCGGGTGTGAACCTCTATTATCTGACCAGCACGGCGCTGGGCGCGGCGCAGCAGATTCTGCTCAACAAGAAACTGGCCCCCATGCCGGCGGTGGCCAAAGCCGCACGCAAGCGGTGATCAGAGTTCAGGAGACCATCCATGCCCGCTGAGACAACGACGAACACGCCATCGCTGGAGGCGAGGCTGCGCGAGTTCCTGGACACCGTACTGCGCGAGAGCGGCCTCAGGCTCGCCTATCAGGTCCGCTCAGCTCCCGCCGAGGCTGACGTGCAGGGTCTGATTGTCGATTTTGAGGGGCCCGATGCCGGGCAGTTGCTCGGTGAGGATGGCGAGTTGCTGCGCGGTCTGGAGCACCTGGCGTTTGAAATTCTGCAGCTCGGCAGCGAGGAGCACGAACGCGTTCTCTTTGATTGCCAGCATCGCCGCATGCTGCGCATGAGCGAATTGCGGATGGCCGCCACGATGGCTGCGGAACGCGTCCAGAAGACGGGCTTACCCTACGAGTTCGGCCCCATGAGCTCTCGCGAGCGCCGTATTGTGCATCTGGCGCTGCGCGGGGTTGCCGGCGTGATCAGTGAAAGCGAGGGAGTAGGCTCGCAACGCCACATTGTGCTGCGTTCCAGCGCACCGCAACGGCCCAAAGCGCGGCGCTGAGGCGACCATACGAGCTATGGCCGGGTCGAACTGGGTTTCGGGTTCGAGACCGCAGGCCGACTGTATTCCCTTGCTCACGCACCGCTGGCGCTTGGGGAACCCGGGCCCCCATCCGTGAGCTTCGGCCAGAATAAAGGCGTCCGTGCCGTCTGGCCTAAACGCTGACCGCTCACTCGATTTCCACGTCGATATCTTCACTGGCGCTGGCGCCCTCGGTACAGCGATCAGGCACATCGTCGGCATCCTGCCCAGCCACCGCGACCTTTTGCACCGGTTCCAATTGCTGCACTGAACGCTCGACAACCTCATCGCGCGGCAGTTCTCCCGCGCCCGGGCCCGGTTCATTCTGCCAGGAATCGGCATCCCCTGGCGTGTAGGTGGCGGTCACCACCGCCTCTCCGGAGATTGGCGGGGCTACGGTGAACGGATCGTGGGCCACGCCGTCCACACCCTTGCGGTCCTGGGGAAATGCCACCTTGTAGGGCTGCGCCTGCGGGGGATGAACCGTCCTCTCTTCCATCGCACACCTCCAGAAAGAGTGGGATGCACCGCTGATGGGTGGAGGAAAAAAAGGCCGCGCCGCGGCCTAATTCTTGCTCTCTCAACCTGGGCGCATGGCCGGAACGCCACTCTCGCCAGCGAAAAGATCCGCTGGAATGTCCTGAGCGCCCTGCGCCGCCGCAAGGGCCATCGCGTTGAATTCGGCTTTATGGAAGCCGCTGACTGTCCTTTCAATATTGCCCGTGCTGTCAATCCAGAAGAGCGTGGGAACGTGCGTCAGGCCGTAGGCATTCGACACCGGGTAAGTGCCGGCGCTGTCCAACAAAATAGGGAAGGTGATTCCGTAGCGGCGCACGAACTCCCGCGTTTCCCGCTCTCCGTCCTGAGAAATGCCCACCACGCGAACGGATCCCCGGGAGGCATATTCTTGCGCCAGCCGCTCCAAATAGGGAAAGCTGAACTGGCAGACGGGGCAGGAAACCTTAAAGAACGCCAGTAGAACCGGACCGGTCCGCAGCAATGTCTGCAAGGAGACGCGTTCCTGCTCGTTGATGAGGTAGGGAAGGCTGAAGTTCGGGGCCGCTTGGCCAGGCTGCAAGGCGGACATGGCCTTATTCTAACGCCGCGACGCTGTGGCGATAGGAGGCCTGCAGAGTGGTGGCAATCTCGCGCGCGGCGGCGCGTGCGGTTTCGGCCGCATCCGGCGGAAACGAAATGGCGCCTACCTTGGCGTGGCCGCCACCACCATAACGCTCGCACAGCACGGCCAGGTTTTTCATATCCGGAACGACGTGCCAGGGATTAGAGCCGACGGAAATTTTCATGCGGAACGTGCTTCTGCTTACCCCAACGCTGTAGACGCCTTCCGGGTGCAGGTAATAGGGGATGAACTTGTTATAGCCTTCGAGATCGTCGTTGCTGACGTCGAAGAAAATCACCCCGTCGCGGCATTCCATGCGCCGCCGCATGACGTCAATGGATTTCCGGTGACGTTCCAGGAGAGGCCGCAACTCCGCTTGCACGTAATCTTGCTGAAGAATTTCGGCCAACGAACGCCGGGTGAAGTCGGGAATCAACTTCTGCAGCAGGGACGGATCACGCGAGCCCTCAATCGCCAGCGTCAATTGCATGGCGGGTTCGCGCAGTTCCACGGCCGCTTGCGCGCTCTCAAAAAGAGCGCCGTCGACAATGTCGGCCCAGTGAATCAGCTCCTGATGGGGCGCCGTGTCGAAATCAAAGCGGGTGCGGGCAATCTCGGCGATGAAGGCGGTGCAGGAGCGGTAATTCGGATCGTAGAACTTATGGGGATGCCGCTCATTTTGGAAGTGTTCGGCGTCTGCAGCGGAAAGAAACGCGCTCTGGTGGTGATCAAACCACCAGGTGACTTTGGGGTCGGGGCTGTACTTGAAGTCAACAATCGCGTTCTCATCGCCGCTAAATTGACCGGGTTCGAAGAGCGCGGTGGCTTTGTGCGCCAATCCACTGTAGACGAACGGCGCTTCGCGATCGAAGCGGGCGCGGTAAAAGGCGGAAAACAAAGCCGCCGACGCGGAACCGTCGAAACACTTGTCGTGAAAAAAAACGTGGACCAAGCCCAAACCATCCTCCCAGCCCTTGATCGATCATGAAGTGCGCTGCGCGAAAGACTTTCCAGCATGGCGGTGGGCAGCCAGTTTGTCAAGCCGAGCGGGTGCGACGAGCGGGGGCGATGGATATGTGGCCCTCGCCGGGTGTGAACCGCCCAAAGCCAAAAGAAAAAGGGCGGCCTGCGCAAGGCCGCCCTTGAAACATCGATCAATAGAGAGCTGCGTCAGCGGAGCACCGCGCCCGCTGGACGCACCTGCACGTTGCTGCTTAGGGTGAAATCAACCACCGCTTCCGCTGGCAGTTTGATCTGGGCCGGCTTGGTCAGCACCTGAGTTGCGGTGCCAGCCCCCGCGCCCACCGCGCTTCCAATGGCCGCGCCTTTACCCTTGCCGGCAATCGCGCCGATCAGAGCGCCAAGACCAGCGCCGCCGCCAATAACTTCGGCGCTCCGTTTCCCACGCGACGGACCCAGACGCGACCAGGTGGCCGTGCGTACCGGATAGGTCTGTCCGTTGTAGGAGATGCTGTTAAGCCGCAGCGCGAGTTCGGAGCGCCCCTTGATGTGTCCCGAAGAGAGCGCGGTGACCACCGTGCCCTGAACGGTTGCGCCCGCGGGGATGGCGATTTGATTGTTCATCGCCACCGGACGGGCCAGACGGCCGGTGAAACCTTGTCCGGCGCTACTCAAATTGGAGCTCAGCGGCTGGCTGACCCGCACCGCCAGCACCGTCGAGGCTGGGATCGTGATCAGCGATGGCGTCATTGGACGGTAGGTCGCCACGTTATTCATCGAGCGGCTGGGTGCGGCCTGACCCGAGGGCGCCGGGAAGCCATGCGCGCGCTCCGCGCCACGTGAGTACCGCCGCGCTGGCGCGGCCGCTGGCGCGGGCTGATTAGCTGCCGTTGTGCCGTTCGCTGGAACCGAACTGGTTGCGATCTGGTCGACAACACGCGTAACGCCTGCTACATTCGCATCCGCCTCCGCCTGCGTGCGCTGGTCGGGGGTGGACGCCGTTCCCGTCAAGGTCACAACCCCATTACTCGCACTGGCATGGATGTCCTGACCCTGCAATTGCGGGTCGGAGGCAATCTTGCCTTGTACCGTGTTCGTGAGTTGCGTGTCCTGTGGGTTGCTGCGTGAGCAGGCGGCCCCGGCTCCTAACAGCGATGCCAGCAAAACCACCAGCCCTAAATCCGTGCTGAACTTGCGGTCCATATTCTCCTCCGTTTACGGGCTCACCAGTTCTATAGCAAGTCGATCACCACTGGAAAAGCCCCGTCGATTCAGTGACTTGCGCCAGGATGGCGGTCTTCCGGGCGGAAACCTTTACACTCATGCACTACAATCTTCTCGCCCCATAGCCTTAAGACGCTGGGGGTTCCAATACTGGATACAGCGTTATGATGGCAGCATTTGGCACTCAGTTGCCTGCGCATTCCTAAACTCCCCTGCGGAAGGGCTCTGAGCCTGGTCCAGGGAGGTTGGTTAAACTATTGACCATGAGCGAGCAGCGAACAGGGGGACACTCCACGCGCGACGGTTACACCGTGACCGGACTTCTGCGCGATGTGGTGATCGCCGTCGCTTTCGCATTTTTCTTTGTGTTGTTCCTCTATCAACCGGTTCGCGTCGACGGTTTCAGTATGCAGCCGGACCTGGGCAACAACGAACGTCTGTTTATTAACAAGATCGTTTACCGTATCGCCCCCATACACCGTGGCGATGTGGTGGTGTTCTGGTATCCGCTGGATACGCACAAGAGTTTTATTAAGCGGGTGATTGGATTGCCCGGTGATCGCGTGCGTATCAGCAATGGGCGCGTTTATATCAACGGGGAGCGGCTGCACGAGCCTTATCTGCAGCGTTCCTACCGCGATCACAGCAATATGCCACCCTTGCGGGTTCCACCCCACGAATACTTTGTGCTCGGCGATCACCGCAATTCGTCCAGCGATAGCCGCATCTGGGGCTGTGTGGACCGGAAGCTGATCTACGGCAAAGCGGTTTTTGCCTATTGGCCGCCAGCGCGGATTGGGGTGGTGCACTAGCGGCGCGACCCGTTGAAGGCTTGCCGTTAGAGCAGCAGATGCCCCATCTTCTCTTTTTTAACGCGCAAGTATGAGCGAGCGTGCTCGGAAATGGCTTCAGGCTGGCAGGGGATGCGCTCGGTAACTTCGATACCGGCGTCAGTGAGAGCCTGAATCTTCTCGGGGTTGTTGGAGAGCAGCCGTACTTTCCCGACGCCCAAATGGCGCAGAATGGCTACCGGCAAGCGATAGTCCCGGTGATCCGCCTGGAAGCCCAGGCGCAGGTTGGCTTCGACGGTATCGGCGCCTTGATCCTGCAACTGGTAAGCCCGCAGCTTGTTCATCAAGCCGATGCCGCGCCCCTCTTTGTCCTCGTAGATCAGCAAGCCCGCGCCCTCTACGGAAATGAGCTCCAACGCCAGTTCCAATTGCAGGCGGCAATCGCAACGCAATGACCCAAACACGTCGCCGGTGAGGCACTGCGAATGAATGCGAAGCAGCGGAGCTTCGGACTGCCCCATACTGAGCAGAACCGCGGATTCGTCGCCCAACTCGTAGCCGCGTATGGTGAAGTGCCCCCAACGCGTGGGAAAATCGGCCTCGGCCCGCAAATTTGCGCTGGAGTCTTGGACAGGGGGATTCATGCGGTGCTTCCATTATAAGCGGCCCGGGCTGATGGCAGATGTGGTCGAAACCTGTCGCGAGTGCCGGATATGACTGATGAACGCCGCCTCTTGCTGATTCAGTTCCTGGTGCAGTTGGGCGTAATCGCCTCCGTCGCCAGTGTTCTGGTGCGCTCCATGCTGTTTCAGCGATACCTGTATCGCGAAACACGCAAGCTCAAAGAAAAGCTGATTTTCGCCAGCTTCATTGCGCTGCCCTTGGCGGGCGGCATAGCCATGCGGAAACTGGTTCACTTTGCCGCCGCCGACCTGATCCTGCCGGGTTCGGTGCTGGTGGGGCTGATGGCTGGGCAGGTGGCGGGGGTGGTTGCCGGCGGCGTCATGGGACTGCCGGCGCTGTTGTTGGGTCACGAACTGCTGGCGGTCCCCTTTGGGGTATTTGCCGGCTGGATCGGCGGTATCTGCCGCATCACCGCGCCAAATTACGAGGAGGTGTGGGCGTTCTCGCCCTTTATCGATCTCGAACTCTGGCGTTGGCTGCGCAACCGGCTGGACCGTCCCTTTCGTGACTGGCAAGCGCTGCTGTTCGCGGTCATGACGGGCCTGACGCTTTTGCATTGGTATGTGGCTCGCGTCGTTCCGCACTGGCTTTATGCCCTGCCCATGAGCGGGACCGGCGATCTGGTGCTTGGCACATTCGTGAATGTGCTGGCGCTGGCGATTCCCATCAAAATCTGGAACAACACCCGGATTGAGCGCAAACTGCAGGAGCAGCAGCGTCTATTGGTGCAGGCGCGGCTCGACGCCCTCACCAGCCAGATCAACCCGCACTTTCTCTTCAATACTCTCAATTCGGTGGCCTCGCTGGTGCGCGTCAACCCCGACCTGGCGCGGCACATGATTGTGAAGTTGGCCAGCATTCTACGGCGCCTGCTGAGTCAACATGAGACGATGGTGCCGTTGCGTGAGGAACTGACCTTTATTGATGATTACCTGGGCATTGAGATTATCCGCTTCGGAGCCGAAAAGCTGCGTTTCCGGCCCCAAATCGAGGCGGGCGTTCTGGAGACGCCGGTGCCCAGCATGTTATTGCAGCCGTTTGTGGAGAATTCGATTCGCCATGGCCTGTCTCCGAAACGGGACGGAGGCGAAGTGCGGCTGCGGGCTTATCGCGCCGAGCACAACATCGTGATCGAAATTGAAGATGACGGGGTAGGTATACCGCCCCAGCGGCAAGCGCAAGTGCGCCGATCCGGCATTGGCGTTTCCAACGTGCAGCAACGGTTGCAAGTGCTCTATGGGGATGCCTATGAGTTGGACATTCAAAGCGAGCCCGGGTCCGGCACCACGGTTCGAATCGCCCTCCCTGTGGCCGCCCCTCTGGGCAAAGGACTGAATCAAACGGTTCGATGACCGGGATTGACTGGGGGCTTTCCCGCAGCAAGCGCCGTGCAGCGCCGATGCAGGGCGCTGTCCAAGAGAGAGCAGTGGCGGGCTTCGCCCCTCTGCCCCGTCGGACGGCTGGAACTCCTCTGGCAGTAGTGAAAATTTATATCCCAACGGATGTGCTATACTGCTTGGTTAGACATCCCACCTGAAAGCGGCCGGGGCACAGGCCGTTGGCAGATTACATGAACAAACAGCGTTTGACAAAGTATTCGTTGATCCCGCAGGGAACTCGCGCGATCGTCTGTGAAGGGACCATCCGCCTGGGCTTGGTGGACACCACGAAGCTGGATCAGTATGTGCGTGATAACGGGCGTAAATCGCCCCACGATGAGGACATCCAGTGGGCATTGAAGAATGCCATGCTGTCGCGCTACCGTGTTTTCACTAAACCAATGTCATCCCGCGAACTGGAATCAGCGGCGGCGCTGGACGATTAAGCCAATATGCGGGCAGGAATTGGTCGGGGCGGCCGGATTTGAACCGGCGACCACCTGCGCCCAAGGCAGGTGCGCTACCAGGCTGCGCTACGCCCCGAACTCCCAGCGCTTATTGTAGCCCGAAAGAACGCTAGCAAAAGAAAACAGGCTCCGGTTCGTTCCGGAGCCTGTTTTCTTTTGCGAACGCCCGCAAGGTTTAGGCATGTGCGGCGAAACTGCGCGCTCTTGGAAGCGCGGGAGGGACGAAGCGTGTGGGAATGGGAGCCGCCGCGCGGACGGTGGCGCCGCGCTCCGGCATGAACTCGCGTAACCGGGCCCGGATGTGAACCAGGGCGGCGGAGTGAATCTGAGAAACACGGCTCTCACCGACCCCTAAGGCGGCCCCGACTTCCTTCATGGTGGCCTCTTCAAAGTAGTAGAGCGACAGGACCTGACGTTCCTTTTCGGGCAGCTCACTGATGGCCTGCGCCAGCAGTTGCTTCATCTCGCCTCGCAGGCATTGATGAAACGGATCGTCATCCGGGTCGGTGGGAACGAGGTTGGCGATGTCTTCTTCGCGGCCATCCTCATTAAGGTCGTTGCGCAGACTACCCAAATCCAAGCCGCGCAGGCTGGCCAGCAGGTGCTGGAAGTCAAGCAATTCCATGCCAAGCTCGCGCGCCAGTTCGTCCTCACTGGGAGTACGTCCCAGCAAGGTACGCAATTTGTTTTGTGCCTCCTCCAGGCGGCGCCCTTTGCGGCGCAGTTCGCGAGGGCTCCAGTCGAGCTCGCGCAGGCTGTCCAGGATCGCGCCGCGGATACGGAACTTGGCGTAGGACTTCAGTTGGACATTTTTTGCCACGTCGTACTTACGAACTGCGTCCATCAGACCCAAAACCCCAGCGTGGACCAGGTCTTCCAAGGCGACGTGCTGCGGGAGCTTCTCCCGGATCCGGCGTGCAATAAAGTACACCTGCGGCAGCTGTTCCAAAAGCAGGCGTTCCTGTTCGGCGGCCAAGGCGGCAGCTTGGGCGGCCTGGGCGCGGCTGGGAATACGTTTTCTGGACGTGGAAACCCGAACCGAAGAGATTTTGCGTGCCGTTTTCATTGCGGTAGCTCCTGGCGAGCGGTGTTCGCGAGCTGACAGCGAATTTATTATTCTTTTCACAGGCAGCCTCGAAACTGAAGTTCGCATCGCGGGCTACGAAAAAGCACGATCAGGGCCAAACTCGGCCCCTTCCGCTAAAATTTCTTTTAGCTGAAATTGCTGCAGCAGAAAGGGAAAATGCTCGGGCGTCAGTTCGGGGGCGGCTTCGGCAAGAATATAGGCGCGCTCGATGGTGTGCTGCAACTCGCGCACGTTGCCGGGCCAGTTATAGCTCTGCAGCAGGCGGCCCATGGTCGGATGCAAGGCCGGCGGGGTCTGCCCGGCCGCCGCCGCCAACTGCTCCAGAAAGGCTTGCGCCAGGAGCAGGATGTCGTCACGGCGCTGGCGCAGCGGAGGCAGGTCAATGGGAAAGGTGCACAGGCGGTAGTACAGGTCCTGGCGGAATTGCCCTTCGGCGGCGCGTTGCAGCAGGTTCACATTCGTGGCCGCAATGACCCGGACATCGACCTGGAACACGTCTGTACTGCCCAGCCGTTGTACCTCCCCATTTTGCAGGAAGCGCAAAAGTTTGGATTGCATGCTCAGGGGCAGTTCGCCAATCTCGTCAAGAAAAAGCGTGCCGCGGTGGGCGGCATGAATGCGTCCGATGCGCGCTTGCATGGCGCCCGTGAAGGCGCCCCGTACGTAGCCGAACAACTCTGCTTCCAGTAGGGATTCGGGTATCGCGGCACAATTCACAATGACCAGCGGCTGACTGGCGCGGCGGCTCAGTTGATGAACTGACTGGGCCAGCAATTCCTTGCCGGTGCCGCTCTCCCCGGTAAGCAGCACGGCCGTATCACGCGCCGCAACTAGCCGTACCAGGCGATAGATACGCTGCATGGCCTCACTTTGACCGGACATGCCAGGCAGCGGACGGCACAGTGCCTCGTTTTGTGCCGGAGCGGGCAGCGGCGAGATCGCGCCGGCATCTGCTGCCAAAGGCGCCAATCTGGCTGGGCCGCGCTGCAATTTTTCCGCGACACTGCGCGCCAGTTCAATGTTGACCCCCGGCTGATCGGCGGCAGGCTCCAGAAGCTCGCGCGTCTGGGAGTCCAGTTCGAACAGCTGCAGTTCCGCGTAGCGCTGCCGCAAAAGAAGCACCAGCTCTTCGGAATCTAAATCGGGAAGCCAGCGGTCCAGCAGAAGGACATCAACTTCGACTTGCTGTAGCAACGATAGCGCGGCGGCGCCGCTGGCGGCCTCATGTACCGTCCAGTCGCGATTCAGGCGCTCACGCACGTCCCGCCCGTAGTCCGCATTAGGAGTCACTACGAGCAGTATCCGATCCGGTGAGCCTTCTCTTCGTTCCACGCCGGCCACATTCATAGTTGCTTACCCGAAGTTTAGCCAGCTTAGCATTTCTTTGCTTCCCCGTCTCGGGGATTAACAGTTCCCTTAGGAGCCACTGAGATTGAGAATGCTCCTAAGATACGCGAGTCTCCCCCAAGCAGGTCAATCATTGTTTTATCTTAGCGGGGCTAGGGAGGGGTCGGCCAGCAGGTAGGGCGAAAGCCCTAGGCGCCGCCCGCCGCTGCGCGTTGCTCCCGAGGTGACTCAAAAGATACTGCCGTCTTCCCGCCCCTAGCGGGCGAGGAAGAGCGCACTGGTGAGTCGAAAGGGAGGACACATTCTGGCGACAGTTGGCTGGGCTAGCGAGCGGCCGGAAATTGAAAAACCAGGCAGGCGGACTCTCCGGCGCCGATCCAGTCCAGCCCACCTCCTACTCCCTGCAGTGTCAGGTTGAGCGCCACCAGGGCTCCGCCGCTGATGCTCTGACGAAAAGCGGTGAAAGGCTGCAGCAACGCGTCGCAGCTGACCGAGGATGGCGCAGGCAGCGGCGTGTGCAGGCGCAGTTCGCCGTTACCGGAGCCCTCCCATCTGGCCGTGGTCCCGGCGGGGGCACTTTCAATGATGAATTGCAGAGCGCTGACCAGCCCATCCCGGAAGCGGGCAGGGTGAACCCACACCTGCCGGTCCAGCGCCGGACTGAGCTCGGGCAAGGAAAACTCGCGATCCCGGGCCAGGACGTCGAGGGTGGCCTGGACGTCTGCCACCACGGGGAACAAGTCAATCGTTTGCGCCTTTTCAGCGCTCTGCAGAGCTTCCAGGTATTCGCGAAGCTGGCCGGTCAGAGCGATAACGGTCTGCGTTTCTTCCAGGGCCTGCTGCAGGCTGGTGCGTGCCTTTTCCGGGGTAAGCTGGCGCATCAGCGCAAATTCCAGCCCTCCCTGTAAAAGCGTCAGCGGTTGCCCCCAGGCGTGCGCGGCGGCGCGGACGAGAAGGTAGGGGGTCCAGCGCTTGGGCTGATTCGCCTGTGCCTCCACCCCCACCGTTTAAGCCTTGTCCTGGTCGGAGGCGAAGTGATAGCCCACACCGCGAATGGTGTGGATCAGCTTGCGGTCGTACCCCTCGTCGATCTTCTTGCGCAGGTAATTGATGTAAACGTCGACCACATTGGTCATCGTGTCAGAGGAAAGATTCCAGACGTGCTCGATGATCATGGCGCGCGTAACGTGCTTGGGCGCGTTCAGCATCAAGTATTCCAGCAGGGAGAACTCTTTGGGCGTGAGTTCGATTTTTTTACCGGCCCGGCGCACGGAGTGCTCGACCCGGTTCACTTCCAGGTCGGCACAACGCAAAACACTTTCCGAGCCGCGAGGGCCGCGGCGCAACAAGGCGCGTACGCGAGCCGATAACTCGGAAAAAGAGAAGGGCTTGGTGAGGTAATCGTCCGCCCCCAAGTCCAGCACTTTCACGCGGTCTTCCACGCGGCTGCGTGCGGTCAGCACCAGGATCGGCAGTTGCGGTTTAATGGTGCGCAAATGCTGTAGCACCTCGACGCCACTGCTTTGGGGCAGGTTCAGGTCGAGAATGAGCAGGTCGAAATCCTGCTCCTCGGCCAGCGTGCGGGCAAGCACGCCGTCTCCAGCGATCTCGACTTCGTAATGTTCCGCCTCTAAACCCTGACGCAGAAAGTTGGCCAGGGGGGAATCATCTTCGGCAACAAGTATGCGCATCCACACGTCCTCGAAATCGTAGTGGCTCCAGCGCTGAGATTCTACTTCATTTCCGCGGGCAAATGGAAATCAATGCGAAGCGAAAGCGCGGGGGTGCTCAGAACGGCAACCGTCTTTTGCGGCTGCATTATGCCGGCCCAGCCTCCAGGCCGCCGGCACTTGCCGGGGCGGGTAGCAGCATGATCCCGATTGCGGCAACAGCGGCCAGCACGGAAGCTGTTCCAAAGACCAGTGTTGGGCTCGTGCGAGCCCAGAACATCCCAGCCAAAATGCTGGAGACCAGAGCGGTTGTGCCCGTCAATGCCGACACCAAGCCGAAAGTGCGCCCTCGCATCTCGCGCGGCGTGAGGTCGGCCACCAAGGCGCTGCGCGCCCCTTGCGTCATCGCGTGGTAAATCCCATAGCCGGCGAACAGCGGCCACACCATTACGCTGGAATGGACCAAAGCAAAGCCAAGGTGCACGGCGGCGAACACCAGTAGGCCGAGGCCCAGCACCCACTTGCGCGCGATGCGATCGGAAATACGCCCCATGGGGAAGGATAGGCCCGCAAACACCACATTGAAGAGCAGTCCCAGAAGAGGCGCATCACGGGCCGGCGTACCCACCGTGTGCGCCCGCAATACCAAAAACATGTCGCTGAAGTTGGCCAGCCCGAAAAGCCCCAGGCTGAGCAGCAGTAGCGGTATGCCCGTGAGCTGTAGCACCGGCCGCCAGCCGGTTTGGCTCAACGGCGACCGGGGGAGCGCAGTCGTGGACGGCTTGGCTTTCGGCTGGCCCGTTCCCGTTTCACGAACCCCCAGGAGCACCACCGCCACCGTAAGCGCCCCGGGAATCGCCGCCATCCAGAACACTTGGCGAACGTTGTGATGGCCGCCCCAGAGAATAGCAAAGGCCAACGCCGGCCCGAGAATAGCGCCCACCGAGTCCATGGCTTGCCGCAAGCCGTAGGCGGCTCCCAGCTTGCCCGGATCGGCGGATTCGGAGATCATCACGTCGCGAGGAGCGCCGCGGATTCCTTTGCCGGTGCGGTCCAGGGCGCGCAATCCCAGCACCTGAGACCAGTGCTGAGCAAACCCAAGCAGGGGTTTCACCGCATTGGCGAGAACGTAGCCGATAACAATGAGCGGCTTGCGGCGGCCGAAGCGATCCGCCAGGTACCCGCTGCCCAGCCGCACCAGGTTGGCCGCGCTTTCGGCAACTCCCTCAATCACGCCCAGCGCGCGCGGACCGGCGCCAATACTAGTCAGGAAAAATGGCAGAACCCAATAGGCCATTTCGCTGGCAGTGTCGTTGAGCAACGAGGAAAGCCCCAGCAGTGGTACATTGCGCCGCAAGGGATTTGTCGCGCGTTGCTCCGGTCCGGAGTCTGCGGAGGTCACTTCGGATTCCTGCATCGGGTTTGCGAATACATTGCGGCGCGCCTGTCGCTATCCCGAGTTCCTCGCAAGAATAGGCTGCCGCACCGGTGAAGTTGGGCAGCCGCGCGAGACGACTCCTTGCCGGCAGGGACGGCGCCTGCAGCTTAGTCCAGGTAATCCAGTTTCGGCCGGTTGGGAATGATGCCTTGCTCAAAGCCCAACGTCAGCAAGCGCTCAATCGCCTGCTTATCGTCAGCCCCGTACTGCAACGTACGCTGGTTGACGTACATGCCGACAAATTTGTCCGCCAGGGCCGGGTCCATGTCGCGGGCAAATTGGTGAGCGTAGGCCAGCGCCTCTTCCCGCTGCTCCAGGCCGTATTGAATGGAGGCGCGCAACAAACTGGAGAGGCGCTCCGCTAACGGCAGAGGCAGATCGCGCCGTACAACGTTGCCGCCTAACGGCAGCGGAAGCCCGGTTTCATCAAGCCACCATTTTCCCAGATCGGCTACCTTGTGCAAGCCGGCGGCGGCGTAGGTGAGCTGGCCTTCATGGATCAGCAGTCCCGCGTCGACAGCGCCGTCGGCAACGGCGGCAATGATTTGATCAAAGGGCACAATGGTCGTCTTGGCCGATGGGGCATAAAGCCGTAGTACCAGCGCGGACGTGGTGCGCTCGCCCGCAATCGCAATGGTCTTGCCTTCCAGGGCTTCCGGAGTGACCGGCGCACGCGAGACGATGATCGGTCCGTAACCGTAGCCAACGCTTCCGCCATGATTGAGCAGGCGGTATTTGTCCTGCAAGTAGGGGTAGGCGTGGAAGCTCACCGCCGAGATCTCGAACTCGCCGTTCAGTGCACGGCGGTTTAGATCTTCAATATCCGACAGTACATGAACGAATTTCAGCCCCTCGGTGTTGAGCTTATTGGTTGCGAGGGCATAAAACATGAACGCATCGTCCGAATCGGGACTGTGCGCCACTTTGATTTCTTGAATACCGGATTGCATAAACACGGGGCACGATGGCCGGCTGGCGGCGGGGTGTGCGGTCCACGGCGGCTAGTGAGAAGCGCGCGGTGGAGATGAATTACTAAGTTAGCACGGCGCATTTGAGGTGACAAGGTGACCGCGTTGTAGCGACGCACGGTGCGCCTCGCCGCACAGAAAAACGGCCGCGACTTGTGGTAGTCGCGGCCGCCTGCGAAAGCAACGCGGTCAGTGCTTGGTCTCAGCGCCTCCCGTGACCCCAGTTGCCGTTGGGCGCTTGGCCACCTCCGCTATTAGAAGGCGGGGGCGAGTAGGAACGCTCTGGCGGCGAACTGGACGGGTGATAGCTGGGGGCTGGTGTGTAGCTGGAACTGGGCGTAGAGCTGTGGGCCGGCGGTGGCGAATAGCTCGGCCGCGAGTAATTGTGGTAGCTGGGGGCGCTCTGCCCTCCTGTGGTGCTCCCGGGCGCCCGGTAAACGGGAGCGTTATAGCCGCCTTGCTGGCCGCTTGGCGCTCGGCGGTAGACTGGGCCGCTTTCGTTCGCTCCGTTGTGCGCTTGTGCGCCGCTCGTCACGGGGTGATTTTCAAAGACCGGGTGATTTTGATATACCGGCGCCGTTGGCTGGTTGTGCCCGCTCGTAGTACGCGGCCAAGGGGCTGTCGCACTATTGGCGGCTTGACTGGCGCTGCTCAGCGGGTGGTTCTCCATTTCAGAGCCGCTTGCGTTCACAAGTCCCCGGGCCCGCGAGAACGAGGAATGCCGGCTGTAGCTTGAAGTAGCCGGCGCTCCATAGACGGCGGCGCCCCCGCGTTCTCCACGGCCCGCTCCTGAAAAGTGGCGCCAACTACTGCTGCCAGAGTTTGCATGCGAACTGGAAGGCGCGTTGGTCCAGCTTCTCACGCCATTGCTTCGGATGTTTGTGCCGGGAACTCCGGCTGGAATTGCGCCGCCGGAAACCCGCTGATGCGCCCTTGGCCGCACTGCCTGCCCAAGCCCAGCCTGGCGACGGGCCTGGGCGGCCGCCGCCGCAAGCGATTCACCGGTGCGCGATGAACTGCGGAAGCTCGTCCAGCCATTGTTGGTGCGCGCACGTGGGTTTGTGGATATGCTCCGGATGCCGCGGCCAGCGGCAGCTATTGCAGGTCCGCTTCCGCGAGCGGCGATATGCTCCGGAGGAAGTCCCGATCGCAGTGCGCCCGAATTGCCGGCCACGCGGGTACGTAGCGGAGCAGTGGGCGTCAACGGAATATGGTGCGCGACCGTTGCGCGCGTGAGCGCCGCCTGCGCGGTCCGCAGGTTTGCTGGAGTGGCAATCCGGGCGGGCATGCGGTGTGTGAAGACCGGCACGCGCCCAAATCTCGGGTGTGGCGCCGCACCGTGCCCAGGCAGAGCGCTTAAACTGCGTGCCGTGGGAACGACCGGAGCGGTGCCGCGAATGAGATGCAGTGTTCCAGAGGGGCGTATGCGGCGTCCAAAGCGGTCCACGCGTCCATTCGCAAATTCGTTCGCGGAGACCGTTACAAAGCCCCGCCGCTGGCGGCCGACAATGACTGCGGAACCATGGCGCGGAACCATGTTTAGAGGCGTGACGTTGTTCACGTAGTTGACGTAGGTTGTGTTGTAGGTGATGTAATTGTATTGCGAGTAGCCGTAGTAGGTGGCCCACGGCGATACCGGACACCAACTGATCCAGCCGCCCGGATTGACAAAAATGGAAACGTAGGCTGGCGCCCAGACCGGAGATGCGCCCGGCCACCACACCCATCCGTAGCCTCCGGTGTAGAACCAGCGCCCGTAATGGTAGGGCGCCCACCCCCAGGGTTCATAGCTGACCCAGGTCCAGCCGTAGTAGGGCGTCCAGACCCAACGGCCAAAGTAATAAGGCGTCCAGTCGTCCACCACCACGGACGGAGTCCAGCAGCGGCCGTAGTTGGGCACGTAAACCCAATGACCGTAGGCGTCCAGATCATCGCCGCCATCAATCCTTGGGCTGATATAACGATAAGCGCGCGCGTCTTCAATGCGATGCTCGCGTTGATTCACCCAAGCATCCCAATCGTCCCGGCGAGGCGCTTCGACAATGCGGAAAAGCGGGTGAGTGGAACCTTGCACCTGAATCTGGTGCCCCGACTTCACCTGGGTGTGCCCGTCAGGCGTAAACACTTCGGCCCGGCCCTTCCAGACAATGGCGCTAGTCGCGTCCGCTTTAACCACGTCGATACGAATGATGCCGCTATGCACCGGACGCACGCTCATGTTGGGAGTGTCAAACTCCATGTCAAGGAAATGCTTGCCACGGGTAGTCACGCTCAGGGTGCCACTGATCATTTGGGCTTGAAACTCACGTCCTTCATAGGACTCGATTTTCAGGTCCGTGCCAGAGGCTAGGCGCAGCACGTCAACAGCATCTAGTTCCAGCTCAGCCCGGCCCTGCCCGGCGACGTAGACCTCATCTCCGGGAACCAAAGAGGTGTTGAGTGAGGCATTGGCCCATGTTCCCGCTCGTTTCAGACTGAGGGTGCCCTCGATGAGGCTGACGCGCACTACACCAGGACCGTCGCTGGCGTGAGCCAAACCCGTCAATGCTAGCAGCGCGCTCACAATGAACGCGGCTTTGACGCGAAACCCGCCTGCGAATGCCCGTTTGATGTTGATGAAAATCGAGTTCATGGCCGCCCTCCTCTGGGCCGGGAAGAAAAACTTGCCCCGTAGGGATGGATTGGTCCCCCGCCTTGCGGGTTACATACCTCAACGTTTTTCCCCAATAAAAGCGAAAAGGAGGGGCCAGCGGCGCCCCTCCTTCATAAACGGCTGATTTGACCACATGCTTAGTCGTCGTGATCGCGGCCACGGCCATGATGTTTTCCCCACGCGCGGCCTCGATTCCAACGGCCGCCATTTTCACGGCCATCATCGCCGGAACGCCAGCCGCCATGGTCATCGTCTTCACGCTCACGCCCCCAGCGGCCGCGGTTATCCTCACCCCGGCCGTTCCACACCGGGTATTGGCCGTTTGGACTGCCGATCACCGGATACTGTCCGCCAGGCAAGGGAAGACGGTTGATGATGGGACCGATTTCATAAGGCGACCCGTAGCCGGGCCGACCTGATCGAGGCCCACGGCCGCCCCAATCGTATCCTCCTTCGCGTCGCGCTAGCCCCGGAGGCAAGCTGCCGCGCTCACGCAGTTGTTTTTCCAGCCCAGGAGGTAACGAGCCACGCTCCATAAGTTGCCGTTGCAGCCCTGGGGGGAGATTGCCTCCAGGGATCCAACTGGATGGTGAAATCCACCCGCCGAGTATGTTCCCAATCGTGGAGAGTATCGGGCCACGTCGGGAAACCGTGCTGGCCACCGGAAAACCGTTGCCGCTCGGGTACGGAAGTCCTGGCAGCGCATATCCAGAGCGAGTGTTGGCCTGAGGCACCATGGGCCGGATAGGGTTCAACAGCGCTGGGTCGCGAAAAGCAGCCAAGCCTCCTACCAGCCCAACCAGTCCCAAAGCGATCATAAGTTTCTGCAGCATGGCAACCTCCTGCACAAGTGCTGCTTGCAGGTAGCCTGCCGAATCCGTATCTATAGGAAAACACGGAACTTCCCTGACGAAGGGAATGCCCGTACACGGCAATTATTTCGTTATTGCGGCAGGTTTGAGGAGGAGGACTGATTCAAAAGATATTGCTGCACCACTGCAATAAGCTGGTCCACTCGTTCCACCAGAACCCCGAGCCGTTGCTCCGCATTGGCTTGAATCCCGGCGGCGGCGCGCTGTTCGGCGCTTACCGAGCGGATTTCTTCTGAAAGCGCGGTCTGAACATCACTGATGGCCCGCGATGTGGTTACCAATGCCAGCACTGCTTCACGCAGGTTTGCAATTGTGCCTTGTGCCTGCTGCAGTTCGGCGGCAAATTGCGACTGTTGTTCCAGTAAAAACTGAAGTGTTTTGGCCATCTCTTCCGGTGTCATGGCTTTTCCCTTTGGGTGAGCTCTGAATGCCGTACTTTCCACGCCCAGGCCGAGGCGATGATCGCCTCCAGATCGGCATCACGGGGGCGCCATCCCGCCTGGAGCATTTTCTCGGCGCTGGCCACCAGGCGGGCGGGATCACCGGGGCGCCGGGGCGCCTGCTGGACGGGGATGCGTCTGCCGCACACCCGCTCCGCCGTCTCAATCACTTCTCGCACCGAAAAGCCACGTCCATTGCCCAGATTGAACGCACGGCTCGCTAGGGAAGGAATGTGTCCGGGCTCGGCGGCGCCTTCCTTGCCGAGCAGGTCGAGCGCCAGTACGTGCGCCTCGGCCAGGTCCCGAACATGAATATAGTCGCGCACGCAGGTGCCGTCCGGTGTGTCGTAGTCGCTGCCGAAAACCGAAATGTGCGGGCGCTCGCCGCTGGCGGCCTGCAGCACCAGTGGGATCAGGTGACTCTCTGGCTGGTGGCGTTCGCCACAACGCTCGGTGGCGCCGGCGGCATTGAAGTAACGAAGAGCGAAGTAACGCAGTCCGCGGCTGCTGTACCAGGCCAACGCCTGTTCCAACATGAGCTTGCTCAATCCGTAGGGATTGACAGGCACCGTGCGGGCCGTTTCTGTGAGCGGAACACTTTCCGGAGCGCCATACACCGCCGCGGTGGAGGAGAGGACAAATCGTTGCACTCCCACTTCATCCATGACCTGCAATAACGTCAGCGGCCGGGAAAAATTGTTTTCCAAATACTTCAGAGGGTCCTGCATGGACTCGCCCACTTCAATGTAGGCGGCCATGTGGATCACTCCGTCGATTTGCATTTCGGGGAGGATGCGATGCAGCAGCGTGGCATCGCCAACGTCTCCCTCGACAAATGCGGCTTCAGGATGAACGCTGTCCCGGTAGCCATGGCAGAGGTTGTCGAGCACCACCACGCGATGACCATGCGCTAATAGCGTTTCGGTCATCACACTGCCAATATAACCGGCCCCTCCCGTGACGAGGATAGACATGCCTTTAAGCATAGCGTGGACGGCGGTCATTCCTCCTTGCTGCGAAAAGGGGAGAATTGTGGGCCGCCAGCGCGGTTTCTCATGCGCCCGTCGTCGCGGGAGGCTGAGGCAATATCAGCATGGCAAGAAAGCCGAACAACATGAGGAACAGGGCAATTTCCGGTCTCAAGGCCATGTCCTCGCTCATGGAAGAGGCGAGTTGCGCCAGCCCATGAAAGCTGAAGTGCGATTGCGCCTGCTGCACGACCTGCGCGATTTCCTGGTGGACCACCCGCGTCAGCCACCAGCTGGCCAGAATGGCGTAGGCGGAGCAGACCGTTCCTCCAATAGCAAACGCCGTGACAAGCCTGAATTTGCGAAACAGTTCAAGCAAGAGCACGGCAAAACTGAACGCGGCACTGAGCATGACTGCCGCGGGAATCAGAAGCGCCAGCACAAACGCCGCCGGAACATGGCCGCCCTGTCCGGTATGCGTGCTCAACTCCCGGCGGATCCGCACAATCCTGTGCAGGGTGTGCGCGAGCGACGGCTGAGTGTGCGCTGATCCGTGCTGAAATGCGGTCAGCAGGCTGGCGTGTACCAGCCGTTCCGGAGTCCAGGTTTGCTGCGTCATCATGGGAGCCATTAACGTCAAAGCGGGCAGGAATACCGCAATTACCCCCAGCCATGGCGCCAGCAAGCGTAACCAGCCTTCGATCGTTCTTCCCGTTGACATGGCGTTAATCATCGCATGAGAGCTCGATCGGGGCGTAGCAACGCGCACGGTCAGCAAGCGGCCAGATTCGCACCGGCAAAACAAAAAAACCCCAAAGCAAGTCGCTTTGGGGTTTTTTAGGGCGAGGCGCCCGCCGGAATTCCGGCACTGATCCCGCTAGACGGCGCTCATGCCGCTTGTTTTTGCAAATTGCGGATCTTCAATAGTTCGCGGCGCGCTTCGTCGAGCGTCTTCATGGCCTGTTCCAGTTTTCTTTCCGCCTCCTGCCGCCGCTGGATCGAGTACACGTGGCGGGCGAGTTCGATCTGCAGTGCTTCCACCTTGCGAAAGGCGGAGCGGTAAGCTCGTTCTTGCTGTGTTTCCATAAGATCTCGCTTCTTGTTTGATTCCGAATGAAACGCAGGGCGGCCCAATAAAAGAAGGGCAAGAAATCGGTCTGTTCCCATTGTAACCGCATTCTCGTTGAAAAGGCGGCGCCGCTTCCATCCACTCAGGGCAGCTCGCAACGTTGGCCAACACTGCGGCAAAAGTCTGCACAGCAGAGCCGCGAAAGGTGCAAACCGCTGCGGCACATCTGCAGGAGTTCGGGCACGACAGGCGCGAGGTGGACGGTGCGCAACCGGCTCTATACTGTACGTTAGAGTCATGGATCGTGTTTTTCTTAGTATTTGGCTGCCCCCGCATAATCCTGAGACTGCCGTGAACGGCTTTGCCGAAAGCTTGCAGGCTTTGCCGCAGTCGAAGAGCCGTCCTGGCGTTCAGAGTGTGCGCGCCCTGCCGCTGGATTGGGCGGAAAGCGCCGCCTTCGAGGAGTTTTTCCCCAATGGCGCCGAGATCGATCATGCCGTGGAAATACTGCGTGAATTCTGGAAAGAGGACTATGCGCTGGAGGCGGAGCTGCACTGGGATCTTTGGCAGCATACCGGCTCGGAATGGCAATTGAGACCGTCACCGGTGACCTTTAGCTTACTGGCGACGGGCTTTGCCGAAGGACAGCAGGCAGACCAGGGCGATATTCTGGTGGCGCTGGGCTTTGATTACTTGTTCCTTGCGGACGAACAGCCGTGGAACGAAGAGACCCGCAAGCGCGTCCAGTACAACATTGGAATGCTGATTCAGCTCTCCAATGCGGCGCCGCAGCGGGCGCACGCGGCTCGGCGCCGCCTTTGGACGGAGGACGAGGTGGACTTGGCCCAAAAGTTAGCGCTCCGCTTACAACCAGTGCAATGAACCGATTCCTTTGCTCTATCCTCAGGCCCGTGGCTGTCGCTTTGGCCTCCTGTGCGGTGCTGGCGCTTGCCCAGGGGCCCCCTAGCAATCCCGATCACCCACCCGGAAACGTGAACGAATTGACCCTGGCTGGAATTCGCCCAGGGCGCGTACGGATTGCCGCCGAAGTACGCCGCTTCGGCACGCAGTGGTTTCATCCCTCGCCTGATGAGCCCGACATCTATATCTGGCAGGACTTAAAAAACGGGCTGCGGTTAACCCTGGAGGTCGACGACAAGGGCGTGGTGCGGGCAGTGACCGTGCTTCGCGCAGACGCACTTCCCAACGACGGGCTCCCGCCCACATTGCGCCGCACTAATTTACCCCGCGCTCACTTGCCATTGTCGATCGCTTCTACCGGGCGAGGAATGCGGCTGGGCGATTCGCCAATCCGTTTGCTACACATTTATGGGAAGCCGTTTTTTCGGGGCAGTGCGCAGTTGGACCGGCAGCAGGTCGAGATGATCGTTTTCAACTTTTCCTGGGCCGGACGGCAGTACCCGCAGATCCTGGAGAGTAGCTTCGATTCCCACCATCACCTGATCAAGATGACGCTTTCGGCTGATTACTACTGAGAGGCGATCTTGTTTGCAGCACCGCTACGCGCTTGCGTGCCGGTCCCGTCGCTGTCCCCTTGGCGGGCTGGCCGCGCACCAGTACCGCCGGCTGGCTGCGGCGAGCTTCGTATTTCGGGAGCTCAACGGTAATCAGAGCGCGATGTTTGTCCCAGCGCAATCCCAGGTGCGCGCCATGCAGGCCGAGGATCGGTTGCAGGGCGCCGAAGCCGGTTTCATAATGCGTTCCGGCCATAGAAAGAGTGGCAAAAAGACTGGCTTGCTGCTGCGTTGAAAGCTCCATCGCGCCGAGACTGATTCCTACTATCCACTTGGTTCGAAGCGATGCCGCCCTGGGCTGTCCGATGCGGACGCGAACCGGGCCAGGAGCGAGTTGCAGGGCCTTTCGAAATAACAGCGTGAAGGCCAGGGTCAGGAGTGCGGTGTCCGCCAGGATTTGGCCGGTGTTGCCGCCTGACAGAAGCAACGGCTTGCGCTGCGGAGCGTCCACTCTTGCGCTTTTGATCGCCTCTTGAAGGATGTGCTTGAGCACCACTGGCTGGCGATTCAATTCCGTTGCGTTCAGGCTCTTGATCTTGGCGAGCTCCTGATTGAGCCTCTCGAAAGACTGAATGGCATGTTGGAGCGTGTCGCTGAGCTGCGAATCTGACCAATAGTCGTTCTGCTTCAGTAGAGACCAGACTGCCTTCTGAATACTGGTGCTATGATCCAGGGCTTGTTGCACCGTGCTGATGATATCCGACGACGCCTTTGCCCTTACTTCCCAGCATCTGATCTCGTTGGACGCTGTTTCGCCATACGCCAGCCGCCAGAGCCAGAGTCGCGCAATGAGTTGCAGTTCCTCGGGGCGGAGCGTTTTTACAGCATAGGCGACAAAGATGTACTCGGCGGCGCTATTGGCGAGCTTCAAATGAGCCATGCGCTCGCCGGCGCGCGCTGGCAGTTCGCCTAAGACGGAACTGATGAGCTCATCCCCGGAGCGGACGCGCCAGCCGCGCTGGATTTCCCGGCCTCGTCCAGCTCCCTCCTTGGCTCGAAAGCAACCATCTTCGCCCTTTTCGAAAACAATCAGAGCGCCAGCCTGAAGGTATTTACAGCAGGCTTCCAGGACAGGGCTGGCGCCATCTGGTCCAGCCGCTGGTTCCAGACACGTGCGCAATAATTCATTGAGGCCAATCATAGGGCTCTCAGTCAGGACAGGTTCTTGATGATAAAGACTGACTTATGACACGCTGTCAGGCGCTGGTCAACATCTTTTTCTGCCAGGACGCCTCAATGTCCCCCTTTTTGGGTGGAGGGTTGCAATCGCAAGCTTAGTTCTTGTCACCCGTAGCCGCTGCGCAGAATAAGTTAGCAGCGTGAATATCCCACTGCGGGACCGGAGTACTCCCAAAATCGGTGATCTCCCGCGCTTTGAAAGTGCGAAGGACAGCACCGCCGCTCATCGCGCGGTTGGGGCGTGAACTGCTCGTTGTAACCGGAAGCTGCCCTTCAGGACTGCAACGCGATGCTGGGTTAAGCTGGGCCATGCCCTCAAGCGGTGAACTTTTCGAGCGTCTGGTCGCGATCATGGCCCAGTTGCGCGCGCCCGGCGGCTGTCCCTGGGATCGCAAACAGACTTTTGATTCCATTAAGCCCTATACGGTCGAAGAGACCTACGAGGTCTTGCAGGCCATTACCGATCGGGACTGGGCGGAACTAGCGGGAGAACTTGGCGATCTCCTGCTACAGATTCTTTTTTACGCGCAGATGGCTCAGGAGGAGCGGCTCTTCTCAATTGAAGATGTGCTTAGGCAATTGGCGGAGAAATTGATCCGGCGTCATCCGCATGTTTTTGCTGACGACAGTGGCCAGAAGATGAGCGCCGACGAGGCACTCGGCCGCTGGGATCAGGTCAAAGCGGAAGAGAAACGTACCCAGGGCCGCCCGCCAGCGGCATCGGATTCCCTGCTTAGTACGGTGCCACGCTCAACCCCTGCCATGGTCGAAGCCTTCCAGTTGAGCCGCCGTGCCGCCACCGCGGGGTTCGAGTGGCCCGGAGTGCAGCAAGTATTAGAAAAGCTTGAGGAGGAGATTGCCGAACTGCGCGCCGAACTGCACGCTGGTAATGATCGAAAGCGCTTGGAAGAAGAGGCAGGGGACCTGCTGTTTACCGCCGTGAACGTGGCGCGACGCCTTGAAATAGAGCCGGAATCGGCGCTCAAGTCCGCCAACCGCAAGTTCCGCGGGCGCTTCAGCAGGGTTGAAGCCTTGCTGGCGGAACAAAACACCAGTCTCGATGCGCAAAGTCCGGAGCGGTTGGAACAATTGTGGCAAGCGGCAAAAAAGGGGGAGTGATTTGCCGCCTCTTTGCCCGATACTGCTGAGAGCAATTCCACTACGGCGTAATTTTTGTCGCTATGAATACTGAGCAGGAATTCGGAATTCAAGTACGTTCGCTCACTCGCACCCCGGAGTTCGACGCCTGCGTGCAGTTGCAGCGGCACGTCTGGGGTTTCGACGACACGGATCTGGTCCCGGTGCGTATGTTTGTCGTCGCCAACAAGATCGGCGGATTGGTTCTTGGCGCCTACGATGCGGACAATCTGGTCGGGTATGCCCTGGCGCTGCCAGGGGTGCGCAACAACCATGCTTACCTGCATTCGCACATGCTGGCGGTGGCCCCGGAGTTCCGGGACCGCGGCATCGGACGCATGTTGAAATTGCGCCAGCGCGAGTTGGCCTTGCGCCGGGGGATTGAGCTGATTGAATGGACCTTCGACCCGCTGGAGGCCAAAAACTGTTATTTCAATTTGGAAGTGCTGGGCGCCATTAGCCGCCGTTACCTCCCTAATCTGTACGGCGCGAATACCAGTGCCCTTCAGGCGGGGCTGCCCTCGGATCGCCTCGTGGCGGAATGGTGGCTGCGCTCCAACCGGGTGGAACGGGCGCTGCAGCCTCCCTCGGGCGCTGACAGCGCCGCTCCGGTCAGTTCCGGCGCGCCCCCAGTGACGCTGGCGCCGGGTATTCAGCAATGGAAGAGCGAGCGTAACCCGCGCGCCCTCCAAATGCAGGCTGCTTTGCGCACGCAACTCGAAGCGGCCTTCGCACACGGCTGGTCGATCTTGGGCTTTGAACGTATAGCCACCGGAGGGGGACGCTTCCGCATGGGGCGTTTCGACGAACCCTGGAGCTATGGTTTCGCCGCCGAGGCGGAAGAACTCTAAGCATGAAAATCGAAGGCATTACGCTGCGGGAAATCCGCATGCCGCTGGTTTCGTTTTTCGAAACTAGTTTTGGCCGTACCGACGTGCGCCGGATCCTGCTGCTTGAGATGCTGGTCGACGGGCTGCGTGTCTGGAGCGAGGTGACTTGCGGCGAAACGCCTTTTTACAGCCATGAGACCACCGATACGGCACGCCATATTCTGGCGGAATTTGCCATCCCCATGGTGCTTGGCAAAGAGGTGGCGCAGCCTGCTGACGTGCGCCCCTTAATGCGCCTGATCCGCGGCCATGAGATGGCGCGAGCTGCCATCGAGAACGCGCTCTGGGACGCTTGGGCGCGCCAGCTGGAACAACCCTTGTGGAAGCTGCTGGGTGGTACGCGCAATGAAATTCCCTGCGGTGTTTCCATCGGCATTAAGAACTCGGTTCCGGAACTGTTGGACACCATTGACCGGGAACTGGCAAGCGGCTATCTGCGCATCAAGGTGAAGGTGAAGCCGGGGTGGGATCTGAACGTGCTGGAGGCCATCCGCAAGAAGTTTCCGGAAGTGCCGCTGATGGCCGACGCCAATTCCGCATACACGCTGGATGACACCGCTCATCTGGTCAAAATGGATGAGTTTCACCTCACCATGGTTGAACAGCCACTGTGGTACGACGACATTTGCCTGCATGCCCGCCTGCAGGCCCAAATGCAGACTCCCCTTTGCTTGGACGAGAGCATTCACCACGCCCGCGATGCCGCCCTGGCCATCGAGTGTAAAGCCTGCCGCGTCATCAACATCAAGCTGGGGCGCACCGGCGGGTTCAGTTCGGCGCGCGAGGTGCACGATGTGGCGCGGGCAGCCGGTATACCTGTCTGGTGCGGAGGAATGCTGGAATCTGGCGTGGGCCGTGTTCACAACATTGCTCTCTCCACCTTGCCGGGCTTCAGCCTCCCTGGAGATGTCTCCGCAAGCCGCCGGTATTGGCGGGAAGATATTGTGGAGCCCGAAGTGGAAGTGACTCCGCGCGGCACAATCGTTGTTCGAGATGAACCAGGAACCGGCTACCGGGTGAAAACAGAGCTGATCCGCCGGCTAACGGTCTGGGAACAGCACTTTGGCGTGGCATGAGCGCGCAGCACCGTCATGGCTTGCCGGGCGGGACAGTCAGGAATGCGCGACCGCGTCTGCTGCTGTTGCTGGCCATACCGGTGCTGGCCTGGTCGTTCAACTACGTGGCGGGGAAATGGGCGGTGCAGGGTTTTCAGGGGGCTACCTCCAGGCCCGCATTTACGGTGGCCATCCTGCGCGTCTTGATCGCGACCGCACTGCTGGTGCTGCTGGCGCTGCTGCGCCGCACGCGCAGAGCAACCCGCTATAGCCGGCCTCTCTCCTGGCGTGATCACTGGCTGCTGTTTGCGCTCGGGTTCACGGGCGTCACCCTGAATCAATGCTTTTTCGTTACTGGACTGGCGGCAACATCGGTTTCCCATTCCTCGCTGATCATTGCCCTCACTCCGGTTCTGGTGCTGCTCTTGGCGGCCGCTTGGGGACAGGAGCGACTACGCTGGCGGGAAGCGCTCGGCATGCTGTTGTCATTTGCCGGGGTGGCGGTTCTGGTTCTGCACGCGCGTGAAGGAGAGAGCAGCGTTCACGGGGACCTCATCGTTTTCCTCGCCGCCGCGGCTTTTGCCGTGTACACGGTGCTGGGCAAGGATCACACCCATCGCTACGCCGCGTTCGACCTGAATCTGTATACATTCTTGTGGGGCTCACTGCCCCTGCTGCCGTTTGCCTGGCTGGAGTGCCGGCATCTCGCCTGGAAATCGGTGTCGTTCCAGGGCTGGGCCGGGTTGCTCTTTATGGCCGCGGTGGGATCGGTGCTCGCCTACCTCGCTTATTTTGCCGCGCTGAAAATCCTGCCAGCCTCTGAGCTGTCATCGCTGACTTATTTGCAGCCGGTCTTGGCCACACTGTTTGGCATAGCTCTATTGCACGAGCATGCGGGCTTGCCGCTGCTCGGCGCCGCCGTGCTGATCTTTGCCGGCGTGAGCTTGACGACGGGAGGGAGCGGCTCGCGTCCGGCTGAGGGGAACGCTTGAATCCCACCCAAAAATGGGGCTGAGGGATTGTCAGCGGGTGCCACTTCGCCCACACTGAAAGCTGCATGAGCGACTTCATTCCGCAGTTCTCGTTGGCGCGGCAGTTCGCGCCGCTGCGTTCAGCTATCGAAGCAGCGACTCAGCGCGTTTTCGCCTCGGGGCAGGTGGTGCTTGGGCCGGAAACGGCGGCGCTGGAGCGGGAACTGGCCCAGTACCTGGGCGTTCCCTATGCGATGGCTTGCGCGAGTGGCACGGACGCGCTCCATCTGGCGCTGCGAAGCCTGGGGCTTGGCCCAGGTGATGTGGTCCTGACCTCGGCCTTCACCTTTTTTGCGACCGCCGGAGCGGTGCTGCTCTCGGGGGCGGAACTCGCCTTGGCCGACATCGATCCCACTTCCATGCTGCTCGCGCCCGAGGCGGTGCAAGCGTTTTTGCGAGGCCCGCAAGGAAAACGCGTCCGCGCCATCATCCCCGTCCACCTGTATGGGCGGGCTGTGGACGTTAGCGAATTGCGCCGCCACGCTCCAGGAATACCGATGATTGAGGACACGGCGCAAGCGTTCGGCGCATGCACGCCCGCTGGATTTGCGGGAACGCTTGCCGACATGGGTTGTTACAGCTTTTATCCCACTAAGAACCTGGGGGCATTGGGCGAGGGGGGACTGGTGGTGACCGGGAATGCGGAGTTTGCAGAACAACTTCGTATGCGGCGCGTCCACGGTAGCCGGCAACGCTATGTGCATGAGCACATTGGCTGGAATGCGCGTCTGGACGAGGTACAAGCAGCCATTCTGCGCTTGAAGTTGCCCCAGGTACAAAATTGGAACCAGCGCCGGCGGACGATTGCCGAGCGCTACCAGCAAGGATTGCTGCGGGGATCGTTTGCCGCCATTGCCGGCCAGGGAGATGCGCCTGTGCTGCTGCCTGCAATCACCCCCGAGCATGTGTTCCATCAATACGTGCTGCGGACGCGGCGGCGCGACGCTTTGCGCGAGCACCTGAAGAGCGCTGGAATCGGCAGCGAAGTGTACTACCCCATTCCGGTGCACCTGCAGCCGGTGTTGGCCGATACGGCGCTGGCGCGGCAGACTTTCCCGCATGCGGAGCAGGCCGCAAACGAAGTGCTGGCGTTGCCCATGTTTCCCGAACTCGGCGACGATGAAGTGGAGCGGGTGGTTGCCGCGGTGCACTCATTTTTTGCTGGGTAGTGAGCGCAGCCAGGCAAACAAAAAGCGCGGCCCATAGAGGGCCGCGCTTTTTTATCAGCAGTCGACAACAGCTACTAGTGAGCGGCCGGATGCGCCGGGGCAGCGCTGGCGGTGGTAGCCTGGGCGCCCGGAGCGGCGGCAGCCGCCGACGGTGCGGCACCGAAGTAGGTGGGATTCAACACGACCCCGGCGGCCGCCTTGATCTGCTGCAACTTCTCCTGAATGAGCTGGTTCTGCAACTGCTCCGCGATCTGGTCCTTGGCCTCGCTCAGCGGTGCGGTCTTACGCTCCTGCACCTGGATGATGTGGTAGCCGAAGCGTGTCTTTACCGGTGCGCTGATCTGATTGACCGGCAGACTCCAGACCGCCTTGTCAAATGATGGCACCATCTGGTGGTGGGTGACCCACCCCAGGTCGCCACCATGGGTTTTGGAGCCGGTGTCGTCGCTCACGCTTTTGGCGACGGTGGCGAAGTCTTCGCCTTTCTTGAGCCGCGCCTCAACCGCATTGGCTTTGGCGAGCGCCTGGGCCGGGGTGAGCTTGGAGCCGCCCGGTCCGCCGGCAGTGGCAATGAGGATATGCCGGACCTTGGCCTCCTGAAACATATCCTGGTGGCCGTTGTAGAACGCGGTCACTTGGGCGTCGGTCGGCTTCAGGGTCTGGCGCAGACTCTGTAGCAGCGCCTGGGCCAGGGTCTGTTCCCGAAGCAGGTGCTCATGGAGCTTGAATTCCGGGGTTTGATCCAGGTGCTCGGCTTTGGCTTCCTGCGCCAGGGCCATATAGTTGGCCAGGTACTGGGCGAAATCGCGCTTGTGCGCTTCCACTTGAGGCCGCTGCTGCGGCGGGAAGGCGTCCAGCATCTGCTGAAACTGTTGCGCTGTGATTGCGGTGGTTCCCACTCTGATCACGACCGTGTTAGGCGGCACGCTGGCGGGTGCCGGAGCTGCCGCGTGTGCAGCGGCCGCAGCGGGAGCATGCGCCACCTGGGCGGAAAGCGCCTGGCCGGAAAGAAGGGCCAGCGAAAGCGCGGCCGGGAAATAGAGAAAACGAAACTTAGCCGGGGTCATGCCTGTATTGGAGCATGGAATCCAGGCCTAGTGACAGATTTTTGCGTAAGGGCAGCGCTGGATTGAAAAATCCCTGCGAATAAGGTAACGGGGCAGCGATCGAAACTGTCCCGCTCCCGGAGAGAGCGGCGCTGGGGCGGAGGCGGTGACCGGAAACTGGCCACCGGTGCAAGCGGCGAGCCGGCGCTGGACGCTTTGCCCAAGCGTGGCTGTTTGCGCCCCGCCGTTCACGGCCCTGTCGTTCACTGAACCGACTTTTTCAATCCCGGCCTTACCAGCTCTGTCTTTGGACGCGACGCTTCCACTCCGCAGGTGGGCCGGGCAGAGCTCTACCATCCGTGCTCTACCATCCGTTGGGCAGCCAATTGCCATCAGAGGTTAGCAGTTTCGACTCCTTGTACAGGAAGGGTTGTTATGAAGACAGCACGAGTACTTGCAATTGTTTCGCTCAGCGGATGCCTGAGTCTGGCGCTGCCGGCCCTGGCACAGGACACGGGCGCGGCGGCTTCTCAGAGCCAGGCGGGCACCAGCGCGCAAAGCCAGGGCGGTCAATACGGGCAAAACTCCAGCGCGGGGCAGAGCTCAAGCAGCGGACAAAGCGCAAACCAGCCCGCGGCACAAACGGGCGCGGGCCAGAGCGCAGCGGCCTCTCCCGCCGGTTCCGCGGCGTCGAACGTGGACCAGCACGTGGCGAATCTGATCAACACGATCAACCAGGGGGAAATCGACCTGGCTAATGATGTGAAGTCGCGCAGCCAGAATTCAACGGTGCAGGATCTGGCCAACAAACTCTCCAACGATCACCAGCAGGCGCAATCGCAATTGCAGAGCGTGGCGCAGCAGGCGAATCTGACGCTGGGAAGCGTGAACCGCATGCAAAACAACGAACAGCGTTTCAAGTCGCGGCTTGACAACATGCAGGGCGCAAAATTGGACCGCGCCTATGTGCATCACGAAATTCAGGATCACCGGATGGCGATCCACCGGCTGCAAGCGCTGCAGAACCGGGTGCAGAACCCGGCGCTGAAGTCATATGTGCAGCAGGTGATTCCGCAACTGCAATCGCATTTGCAGGCGGCGCGCAGCGCGGCCAAATCGTTGCGCTCGGGTCAGTCGTCGGCCACTCCGGGGGCGGCGAATCCGGCGGGACAAGCCACATCCTCGCAAACCGCGAATGCCGATCAGCCGGAGGCAGGAGGCAGCGCGGCCGATGAGAACGCCGGTCAGAGCGCGAACGCGGGTCAGGCGGGGACAACGCATCACCGGGCAGGCGCGATGCCAGCGACCGGAAGTCCGCTGGGGCTGCTGGTACTGCTGGGCGCCGGCCTGACCGGAACCGGACTGCTGCGGCGCAAGCGCAGCTAGAGGGCACAGCCGCGCCCAAGCTAGCCGCGCCTAAGCTAGCCGCGCCTAGGCTATAGCTCCGATTTTGTCTCCCGGCTGGGCCTCCAGATGGTCCTCAACAGCGGCGGACTCTGCGCGTGTGATGGAATCCTGCAGACGAACGCGCGTTTCCCAGGAGCCCGCCTTCTGGCGCGCAGGCCCGCCGCGACGACCTCCGCGGTGGGCCTTTTTCTTTGGGTCCAAGCCGCCGTTCGGGAAACGGGAACGGTAGCCGAAGCCGGGGCGGGTCTGAGCGAGATTTTAGGCGGCGCAGAACGGCGGCTGTTAAGCTGGCTCATGTCTTCCGTGGTTCGCGACGCCGTCCAGCAGTACCAAAGCGCGCTGCTGAGTTATGGCGCGGGCGGCATGTTTGTGGTCGGTTTCGTGGAGTCGTGCAGCATTCCGATCCCGCTTGAGCTGCTGCTGATTCCGCTGGCGCTCGCGCATCCCGAACACCTTTTGGCCTACGTTCTGGTGGCCACGGCGGCAAGCGTGCTGGGCAGCCTGGTGATCTTTACGCTGGCGCGGCGGCTGGGCAGCGGATGGGTGAAGCGCCGCCTGCCGGCGCGGGTCTACAACCGGGTACACCGCAACGTCGAGCTTTACGACGGGCTCGCCATCGGGGTGCCGGCGATGATGCCGCCGTTTTTTCCCTTCATGGCGTTTGTGATGGTGGCGGGGCTGTT
This sequence comes from Acidobacteriota bacterium, assembly GCA_027459505.1. Lineage (GTDB taxonomy): Bacteria > Acidobacteriota > Terriglobia > Terriglobales > SCQP01 > DAIDIE01. Next base: position 125,966 of record DAIDIE010000031.1, read on the forward strand.
TGAGATGACGCTGGCGGGTTTCACCGTGCCGATGTTCATCGGGCGCAGCATTCGCTACTGGCTGGAGGCGTGGCTGGCGCTTCGCTATGGCGCCGCGCTGCTGCGGATGGTGGAACTGCACCCCTGGAGCAGCGTGGGGATCGGGGCGGGTCTGCTGCTGCTGGGGCTGGGGCTGGGCCGCTGGCGCGCCGCCGCGCAGGGCGGGAAAGAGCTGGCGGCGGGGGCGGCGGCCGGACGCTAGCGGCGGCCGCGCGGCGAATCGTATTGATCCAGACCAGGACAACTTGATTCCGGGGCAGTTCGGGGCTTGTGCAACTGGCTTGTGCAACTGGCTCGTGCAACCGCGCGGCAGGGGCGGCGCCCGTCCTAGGCGCCTGGGGCCATCCATCGCAAGGCCATTCATCGCAATCGCGTTTCCTGCTCGCGGCGCACAGGGTTGGTCCTGTAAACTAGCCATTCACTTTAGCTCTCAGGAAAGCGCAATGTCCTCATCTCCGTTCCGTTTATGTCTGTTGCCGGGCGACGGCATCGGTCCCGAAGTGGTTGACGCGGCAGTCACGGTGCTGCGAGAAGTGGCGCGGCGGCATGGGCTGGCGCTGGAAACCAGCACGCATCTGATCGGGGGATGCGCGGTGCGGGCGACGGGGAAGCCGCTGCCGGAGGAGACGCTGCAGGCGGCGCTGGGCAGCAACGCCGTGCTGCTGGGGGCGGTGGGGGCGCCGGAGTTTGACAAGGAGCCGCCGGCGCGCAAGCCGGAGACGGGGCTGCTGGCGATCCGCAAGGCGTTGAACTGTTTCGCCAACCTGCGTCCGGTGTTCCGCATTGCGGGGGCGGGGGCGACGCCGGTGAAAGACGAAATTGTGGAGGGCACCGACTTTGTGGTGGTGCGGGAGTTGACGGGGAGCCTGTACTTCGCCGAGCCGCGAGGATTCGGGCCGGAGCGCGGCTGGGCGCAGAACACGATGAAGTACACGGTGGAGGAGATCGAGCGGCTGGCGCGGGTGAGCTTCGAGCTGGCGCGCGGGCGGCGGAAGAAACTGACCAGCGTGGACAAGGCGAACGTGCTGGAGACCAGCCAGTTGTGGCGGGAAGTCTTTGTGCGGGTAGGGAAAGAGTACGGGGACGTGGAACTGAGCCATCTCTACGTGGACAACTGCGCGATGCAGATCATTTTGCGGCCGCGGGAGTTTGACGTGATCGCGACGGAGAACCTGTTTGGGGACATTCTGAGCGACGAGGCGGGGGTGCTGGCGGGGTCGCTGGGGATGCTGCCGTCGGCGTCGCTGGGGGGCCAGGTGGGGCTGTACGAGCCGGTGCACGGGTCGGCGCCGGATATCGCGGGCAAGGGGCTGGCGAACCCGACGGGGGCGATTCTGTCGGTGGCGATGCTGCTGCGGCACTCGTGGGGGCAGGAGCAGGCGGCGCAGCAGGTGGAGCGGGCGGTACGGGCGGTGCTGCAGCGGGGCGTGCGGACCAAGGACATAGCCGGGGGCGGGGCAGCTGTGAGCACTGGGGAGATGACCCAGGCGGTGGTTGGGGCGCTCTAGGTCAGAAAAGACTCGCGAGGCTATACCGCCGCCTCAGCATTTGGATTCGAAGGCAATCGTCAGGCCGTGGCGGAGCGACATTGCGAGTGTTGCGGTCCGCAACACTCGCAATGTCGCCAAATAACTGAGTGCATCCGGTCCGGGTTGCTTGCGTCACCGCGCGGCGCTGGCACGCTGGCCATAGCTATATTCGCGCCACCAACTGATGGTGCTGCGGAGGCCGTCCTCCAAGGATGTGCTTGCCTTAAATCCGAAGGCGGATTGGGCTCGCTCCGTATCCAGGCAACGACGCGGCTGGCCATCCGGTCGGCTGCGATCCCAGATGATTTCACCGGAAAAGCCCGACAAGCGGGCAATAAGGTTTGCTAGATCACGGATATGGATCTCACGCCCAAAGCCAATATTGACCGGTTCAGCGCCGTCATAGCAGGCAGTCGCGAGGGTAAACGCGCGTGCGCAATCTTCAACGTAGAGAAATTCCCGGGTTGGCTCGCCTGACCCCCACAAGTGCACAGCTTTGCTGCCTTCCTCGGCCGCAGTGCAGAACTTGCGTATCATGGCTGGAATTACATGGGAGCTTTCAAGGTCGAAATTGTCAAAAGGTCCGTACAAATTAACTGGAAGCAGGAAGATGCCCTTAAATCCGTATTGCTGTCTGTATGACTGCAACTGGACCAGCATAAGTTTCTTTGCCAATCCATACGGAGCGTTGGTTTCTTCCGGATAGCCGTTCCAGAGGTTGTCTTCCTTGAACGGGACAGGCGTGAATTTGGGATAGGCGCAGATAGTGCCGCTCGCAACAAACTTCTCCACGCCCGCCTTGCGGGCGGCCTCGATCAGTTCCAGGCCCATAATGGCATTTTCGTACAAAAAACGCCCGGAACTGGTCAGATTGGCTCCGATTCCGCCAACGACGGCCGCAAGATGTATGACTATTTCAGGGTTAGAATCCGCGATTAAGCGCTCACAGGCGGATCGCTGACGTAAGTCGTACTCGCAAGAGCGACAAACAAAAACCTGCGCACCGGCCTCTTTCAGCTGCCGCACCAGAGCACGTCCCAAAAAGCCGGCGCCACCGGTCACCGTAATTCGTCGATTTTGAAGCTGTTCCATTTATTTCTCCAGAGAGGCTGCCGCAATTCGTTTCTGTTCGCCGGATAAAGGGCGTACGCCTTCGACGAGGCGGCGTGCCTCCTCCATATCCGCATCAACCATCATGCGCACGAGCTCACGAAAAGAGACCTTGGGTTGCCAGCCAAGTTTTGTACGAGCCTTGCTGGCATCACCGAGCAATGTCTCGACTTCGGCGGGCCGAAAATAACGGGAGTCTACCTCGACATAGCGCTTCCAATCCAATCCGGAATAACCGAACGCTTCGTCCAGGAAGTCACGAACGGAATACTGTTCCCCAGTGGCAATAACGTAGTCATCCGGCTGGTCCTGCTGCAGCATCAGCCACATCGCTTCCACGTAGTCGCCGGCAAAGCCCCAGTCGCGCTTGGCGTCCAAATTGCCAAGGTAAAGCTTGTCTTGCAGCTTGTAATGAATACGCGCCAAAGCCCTGGTTATCTTCCGGGTAACAAATGTTGGGCCTCGGCGAGGAGACTCGTGATTGAACAAGATGCCGCTCGACACATGCCACCCGTAGCTCTCGCGGTAATTGACTGCAAGCCAGTGACTGTAAACCTTAGCGACAGCGTACGGACTACGCGGGTAAAATGGAGTGGTTTCCCGTTGCGGGATCTCCTGTACTAGACCGAACATTTCACTGCTGGAGGCTTGATAAAAGCGCGCCTGCACCCCCGTTTCGCGCATGGCTTCCAAAAGGCGGACGGTCCCCAATGCGGTCACATCGGCGGTGTATTCCGGGACGTCGAAACTTACACGAACGTGGCTTTGTGCACCCAGGTTGTAAATCTCTGTCGGCTGCACTGTTCGTAGCGTGCGCGCCAGCGCACTTGCATCGCTCAGGTCGCCATAAAGCAAGTGCAGCCGGGCGTGGGGGCGATGAGGATCTTCGTAAATTCCCTCAAGCCGTTCTGTGTTAAACGAGCTCGACCGGCGGACTATACCGAAGACTTCATAATCTTTTTGCAGCAGCAATTCCGCAAGATATGACCCATCTTGACCGGTAATGCCGGTGATCAGCGCGCGACGTGTTGACATAATCGTGGTGGTAGCGTTTGAAGTTTACTGAGGTCGGAAACCGTGACGGGGACCTGCGCATGAATGGCCCGGATCGCAAAGCCGGCACTACGAAGTCCACCTGCAGATGCGGCCGCTAAGCCGGCCGGGAGACCTGAATAATTTTAGAGCCAGAGCCTATGCGAAACAACGAAAAAAGTCGAGTCTAGGATCGCTGCACTTCACTGCCCGCTCCCGACCAGGTTCAGGCACAAAGCTCGCAAGTGGTTTTGTCGCTGCCGGAATTAAAAGGGTGTGTCCTCGATTCTGGAGCGTGATCAAGAGGCATGCGCGATGGAAGAAGGCTCGATAAACGGAGACCAGCCGCTCAAGACGCACCACCTATGGCGAAAGTTGCTGAGCCAGGCGAACATGCGCTCGACTTTTCATCGGCGATTGTACCGGCGCAGCGGCGGTCCATCTTGGGTTTTGCAACGATTACGGCGATTGCGCGATGAGCTGCAGATTGCGGCGCTTTAGTCGCTGACGAAGATGGTTGCTGCGCAGGCTTTATCGGCGATGGTGCGCCTCGGCGTTCGCCGACAGGCCCGACCGCGGTCGTTCGTCAACTTAATCTCATCCAACGTGGGCTCCAGCAAATTCACCTCCGCCGGCGAGGTAGACGTGATGGGTACTCCCTCAGGGAGTATCCTTGCCACAGTGGAAGTGCTCTGGCACTCCGCACAAACACAATGGCAAAGCGCTGGAACGCAAGCGGCCGGGATTGGGAAGTGATTGAGCCGGTATTGAGGCCGCAGCGGCGGAAGGGTGGGCCTGGAAGGACACGCGCGAGGTGCTGAACGGCGTGCTTTGGGAGCTGGGAAGCGGAGTCACGTTGGAGCGAGGTGCCGCAGCGATACCCGCCATACCAGACCTGCCATCGCCGCCTGCAATAATGGGTGCAGCAGGGCCAGTTGCGAAACGTACTGCGAATACCACGTCGAGAAGTTCCTCGGAATGGTTCAACTCGGCTGCCTCACAATCCTGCTGAGACAGCCTTCTAGGGTGTATTGGGCTGGGGTATGAGGCACGAAAAGGCTTGTCATTCGAGCTTCTCTCGGCGTAATCTGATTGCCTACACAGCACTCTAAAAGGGCGGGGAGCATAAGCTCCCGATGGGGCGCCCACGCGGAAAAGGCACCACGGAATGTGGGTCAGAGGACGGAGGTCTGTCCACGGAGGGCGATCAGGCGGTCTGGCGTGTCCTAAGCCCCTGCTTCCCTCTCCCAGGCAGGTTGGTACTGCCGTCGGATCCCACGGGCCGCTCGATTGATCCGCAATGTTGTGTGATTTCCTATGCCGAACACTGCAACGCAACAATTAAACCCGGTGCACCTCCAGTCGCAGTTCGAATATTCGTCCTTCACGCCAGGCCATGAGCCTGGCGGCGAGGCAGAGGGCATGCCGCTGAGCTTTTACGGACTGATTCTGCGGCGCTACCGGAAATGGATACTGTCCACGGTTCTCTGCTTCACCGCGGTGGCCACGCTCATAGCGGTTGTGCTGCCCAAGCGTTATGAGGCTACGGCAACGGTTCGCATCGATCCGCAGGGGACACGAACGGTGGGAGAAGAAGCTGGCGCCAACTCGATTCAATTCAGCGCTCGCGAACTGGTGACCACCGAGGCGAAAGTCGTGCAGAGTCCCGCGGTGGTCATGAAAACGATTGAGGAGTTGCATCTCGACAGAGACCCGGAATTTTCGCCAGATTACAAACGGCTTGCCGCATCCGGGCAGGCGATGACTCTGTCGCAAAAGAATGTTGTTCTGCGCAATGTGACCAAGGAAATCAGTATCGATCAGCCGCTGGGCACGTTCCTGTTGAGCGTATCTTTTCGGGCGAGTTCTCCTCAAACAGCCGCGAGCGTGGCTAATCAGCTGGTGCAGAGCCTTATCGAACACGATTATTCCACGCGGGTGCGCGCCCTAATGGGATCCTCGCAATCGATGCAAGCTCAAGTCAACGACCTGCGCGCCAAGATGGAGCAGAGCCAAAAGGACTTGGTCGATTACGAAAGCAGTCATGACGTGCTTGCGCCCGATTCCAAAGACAACATCATGCAAGCCCGGCTGACCGAAGTCAATCAGGATCTGGGCGTGGCGCAGTCGAAACGCATTGCCCTGGAGGCCGACTACGCCACGATTCGAAGCGGCGATCTCGACGCTCTCCTTGCCTCGCCCCGCGGGCTGTCCCTGGTGCCGCTTCAGAACCGGCTTCTCCGAGACCAGAGCCGTCTAGCTCAGGATGCTCAAGTCTACGGGCCGAACTTCCCGCTGTACCGCGAGCAGGCCGCGGTGGTGGCCCATGATAAAGGGGTGCTCAAAAGCGGTGAACAGCACGTCGCGCGTCAAATCGCCGCGGAATATGCCGGTGCCCGCGCCCGCGAAGAATTATTGCGCGCCGAACTCACGTTGCAGAAGCGCCGTATGGACGACTTCAATCTGAAGGCCATCCGCTACCATGCATTAAAAGCCGCCGCGGACAGCTACTCCACCCTTTATTATCAGTTACAGCAGCGCATCCAGGATGTTGCGGTGGCAGCCAATCTGCATTCGGAGATGATGCGCCTGATCAGCCCGGCTCTACCCGACCCCAAGCCGGTTTTCCCGCGCCCTGTGCTTACGGCCATTCTTACTTTTCTTCTCTCGACGATCCTGGCTTGTTCCGTGGCCATTCTTGCCGGTCTTATGGATCGCCGTATCTCCAACCCGGAACAGGTGGAACACTGGTTTCAGTTGCCGGTCTTAGCGGCGCTGCCGCTTATTGAGGGCAGTGCCGCGGTCGAGACGGCTAATCTGCTAGTTGCCCCAATACACAGATTGAGTGATGGGGCTTCCGGTACCCCGGTACTATCACCATTTCGAGAAGCCATTTTTAATCTCCATAGCGCACTCGCTTTTGCCCAAGGTGGTGGCAGCCGTCAAGTTTTAGCGCTTACCAGTACCCTTCCCGCAGAGGGAAAGTCTACGACTTCCAGCCACTTGGCTTGTGCCTTTGCCGACTTGCGGCAAAATACGGTTCTAGTGGACGCCGATCTGCGTAAACCCACCGTGCACCGCCGCTTTGGCATCTCTAATCGTTTGGGCCTTTCGACTGTCCTTAACGGCCAGTGCAGCGTGGACGAGGCGCTCTGCCACATTGAGGGTCGCCCGGGCCTCACGATTCTTCCCGCCGGCCCAGTCCCAGGCCGTCCCGTTGAACTTCTGCACCTTGGGATGGCGGATCTGATCGAACAGCTGCGGGCACGTTTTGAGTGCGTCATTCTGGACTGCCCCCCCATGCTGGGGTTTGCCGACGCCGCCGCGATTGGAAACCTCGCCGACGGCGTGGTTGTTATCGCTCGCGCGGGAGGTACCGAGCGAACGCAGGTCCTGAATACATTGCGCAGCCTCCGTGCGGCCCGAGCCAATATTCTAGGCTTGGTGCTCAATGCCGTGAATCGAACGCACGGTAGCTATTATAATTACTACGAGACTTATCAGCGTTATTACGGAGGAGAGGCGGAGGCTGTGGGTGCCGAACCCTGAGATAGCGCTCGACCCCGCTCGCGATTGGAAGACGAGCTCAGGGCGTGGGTTTGGGTCCTTAAAACTTCGTGGCGCTCTCTTTGAACCCACCAATCAGAGAGGGCCCAATTGGGCTGATTGTCACTGTTCAGTAGCTCATTGCTTGGCTGGGCCTACAGTCCTCGCCGAGGTCACCATTTGTCATGGCTCGAACTATCGTACAGCCTGAGCACCAGATTCTGCGGCGGCTTCTAATTGGTGCCGACGCAACTGCCATGGTTGCGGCGTTTATCGCGTCTTATTATCTCCTTCCGCTCTACCGCCCGCTCCTGGTCAACGGGGCGGTCCAGATCGGCTCCTTGCGCAGCGAGTTGTGGCCGCTGCTGGTGCTCCTCCCGGTGGAAATCTGGATGGGGGAGCGCTTCGACCTCTACAACAGCCTGCATGCCCCCTGGCCTACATTCCTGGGGGTACTGGCGCGCACTCAGGCGGTGACCGTCGGACTGTTTGCCGGTTTTATCTTCTTGTTTCATCTTCAGGCGCAGACCAGCCGCTTGCTCATTTTGGGATGTTTTGTGCTGTATCTGCCCGCCGATGTTTCGCTGCGCTGGTCGTTGAAAGTTTGGGCCAAGAGTCGTCGCAGGCATACCTACGGCACCACAAAAACCGTTCTCATTGGCAGCTCCAGCACTGCGGCGGCGTTTCAACGCTTAGCCGTAGAGCAAGCCTGGCAAAGCACGGAAATAGTCGGCTATTTTAGTTGCGAGTCTTCCGAGGACCGGGAAGCGTCGCGCGTCACCGGGATCCCTTATCTGGGGGACCTCTCCGCATTCCAGCCCTTCATTTTCGGCCATCCCGTCGACGTGGTTGCGGTCAGCTCGGAGCCGCTGAATGCTCCGGTACGGCAGCACATTGAGGCAGCGTTGAACATCGGCTTGCGGGTCCATCTGCTTCCGCGCTATGTTCTCGATGAGCGCGACTTGGCGTTCGAGTCTTCGGAACTGAAGTTTGAACGGCAATTTGGTCTTCCGGTCGTGGTTCTCTCAGAGATCAGGAGCCAGCGCGCCGGATACCTGATTCTGAAACGGATCATAGATGTGGTGCTTTCAAGTGTCTTGCTGGTTCTTCTGGCGCCGGTTTTTGCTTTGATCGCGCTGGCCATCAAGCTGGAAGCGCCACGCGATCCGGTCCTGTTTCCCTGGCGTGTTCTGGGCCGGAACAACAAGCCGTTCGTCGGCTATAAGTTCCGCACCATGGTTCCTGACGCTGAACGGCTCAAAGCGGAACTGCTGCGTTTCAATGAAGTTAAGGGAGCGGCGTTCAAAATGCGCAACGATCCGCGTGTCACCCGCGTCGGGCGAGTGCTGCGGCGCTTTAGCCTAGACGAGCTGCCGCAACTCTACAGCGTCTGGAGGGGCGACATGAGCCTGGTTGGCCCCCGCCCTCCCAACAAGAACGAAGCCGATCAATTCGAGTTCTGGCAGAGGCGTAAGCTATGCGTGAAGCCTGGCATCACGTGCTTGTGGCAAGTTAACGGGAGGAGCGAGATCCGCGATTTCTCCGACTGGGTGCGGCTCGATCTCGAGTACATCCAAAAGGCCTCGCTTTGGCTGGATTGCAAGATCCTGCTGAAGACCATCCCCATCGTACTTTGGGGCCGAGGCGCCTACTAACCAGCTGGCCGCTTCCAGCCATGCCCCCGTCCAAACCCCCTTGCCGAGTGCAGACCCAACCCCTCTTCGTCCTACCGATCAGCCTCGGCTGACGAGGCCTGTTAGCTTGTGGGATGAACCCGCGCAGCTCCGTTTTCAGGCTTCAGGTCCAAGACGTCCTTGGCGCGTCCTGGAAACCGGTTACCTTGCGGCTTTGGTCCTGAGCTGCTTTCTGGACCTGTGGACAGCCGGAATCCCAATTGGGCAGCTCCACTTTCGCCTGTCCGAAATCCTGGTCTTTCCCGGAATGCTCTTTCTGGCCGGGTATCGACCCCGAGCCGGCGGCCAAGGTCGCTTGCCGCCGTATGCAATAACCTCACTGGCGCTGCCAGGCTTTTTTCTGGGTTGGACACTTATCAATTCGCTCGATCCAGCCCTTGCCCTAGCCCACTCCGTGCTACTAACGATAAATGTATTGCACTACTGGGTGATCGCGGTGCTTGCAGGACGGGATTGGGAGCGCTACTATCGAGTGCTCCGCTGGGTTGGAGTCTGCATTTCCCTCATGGGTGCATGGATGGGCCTTTCCTATGTGCTGGGATCCCGTGGCTTGCTCAACGTCGGCACGATGGAGGGCATGGCCATGGGTGCTGGGCTCCATGGTGGTCAGACTTACCGGTTGTCGTACGGGGTCCTGGCCGGCTGTTTCGGCTCGTGGGCTGCAGTCGTCTGCCTCGGCGGCTTTCTAGGTGCTGGTAAGCAGCGGAAACAGATGCTTATTGGCGCCCTGGCCGGAGGGTTCATTATGGTCCTTGGCCTCTCTCGCGGCGCCATAGTCTGCGTGGTAGTGGGTTTAATAGTCTATATTCTCTTGCTGTTGCGCCAAGGCCGCATCCGTCAAATACTTGCCGGGCTGCTCTTGACGGGTTTAGCCGCCGTACTGATTGGCTGGGGTCTGCTGACCTTTTTCCCCTCCTCCGCGCTCACAGCGACTTTCGTCGGCAGGCTTGCGCTCTTGCTTCACCGCAGCGGCTACGACTCTGGTACAGTGGTCGCACGGTTGCAGAGTTGGCACTTCATGTGGAATGACATCCGCCGCAATCCATTTTGGGGGCAGGGCGGCGACAGCTACCATATCTACTTTCCACGGGAGATCAAGGACAGCGAGAACTTCTTCTTGGAAATCCTCCACGCCACTGGCATTTGGGGAGGGCTGACGGCACTGATCCTGATCATCGGAGTTACCCTTCGCGCCTATCGCACGATCTTTGCGCAGGGGCTTACGTCCGGACAACGCGACAGTATCGCAGGGGTGTTGGCGGCGTTTTTGGGCCTATTTGTTGCCTCTCAAACGAATCCAATTGGGTGGTCGGCTCTTTTCTGGCTGGCACTGGGTCTAGTGGCTGCTACCACCCGCCTGCCCGCGAAGCCTACTGCTTCCAAGTTGCAGCGCCGCAGCCAATTGGCCGGAGCGGTATGAGTTTGCGCCGGCTGTACCTGAGGAACAGTGGTGCTATGGTCATGGGAAACGCTGTGGCTCAGCCCCTGTTGCTCCTCTCCACAGTGCTCTTAGCACGGGAGTTGGGCCCATCTCGGTTCGGCGTCTTCTCTTTTTCTTTCACTGTTGCTACGTTAGCGGGGCTTGCAGCGGGGCTTGGGACTGATAACATCCTGATTCGAGAGACGAACCATTCCCCGGAACACCGCGGCACCCTTCTCGGCTCCGCCGCACTGCTCCGGTTAGTAGCAGCCTTGCTTGTAATAGCTATCGTTTTGCTTGCTGTTCGAGCTCTGGGATATGGACTCGAATATAGGAAAGCGCTGATGTTAGCGTCCCCTTATGTCGTCATCACGACGTTTTGGTATTTACAAGAAGCATTTTTTAAGTCGAGTTTGGATATGCACATCGCGGCCAGCATGCGCATCGGCGCAAGGGCGCTACTGCTGTCGGGCGTGTTGGCTTTAGGATGGTTGCTGCGAGTAATGAGCGTTGCAAACGCCATCTTTATCACCACCCTTGCGCAAGCCATTCCGCTGCTCATTATTGCTCCGGTAGTGGTTAGGAGGTCGCGTCCATCGTTGTCCGCGAAGAGGAGCTTCGTCTTCCTGCTTTTACGTGAGGGATGGCCGCTGGCATTGACTGATGTACTCGTGGTGATCTTTCTTCGCCTGGACGTGCTTTTCCTTTCACATATGACGAGCCCGGCGAACGTTGGCCGCTACTATGCCGCTGCGCGGCTTGCCGAATGGCTAGGCGCGATTCCCATGGCTCTTCAAGCGACTGCGCTCCCTGTTCTCTCAAAGGCGTATTCGGAACGCGACCCGAGCGCGTTCGCCAAAGCCTTTCAAACAGCGCTCGACCTGCTCGCTCTGGTGCTGGTACCAGCTTGCCTATTGATCAGCTACTTGGCGGCACGCTGGATCCGGCTTTTGGTCGGAGCGGATTATGTGTCGGCATGGCCGGCGCTATCGATTTTGGCGTGGGCTCAAGTGGCTGGGGTCACCTACACGTTTTCGACCACGGCCCTCATTGCACTGCGGCGCCAGAAAATGTGCATCATCCTTTCGCTCATGGCGGTTTGCGTTGCGGGATGTCTGAGTTGGCTGCTCATCCCTGCCTGGGGTATTACCGGTGCGGCTGTAGCGGCGACGGTGGCGTGGGGTTCGGGCACAGCGTGGATGCTGTGGAGTCCGTTTGGACGCTCGTTGCTGGGCGGCTTTTTGCGTTCCCTGCGTCTGCCGTGCGGCGGAGCAGCCGTCATGCTCTTTACCCTTCACTTTCTGATGCCCTGGTATATGGGCGCCCTGGTCTCTTTACTTTCCTACCTTGCCGTCATATATCTTTTTAGGTCTTATCTTCATCCCGCGCCGCCCGAGATCGCGCTCTTTCCGGACGCCCCCGCGCTATCTATTCGCGCATGAGGCTTCGAGGCTCTGACCCGAGTTTATCGAGAAAGCAAAATATGAACTTTGATCGCACGATTCGGCGCTTGTCGTATTCTGCAACCCTACGGCGGCTAGTGCGAACTTTCGGGCTCGCCGATGTGGCCCGCAATGTTTACCTTAAAACCTATGCCGATAAGCATCAACGATGCACGTATGAAGTGGCCGGCTACAAAGGGAGCTTTTGGGCACGTACACCATCAGAGCTACGGGTCATTGAGGCGATCACATTCCGGGAGACGGCGCTTCCCGTCCTTCTCAAGCATGTGCGTCCTGGCGAAACCATAATGGATGTGGGCGCGAATCGGGGTGTTTACACCATCCTTTTGGCGCAGGCAGTGGGCGCCAGCGGACACTTGCTCGCCTTAGAACCGGACTCGCGAAGCTTCGAGCGCTTGGCGGAAAATGTTCAACTGAATGACTTGGGCGACCGGGTTTTCTCATTCAAGCTGGCGCTTGGCCGTGAAGCCGGCACTGCCGAACTTTGTTTATTTGACGAGGCAATGGCGGCGATCTCTCAGGTTCGGGAAGATGCGGCGGATGTGCCAAGGGAGATCATTTCAGTCCTTTCCGGGGACGAGTTCATTGCTAAATATCGTCTTCCACACCCCAACGTCGTGAAGATCGACGTCGAGGGGTTCGAGTTTGCGGTTCTTCAAGGTCTATCTGAAACTCTTCGCCAAAGTACCTGCCGCCTCATCTGCTGTGAGGTGCATCCTGACAAGTTGCCGAGCGGCATTTCGGGCGAGCTGGTGAGGGAACTTCTCATGGATCACGGTTTCTCCGCGATGAAGATACTCCCCTGTCCGCCGGAGTACCATCTTTTCGCCGCGCGTTCTAATGCGGAGCTTGATTGAAGTTATCGGGTACTTGGATATAGGAGACCACTCTTCCGTCCAAATTAGGTTTTGACGAACACGGCGGCAGCCCGGCTCGGGCGGCGGCGTAGCGGCGGACGCCTCTGGTAAGTTGAAGTGGGTCCATAGCAAGACCACTTTGACCGCCGAAGGAGCCCGCCGTGAATCGAGTATGTAGCATTTTCAGCCAACTACTCCAGTTGTTCCCCCGTCCCGAGTTCGAAGCCGCCGTTCGCCAGCACCGCGCCGAGCGCCATGCTCGGGGTTTTACCTGCTGGGGGCAGTTCATCGCCATGCTGTTTTGCCAACTCGGGCGAGCACATAGCGTCAACGAGATCACCCAGGGGCTGGCCGCCTCCGAAGGCAAACTGAAGCACCTCGGGCTGGCGGCGCCGTCGAAGTCGACGCTCGCCTACGCCAACCAGCATCGGCCATGGGAGCTTTACCAGACCATCTTCGAGCAACTCCTCGCACGGTGTCAGTCCATGGCAGGAGAGCGTCGGAAGACCTTTCGTTTCAAGAACAAGCTGGTCTCGCTGGATGCCACCGTCATCGATCTCTGCCTCGCCATGTACGACTGGGCAGCCTTTCGTCGCACCAAGGGCGCGATCAAGCTTCACATGCTGCTCGATCACGACGGCCACCTGCCCACCTTCGCCCATATTACCGAGGGCAAGGCGCACGAGATCAAGATCGCCCGTGGGTTGCGCTTCGATGCCGGCACCATTGTGGTCTTTGATCGCGGCTACGCCGACTACAACTGGTTTGAGGGCCTCACGCGGGATCGCGTTTGGTTCGTCACCCGCATGAAGGACAACGCCGACTACGTCGTCATTGAAGAACGGTCGCGCACTCATCCAGCCGTCCGTCAGGACCAGATCATCTCGGTTTTCCGCCATGCCCGTGAAGGCAAGGAGGTCTTCTTTCGCCGCATCGTCTTCCGGGACGAGGCCAATCAGCGCGAGCTGGTCTTCCTGACCAATCATCTCGACTTCGCCGCTTCCACCATCGCCGCCATCTACAAAGAGCGCTGGCGGATCGAGTTGTTCTTCAAGTCGCTCAAACAGCTCTGCAAGATCAAAACCTTCGTGGGCACCAGCGCCAATGCCGTCAAGACTCAGGTATGGACCGCGCTCATTGCCATGCTGCTGCTCCGCTTCCTGCAGCTCAAGGCCAAGTTCGGCTGGGCCACTTCCAACCTGCTGGCGCTGCTGCGCCAACAACTGTTCGTTTACCGTGACCTGTGGGCCTGGATCGACGATCCGTTCCAGCCTCCGCCGCTGCCGCCGCATGTGCAATTGGCGCTCCCGCTCTAACTCGGACAGCACAACCGCCCGTTCAGCCCCCAAACCCAGGAGACTCCGCCCATCCTCAACCCTAACTGGGACAGCAGAATCGCTCCCAGCACAACCAGAAGCCGGCTCGGCGCCCCCAACCTGAACGCGCGCGGGCGTCTACGCCCCCGCTTTCCCCAACGTTTTCACTACCGGTCCAACTCGATTCGCGTTAATTTGGACGGCAGTGAGGAGACCACTCATAAGGCGCTGCGCGAAGGGACGCTCGAGTCGAAATCTGGCGTTGCGCTTCTTGAGGCTTCGGAGCCTGTAGGGGGTGTTTGTTGCTTCAACCTGGGGCGGTGGAACATGGTCTTGGCCGATTGCTTCCTAACGAGCCAGGGCCGAGTCAAACTGCTTTCGGGTTCGAAATCGCGGGCCGAAGTGAAAGCCAAGTCCGGGGTTGCCGTTGGGTCCCGCATCGCTGGCGACGCCCGAGTTGGTCACCAGGCGAGTCGTTGGAGCGGAGAAGGTCCGGCTTTTCTCAACAGGGAAAGCCGCATGCCTCTAGATTGCCGAAGCGCCATTGTGACGAACTCGGGCTAGTAAAGCACGAGCCACCATCCAAGATCTTCGTCGGCCGGAGACCGAAGAGGGTAGAATAAAAGCGACCGTGCCGCACTACAGGGTGCCGGATGCTTCCCCTTCGGACGCCGGAGTCGAGGGGGGTAAAGTTTGTGGAAACGGTCCTTGCGGTAATGGCAGCGGGGTGGATTGTAGTGGGCCGGCCCTGGCTGGGGGATCGGGCGAGATAGAGAGATATGCTCGCTGCCTCTATTTCCCGGATTGCTTCGGCCGCCGGGTTGTGTGCCTGCTTTAGAGCTAAAAGCGATTCGATCGAAGGATTCGTGGTTTACTGTTAGCTGATCCTTGGTAATTAGGTCCTTTGTCAGTCCATGCGCATCGCCATCGACACGAGCTTCGAACACCCCAATCTCTTCAGTAGCGCGCTGGATTACCTCCGCGCTATGGTGGAATGGTTGGCCCGAGTGGGGGGTGAGCACGAATTTGAGATTCTGGTCAGCACTCAAATGCGCCGCCATTTCGTGCCTCTGGTTCGTGATAACGTCACGCTGGTTGGCGGGATTATTTCAAACGAGCGCCGCAATTTGCGCATCTTTTCACAGCAGGTCCTGTTTCCACCCCTGCTCCGTGGCCGCCATGTTGACGCGCTGTTCGCACCCGGAAACGTCTGTCCAATTCTGTCCTCTGTTCCGACAGTTCTCAAGATCAACACCTTGCATCACCTGCAAACGCCGGAAGCCGTTAGCCGCTTGCGGTCTTGGTACCGCGGTATCGCTTTTCAACGCTCCGCGGAACGCGCGAACGTGATTATCGCAAATTCCCAGTACACGCGAGACGCGATCTGTCGCCTGATGGGGATTTCTCCGGCAAAGGTGCGCGTTGTCTACGAGGCCGCTGACGCGACGTTTGAAGAGGATTGTTCAGAGCAGGCCGCGCACGCCCAAGTGGAATGGATGGCTCAGCAGGGCCTTTTGGGGCGGCGCTACTTGCTTTATCCAGCCGCTCTTTGGCCTTATAAGAACCACTTGAACCTTCTCCACGCCTTTGCGCTCGTGGCCAATTCGTTCCCGGACTGTGATCTGCTACTGGTAGGACGGGACGATCCTATGAATGCACCAGACCCGGGAGGTAACTTCCCCAGCTATCGTGCCCGGTTGGAATCCGTGGCGGAAAATTTGAAGATCGCGCGGCGAGTGCATTTTGCGGGTTTTGTGCCAATCTCGAGGATGCCGTTCATCTATGCCCATGCCGAGGCGCTCGTGTACCCTTCGCAGGCGGAGACGTTTGGAAAGCCGCTGGTTGAGGCTATGTGGAGCGGGTGCCCAGTCGTTGGGGGCGAGGCCACTTGCATACCCGAGATCTTAGGGGGAGCCGGCCTCCTTGCCGACGTGCACGATCCGGCTGCCCTTGCAGCTAAGTTGCGTCTGGTGCTGGCTTCGACCGAACTGCGACAGGAGATGCGCGACAAGGGTTTCCGGCGGGCCCGAGAGTTTTCCTGGGAGACCCAAGCGAGCGCGACGCTAGAGCTTATTGTTGAGGCAGCCGCAAGCGCGGTCGCAGCCCGGGGCAGGTTGGGTGCCGATGAGCAAACTTAGACGCATCTTGATGTTTTCCCATGGTTCGGGCAGCTTTTATCGTGCCAGGGGCTTTGCCGAGCAGCTTGCAAAACGAGGCTACGAGGTGGATGTCGTCACCATCGCTCCCACGGCGCGGATAAGTGGCCACGTCGATGATTTTGGGGCAATGCGGATCATTTACGCGCCCGATCTTTTCTCCGGGCGTTTGCGTACCGGTTGGGATCCCTGGGATACGCTTTGGCGCATTATTCGGATTAAGGGCCGTTTTGACTTTGTGCATTCCTATGACACGCGCCCGGTGAGCATCCTGCCCGCACTGGTCGCTGCAAAACGCTACGGTGCTCCACTCATGACCAATTGGGGAGATTGGTGGGGTCATGGAGGTACGGCGTTTGAGCGGTGTGTAGGTACTACCCATCGGTTGGACCGCTGGTTCAGCCCAATTGAGACCTATTTTGAAGAGGCCTTCCATCGTCACGCCGAAGGAGTAGTCGTCATGTCCAGAGCGCTGCGAGAGCGGGCTATTGGCCTCGGTGTGGCGCCGAACCGCCTCCGGATCATCCACTTTGGCGTAGATCTCGAACGGGTCAAGCCGCAAGACAAGGCAGAAGCTCGCAAAGCGCTCGGCCTCCCTCTCTCTGCTCCGGTCTACGGGTATTGTGGAAAGATCTTTCCGCGCGATGCTCAGCTGTTCTTTAACGGGCACGGCATTGTGCAGAGCTCGATTCCTGGAGCCCTCGGCGTATTAATCGGCAACTGCACCTACGAACACTCCGGCCCGATGCCTCCGCATTTAATTCGGACAGGGCCGATAAGTCATCAATCACTGCGAAATTGGTTGGCCGCATGCGACCTGCTGCTGCTTCCCTTGTGCGATTCGCTGGCCAACCGTGGACGCTGGCCATCGAAGGTGCCGGAGTACCTCGCTATGGAGCGGCCAGTGGTCGCTACCGCGGTTGGAGATATTGCGGACTTTTTCGCCGACGGTCAGATCGGCATCGCTACCGACGCCTCTCCGGAGGCCTTTGCGAAGGGAATAGTGGACATCTATTCACGCTCTGATCGTGATGAAATGGGGCGTCGTGGTCGCATTTTTGCCCAAAGATATCTATCGTGGAGCGTACAGACTGATGCACTTGAGGCGTTTATGGAAGAGATTTGGAGTGGATCAAATCCTCGATCGCGGAGGGCCGCTTCGTTAGCTGCTACCTGATCCGTCCGCATAGCCTTTCCAGATTTGAGACGAAGGGCCCGACCTAACCGCAACAGACTCGCGCCGCACCAGGGCGGCGGGTTGATTGGAATGAATGGATACGGACTGTCTTGGCGGGCGCCTCGGGCGCGAGGCCAATGGAGTTACTTATGAGTACTGTCAGAATATCAACTTATCGGCAGGTCAGCGGCATTCGTTGGCGGCGATGCGCCGGCGTGGCCAGTCTCTTGCTGAGCCTGCTCGCGCCTTTAACGGCGCAGGACGCAAATACCGACACCGCGCCACCGCCGACATTGGGACAAGAATACTCAAGCAGCATGCCCACGCCCGCGATGGAAGTGCCGCAAAGCATGGCGGCGGACCTGGTCGCGCCGGCGGCGGGCGACAGTTATGTCATCGGACCGGATGACCTCTTGTCCGTCTTCGTCTACCAGATGCCAGCTCTGACTCGCCAGGTGCGGGTCGATCATGCCGGTAACATTTCTTTGCCGTTTGTCGCACAGCCGATTCATGCCAGCGGCGAGACCGCGCCGGAACTGAGCAGTACTGTGGCGCGGCTGCTGGAGACCCTGGGGTTGGCGCACGAGCCGCGAGTGCAACTGGTGGTGCGCCAAGTGATGAGTAAGCCTGTGATCGTCAACGGGGACGTGAGTCAACCGCTGACGCTACAAGCCGCTCGTCCGATTACTCTAGTCGAGGCTCTTTCCCGTGCCGGAGGGCTCACTCGTAACGCCGGCGATGTTCTGTTGCTGACGACGGGGTTGGATACCGCGAATCCAGTTACCAAGCGCCTTAGCTTGAATAGCATCATGCACCAAGCCGCCGCCAGCCGCTACAAACTGACCGGCAATGACGCCATTACCGTGCTGCCCGCGCCTCTGGTCTACGCCGTTGGCGATTTTAAGCTTCCGGGCGCCTTCCCGTTGCGCGCTGGGCAACCGATCACGGTTCTCCGCGCAATTGCGTTAGCGGAGGGACTGCACTCGACGGCAGACAAGAAAAAAGCGGTGATCATCCACACCAAGAGGGATGGCACGAGGACGATTACCAAGGTGAATATCGAGCGCATTCGTCACCAACTCATCGATCCGCAGCTACAGCCCGGTGACGTCCTGTACGTACCCGTCAATGGGACCCGAATCGTGCTCGTCGAAGCGCTTAAGGACGCCGCGCAGGCGGGGGTAATCGCAGTCGGATATCATTACTAGATCGGTGCCTCCAACTGTGCCGCATCCACTTAAACTGCGAGGGCTTCGCCGCTACGCCTTGGCGGCAAGCGCCAGTCTTGTACTCTTGACGCTGGGCGCCACCGCGGTCTGTACCGCTATAGCGGGCTGGGATTTACGGCAAGCGATGGTCCCCGGAACGACGTCTTCTCGGATCGCTGAACTGATGAGCATGGCCATCCGCATGCGCCCCGATGTGGACCGCTACTGGCGGATTCGCGCCTCTGCGGATATGGAGCGGCATCCGCGTCGCGCGGAGCGCTACGCGGAGCATGCCGTCGAACTGGCGCCCACGGCATGGCGAAACTGGCGTCAACTGGCGTTGATCCAATACCAACTGGGAGACAGTGCGCAAGCGGAGGCCAGCTTGGTCCGCGCCGCTGGCTTGGACCGGGGCTATGTTCCTCACATGGAACTCGCCAATCTGGCTTGGTTGCTCGGCGACATGCCGCGTTTCTGGACCGAAAACGCCAAGGCACTCCGCATCAGCCCGGTCAAAGCGTACCCCGGTATCTTTAACGAGATTTATCACCTCGCCGGCGAGCATCCCCGGCAACTGGAACGCATCTTGCCGGTTGGGCAAGCGCCGCCCATCTGCGGCGCCATTCAGTTCCTCTGTGCACATCGGGCCGTGAAGGTCGCCACCAACGCTTGGCGTCTGATGCCGCGGCGTTGCCCGCAAGAGTGGGGATGGGCCTGCCAAACCGCAGCCTTGACCCTCTCCGGGGCATGGCTTACGGAAGCGCAAAAGTCTACTGCCTCTCCTCCAGCTCAGCGCTGCTTGGATTTCTGGAACCGCGCTGCTGCCGCCGGAGCCGTGGTTGCGCCCGCGGCAGAGGGTGCGATCACGGACGGCCGTTTCGGTTACCCTTGGATCGGTGGCCTGACGTGGAACCCGGGCCAAGCCCAATCCCTGCAGCGGATTCGAGTGGGCACCGGGGAGGAGGCCAACCGAGTCGTGCTTGCCTTCGATGGGAGCGAGCCCGATCACCAACAGTTGTTTTGGCAGTGGGTGATCGTACAGCCTAGCCAAACCTACCAGGTAACGTTCGACGTGCGCGGCGACCAGGTCCGGCGAGCCTCGGGGCTCGCGCTTTCCGCCATGCAGGGGAACGGAAAGCGTATTTGGGCCTTGCCGGCGCAAATCGGCGATAGCTGGCAGACAATGCGCGGAGTGTTCAGCGTCCCAGCCAACGTTCATGCGATTTTGCTGGCCTTCACTTATGACCGGCCCCTCGGTGTGCCTTCGGCGCGTGGACAGGTATTGTTGTCCAATGTCCATATGACCGCGACCGCGCATTAGGATCCAGGCGAGCTTTCAGCACAATGACAGGGTATTCGACAGATTCACTCCACCGGAGGCAAGTTCCGCAACGGCGGTCGAGCATCCCGCCAGTCGCCCGGTCCAGGCGTAATTGGACCTTGCCAACAGTACTGGTCCCTGTGTTGGCGGCAATCGCTGGATTTGGGGGAGCTTACAGCTACATCTGGGTTCCAGTCACTCTTGTCCTGTATGCGGCGACGGCGTACCTGCTCTGGCCGAAGCCAAGCGGGAATGGAACCTTGGCCTGGCATCCGATCCTGCTCCCGATGTTCGCCTTTGGGGTGCTGGTTAGCGTCCAGTGGCTCCTCCGGTTATCCGTTTACCCCGCCGCTAGCCTTACAGAAACGATAAAACTGGCTGCCGCCGGCTGTACGTTTTACCTAACGCTGAATGCATTGCGGTTGCCAGGAGCGCAACGCCAAGTCGCTCGCGTTCTATGGCTCTTTTGTGGTCTCCTGGCGGCCGAGGCCATCTTTCAACTTTTTTCAGCCAATGGTAGGATTTACTGGTTTCACGATGCGAGCTACGGCACTCCCGTGGGGCCGTTCGTTTATCACAATCACTTCGGTGGCTGCATGGACTTGCTCTTGCCGCCAGCAATTGCCTTCGCGCTGGAAGATAATGGCCATCATTGCACTTGGGCGGACCGGGCGCGGCGTGGTCTTCTTCCCGCTCTCGGTCTGGCGGCGGTCGTTCTGTCTCTGTCGCGAGGAGCCATTCTTGCCATCTCGTTGGAAGCGGCACTTGCCTTGATACTTTTCTGGCGGCAGTTTACCGCAACTCGCAACGCACGGATCGCGACGATTGTGGTGAGCCTGGCGCTCCTAGGGTTTATGTTGCTGGGCAACGCCCGGGGAATGGTGGCACGATTTCATCATTTGGCGCACAACAAGATTAATCATTTCACCTTAAGAATAAAGGTTGCCCAGTCGGCGTGGGCCATCTTCCGCCAGCATCCTTGGCTCGGCACTGGCTTTGGCACCTTTGCCGTCGAGTACCCGCGTTACAAATACTGGGACAACAACCAGCGCGTTCTCGATGCTCACGACGACTACATTCAGGCACTTTCGGAAACAGGCTTGGCTGGCGCATTCTGTGTGCTTTCCTTTGCCGGCATCTGGCTGTGGGACTTCCGAAAGCATTGTAGCGAAATCACGATGAAAGCGCCGCTGCGCATTTCCTTTCACATCGCGGCTGCAGGATTCCTCTTTCACAGCATCGGCGATTTCGAGTTTCACTCTTTCGCCGATGCTTTGTTATTCTATGTCGTCCTGGGGGCGGCGCTGGCCGTTTCGCGGGTCCCGCCGAAGGCTAGCGCCGCCGAAGCTTTCAATAACGAAGCGGTCAAGGCGCACCCGCTTATCCCTGGTATTTAGAGGAGTGTTTCTATGAACGAAGTTCCCGCCGTGTCGCAGCTGAAGGTGCAGATATTCGCCGACGGCGCCGAGTTGCCGGGCATGCTCAAGCTCTATCAGAATCCTCTGATAAAGGGCTTCACCACGAACCCCACCTTGATGCGCAAGGCCGGTATCGCCGACTACCCAGCGTTCGCCAGGAAAGTGCTGGCGGCTATCCCCGACCGCCCCATTTCCTTCGAGGTTTTCTCCGATGATTTCGACGAAATGGTTCGTCAGGGCGAGGAGATCGCCAGTTGGGGTGGCCAGGTGAATGTCAAGATACCTGTCACTAACACCAAGGGTGTCCCCACCGAGCCGGTTGTACGCGCTTTGGCTGCTAAAGGCGTGCGTTTGAACGTTACCGCGTTGATGACGCTTAAGCAAGTGCGCGAAGTCACGGCTTGGCTGACCGATGCGCCACCTAGTTTCATCTCCGTCTTCGCTGGCCGCGTTGCCGACACTGGCCGCGATCCATTGCCCCTCATGGCGGAGTCCGTGCGAGTGTTGCAGGCGCACTCGAATCTGCAGTTGATTTGGGCCAGCCCTCGCGAACTGCTCAATATTTTCCATGCGGATCAGGTGGGATGTCAGGTAATTACGGTGACGCACGACATGCTCGGCAAGCTTTCCAACGTGGGGCGGGATTTGGACGAATTCTCGCTCGATACCGTGAAAATGTTCCGCACTGACGCGGTGGCGGCTGGCTTCAGCCTCACTTCGCAAGGGGTCACCGCGCATCATGCCTAAGATTCTGATCACCGGCGTGGCCGGCTTTATCGGCAGCAACTTGGCGGATTGCCTGTTGGCGCGCGGCTACAGCGTGACCGGTATCGACGATCTTTCCCAAGGCGTGGCCGAAAACGTTCCAGACGGGGTGGATTTCATTCAAAGTGATATTGTCTCGCCGGAGATTTACCGGCATTTCGTGGGGCACGACGCGGTCTTCCATTTGGCCGCAAAGAACTGTATCAGTGACTGTCAGAGGGACCCCGTCGCAACCTCTCTGGCCAATGTGCAGGGGACCGTTAACGTGCTGGAGGCGGCCCGCCGTGCATCGGTGGGCAAAGTGATTTATGCCGAGAGTTCCGCTCTTTACGAGGGTGCCCCCCAATTGCCAACCCCGGAGAGCGCCGAGGCGCCGCGGAGTTTTTATGCACTCAGTAAAGCGGCCGGACGCCTCTTCGCCGAGGGATATCGCCATTCGTTTGGCCTTCGCACCACGGCATTGCGCTACTTTTGCGTCTATGGACCGCGCCAAGATTATCGCCGCAGTGTTCCACCGCTGATGAGTGCGTTCATTATCCGCTTGCTGCGCGGCGAACGCCCGACCATTTACGGCGACGGCAGCAAACGACGGGATTTTGTCTATATCGACGATATTAATCGTTTTCATTTGCAGTGCCTGGAGGATACGCGTACCGACGGCGGCGTCTACAACCTTGGTAGCGGTGTCGATTATTCAGTAGCCGAAATTCTGGCGGTGATTAGTGGCCAGTTGGGGATCAAAGTCGATCCCCTGTATTGTCCCGATCTTCCGGGCGAGGCGATACGAACCTTGGCAGACATTTCCGCCGCACGGCAGTTGGGCTGGGCTCCTCAAGTCAACCTCGAACAGGGATTGCGCCAAATGATTTCCTACATCCGCGCCAACGTTCAACTTCAAGAAGCGCAGGCATGAAGACGGTCGACACAGATGTTCTTGTCCTTGCTGCCGGGGCAAGTCAGCGCCTGCAAGAGGTCCTGCAAGGCCGTCCCAAACCGCTCATCGATGTGGCTGGGGAGCCGGTGTTGCGGAGGAATTTGCGTTGGCTGGCGCAAGGCGGCGTGCGCCAGTGCTGGATCAACCTTCATTGCGGCGCTGCCGAGATCCAGTCCGCACTTCGGGGCGGCGAAGACTTAGGATTGCGGTTGAACTATTCCTACGAGCGGCAACTTCTCGGTACGGCCGGTGCGGCACGGGCCTTGGCCGGTCTTTGGCGCGAGTCGCTGCTTGTCGTTTACGGCGACAGCTTGCTGCGCTTCTCCCTGGAAGGTCTGATTTCCCGCGCCATGGTCATTCGCGGAGCCCAAATCGCAGTCTTCGACCCTGGTGTTCATCTTCACACCGGCATCGCAGGCGGAGTGCTGGAAGTGGACAGTGAGAAGCGTGTTACGGCGCTCCGCGAAACCCGCAGTGGAACGGCTAGCGCCGGAAACTGGGTTTCGGCCGGGGTATACCTTATGCCTGCTGCTTGGGTGCGCGAACTTCCGGAGCGTTATCCAATCGACTTTGCCCAGCATGTCTTTCCAAGTTGGCTTGAACAAGGACGGCCGCTCTACGCATACCCGATAGACGGCT
Organism: Acidobacteriota bacterium; assembly: GCA_027459505.1. Taxonomy (GTDB): domain Bacteria; phylum Acidobacteriota; class Terriglobia; order Terriglobales; family SCQP01; genus DAIDIE01. Next base: position 149,590 of record DAIDIE010000031.1, read on the forward strand.
ATTGCTTGGGAATGGATACCCCGGAAACTTATCGTCAAGCGCTGGAGATAATTAGTACTAAAGGACTATTAGGATCATGATTGTGACGCGAACCCCGTTCCGGATCACTCTGGGAGGCGGCGGCACCGATTTGCCGTCGTTTTATTCCGAACATGGCGGCTTCATCTTCGCCATGGGAATTGATAAATATCTATATGTGATGCTCAATCCGTCGCTCATAGACCGCAAGATCCGTCTGCACTATACCCAAAGCGAGACGGTGGATCACGTCACCGAGCTACGTCACGAGCTGGCTAGGGAGGCGTTGCGCCTACACCAAGTCGAGGATGGCATCGAAATCTCGTCGTTGGCGGATTTGCCAGCGGGTACCGGAATGGGATCGTCCAGTTGCTATTTGGTTGGGTTGCTGACCGCACTTCGTCAACTGCGGCAGGATTTCGCGCCACTGCATGAGGTTGCGGAGGAGGCCTGCAGGATTGAGCTGGAGACTTTGAACAAGGGTATCGGCAAGCAAGATCAATATATGGCCACCTTCGGTGGACTGACGGTCCTGAACATTGGCCGCGACGGTTCGGTCGAGGTGAAGCGGGTCAAGGTAGGGGTAGCTGCTTTTTCTGCTCTGCTGGCGAACGCGCACCTCTATTACACCGGCCTACGGCGCGATGCCGCGGAAGTGCTGGCTGACCAGAACTCCGCAATGAGGGGCACGGCGGCCATCAAGCGGCCCGTGGCGGAAAGCTTGCTGGCGATTAAGGATCTCGGCCATCGCATTTTGGAGGCGGTTTCCGCCGAGAACTTTGACACCTTTGGGCGCCTGATGCACGAGCATTGGTGTTTTAAGAAGGCGATGTCCCAAAAGATCAGCGTCACTCACGTGGATCAGCTCTACGATCATGTGCGCCGCGAATTTGGGGTTCTGGGCGGGAAGCTGGTGGGCGCTGGCGGCGGCGGGTTCCTTATGCTTTACGCCCCGCACAAGCATCGTGAACTGGAGGAGTACATGTTGAGCAATGGCATGCCGCGGCTACATTACACCCTGGAACTTGAAGGCAGCAAGGTCGTTTCCAGCCTCGGCAACACTCTGCTCCACTCAATGCAACAACCTCGCCGCGCCATGGCTCTAGGCGGAAACTGAAGGAAGCGGTTCATGAGGTCTCCTCTTCGAGTTGGTATTGTTGGATACGGCCTGATCGGACGCCGGCGCGCGGAAATTGTCGCCAGCGATGAACGGGTCCTCTTGGCCGGCATCGCCGATCCTTCTCCGGTGGCCCGGGCGGCGGCGGAACAACGTTTTGGCGTCCCAGCTGGGGCCGATACCGATGAACTTCTCAGCCGCGCCGAAATTGTCATTGTAGCCACGCCCAATGCTCTTGCCGTCCCTGTAGTCGTGGCCGCGCTCCAGCGTGGTTGCCATGTTCTCGTGGAAAAGCCGCCGGGCGCCAGCGCCGCCGATTGCCGCGCCATGGCGCGAGCGGCCCGTCAAGCGAGGCGGATCCTTAAGATTGGCTTTAATCATCGTTATCACCCCGCCATCGCTCGGCTCATCGCTGGCGTGCGCGCGGGCGACATCGGTGAAGTCATCAACGTTAGGGCCCGCTACGGACATGGTGGGCGGCAAGGCTATGAGAGCGAGTGGCGTGGAAATGCGGCGTTGTCCGGGGGTGGCGAGCTGCTTGACCAAGGGGTCCATCTTCTAGATCTGCTGCACGCGGTGCTAGGACTTCCAGAGTCGGTCCATGGGGCGCTCCAGACGGCGGTCTGGCCGGTCGCGCCGCTGGAAGACAACGGCTTCGCGCTCCTAAGATACACCGGCGGGGCGATCGCGAGCCTGCATTCCAGCTGGACCCAATGGAAGAATCTGTTTTCCTTGGAGGTCTTCGGCACGCAGGGGGCGCTGCTCGCAGAAGGTCTCGGCGGGAGCTACGGTGTGGAGCGGTCAATCTGGTATCGCCGCAGACCTGAGGGCGGTGTGCCTGAAATGGTCGAGGAGGCCTTTAGCGGGCCGGATGAATCCTGGAGCCTGGAGTGGAGAGAGTTCATGGGCGCGATTCTTTCCGGCTTGGCATATCAAGGCACGCCCGCCGAGGGTCTGGCCGTCATGACAGTGCTGGAGGCGATCTATCGCTCGGCGCGCAGCGGGCGAACCGTCCGTCTCACTCGCGCGCGGCTAAGAGCATCGCAGCCGCAATGATCACGCGTTTGCTTTAGAGCTTCAACCGACCGAAGAACACACAATCATGACTATCTCATCTGCCGCACCGGCTTTTGCCGGAATTTATCTCCGGGAGTCGATCACTATCCTGGAACAACTTGCTGCGAGTTCCGCCTCCGACATAGACCGGATGGCCGCGGCGCTGGCCGCTGTTCGGGATAGCGGTGGCCGCCTGTTTATTCTTGGAGTCGGAGGTGGCGCAGGCCACGCATCCCACGCGGTTTGCGACTTCCGTAAAATCGCTCAGTTTGAGGCATACGCGCCTAGTGACAACGTCTCGGAATTGACGGCGCGTACCAACGATGAAGGCTGGAACAGCGTGTACGAAGCCTGGTTGCGTGGTAGCCGTCTGAGCGGCGCCGATGCGCTACTGGTGTTTTCCGTAGGCGGTGGCGACCGCGACCGCAACATTAGCGCCAACCTCGTAGCCGCACTGGACCTAGCCGCGGATCGCGGTTCGGTTATCGCGGCCGTGGTCGGACGCGACGGCGGGCATGCTGGCAGGGTAGCTCAACATCGCGTCGTGGTTCCGACCGTTGCCAGCGAACGCATTACGCCTCACACTGAATCAATGCAAGCGCTAGTCTGGCACTTGCTCGTGTCCCATCCGTTGCTGGCCAAAGCGCAGACAAAATGGGAATCAGCGGTAAAATGAAGCGCCGTGCGGTCTTTCTCGACCGGGACGGTGTCCTTAACCGGACGACTTGGATTGCTGGCATTCCCCGTTCGCCGGCCACTGTTCAAGAAATGGAAATTCTGCCAGGTGTGCCTGCAGCTTGCCAGCGTCTGGCGGTCGCGGGGTTTCTGTTGATCGTTGTGACGAACCAACCCGACGTGGCCCGCGGCAAGCTAGAACGCGCCGAAGTCGAAGCTATGCACCGCCGCTTATCGTTGCTGGTCCCCGTCGATGATGTATATGTCTGTCTTCATGACGACGCCGACCGCTGCGTCTGCCGCAAACCTAAACCGGGACTGCTGCTCGCGGCGGCGCTGAAGTGGGGGATCGACTTGGCAGCAAGCTTCATGATCGGCGATCGGGACAAGGATATCCACGCTGGCCAACAAGCTGGATGTACGTCCATCCTGGTTGGCGATCATATCGGCAGCGCGCTCCCGGACTTCCATTGCGCGGATTTGCCGACGGCGACGGAGTGGATTCTTTCGCAGCTTTCCGCGGATGTCCAGGGCGCATGAGCGAGTTGTCCTCATTGTCGGTGTTAATAACAGGGGCAGGCCGTGGAATCGGCTTGGCTACGGCGCGTGCTTTCGCTCAAAGAGGCGCCCGCCTCACAATTGTTGCCCGTTCCCAAGCTGAGATCCGGGAGGCCGCCGCAAGCCTGCCGGGCGCCCCGGCGCACGCTGCCTACGCCGCGGATGTCGGCGATCCTGAACAATGCGGTCAGGCCGTGGCTCACGCCGTGGCGCGCTTTGGGGGCCTAAGCGTACTCATCAATGCCGCGGGCATTCATGGCGCCATCGGCAATTTCTGGACGATCGAACCAGAGGACTGGCTGAACGCCGTTCGGATTAATCTTCAGGGCACCTGGGCAATGATGCGCTATGCGGTTCCTCACCTGGCTAGGACCCGAGGCTCGATCATTAATTTTGCTGGTGGCGGTGATGGACCTATGTCTGGGTTTAGTGCGTACGGCGCTTCCAAAGCGGCCGTTATCCGCTTCACGGAGACAGCGGCAGAGGAGCTGCGGCCAGTCGGCGTTCGGGTGAATGTCATAGCTCCTGGCGCGGTGAATACCCGTTTGCTGGATCGGGCGCTTGCCGCAGGTGAAGAGCGCGTTGGTCCCCATCATTACCAGGCGCTGCTTAGACAGCGCGAAAGCGGGGGCGTTTCCGCCGAACATGCCGCCGAGCTCTGCCTCTTTCTAGCCAGCTCCCGCGCTGAATCGCTTACCGGCAAATATTTGAGTGCGGTCTGGGACGATTGGCGGAATTGGAATGACGAAGAGATTCAAGCGATTGCGGGGTCGACGCGCCTGAACCTCCGCCGGATCAAGTAATTGTTGCCTGGGTGTACTCGAATCAGCGCAGGATGCGAATGTAGTAGTTTTGAGGATTGGCTGTGATGGCTGCTGCTGCGCGGTTGCACAGTTCGACCGTTACGGTGTCGGCAGCACTTATGAAGGAGCCTTCAATTGCCAACCCAATGGCCTCGCCGCTTGCCGGCGTCACCACGACGGCCATCCCAGGGGTGGCGCCCGCCACAGCCACGCTTGTGCTCGCGCAAGTTCCCGCAGCGATTACTCCAGGCCCCCATGCGTTGAGTGTGGCAGATATGGGCAATTGATTCGCTAAAGCTGGTGGCGCGCCAGCATCCGCCAAATCATAGCCGTTAGCTGCAAGTTCAACTGCATTTCCGCTTGCTCCCGCCGCCTCCAACCCCACAACGAAGAGATCGCCTTGATTGTTGTCGTCGAATTTGAGGCGATGGCTGCCGCTGTCGGCCCATACCCAATCCGCCCCGCCCGCCCCGCCCGCGTTTCCCAACTCCTCTAGGCGTTCCACCCCATGCAACTCCTCGGGTAGCGGCGTTCCCGCACCGGCTTGATTGCTGGTCATCGCCGTTCCCGACCCTTGATCCAATACCGGCGTTCCCGCACTTTGGGAAAAAAAGTGATTGCCGCTGACGATCGCGTTGGAGGTGGACGAACCAATTAGGAGGTCGTAGCTGGGCGCGTTTACGCCGCTCGAGCTGTTATCGACAATGCTGGGGTCAGAGTCGTCGTTCGGCTGAGTTGCGGACAAAAGATAGCCGTCGCGGCCCGGCGTCAGGCAGCGGTTCCCGATCGCAGAGTCGTTTTTCAGAAATGTGCCCGCTTCAGTTATCGCGGAATCGTCCCACGTAATACAGTCCAGTTTCGGCCTGATGATCGTGTTGTCAGCGGCTGTCTCATCCTCGGCGATTTGACCATTGAATCCCCGGAATCGAATTCCGGTTTGGCCCACATTTTCAATATAGTTACCTATCGCTCTGTTGCCGATCGCGTCGAAGCCGGGAATGGCAGCCATCTGTATCCCATCTGTATCCACACCGAGAGCGCTGTTTTGCCCGACGTTCCGTATGACGTTGTGGCTTGCGAGGTTGTAGCGCCCACCGCCGAAGTCGATGGCGTTAGAGGCCAAGTCGTGGAAGGTGTTCCCTTGTATTACCATGTGCTGGGAGCCGCCGCCAGCAAGGACCCCCTCGTTGCCGCCGTTTCGGAACTCACACGCTTCGATCAGCCAGCCATCGTTGTACCCTCCGGTATTCACCTCGTCGCCCCCCCACCCCTCCAGCGTGTCATCCTCCAGGGTGACGCGCGTGCTGCCAGCGTCCCTCCATGCGCAGGTTCCGTCAGCGACGGTAGCGCCAGAGATCGCCGGCCAAGGATTCGCGGGCATATTCGCTGCGGACGGCTCCTGCGCAGAGCTGACGCAGGAGGTTGCCATCTCGACATAGTACCGTCCGTTCTCTTGTCCACCGCTCAGTGTCGGGACCACGGTCGCCCCTGCTCGATATGGGGCTGATGGCGACCATGTGTCATATCCACCATTAACTCCCATAACGCTACTTGCAGTTCCAGGTCCCACCAGATCGCAATGCTCAATGATGTCTCCGGCGCTTACGTCTATGCCGGCACCGGTAACGCTGGTACTCCATACGATTGCCGTTTCCCGTCGATTGGCGCAGTTTAGCCGCATTGATGGAGGCGCCCGCAAGGTGGCGTTTATAACGTAATGCCCTGGTGGAACGTCGACGGAAGTTGTCCCGCTGCCAGCCAAAGCGTTCATCGCCTCTTGAAATCCGGCAGTTGCCGAGATCACGTTCACCCTTCCGGGGTGGGCGTGGGCGAACACCGCAGTAAACTGGCACTCGCTGCTATTCGCATGGCAGTTGGTCCAGGTGGGAATCACAATTTCGGCTGCCTCGCCAGTGTCGACTAGCAACGGCGTTCCCACGCTAATCGCGGGCTCGGTACCGCGCCCAGCGACTGTGAAAGAACCGTTTTCCACTGCGAGCGTGGCCGTGCCGGGCGCGGCATTACCTGATTCGATGATTGCGACCCAATTGGAAAATTCGCGGGGCGTGAGGCTTCGAAATGTCTGCCCGGAAACGCTGGTCGCCAGCGCGCCGAGAGAGAGGATAAAGATTGTCATGAAGCGCCGCGCGTTTCGATGCAGTTCCACCGCCATCAAGGACGTCTCCTGGTTTCATCAATCGGTGTTCGACGGCCACTCAAACCCGGGGGCAGATCGGACCTGATCGGGCAGGGCGGCGACGTCGCAGCGACAATTGTCGTATGTTTTGCGCTTGCTCATGGAGCAAGCCATCGCTGCTACATATGATGGTGCTAAATCCACCTGAAGGTGCCTCTTGAATTGTGACTTAATATTGGCATAAATGTGACATTACTGGAATTTCGCTTCGACGTCCGTTTGGAGGCAAATAGTGTGGCAGGCGATCCAAACCAGGTTTTGGCGTGTCTTCACGCCTCCTTCCCGAGGTAAACGCAGCTACACTGCTGTCCAAATTAACGCGAATCGGGTTGGACCGGTAGTGAAAACGTTGGGGAAAGCGGGGGCGTAGACGCCCGCGCGCGTTCATGTTGGGGGCGCCGAGCCGGCTTCTGGTTGTGCTGGGAGCGATTCTGCTGTCCCAGTTAGGGTTACGGAAGTGACGCAGCTAGGCTTTGCCCTCTTTATCTCCGAGGGCAGCAGCGGCCAGGCGCTGCAGAGGGGATTTATGCGAGAACAAAGCCGGTAACGGCGAAGAAACGGAAGCAATGCTTGGCAGTCCGTGACTGCCGCTTTCAACCGGGAAATGTCGCTGATGGGAGAACTGAAATTGGGCGGTTGCGGCGCACGGTTGGCGCCGGTTTTCCAGGAGAAGGCGCCCGCAACTGCCTGGCCAAGCATGAGGGGTTTACGAAAGTCGCTTTGCGCCCGCAAGCTGCTTGCGCCAAACAGAGTCAATAAAGCAAAGGTCCGTTGGAAGCGCGAAGGCTGCCTCAAGCCGGTGTCACGGCCGAGGGCCGCGCTGCTCTGGAATACTAAGTAAGATGGGTGGAGGTCCGCGGGCGGGTGTTTTCTGAATTGTCACTTTTTTGTCGCATTATTGTTACGAACTCCGCAGCTGGTGAAGTTAGCTGGACCATGCCAGGGAGGCGGCTGGAGACAAGCTGCAGTTTTGAGGCGCAGGAGCGGTATGTGCGCTGCGCCGCCACCTGCTTTCGCCGTGTGAGTTTCCTCTGCTACTGGGCAGCGGCGCGGCTGGTCTCCTGCTGGCGGCACCAATCGAGCGTCAGGCGCAGTCCTTCTTCAACGCCGACAGCGGGATGATCGCCAAGGTCGCGAGCGGCTTCGGAGATGTCAGCAAGCGAGTGTTTAACTTCGCCGCTGCGTTCCGGTCTATAGTTGGGGCGCACCGCGCTTCCAACCTCGGAAGCGAGAAGTCATAAATTTAGTTGAGTGTAACCCGCGGGCTGCAGCCGACGCTATAAGCGCGCCCGAGGGGCGCGGCAGATTGCCGCGCCAGCAGGTTGGCGGAAATCACGGTGTCGATGTAAGTGAAGTCGCGGGAGGTCTCACCATCGCCGTTAATGGTGCAGGGCTGGCCGCGCAGCAAGCGGGTGATGAAGACGGAGAGCACGCCAGAGTAAGGGGAACCCGGGTCCTGGGCTGGGCCAAACACGTTGAAATAGCGCAGTGTCACGGTTTCGAGTCCGTGGCAGAGGGTAAAGGCGCGGCAGTACTGTTCACCGGCAAGCTTCGCGACCGCGTAAGGGGAACGTGGCGCGACGGGCATATCGTCGCGTTTGGGCAGGGTAGGGGTGTCGCCGTAAGCCGACGAGGAGCCGGCGTAAACGACGCGCTTGACGCCGTTGCGATGGGCGGCCCATAGCAGATTGACGGTTCCGGTGGCGCAGGCGTGGTGGGAGGAGATTGGATCGGCAACCGAGCGCGGCACAGACGGAAGCGCGGCCTGGTGAAACACGAAATCAACGCCGCGGCAGGCGGCTTCGCAGGTAGCGAGATCGGTGATGTCACCTTCCATGAGCTCGGCGCGTTCGAGGCCGGTCAAGTTATGGCGGTGGCCGGTTGCAAAATTGTCCAGAATCCGGACCTGCTCACCTTGCGAGAGAAGCCGCCGGATCAGGTTTGAGCCGATAAAACCGGCGCCGCCGGTTACGAGATTGAGGGGCATTCGATTATTCTCGAACGAATTGCGGAGGCCGCAACACAGAAAGTAATTTGGATGGCATCCATTAAAGCCGGAGTCGCGGCACCGACCATCGGGCCGCCCCTTCTCCAGCTTATCAAACGCGCGCCTGCCGCAACAGAGCGGCAGAACCTGCGAGTGATGGCCGCTTCAAAAGACAATTTAGTCCCGCAGTTCGGTTTGGCTGAGCAGGGGGGCGGCTCGATCTTTGGCGGAAAGCAGCGGAGGTTGCGACAGGGGCCAATCGATCGCCAAGGCGGGATCATCCCAGCGAATCGAGCGCTGTTGCTGTGGAGCGTAATAGGCGGTCAGCCTGTAGAGCACTTCAGCACGTTCCGACATCACCAGGAAGCCATGAGCGAAACCGGGAGGAATCCACATCTGGCGGCGGTTTTCGGCCGAGAGCAACTCGGCCGCCCACTGGCCGAAAGTAGGTGAGTCAGGGCGGATATCCACGGCTACGTCAAAGATCGATCCCTGGATGGCGCGCACCAGTTTGCCCTGGGGCTGGCGAATCTGATAGTGCAGGCCGCGCAGCACGTTGTGGCTGGATTGCGAGTGGTTCTCCTGCACAAACATCACTGGAGCGCCCGCCGCCTCGTCAAAGGCTTGTTGGTTATAGCTCACCATCAAAAATCCGCGTTCGTCGTGAAAAACTTCCGGTTCCAGCAGGAGCAGGCCAGGAATTGAGAGTTGATGAAATTTCAACGATCTTTCCCTTCGTTGAGAAGTTGGGTGAGGTACTTTCCGTAGCTGTTGTTGGCCAGGCTGGCAGCCAAGGCGGCCAATTGGGGCACGTCAATCCATCCCTGGCGAAAGGCAATCTCCTCCGGGCAGGCGATCTTCTGCCCCTGACGCTGTTCAAGAGTGGCAATGAACTGCCCAGCCTGCAGCAGCGATTCGTGCGTGCCGGTGTCGAGCCAGGCAAAGCCGCGGCCCATGATTTCAACGGTGAGCTTGTGCCGTTGCAGGTAGAGGCGGTTCAGGTCGGTGATTTCCAACTCCCCGCGGGGCGAAGGGTTCAACTGTGTGGCCAGCTCAGGAGCGGCGCCGTCATAAAAATAGAGGCCCGTGACGGCAAAGGGAGAGCGCGGTTGAGCGGGCTTCTCTTCAATGCTGGCGGCGTTACCCGCGGCGTCAAAACAAACCACGCCATAGCGCTGAGGAGTATCGACATGGTAGGCGAAGATAGTGGCGCCCTCGGTTCTGGCCGCCGCGCGGACCAGCAAGGCCGATAGTTCGTGGCCGTAAAAAAGGTTGTCGCCAAGGGCCAGCGCGCAAGGCGCTCCGGCGAGGAATTCGCGGGCTATGATCAAAGCTTGCGCCAGGCCCTCTGGGCGCGGCTGCACTGCGTAGGAAATGAACATTCCCCACTGTGTGCCGTCCGACAGGAGCTGCTGGAAGCGAGGTGTGTCCTGCGGTGTGGAGATGACCAGGACCTCGCGAATACCCGCCAGCATGAGAGTACTGAGCGGGTAATAAATCATGGGCTTGTCGAAGACCGGGAGGAGCTGTTTCGAGATGGCGATCGTAGCGGGATGGAGGCGGGTGCCGGCACCGCCCGCCAAAATAATGCCTTTGCGATTCACACACTCTCCTTACGAGCCAGGGCCGAGTCGAACTGCTTTCGAGTTCGAAATCGCAGGCCGAAGCGCTAGCAAAGGTCCGGGGTTGCCTTCAAGGTTCCGCACCGCTGGCGACTAGTAAAGCCCGGCCACCATTCGTGAGCTTCGGCCGGTCGTGAGCTTCGGCCGGAGGCCGAAGCGGGTGGAATAAAAACGGCCGTTCCGCCTCCGGAACCAGGGTCGCGCTCTATCTGCGGACCTGCAGAAGGGCGCCCTGAGCAGTTGCCGCCTAAGAGGCGCCGTACTGGCGCTCGATCCACGTCCGGTAGGCGCCGGATGCTACCTCGTTGTTGACCCAGCTCTTATTTTCGAGGTACCAGTTTACCGTCTTGCGCAGGCCAGACTGAAAAGTTTCGCGGGGCCGCCAGTTTAGTTCTCTGACGAGTTTTGAGCTGTCGATGGCATAGCGGCGGTCATGGCCGGGGCGATCGGCAACGAAAGAAATCTGCTGGCGGTATGTTTGGCCGTCGGGCCGCGGTTTTTGCTCATCAAGGATTGCACAAAGACTTTCGACCAGCTCGATATTGCTCCGTTCCGTACCGGCGCCGATGTTGTAGGTCTCCCCCACCCGGCCGCCGCTCAAAACCATCCTGATGGCGGCGCAGTGATCGCCGACGTAGAGCCAGTCGCGCACGTTTTTGCCATCACCGTAGATGGGTAAGGGCTGACCGTTCACGGCGCGATGGATGACCAGGGGAATCAGTTTTTCCGGGAACTGGAACGGGCCATAGTTGTTGGAGCAGTTGGTGGTGAGTACCGGAAGGCCGTAGGTGTGGTGGTAAGCGCGCACCAGATGATCGGAGCCGGCCTTGCTGGCCGAATACGGGCTGTTGGGTTCGTAGCGATTGGTCTCGCGGAAAGGCGGATCATCAGGACCGAGCGAACCGTAGACCTCGTCAGTCGAAACATGCAGGAAACGGAATTGGGATCTGGTTGGCTCGGGCAAGGAACTCCAGTACTGCCGGACAGCCTGCAGAAGGCGGAAGGTTCCGACCACGTTGGTCTGAATGAAGTCTTCCGGGCCGTGGATGGAGCGGTCCACGTGGGACTCAGCGGCGAAGTTGACCACGGCGCGCACGGAGTGGCGGCGGAGCAGTTCGGCCACCAGCCCTTCATCGCCGATATCGCCGCGCACAAAGATGTGGCGATCCGGCGGGAGGCCGTGCAAGTTCTGCAGGTTGCCCGCGTAGGTGAGCTTGTCGAGGTTGAGGACGGGCTCGGGGCCTGTCCGCAGCCAGTCTTGAACGAAATTGGCGCCAATGAAGCCGGCGCCGCCGGTAACGAGAATCATTTCTGTCCTGCGGACATCCGTTGCGCGCTCGCGGAGGCGGTCGGCAACGGACTTTGAGGAGGATACGAAATGACTAGGATAGCACCCTCCCCGGCGGGGCGTTTTGATTGCTGATTCAGCGCTCCGGGCGTGTCTTTTCGTTGGTTGCCACGATCTGCTAACGGCCGGTATCGATTTCAGCCAGAGCCGGAGTGTTCTTTAGCGATTGCGCTTTGCGCCGCGTCTGCAGCCATGCGGTGGCGGGGCGGGCGGCGAGCAGCAGGGCCAACCCCAAGGCGGCGAGGATGGGTGCGCTGTGGTCGGCCTTCTGCATCCAGTAATAGTGCACGATGCCGAGAGCGAGCGCGGCGTAGACCAGGCGGTGCAGCAGAGCCCAGCGCCGGCCGCCGAGGCGGCGGATCCAGCCGTTGGTGGAGGTCATCGCCAGCGGGATCAGCAGCGTCCAGCCGAGCAATCCCACCAGGATGAAGTGATGCTTCTCAACGTCGTGCACAATCGCGGGGCCGTTGAAGTCCTGGTCAAACCAGACGTAGGTCAGCAGGTGCAGACAGCCGTAAAAAAAGGCAAACAGGCCCAAGAGGCGGCGGAAGCGGATCAGGTCGTTCCAGCCGGTCAGGCGGCGCAGCGGGGTGATGGCCAGGGTGGCGAAGAGCAGGTAAAGGATGCCGCTGCCGGTAAAGTGTTCCAGCGCGCGTTGCGGATTGGCGCCAAGATTGTTGGTCACGGCCAGCCACACCTCCCAGGGAATGGGGGCCAGCACGCCAATCCAGAGGGCTGTTTTGATGGCGATCAGGGAACGGTGGCGCATCAGGTCCGATTCTCCTCAGTGGAATTTGCGTAGGTCCATGCCGGCGTACAGGCTGGCGACCTCGTTATAGCCGTTAAACAGCCGGGTGGGAATGCGGTGCAGGTCGGCGAAGAAGTTGCCGGTAATGCGCCGCTCCGTGCGCTGGCTCCAGGGGACTGTATCCACATCGGGGTTGACGTTGGAATAGAAGCCATACTCATTCGGTGCGTAAAGGTTCCAGGTGGTAGGTGGCTGGCGGTCGACAAAGCGGATGCGTGATATGGTCTTGGCGGACTTGTAGCCGTACTTCCAGGGCACATGCAGGCGCATTGGCGCACCATTCTGATTGGGAAGATACTGGCCGTAGAGGCCAAAGACCAGCATGGCGAGGGGGTGCATGGCTTCGTCCATGCGCAAGCCTTCACTGTAGGGCCACTGCAGCAGATGGTTGCTTTCGCCGGGGAGCTGGCGGGGATCTTCGAGCGTAATGAACTGGATGTACTTGGCTTTGCCCAGGGGCTGGGCGTACTTGATAAGCTCCGAGAGCGAGAAGCCGTCCAGCGGCATCACCATCGACCAGCCCTCCACGCATCGATGGCGATAGATGCGCTCCTCAATGGGGTGCAGGCGCATGAGGGCGTCGATATCGATGGTGCGGGGCTTCTTCACCAGGCCTTCGATGTGCACGGCCCACGGGCGGGGCTTCAGGCGCCAGGCGTTTTTCGCGGGGTCGGACTTGCCGGTACCGAATTCATAGAAGTTGTTGTAAGTGGTGATGTCCTTGAACGGGGTCTCCGTCTCGCTGGTGCGGTAGGGACCGGGACGGACATTGGGAATGCGGTTATCGGCGCGGACGCGGGCGGAAGGGTTCAGGGTTTCAAACAGGCCTTCACCCAGTGCGGCGGTTGCGGCAACCGCCAGGCCCGCGCCCAGTAAGCGGCGGCGCGAGAGGCGGGCCTCGGAGCTTTGCGACTGGCGGTAGGCGGTCTCACTCGTGATTTCCGAGGAGGCGGGTTGATTGGGGTGCTTGCCGCGGATGAGCATGGTCCCTCGCTTTGGCACTGCTGAGGCGGTCTACTAAATGACGAGCCAGCGCCGAATCCAACTTCATTCGAGTTCGAAATCACAGGCCGAAGCGATAGCAAGGGTCCGGATTTGCCTTTAAGGTCCCGCACCGCTGGCGACTAGTTAAGCACGTAGTTAAGCACGGCCACCGTCCGTGAGCTTCGGCCGGGTGGGGCCGGATACCGAAGCGGGTGGGATAAAAGCGACCGTGCCGCCTGCGTTTCATGAGAGTACGGGCAGGCGCGAGGGTTTCAAAATAGTGGAGAGTGGATGGCGGGAGCGGCGGGCTGAAGATGTAGAGCAACGGCAATCGGGAAGCGCCCGCCCCTGCAGGCGGGGCGCTTCGACACCCGCGGGCGACCTCTATATTGCGCGGCTAGCCGATTTTCTCTTTCAGTTTGCGGGCGCCGCGTTTCGCCTCGGCCACACGAATCTCGAGTTGGGTAGGTTTGGACTCAATCTCCTGCTGCGGGGGCTCCAGCGGGCCAACGCGCATGCCGTTTTGATAGACGAGCGAGCCTCCAATGTAGCCGGAGGTCAGCAGCAGGGCTTGCAGCGCGGCCTGGGTAGCGGCCAGTTCTTTGGATGGCCGTTCGGCCCACTTGTTGTCGCTGCGCAATTTGGCGCTCACCGCGCTCAGTCCCGCGACTGCGACATTCAAGCCGAGATGAACGGTGGCCCAATTGAAGGTGGAACGATCGTCGATATCGACGTAATCGGCCAAACCGGATGCGACAGCGGGAATAGCAGCGGTAAGCGCCACCAGATTGGCATAGCCGGCCGCCCGTTGCAGTTCCTCGCTGGGAGCGGCAACGGAGAGCAGGTCGAGGATGCCGCTGGTGAGCCACGCGCCAAGGGGAAGGTGAATCAGGGCGGGATGCAGTGGGTGCTTCATCCAGCGTCCCTGGAGCAGGTGTTTCCAATTCATGGCCGCTCCTCTGTTAAGTGCTTGTCATAAGAACTAGAGGAGCGGGGCCGCGGCGGGGTTGTGTGGAAGTGCTGAGAGGCTGCAGGCGCCACTGTGGCGCTGCCCTGAGGGGGACAAAAGAGCTCACTGACCAGGGGAGTTGAACGCTCTTACGCAGGAGAGTTGGACGCTTCCGCGGCTTGGGCTCCGGCTGCCATGGGCACGGGCAGTTCGATCCATGCGCCGAGCAGCGGGAAATACAGTGCGGTGCGGACTGGGAACCGCTGCCGCAGTTGCATGATGGCGGCGTAGGTGGCTAATTGGGGTGCGTAGCGGCGGGCTTCGTTTTCAAGAAACGCCTGCAGCCCGGCGCCCTGGTGGGTACTGGTTTTGTAGTCGATTACCCAGCAGACGTTGTCTTCCACGAAGCTGCGATCCAGTACCGCCTTACGGAGTTGACCATCCAGTACGGCGGTGAGTGCGAGTTCACTGGCATGCTGGGGGCGAGCCTTGAGGATCCAGCGGCCGCGCTCGTCGGCGAGTACGCCCTCCAGTGCGGCGCGCGTGCGGCGCACGGCCTCCTCCATCTCGGCCGGGAGGACTCCCTGTGTGTGCAGGGCGGCGGTGATTTGAGCGGAGTCGAGCGCAAATTGCTGGCTGCGGGTCCAGGCATGCAGTATCTGGTGGACGGCGCTGCCAACCTGACGCAGCAGTTCTCCAGCCCAATCGAAGGTGATTGGTGCAGCGGTGGAGGGGGCAGGAGGCGGTAGATGCCATGCGATGGCGCCGCGTACGGGAGGCGCCTGCCAATGGGCCGCCAGCCGCACCAAAGGCCGCGTCCGCACAATGCCCGGGGTGGATTGCGCTGCGATTCGCTCATCGCTCGCCATGGCTGCGGATTGAGAAGCGGCCTTGAGTTGCAGCTGGAAATGAGGCTGCAGCAGGTCCCAGAGGCGTTCGGCGTGGCTACGCGCGTGTACCACAACCTCCCCTTGGCTATTCACCCGAGCGGAGGCGAACAGGTGCAGGGCGTGGCGAGCGCGGGTGGCGGCGACATAGAGCAAGCGTCCCGCTTCGAGTTCCTGTCCCTGAGCGCGGCGGCGCCACAGGTAATCGAAGGTCTTGTCGCTGGTGGCGCCTTTGGGATGAATTGGACTGAGCAGAAGCCGCGGCTCAAGGCGATGCGCGGCGCTGGATTCTTCCCAAATCAGCAGTGGCTTTTCGTCGTTGCGTGGCTTGCGTCCCAGGCCGGGCAGCAGCACAACGTCGAATTCCAGGCCCTTTGCGTTGTGCACGGTCATCACCTGAACGGGGTTTTCAGCGGGTAGCGGGGACGCAAATAGTTTTTCAAGCCGGCGTTGCAGATTGCCGAGGTCCAATGACCAGCCGGAGGCAAGCTCGCGCAACAGGTCCAGGAAGGTGCGCGCATCAGGCAATTCGTTCTCCGCCACGCACGCAGGTCCCCCAAGACGGCACCAGAGGCGCTCGACGGCCAACGCAAGCGGCAGGCGGTCGCGCAGCTCAAAAACCGCGGCAAAAGATTTCAGCAGGCGTGTCAAGGCGGGCCGTACCGGGGGGCTGAGGCGGCCCGGTAGTTGTGCGTCTTGCAGTTCGCTCCAGATCGAGCTGTTGCGGGCGCGGGCGCCTAACAGCAGAAGGTCGGCAAGCGTGAAGCCGCACCAGGGAGCGCGAAGCACCGCCATCCACGCAACGTTATCCAACGAGTGCAGCAAGGCGCGCGTCAGCGCGGTCAGATCGCGGACCACCGGACGGCTCTCCAGGCTATCCATGGCGACGGCCTGCACGGGGATGCCGTTGGCGCTCAGCACCTCGATGGCCGCTCGTGCGTGAGCGCGCGAACGGACCAGGATGGCAATTGAGGCGGCAGCGCGCTTCGCCCGCTCCTGGCCTACCACGCTGAGAATCGTTGCGGCCTCGTCAGCGCCGGCAGCGTTCCGGCCGTCCAAAAACGTATGGATCTCAACGGCCGGGCCATTCTCGCCGGTCGGTCCGGGAGGAACTGCACAGGGCGTGAAGGCGACCGCTCCCGTCGACAAATCTTCCTGGCAGGGAAAGACCTTGGGGAACTGTTGGTTGAACCAGGCGAGCAATGCGGGTTGGGAGCGGAAGTTTACGGTGAGCTGCAGGGATTGCAGCGGCAGATTGCCGAGTCCCTCACGCCGCGTTTTCAAAAACAAAGCGACGTTGGCCTCCCGGAAGCGGTAAATCGACTGCATGGGGTCGCCCACGAGAAACAGTGTGCGGCCGTCTCCGGGCGCCCACTCGCTGGTGAGAGCGCGAAGCAGTTGGTATTGGGAGTAGGAGGTATCCTGAAACTCGTCGACCAGCAGATGCTGGATGCGGCCATCCAGGGAGTAGGCCAATTGCGAGGGCGCCGCCTGGTCGCTGAGGGCGGTGCAGGCGCGCACGGCTATTTCGCTGAAGTCGGCAATTCCCGAGGACTGAAACACCAGTTGCAGCTCGGCGACCGCGCGCCGGAGCACTTCCAAAAGAGCCCGCAGCACTTGCCATTGTTCTTCCGGAAAGTGGGCCGCCGGCAACACGCGCAGCGCCTCCAGGCTTGCGGTGAATTCGGCATCGAGGCGATCCACCAAGCCGAGGAAGCGTTGCTTCCAGTTCTTTTCCTCCTTAGGGAACCCGCAGTTGACAGTGAGGCTTCGGCGCACGGTTCCAGCCTTGACAAGGAGTAAATGGCTGATCGCGAGCCAGTCATCGAGCGCTTCCCAGCGAGGAGGGGGCAATTGCGGCAGGGAGGAGCAGGCCGCCACCAGTTCCATGCCGCTGTGCAGCTTTGGCAATTGGCCCAGATTTTTACCTGCGAAGCGCAGCAATGCCAGCAGTTCGCGGCAGTCTTCCGCTGAGGGCAGGTGAGCTTGCGCGCGCAGCAGTTCGTCTTCGATGCAGGACTGCATGGCTGTTTCCAGCAGTTCGCGCAGGCTGCTCGGATCTTCGCCGATGATGTGGCGCAACCACTGATCGCGGCGCGCCAGCATGTTGACCAGCAGTTCCTCGGCGAATCCCACGTTGTTGTCGAGGTGCAGCAACAAGGTGGCAATGTTGCTGGCCAGTGTGCCTGGCCGCAGTTCGCCGCCTTCCAACAGGCGCAGAGTGGCGCGTGCCGCTTCGCGGTAGAGGGGCTCGGGATCGTCGGTGGTCCGCAGCGGTGCACCCAGCCGCGCTAGCCAGGGCATGCGCGTCACCAGCGTGGCGCAAAAGCTGTCGATGGTTTGAATCCGCAGCCGGTTGGGATTGCGCAGCAGGTTCCAGCCGCACGCCTGATCCTGGCGCAGCACCGCCTGAGCCAGTTTCCAGGTTTCCTTCCTGAAAGACTCCGCGGGTTCTGCCTCGCTTGCGTCGGCTAGGGCTTGCAACAGCCGCGAGCGCATCTCGCCGGCGGCTTTGCGGGTGAAGGTAATGGCCACAACGGATTCCGGTTCCTGGACCGTGGCGAGCAGCACCAGCAATCGTTGAATCAATAGCGCGGTCTTTCCGGAACCTGCGGGCGCCTGTACGATGAACGAGGCACCCGGGTCGAGGGCGCGCTGCCGGGCTTTCGCGTCTGCCAGGGGGGCGCTCACGCCATGAACTCCTCGTCGATTTCGTCCTGCCCCTGGTCCAAACCGGATTCGTCCTCCACGCGGCAGAGCGTTTGCAGATGACATTGATCGCAGGTGATTTGTCCGTCGCGTGGGTCCACGAGCGCGTTGCCATCGATGAAGTTCTGGGCGAGGGCGGCGAGATCCCGCGCCCACTCTTGCAACTGCGCTTGCCAGTCTTTGCTTGCATTGCAACCGGGAAGCACGTTGTTTTCGCGGGTGAGGCCGGCGAAGCGCAGCTTGCCGGCCGCCAGGACCGCAAACGCCACTCCGGCGGGCGCCTCCTTAAGGGTTATGGCGTAGAGGGGAAGCTGCGCGTCGGATGGGCGGTTGGATTGCCACAGCGCGGGCGAGTGGTCGCTGGACTTATAGTCAATCACCAGCGGCGCTTCCCGGCTCTCTCCCGGGGACAGCTCAAGGCGAACATGATCCACGCGGTCCAGGCGCAAGTCCAGACTGAGTCCCGCGAACTGGACGTTGGTGTCGTACTCTTGCCGCTCAATGGTGAAGGGCAGGACCCGGCTGCGTTCCAACGCGATCCATTCTTCAAGCAAGCGGCCTAAGCGGCGGCCCTCCAGTTGCAGCAGCCGCGTTCCCCGCAGTTGCGGTGACTCTTTATCGAGAGCGACGCTGATGGCCTGCTCAATCAGTTCTTTTTGCTGGGTTGCCGTCAGTTCGGCCAATCGAGCGGAGCCTCCTAGTTGTGCCCAAAGGTGATGCAGGGCGCTGTGAAGAATGCGTCCGCGCCGGTCAGCGGGAATGCCGGGGCTGCTCTCCGGCATCAGCGTGGCGCCCAGCCGTACTATGGCAAACGCTTTGAATGGGCAAGCCGCCTGCAACGTAAGCAGTTGGCTGCCGCGCGTGCCGCGCTCGCCGGGCGCAACGGGCGGTGCTTGGTGGTCGTCGAGCTGTTCCAGTTCTCCGGCCGGCTGAATCTGCTGGGCGCGAGCCAGCGCCGGTGGCCCGGTAAGTTCACGCGGAGCGCCTGGAAAATCCAGAATCAAGCTGCTGGGCCGCAGCTCCAAATCGCCTTCCCGGCGCGGATAACTGAAGACAACCTGAGGCGCCGCATGGCGCAACTCGCGCAGCATGCGTTCCGAAAAGGCGGTGGCAATTTCCGCGCTGGACAGTGGCAGCCGGTGCTGACGTTGCAGAGCGTGCGGGATGAAGGGATTGGGTTGAGGAGCAGCCGGCCATTGCCGGTCCTCAAGACCGGTCAGCCACAGGCCAGTGAATGACAGGCCGGTGGTTTCCAGTAGCCCCATAATTTGAACCGGCGCCGGGGCGCTGCGCGGCTGAAATATGCGTTCCGCGGCCATGGACTGGAGTCTCTGCAAAGCCTCCACAGCGGAGGGGGGCGGCGCCACCCTGTCCAAAGTGCGGAAGCCGGTGAGCAGGGAATGCCAGGCTTCCACCGCCTGAAATTCGGCGCTGTTGAGCGTGCGTTCTCCGGGCCAGCCGAAAGAACGCAAGAGGCGAGCGAACTCCTGTGCCCATGCGGCATAGGATTGCGATTTCGGCCAGCCCGAGGCCGCACTCTGTTGCGCAGCGCGCGCCAGCGGTCCTTCAAATTGCGCCAGAGAACGCAACGTGATTTCAGTGTAATTGCGGTCGAGTAATTGAAGGTGCAATGCGGCGCCTTGCAGCAGGTCGCCGGCGCCGGATAGGAATGGCGACTGCAGCCAGCTGGCTTCGCTGATATCGAGACCCCGGAAAATCAAACGCAACGTTTGCAGCGCCGCCGTGACGACTGGCCACTCAGAGAGGCTGGGGCCCGATGACAGGTTAAAGAGCAATCCCTCGCCGGAATCGCCCCCTTCAATTCGTTCCGGATGCAGGATTTGCAAGAACGTGTTGTGGACTTCGGCATGGCGGCTGGCCAGGTCAGGAATCACCACCGCCAACTGCGGCTGTTGACTGGTGCGAGCCGCCTCCAGTTGTACTCGTATCCAGCGCGCGGCCATCTCCAGTTCGTGCGCGGAATTTTCGCAGGGCAACACCTGAGTTGTGGCGGCACGACCCGCCGCGGCAAGCCAGCGCAGGCTGCAGTCACTCTTTTCCAGATTGGAAAAGAAGTTGCGCTGCAATGGGCTGGGATCAGAAAAGCCGTCGAGCAGCAGCGGGGACCGGCGCAACCCGGCTGGAATGCCACGTTTTAAGAGGAGTGCGGGGACGTCTTCCAGCCGGGCCAGCCGCTGGCTTCGACATCGCCCACTGACTTGGTCGGACCAGTGTTGAAACCAATGGCTTTCGGCGGTGTGCGCCCAATCGTCGCCGTGCAGGGGAATTTGCCAGTTGCGCGCCAGCCGCCAGGTGTCCTGAGCAGCTCGAGCCGCGGCCCCCGGGTTGAGCAGAGGATGCTGCTGACCGCTGGCTTCCACCGCCTCTTCCCACAGCCATAGCTCCTGTGCCGGGTTGAGCAGGAGAGCGTCAGGGTAAGCGGGCTGGAGATATTCGTTCCAGAGTCCTGCGAGCCAGGTCTCCCAGCTCAAGATGCTGGCCGTCGGCCAGCACGGCAGGCCTCGCGCTTGTTGTGCGGCGTCGTAGGCGGCCATGCGTGTTCGCGCCAGGCGCGCGTTGGGGGTGAGCAACACGGCGCCGTCCTGGAGCTGCTGAACCGCGGCGGCATCAAGCATGGCAAGCCAGTATAGCTGTCCTCTGGTGCTCCGTACAGCACTTGAAAGCCTGGCAACGTCATCTGCTCGTTTGTCCGCCGAAGGAGGGCTTCGTATTACCATTCCGTATGGTTTCCACAGGGCCGGAAGAGACCGCCGCGAGCGAACTCGAGCCACTCCTGACGGCGCAGCAGATTGCTGTGCGCGTGGCGGAAATGGGCGTGCGGATTTCCGCCGATTATGAGCCCGAGCCGGTTCTGCTGGTGGGAGTGCTGAAGGGGGCGGCGATTTTTCTCGCCGATCTGGCGCGCTCATTGCATCTCGAAGCCAGCTACGATTTCCTGGCCGCTTCCAGCTACGGGCAGGGCACGCGAAGCTCGGGCGTAGTGCGTCTGATAAAAGATCTCAGTGAGGACATCAGTTCGCGCCATGTGATTGTGGTGGAGGATATTCTCGACACCGGTCTCACGCTGAATTACCTCTGCCGGTTATTGCGGGAACGTCACCCGAAGTCCTTGCGGACAGCGGTCTTGCTCGACAAGCCCTCGCGGCGGCAGGTGCCGTTTAAAGCCGATTACGTGGGCTTCACCATTCCCGACGAATTTGTGGTGGGTTACGGCCTGGACTTTCAGGAGCGCTATCGCAATCTCCCCGGAGTGTATCGGCTCGGAGGCTCCATTGCGAAGGTGTAGCAGCCGGACCACCCGCCACACGAGCCAGGGCCGAGTCAAACTGATTTCGAGTTCGAAATCGGACACCGAAGCGGGTGGAATACACGCGGCCGTGCCGCCTTGCGAGGCGCCAGCGGTACACTAGAGCGCATGGACGGCGCCCCGGAATTTCCCTTTGAGTTGCCAGTGGACGGAGTTGCTTCGCAAGCCGCGGAGGCAGGCCCCGGCATGGCGGTTTCTGATCCAGCCTCTTCCGAGGTGCCTTCACTGATTGACCACACGCTCTTGCGGCCAGAGGCGACACGGAGCGAAATTGCCCAATTGTGTGATGAGGCCTTGCGGTACGGCTTCTTTGCCGTCTGCGTGGCGCCGGTATGGGTTGCGGAAGCGGCCGCACGTCTCAATGGCAGTCCGGTCCGGGTGGCCACGGTAGTGGGTTTTCCGCTGGGTGCGAGCATGACTCCGGTAAAGCGTTTGGAAACTGAGCTGGCCTTGCGCTGCGGAGCGCAGGAGATTGATATGGTGGTGGACCTGGGCGCATTGAAGGCTGGCGATGGGGCGCGGGTTCACAACGACATCCTGGGAGTGGTGGAGCTGGCCTCGGCTGGTGGCGCTTTGACCAAAGTCATCTTGGAAACCGGTCTGCTCAGCGACGAACAGAAGCGCATGGGAGCGGAACTGGCGGTGCGCGCCGGTGCGGCATTCGTTAAGACTTCCACGGGATTCAGCCATCAGGGAGCGACAGGGTCGGACGTTACTCTTTTGCGGCGCGCCGTTGGCTCCCACGCGGGCGTGAAGGCCGCGGGCGGAATCCGCAGCTACAGCGATCTGCTCGCCATGGTGCGTGCGGGCGCGAATCGCATTGGGACCAGCGCTGGTGTGAGCATCGTGGAGCAGGCGCGAGGGAGCCGGCAGTGAGCGAGCGCCATTCCGCCGCGGATACGTCTCAAACCGGTGTGACCCAGCATCATGCCGCCGCGCTCGGGGCGCCCGGGCTGGCGGAGTTCCTGCTGGACATCAGCGACGCCGTCAGCGGCACGCTGGATTTGGATACCATACTCAGCCGCGTGGCCAGCATCACGCGACGCGTGCTGGATTACCAGATCTTTGCGATTTTACTGGTCAATGAGCGTAGCGCCGACATGCGCATCCGCTTCGCCGTGGGACACCTGCCTGAGGTGGTGGAAAACGTCCGGGTGGGCATCGGTCAGGGTCTGACCGGGGCGGCGGCGCAGAACATGGCTACTGTGCGGGTCAACGACGTGAGTGCCGACCCCCGCTATATTCCCGCCTTGCCGGGCATCGGCAGTGAAGTGGCGGTCCCCATCATCTGGAACAAACAGGTGATCGGGGTGATTGATGTGCAATCGTTGCACAAGAACAGCTTTACGGAAGAACATCAGCGCGCCCTGGAACTGGTGGCGAGCCGCATCGCCAATGCGATTGAAAACGCCAAGCTGTACCGCAACGCGGTGGCGCGTGAGAAGACGCTGGCCCTGCTCAACGATATCAGCCGGGAAATGACGGCGATTCTTTCCCTGGATGAGCTGTTGACCCGCACCGCGGAGATGGTGCGGCGGGTTATCGACTATCACCTGTTCAGCGTGCTTCTGTTGAACCGCCGCACCAACAAGCTGGAACACCGGGCGTCGGTGCGGCTGGGCGAGAACATTCAGATCAAACACGACATCCCGCTGGACAAGGGTTTGGTGGGAGCGGCGGCCACCGAACGCAAAGCGGTCGTGGTCAAGGATGTGCGCGAGGATGTCCGCTATGTGGCGCTGAATCCGGAGATTCGCTCCGAACTGGTGATTCCTCTGCTCTACAAGGATGAGGTGATCGGGGTTATCGATCTTGAGCACACCCGCAAGGGCTACTACACCGAGCGGCACGTGCGC
The DNA here is from genome assembly GCA_027459505.1 of Acidobacteriota bacterium. GTDB lineage: Bacteria > Acidobacteriota > Terriglobia > Terriglobales > SCQP01 > DAIDIE01. The sequence goes on from DAIDIE010000031.1 coordinate 172,492, forward strand.
ACACTCTCCACCCTGGCGAGCCAGATGGCGATTGCGATTGCGAATGCCCGGCTTTATGAGCGGGTACGCTTGGCGGAAAGCCGCATGGAACGGGAGATGAAGCTGGCGCAGGCGGTGCAGAAAGAATTATTGCCTGCTTCGGCGCCGAGAATGCCCGGTCTCGATTTGGCGGCGCGCACGGTTCCGGCGCGTGAGCTGGGAGGCGATCTTTACGATTACCTGCCCTACAAGTCGCAGCGCTTGGGTATCGCTCTGGGGGATGTCTCCGGCAAGGGAGCGGGCGCCGCATTGTACGGCGCCATGTTCAGCGGACTGCTGCGCTCGCAACAGGAGATCCAAAGTCCGGGGGCGGTGCTGCAGGCGCTGAACCAGGCATTGCTGGAGCGGCGCATTGAAAGCCAGTTCATGACCTTGTTGCTCGGGATTTGGCATGAGCGCAGCCGTAAGCTGGTGTTATCCAATTCCGGCCTGCCCTATCCCATTCATTGTTCGGCGGCGGGCACGCACCAGGTACGTGTGGCCGGCCTGCCGCTGGGGATGCTGCCCGCCGCGGGTTATGACGAGGCGACGGTGGCGCTGCAGCCGGGTGACCTGCTGGTCATGGTCAGTGACGGAATCACGGAAACGCAAAACGGTAAAGGTGAAGAATACGGGCGCACCCGGCTGGAACGGCTTCTGCGCGAGGCACAGCAGCAACCGCTTGCGGTACTGCTGGATCTGCTCTTTGCCGATGTGGCGCATTTTGGCGAGCACCGGCCGGCGGCCGACGACCGCACCGTGGTGGTCCTGCGCGCGCGTTAAGCTTCGCGTTTCGCCGCTGGGCTAAACTGGAAGTTCATCCTCAACGTCCGGATCCAACAACCTTGAGTTCATCCAAAAAAACGAACCGGCGCGACGGGTCGCGCTCCTCCGCACTTTCGCCAATCCGCCGCCCCTTTCAATACGAAGGCGCCGAGTTGAAATGCGCTGGCGTCGCGCTGGAGCCCTTGGCCCGGCGCTATGGGACGCCGCTTTACGTTTATCACTGGGAAACCATCGCCGCCAGCTTCGCCCAGTACCGGCAGGCTTTCGCCGCGAGGCCGCACCTGATCTGCGCTTCGGTGAAGGCGAATGGCAATTTGAGCTTGCTGCACGGTCTGGCGCACCTGGGCTCCGGCTTTGATATTGTCTCCGGCGGAGAACTGCAACGCGTGCTCGCCGCGGGTGGAGATGCCGGCAAAGTGGTTTTTTCCGGTGTGGGCAAGACGGCGGAAGAAATGGATGCGGCACTCGATGCGGGCATTTTGTTGTTTAATGTCGAATCGGCGCCAGAGCTGAAACTGCTGGCGGAGCGGGCACGGCGCAAGCGGGTGCGTGCTCGTTTCGGCATTCGTGTGAATCCCGACGTGGAGGCGTCCACTCATCCCTATATCGCGACCGGCCTGCACCGGCACAAGTTCGGGGTCACGGCGGCGGCGGCGGAGAAGCTGTACCGGGAGTACAGCCGCCATCCCTGGCTGGAAGCGGCGGCGCTGAGTTTCCATATCGGCTCACAAATCCTCGACACCGCGCCCTTTGGTGAAGCGGTTGCGAAAATGGTTCAGTTTATCCGCACCCTGCGGGCCCATGGCGTGGGCCTGCGTTATTTCGACCTGGGCGGCGGTTTGGGTATCGCCTATCATCAAGGCCAGAAACCACCTGCCGTGAACGCCTACGCGGCCACTATTCATAAGGCGCTGGGCGATCTGGGGTGCACGCTGTTGCTGGAGCCTGGGCGCCGGCTGATGGCGTCGGCTGGCGCCCTGCTGACCCGCGTGCTGTACGTGAAAGACAATGAGCAGCGGCATTTTGTGATTGCGGATGCGGGCTTCAATGATCTCATCCGGCCCGTGCTCTACTCCGCGCACCATGAGATAGCGCCGGTGCAGCGCCGCAAGGGCAGCCTGACAGTGGATGTCGTGGGACCCATCTGTGAGAGTTCCGACGCCTTTGCGCGGGAACGTAAGTTGTCCAGGGTGCAGAGCGGCGATCTGCTGGCGATCCTGGATGCGGGCGCCTACGGGTTTTCGATTGCCTCAAATTACAACAGCCGACCGCGCGTTGCCGAGGTTTTGCTCAAGGGAGGCAAGCCGCGGCTCATCAGGCGGCGTGAGCGGCTCGACGAGCTGTTTGAGGCCGAGCGGGAGTGCCTCCCCAAAGACCGTTCGCCGCGCTAAAAAACTTATCTTTACAAGGGAAAAGTTTGGAGCCTGCGATAGTGCGCGCCTTTGGGCGAGAGCTTGCTTTCGTAGAGGTGGTAGGCGCCCGCCGTCCAGCACAGCGGCTCAGGGCCGGCGAGCGGGAGCGTCCGCAAGAGTCCCATTTGGTTGCTGCGCGCCAGAGTGATATGCGGGCGGAAGTCGCGGCTTTCGGCTGGGATCCCCACCGCCTCTAACTGACGTTCAATGCGGGCGGCCAGCTCCGCCAGGGCCGGGGAAGTTTCGACTTCAAGCCAGAGAACTCGCGCCTGCCTTCCGGAGGGAGTGATTGCCAGCTGGCCGGTGCGCACCAGGAAGGGTTCCGCTTGAATCCGCCGCAACAATGGCGGGATTTCCGGCAGCCGGGTCTCGGGAAACTCACCGATGAATTTCAAAGTGACGTGGGTGTCTAAAGGGCCGGTCCAGCGCGCCAGTGGCGCCTGTGTGCGCAGCGGTTGCAGGACCGTCTGTAATCGCGACAGAGCGTCCGCGGGAATATCCAGAGCGCAGAACAGACGCATAAAAAGAGTGCGGTCACCACGAGCCAGGGCCGAGTCGAACTGATTTAGAGAGCCTTTAACGGTCTCCTGGATTCGAAATCGCAGGCCGGAGCCGTCGCGAAGGTCCAAGGTTGCCGTTCAGGTCCCGCACCGCTGGCGACTAGTAAAAGGCGGCCGCCATCCCTGAGCTTCGGCCGGGGTCTCCATGCCGCGTCGCGCGGCATGGGGAGGGTCCGGACACCGGAGCAGGTGGAATAAAAGCGGCCGTGCCGCCTCCGGGCTGCTAATAAGAGACCTTCGGATCTATACGGAGTTGTCCATGGGACAGTTCTTCAAAATCCGATAGAACCGTTTCCGCACCGCAGGCGCTCAGGTCAGCGGCGCTGCTGGCCCCGGCAATTCCAATGCACCGCATACCGGCAGCCCGGGCGGCGCGAACCCCCGCCGCGGCGTCCTCAAAAACTATGCACTCCCGCGGCGCCACTCCAAGCCTGGCTGCCGCCAACAGAAACACCTCCGGGTCGGGCTTGCCTTTGCGCACGTCTTCTTCAGTCACGGTTGCCTGCACGAGTTCCAGCATTTGTAACTGAGCCAGCATCTGCAGGCAGTTTTCCCGCGGGGCGGAGGTGGCCACGGCACACGGTATGAGAGCGTGCCGCAAGGCGCGCAGAAAGTCCAGCGCACCTTTAACGGCTGAGAGTTCCGCGGCGGCCAGCAGGCGAAACCTCTCTTCCTTGCCGCGGGCGAGTGTTTCCGCTTGCGGCAAAGTCAACCCTGGCTGTATTTGAAGCACGATTTCCGGATTGCGGCGGCCCGCAATCAAAGCCTGAATCCCGGCGTCGCTGTAATTCAGTCCCAGGCCGGCCAGGGTCTGCCGCCACGCTTTTATATGCAGGCGGTTGCTGTCGGCAAGCACCCCGTCCAAATCGAAAATGATCGCGCTGGCGGGCGGAAGGGAAATGGGTGGGTGGGGCAAGGGTTTCGCAAAAGAAAAACCGCCTCGGGTTGGCTGAAGGCCGAGGCGGTGGGTTAGCGCAAGAAACTAGCGTTTGGCCTGACGAGCGGCCCGAACCTTGGCCCAGCGGCGCTTTTGCGCTTCGGCAATGCGTCTCCGCCCCTCAGCGGAAATCTTGCGGGCGCCACGGCCCTTGGAAGCAGCGCCGGAGGCGGAAGAGGTGGCGCGGACCGGAGCACTGCCCGATCCCGAGTCCAGGCCACGAAGGACGCGCAGCGCGGATTCAATCCGTTGCTGCTCCGCTTCCAGCTCCTGAATTACTTTCGCTATGTTCGACATTGTTCTCCTCGAAGTATGCTCCGCTAATTTACTAATCTTGCGGATTGCCAAAATTATACGCTCAATCGGAAGTTAGAATCCAGCACGAAACTGCCGCCGCTCCGGCGCTTAGTGGGCGCGACGCTTCATTGTGGTCATAACAGCCGATAAGCAGCTTCGTTGCTGGTTGGACTCTGTGTCTTCCTGGGCGGCGCTGAACCGGTCAACAGAGTGATGAGCGGCCTTATTTTGGTGACCAGAATCGCCGCTAGCGGCGGCGCCGGATTTGCGCCATCCCGCATTCTCAAGAATGACTGTGCAACCCGCGCGCAACACGAGCCAGGGCCGAGTCGAACCGATTTCGAGCTCGAAATCGCAGGCCGAACTAGTGGCAAAGGTTCAAGGTTGCCGTTGAGGTCCCGCACCGCTGGCCACTAGTAAAGCAGGGCCATCATCGGCGAGCGTCGGCCGGACACCGAAGCAATAGAAGTGGCCGTGCCGCTTTCTACGCCCTTCCGACTAACTGACAAAGGCAGGCCGCATCTTTGAAGGTGAACTCGCGAGGCGAACGCGGTTTTTACTTTGCCGGAGCCCGCGAAGACTCCGGAGCGGCGACGGTGAAAGAGCATGATCTGGCCAGCTTTCCTAAGCCCGTCTAGCTCTGCTGCGGGCCTGCGCCGGTCCACTTTCGTTGTGACGCGGCGTGCCGCTCAAAGCTGGCAGCCGCCGCTAAGTTGTTCTGGCGCAGGCGTTTTAACGAACCGCTTTGCCGCGCTGCGTGGAGTCTGCATTGCAACCAGCCAGGTCGAGTCGAACTGATTTCGAGTTCGAAATCGCAGGCCGAAGTGGCAAAAGTTCGGGGTTGCCGTTTAGATCCCGCACCGCTGGTGACTGGTAAGCGCGGCCACCATCCGTGCGCTTCGGCCGGGGTCCCCACGCCGCGCCGCGCGGCGTGGGGTGGGGCCGGGGTCCCCGCGCCGCGCCGCGCGGCGTGGGGTGGGGTGGGGGCTGGGGTTCCTTGGCCGCGCTACGGGAGCCATTCTTATGAAGCGCTAAAGTGGGTGGCTGCATTCGTCGATGAAGTAGAGGTCGCGATGAGTGCGCACGTTCCCCAATCCGGTGCCGCTAACGGCAGTAGCGCAGGGCGAGGCAATCTGTTGCGTTGGCTCGACCAGGGCTTAGCCTGCCTGCCGGAACGCGTTAAGGAACTGAACCGGCAATTGGGGCGCACGCCCATTGACTTGGGGGCCTTGAGTCAGGCCATTGAGTCTGACTTGGGGCTGGCGCGGCATCTACGGCAGGTCTGTGGCATTTTCGCCGAGCAGGTTGAGGACCGGCGTCCCTCGCTGGAGGATGCCGTGATCCTGCTCGGGCCGGAACGGCTGCGCAGTGTCGCGATCGGGTTCTGGCTGCAGCACTGTGAAACGCTGGCCCCGCGATGGATGGAGCAGGCGCTTGGGTTTGCGCGCGTGGCGGAACGTGTGGCGCGCCTGAGCGGTTATGGCATGCCGGAACGCGCTTATGTGGCGGCGCTGCTCAGAGATGTGGCCTTGATTTGTCTAAGTGGCGAATTGCAGGACGGCGATGGACGGAGCGTCGACTGTGAGCGGCAACTCTATGGCATCGATCATTGCCAGTTCGGCCGCTGGCTGGCCGAGGCTTGGGGCTTCCCGGCGGACTTGGTGGAGGTGCTAGAATGGCAGCACCAACCGGGGGCCGGGGTTGCCGACCGGCATTTGCTTGGGGTAGTAGTCTTCGCCGGAAAATTGGCGGCCGCTATGACGGGCGTTGCGCCCGCCACCGCGGTTGGCCCCGACGGCGCCCTGCGGGAGTGGCTTTCCTTGTGCTTCCCGCAACTGGACAAGGATGCTCGCCTGCACCTGATCGAGGCGCTGGAAAACGATCTGGTATATATTGTGCCGCAGCGGGTTACCGCGGCGGCGATGGCACGAGGCGCCCGGCAGTGAACTGGAACGGGAGATGTGAATGGCGAAAAAGCGTGTGCTGATCGTGGATGATTCCGCCGTAATGCGCAAAATTGTCGAGCGCTCGCTGCGGCAGGCTGGACTCGACCTGGGCGAGGTGCTGGAGGCCAACAATGGCATCGAAGCCCTTTCCATGGTGCGGCAAAACAGTATCGACCTCATCCTGACCGACATCAACATGCCCGCGATGGATGGACTGGAGTTGGTTCGTCAGCTGGCCGCCATGGAAGCTGCCCGCGGAGTACCCGTCGTGATGATCACCACCGAAGCCAGTGAATCCCGTGTGGTCGAAGCGCTCTCTTGTGGCGCTCGCGGTTACATCCGCAAGCCTTTCACGCCAGATCAGATCAAGGACCACGTCGCGCCTCTGCTGGAGGGCTGATCACCATGGACCCTGCCCTGGACTTCAACATGTATAGCCGCATTCAGCCCAGCGAGGGCTGGGTGCTGCTTCTGGAGACCTCCGCCCGCGAAGTCTTCGAGGTGATGCTCGGCACCGAACTGACCCAGATGGGTGAAGTCGAAGTCCCCCTGACCGCTCACTGCACAGCAATGGTGGGTTTGGCGGGACGCTTGTGCGGGGTTTTGAGCCTGCGTTGTACGGCCGAGACTGCGGGCTGCATGGCCGCCAAAATGCTCGGCTCCGAAGTGGGTGCGGCCGAGTACACCATCCGCGACGCCATTGCTGAAATCTGCAACATGGTGGCGGGAAACTTCAAAACGAAAATTCCCGGCCTGGCCGAGGGCTGCATGCTGTCGGTTCCGTCGGTCATAACAGGGAAGCACTACCAGATGCATTCCCTGGCGGACGGTGAGCGTGTAGAGGTTTGCCTCAGTTTTGACGGCCACCCGCTCTGGATTGGTCTGCACCTGGACCGCTAACTGGCCTCCCGCCTTCTCTTTTGCCGATCCTCCATCTCCTGGCTGCATCCGGTCTGCGGGCGCAAATAGCCCTTGGCAGTAGTCATTAAAGTTTACTCAGGACGTGTCGATAGGAAAGACATGCGCTTGAAGCCCATCACATCGCATGGCGGTGTGCCGCGTAAGCGAAGCTGGCCCTGCACCCGGCGCATGATCGCTCCCGCGCCGCCCTCGCCACTTGTCGTGGCGCGTCTGCGGCGGCGGCTGCGACAGCCTCCCAGCCCGCTGGAGTTGGCGACCGCGATGGTGGAGCGGCTGGGTTGGGAACGCTTGTTGGCCTAAGTGCAAGCCGAGGAGGCGGTACGGCCGCTGCCTCTGCCTGACGCTGTGCTTGGCGGCACTTCCTGTCCTGGCTCCGGTCTGCCGGCTGCGTCCGGGCGGTAGGGGTGGCGGCTGTTTCCCTTATTCACACAAAATTTTTCGCAGGTTGAGCGCGGCAGGTGTGATACTTTTGGCGCACCTTCTGCAAGTTGCTGCCTGGAGAAGCCCGGATTTATGGGGGCCGCATTGAAAATCCGCAATCCGGAGTTTCCTGCTGCAGTTTGTGGCCTTTTCGGCCGATAGGGGGAAGGTGGAGATGCAATGAAACTGAGACTTTCGATTGGTACACAACTGGCCGTAGGCTTTGGCTTGCTGCTGCTCTTGATGGTGTTGAGCTCCATTATTGTCTACGTCTCGATGGGCAAGATGAAGACGCTCAACAGCCAGCTCAGCAGCCAGCAGTATCCCCTCATTGTGGCTGGCTATGAGTTGGACAGCAGCCTGGATCACGCCCTGGCCTCCATGCGGGGCGCTGTTCTCAGCAATGGGAGTGCTCAGTTTCACGCTGAATTCAGCAGCGCCTGGCAGGAAGCGGCCAGCAGCGAAGGGCGGCTCAATCACATGCGCGGCGAGCTTGGCAACAGCCAGGATGAGCAGCGCCTGGAAGCGATTGACAAGGATGTCTGGAATCTGCGCACGGTGGAGAAGGCGGCGCTCGCCGCCAACGCCAAGGCGCGTGGCCCCTATTTGAACCAGGCCGAGCAACTGCAGGAAGAGATCACGCAGAATCTGCATCCTCTGCTGCATTCGCAACAGGACCAAGCCAAGCAGGCCAGTGAAGACGTGCGCAGCGCCACCAGTTGGACTAACGGCACCATCCTGCTGAGCACCCTGTTAGCCGTGCTGCTGGGAGCGGTGATTGCCGCCTTTGTCGGGCGGCGGATGGCCAATGCGGTCCAAGCGTTGCTGGCTCGCGCCCGCGCCATTGCCGAAGGCGATTTGACCGGCAAAGAGATGGTGGCCAGCAACGACGATGAGCTGGGAGAGCTCACAAGTGCGATTAATCTCATGCAGGAAAACCTGCGCAACATGATCGAATCGGTGGCCAACACCACCGAACGAGTGGCCAGCGCCAGTGAGGAAATGTCCACCACGGCCAATCAGCAGGCCCAGGGCGCTGAAACGCAGCGCGATCAGGCGCAGCAGGTGGCGACCGCCCTGCAGGAAATGGCGGCTACCGTATTGCAGGTTTCCGAGCACTCCAACCGCGCCTCCGATGCGGCGCGCGAAGCCGCCGACACCGCGCGGCAAGGCGGAATGATTGTGGAGCAGACGCTGGAGCGCATGCGTGCCATCGCCGAAACGGTGGGGACCACCGCCGCGCGCGTCGAGGATCTGGGGCGCAGTTCGGATCAGATCGGTGAAATCATCGGCGTAATTGACGATATTGCCGACCAGACCAACCTGCTGGCCCTTAACGCCGCGATTGAAGCGGCACGCGCCGGGGAACAGGGCCGCGGCTTTGCCGTGGTCGCCGACGAGGTGCGCAAACTGGCGGAACGCACCAGTAAGGCCACCAAGGAAATTGCCCAAATGATCAAGGGCATCCAGAGCGAAACCCAGAGCGCGGTCAGCGCCATGCAGATTGGAACACAGCAGGTCGATCAGGGCGTGGCGACCACGGCCCAGGCCGGCGAAGCGCTGAACGAAATCATTCGCATGGCGGAGCAGGTGGGCGACATGGTGATGCATATCGCAACCGCCGCGACGGAACAGTCCAGCGCCACCGACGAGGTCAACCTCAATATCGAGCAGATCTCCCGTATTACCCAGGAGGCGGCGGCGGGCGCGCAGCAATCTGCCAAGGCTTGCCACGAACTCTCGACGCTGGCTTTGGATCTGCAAAACATGGTCAGCCGCTTCAAGCTGAGCCAGTTGAACTACGGTAACAACCTGCCGGCGGAGACCAGTACCTACGCCGCTTATGCCGGAGAGTAGGACGGAGGGGCTTATGAAGAACTTCGGCGCAAGCGGCGGCGGGTACGAACATCAGGTCAGCGAACAGCTTTTGCAGCTGGTTAGCTTTCGCCTCGCCGGTGAGGAGTTTTGCCTGGAAATCCTGCGCATGCGCGAGATTATCCGCGCCCGCGAGCTGACGCGTGTTCCCAATAGCCCACCTTACGTGGAGGGGGTATTAAACCTGCGCGGCCGCATCATCCCGGTCGTCAATCTCCGGTTGCGGGTAGGGCTCAGGCGGGAGGAGGTATCCGCCGCGACCCGGATTATTGTGGTCGAGGTGAACAACAACCTGCTGGGTTTTGTGGTGGATTCGGTGAGCGAGGTGTTGCGGATTCCCGCCAGCAAAGTCGAGCCCCCGCCCCGCATCACCAAGGTGGAGCGGGAGTATATCGCCGGCGTGGCGCAGCTGGAAGACCGGCTGCTCCTGTTGCTGGACCTGGACTATTTGTTGAGTCAGCAGGAAGAGCGCGAAGTTGAGGAACTGCGCGCGACGGAGCAGCAGTCCGCCGAATCGGCGTCCGCTTAGCAGCCCCCGTTGGGTTTCAAGACCGAGCCATCCATGGACGACTTTTCTCAAGACCCGAGCCTTCTGCAGGACTACCTGGCCGAGTGCAACGAACTGCTGGAGCAGTTGGATCGCGACCTGGTGGATCTGGAACACAAAGGCAGCGATAGCGAGTTGCTCAACCGCGTCTTTCGCGCGGTGCATACCATCAAAGGCACTTCGGGGTTCATGGGCTTCCAGCAGGTGGTGGATCTAACCCACGAAGGCGAGGACCTGCTGAACCTGCTGCGCAAGGGGGAGCGCCTCATCTCCCCGGCAGTGACCGATGTGCTGTTGAACCTGCTGGACCTGCTGCGCGCCATGATGTTGAGTATTGCTGCCGGAGGCCTGCAGGTGTTTGATATTGCGCCGGTCGTTGCCCGGCTGCGGGAATTGCAGCAGGCCGCTCCGGCGCCCGCATCGACGGCGCCTTCCGCCCCGGCCCCCCGGCCGGCGCCCGAGACTTCCGAAGCGGGCAGCCCGGTGCGCGAACCGGAGGAGCCGGCGCATGCCGCCGAAGCCGAGGCCAGCCGCACCATCCGTGTGGATGTCAATAAGCTCGACGATCTCATCAACATGGTCGGCGAGTTGGTCTTGGAGCGCAATCGCTTGCTACAGCTCAGCCGGGAGCTGGATCTGCAGGATAAGGACGGCAAGTACAAAGCGCTCGACGAGTGTGCACAGCGGTTGAGCTTCATTACCGGCGAGTTGCAGGCCGCCAGTCTGCGTACGCGCATGGTGCCGGTGGAGACAGTGCTGCGGCGTTTCCCGCGCCTGGTACGCGATCTCGCCAAAGCCCTGGGCAAGAATGTTGCACTGCAGATCGAGGGTGAAGACACCGAGCTGGACAAAAACATTGCCGAGCAAATTGGCGATCCGCTGCTGCATCTCGTGCGTAACGCCCTGGATCATGGCATTGAGTCGCCGGGGGAGCGGGCGGCGGCCGGTAAAAATGTGCAAGGCACTTTAACCATCCGGGCCATGCAGTTGGGCGATTACATCGAGCTTGCCATCATCGACGATGGGCGCGGCATGGATACGGAACGCATCGTCCGCAAGGCGGTTGAAAAGGGGCTGGTGACAGCCGAGCGCGTCCGCGGCATGCAGCGTTCCGAGATCCTTGACCTGATTTTCGTCGCGGGCTTCAGCACCGCGGAAAAGGTAAGCGACCTCTCCGGACGGGGCGTGGGCATGGATGTGGTGCGGGCCAACTTAAAGAAGCTCAACGGGGTGGTCGAAGTAGAAAGTGAACTGGGGCAGGGTAGCCGTATCCGGCTAAAGCTGCCGTTGACGCTGGCGATTATGCCGGTGCTGCTGGTGGAAAGCCGGCCGGAAATTTACGGTCTGCCGTTGCGCGCCGTACAGGAAGTGCTTCGTGTTCCGGCGAATCAGATTCACGCGGTGGAGGGTGTGGAAGTTTTCCGCCGCCGCGATCGCGTTATTCCGTTGCAGCACCTGGCGAAATTCGTGGGGCGTAACGGCGGCGCCAGACCCGAGATGCTGGAAATTGTGGTGCTGGCCGTGGGTGAAAGGCGAGTGGGTCTGGTGGTCGACCAGACGCTGGGACAGGAAGAGACGGTAATCAAGTCGCTGGGCTCCTACCTGGCGCATTACGATGGCCTGGCCGGCGCCACCATTGGCGGCGACGGGCAGGTCCGGTTGATTCTGGATCCGGCCGAAATTGCCGGAGTGGGAGAAACGCTGCAGGCCAATTGAACGTATGGCAACGCTATCTCCAGCCCTGGCCCTCGGCGAGCAAGCTGCGGATCCGAATCTGCGCCGCATCCGCGACCTCGTCTATCAGGTCGCCGGCATCTTCCAGCCGGAAAGCAAGTTCTACTACCTTGCCGACCGGTGCGGCCGCCGTATGAAGGTGGTTGGCATCGGCAGCTACCGCGATTACCTGCAATACCTGACTGCCAGCCCCTACCGCGAAACTGAGCTGCGGCAACTGCTCAATGAAATCACGGTGGGTGAGACCTGCTTTTTTCGCAATCAGCCGCAATTGGACGCGCTCCGCACCGTGGTTCTGCCGTCGGTGACGGCGGAAAAGGCGCGCTGGGGCTTCAACCACCTGCGCATCTGGAGCGCGGGATGCTCCACCGGGGAGGAACCCTACACTCTGGCCATGATCCTCATGGAGGAGATTCCACGCGCCCTCAAAGGCTGGACCTTTGAGGTTGTCGCTCACGATCTCAACGATCGCTCTCTGGCCAAGGCGCGCGAAGCCACCTACACCGACTATTCCATGCGCCACGTCAGCGATTATTACCGCCAGAAGTACTTCATTCCGCGGAACAAAGGCCTGTCGGAGGTGCGCGACGAGGTCAAGGCGCGGGTCTCGTTCTCGCGCATGAATCTGCACGACAACTCCAAGATGCTGTTCATGAAGGGCATGGACATCATCTTCTGCTGTAACGTCCTGATCTATTTTGACGGCGATTCGAAGCGGCGCACCATTCAACACTTCTATAACAACCTTCTCCCCTCCGGGTATTTCTTCCTCGGACATTCCGAGTCGCTGTTTGGCGTCAACGACGATTTCCGCCTGGTGCACTTTCCCGGGACCACCGGCTATCGTAAATTTCCCGTTAAAACCGGAGCGGCAAAATGAGTTCGCCCGCCCAGTTTTCGCCGTCGCCAGACCAGCGCCTGGCCGATATGGCGCAATCCGCCGCTGCTTGGGAAGGGTTGCTGGGGTTTCTGCTGGAGCGTTTGGGACAGGCGCCCGCGAGTGACGAGTGGCAGCTGCTGGAAGCGCATTTTCAGGGCGGCCGGTTGGAAGATTTTCTCGCCATTGCCAATTGCCATCTCGTATCCGGCGCCCATGCTCCCGTAGGCTCGCTGCGGCAGGGTTGGGAACTGCTTGGTCTGGACCGCTTCGTGGCGGTGCTGCTGGCGGCGGAAATGCTGTCCTGGTGCCGCAATTCCGCCGAACTCAGTGGGGCGGAAAACTTCTGGGCACACTGGCTGGGGTGCGCGCTGGTCAGCCAAGCTTTCGCGCAGCGGCTGGGGCTCGCCGGTGAACAAGCTTTTGCGGCAGGACTGGTGCACGACCTTGGGCAAATGGCCAATGCCCGTCTGCTCAACGGCCATTATGCCGAGGTAGTCGCTCAGGCCCGCAATCAGGCCAATAGCCTGGATCAAAGCGAGCATACGGCCATGGGCTTTACCCACTGTGATAGTGGCGCGCTGTTGGCCCGGCAGTGGAATACGCCAGCGGCGCTGGTGCGCGTGATTGAGGCGCATCACCAGGCCGAATTCAACGCCGACGGTGACGAGTTGACTGCCGTGGTCAGCGTTGCGGATCAACTGTGCCGCTTGTGCGGACTGGGTTATGGTTTCTATGAGGCGCGACAGGTGGACATGACCGAGGAAGCTGCATGGCAAATGCTTGCCCAGCGCTGTCCGGCGCTGCGCAGCTTCGACTTGGCGCGATTCACTTTCGAAATCAGCGAATATGCCGCCGAGGCTCGCAAGCTCGCCGGTATCGCGAGCACGGAAGAATAAATGCCAACCTTCGACAAACCGGCGGTTCCTATCCGGGTCCTGATCGCCGACGACAGTGCGTTCATGCGCGCCGCCTTGATCCGGATGCTGGAATCCGACCCACAGATCAAGGTTTTGGGGGCGGCGCAGAACGGTTTGGACGCGCTGGAAAAGACCGAACAACTTGACCCGGATGTGATCACGCTGGATCTGGAGATGCCGCGGCTGGACGGCCTCAGCACCTTGCGCCACATCATGGAGAAGTACCCGCGCCCTGTCATTGTGGTGAGCTCGCAGACGCGTGAAGGCGCGGAAGCGACGCTGGAGGCCTTTGACCTGGGCGCCTTCGATTGCATTCCCAAGCAACTGGTGGAGGGCCGGCTGGGAATTATCAAGATTCGCGACGAGTTGGTGGCGAAGGTGAAAGCCGCGGCAGCACAAAAAATGCGCCGGCATCTGCGCACTCCCCGGCTTGGCCGCCCGGCCCCTCAGCCCCAGCCAGCCGCCGACGCGGTGGCGCCCTCGATTGTCGCCATGGGCAGCTCAACCGGCGGTCCGCAAGCTTTGCAGCAAATACTTTCGGCGCTTCCCGCCGATTTTCCGGTGCCGATTGTGGTCGTGCAACACATGCCGCTGGGCTTTACCGGTCCCTTTGCCGCGCGGCTGAACACCAACTGCCGCATTCATGTCAGCGAGGCCGCCCCCAATTTACCTCTGCGTCCGGGGTACGCGTGGATCGCCCCCGCCGGCTGGCAATTGCGGGTTGCCCGCAATGAGAGCGCCCAGGTTTGCCTGGATTTGAGCAAAGATCCACAGAATACCCCGCATATCCCCTCAGTCGACGTAATGATGCGCTCGGTCGCCGACGTTTATCGCAACCGCGCCATGGGCGTAATCCTGACCGGCATGGGAGCGGACGGCATGCTGGGAATGAGCGCGATTTACAATTACGGAGGCTATACCGTTGGTCAGGATGAGCATAGCTGCGCCGTTTACGGCATGCCTCGTGCCTCCGCCGAGGCCGGCGTCTTGCGCCGCGTGCTGCCGCTCTCCTCCATCGCCGACGAAATGATGATGGCCACTCGCATGAGTGCCGTCGCTCACCAGTCGTAACGGTTTAGGGAAGGGTGCCTCCTCACGAGCCAGGGCCGAGTCGAACTGCTTTCGAGTTCGAAATCGCAGGCCGAAGTCGTAGCGAAGGTCCGGGGTTGCCGTTTAGGTCCCGCACCGCTGGCCACTAGTAAAGCGCGGCCACCATCCGTGAGCTTCGGCCGGACACCGAAGCGGGTGGAATAAAAGCGGCCGTGCCGCCCCTGACCACTCCTTTCGCTTGTCGGATGTTCACGCCGCTTTTGGCCGCGACACGTCTTCCACCACTTTCTTTGCTTCGCCCGGTTTCTCTCGCGCAAAGTCCGCTAGCGCAATCACCCCGATCAGCCGTCCCTGTTTTTCCACCAGGATGCGGCGCAGTTGAAATTCCCGCATGCGATCTCGCGCCTCGTCAATATCGTCGTCGGCACTTACCGTGACCGGCGGGCTGGTCATGACCTCCCGGCAAAACACCTCTGAAGGCCGCCGGTCTTCCAGTCCCAGAAACAGTGCCGCGTCACGATCGGTGATCACGCCCACCGGAGACTGGTCATCACGGTTGTCGACGACCGGAACGGAACCCACATCGTGAGCTCGCATAATTTCCAGCGCATCCATTAACCGTTCTTCGGGAACACAGAATTCTGGCGATGGGTTCATCAGTTCGGAACACTTCATAGCCGCAATTTCCTCCGTTCAACAGTTGAGACGGACTTTTGTCCGGTCCCGTTGTCCCGTACCTTTAACAGCGGCGCCCGCAAAGACTCGCAATAAAATAGACGCTGTGTTTTCTCACCGCACGAGCTGGAACCTCAACCCCAACGAACTCACCGCGTTACAGCGTGGATTGCGAGTGCAATGGGATCTCACGATTTCAAACCCCACCCGTGTTGGCCTGCCCTATGACGAAGCCCTCATTCTGGATGCGCTGCAACGGCGGGAGGTGTTGCGCTATGAACCCGATCCCCGGGGCCTGTCCGCCGCCCGTGCCGCTGTCGCGCAGTATTATCGAGAGCGCAATGTCAGTCAGCAGCTCGACGAACTGATCCTGACTGCAAGTACCAGCGAGGCTTACGCTCACCTGTTCCGGTTGTTGTGCAACGCAGGCGAGGTGATTCATGTCCCCCGTCCCAGCTATCCGCTATTCCCGTTGCTGGCCGAACTGCAGGACGTGCACCTGGTCAGCTACCCGCTCATTTATGACCACGGATGGCAGTTGGACCGGTCTGGCCTTCTGGATTCCCTGAACGAGAAGTCACGCGCCATTCTCGTCGTCAATCCCAACAATCCGACCGGTTCCTACACCAGCCAAGCGGATTGGGAGTGGCTGGAGGAAGTGGCGGCCGCGCACCACCTGGCCCTCATTGAAGACGAAGTGTTTCACGACTACCCGCTGGAAGTGGAGTCAGGCAAACTCCCACTGGCCGGCCACGCTGGTCAGGGCACGGCTCTGAAGTTCGTGCTCAATGGCCTTTCTAAAATCTGTGGTCTTCCGCAGATGAAGCTGGGCTGGGTGGCCGTGTCGGGTCCACCAGCCCTGAAAAAAGAGGCACTTGATCGGCTGGAAGTGATCAACGACACGTTCTTGTCGGTCGATACCCCCGTGCAGTGGGCCGCTGCGGCGCTGCTCGGGAGTCGCCGCGGATTCCAGAGCGCTCTCCTGGAACGCTTGCGGAGCAATTTGGCTCAGATCGACGAGGTGAGTGCACGTTCGGGCTACCTGTCCAGGCTCCGCGTCGAGGGTGGATGGAGCGCCGTTTTGCGCTTGCCGGCGGTCTGCACCGATCAGGAGTGGGCGGCGCGCCTGCTGCGTGAAGAGGGTGTGTTGGTCCACCCCGGCCACTTTTATGATTTTTCCGAAGAAGCGCGGCTGGTCATCAGCTTACTTCCTCAGCCGGAGTTGCTGTGTGCGGGGATGGAGGCGCTTGCCCGTTGTGTGCAGCGCTATTGCGCGTGAGACGCCCACTTGCCGGAAAACGTCGAGGAAGATGTGAGCCGGTTGAAAGCGGCCTCGGTCAGCGTTCAGGTAGGTGTCTCTCAGGCCAGCATGTCCTGAATGCTGGGTTCCTTCTTGCTCTGCTCCTTCTGCTTGCGTGCCCGCTTTTGCTCGTACATGAGACTGTCGGCCTGCAGCATGAGATCTTCCATACTGCACGGATACTCGGGGTTGTAGCGGGCCACGCCCATGCTGAGCTCCAGCAGAAAGGGGCGCTTCTGCTCTTTGTTGTGTTCGTAGAGCTTGGTGCGCAGGCGCTCCAGTACCGTGTCGGTGCCTACCGGACCGTTGTTGCTGATGAGCTGGGCCACGAACTCATCGCCTCCAATGCGACCAATGATATCGGTTTCGCGGCAGGACGCGCGCAGCAGACGCGCCGCGTCGTGAATGGCCACGTCACCCTGTTTGTGCCCCAGCCCATCATTGATTTTTTTCATGTTGTCGATATCGATGAAGAGCAGGGCGACTGATTTTTTCATGCGCCGCGCCAGGCGCAACTGCTGTTCGGCAATGGTGATGAAGCCGCGGCGGTTATAAACGCCAGTAAGCTGGTCAACCAGGGAAAGGCGGCGGATCTCCGCCAGCAGCCGGTTGCGTTCGACCGCATAGCGAATCGAGCGCACCAGCAAGAGGGCATCGACGGTCCCCTTGACGAGGTAATCCTGCGCACCGGAATGCACCGCCTCCAGGCCCAACTGCTCGTCGTTTTGTGAGGTCAGCACGACCACCGGCACATCCGGATTCTGGCGGCAGATGAGCGCCAGACCGTTGAGTCCCTCACTGTCAGGTAGGTTCAGATCGAGCAGGACCAGCGAGACCGGGTGTTCACTAAGATGTTTTAGCCCATTTCCGAGGTTCCGCGCCCAGACGGCGTGGATGGCGCCCTTGGAGGCCACCTCCAAAGTCTCCAGCACTGTTTCGGCCAGGTCCTGTTCATCCTCCACGACCAGAACCTCCAGCGGAGCGCTCTGGGTGGAGGAAAGTTCCGTGGCCGAAGGGCTATTCATAAGCGTGCCTGACGTACTCTGGACAGTGAACATGATACTGTGTTCATCGACCGGGCGAATGCCTCTCTTTACGCCCGGCGCCAGATCACAATGACTGAAAAAATCATGAACCGGTTCGGTCTGCTGGTCTTTGTCATCAATGGCCCCGGTGTTTTGCACCAGCTCACAGGCGTTTTGGCCCGCCATCATGCCGACATCCTCTCTGTCGACATCATTGACGAGCGTGCCGCCCGTTCAGAAAACGACAAGAACGGGCAGGGACTTTTAGGGACGCGGATCTACTTCGAGATCGACCTGCCCGGTGATGCCCAGGCGCTGGCCCAGGAGATCGAGGCTCTGCCGGTCGTAGAGTCCGCCCAGGTCGTGCAGACCATGCAGAAGATCTATGGCAAGCGCATCATCATCATGGGCGGTGGTGCGCAGGTAGGTCAGGTCGCTTTGGGAGCGATTGCGGAAGCGGACCGCCACAACATCCGTGGTGAGCACATCTCGATCGACACCATTCCTTTGGTGGGAGAGCAGTCTCTGGCCGCCGCGGTTCGCGCAGTCACCCGTCTGGCCCGGGTCCGAGCCCTGGTGTTGGCTGGTTCCCTGATGGGCGGCGACATTGAGCAGGCAGTCCGGGAAGTGCGCGAGCAAGGTTTGCTGGTGATCAGTCTCAATATGGCTGGCAGCGTACCCGAAGCCAGCGATCTGGTGGTTACCGATCCTGTCCAGGCCGGCGTCATGGCCGTCATGGCGGTCGCCGAAACCGCGAAGTTCAACATCGCACGTCTCAAGCGCCGCACCTTCTGAGCCGAATCGCCGGTTCTACCGCTTCTCCTTTCTGCCTAACCTCTCGTCCGTGCAGCTTGTAAACACCCAACCGGCATGCCGCTGTGCTTACCTGCCTGGAAATTTGCGGAACGAAGCGCCAGCCACATGCGTAATAAGAAACGCACGATCTTAGGCCGGGTATGCCTCTACGCGAAATCCTGAACCAGTGTTGGAGAAACCTGCACGCCCACCGGTTGCGTTCGTTTCTGACGATGTTCGGCATCGCGTGGGGAATTTTTTCCATTATGGTTCTGATTGCCGCCGGCGCGGGATTGCAGCAGGGCTACGAAAAGATGAACCAGACGCTGGGGCGCGACCTGCTGCTGCTTTTTCCCGGCCAGACCAGTCTTCAGGCTGGCGGCCTGCGCGCCGGCCACAAGGTGACCTTCCGCAATGGAGATGTGGAAAAGATCCGTGCGGAGTGTCCGGACGTGCGCTGGATGTCGCCTGAACTCATGCGCAATGTGAGCGCCAATAGCCGCTTTAACAGTGGTTCATTCGACGCGAGCGGCGCCTACGCGGGTTACGGCTACTATCGCGATGAGACCATCGCCACGGGACGCTTTTACGATGCGGGCGATGTTCTCCAGGCGCGGCGAGTGGCCGTGCTGGGCTTCAACGTCGCGCAGCAGTTGTTTCACGGTAACCCCGCTGCCGGCGAGACCATTACGCTTAACCATATCCCCTATCTAGTCATCGGCACCCTCACCAAGAAGGACCAGAACAGCGACTACAACGGCCCCGATAACGATCACGTGTTTCTGCCCTTTACGGCAATGCTGCGCGATTTCCCCGAGCAGCCACCCAGCCCGCCAGACGCCGTGGACATGCTGCTGGTCGTCCCACGCAGTGCCAGCTTACACCTGCGCGCCGACGCGGAGGTACGCCGCGGCCTGGCCGCGCTGCATCACTTTGATCCGTTAGACAAGGAGGCGGTCTTCTCCTGGGACACGGTCCTCGACAGCGAAATGTTCGGCAAGATGACCAGCGCCATGCAGCAGTTTTTGGGCGCCACCGGTTTATTGACTCTCGCGCTCGGCGCCCTTGGGGTCATGAACATCATGTTCGTGGCCGCCACTGAGCGCACCCGGGAAATTGGCATTCACAAAGCCATGGGGGCCACCTGCCGCTCCATCCGGCGACAGTTCCTTCTGGAGTCGCTGATTCTGACCTTCACCGCGGGATTCAGCGGAATGCTGATTGGCTTTGGCCTGTGCGCGTTGATTAATCGCTTACCCATGCCGGCGTTTTTTGCCGGCCTGATCGTCTCTCCGCAAGTCGCGTGTGGGGCTGCGCTCGCTCTGGCGGTGCTGGGCATCCTCGCCGGCTGGATGCCAGCCCGTAGCGCGTCCAAAATCGACCCCATTCAGGC
This sequence comes from Acidobacteriota bacterium, assembly GCA_027459505.1. Classification (GTDB taxonomy): domain Bacteria; phylum Acidobacteriota; class Terriglobia; order Terriglobales; family SCQP01; genus DAIDIE01. The sequence goes on from DAIDIE010000031.1 coordinate 191,980, forward strand.
TTTGCAGTACGAGCATTGATATGGCAAACGGATTCAGCATCAGCGCGGGACAGGCCTGGGAGGCGCTTCGCGCACGTCCCCAAAGGGCCGTGCTGGTGATGGCGGGTATTGGCTGGGGCATTGTCTGTATCAGCATCCTGCTGGCCTATGGCAATGGCTTTGCCGGGGCGATGCGGTATGGTACGGAAAATTTCGGTCACAACCTGGCGGTAATTTGGCCGGGGCAGACCAGCAGCCAGGCGGGCGGTCAGCGTGCCGGCCATTATGTGCGTTTGACGCCGGACGACGTTCCTAAAGTTCTGCAGCAGTGTTCCCTGATTCGCTCGGCTAGCCCGGAAGTCATTCAACGTCTTGCCGTGGCGCATGGCCCGGCCAGCACCATTACCGCCATTCGCGCCGTCTGGCCCGCCTACGGCCCCATCCGCAGCGAAATCCCGGCGGACGGGCGCTGGCTCAACGCCGATGACGAAGCGCAGCACCGCCGTGTCGCCTTCTTGGGATTCAAGGTGCGCCGCACCCTGTTTCGCGGGGAACCGGCGATTGGCCGCCACATTCGCATTAACGGCATGCGCTTCCTGGTCGTGGGCTCCATGGATCGCAAGATCTCGTTCTCCAACTACATGGCGAGTGATGACCAGAGTATTTGGATTCCTCTGTCGGCCGGCGCGGCGTTAATGGACACCCGCTATCTGACCGTGATGATCGTGCAGGCCACTTCCGACCGCGACTATGAACGCGCCATTCAACAGGTGCGCTCGGCACTGGCCCTCTTGCATCATTTCGCGCCCACCGACCGGCAGGCCCTGCACATCTGGGGTTCTCATGATCTGGCCAAGATTACTGGAGGCTTGGCGATTGGGTTGAGCATCCTGCTGGGCTTTGTTGGCACGCTCACTCTGGGTATTGGCGGGGTTGGGGTGATGAACCTCATGCTGGTTTCCGTCAACGAACGCGTTCGCGAGATCGGATTGCGCAAGGCGCTGGGCGCGACACGCCGCCGCATTCAGGGGCAATTCCTTTTGGAAGGACTGATGATGATCGCCGGCGCCGGACTGGGAGGCGCGCTGGTGGCGGAGCTGACGTGTTGGGCGGTGGGTACGCTGCCGCTGCTGGGCCCCATGTACAAAGACAGCAGTGGACGCGGAGATATTCATTTACACGTGACCGGGCACAGTCTGCTGGTGTCCTTCGGGGTGCTGGCGTTGGTGGGCCTGTTGAGCGGCTATTTGCCGGCGCGGCAGGCGGCGCGGCTTGATCCGGTTGAAGCGCTAAGGACGGAATAAAGCCGGAGAGCGGCCCGGCCGGAAGCGGCTTCGAGCACAAGCTAGATGGCGAAACGGAAAAGCGAAATCGAGGAGCGAATCATGAAGACCAAGAGTACTACCGGGCGCTGGGTCGCCGGCACTGCCGCCTTGCTGGTGGTGGCGGTTTTTGCTTACGCAAAGCTCTATCACCCGGCAGTGACAATTGATCCGTCCCAACTGGCGACGGTGACACGTGAGGACCTGGCCAAGTCCGTGGTTGCCACCGGTCACATCCGCCCACTGACCCTGGTCGAGATCAAGAGCAAGGCCAGTGGACTGATTCGCAAACTCAACGTGGACTATGGAGATCATGTCGTTGCCGGGCAGGTGCTGGCGGAACTCGATAAGGAGCAGTTGCGGGCCAAGGTGCGGCAATTGGGAGCGGAGTTGGCCAGCGCCCAGGCAAACCTGGAGCAAGCGCGCGCCACCTACGGCAAAGATCAGGTGGAGGCCCGCGGTCCCGATCTTCCGTTTCTGCTGCGCAACCAGCAGCGCGCGCAACGCATGTTCCACGATGGTCTGATTGCCCGCCAGCAACTGGATAGCGCCGAACAAAACTACCAGGTGGCGCTCAACAAGCAGCAGCAAGCGCAGGCCACGCTCCCCATGGCGCGCGCCACGATCGAGCAGGCGCGGGCCGGAGTGGTTTCCGCCCAGGCGGCGCTGGAAAGTGCGCAGCAGGACCTGGACTACGCCACTATTCGCGCCCCCATCACCGGTGAAGTGCTCTCGCGCGACGTGCAGGTGGGCGACGCGGTCAGCTCGATTTTGGTTATGGGATCGACTGCCACGAAGATCATGACCTTGGGCGATATGAGCCGGACATTTGTGCGCGGCAAAGTCGACGAGGCCGATATTGGTCAGGTGCACCTGGGGCAACCGGTGCGGGTCAAGGTGGAGGCCTACCCCGGCAAGTCATTTGCCGGGCGCGTGGTCAAAATCGCTCCCCTGGGTGTCACCAAGAAAAACGTGACCACCTTCCTGGTAAAAGTTGCCGTGGACAACCCCCAACACCTGCTGCGCCCCGGCATGAGCGCGAACGCCGAAATTGTGCAACAAGAACACCATCATGTACTCGTCATTCCGGAAAGCGCCATCATCTATGGCAAGGGCGGTCAGGCCTATGTCGAGGTCCCGCGGCCCACTGCCCCGAAAGGCAAACAGCGCATCGCTGTAAAACTGGGCATTTCCAATGGCGCCAAGACCGAAGTGATCAGCGGACTGCGGCAAGGCGACAAGGTGGTGCTGCAATAGGCCGCTTACAGTTCCGGGAAGGTGACGGAATCGGCTTTGCTTCGCCGCGGCAGTTTGGGCGGGCGGGTGCCGCGGCGCAGGGCGCCTTGCACGGGAATGCAGGTGAGCGGCACGCCGGTGTCGGTGTGCCGCAGCAGGAGGCCGCCGCGGCTCATATCTCCGCGGCCGACAAATTCCGCGGGAAACAGCAGGCGTTCGCCCCAGACTTCCAGCAGCGGTTCTATGTACTTGGGGGTGGCAATGCTTCCGAGCAGCACGATGCGGGTGGCGGCGGGAATACTGCGCGCGAGCTTGCGCGCGTCCAGTTGCAAGGGAATGCGGTAGGCCTGATTGGCCGCCTCAATCGCTACATCCGCCATGGCGCGCAACTCGGCCGTAGTGATAGGCGTCTCCGGCGGCAGCAGCCCCCGCCCGGCGGTAATCACCAGCGCGCCCGGAGCCGCGGGAGGAGCGGCATGAAAGTGGCGCGCGTAAGCCAGCTTGCCGCGGAAGTACAGCCCGCTGAGAAAGCTAAAAACCTCGCCCAATTCCGCACCTGACCGAAGCTGGCGCGCCAGCGCGAACGAGGCCTGCTCGCGTAGCAGCAGCTTCGCTCGTGCGCCGGCCGTGTTTGCCGGGGAGAGCAGGTAGATGGTCGCGGCATCGGGCATGGCAACGGGTATGGCAACGAGCATGGTTGGGCGAGGTTCTCACCGACGGTATCAGAAGCGATGACCTGCGATGGCGTTGCGTCTGGCCAGAACCCATCTGTAATTCAGGATAATCCAGCGGTTTGCTTTCACTACGAGCCAGGGCCGAGTCGAACTGCTTTCGAGTTCGAAATCGCAGGCCGAAGTGGTAGAAAGGGCCCGGGGTTGCCGTTTAGGTCCCGCACCGCTGGCGACTAGTAAAGCGCGGCCACCATCCGTGAGCTTCGGCCGGACACCGAAGCGGGTGGAATAAAAGCGGCCGTGCCGCTCACCCTTTGGCGCTAATCTTTGTGAAGATAGGGAAGGCAGGAAGGGCATGAACAGCCAACTGCAGATACGCACCGAACCCCTGAGCCGCAATCCTCACCTGTTGCGCTGGGTGGAAAAGATTACTCGCCTGACGCAGCCTGCGGCGATTCACTGGGTGGATGGCTCGCAGGAGGAGTTTGACGCCCTGTGCGACGAGATGGTGACGCACGGCACGCTGACCCGCCTGAACCAGCAGCTCTGGCCGGGCTGCTTTTATGCCCGCTCCGATCCCAGTGATGTGCAGCGCCTGGAAGATCGCACCTTCATCTGCTCCTATTCCCGCGAGGCGGCCGGACCGAACAACAACTGGGCTGAACCCTACGAAATGCGCCGCCATTTGCGCCGCCTGTATGACGGTTGCATGCGTGGCCGAACGATGTACGTTTTGCCGTTCAGCATGGGGCCACTGCGCTCGCCCTTTTCGCACATCGGGGTGCAACTGACCGACTCTCCCTACGTGGTCGCCAGTTTGCGAACAATGGCGCGCATTGGCCTGGATGTGTTCCGGGAAATCGACAGGAACGAAAAGCGCGTTGTGCCCTGCCTGCACAGCGTCGGCGCGCCTCTGGCGCCGGGGCAAAAGGATGTGCCCTGGCCCTGCAATGCGGAGAAATACATCCTGCACTTTCCCGAGAGTCGCGAGATCTGGTCCTACGGATCCGCGTACGGCGGCAACGCCCTGCTGGAGAAGAAATGCCTGGGGCTGCGGATTGCCTCGGTCCTTGGGCGCGACCATGGCTGGTTGGCCGAGCACATGCTGATCCTGGGCGTCGAGGATCCGCACGGAGAAAAGACCTACGTGGCGGCGGCTTTTCCCAGCGCCTGCGGCAAGACCAATTTCGCCATGATGATCCCTCCCCAAGCCCTCGCCGGCTGGAAGGTGACCACGGTTGGTGATGACATCGCCTGGATGCGCGCCGATGAAACGGGCCAACTGCGCGGCATCAACCCGGAAACGGGCTTTTTTGGTGTGGCGCCGGGAACCTCGGCCGCTACCAACCCCAATGCCATGGCCACCATGACGCGCAATACTATTTTCACCAATGTCGCGCTGACCCCGGAGGGCGGTGTCTGGTGGGAAGGCATGACCCCGGAGCCGCCGCCGGAGTGCCTGGACTGGCGCGGAGAACGCTGGACTCCCCAAATCGGTTTGCAGACCGGCCGTCCCGCCGCGCATCCCAACTCGCGCTTTACCGCCCCGGTTTCGCAATGCCCCTCCGTCGACCCGCAATGGGAGGCGCCCGGCGGCGTCCCCATCAGCGCCATCATTTTTGGTGGACGCCGCGCCAGCGTCATGCCGCTGGTCTACCAGGCCTTCAACTGGACCGCCGGCGTTTATGTGGGGGCGACCATGGGATCGGAAACGACCGCCGCCGCGGCCGGAGAAGTGGGCCGGGTGCGGCGCGATCCCATGGCCATGCGACCCTTCTGTGGCTATCACATGGGCGACTACTTCCGGCATTGGATTCAGATGCAGCGCCGCTTTTCCGTCAGCCCCAAAATCTTTCACGTCAACTGGTTCCGCAAAGACGCGCAGGGCCAGTTCCTCTGGCCCGGCTTCAGCGAAAATATGCGCGTTCTGAAATGGATCGTGGAACGCGTGCAGGGGCGTTCGCTGGCGCTGGAAACTCCGATTGGCTGGATGCCGCGCTATGACGATATGAGCTGGGAGGGACTCGATTTTTCCCGCGGCCGCTTTGAGGAACTGCAGAGCGTGGATCGCGCCGCCTGGCGCCGCGAAGTCTTAGCGCACGAGGAGCTGTTTATCGATCTCCACGACCGGCTGCCACCGGAGATGATCTACGAACGCGAACTGCTGATCTGCCGGTTGTAGTGACGGAGCGGTGTGCTTAAGCCCTTGTACCAACGGGCGCTTCCAAATTCCGCCCGCCAGCAGTCCGCTCCCTCGGAGGCCAATTTGCAGAGCAGTTCGAGATACGGTAGGTGATTTGGTCCCCAGCGTCGGTCCGAACTATAACGCGCGAGTAGTCTGTCCCGGGTACAGGCTGGACGTCTTCAACGCAACCCTCGGCGGACTTTGGTTTCGTCATCGAGTGCCCCCCTTCTTTTTTACCAGCGACTGAATTGACCCAGCCCTGTCACGCCAACGCCTGATGAAACAATAGAGCGCGTCGGCCAATCCTGCTCCAATTGAAAAATCATAGCGTTCCCAGAACGCCCCGGTCGATACGCTGTCTACGCACAAGAAGCCCAGTAGTTCGGCTTCCGGGTTTCCTGGTTGCTCAATGAGCTTTCGAATCGGCCAGACTATGGTTGAGTTGTACCGCAGGGTTGTGTTGCCGTCAACCTTCTCGGGCCAGTGGGAATTAGTGTAGCCCGGCTCCCTGCGTAAGTTGTTGCAAACAAAGCACCGGAGCTCGGGGCGCTTCATGAGCAGCCAAAAGTCTGTATTGGCGTCAACAAAATCTCGCGGATGGCGCATCGCTGGATTCGGATCGTCATTGTCTCTCGCCAACGTTTCAACGTATGGTCGGGCTTGGCCTGCGTTCAGATCGTCGATCAAAATGATTTTTACGCATGCGCGGCAATGGACACCAGAGATGAGCGAGAACGCCGATGCGATAGCACTCAAAGATGTCCTCAAAGCCAGCCGAATGCTGTGCTCGCTTTCACCTTCTTCGACGTTCCAAAAGGCATCTCGGAGCGCATGCAATGCGTTGTGGACCTTCTCCGATGCTTCCGCGTACCGCGCCTTTCGGTGCCAGCGGAATTCTTCAACAGTAAGAGCAATTATGGCAAGAATAAAAATCCCGCAAAAGAATAGCGGGAAGACTACGCTGCTCGCCTGGGTAAGGATGCGCAGCTTAAACGGCAGTGCCAGTGCTGCGATGATGCTCGCCACTTGGACAACCGTTGCAAAACCAACACGTATTGACAGCGCACGCATTCGCGCCAAGCTCCCTTGAGTGCCGATTTTGTGCATTCTTGTCCATCTGTCTGAATTATGTCAATGGCAACATCGAGCTCCGGGATTAAGCAGTTACGCCATTCGGCGCGTCACGCCGCCTTCGCCGGCTTCCTGGGCTGGACGCTGGATGCGTTCGACTTTTTTGTTGTCATCCTGCTGGTCGGAACCCTCGCGGCGTCCTTTCACGTTTCCAAGGCGGCCATCATCTGGAGTCTCACGCTGACGCTGGCGTTTCGTCCCGTGGGCGCGTTGCTCTTCGGATTGCTGGCCGACCGCTTTGGCCGCCGCAAGCTGCTGATTGCCAATATCGTCTTTTTTTCCGCCATCGAGGTGCTGTGCGGCTTTGCTCCCAGCTACACCATCTTCCTTATCCTGCGTGCCCTCTACGGGATCGGCATGGGTGGCGAGTGGGGTGTGGGTGCGTCACTGGTGATGGAAACCAGCACCCCCCGTGCCCGCAGTTTGCTCTCCGGGGTGCTGCAAAGCGGCTATTCCATGGGATACCTTCTGGCGGCGGTGGCGGCGCGTTTCGTGTTGCCCGGCCTGGGCTGGCGCTGGATGTTCTGGCTCGGCGGACTTCCAGCCCTGTTGGCCTTTTATGTGAACGCTAAAGTGCCGGAGCCGGAGGCTTGGCGGCAGCACCGCCAGCCCAGCCTGGGCGCTATCTTGCGCCAGCTCCGGCCCTATTGGCGGCAGTTTGCCTACCTCATCGCGCTCATGACCTTGATGATGTGCCTCTCGCACGGCACGCAGGACCTCTATCCCGATTTTCTCGCCAGCGTGCATCGCTTTACGCCAGCCTCCGTTGCCGGCCTGGTCGTTCTCTACAACATCGCCGCCATTGCCGGGGCGATCCTTTTTGGATTTGTTTCCGGGCGGGCTGGGCGGCGGCGGGGCATGCTGCTCGCCCTCGCGTTGTCACTCCTCTGCATCCCCATCTGGGCCTACAGCCATAGCTATGGCCTGCTCGCCCTGGGCGCCTGTCTGATGCAGGTGGGCGTGCAGGGCGCCTGGGGTGTGATCCCCGTGCACCTGAATGAACTTGCCCCGGACGCGGCGCGCAGCCTGGTTCCTGGCCTGGCGTATCAGATGGGCATCCTGATCGCCGCTCCCACCAACACCGTCGAGTACGCCCTGCGCAGTCATTTTGGCTACAGCAACGCCCTCGCGCTGTTTGAGCTGATCACTATTGTCAGTGTCTCGCTCGCGGTAACACTGGGTCCGGAACGTGCCGGAAGGTCGTTTGTGGGAGCCCGGGTGACCGCCTAGCTCCGGATCAACTGCCCCAGCCGCCGCACCGCGCCACCCACGCTTTTCAGCTTTTCTTCCAGGCGTTCATAGCCGCGGTCCAGGTGATAGATGCGATCAATAATCGTCTCGCCTTCCGCCGCCAAGGCGGCTATCACCAGGGAGGCGCTGGCGCGCAAATCACTGGCCTGCACCGCGGCCCCCATCAGCGGAGCGGGGCCGCGCACGATGGCGCGGTTGCCTTCGATCTTGACGTTGGCGCCCATGCGATTGAGTTCCTGCGCGTGCATGAAGCGGTTTTCGAAAATGGTTTCGGTAATCACCGCCGCGCCCTGGGCCTGGGTCATCAGCGCCATGTATTGCGCCTGCAAATCGGTGGCGAAACCGGGATGCTCCTCGGTGGTGGCATCCACGCTGACCAGTGGCGGGCCCGGCTTGACGCGCACCGCGTCGGCTTTTACTTCAAGTGTGGCGCCACTCTCCTGCAGCCGGTCCAGCAGTGCCTGCAGATGGGGCGGATGGCAGTGCGCCACCTCCAATTCGCCGCCGGTGATCAGGCCGGCCAGGATGAAGGTGCCCGCCTCAATGCGGTCGGGAATAATCTTGTGCTGCGCGCCATGCAGGCTGCTGACGCCCTCTACGCGGATCGTGGGGGTGCCGGCGCCTTCAATCCGCGCGCCCATGCGGGTGAGCAGATCGGCGAGATCGACCACTTCCGGCTCCCGCGCGCAGTTTTCCAGAATCGTTTCGCCCTCAGCCAGCGTCGCCGCCATCAGAACATCTTCGGTGCCGGTCACGGTAATGCGGTCAAAAACGTAACGGGCGCCCCGCAGCCGCTCGGCGCGCGCGATCACGTACCCGTGCTCCTGGGTGATGCTGGCGCCCAGCTTCTCCAGGCCCTTCAAGTGCAGATCAATCGGCCGCGCTCCAATCGCGCAGCCGCCGGGCAGTGAAACCCGCGCAAACCCGGTGCGGGCCAGCAGCGGACCCAGCACCAGCGTGGAAGCGCGCATGGTTTTTACCAGCTCGTAGGGCGCTTCCGAGTGCTGAATCTGTCCGGCTTTGAGGGTGACCCGGTGGCGCATGCGCCCGCTGCCGCAGTCGGCTTCCACGCCCATACTCTCCAGCAGTTTGCGCGTGGTTTGCAGGTCACGCACGTCGGGCACGTTTTCCAGCGTGACCGGCTCGGCGCTGAGCAGGCAGGCTGCCATAGCGGGAAGCGCCGCGTTTTTCGCGCCGCTGACACGAATTGTGCCCTGCAAAGGGGCGCCACCTCGAATGACTAGCTTGTCCAGGGAAAACTCCTCGGCGGCAAGCTCTTGATGCCGCTTTTAGTTAAGCAGCAGGCTACCACAGCGCGAGGGGCGCTGTTGAGAGCTTCAGCCCGCGTGGACAGCCAGAAGTGGACAGCCAGGAAATGGCTGAGGGGGAGTCGAAGCGAGCGCTCCAGGTCCGCTGCCATAATAGTGCAAGCCCATGACCCGCGACGAACTTCGCCATATCCGTGAAAAGCTTCTCCGCAACCGCGTCCCCCAACACCTGAGCGGCGAGACGCTGGCACGCTTTGTTGAGGAGAATGGCTTGGCTGCATTCCGCCCCCAGGGACATCGTCGCGAACCTGCCTTCCCCGCGCTGGAACTGCTGGTTTCCCCTGCCCACGCGGCAGAGGTGGCCGCTGAGCCAGGCGAGCGCGGCAGCCAGGTGTTGCATCAACTTCTCGAACAGCAGATCGAAACTAACCGCATCCTCGAGTTGGAGATTTGGCCCGGAGAACGGGTCTACAGCTCGCGGGAGTTGCTGCCTTTCCTGTATGCCACGCTGGGGGACCGCCATCCCGAAAAGGATTTCCGGCAGCAGGTGAAAAGTAAAAGGCTCAGTACTTTGGCAGGGGAGGCTTATGAACAGCTTTTGCGCCACAAGCACGGGCTCAGCCGTAGCCGTCTGCGGGAACTATTGGGGGGCGAACGGGTCTCCGATTTCGCGGTCGAGCGCGCGGTGGCGGAGTTGAGTCCCACGCTCAAGGTTTTGCGGGTGGGCGCCATGGACGGAGAGCCGCTTTGGCAGGCCACCGCGCACGCCCTGCCAGAAGAGTTGCAGCAGGCGCAGTCGGTTTCCAAGCTGGAAGCGGCTGCCGCCCTGATTTCCAAGTATCTGGACTGGCAATATGTCTCGGAGCCGGAGGAGACCGCCACGTATTTCGGTCCCGTCCTGAGCCGCACCAGGATGGCTGGCGCATTTAAGGGGCTGGAGGCGGCCCGGGAGCTCGTTGCCGAGCCATTAGAGGGACGACCAGCCGTCCGGCTGGCCCATTCGCCCCCGCCCGCCGTGCTGCTGGGCGATTACGTAGCCCCAGTGGAAGATTCCGCGCCGGCCGAACGCTGATTTGATCGGGATTCAAGGGCGCTGGCCCGCCGGGTGGCTAGCCGGGTGGCTGGAGCTTGGCTACCATGATCGTTCCTGAACCCACCTGCGTCCCACCCGCGGGCGCCGGGTTTGCCCTGAACGCCCCCTTCCGTCTCCATTCGTCACCATCCGTTGACAGAGTTGTCGCACCCTTGTTAGGATTGAAGAGTTTCGCGAGCAGTTGAAGGTGTCTCCAGGAGCCGCGTTTACCACGGTTCCGTGCAGCCAGGGTCTCGGCCCTGTTCTTCCTCGCTGAAAACGTCTGCGACACTCCCGGCCATCGGGACTATGCGGACGACCACCGCTCCGATACGGAGCCGCCCCGGAAGGCCGGGCGCTGGCGTAACGTCGAGCGGGGAATCCTTCGGGATGTCATTTGATTTTGCCTGCGGCTGCGCGCCGTCAGGTATGAGTTTGTGCGCCAGGGCTGGCCTGTTTCCGTGAGCAGTGGCAGAGGAAACGGGTGAAAAGCGGTGCGGTTTCCGGCCTGATTTCAGGTACGGGTAATGACGCGTGTGCCCACCAGCCGGTGGCATTTGAGTTTGGATACGGGAGTAAGGCGTGCCTACATTCAATCAATTGGTCCGCAAAGGTCGTGAGAAGGCGCGGTACAAGACGCCGTCGCCAGCCCTGCAGCAGTGTCCGCAGAAGCGCGGGGTTTGCACCCGCGTCTACACCCAGACGCCCAAGAAGCCGAACTCGGCGCTGCGCAAGGTCGCCCGCGTTCGTCTCACCAACGGGATCGAGGTGACGACCTACATTCCCGGCATCGGCCACAACCTGCAGGAGCACTCGATCGTGCTGATCCGCGGCGGCCGTGTGAAAGACCTGCCGGGCGTGCGCTACCACGTGGTGCGCGGCACCATGGACGCGGTGGGCGTGCAGAACCGCAAACAGGCGCGCTCCAAGTACGGCGCCAAGCGGCCCAAGGCCTAAGGATTTCCGGCCGGCTGGCGCGCCCGGAAGGCGGTCGCCGCAGGCCAGCAGAGACAAGACAGAGGAAACGCAATGCCACGCAAAGGACACACTGAAAAGCGCGAAGTGCTGCCGGATCCCATTCATAACTCGCAGCTGGTGACCAAGTTCATCAACTCGCTGATGTGGGGCGGCAAGCGCACCAAGGCGCAGAACATCTTCTACGAGGCCCTCGACAAAGTCGGGCAGAAGGGCAATGACGAGCCGCTGAAGCTGTTCAAAAAAGCGGTGGAGAACGTCAAGCCCGTGGTGGAAGTGAAGACTCGCCGTGTTGGCGGCGCCAACTATCAGGTTCCGGTGGAGGTGAATCCTACCCGCCGTCAGAGCCTGGCCGTGCGTTGGTTAATCACCTATGCGCGCCAGCGCAGCGAAAAAGGCATGGTCGACAAGTTGACCGCCGAACTGCTCGATGCCGCGAACAACCGTGGTGGCGCGGTGAAGAAGAAGGAAGACGTGCATCGCATGGCCGACGCCAACAAGGCGTTCGCCCATTACCGCTGGTAGTCGCTACCTCGCCGCGGTTGTCCAGGTTTGCCGGGAGGCTGTAGCCCCTCCCCTCTGAGTGAAAGCAGTTTTTTATGCCCCGTACCGTACCTCTTGAGCGTTGTCGCAACATCGGCATCATGGCCCACATCGATGCCGGCAAGACCACGACAACCGAACGCATTTTGTTCTACACCGGCATCACCCACCGCATCGGCGAGGTGCACGAAGGCACCGCCACGATGGACTGGATGGAGCAGGAGCAGGAGCGCGGTATCACCATCACCAGCGCGGCGACCACCTGTTTCTGGCGTGACATCCGCATCAACATCATCGACACCCCGGGCCACGTGGATTTCACCGCCGAAGTCGAGCGTTCGCTGCGCGTTCTTGATGGCGCCGTCGCGGTCTTTGACGGCGTGCATGGCGTCGAACCCCAGTCGGAGACGGTGTGGCGGCAGGCCGACAAGTACGGCGTGCCACGTTTTTGCTTTGTTAATAAGATGGATCGCATGGGCGCGGATTTCGATCACGCCGTCGGCACCATCCGTACCCGCCTGCATGCCCCCGCCGTCGCCATCCACATGCCGCTGGGCGCCGAGGACCACTTCAAGGGCGTCATCGATTTAATCCAGATGAAGGCCATCGTTTACAAGGACGAAACGATGGGCGCCGACTATCTGGTTCAGGAAATTCCCGCCGAACTCGCCGACAAGGCCCGCGCCTACCGCGAGCAGATGGTGGAAAAGATCGTTGAAAACGACGACCACCTGCTGACCAAGTACATGGAAGGCGAAGAGATCTCGGTCGCCGAGCTGAAAGCCAGCCTGCGCAAGAGCGTTATCGCCATGAAGCTGTTCCCGGTGCTTTGCGGCTCGGCTTTCAAAAACAAGGGCGTTCAGCTCCTGCTGGACGCGGTCGTCGATTACCTGCCCAGCCCGCTGGACATCCCCCCAGTGACGGGTCTGGACGAGAAGGGCGAGGAAGTCCCCCGCCCCGCCAAAGACGACGCGCCTTTCTCGGCGCTGGTGTTCAAAATCATGACCGATCCCTTCGTCGGTCAGCTTGCCTTTATCCGCGTCTACTCCGGGCGCCTGGAGAGCGGTCAGAATGTTTGGAATTCCACCAAGCAAAAGCGCGAGCGCATCGGCCGCCTGCTGAAAATGCACGCCAACAAGCGTGAGGAGATTCAGGAAGTGCTGGCCGGCGATATCGCCGCCTGCGTCGGACTCAAAAACGTCACCACCGGCGACACCATCTGTGACGAGAAGAACGTGGTGGTGTTGGAATCGATCGAATTCCCCAATCCCGTCATCGCGGTCGCGGTCGAGCCCAAGACCAAGGGCGACCAGGAAAAGATGTCCACTGCGCTCAATAAGCTGGCGCAGGAGGATCCCACCTTCCGCGTTCACACCGACACCGAAACCAATCAGACCATCATCAGCGGCATGGGCGAACTCCACCTGGAGATCATCGTTGACCGCATGATGCGCGAGTTTGGCGTCCAGGCCAACGTCGGCAAGCCGCAGGTGGCCTACCGTGAAACCATCCGCCAGAAGGCCGACGCGGAAGGCAAATACATTAAGCAGACCGGCGGCAAAGGCCAGTACGGCCACGTTAAGATCACCATCGAGCCGGGCGAGCCTGGGTCGGGTTACGTGTTCGACAACGCCATCAAGGGTGGCGCCATCCCGCGCGAGTTCGTCGCGCCGGTGCAGAACGGTATCGAAGAGGCGATGGAGGGTGGCGTACTCGCCGGCTACCCCATGAAGGACATCAAGGTCACCCTCTACGATGGCAGCTATCACGAGGTCGACTCCAACGAAATGGCCTTCAAGATCGCCGGTTCCATGGCCTTCAAGGATGCCGCCAAGCGCGCCAAGCCGGTGCTGCTGGAACCCGTCATGAAGGTTGAAGTGGTGGTTCCCGACGAGAAGGACTACATGGGATCGATCATGGGCGACCTGTTCAGCCGCCGCGCCCGCATCGAGGGCACCGAGGCGCGCGCCGGCAGTCAGGTCATTCGCGCCATGGTGCCGCTCAGCGACATGTTCGGGTACGCGACTGAAATGCGCTCCCGGACCCAGGGTCGCGCCAGCTTCACCATGCATTTCGCCCAGTACGAGGAAGCCCCCAAAAACGTCGCCGAAGAAGTGATGGCGCGCGTACAGGGCAAAGAGAAGTAAACAGTTTCCGACAAAAGTCGTGCCGGGGCGCGGCTCCGGTGAGCAGTACCAGCTTCAAAACGCAGCCGAGGAGCAGAGCAATATGGCGAAAGAGAAATTTGACCGTTCCAAACCGCACGTCAATGTCGGCACGATTGGGCACATTGACCATGGCAAGACGACGCTGACGGCGGCGATCACCAAGGTGCTGGCCAAGCACGATCCGAAGAACACCTTCCGCAGCTTCGACTCGATCGACAACGCGCCGGAAGAGCGCGAGCGCGGTATCACGATCGCGACGGCGCACGTGGAGTACTCGACGCCGAACCGCCACTATGCGCACGTGGACTGCCCCGGCCACGCCGACTACATCAAGAACATGATCACCGGCGCGGCGCAGATGGACGGCGCGATTCTGGTGGTGGCGGCCACCGACGGTCCGATGCCGCAGACCAAAGAGCACGTGCTTTTGGCGCGCCAGGTGGGCGTGCCCTATATCGTGGTGTTTTTGAACAAGTGCGACGCGGTCGACGATCCCGAGCTGCTGGACCTGGTGGAGCTGGAAGTGCGCGAGCTGCTGAAGAGCTATGGCTTCCCGGGCGACGACATTCCGGTGATCCGCGGCTCGGCCCTGGGAGCGCTCAACGGCGAAGCGCAGTGGGAAAAGACGGTGGACGAGCTGATGGAGGCGGTCGACAAGTACGTGCCGCTGCCGCAGCGCGACATTGACAAGCCGTTCCTGATGCCGATTGAAGACATCTTCTCGATCTCGGGGCGCGGCACGGTGGTGACCGGACGCATCGAGCGCGGCAAGGTGAAGGTGAGTGAGGAAATCGAGATTGTGGGTTTCCGTCCGACGCAGAAGAAGGTGGTGACCGGCATCGAGATGTTCAAAAAGCAGCTCGATGAGGGCATGGCGGGCGACAACGCCGGCCTGCTGTTGCGCGGCACGGAAAAAGACGATGTGGAGCGCGGCATGGTGCTGGCCAAGCCGGGTTCGATTACGCCGCACACGCGTTTCAAGAGCGAGATTTACGTGCTGACCAAGGAAGAAGGCGGACGTCATACGCCGTTCTTCAACGGCTACCGGCCGCAGTTCTACTTCCGCACGACCGACGTGACGGGCGTGGCCAAGCTGCCGGAAGGCACCGAGATGGTGATGCCGGGCGATAACGTGAGCGTGGAAATCACGCTGATCACACCGGTGGCCATGGAAAAGGGATTGCGCTTCGCCATCCGCGAAGGTGGCCGCACGGTGGG
>DAIDIE010000006.1 GCA_027459505.1 Acidobacteriota bacterium
CCGCTGCGGTGGAGTCAGGAACCGACGCCGTTACCGGGGCCGATGCCGGGGCGGTTGCCGGGCCCGCTGCCGCGCCGGCGGCGGCTGAGGCGGCCTGGGTGTTAGGCGCGGGCGCGGTTACCGGGGCCGCTGCCTGGGAGGCCTGCTGCCGGGCGTCGGCTTCCAGAGCTTGGACTTCATACGACAGCTGCGCATCACGCGAAACGTGCGCATCACGCGAAACTTGCGCTTCACGCGATGCGTGCGCTTCACGGGACACGTGCGCTTCGCGCGAGACTTGCGCTCCACGGGACATGTGCGCTTCGCGCTGTGACTTCGCTGAAGGGTCCGCTAATGCTTCCGCTTCCCGCTGGGCGTCCGCTTCCTGCTGGGCTTGCTGCGAGGCCTCGGCCTGGCGGAGCTCTTCTTTCTGCAGCTCTTCTTCCTGGAGCGCAAGTTCCTCTTCAATAAAGCCGAAGCGGGTGGGCTGGTGCCCATTGCGTTGCGCGTATTCAGGCTGGGCGGATTCGGACTGGGCGGATTCGGGCTGGGCAAAATCCGGACGGGCGTGATTCCCGCGCGCGGATTCGGCGGTGTGGCCGTTCGCGTCGGTATCTTGGACTTGCGTGCCCTGGGCCTGCATGCCGCGGGCCTGCGCCTTGCTGCGCATACGGCTCTCGTGTTTCAGGCGCAGGTCGTTGATGAGGGCTTCGCGGCGACGGCGGGCGGCCTCGATGTTAGTCTCCTCGGCGGCGAGTTCATCGGCTTCCATGGCCTGGGCGTGGGCCTGCTCCTGGGCGAGGCGGACGCATTCGCGCTCGTACTCCTCGTCTTCCATGCGGCACTGCTTCTCGTAGTCGAGCGGGTCGTGGGCGTTGGCGGTTCGGATGAGAAGGTTGACGTTTTCATACATCTGCTTGCCGAGGCGGCCTCCGCAGATGTTCATGGTGATCTTGGAGGATTCCTTGTGGCCGGTGAGGGCGCGATTGAGCGAGCGCGTCATGAGCAGGCCGCCGTAGCGCAGCACGCGGTGGAAGGAGCGCTCGGCGAACCAGGCCTGGAAGGCGAAGTCGAACTCCATCCAGCGATAGAAGGTGGAGCGGGAGATGTGCGCCTTTTTGCAGAGCGCGGAGATAGAGAGGTCGTCTTCGTCGGCTTCGACGATGAGGACAAAACGGAATTGCGCGGGCGTCGGTTTGAAGTTCGCGTAAGCGAATTGTGGAGACGCAGACATGGATGTACCTCAGGGAGCAGGCTGCTCCGGGTACCAGTTATGGCAGGCGATTGTTGCGGAATGATGACGGAATTGTGGTTTTTTTGTGAACAATTGTTACAAGAAGTTGACGGTTCAGGGTTGCCGGTTCGTGGTTACGGCTGGGCGGAACTGTTAGCGGGGCGGGCGGATTGGCAGGAGCCGCAGGTGGTTGTGTGATGCGGCGCACGAGCAGGCTCGTTGCCGAATTGCAGCGGCTTTCCTTGGAGTGGGTGGCCATGAGGCGCTGTAGCTCGAAGGGTGCGGTTTAGGCTGCCTCTGCTTCTTCTGGGATCGGGTGGTATCAGTGTCGCTGCGACTTTTCCTGTTGAGAAAAGCCGCACTCTTCTCCGCCCCAACACTCGCCTGGTGACGAACTCGGGCGTCGCCTGCGGTGCGGGACCTAAGCGGCAACCCCGGACCTTGGCTACGACTTCGGCCTGCGATCTCGAACTCGAAAGCAGGAGGCACGGCTTCGTCTGCTGAGCGCCCGCCGGCATTGCTTGCTGGCGGGTCGCTGGCGCGTTCTCCAGTGAGACCGTGAAGCCGCCGAGGCCGGGCCCCTCTGCCGCGCGAGCCACACAACGAAGCCAGACCTTCGATGCCAGCGGGGCTTCGCGGGGCCCCGGCGGGGGGGGCCTTCCCACCCCGACAAAGCAAACTGCGCTTTGTTGGAGGCCCTCGGGAGAATTTCGCGGCCCTCCACTGGGGATTTCCTCCGGCGAACTCTCCGGCTATTTCTACCAAGGGGAGGACTCGGTGGCTCGCTTCTAAGGAAGGGCTACGTGAGAGGGGTGGGGAGGGAGCTCCTGCCGCCTGGAGGTCTGAGCTGGTTCGACGGTAGGGCCAGTTGCCGCCTCATGGGAGCCAGCGGAGGTCCAGCGTACCAATCATTGGCCACATGGGAGCTCCGCTGGTCTGAAGGCGTTTGCCCCATACGTCTTGCGGGACCAGCCCTTGGGTGTGGTCCCGGACGAAGCGCTCCCAGTCGCGGGCGGAGCCGAATGGTTGGCCACAATGCCGCATCTCCTCCGCGTTCAAGAATCCCAGATAGATAAGAACCACCGGGATACCCAAGCTGGCGATTTTCCAGGCCCATGCGAAGCGATTCGATAGTTGGTAATGAGAATCCCTGCTTATTGACCAACCCGGGCAAATGGCGTTCAGACCCTGGTTGGCTTCGCGGATTGCTTTGCCGATCTGCTCGTGGTTCGGCGACGGCGGATTGCCGCGGCGTTTGCCTTCACGGCCGGCTTCCTTGTCATGGGCCTTGGCCTCGACTAAAAGGAGACCGTCGCGGCCTGCCACGGTACAAGTGCTGGCGATGTCCCAGTTAGGGGTATTCGCACCGCGCCGCTTTACCAGCCACCAGGAACTTAGTTTCTTGCCGAGGCCGGCTGGAATGAGGGCATCGATATTGTGGAGCTTGGCCTCGACAGGGTCAACAAATCCCCTGGGCATCCATGAGTGCTTGCCGGCATCTACGCGCGCCAGGGGCGAGATCAGGGAGGTCAAGGTGGCCGCGACCTGTACATCAGCGAGGGAGGTGAGCATCAGGCAGCGGAGCTTGCTTCCGGCCAGATCCTTTTTTGGCAGAACCACCGAATTGCGAGCAGTCAAGGTGTTATCCCCCATGCTGTGATGGCCTTCGAAAACGGCTTCGCCGTCTGTAATGAGGAGATGGACAGAGTCGAGTGTGAGTATACAGGAGACAGGCGGTGCGGTAAGCCGGGAGGCACCGCCTCGTCTCCTGGGCGCCCGCCGGCGTTGGTTTCTGGCGGGTCGCTGGCACATTTGTTCGCAGGTTGACCCCGCATCGGCCCGCTTCGCTTGCTATGGCCCTGGGTTCGTCACCCGGGCGGCACGTTGGGTCCATTTGGCATGCGGCTTTTCCTGCAAGAAAAGCCGCATCCTGCCCTGGGGTGAGGGCGCGTGGGTGTGACGAACCCAGGGCTGCCGGGCTAGTCTTGCCCGGCGCCGGGCGGTGTCTATGTCCTTGGCGTGCTGGGCAGGCGGGCGAGCTGGGACGGGGTAGTGCATTGGTTGGCGGGTTGAGGAGTGCTTGGCGATTTATTCCTTTCTCTTTTTTCTTTCCGTCGACGGGACTCGGCGGATCATTCCCTTTGATCCACCTGGCTGCTTGCACGGAACATTCGAATATCGTTTCTCGCAAACACGCGGGGCGTCCGTCGGCGCTCGCCGGCTGGCGCCGGGGCCCCGTCCCGCCTGGGATGGAAGTTTGCTTTGGCTGCGAGGCGGGACGGGGCATGGAGCGCTTCGCGGTTTTCATTTTTTGATTCGCGGCTTCGAGCAGACCCGGCATACGCGCTTCGCGCTATGCCGGGCTAGTCTTGCCCGGCGCCGGGCGGTGTCTCGGTCCTTGGCGCGGTGGCAGGCGCGCGGGCTGGGACGCAGTACTGCATTGGTTGGCGGCTTGGCGGGGCTGGGGGATGGGAGTCGGGTGGCGGGTTGGAGGCGGATTCTACGGTCCGCCGTTTACAGTGCGCGACGGGTTTCCATTTGTTTACCCTTCACAGTTCACAGTTCACCGTGGGGCGTTGCTGGGGATTGGCGGCGCGGTTGACCTTGGCGGTTTCCCACTCAACAAAAAACGTTGAGGGGCACCCTGGAAGTCACTCCCCCTCACGGTATCCCAATCTCAAAGGTATAGGGGCAGCCGGCTTGGGCCGGCGCTCGCTCCTGGGGGCTCGCTGCTGCCCTTCCCAGCGACTTTGTCGCTGGCCACTTTCCCCGGGGGCGTGGCTCCGCCACGCTCTCCTGGGGATTCCATTGTTTAGCGTTTGATGGCGTAGGGGAGGGGGTCGGGGAGGCCAGCTTGTTCAAAGGCACGCAGGCGGAGGCGGCAGCTGTCGCAGAGGCCGCAGGCCTGCTCGGAGTTCTGGTAACACGACCAGGAGAGTTCCAGCGGGGCGCCCAGCTTCGTTCCCAAGCGGATGATCTCCGCCTTGTTCATGGCGATCAGGGGCGTCTCCACGCGGATGGTTCCCTCTTTCGTTCCCACCGCAATCAGCTCGTTGAACACTTCGTAGTAGCGCGGGCGGCAGTCGGGGTAGCCGGAGCTATCCTGCTCGACGGCGCCAATGATAATGCGCGTGGCCCCGATTACCTCCGCCCAGGAGACTGCCGCGGACAGAAAATGGGCGTTGCGAAAGGGGACGTAGGTGATGGGGATTTCGTCTCCACGACGTACGTCTTCACGGGGGCCGTGCTCGCGGGGGTCGCCTTTACGGGCACCCTCTGCGGGGAGGCCGCCTTCACGGTGGGCATCTTCACGGGAACCGGCTTCACGGAGGCTGCTTTCGCGAAGGCTACCTTCACTGAGATCGCCTGCGCGGGGAACGCTTTCCTGGGGGCGATCTTGGGGGAGGCCGCCAATTGGGACGGGCAGCGACTCGTCGGTCAATGCCGAGCCGCCGATCTGGCGGAAGACGCCGCTGTGGATCTGCAGGCGGCGGCGTACGCCATAGTGATTCGCAATGGCCTCGAAGGCCTGGCGCTCGCGGGCCTCGGTGCGCTGTCCGTAATCCACATGCAAAAAGGCGGGCTCGTAGTCGCGCGCCGCCAGAGCGGCACAGACACAGCTATCCATGCCGCCGCTGACCAGGACGACGGCGAGGGGGCGGTTCGCGGAGACGTGATCCGTTGCTGAGCTAGACGCCATGATCAGAGGGGTCCCAGATGAATTTGTGCATTTGCAGGGCGAGCCGCACCGGGAGTCCGTCGGCCAAGACCCATTCCGCCAGCAGGCGGGGATCGAGTTCGCAGTTGGCGGCGTCGCGGCGGCCACGCGCGTCCTTGAAAAATGCCGGGGAAAACAGCACCTGTCCAGCGCGCCGCGCCAGGTCATGGCGGCGCATGAAGTCGCGCGCGAATTCATAGTCGGCGCGATCGCGCAGCACGAACTTAACCTCATCTCCACTGGTCAGGAGGTCGATGTTCTCCATGCGGAAACGGCCGCTCTCGCCGCTGCCGGGGCACTTCACATCCATAATGCGGACCACGCCGGGGGGCAGCACGGAGATGTCGCGCTCGCCGCTGGTTTCCACCAACACAGTGTATCTGGCGCGCAGCAGCTCGCGCGCGAGGGCGGCCAGGGCGGGGGCCTGCAGCAGCGGCTCTCCGCCGGTCAGCTCGACCAGAGAGGCGGGATGACGGCGCACCTCCTCCAGCACGGCGCTGAGGGACATACGGCGGCCGCCGTGAAAGGAGTACTCGGTATCGCACCAGGAACAGCGCAGGTTGCAGCCGGTCAGGCGGACAAAGACGCAGGGGAGGCCTGCCCAGCTCGACTCGCCCTGGATGGAGAAGAAGATCTCGGTGATCTGCAGCGCCGTCTCCGCGGCGGGCTGGAAAGAGGAGGTCATGGACAACTGCGTTCCCGCGCCGGCGGCAGGGCCGCCTTTACGGGCGGCTCATTCAGAGTAGACGGCCGCCGTGGTGTCGGTCTCGTAGACGGTAACCGCGCTGACCCGCACACGGCCGGCATGCTGCGCCAGGCCCGCTTTCATCTCCTGATAGAAGTAGCGCGCCATGTTTTCCGCGGAGGGGTTCAGGGTACGGAAAGGGTCAAGGTCGTTCAGATACTGGTGATCGAGTTTGGCGATAATGGCGCGCATGGCGCCCTTGACGTCTTTGAAGTCGATGAGCAGGCCGATATCGTCGAGTTCCGCACCCTCCACGTGAACACGGATCTTGTAGTTGTGCCCATGCGGGTTCTCGCACTTGCCGCGGTAGCCGCGCAGGGCATGGCCGGCGGCAAATGTCTCGTCAACGGTGATCTGAAACATGTCTCCTTAATTATAAGGGGGGAGGGGATGGGGGCGGCGAACAGTGCACGGTTTACAGTTTACAGTTCACAGTTCACCGTGGGGCGTTGCTGGGGGTTGGCGGCGCGGTTGACCTTGGCGGTTTTCCCACTCAACAAAAAACGTTGAGGCTCACCCGGAAGGGAGTGGGGTATGAGGGATGGGAGATAAGGTGGAGACAATTGTCCGGAGGGGTGTGGCCGCGGCAGGCCGGCTGGCGCCGGGGCCCCGTCCCGCCTGGAGTGGATGTGCTGCTTAGCTTCGCGGCGGGACGGGGCTTGGAGGCTGCGCGACATTTTGTTTGTTTTGATATCTGGCGACAGGCTGACCCGGCATACGCTCGCTTCGCTCGACTATGCCGGGCTAGTCTTGCCCGTCGCCGAGCGGCGTTTCCGTGGCCGGCATGCTGGCAGGCGCGCGGGCTGGGACGCAGTAACGCATTGGTTGGCGGCTTGGCGGGGCTTGGGGATGGGAGTCCGGGTGGCGGGTTGGAGGCGGATTCTACGGTCCGCCGTTTACGGTGCGCGACGGGTTACCGCGGTTGATCTTGGCGGTTTTCCCATTCAACAAAAAACGTTGAGGGTCACCCGGAAGGGAGTGGGGTATGAGGGATGGGAGATGAGGTGGAGACAATCGTCCGGGGGTGGGTCGTGGCCGCGGCAGGCCGGCTGGCGCCGGGGCCCCGTCCCGCCTGGAGTGGATGCGCTGCTTAGCTTCGCGGCGGGACGGGGCTTGGAGGCTGCGCGACGTTTGTTTGTTTTGATAGCTGGCGACAGGCTGACCCGGCATACGCTCGCTTCGCTCGACTATGCCGGGCTAGTCTTGCCCGGCGCCGGGCGGCGTTTCCGTGGCCGGCATGCTGGCAGGCGCGCGGGCTGGGACGCAGTAACGCATTGGTTGGCGGCTTGGCGGGGCTTGGGGATGGGAGTCCGGGGACGGATTCTACGGTCCACAGTTTAGGGTGCGCGACGGGTTTCCATTTGTTTACCGTTCACAGTTCCGCGGCGCGGTTGACCTTGGCGGTTTTCCCACTCAACAAAAAACGTTGAGTGGCACCCTGGAAGTCACTCCCCCAAACGGTATCCCAACCTCAAAGGTATAGGGGCACCCGACTGCGCTCGCTTTACGGGACTCACTTCTTTGCGCTCTTTCCAGCGACATTGTCGCTGGCTACTTTCCCGGGGCGTGGCTCCGCCACGCTTGCCGGGCATTGCGGGGAGTTCCATCGGCCCGCTAGCGGCGGCCCGCTCACGGTGGAAGGCTATTCGCGGGAGGCTAGTTGCGGGACGCTAGTCGCGGAAAGCTAGCGGCGGGACGCTACTATTGCCCACTGACCATCTTTGGTTGCGCTGAATTGATGGCGCAGGCGCAGAGTGCGCAGCAGGGCCGGGCCCTTGAGGGGCGGCTGGTGCTGGAAGAGTTTGTCGCCTACACGCTGCCACCAGGGGAACAGACGGGCGAGGTTGTGCGCGGGCTGGTATTCGCGGGAATACAAGAGGGCGCTGTTCCAGGCGGATTGTGCCGAGGCGGGCGAGGCTGCGACGCCTTGCAGCGGTACGGCCACGTCTCCTGAGCCGCCCGCCGGCCCCGTCCCAACCGTGAACCTGGTGGCTCGCTTCTGTGGCGGCGCTGCGGGGCCTTGCAGCGGCTGGTCATCGGTGGTGCGCAGGGGCAGCGTGAAGTTCTCCAGACGGACTACGCGCAGCGGACGGCGGACATAGCCCAGGTCCGGGTTGCTGAGTTCGTCCGTGGCAGGCCAGGCGGAAAGGACCGGCTGCAGTTGGCGATGCGCCTCCAGATCAGCGGCGGCGCGCTGCTGCAACTGTATAAAGCTGGCGTAGGCCAGGTTGTCTTCATAAGGGAACGGGTAGGGCGGGTTCCAGAACCAGTTCGCCACCAAAACCGCCACGCAGAGCGCCACTACCTCCCACGCCCAGCGCAGGCGCAGCAGCTGTCGCGCGCACAACACGAAATAGAGTGCCGCAACCGGCAGCAGGTAGCGGGCCAAGACCGCGCCGCCCACGGCGGCATGAAACAGCAGCGAAACCGCGATCAGCAGCGCGAATTCCCCGGCCATGCGCCGCGTGGTCTCTTCTGTGGCCGGCGCGGGCGCGTGTGGGGCCGATCGCTGGTCCGCTACTCGCTTCCGCAGTCGCGGCCAAAGAGCGGCCGCAGCGGCCAGCACGGTTACCGGCAAGACGCCCTGGTATCCGGCAAGTTGCCAGACGCGGCGCGCGAGGGCCATCAGCATGCGCGGCAGTGAGGCGGCTTGTTGCACGTTGTAGCTGAGGTATTGCGGATTGCCAACCCAGAACCCGGTGACGTGGTGGTAATAGGCAAACCAGCAGAGCAGCGCCAAGGCGGGGGCGAAATGTGGGGCGAGCCGGCGCAACGAGACTGATGCCGGGAGCTTTGCGCGCCAGCAACGGCCAAGGTCCAGGACGCCCAGCGCAAAGGGCAGGATGATGAGGGTGTCTTTGCTTAAGCAGCCCGCGGCCGCGCATACGGCATAGGCGAGAGGCCGGTCGCGGTAGCGGAACACCAGCGCCCAGATCCAGAAGCAGGCCGCCGCGAGATCGAGTTGCGCCAGGGTGGCCTGGGCAAAGGCGATGGGCCAGCAGGCCAGCAGCAGGGCGGTAACGATTCCCAGGCGGCGGCCGCCGAAGCGTTCACCGAGACGGAAGGCGCCCCACAGCAGCAGGGCATAAAAGACCAGCATGCCGCCGCGGGTGACGAGAGGAGCGAAGCCAAACGTTTTCCAGAGCAGCGCCAGCCAGGCCATCACCAGCGGTGGATGTCCGTTGGGCGGGGTGGTGCGGGAGACCCACCAGCCATGGCGCAGCAGATCGAGTGAAGCGGGAACGAAGTAGCCCGCCTCATCCCAGAAATAGGGCAGCTTCAGCAGCGGGGCATGCAGCAGCAGCGCGAGGGCATAGATGGAGGGAACGGCAAGCAGAGGCGCTCTCCAAGCGGAGCGCCGCGGGCCGGAGGCGGGGGGCACAGCCTCGTCTCCTTCAGGCCGCCCGCTCCCGTGGGCCAGAGGCACGGAGCTGCCTCGCCCGGCGGGCTGGGCTCCGGCGGGCGTCGCTGCATTGGGCGTCACTGCACTGGGCCGCCGGCGCCCGGCAAAGGGGTCAACTGAATTTCACCAAAGGCCTTCTCGTAACCCGCCACGTGATTCTGCAGCAGGGCCAGCACGGCCTTGGCCTGCTGCGGGCTGAGGTAGATGCCCTGAAACATCCGCACCTCGACCTCTTCCGGAACGGTCTGTTCCATCACGCCGAACTGCAGGAAGAAGTCCCAGGTGCTGGGGCGGACCTGCACGGAGTTGGCGTAGTTTTCCCGGTAGTCGGGGCGCTGGGTGAGTTTAATGCGAGGCTGGTTGGGAGGGTTCATGGCCGGTATGGTTCCTGTCCGGGCGAGCGGGGCTCAAGCCCTGTGTTGGTTTCGTGGCGCTGATTGCGAAAGTCCGAAGAGCCGCCGCGGGCGATGATGCTACTAGACAGTGCCGTTAGATGCCGAGTTTTTTCAGCTCTTCCTGGTAGTACTTGCGGTACAGAATGTCCCACTCGTCGGAGCCTTCCAGGATGGAGCGCTTCTGGCTCTCGATCTTGTGGCGCACTTCCGCATCCATTTTGTCCTGCTGGGCCAGCAGTTTTTCCAGAATCTTGCGTACTTCCAGGCGGATGGAGTTGCGGTCTTCAATGAAGTCGATTTCCGAATGCTGCGCGAGGTGGTCGACGACCACGTGGGAGAGCTTGTTGATTTTTTCGCGCGAGACCTTCATCAGAGCACCGCCTTGTGCTTGCGGACCAGTTCCGCCTTGATCTTTTTGAAGGCCTCGCCATAGGAGGCGCCGAGGCGCCGCATTTCCCCCTCGTGCTGGGAGAGGATGGCGCGGGCCTCTTCATTGATGCGGTCTTCCACGCCAAACTCGCCGGCCATGGCCTGGCGGACGAGTTCGGCGGCGGCGTTCACATCGCGCGCCCCAATCATCTGTTCGGCAATGAGGCGCTGGGTGACTTCACGCGCCAAGTATCCAATGTATTCGCGAGGAATCTGCATAGCACGCGCGGCGACGCCGCATTGTCTAGTGTATCAACGCCGCGCGGAGTTTGGGGGATTGGCAGCGGCCTCGTCTTGCAAACCGGCCGCGCAAGCGGGCCGCAGCCAAACAAGCCGCGGGCAAGGCGGCAGCGGCGTTGTTCGCCGGTCAGCCGGGGAGTTCGCCGAGGCGGGCCAGAGCGGCGACGATGGGGCGGTCGGCATCGAGGAAATCAAAGTCTGCCAACTCCTGGGGACGCACCCAGCGGATCTGCTCAAAGACCTGGTTTTGAGGTTCACCGCGAAAGGCGGTGACCCAATAGAAGGAAAGCTGCAGTTCCCCGGTCTCCTGGTAGCGGTGGCGGATGCGCTGAAAGAGGGGTCCAACGTCGCTTTCCACGGCCAACTCTTCCACCAGTTCGCGGCGCAGGGCCTGCTCGCTGGTCTCGCCGGGCTCGACCTTGCCGCCGGGAAACTCCCATTTCAAGGCATGGCGCTGGGTGCGAGCGCGCTGCGCAATCAGGATGTGACCGTCGCGGCACAGCAGGCCCGCGACAATGCTTTTAAAGCGGTTCTGCGCTGCAGGCTTCAGCTTGTTCCCTCCCCCTCGCAGGCGCTGACACACTCCTCGAGAAGGGTCAGCGCCACCTCCGCGTCCTCGCGTGTACACACCAGAGGTGGCATGAGCCGAATACTATTCGGGCCGCAGCCGAGAAGCAACAGGCCTTTGCGGAAGGCCAGTTCGACAATGCGGTCGCGGCGAGCTGGATCGCGCTGCCGGGAGGCCTGGTCCGTGACGATTTCAATGCCAATCATCAGACCCAGGCCGCGCACCTGGCCCACGCAGGGATGGCGGGACGGCCAATCGGCGAGACGGTGCATGATCCAGGCGCCCACCTCGCGAGCGTTGGCGATCAGCTCCGACTCCAGCAACTGCAAGGTGGCCTGGGCGGCGGCCAGCGCCACGGGATTGCCGGCGAAGGTGGAGGCATGCGCGCCCGGGGTCCAATCCATCACGTCCGCGCGCGCCAGCATGACGCCCAGGGGAAGGCCGCTGGCGATGCCCTTGGCGGCGCAAACAATGTCGGGTTCGACACCGTGATGCTCGATGGCCCACATTTTGCCGGTGCGTCCGCAACCGGACTGCACCTCATCGACGACCAGCAGGATGCCGTTTTCGCGGGTGATGCGCCGCAACTCGCGCAGGAACTCCGAAGGCGGCACGATGTAGCCGCCTTCGCCCTGCACGGGCTCGACGACGATGGCCGCCGTCTCGGCGGCGGGGCAGGTGGTGCGGAAGAGCCGGTCGAGATCTTCCAGGCAGGCGGCGACCACGTCCGCACAGCCGTGCAGCGGGCGGTAAGGATCGGGATAAGGGATATGGAACACTCCCGGCAGGAGAGGCGCAAAACGCGCGCGCTGAGTGATGCGGCTGCTGGTTAACGACAACGCGCCCATGGTGCGTCCATGGAAGGCGTTGTAACAGGCAATCAGGTTGGGGCGCCCGGTATGGTAGCGGGCCAGCTTGAGCGCCGCCTCAATGGCCTCGGCGCCGGAGTTGCCGTAGTAAACGCGGTGCGGGCCGGACATGGGCGCCAACCTGGAAAGGCGCTCAGCCACTTCCACCAGCAGCGGGTAGTAGAAGTCCGTGCCGGACATGTGCAGCAGTTCGCGCGCCTG
This sequence comes from Acidobacteriota bacterium, assembly GCA_027459505.1. Classification (GTDB taxonomy): domain Bacteria; phylum Acidobacteriota; class Terriglobia; order Terriglobales; family SCQP01; genus DAIDIE01. The sequence goes on from DAIDIE010000006.1 coordinate 11,782, forward strand.
GCGCTCGATGGCCTCGACGACCAGCGGATGGCAGTGGCCGGTAGAACAGACGGCAATGCCGGCAGTGAAGTCGAGGAACTCGTTGCCATCAACATCTTCAACGAACATGCCGCGTCCACGCGCAACCACCAAAGGGTAGCCGCGGGTATAGGAGGGGGAGAGCAAACGCGCGTCCCGCTGCAGGATGCGTTGCGCCTCAGGCCCGGGTAAAGGGGTGCGCAGGACGGGACGGCGGGCGCCAGAAAAGGTGGGTTGAGCCGACATGGTTCCTCCCTGAAGGAGAACTGTTGGAGGTGGTCCCAAGAGTTCAGAGTTCCCGCGGCGAGCTTGGCTCTTTCCAGCCAGCGGCGCATTGCCGGCAGACTTGCGTGGCAAGCTGCTGGCGTTCGCGGGGACGATGGGCGGTGGCGCCGCGACTAACGGGGATGTCAATCGGAACCGAAGAGGTTGGGGCGAAGCAGGGCGGGCAGAGCGGGGGCAATGGAGGCGATCCAGGGGCTCCGACGGACCGTTGCTGCAACTACTTCCTGCGCCATCTCAGGCCACCGCCTTTGACGTCTTCGACGACTACGCCGGCGGCATCCAGCTGCCCGCGAATAGCGTCGGCACGGGCGAAATCACGCTGCTGCCGGGCTTCGGTGCGCTGCCGGAGTAAGTCCTCGATCTCCGCATCCGAGGGGCCGGAGGCGGCGGCAGCTCCCAATAGCCCCATTTTCTCACGATCCGCGTCTTCCAGCACGGCGAAGACCTGGTCGAAGCGGCGCAGGACATCCAGGAAGGCGTCGCGGTCGGCCTGCTTGACCTGATGCTGATCGAGGGCGATGTTGCCCAGGCGCACCAGCTCGAAGATCGCGGCCAGCGCCTCGGCGGAGTTGAGGTTATTGGCCAGGCTCGCGCGCATGTCATGAGTGGCCTTTTGAGCGGCCGAGAGGAGTTCCGGCGATTCGCCGGGCTGCAGTTCCGCGGTCCGCAAGCGGTCGCGAAAGGCTCGCAGACGTTCCACCGAGGCGGCCGCCTGCGTCAGACCCTCAAAAGTGAAGTTCAATTGGCGGCGGTAGGGCACCGAGGCCAGCAGGAAGCGGATCGAGCTGGGCTTGTGTCCCATGCCCACCAGGTCGCGGAGGGTGTAGAAGTTGCCCAGCGACTTCGACATCTTCTCGCCGTTGACCAGCAAAAACTCGCAATGGAACCAGGTGCGCACGAAGAGTTTACCGGTCACTGCCTCCGACTGCGCAATCTCGTTTTCGTGGTGCGGGAACATCAGGTCGGTGCCGCCGGCGTGCAGGTCAAAGCTCTCGCCCAGCAGCTTCATCGACATCACCGAGCACTCGATATGCCAGCCGGGACGGCCCGGGCCCCAGGGACTATCCCAACTCGGTTCGCCTTCTTTGTGGGCCTTCCAGAGCACAAAGTCGCGGGCCTCTTCCTTGTCGTACTTGTCGCTATCCACGCGGGCGCCACTGTGCAGACCGCCCAGATCTTTGCCGGAAAGACGGCCGTATTGCGGGAAGCTGCTGACCCGGAAATAGACCGAGCCGTCCGACTCGTAGGCGTGCCCAGTGTCGATGAGGCGCTGAATCCAGCTCACCATGTCGGGGATGAAATCGGTTGCGCGCAGCAGGTGCGTGGGCATCTGGATGTCAAGCACCTTCAGGTCCTGCAAAAAGGCGTCGGTGTAGATGCGCGCATGCTCCTGCAAGGAGTGTCCCGCCTCGCGCGAGCGCTCGATCATTTTGTCGTCCACGTCGGTGATGTTGAGCACCGCTGTGACGTCCAGCCCCTCACTGCGGAGAAAGCGCTGCAGCACATCCACGGAGACAAAGGTGCGGTAGTTGCCGATGTGGCCGTAATCGTAGACCGTCAGCCCGCAGGTGTACATGCGCAGGCGCCCGGGCTCGATCGGCTGCAGGAGGTCAATGCTCCTGGTGAGCGTGTTGTAGAGGCGGATGTCCATAGGTAGGGGGAAAAGATGATTGTAACCGGGAGGGAGGGGGGGGAGGAGTTGACGGTTGTCAGTTGTCAGTTGTCAGTGGGGCAGTGCCGGGGTTTGGCGAACGGGCGGCCCTGGCGGGGACGGATAGCGGACTGTGAACGGTTTTCTACGGCGGACAGTTGACGGTTGTCAGTTGCCAGTTGTCGGTTGCCAGGGGGGCATTGCTGGGGGTTGGCGGCGCACATCAGCTTGGCGTGGCCTCCCGAACAAAATACCTTGGGGAGGCACGCGGGGCATGCCGGTCCTTATCTATGGGCTCAAGCTGGGCTATGATGCCTGTGTTTACTTCAACCTCGCTTCGCTGGCAGCGCGCTGCTGCCGTTGAAGGGCGAGGCTGGTTCGGGCAGTACAGGGGGAAGATCACTATGCTCGTTACCACTACTGAAAACATTCCCGGTCATACCGTGCGCCAAACCCTGGGGCAGGTGTTTGGTGTGGTTGTGCGCAGCCGCGGCCTGCTGGGCAACATCACTGCCAGCCTGCGCTCGCTGGGCGGCGGAGAGATCACCGAGTACACCCGGCTGCTGGAAGATACGCGGCGGCACGCGGTGGACCGCATGGTCGAAAATGCGCGCCTCATGGGAGCCAACGCCATCGTGATGATGCGCTTCGATTCCTCCGAGATAGGTCAGATCATGGCGGAGGTGGTGGCCTACGGAACCGCGGTGCTCATCGAGGAACACGCAGGGGCGAATCCGGCGGCGAGCGGCGGCTCGAGCGCGGGAACGACGCGGAGCCAGGGATGATCGGCGGAGCGGTGGCGTGGGTGGCGCCCGCGATCTTCATCAGCCTGGCGGTGGTTCTCTACTTCGCCTTTGACCGGCGGCGGTATTTGGGGCGGGGCTCCTCGCGGGCACGGCCCACGCAGGAGGTCTTTCGCGACCCCAAATCGGGAAAGCTGATGCGGGTGTGGGAAGATCCGGGGACCGGGGAGCGCGAGTACCGGGAAGAGGACTGAGGGCGGAGGAGGGTTGTCAGTTGTCAGTTGTCAGTTGTCGGTGGGGCGCTGGTTTTGGTTGGGGCGCGCATGACCCCGGCGGGGGCAGACGGCGGACCGTGGACGGTGCACAGGTCTGTGGTTTGCCGAGAAGCGGGGTTCCCTATTTGGTTAGGGCGACAACCTGCTTGTGGGGAGGCAGCATCTCACCACTACCATGAGCTGGGGACACGGACTCACGTACACGTTGCAACTGATTCCGGAGTTGAGCGCCGAAGGGCCGCGGCGCGCGAAGGTGTGCTGTCCCAAAGATGGGCTGGAACTGAGCACCGACCTGACGGGGCGCTTTCTGGTCTGCCCCAAATGCATCCGGCCGATGCGCTTTTCCGATCCGCAGCGGCTGTCGCAGTTGCTGGATGAACTGGGCTCACTGCGCCTGGAGGGCGCGCGGTTCATCGATGTCGAAGAGAGTGGCTTGCGGCTGCCAATGAGCGCGTGAGTGAGAGGCCCGGCCTCGTCTCCTGAGCCGCCCGCCGGGCATTGCAAGCTGGCGGGTCGCGCGGCCCTCCACTTCTGCTCCGCCGGCTGGTTCCAAGGGGAAGACTCGGTGGCTCGCTCCTCAAGAAGTTCCTTTCCGAAGTACAATATATGGTTCGATAGGGGACGGCAGAGCGTCTGGCTGGGGTGAGTTCCTGAGGCCCTCGGCTCGCTGTAGTCCCTGGCGAACGACATCCTGGAGGAACACTTGAAGATCACACCCGGCAAGCTCAAAGGAATGAATGCGGTCTCCGACTCCCGCGGCGTTATCGCCGCCGCCGCCATGGATCAGCGCGGCAGCCTGGAGAAGGCCCTCACCAAGGAAGGCGGCAAGCCCGCCACACGGCAGCAGATGGAGGAGTTCAAGACCGCCGTCACCAGTCACCTGACGCGCTACGCCAGCGCGATTCTGCTCGATCCCGAGTACGGGCTGCCCGCCGCCGCGGCGCGCAGCAAAAACGCGGGTTTGCTGCTGGCTTACGAGAAGACCGGGTACGACAACGCGCGTCCGGGACGCCAAGCCGATCTGCTGTCGCACGAATCGGTGCGGCGCCTGAAAGAGGCCGGGGCGGACTGCATCAAGGTCCTCATCTACTACACGCCGTTTGAGAAGTCCGACATCAACGACGAGAAGCATGCCTTCGTGGAGCGGCTGGGTTCGGAGTGCAAGGGCGAGGACATGCCGCTGTTTCTGGAGTTTGTCGGCTACGATCCCAACGGCGGCGACGAGAAGGGGCTGGAGTACGCCAAGAAGAAGCCCGAGATTGTCACGCGCAGCATGGAGGAGTTCTCCAAGGACAAGTACGGTGTGGATGTGCTTAAAGTCGAGATGCCCATCAACATGAAGTTCGTGCAGGGCACCAAGGCGTTTGCGGGCGAAGCCGCCTACAACCGCGCCGACGCCATCCGCCTTTTCCAGGAGACCTCGAAGGCGGCAAAGAAGCCCTTCATCTATCTGAGCGCCGGCGTGAGCAACGCCGAGTTCAATGAGAGTCTCGCGCTGGCGGCGGAGTCGGGAGTGAAGTTCAATGGCGTGCTCTGCGGGCGCGCCACCTGGAAAGACGGCATCGCCGTCTACGCCAAGCAAGGGCTGGGGGCGTTTGAGAAGTGGCTCTCCGAAGAGGGGCGCCGCAACATTGAAGCTGTGAATGAGAGCCTGAAGGCGGCGAGTCCCTGGTACGGCTTCTACGGCGCGCAAAGCGCCGCCGCACTGGCGTAAGCAGCAGCGGCGGCGAAGCCACGCAGGTGAGGCCAGGAGACGGGCGTTCCGGGAGTAGGCGCAACGTCCGTTCCTGGCCTTTTTGCATTTCCATTGCTGTTTTGCGTTTCCATTGCTGTAGCGTTCGCCGAGCGCCGCATCCCGGGGCTCACCAGCGTGAGCGCCGCAGCGTGCGGCACAGCCACTTTTCAAGCTTCCGTCCCTATGTCACTGGGCCTGTACATTTCGGTTCCTTTCTGCCGCAGCAAGTGCACCTACTGCAACTTCGCCAGTGGGGTTTTCTCGCCGGGGGTGTATCCGGAGTATGTGGAGCTGCTGCGGCAAGAGATCCGGCAGACGCTGGCCTGGACGGCGCATCAGCGGATCGCGCTGGATGCGGTGGACTCGGTTTATTTTGGCGGCGGCACTCCCACCGTGCTCTCGCCGGCGCTGGTGCGGGCCATAGGGGAGGAGTTGCAGGCCCACTTCCTCTGGGAACGCGAGGTCGAGTTCACCGTGGAAGCGGCTCCCGGAACGCTTGACCCGGCCACCCTGGACGCCTTTCAGGAGCTGGGCATGAACCGCGTGAGCCTGGGCGTACAGTCGTTTGTGGAGCGTGAAACACGCTTCACCGGCCGCGCCTACGGTCCGGCGCAGGTCGCCAGCGACCTGCAACTGCTGCGGTCGCGCGGGATCGACAACATCAGCATTGACCTGATTGCCGGACTCGCGCACCAGGACGAAGAAAGCTGGCGGAGCAGCCTGCAAGGCGTGGCCGAAGCGGGCGTGCCGCACGCCTCGGTCTACATGCTCGAAATCGACGAGGATAGCCGGCTGGGCAACGAACTGATCGCCGGGGGCAGGCGCTACCACGCGCATCACGTTCCCTGCGAGGAGCTGGTAGTTCAGTTTTACGAGCAGGCCTGCGCCTTTCTTGCATGCCAGGGTTTACGGCAGTACGAGATTTCGAATTTCGCGCAACCGGGCCGCGAGAGCCTCCACAATGAGCGCTACTGGCGACGCGCCCCGTACCTGGGATTTGGCCTGGAGGCGCACTCCATGCTGCTGGAACGAACGGCGGAGAATGCGCGGGAACAAGACGGCAAGCGCGCCAGCGGAACGTTTACGGGAGAGGCGCTCGAGTGGCGCTGGGGCAACAGCAGCGATCTGGAGCACTATATAGCCGCGCTGCGCAATGACGAGCCGGCACACAGCGGCATTGAACAAATCACTCCCGTGCAGCAACTGGAGGAGAGCTTGTTCCTGGGGCTGCGGCGCAATGCCGGGGTGGACCTCGGCGAGCTTTCGCGGGAGTTTGGCGCGCTGGCGGTAGCGCCACTGGCCAAACGGGTTGACGAGCTGCGGGACGCGGAGTTGGTCACCCTGACTGGGGCCCAGCTTCAACTCACCAGCCGGGGACGCTTGCTCAGCAATGAGGTCTTCGAAAGACTGCTGTTGAGCTGAGGGAACGGCTGCGGCCGGGACCGTTGCTGCTAGTTCGGCTTGCGATCTCGAACTCGAAAGCAGTTCGACTCGGCCCTGGCTCGTACTGTTTGACTCAGCCCCGGCTCATTTCGCCTGAGATTTTCGACCTCCACGCGGGCGTGACGGCGGGCGCTCCGGGAGGCTCTATCCTTATGATGAGGAGTTGGACTGCATGCAGACCCTCACGCTGACCCACGACGAGTTTGGTTCGACGATTACCTTCAGCCGTCCGGAGCGGCGCAACGCGCTTTCGCAGGAGATGATTCACGAACTGCGCGAGGCGTTGGCGGAATGCCGCCACCGGGTGAGCCGCACGCTGCTGCTGACCGGCTGCGGAACGGCTTTTTGCGCGGGCATGGATATCCAGGAACTGCAACAAGCCCGGGAAACCGACCTGGAAGAATACCGGCGCAAGAGTGAGTCGCTGGCGTCTCTGTTCCGGGAACTTTATGAATTCCCCGCTCCCACCATCGCCGCGGTGAACGGGGCCGCGGTGGGCGGCGGCTGCGGCATCGCACTGGTCTGCGATTTCACGCTGGCGGCGCCAGCGGCGAAGTTTGGGTTTCCGGAGGTGCGGTTGGGGTTTATTCCCGCCCTGGTCTCCGTTTTTCTGCGCCGACTGGTGGGGGAGAAACGCAGCCGCGACCTTTTGCTCACGGGGCGTCTGATTGACGCTTCCACGGCGTTGAGCTGGGGGCTGATCACAGAGGTAGTGGAAGGCGACGAACTGCTCTCGCGGGCGCAGACGCTGGCCGCCGGTCTGCACGTGGCCAGCTACAACAGCCTGCGCGCCACCAAAGAGCTGCTCAACCTCAGCGCGGATGCGCCCCTGACCCAAGCGCTGGAACTCGCAAGTGAGGCCAATGCCCAGATTCGGCTGACCCACGACTTCCAGGAAGGACTGGCCGCGTTCCTGGAAAAGCGCAAAGCCAAATTCAGCTAGGCGGAAGCAGGCGGGGCTGGACTTATTGGCGGAGTTTTAACTCCGCCGTGTCTTCGCTATGGACGGGGCCGCTGTTTTCCAGATAACGCAGCACATCGGCGCAGCTATTGAGCGGATGGTAGGCAATGCCGTGCTGGTCACAATGCATAGCCAATCTGCGGCGCGCGAAGAGGATGTCAGCGACCTCGGCGCATTCCAAGTCGGTCAATCCATCCCCCATAAATAGGGTGCGCTGGCCGCGCACTTTGGCGGCGCGCAGCACCTCGGCCTTGCGGTGTCCATTGTCCGAATCGTCGCGATACTCGATGCGCAGCGCTACGCCGCCGTGGTCCTGTTGATCCTCGACCAGGCGATTGCAACGCACCGCCACCTCGCCACAGCCGGCGTGCTGCAACAGCGGAAGGATGAGGCGATCCATCCCGCTACTGAGGATGGTGAACGCTACCCCGTGGCGCTGCGCCCAGCGCAACAGCTCCGGCAAGTGGGGGTCGACGGTGATGTGCTCCGCCATGAAAGCTTCCACCTGCTGCAGCGTCAGCCCTTGGCGCTGCGAGACGAGGGTGAACTCCTCACTCAAGGCGTCGCGGATGGAAATCTCGCCGGCCAGCAGGCGGCGGGTCATCTCCCGGCGATAGTCACTGCCAAGGAAATGTTCCACCAGGTGATCAATGGTGTCGCGATCGGTGAGGGTGCCGTCGAAGTCGGAAAAAATAGCCAGACTCATTGAAAACAGCCGCGCAGCGCTCCTGAAAGGCGTAGTTCAAGGATAACGGTACAGCCGTTTTTATGCCAGCCGCTTTGAAGCACGGGTCCGCCGAGCCATTTGCCGGCGTGCTTCTGTGGACTGGCATACTGGAGAAACCTTATTTGAGGAGATTGAAATGGATCGGATGGGTCTGGTGGGCGCGACCGGAGCGATTGGCAAGAGCATCGCTCGCGTACTGGATACACAGCAGATCCCCTATCGCGTCATTGCACGCGACGAGGTGCAGCTACGAACGGCATTTCCCGCCCGGCAAGTGGATCTGAAGACTTGGAATCCGGCGGACCCCGCGTCTGTGCGCAGCGCTTTTCGCGGCATGGAGACGCTGTTTTACCTGGTCGGAGTTCCCTACAACCATTTCGAGCTGCATCCCACGCTGATGCGAACAGCGGTGGAAGCGGCAGTGGCCGAGGGCGTGCGGCGCATGGTGCTGATTGGGACCGTCTATCCATACGGAACGCCGCGGACCACGCCGGTGACAGAAGAGCACCCGCGCGAACCGCATACGTTCAAGGGACGCATGCGGAAAGAGCAGGAAGACATTCTTCTGGCCGCCGATGCCGCTGGGCATCTGCAGGGGACGATCCTGCGGGTGCCCGATTTCTACGGGCCTGAGGTGGGGGACAAGAGCCTGGTAGGCTCGCTGTTCAAAGCCGCGGTGAAGGGTGGCACGGCGGACCTGATTGGGCCAATCAACACACCGCACCAGTACGCATTTGTTGCCGATGTTGGCCCGATTGCGCTGGCGCTGGCGCAGCATCCGGGCGCTTACGGCAAGAGCTGGAGCTTCGCGGGTTCCGGAACAACAACGCAAGCCGAGCTCATTGCGTTGGCCAGCTCTTACATTGGCCATCGGATCAAGTACCGCGTAATTGGCAAAACCGCATTGCGCTTGGTGGGGATTTTCAACCCCATCGTCCGTGAGCTGGTGGAAATGCATTACTTGCAGACCAGTCCGGTGCTGATGGACGACGCGGGGCTGAGGGGGCTGCTCGAGCAGCTTCCGCGAACCAGCTACGCCGAAGGCGTTCGCATGACGATCGAAGCACTGCGCGCCCAGGTGTGAGTTGCACTGCAAGCGCACGGGTGTAGCATCTACCCATACTTTCGAAGTATTGCCGCCCGCTGTCTCCCCTGCGTAGGCTGACATATCTGCCGACGCAGATCCTCAACAAGAGAACGCCGCAGCCGCGATCTCGTGTGGGAAGTTCAAGGAGACAGCGACTATGTCCGGCACCCATGCGCGGATTTTCCGCCTCACAACCGTCATTGCCTTAGCCGCTCTAGGCGGCATTCTGGGCTTCTCTAAAATGGCCGCAGCGCAGGAGGCGCCCTATGGGGGAACGCCCTGGGCGCTGCCCGGCAGCGTGCAGGCGGAAAACTTCGATACGGGCGGAGAGAGCGTCGGCTACTACACGCAGAACAACACCAATCAGGGCGGGCAATACCGCACCTCCGAGGGCGTCAGCATTGAGACGACCTCCGACACTGGAGGCGGATACGACGTTGGCTGGACGACGGCGGGGGAATGGCTGAACTTCACGGTGAATGTGGCCACCTCGGGCACCTACTCCATTCAAGCGCGTGTGGCTTGCAACGGAGCGGGCGGGACCTTTCACTTCAACGTTGACGGCGTTTCGGCAACATCTGAATTGACGGTGCCCAACACCGGCGGGTGGCAGACCTGGACCACCATTTCGACCAACATCAGTCTGACCGCCGGCCAGCACGTCATCCAGCTCTCTATGGACAGTGCGGGCGGCTCGGGTGCGGTGGGCAATTTCAACTGGTTTTCAGTGGTGAGCACAGAGGCGCCCTATGGTGGCACACCGTGGGCGCTGCCTGGCACCGTGCAGGCGGAGAACTTCGACACCGGCGGCGAAAACATTGGCTACTACACGCAGAACAACACCAACCAGGGCGGGCAGTACCGCACCTCGGAGGGAGTCAGCATTGAGGCGAGCTCCGATACCGGAGGTGGCTACGATGTCGGCTGGACCACGGCGGGGGAATGGCTGAACTTCACGGTGAATGTGGCCACCTCGGGCACATACTCCATCCAGACGCGTGTGGCTTGCAACGGAGCGGGCGGGACATTTCACTTCAACGTGGACGGGGTTTCGGCCACCTCCGAAGTCACGGTCCCCAATACCGGCGGCTGGCAGACTTGGACCACCGTCTCGACCAACATCAATCTGACCGCCGGCCAACACGTGGTTCAGCTCTTTATGGACAGTGTGGGGGCCTCGGGAAGCGTGGGCAACTTCAATTGGTTTGAGGTGGTAAGCAGCGAGGGTCCCTACGGGGGAACGCCCTGGACATTGCCGGGCACGGTGCAGGCGGAAAACTTCGATACCGGCGGAGAAAACGTTGGCTACTACACGCAGAACAACACCAACCAGGGCGGGCAGTACCGCACCTCGGAGGGGGTCAGCATCGAGGCGACCTCCGATACCGGGGGTGGCTACGATGTGGGTTGGACCACGGCGGGGGAATGGCTGAACTACACCGTCAACGTCAGCGCGGCGGGCACGTACACGATGCAGGCGCGGGTCGCCAGTAACGGCGCCGGCGGCACGTTCCACTTCAATGTGGATGGGGCAACGGCGACCTCGGAGCTGACTGTTCCCAATACCGGCGGCTGGCAAACCTGGACCACCGTATCCGGCACGATCACCCTAAGCGCGGGACAGCACGTTCTGCAGCTTTTCATGGACAGCGTGGGCAGCACCGGCGGTGTGGGGAATTTCAACTGGGTTGCGGTGCAGAGTAGCAGCAACGGCGAAGGGCCGTATGGCGGAACGCCGTGGACGTTGCCCGGCACGGTACAGGCGGAAAACTTCGATACTGGCGGGGAAAACATTGGCTACTACACGCAGAACAACACCAACCAGGGCGGGCAATACCGCACCTCGGAAGGTGTAAGTATCGAGACGAGTTCCGATACCGGAGGTGGCTATGACGTTGGGTGGACCACGGCGGGGGAATGGCTCAACTACACCGTCGACGTCAGCGCGGCGGGAACGTACACCATCGCCGCGCGGGTGGCGTGTAATGGGGCGGGGGGGACGTTCCATTTCAACGTGGATGGAGCGTCCGCGACGGCGGAACTGACGACCCCGAATACCGGGGGTTGGCAAACCTGGACCACGGTGTCTACCACGATCACGCTGAGCGCGGGGCAGCACATCATCCAGCTCTTTATGGACAGTGTGGGCAGTTCGGGGAGCGTGGGCAACTTCAATTGGTTTTCGGTCAGCGCGCCATCCAACGGCGCGCCGAACTTCGGCCCCAACGTTTTGATTTTCGACCCGTCGATGCCGTCGTCCACGATCCAGAGTCAGTTGGATAGCGTTTTCAATAACCAGCAATCGAACCAGTTCGGAACGAGCCGCTACGCGCTGCTGTTCAAGCCGGGCACTTACAACAACACGGTTCGGGTCGGCTTCTACACCCAAGTGCTGGGACTGGGAATGTCGCCCGACGATGTCACTATCAATGGCGCGGTGCAGGCGGACGCGCAGTGGTTCAACGGCAACGCCACGCAAAACTTCTGGCGTGGGGCCGAGAACCTTGCCGTGGTGCCGTCGGGCGGGACGGACATGTGGGCGGTCTCGCAGTCCTGCCCGCTGCGGCGTGTCCACATCAAAGGCAACCTTATTCTGGACGATAACGGGGGCTGGTCGAGTGGCGGATTTCTTGCCGACTCGGTTATCGACAACCAGATCAATTCCGGGACGCAGCAGCAATGGTTATCGCGGAACGATCAGTGGGGGAGCTGGACGGGGTCGAGCTTCAACATGGTATTTGTGGGCGACGTGAACGCGCCGGCGCAATCGTTTCCCAGTCCGGCGTACACGGTCGTGGGACAGACGCCGGAGGTGCGGGAAAAGCCGTTCCTGGTGATTGACGCTTCCGGCAACTATGGAGTTTTCGTTCCGGCTCTGACCAGCAACACGTCGGGGACCAGCTGGTCCAGCGGCGTGGCGCCGGGGACGACGATTCCGATCAGCCAGTTCTACATTGCTCAGGCCAGCACCGACACGGCGGCCAGCATCAACAACGCGCTCAGCCAGGGGCTGAACCTGATTCTGACGCCGGGCGTTTACCAACTGAGCGAACCGATCAACGTAACCCGCGCCAATACCGTGGTGCTGGGGCTGGGAATTGCCACCCTGCAACCCACCAACGGCAACGCGGCGATGACGGTGTCCGATGTGGACGGCGTCATTCTCGCCGGCATCCTGTTTGACGCGGGGGCGAACAACTCAGCGGTTCTGTTGCAGGTAGGGCCGCCGGGAAGCTCGGCCAGCCACAGCTCCGACCCCATCTCGTTGCATGATCTATTCTTCCGGGTAGGAGGAGCGGCGGCTGGCCAGGCCACGGAAAGCCTGGAGATCAACAGCAGCGACGTTATTGGCGACGACTTCTGGATCTGGCGCGCCGATCATAGCTACGGGGTTGGCTGGACTACCAACCCAGCCGCGAATGGGCTGGTGGTCAACGGCAACAATGTGACCGTCTACGGCCTGGCGGTGGAGCACTACCAGCAATACCAGACGCTTTGGAACGGCGACAACGGGCGCGTCTATTTTTATCAGAGTGAGGAGCCCTACGATGTACCCGACCAGAGCAGTTGGATGAACGGCAGCGAGGACGGCTACGCCTCCTACAAAGTGGCGGACACGGTGACCAGTCACCAAGCGTGGGGCGTGGGTGTGTACTGCTACTTCTCCACCAACTCGAGTGTGGTTCTGCAGAACGCCTTCGAAGCGCCCAACGTGAGCGGCGTGCAGTTCCACGATCTGCTGACCTGGTCGATTGGCGGCACCGGCACGATTGCCAACATCATCAACAATACGGGTGGGGCGGCGAACTCCACGAATAACACCGCGCATTTGACGCAATACCCATGAGGCACGGCCTACGCAGCAAGCCCTTGCGGGGCGAAAAAGGGGGGCGGGCAACCGCCCCCTTTTTTGGTGCCGAGCGGGAGGAGCGCGGAATGGGCGCCTCCCGCCCGGTAAAGCGTTCTCCCCCAATTACCAGGTGTCGTTGACGTACCCCGTACCGCTGCAGGGCACGTTGTAGTAGTGATTGCTCCCCGGCTCCCAGATCACGTTGCCATCGGACTGAATGTCGATGTACTTGTACTGGATGGTGGTGCAGGCGGGTACGGAGACGTTCAGGAACCAACTCGGGTAATTCGGCGCCAACATGGGCCCAACCGCGCTGCTGAAGGTTGTACCCCAGTTGCCCAACTCCACGGTGTTGCCGGTTACGTAAATGGCGGCCTCTCCCACAGGGAGGACTCGGTGGCTCGCTCCTCACGAGTCATGCTCGCCGGTGAAGAGCGGCGCGTTCACGTTTGTGAACAAACATGATTGACGCCGCTCATTATTGGCGACGCTCGTTTACGGTTCCTGTACCAGCGTGAACTGCTGGTTGGTGTTGGTGGAACTGCAGCTCCATTGCAGGAACTGCTGCCCCGCGGTGGTGGTATTGCCATTGTCAAGGCAGAGGCCGCTGTGCAGGTTTTTGAACTGCCATAGGCCGTTGCCCAGGCTGATGGCTTGCCATTCCTGATTGGCGTTGCCACTGCCATAGCTATAAAGCTGCACATAGGTGCCGTTGGATGTGCCGCCGGCAGTGTCGTCCCAGACCAGGGAGGTGGCGTTGCGGTTGAAGACCGCGTAGTAGCCACTGGTGGCGGCAGGGCGGAACTGCCATTCCTGGTTGTACTGCTGGTTGCCGCAGGGCCATTGATCGAGCTTGGTGCCGTTGGTGGTGGCCCAGTTGTAGTCGTCGGCGCAATCGCCGCTGGTTTTATCGATCACCTCGTACCAGGCGCTGGTATTGATCGATCCGCCTCCGCTCGAACTACCCTGACCAACGAAGGTGGTGATGCTTTGAGCCGGAAGGTTGTAGGTGAAACTGTTGTTGGAGGTGTAGGCGGTGCTCACCTGCTGCAAGGAGAGCGCGCTTCCCGTGGTCTGGTACGCGGCCAGCGACGCGATGCTCTGGTTCTGGATGGTGAAGGGCTGGTTCACGGCCGAGGTTCCGTTGTTGATGGCAACAATCACGTAGTTGCCATTGCCCTTGTAGGCGGTGAGGTAAACACCGCTATTGGGGTTGTAGGTGGCGTTGGAACGCACGTATCCAGGCCGCACGAAACGGGCGTATTGCGCCACTGCATAACCGGCCGGTTTGATGTTGCCATTGCTGTCGATCAGTCCGGTGTAGGAGTTATTTACCGTGGAGTCTTCGAACCACCACCAGACGTACATGCTGTAATCGCCAATCGCCATGGAATCGTTGATCTCCTTGGCCACGGCCAGGGCGTTGGAAATCCCGCTGCCGGAGAGGTAATGTTCGGTCATCCACACCTGCTTGCCATGGTTGAAAGCATTGGTGTAATAGGAGGGCGACGTGCCATAAATATGCCCGGCGATGGCGCCCACGTGGTTGACCGCGTTGGAATCGTTGAGGGTGGGATCGGAATAGCTGGTGTTGAAGCTTTCCGATTCCGGCATGTAGAGCCGTGTGGTGAGAACGCCGGAATTGTTGGCCACCCAGGTGTCCATTTGCGCGCCGGTCCAAAAACAGGATTCGTAGGTTACGTTGGCGTCGGGCTCGTTCTGCATGCTGATGGCATAGAGCGAGGCGCCGTTGTTGGCCATGTAGTTGACGTAGCTTTCGAGGTAGTTGGCATAAGCGCCGTACTGGGAGGTGCTGAGGTATCCGCCAACGGTGCTGTTGTTGGTCTTCATGGAGGCGGGCGGCGTCCAGGGAGTGGCGATAATCATGGCGCCATGGCTTTTCGCCAATTGGGCGTTGGCGAGTTCTGCGCCCCAGTTGGCTTGGCCGCCCGGATCGATGCGTACGCGCAGCACGTCGAGGCCGATCTGGCCGCTGCCGTCGCCGAACAACGTGCTCGCCTGGGAGCTATTGAGGGTGAGCCAGGCGCTGGCGGCGCCAAAGCCGACAATGTTTTGCACGGAGGAACCGAAGTCCACGTACGCGGTGCTTTGCGCCAGCAAGCAGGAGGCGCCGAGCAGGAACAAGGTGAAGGCAAGGGAGATTCTACGAATCATGCTGAGGAACTCCTTGGAGAGGATGGGCGGGGGAAGGGCAGAAAACGTTTACTTTTCACGCCTAGCCGCCGCCGGAACGGCTGTGGCGAAAGAGAGCGCAGGCTTCGCAAGCGAGCGGGAGCGTTCTGTCCGCCAACGCCACAGCGAAATGCTATAGCGTTACAGCAACGGTATGTCATCGCGGCGGGAAGTCAACGCTTTTCTCTCAGAAAAGACAAATAAACTCTTTCGCAAGCTGCGCAAGCGCTTGCTACCGCGCCGCGCGGAGATACTCGCGATGATTCACGTGGAGAGGGGATAACAGGCAGTAAGCCGGACAGGGCATGCTGATGCAGGGGAGGAATATCCGACCTGCATCAGCAACGCGGGAGGCACGGCCTCGTCTCCTGAGCCGCCCGCTGGCATTGCTTTCCGTTGGGTCGCTGGCACGTTCCCCAGTGAGAACGTGAAGCCGCCGATGCCGGGCTCCTCTCCCGCGCGAGAGGGCCGCCCTTCGGAATTTCGCGGCCCTCCACCTGAGATCTCCTCCCGCAGGGAGGACTCGGTGGCTCGCTCCTAGAGGAGGCGAGCCAGTCTATTTACAATCCTGAGAGAAGCACAGGTGCTGACTGAAAAACGGCATGACGTGGTATTGAAAGCGCATGGCCACGGCGCTGGTGTGGGTGCCGTGGTAGATCTGGAAGCTGTGTTGAATCCCGTACTTGTCCAGGATTTGACTCAGCTTGATGGTGTCAAAGCGCAGTCCGTCCAGATCACCCACGTCGATGGCGATGGCGCGGTAGCGGCGCAAGTTATCGATGTACTGATCGATAAAGGCGAGCGGCGAGTTGGCCGTCCAGCGCGCCATGACGCTGGGGTGGGCAACGCCGTTTTCCACCGGCAGGTCCAGGTAGAGTGGTGGTTTGTGAGGGTCGGGCGACCAGGCGGCGGCGGAGGCCAACATCGCACGCGGAAAGAAGCCGAGCTTGGCCGAGTCAGCGGGAGACTTGAGGCCTGCGATGGTCTGCTCGAAAGCCTTTTCCTGCGGGGAATTGGGCGAGCCGAGAGGATGCGGCGCCAGGCAGCAGGGACTCATGATGTATAAGACGCCAAACACATCGGGATGCTTCATGCCGATCCGAGTGGCGCCGTAACCGCCCATAGAGTGTCCCACCAGGCCGCGGCTGAGCCGGTTGGGGAGTGTGCGGTAATGCGCATCGATGTAGGAAACCAAGTCGTGGGAGATAAAGCGCTCGTAGTCGCCGGTGGTCACCGAACTGGAGTACATGGAACCGCCGTAAACGGTTTTTGAGTCGGGCAGAACCACAATCATCCGCTTGGCGCCCTGCGCATAGGCACCCTCGATGGTCTGGGGGACGTGGATTTCGTGAGTCCACTGCTCGGCGCCAATGGAATAGCCGTGGAGCGCGTAGAGCACCGGGTAACGGCGATGCTTGTGTGTGTAATAGCCGGGCGGCAGGAAGACAAGCACGTCCCGGTCGGCCGGGTCGTGTTCGAGGTTTCCCTCGAGCGAGGCGCCATGCACTTTGATGTGCTGGACGATCACCTTAGGAGCGCCGGGCACCGGGGGAGGGACTTCCGTTTTCACCTGCGCCAAAGCGGCGCCGGGCAGAACGAAGACGATACCCAGGAGGAGCAGACCGAGGTTCTTTATGGGAGACAGTTCCCTGCCCCGCTTGTTACGGCCAGCAAAAGTGATTGAGTGATTTTTCATTACTGTGCCTCGCTGACGGGAAAGCGGAAAATATCGACGCTGATGGGCGCCACGGAGATGTTTTGCGCGGATGAACTCACGGGAAGGCGTTGAATCGCGACCTGGGGCGACTGGCCGACGTGGTTGGCCGAATCCAGGCCGGGGCCGCTCAATCGCCACACCACCGGCGTGCCTTGCAGAGTGGCGCCGGCCAGGTTCAGGTGGAACTGCTGCGCAGTTCTGGTGGCATTTACGACAGCGACGGTGAGGAATTTATGGTCCGCCGTCAGGGCGGCGACCATATCGAGGGGATAGGTGGGGCTGCCGGCATTTTTGCGCGGCTGGTCGCCGCCTGGCGGATACATGGGAGCGGGTTGGGGAGAATTGCCGCTCAAGGCCACGGGAACGGTACCAAAGTGGTCGCCGTAGAGCTTGAAGAGCAGCCCGTTGGCATTGAACACCGCGGCGGTCTGGTTGAAGTCCAAGGTGGAGACTCCCATGGTGAAGGCCGACATGCGGAGAAAATCGGTATGCCGCAGCATTTCGTTGAACACCATGCCATAGGCCAGCGCGCTCTTTAAATCAGGTTGCGCACCGGTGTAAGCATATTCATCGATCGATAAAAAGATGTGCTTTTTCAGCATGGCCGGGAAGCGGTGCTCGTATTCGTGCCATTCCTCGGCTTTGAGTTGAACGCGATTGGAGGGGTGGCGCACCCATTGCAACAGGCTCTCTTTGGCGGGCACGTAACCCGGTTCGATTCCGGGGTGGACGGGCGGCAGGTTGGCGCGCGCGACGACGAAACGATAACCAGCGCGCGAGTACCAGTGTTCGGTGAGGCCGTCGAAGTTGCCCCAGCAGTGGGCCAGCAGGCCTCCAGTCCAATCCGCTGGGGAGCCGAATTGCGCCTGCAGGTTCTTCAGGTGCATGGCGCGCGTCATTCCCTCAATGGTCATTTCGTCGGGCATGGCTCCGGAGGCAAGCAGGGTAATGGAGGGATCGGCCTTGCGCATCGCCTTGGCGAACTCATTGTGCTTGAGGACGTAGTACTTCAAATCAGTGTGGCCGAGCTGCCAGGTGCCATAGGGTTCATTGCCGATATCCCAGAATTTGACGTGGTAGGGGGCGGGATGACCATTGTGGGCGCGCAGAGCCCCGAGGCGGGTGGTCACGGGCGCGTTCATGTACTCAACCTCTTCGGCGGCGGAATGGGCGTCACCGAAACCGGCGTTGACGGTGATATAGGGCTGGACGCCGAGCAGCCGGCATAGAGTCATGAACTCATCCATTCCCACGTCATTGGGTTGGGCGGTGTGCCAGGCGTAATCCATGACCGGCGG
This sequence comes from Acidobacteriota bacterium, assembly GCA_027459505.1. Classification (GTDB taxonomy): domain Bacteria; phylum Acidobacteriota; class Terriglobia; order Terriglobales; family SCQP01; genus DAIDIE01. Next base: position 29,765 of record DAIDIE010000006.1, read on the forward strand.
CCGGCGATCACGATTTCCGATGGAGTCATACCAGTTGAAATCGGAAATGAAGTTGCCGCCTGGTAAACGCCAGAAGCCGGAATGGAGTTGGCGGAGGAGGGAGATGGTGTCGCGCCGGAAGCCGTCGATGTTGTCGGCGGGCATGAGGGACAAGGTTCCGATATGGAAATTCCCCGTGCCGGTGCCGGTGACCAGCAGCGCGGCATGGGTGGTGCTGGCACCGGCGGTAAATCGTAAAGGGAACTTGCGATAGGCGTGCGTGAGGTGGCTCAGCGTCAACGACTGGCGCTCGTTCGCTCCGGGTCCCCAACTCAGCGTGACCTTTACGGCTACGCCTGGTGTGGCGCGGAGGTAGATGCGCCCGGTGTAGAGCTTGCCCTTGACCAATGCCAGACCCTGCTGGCGAATGCCTCGCGGGGCGGAGCCAGCCAGTTGAATGCGCGGGCTATGTGCGCCCACGAAGGGGTGAGCGGGGTCCAAGGTTACGGCACTATCCGGGCCAACGGGCGTCCAGCGGCGGGGCTGCAGCATGCGGAAAAAGCCCGGGCCGGCGGGATGCGCGGGAGGCGTTGAGGTGATGGGGTAATAGAACTTGCGGTCATCGAGCATCTCAGCCCACAAGCTGCGGTACACCAGAAGCCCGAGGTGCTCAATGAACATGCCGTGTTCGTAGGGAGAAACCGGGGTAAAGGTCTGGCGGGCATCGATGTTGACGACCAGCGGTTGGGAAGAGCTGGCTTGAGCGGAGGAGGATGCCGCCGTTAGGGCGGATTGCTGCGCTGGAAGTGCGGAGCAGGCGGCGCCCAGCAGCAGCGCGAGCAGGGCAATCGGCTTGTTCATGAGTAGGTCCTGGGGCCGCGTCGAGGCGGATTTTGACGCCGCAATACTGTACCGGTATAGACGGGCTCTGCAGTCACTGTAGCCCCGAAAATCTCGAAGGAAAAGACGCATTTCTGCCTGTAATCGATCCACTTTCTCGATGTATCCTTCCACCATGAACAGCACCCTGGAAGAGTGGGAAATTCTGCAGGCGGTGGTGCAGGCGGGGGGCTTTGCCGCCGCCGCGGTGCAGTTGAACCGCTCGCAATCCACCATCAGCTATGCCATTCGCCGGTTGCAGGAGCAACTTGGCGTGGCTCTGTTTGAGATGAAAGGGCGCAAGGCGCAACTGACCGAGACCGGCCGGGTGCTGCTGGCGGACGCGGAACCACATTTGGCCGGCTTCCGCCAATTGGAGCAGCGCGCGCGCTCGCTGGCCTCGGGAGGCATTTCGGAAATTCGCCTTTCCGTGGACAGCCTCTTTCCCCAGCAGCGCCTGTTTGCCGCGCTGGCGGCGTTTACGCGGCAGTTCCCTTACACCCACCCCAGGATCCGGCTGGCGACATTTTTGTCTCCCGATAACGAGTTTGCCGTGCATCGCGCCCACTTCTGCATCGCGGGGCTGCCGTCGCGGGAGTACTTTGTAACACCCGTTGCGGAAATTGTGCTGGTAGCGGTGGCGCGGCGCGATCATCCCCTGCAGGCCATCGCACGACCGTTGTCACGCAGCGACCTGGCGCGCCACACCATGGTCAGCATAGAGGGCGTGGCGGCACAGGGCGGCCGGCACCAGCCGCGGAGCGCGGCACAGCGGCACGTTTCTGTTTCCAGCATTGAAGCCGCTATCGAGGCGGTGCGCAGTGGCCTGTGTTTTGGCTGGCTGCCGCGCTATCGCATGGAGGCGCACTTGAAGAATGGTGAACTGGCGCCCTTGCGTCTGCCCAGCGGCGGAACGCGAAACGTCCACTTGCATCTGGTTTATCGCGATCTTGGATCTGGGGAGCGCGAATTGGCCGCGTTGGCCGAGTTGCTGGGCGTGCACCGCGAGCCGGAACTGGTCTAGGGTGGGGGCCCCCAGGAGGGGGCCACCCACACAGAGGCGAGCTCAGCCGGGAATCTCCTGCAGTTCCGAAGAACTGTTCCAGATGTTAATACCGCCCTCCCGGGCGTACTGATCGATTTCCGCCAGTTCCTGCGGGGAGAAGTCGAGTTTGTTGAGGCTGGCCAGGCTGTCCTTGAGTTGCTCGACGGTACGTGCGCCGATGAGTGCCGAGGTCACGCGCGAGGTGCGCAACACCCAGGCGATAGCCATCTGGGCCAGGGTCTGGCCGCGCCGTTCCGCAATTGCGTTGAGGTGGCGAATGCGGTCCAGGTTTTGGGCGGTGACCAACGCCGGGTTGAAGGAGCCCGGCCTGGAGGCGCGCGCATCGTCGGGAATTCCGTTCAGATATTTGCGCGTGAGCAATCCCTGCGCCAAGGGGGAGAAGGCGATGCAGCCCACGCCAAGTTCTTCCAAAGTGTCGAGCAGTTCGTCTTCAATCCAGCGGTTCAGCATGGAATAGGCGGGCTGGTGAATCAGCAGGGGCACGCCTTCGGCTTTCAGGATGGCGGCGGCCTGACGGGTCAGGCGGGGCGAGTAGGAGGAGATGCCCACATAAAGCGCCTTACCCTGGCGGTGCAAGGTGGCCAGCGCGCCCATGGTCTCTTCCAAGGGAGTCTCCGGATCGACGCGATGAGAATAAAAGATGTCTACGTAATCCAAGCCCATACGCTTGAGGCTCTGGTCGCAGGAGGCGATGAGGTACTTGCGCGAGCCGCCAACGTCGCCGTAAGGACCAGGCCACATGTCCCAGCCGGCTTTGGTGGAGATCACCAGTTCGTCGCGATGGCTGTGGAAGTCCGTGGCCAAAACGCGACCGAAATTCTCCTCGGCCGAGCCGTAGGGAGGGCCATAGTTGTTGGCCAGATCGAAATGCGTCACACCCGCGTCGAAGGCGTGGCGCAGAATAGCGCGTCCGGTCTCAAAGACATCTTCGCCGCCGAAGTTCTGCCAGAGGCCAAGCGAGATGGCGGGCAGCTTGAGGCCGGAACGGCCGCAACGGCGGTAGGGCATGGCATCGTAGCGCGTGGGCGCGGCGGTGTAAGGAATAGGGAAAGCCATGTCTTTAATTTATGGCAGGGAACGGCAATTTTGGGGAGCCCGTGTGCGAGGCACGGCATCGTCTCCTGAGCCGCCCGCCGGCATTGCTTTCCGTTGAATCGCTGGCACGTTCTCCAGTGAGACCGTGAAGCCGCCGATGCCGGGCTCCTGTTCGCGATGGCTTTGGCTAGTGAGGCGGACTACCTGGTGACCGGCGACCGCCGCTCTGGACTGCTTGAGCGCCGCCGTCCCGGTCGAACGCGCATCCTGTCCCCGGCAAGCTTCTGTGCCGAGGTGCTCTGAAGCGGAGGGTGGGAAGCCGCGGCCCATGCATCGCAAGTTGTTGCAAGGAGATGGCTGCCGGGCAGGGACTCGAACCCCGATAGGCAGATCCAGAGTCTGCTGTCCTACCATTGAACGACCCGGCAGCATTGAGAAGGGGAAGCGCTCGCCTCGAACCGCGGCAAACGCCACTTGTTTGAGTATACAGCAGCTCCTGTACAGCCGCCAGCCCACAGCGCGGCCCACAGCGCGGCGATGACTGGCTGTGCTCCAGGGTCAAGCACTGCGCATCTGCCAGTCCTGCGCAGGTCCTCCGTGGTTGTGACGTTTCTGATGACGTGATCTGTGGGCGGTGCGGAGGCAGTGCCGAAGCTGCCCTGAGCGACGCCCCTTGCCGGGAGGCTTGCCGATGAGAGGAGTCTTCATGGCGCCGTGCCGGAGCGCGCGGCTAAGATGGGTGAGTAGCGCTGCTTAATGCCCCACAGTGGGAGGACATCCTTATGCGCGTCCGTGCGGCTCTCCGGCTCGCTTTCGTCTGTTTAGCCCTGTTGGCGACGGTCGCCTCGGCCCAGCAACTTCGTGTGCTGGATGAAGGCCTGCCTCCGATTACACGGCATGCGTTCGGCAACCCGTTGGTGACGCACTATGCGCGTTCCCGGACCTATCATGTCGTGCACTATCGTCTGGGTCTGCACTTTGACCAGGGCAAGGGTGAAGTGTTCGGCGATGAGGTCGTGACGGTAGAGCCCTTTCGCAATCACTTCCGCGAACTTGAGCTGGACAGCTCCGGTCTGGTGATTGATTCCGCTGCGCTGTGGACCGGAAGCGGCAGTCAAACGCCGCTGCGCTTTTCCCTCCACGACCCGCATCTGGACATTGATTTAGGCCGTGATTTCAGCGCCGGATCGAGCATCGCCGTCCACATCGTCTATCACGGCACGCCGGAGACGGGGCTGTTTTTCATAAATCCCGACAAGAACTATCCCAACGCTCCCGCTGAGATCTGGTCGCAGGGGGAAGAGGAGTATAACCACTACTGGTTTCCCTGTTATGACTATCCCAATGACAAGGCGACATCGGAGATGTTCATCACCGTGCCTTCCAACGAGGTGGCCATCTCCAACGGCGCGCTGGTAAGGGTGAGGCGCGCTCACGGCAGGTCGACATTTCATTGGGTGATGCGCGAGCCCATCAGCAGCTACCTGATTTCGGTGGTGGTGGGTCCTTTGGAAAAGGTGAGCGATCACTACAAGAAGCTTCCCGTGGACTACTACGTTCCGCCCGGCACCAGCCAGGGCCGGGCGCTGCGTTCTTTTCACCTCACGCCCGACATGATCGGATTTTTCGCCACAACGCTGCAGGTTTCCTATCCCTGGGCCAAGTACGACCAGTCCATCGTCCACAACTTCACCGAGGGCGGGATGGAGAACGCCAGCGCCAGCACCGAAATGGAGTGGACGCTGCACAATGCGCAGGCCGATGCCGATTTTGCGAGCCGCAACCTGGTTTCGCACGAGCTGGCGCACCAGTGGTTTGGCGATCTGGTGACCACGCGCGACTGGGCCGATATCTGGCTCAACGAAGGGTTCGCCACCTTCATGGAAGCGCTCTACAACGAACACCACAAGGGCACCGACGCGTACCGGTTTGAGATGTGGCGGGACCAGCGTGAGGCGACTTTTGAAGACCGCAGCGACTATCGGCGGCCAATTGTGGACGCGCATTACAACAGCAACAACGACATGTTCGACGAGACCACCTACCCGAAAGGGGCCGTGGTGCTGGACATGTTGCGCTCCATCCTGGGGGACAGGCTCTTTTTCCTTTCCTTGCACAACTACCTGGAGGCGCATCGCTACGGCAACGTGGATACCCACGACCTGGAGGAGGCCATCCGCGAAACCAGCGGACAGAACCTGGATTGGTTTTTTGATGAATGGGTTTACAAGGCCGGCTACCCGGAGTTCACCGTCAGCGATCATTACGACGCGGTCCAGAAGATGCTGGTTATCCAGATTCGCCAGACACAGCACGCCGGCAGTCTCACGCCGCTCTTCGACATGCCGGTGCAATTAGCCTTTTACGGGAGCGGGAAGGAGAGCAAACGCGTCCACATTCGCATTCATCGCCGCGAGCAGACGTTTTACATCGCGCTGGCTTTCCATCCTAATATTGTGGATTTCGATCCCAATGATCGCGTTTACAAGCTGCTGACGTTCAAAAAATCCGTGCCGGAACTGATCGCGCAGGCGGAAGGGGATCCGGCGATGATGAGCCGCTTCTGGGCGGTGCGGCAGTTGGGACAAACGGGGGCGGCGACGGCGGCGGGGACGGCGGCGCTGATTCAGGTGCTGCGCACCGACCCGTTTTACGGCGTGCGGGCGCAGGCAGCATTGGCGCTGGGGAATGCCGCCAATTCCGCCGCTCAGGCGGCGCTGCTTGACGCCCTGCATGATGCGAGCAGCAAAGTGCGCGCAGCCGCCAACGAGGCGTTGGGCAAGTACAGGGGGAATCCAGCCGTGTCCCAGGCATTGGTGCAAGAACTCAATGAAGACCCCAGCTACCTCGCCCAGGGCGCGGCTGCCCGAGCGCTGGCCGCTTCCGGAAATCCCGCCGCCGTTCCCGTGCTGATCGCAAAAGAGCAGGGGCGAATGCGCCAGATGGTACCCAACCAGGTGATTACCGCTCTCGGGCTGACGCATGATCCCCGAGTATTGCCTGTTCTCTACCAGGCAGCGCTTCCCGGGGAACCGGAACGGGTGCGCATGGCGGCGCTACGCTCGCTGAGCATGTTTGGCGGCAAGATACCGCCCAAATCGCCCGAGTTGAACCGGGTGGTCTCCAGCGCCCTGGACGATTCGTTTGAGTTTGTGCAGGAGGATGGCATGGATCTGGCCGTCGCGCTGCAATTACACGCCTTTGAGCCAGAACTGGAGAAACTGGCGACCAGTATTCATGGGGAGAGCGAGCGCAGCCAGAACCGGGCGCGCCAGGCGCTGGCGGCCTTACGAGGGGCGGCCACCCAACCCGCGGCGGCAGCGATCCATTCAAATACCAGCATTCCCGCCAATAGCGGAACAGTCCAGCGGCTGCAGCAGCGTGTCCACGAACTGGAGCTCGAGGTCAAGCAGCTGCAACACGGGCAGCAGCCCCATGCAGCGCATTGATTTCCCCAGGGGGTCCAACGGATTTCGGCCGCTAGCGCAGTCCGGACCAGGTTTCGCAGGCGATGATCGAATTACCGGGGTTGGCGGGGTCGTACTTCACGTCCGCCGGCGAGCCGGGGATGATGGCGCAGGGGTTCAGCCTGGCGGCAAACGGCAGCATGTCCTGCGAGGCCTCGTATTGCACGCCGCGCACTTCGTATTGATAGACAACGACGTGTAGAGCGGGAGCGCTGCTCTCGGGCGCGAAGACATCGACGATTTCGCCAGCCGCCAGCCTTCCCACGCCGTTGACCTGCAGCCGCCGCAGCCGTTCGATCTCCTGGGGATCCTTGGGGCGGCGCAGGATGCGGACGGTCATCAGCGTGGCGCCCAAGGTAATGCAACCGCCCAACGCCCAGGGCAAATAAGGGCTATAGCGGGTTTGGGGAAGCTGAATCGGCCAACTCAAGCCATGGACCTCGTTGCAGTCACGTTTTCTATAATCCTAACCTGTCCGCAACGGTTATGCGGTGTGTGAACCATATCGGAATAACGGGCGTTTGGCTTCAGCGGGCGCCAGCCTCCCGCCGTAAACTTCGGACGGAAGCGCCTCCGCGCTGCCTTTGTGCGTGTAAAGAGGGCTGGGGAGTCAGGCCACTGGGTTTTCCAGTGTGCCAATGCCACTGATCGTGACCGAGACACGATCGCCGTGCTGCAGCCGACCCACCCCGGCGGGTGTGCCGGTCAGCACCACGTCACCCGGCTCCAGCGTCATGCAAGCCGAAATGGCGCGCAGCAGCACATCTACTGGAAAAATCATGTCATCGGTATTGCCCTGCTGGCGGAGTTCATCGTTGACGCGTGTCTCCAGCCGGAGACCGCGCCAAGGCTGCCGGTTACCGGGTTCGGGAGGCACGATCCAGGGGCCCAGCGGACAAAAGGTATCGAAGCCTTTGGCGCGCGACCACTGCCCGTCACTCTTTTGCAGATCGCGAGCGGTGACGTCGTTGGCGCAGGTAAAGCCGAAAATGTAGGGGAGCACATCTTCGCTGGCGCCAAGCCGGCGGCAACGGCGTCCGATGACCACCGCCAATTCCCCTTCGTAATCGACCTGTTGCGATTCCGGTGGCAGTTCGATCGGACGGTTATGGGCCAGCAGGGAGGAACTCGGCTTTAAAAACAGCAACGGCTGCTTCGGGACTTCATTGCCGAGTTCATGGGCGTGTTCTCGATAGTTCCGCCCGACGCAGATGATCTTACTTGGAGTGCAGGGGGGGAGCAGGCAGGTATCGCACAACGTCAGCCGCTCCTGCGTATCGTGATGGATAGGGTCAAAGGGCGAGCCGGAGCGAATGATGATGAGCCCGTTCTCGGCCCGCCCCCACACGGGCACGCCATCCTGATCACAACGCACCCATTGCGGGTGAACCGTGGAGGTGGTGGAGTTTTGCTGATCGATCATGGTGCGAAATCCTCCGCAGTCAAAGGTGACGAGAGGAGGCACGGCCTCGTCTCCTGAGCCGCACGCTGGCATTGCTTTCCGTTGGGTCGCTGGCACGTTCTCCAGTGAGAACGTGAAGCCGCCGATGCCGGGCTCCTCGCCCCCGCGAGGGAGCCGCCCTTCGGAATTTCGCGGCCCTCCACCTGCGATCTCCTCCCGCCGGGAGGACTCGGTGGCTCGCTCCTGCGGCACGGCCGCTTTTATTCCACCCGCTTCGGGGTCCGGCCGAAGCTGAAGGATAGTGGCCGCGCTTTACTAGTCGCCAGCGGTGCGGGACCTAACGGCAACCCCGGACCTTGGCTATCACTTCGGCCTGCGATCTCGAACTCGAAAGCAGTTCGACTCGGCCCTGGCTCGTCTTGAGCCCCTTTTCAAGTTTGCACCCGATCCGGATCTGGCCGGGCCGGAAGGAACGTTTTTACTTGGGCGCCGGGGTGCTCCCTACCGGTTTGCCCACGATAATGCGCGAACTTACGCTGTAGCGCTTGTAGTTCTCGAAGTGCAAGACCATTTTTACCTTGTCCGGATCGAGGTAGGAGTTGGTGGATGTAAAGACCGGAAACCAGTACAGGCCGTCGATGCGTTGCCGGTAGGTCGTAAAGGGCAGGAATGTGTTTTGCGGGTGCCCGTGCTTGTCATATTCGTTGGGAACCGCGCGGCCTGAACTCTTGACAATCTGCAGGTCGTGATCGTCGACCCAGATGGTCCCTTCAAAGTAGCGGTGCCCTTTGACGATTTGTTTAGGGCCGACACTGAACTCGTAGGCGGTCAGCTTGTCGAGCGGCACGTGGCCAATGTAGCGGATGTTGTATTGCGAAAGATCGTGCAGCGCAATGGTGTACATATCCATGTTGAAGAAATCGTCGATGTCTTCCTGTGTCACCTCGATATCCTGCAGTGTGGGCTGCGGACAGTAGGTACAGACGATCTCGCGCTGCCCCTGATTACTGAAAACAATGTCGTCAACCTGCTGGTAGGAGCCGCGCGGGTTGCCGTATTCGTCGGTGGTTTCGACGTCGATACTTTCTTTGTAGGTATAGTTGTGCTTCAGCAGGTTGCGCAACTGCTGCTCGTGTTCAGCGACGGACTGGATGATCTGCTGGATCCGCGCGGGGCTTGGATTGGAGAGCGCCACCGCCGGGCTTGCGGCGGCGCCAGGATTGGCCAGCCGGGGGGGCTGCGCGGAAGTATTGACCGGAGAAGCGCTGCCGTTGCCGGAACCACCGCCGGGGTCGCCAGCGCCAGGGTTGTTCGCCGGTGGAGGCTGGTTGCTGGGGGGAGAGAGAACAATGCCGGTATCGGGCACAGCCTGCACGGGCGCCGCTGGAGCGGCGGGGCTGGGATTGGGGCTGCTCGTGCCGGGCAACATCTGCGCGCCCGCCACCCCCAGCAGCAGAACCGGAACAGTAAACACTACGTGGACGAGGCTTCGGAAAGTCATGGAACGCTCCACCAGCAAATCTATTCTAATTAGAGCAGGGCCAGCGCATTTCGGGTACAAACAGAGTGTGCGCGGCCATTCTCCAGGAGCACCCATGCGCCGTCTATTTGCCGCTTTTGTCCTGATTCCTCTTGCTTTTTGCGCCGCCGCGCAGGCGCGGGTCACCTACATCCGCCCGGTGGTCAAAGATGTGCCTCTCGCCGGGATTGAAAACGTGGTGGTGCAAAATCTGGTGGGCCCCATTACGATCCGCACGGTGAGCTCCAGTGCTGCCCCAACCGCGCACCTGGAACTGCTGGTGCACTCCGGCGCCCTGGATCGCGGGTTCGCGCGCACCCTCGCCCAGCAGTTGACCTTTTCGGTGCAGCCGGAAGGCAACCAACTGCGCATTACGGCCAATTATCCGGTCAGCCACTTCACCGATTACGCCTATCCCAAGGTGAAGGATTTTTTGCATTTTTTTCACGGGACCGAAAAGAACGACTACCAGGGACACCACGTTTACGTGCATTCGCTGCGCGATAAACATGCCGTGGAGCTTTGGGCGGAAATCCGTCTTTCGCTGCCCTCCGGGTACAACGTTTACCTGCAGAACAACTACGGGGACGTCACCATTGACAGCAGCGGCGCGGCGCCGGGCGGCGCCAATAGCGGATTGGTGCACGCCTTCACCGATTACGGTGATTTCCACGTGATCGCCCCCGCCTGGACCAACATGACCCTGATAACCAACTGGGGCAGCATACGCTTTCCCGACGGGCTGGGAAATCTGAAAGACGTTTCGCTGACCACCAGCTATGGGAGCTGCTGGCTGTATCTGCTGCCCGGCACCGCGGCTAAAATCTACGCCCACCGCGACCTTGGCTTTTTAAAAAACAAGTTCAACGACGCCAAGTTCAGCAAAGAGAAGGATGAGCACGTGATGACGCTGGGCGATGGCAATGGGCCGGTCATCCACATCAACATGGATTTAGGCAACCTGCACCTGCAGAAGGCAGCCTGACTTCAGGAATCAATTCGACTCGGCTCGTTTAGGGCACCAGGGTAGCTGATCCGCTCGCCCTCCACCCTGGCGAAGGGGGTCAGGCGAGCTGGACGGGCGCTCCCGGCCAGGTCGCTTTCTTTTGCGCTGACAAACAGATGCCAGACCGTCCAGTGACGTGCCAGAAGGGCATCAGCCACGAGGGAACGATGACAACGCCAGGGGACCGCCTCCGCGCACATGATGGCGGCGCGGCGCTGCTGCGCGGCGGCCATGAGTTTTTGCAGGCCAGCCTGAAATTCCTCCGTCTCCATGAAGTCGGCGTAGCCGCGAAAGGAACTATTCTTCCAGCCCGTATTGTGGGAATCGGGGCGTGGGCGGCGCAGGCCGCCCAGCTCTTTCAGATAGAGATGTTCGATACCCAGTTTAGCGAGCGCAGCGGGCAGCGTTTCCAGGTTGTACTGCGGGTTGGTACGCGAACGGGGAACGGTGCGGATATCGACCAGCAGACCAATGCGATGCGTTTTTAAAACCGCGGTAAAGCGCGGCAATGGCAGCGTGGAATGGCCAATGGTCCAAAGCTCCCGCTGGGGCATGGGTTGCCGCATGGTTACCCTCAGTGTAGGCCGCTTCCGGCCGGAGGCGCGGTGGTTCACTCCTAAGGCGCACTGCAAAGCGTCGCGCTCCCCGTGCCACTGGCCGAGCAAGCCCGTTTCGTGGGACCATAGTAGCTTCGAGGGTTGGCCGGCAACGAGCAAGCTTCTCCGGGCTGAGTTGCGCGCTTGCCGCCTGATCGAAGCAGCTCGATATCCGGACGCATCCGCCGCAGCCCCGCTCGCGCCAGGGAATCTGACTACTCCTGGGAAAAGGTGAACTCCCGTCGCGAAGCGGGCCACGTGCGCTTGATGATCCGGTTGCAAACGCCGTAAACGAGGAAGCTCATGGCCATTGATGTCGTCATGCCCCAGATGGGCGAGTCTATTTTTGAAGGCACGGTCAGCCGTTGGCTGAAGAAGCCGGGTGACAAGGTGCAGAGGGACGAGCCCCTGGTGGAGATCTCCACCGACAAGGTGGACGCGGAAGTACCCGCCCCCGCCGCCGGCGTTTTGAAAGAGATCAAGGTGCAGGCAGGGCAGACGGTGCAGGTCAACACCGTCCTGGCCACGCTGGATGCGGAAGGCGCCAGTGCCGCCGCGCCCGCTCCGCAAGCGGCGCAGCCGCAGGTCTCGGCCGCGGCGCCCGCGGAGACGGTGACCGCACCCGCCGCCGTCAGCAATGCCCCAAGTGCTCAAGCGCCGCGGGCGCAGAGCGCTCCCGCGCCAGCGGCACCGGCACCGGCGGCCACAGTGGCTGAGCCGGCGGCCAGCGGCGGCGCCACCGTGCGCTCCTCGCCGTTGGTGCGGCGTCTGGCCAAAGAAAACAACGTCGATCTCGCGCAGATCCCCGGCAGCGGAAGCAGTGGCCGCGTCTCCAAACGTGACCTGCTGCAGTTTGTGGAATCGCGGGGGCCAGGGGCGCCGGGCGCCAGCGCGGCCCCGCCGGCCGCTCCCGCAGCGCCCGCCGGACCCAGCTTTACCGGCCCGGTAGAAATTGTCCCCATGACGCTCATGCGCAAGCGCATTGCCGAGCACATGGTGGCCAGCAAGCGTACCTCGCCGCACGTCTATAGCGTTTTCCAGGTGGACGTCACCCGCATCAACTCGGTTCGCGAAAAGAACAAACGCGAATTCGAGGCCACCACGGGTGCGCGCCTGACCTTTATGCCGTTCTTCGCGCAGGCGACCGTCGAGGCGCTGAAGAAATTCCCCATCGTCAACTCTTCCGTGCAGGAAGACTCGATTGTGTACAAACGGGATGTGAACCTGGGCATCGCGGTGGCGCTGGACTGGGGCTTGATCGTTCCCGTTATCAAGCACGCCGATGAGAAGAACTTTTTGGGACTGCAGCGCGCCGTCAACGATCTGGCGGAGCGGGCGCGGGCCAAGAAGCTGTCGCCCGACGACATTCAGGACGGCACCTTCACGATCAGCAATTACGGCATCTACGGTGGTCTGATTGGCATGCCGGTGATCAACCAGCCCCAGGTTGCCATCCTGGGAATCGGCGGGATTCACAAGACGCCGGTTGTGGTGAACGACGCCATCGCCATTCGTTCGCTGGTGCACTTGACGCTCAGTTTCGATCACCGCGTCATCGATGGATCCACCGCCGACCAATTTCTGGCCTTCATGAAAGAGCGGCTGGAAGGCTGGGATTCGCCGGTCCTCTAATCGCTCTGCAGCACGTTTCGAGGACAGGGGGCTCGCCGGGAGCCCCCTTTTCACTGTCTGAAAGAAAATAGGGCAGACGTGAACGATCTCGCTACCTACCTCGCCGCCCTGGCCGACTCACAAGCCATTGCGCTCATCGAGGACGGCGTTTACCGCCGGCGTTCCTACAGCTATGCCGAGTTGCTGGGCAAAGCGTTTGCCTTGCGGGACGAGTTCAACCGGCGGGGGGTGGGAGCGGGGGACAAGATCATCATTTGGGGGGCGGCGGGCGCCTCCTGGGCGATTGCGTTCTACGCCTGCATCTTTGCGGGCGCGGTGGCAGTACCGGCGGAAGCCGGGTATTCGCAAGCGTTTATTGAGCGCGTGCAGGCCAAGACCTCGGCGCGCCTGCTCTGCTGTCCCGCACAGCTTGCGGCGGCGCTGCCGGCGAGCGATCCCATCACTTTCGAGGCGATTGAGAATTTGGCGCCGCTGCCTCCCCCGTATGAGGTGATCAGCGCCGCGCCGGAAGCGCTGCTGCAGATTGTCTTCACCTCGGGAACCACCTCCGATCCCAAAGGGGTGATGATCACGCACGGCAATCTGCTCGCCAACCTGCGCCCCATTCAGCACGAGGTAGCGAAGTACAAGCCGAAGGCGCGGCTGCTGCTGCCGCTGCGGTTCGTGCACCTGATTCCCCTCAGTCACCTGTTTGGGCAGGTGATGGGTCTGTTTATACCGACCCTGCTGGAGAGCGCGGTGGTATTTCCGGAGAGTCAGAGTCCGGCCGCCCTGGCCGCCTGCATCAAGCGCCACCGCGCTTCGGTGCTGGTGGCGGTGCCACAGCAGTTGGAGCTGTTTCTGGATTGGACGCGCCAGCAATTGGCCCGCAAGGGGAAGGCGCCGGGCAATGAAGAGATCATCGCCGCGTCGCAGGGAATGCGATTTCTCAAGCGCTGGTGGCATTGGCGCCGCCTGCATCGCCTGCTGGGCTGGAAGTTCTGGGCGTTCATTGTGGGCGCGGCCACCCTGCCCAGTACGCAGGAGGAGACCTGGAACGCTCTGGGGTATGCGGTTGTGCAGGGATACGGACTGACGGAAACCGCTCCCGCCGTGGCCATTACCCATCCTTTCAAGATCCGGCGCGGCGCAGTAGGCAAAAAGCTTGCTGGCGTTGAGATCAGGATCGCCCAAGACGGCGAGATCCTGGTGCGCGGACCGAACGTCTCGCCAGGGTACTTCGAGGACCCGGAAGCAACCGGCCAACGGTTTCAAGACGGTTGGCTGCACACCGGCGATCTCGGCCGCCTGGATGAGCAGGGCAACCTGATCTTTCTCTCCCGCAAGAAAGATGTCATCGTCACCAGTGAAGGCTTGAATGTCTACCCCGACGAGGTGGAACGCGCTCTGGAGCAAGAACCGGAAATCGCCGAAGCCGCCGTGGTGAGCGCCGAGTCCGATGGCCAGCGCAGCACCGTTCACGCGGTTCTGGTGCCGCAGCATCGCGATTTGCCGCCCGAGCGCCAGCAGGAGGAGTTGAGCGCGGCGGTGGCGCGGGTCAATAGCCGATTGGAGCGCCACCAGCGTCTGCGCGGCTTCACGATCTGGCCGCAAGCGGCGTTGCCCCGCACCGCTGGCACGGCAAAATTGCAACGTGCCGCGGTGCGTGAGTGGGTGCGGAACGGCGCCAACGCCAGCGCGGCGCCATCCACTGCCGTCGCGGGAGACTGGCGCGCCATGCTTGCGGGAAAGCTGGGATTGCCGCTGGAGCGCCTGCGCGACGAGGCCCGCCTGGAGGAGTTGGGATTCTCCTCACTGGATCGAATCGAGCTACTGGTCTGGCTGGAAGCGCATTACGGTCAGCAACTTTCCGAGGCACAGCTTGCGCCCGCGGAGACGATTGGCCAACTGGCGGCGGTGCTGGACCCGCTGTGGAAGCCGGCGGTGGCATCCGCGGCAAATCAGGCCGAAACCGGGGCCAGGGCGAACTCGCGCGTCATGGCTCCGAAACTGGGCTCCGCGGATTCCGCGCCGGAGTCGCTGTATCCCGCGTGGCCACATGCTCCCACGGTGCGTACGGCGCGGACGCTCGCGCGCGAAGCAGTGATGCTGCCGCTGCTGCGCACGGTGGCGCAGCTGGAGATTGAAGGGCGTGAGCATCTGCGCGGCCTGCGCCGCCCGCTGATGTTCGTCAGCAATCACCAGAGCCTTCTGGACGTGCCGGCGATCCTCAGAGCGCTGCCCTGGGAGTGGCGCCCGTGGCTGGCACCGATGATGGGGGCGGAAACCTTTGCCGCCGCCTGGAGCGCACCCCATACGGCCGCCGCGCGGTTGGCGCGCCGACGCATCTGGCTGCTGCGCTCGTTCCTGAATACTTACCTGCTGGGTGGCGCGGCCGGAGTGCAGGGGGCGCTACGGCATTCGGGATGGCTGGTTGAGCGGGGCTATTGTCCGCTGCTGTTTCCGGAAGGCCGCCGCACCACCGATGGCGCGCTGCAGGCCTTTCGCCCGGGTGTCGGCGTGTTTGTCCACGCCCTGCGCCTGCCGGTGGTCCCCATCGTTCTCGACGGTCTCTACGATATCCTGCCCACCGGCGCGGAACATGCGAAGCGTGGCCGCGCCCTTGTGCGCATTGCTCCCGCCTGGCAGTTTGAGACGGAGGGCCCCGAAGAGATCACCGCCAAACTCCAGCAGTGGTATCAGCAGCAACCGGAGCTTCGCTGAGGAGACACTTCCCTTCAGCTCTGCAATCGCCAGGTTCGCATAGCGAGTACCAGCGTAGTGGCCAACAAGAGGGCGCCATTGGAAACGTGTGCGGCGGTGAGCAGCGCCATCAGGGGTCTGGGCCAGCCGGTGATGCCGGCATAGCGGGTGATGTAGGCGCCAAAGCCGAGCCCAACCTGCAGCAGCAAGACGAACAAGATCAGGATAGCCGGGCGGCGTAGATCCATGACTGGGAGATGTTGATCAACAACGGGGGGCGCGGAGCTGAGCACGCGCACGGCGGTCCAGATCAGCAGCGAGCTGACCAGCCAGGCGAAGAGGAAGTGCGGCAGCAATCCAAAAGCGCCGTTGCGGAAGGCGGCGCCCAGAAAAAGCTGTAGTCCAACCGCGGCCACGCAACACACCGTCAGGCGCTGCAGGGAGTGGTGGGCGCCAGTTTGCGGCGATGGAGCATGGGGAGGCGCTTCCAGCCAGCCGCGGCTGGTCATCACGGACGCGGCCACCGCCAGCCCGAAGAAGGTCTGCGCCAGCACCGCGTGACCGGTCACGATCCAGGGCGGCAGAAAGCGCAGCACGGTGATGCCGCCCAGCAGCGCCTGCAGCACGACAGCACCAAACATGTAGAGCACCAGCATGCGCAGGCTATGGCGCCGATCGCTTTTCCACGCCGCGACGCCAAAGGCAATCGTGAGCAGAATGACCACTCCAGCGATCATGCGGTGCCCATGCTCGTACAGCACTCCTCCGGTCATGGCGGGCATGCGGAATGTGCCAAAGGAAGTGGGCCAATCCGGGACCGACAGTCCGGCTTGCATGGAGATGACCAGCGCGCCCACCGTCACCAGAACCCATGTGAAGGCGGTGAGGGTAAGAGCCAGGCGATGGAGTCCGCGATGAAAGGCACAGACCGGAGTGGAGGAGATATGGGCAGGAGCACTCATGTCCTGTCTATGCTGCCCGAGTGAGGGTCTGTCGCCAGTGATGCCCGGCACACGGCAGGCAGGTTTAGGGCTACGGACCAACGCGTTCACATTTCAACGAGACCCACATTTTCCACTCGGGACTGGTCGCCCTCTGTGGTCGCCCTTTGTAGGATTGCCGCATCCAAACAAGTGAGTGCGCCGCGAAAAAGAACGCTGTCAGGGGAAGAGGATTATGCTGCGAAATCGACTTGTCGTGCTTGGCCTGTTGTGTCCCTCGTTGCTGGTGATAACCGGGTGCGCGCCGGGGGCCAGTGGGTCCTCACTGGCGCCGCCGACGGCGACACAGATTGGGGCGCAGGGGCCGGTATTACCCAATCCCGGCAATCCGCCAATCAGCAAGCAGCAGCAAATTCAGGCGGGTTTGCAGGCGGCGCAACAGGTTTACCAGCAGATGCCGGTGCTGCCGGACTCCAGTCCCGTAACGCAGTACGTGCGGGCACTCGGGAACCGGCTGGCGGCCCAGATTCCGCAGCAATACTCCTGGCCCTTTCAATTCCACGTGGTCGCGGAAAAAGACATCAACGCCTTTGCTCTTCCGGGCGGGCAGATGTTCGTGAACCTGGGGGCCATTACCGCGGCCGATAACGCGGCGGAACTGGCGGGGGTGATGGCGCACGAGATGTCGCACGTTTACCTGCAACACGCGGCGAAGATGGCGGTGCAGCAGCAACAGACGCAGGGCATCGCGGCGGTGGGCGCGGGAATCCTGGGTGCGATTCTGGGGAACGGAGCGGCGGGCAACATCGCCAACGCCGCCATTGGGATCGGCGCCAACCTTTACGAGCTGCGCTATTCGCGCGGCGATGAGGCGCAGGCCGACGCGACCGGCGCCATCATCATGTACAAGGCGGGCTACAATCCGCGGGCTATGGCGCAGTTTTTCCAAAAAATCGAACAGCAGGGCGGGCCGGGAGCGCCACAGTTTCTGAGCGATCACCCAAACCCGGGCAATCGCGTGGCGGCGGTGGACCAGGAGGTTGCCGAATGGCCGGCCAAGAACTTCACCAATAACACCCAGAACTTTATAGCGGCGCGGCGGAATGCGCAGGGAGTGCGCGCCTATTCCGCACAGCAGATCCAGCAGCAGGCGCAGTCGGGCTACTGGGCGCGGATGAACCAGCAAGATGGCGCGGTCTTCAACCCGAATGGGACGGGCGCGCCGACGGCCACTCCGGCGGGCCAAGCGCCGAATCAGGCTGGGCCGTCCACCATGGGCAACATCAGTTATAGCCAAGTGGCGCCGCGCGGGGGAATGCAGAGCTTCCAGGGCAGCGTTTTCACATTGTCGTACCCGGCCAACTGGCAGGCCTCCAGCGACCAGAACGGGGGAGCGACCATCGCGCCGGCGGCGGGAGCGTCGGGCGGATCGGTGGCCTACGGAGTGGTCATAGGCGGCACGAGTCAAAACGTGGGCGCCCTTTCGCAGGCCACTCAATCGCTGGTGCAGAGCCTGCAGCAGTCCAACCCCGGCATGAATGTGGCCTCGCAACCATCCTCGCTCAATGTGGCCGGGCAGCAGGGCGAGTCTCTCATGCTGCGCAGCAATTCACCGATCACACTCAACGGACAGCCGCTGGCGGAAACAGACTGGCTGGTGACCGTAGCGCGTCCGCAGGGCGGGCTGCTGTATATGATCTTCATCGCTCCGCAACGCGATTTCGGGCGGCTGCGCTCGACTTATCAGACGATGCTGAACAGCCTGCAGGTGCGGTAGGAGGGTGGCGGCACGGCAGTGACTACCGAAGACCGAAGCACGGTCTCGTCTCCTGAGCCGCCCGCCGGCATTGCACCATCGTTGGGTCGCTGGCACGTTCTTCGGTGAGACCGTGACGCCACCGATGCCGGGTCCTTTCCCGCGCGAGCCACATAACGAAGCCAGACCTTCAACGCCAACGAGGCTTCGCGGGGGGCCCCGGCGGGAGCGGGCCGCCCTTCTTAGCCCAACAAAGCAAGCTGCGCTTTGTTGGGGACCCTTGGAGAATTTCGCGGCCCTCCCCTGGCGATCTCCTCCGGCGATCTCTCCCACAGGGAGGACTCGGTGGCTGGCTCCTTTGGGCGGGGTTTCAGTATGATGTGATTCGACCTGGACTTTTCTCGTGCTGAAAAGGGCTCGGGATATGAAGCACGAGAGAGCGTCCAACCTATTGTCACTGGAGTAGCATGTCGAACTCGGCATCAACGCAGACCGGCACACTTCAATCAAGCGCATCACTGTTGCGCGGCAAGGGCCATCACCATGACGTCCGCCAACTGAGTGGCCTACTGCTGTTGGGAGCGCTGTTCCGCGGCTGCCCCGCTTCTTACGCGCTGGCGCAGCAGACGGGGGCAGCGGCGGCGGCGACAGCGGCTCCAAAGCCGGCGCCACTGACCAATCGCGATGTACTCAAGATGCTCAGGGCGGGTATTCCGCAAAAGGTCATCGTTGTCGATTTGCATGAAGGGGGACTGTCGCGGATTGACGCGTCCACCGACGCGCTGGTGGCGCTGCGTCACGCCGGCGCCACTGACCGGCTGCTTGCGGCGGTGCTGGGAGATTGGCAGCACGCGTTGCCGCAAGAACTCCCCCCACTTCCCCCGGTCAGCGTGGACACATCCGCAAGCGCCTCCACCGGGACGGGCGCGCCTCCAGAAGACTCCCAAACCGCCACGCAGGACGACTACCCGGATCAGCCCGGCTTTTACTACAAGGGCCCGGATGGCTATCAGGCTATGATCTCGCAAACGGGGACACAGAAGGCCCACGGCTTTTTTGCGGCGACGATGACCGAGGGGCTCGCGCCGGTAAAGTCAGTCATCGAACTGCGGGGCCGGCACGCCGAACTGCGGTTGAACGCCACTCTGCCGGCTTTCTACCTGGTCCGGATTGTCAATGTTGATCCAGAGGAGATCTCTTTTCTCCGCTTACGCGAGAAAAAGCATAGCCGGGAGTTTGAAATCGGCCGCACCAAGATGGCCGGCTTCAAGGCGAAAGTGGCCTACGATCCCAAACAGCTGGTGCGGGCTAAAGTGACTACCGAGGCGCCTTATATTTTCCGTATCGTTCCAGCCCAGCCGCTCACCCCGGGCGAGTACGCCATTGTCTTATCCACGGATACGCCCACGGTGGGGGCCTACCCATTTGGCGTGCGGGGCGGTGGGAGCCACTGAAGGGCGTCTCTCTCTTATTGCCGCACCAGCTGTGCCGGGGCCTTGGCAAAGCGCAGGTAAAGCGTTGGCATGACCAGCAGGTTGAGCGCGGTTGAAGTGAGCAAGCCACCGGCGATCACCAGGGCCATGGGAAACTCCAGTTCCCTGCCGGGCTGCTGGCCACCGAGCAGGATAGGCAGCAGCGCCAAACCGGTCGCGCAGGCGGTCATCAGAATCGGCAGCAACCGTTCCTCAGCGCCCCGCAGCACCAGAGACGCTCCGAACGCCTCACCTTCGCTGTCTTCCAAATGGCGATAATGCGAAACCAGCATGATGCCATTGCGGGCGGTGATCCCCAACAGGGTAATGAAACCGATCAGGGTGGCGACGGAAATGTTGCCGCGGCTGATGAGTACCGCCGCCACGCCGCCGACAAACGCCATGGGAAGGGTGAACAACACCAGGGAGGCGGCGCGCACCGCCTCCGAGGGAGGCGTGTGCTGCCGCTGAAAAGCCAACAGCAGGAGCACAATCACCAGCGCCAGCGCCGCCGCTCCCAGGCCCAACAACAGGCGTCCCGCGGCGGTGCGGCTCTCATAGGCGCCGGCATAACGGAGGTAATATCCCGGCGGCAAGTGAACATCACGGTTGATCTCGTATTGCACGCGGTGCACGAACCCGGTCAGGTTACCGCCACTCACATTGCAACTCACGGTCATCATGCGCGAGCCGTTTTCACGCGTGATGGTGTCGGGCGCGGGAGCAATCGAGATGTTGGCGACGTCGCTCAACGGAATGGGGGGCCCGGCTGGGGTATTGATCATGGCGCTGGAAATGGCCGCCAGATTTTCCTTGGCGCCGCGCGGCAGCCGCACCACGAGTGCGAAACGCCGTTCTCCCTCGTAAATCTCGCCCACCTGGGCGCCGAAAAACGCGGTGCGGACGAAGTTGGTCACATCCCCGCTCCTCAGCCCATAGGCGGCGGCCGCGGCGCGGTTCAAGTCGACCTGGAGTTCTGGAACCTGCGTCTGGCGCTGCAGGCTCACATCGAGGGCGCCGGGAGTGTGGTTCAGTTCATTGCTGATGGTGGCGGCAATGCGCTGCAACTGGTCGAGACTGGGTCCGTAAACCTGGACTGCGACGTCGGCGCGGCTGCCGGAGAGCACCTCGCTCATGCGCTCGCTGATGAACTGCTCAATATCCCACTGGAAAGCGGGGAAACGCTTCTTGAGCCGGCGGATGCGGTTCAGGGTGGCGCTGCGCGACGCGCCGGCGCGAAAGCGCACGTCGAACTCGCTGGAGTTCAGTCCCACGACATCTTCGCCCAGCGCGGCGCGGCCCGCCCGCTGGTCCATGGAGACGACGCCGGGGATGCGCAGGACAGCCTTTTCCAAGCGCTCACCGACCTGGAGATTTTCGCGCAGTGAAGTCCCCGGAAGACTGGTCATGTGGACGATGGCATTGCCTTCGTTGAATGCGGGCAAAAAACTGCCGCCCAGAAACGGTACGGCTACCAGCGCCAGGGCCGCGGCGCTTAAGGAGACGACAGCGGCGGCGCGCGGATGCGGCATCGTTCGCGCGAGCAGCCCGCGGTAGCGCGCATGCAAGGCGGCGACCAGGCGATTCTCGCCACTCGTTTCCGCAACCCTGGGCAGCCACCAATAGGCCAGCACCGGAGTGACGGTCAGGGCGACCAGCAGAGAGGCCGCAGTGGATAGCACATAGACCTCGGCCAGCGGCCGGAAGATGCGCCCCTCCACGCCATGCAGGAAAAACACTGGGCCAAAGACCACCATGACGATGAGGGTGGCGAAGACCACCGAGCCGCGCACTTCGCGGGAAGCTTCGTAGACCAGCGTCCGTAAGGGCACACCCGTGACGACCCGCCCGGCGGACGCAACCTGTTGCCGCAGACGGCGCAGAATGTTCTCCACATCAATGATGGCGTCGTCGACCACCTCGCCCAGCGCCAGGACCAGACCGCCGAGGGTCATGGTATTGATGGAAGCGCCAAACTCCACCAGGATGAACACCGCCACCGCCAGCGACAGCGGAATCGCGATCAGGCTAATGGCGGCGGCCCGGCCACTGCGCAGAAACAGCAGCAGTACAAAAACCACCAGCAGGCCGCCTTCCAGCATGGCGAGACGGAGCTCATGCTGGGAGCTATTGATGAAGGAAGCCTGCGAAAACAAATCGGGATAGATCCGCAAGCCGCGGGGCAAACCGGGCCGCAATCCCTGCAAGGCGGCCTGCACGGCCTGGGTCAGCGGCACCGTGTCCGCCCAGGGCTGCTTGAAGACTTGCAGAACTACACCGGGACCTCCGTTGATCGAAGCGCCGCCAATGGGAGGAGCTTGCCCCAGACGGACATCCGCCACCTCGCCAAGCGTGAGCGGCACTCCTTGCCGCACCGCCACCACCGACTGGCGGAGCTGATCCACAGAAGTTGCCAGCCCATTAGCGTGAATCACGAGGTCCTGACCAGGGCCATGGTAAAAGCCGCCGGAGCTCAAAGTGCTCACCTCGGCGGTGGCGCGCAACACGTCACTTAGGGTCAATCCGTAACTGGCCAGGCGCGCTGGGGACACGCGCACCTGATATTGCTTGACCTCGCCCCCGTAAACCGTCACGCCAGCCACACCCGGAACCGCCAGCAGACGGCGCCGCACCAGCCAATCGGCCAGGGTGCGGAGCTGATAAGGCGTTTTGGGATGCGCTTCCGTCATCCCGATATCCATGATCAAGCCGATCGCGGAGGTCACCGGAACCATGCGCGGCCGGATGCCCGCGGGCAGATTCCGCGCCGCGCTCAGGGCCTCGCTCACCAACTGCCGGTCGCGCCAGATGTTGGTGTTGTCCTGAAAGATCACCGTGACCGCCGAGGCTCCGGCAATCGAAGTCGAGCGCACATCCTGCACGCCGCTCAAGCCCAGCAGCGCGTTTTCCAGCGGAAACGTCACCTGCTGTTCCACATCGTGAGGGGCAAAGCCCGGCGCCTCGGTCTGAATGAAAACTTCCGGTGGGGCGAAGTTCGGGAACACATCCACCGGGGCGCGGTGCGCGTTGTAAAGTCCCAGAGCCAGCAGCAAAACCGCCGCGCTCAACACCAGCAGGCGGTTGGAAAGCGCACCTCGAATGATGGCGTCGAGCATTGATTTCTAATCCGCACCCTGGATTTGTTGGCGCTGCAGCGTACTCTCCAGCAGCGCCGCTCCACGCACCGCAATCGAAGTTCCCGGCGCCGGCCCCTGCGCTAGTACCGCTGTGTCGCCGCTACTGTATTTCACCTGGACAGGAAGCTGCTGAAACAGGCCGCCGGACTGGGCGGTAAAGAGAAATGTCTGCGTTCCCTGACTTACCAGGGCCTGGCTGGGGACGGAGGCGGCCGCCGTGCTGCCTTCGCCTTCAATGCGCGCCATGGCGGTCATCCCGGGACGCAGCTTCCCAGCCGAGTTGGCAACGGCAAATAACATCGAGAGGGTGTGCGTGGCCGGGTCAATCACGGCCGCGCTGGCCACGCGGCGCATGGCAAAGCGCTTGCCGGGAAATGCGCTGGTCGTCAACACGCCTGCGCGAGCCTTCTCAAATTGCCCCAGTTCCTGCTGCGGCAGCGGCACCTGCACCCAGATTGGATCCAGCCGCACCACGGTGGCGATGACCTGCCCCGCGTTGATCAGCGCCCCGGGGGCCAGTTGCAGGCTGCTCAACACACCGCTGATGGGCGCGCGTAAAGCGAAGCGGCCGGGGTTGGAGGGCTGCGCGCGCTGCGAGGCTGCCGCCTGATAGGCCGCCGCCCGGCTACGCGCCGCCTCCAGTGCGGCTTGCGCCTGAACCAACTGAGCCTGCGCCTGCTGTACCTGTTTCAGAGGCGCGATGTTGTCGCGGTAGAGCTTCTGGTAGCGCTCCACATCCGCCTGTGCCAACTTTACCTGCGCTTGCGCCGCAGCCACTTCGGTATCAGCCTGGCGGGCATTGATCTGAATCCGCACACGCTGCGAGCTGCTGTAGACCTGTTGCAGGCTGGCCAGCAATTCCCCCGCATGGACATGCATACCAGGCGCCAGGTTCCCGCGCATGTCCTCGACGTAGCCGCTCACCGGAGCGGTCACCGGCGCCTGGTGGGCGGGCGGCACGGTCAGGGTAGCGGCGATGGTAAAGCTGGGTGGGACGTTGGCCAGCCGTACTTGACCTACTTGCACCCCGAGGTCGCTCTGCTGTTGAGTGGTCAGCCGCAGCGCGCCCGGCGGTAAGGCCTGATGCGGCGCCTTGGCGGGCTGATCGTCGGGGTCGTACTGCTGGGCGCAGGCGCAGAGAAACACCAGCGCCGCCAGAACCCAAATCAAGTTGCGCTTGAGGCCATTGTTCACTGTGTCCGCCCCTCGGCGCGCAGCAAGGCGGCTATGGCCGCCTGCCGGTCGTAGAGCGCCTGTTCATATTGTTGACGCACCTGCAGCGCCGCCCGTTGCGAATCCAGCACGGTAAGGATGCCGGTTTCGCCATTGCGATAGCTTTCCTAGGCCGCGGTCAGTTGTTGTTGCGCCTGCTTCAGCAAGCCCGCTTGGTAAAGGGCGACCTGGCTCTGCGCCGTCTTCCATTGCTCAAAGGCGGCGGCCAGAGCCTGGGCAAGGGAAATACACAGCGATTGCCGCTGTGCTTGCGCGCCCAACTCCGCAGCCTGCGCCTGCGCAATGGCGCCATGTACCGCTCCCGGCATGGGGATGGTTACGGCGGCGTTAAACCCGGGCGTGCGCTCGCCATCCTCGGTGCCATAACTGGCGCCCAGAGCGAAGCGGGGGATGGCGGCGCGACGGGCGAGGGCCAACTCGCGGCGCCGTTCCCGCACCAGCGCCTGGGCAGCCCGCCACTGGGGCTGCCGCGGCAGGGTCGTGCTCAACAAGTCCGCTAACGATAGAGGCGCCGGGGTGGGGAGTTGGGAGAGCTTGCCGTTCAATTGCAGGGGGGCAGTCGCCGCCCGGCCCAGCAACAGATTGAGTTTGAGGCCGGCCACATGAAGTTGCCCCTGCGCCACGCTGACGCTGCGCTGGGCGATAGCACTCCGTACGTTCGCCTGCATGACTTCCAGTCCCGCCACATCGCCGGCCTGGAAACGCTTGCTGGCCGCCTGCTCGATGTGCTGCGCGGCTCGCAGGCTCTGCCGGGCTGCCTGCAACTGCCGTTGGGCCAGCAGTACCGCGAAAAACGCCGTGCGCGCCTGATAAGCGAGGTCAACGCGGGCCAGTTGCAAAGCCTCTAGCGCCTGCTCCACCTGAGCCTGCGCCACCTGGCGCCGCAGGCTCAGGGTTCCCGGCAGTGGGACCTGCTCGCTGATGCCACCGCGGTCGGTCACCTTGCTCAGGGAATAGGACAATACCGGCGACGGCAAGGCGCCAGCGACCGTTAAGCCACCACGAGCAGCGCGCACCTGGGCCTCGGCGGCCTGAACCGCCGGGTTGTGGGCCAACACGAACTCCAGGGTTTGTTGCAGCGAAACCGGCTGTTGCGCCAGCAGCCCCGGCGCCAGCAGCAGCAAGCATGGGCAAAGGCGCGACCACGTCGCGGTCACGCGCGCTGCCGGCCCTCGACTAAGCCGAACCACCAACATGGAAGAGCTCCCGGATGGAATTGTGCTTCCCGCGCCGAAGCGTGCGTCGCGGTGCGGATGCGGGCTAAACGCCTGAAGCCATTTCCCGCGCCTTGCAACCGAGCACCACTACGCACTCCCGCCGGGGGACGGCTGCGAACCTGGTGAGGTTGCCAATACCTATTTTCCTATTTCTTCAATGCTGTCCCTGCGAGGTTGCGGGGAGCGGATAGTTCGGCGCCGGGCGCATATATTGTCCGGGCGGCTGGGGCGGCGGTGGATGGTACTGATGTGAAGGACCATAGGGCATACCGGGGCGGCTGGTCGGATACTGCCGCTGCTGCTGCGCCCGCATTTGCTGCATGTAGTTGTTGGGCTGGTACGTAAAGCTGCTGCCGGGGCTGCTGAACACGTCGGGCGGGTACCACAAGGCGCGCGCCTCCTGGGTCCGCTCGCCCAGCCGGTAGGGGGTGATCACCAGGCTCAGGCGTTGCGTCGCATGCTGCGTGCCGGCGGTGGAAAACAGCCGGCCCAAGGCGGGAATCGCCGACAAGCCGGGCAATCCCACCAGGCTCTCCACCTCCTGGGTAGTCAAGGCGCCCATCACCAGAACCGGTTCCCCGAATTGCAGGTCAGCGGTGCTTTGAAATTCGCGCGTATCAATGATCGGATTCGCCCCCAGGATCTGGTTCGACAAGGTCAGCACTTTGATATGCACAGCGGTGACGATATGGTCGCCGTCGATTTCCGCCGGCTTCAACTTGAGATCCAGGCCGAGATCCTGGTACTGGAACATCGGGATCGCCTGGGAGGCGCTGGAGGGCAAATTCTGTCCGGTCGAAGAGAACAGGATCGGAGTCGAAGTGCCGGCCACGATGGGGTACTTTTCCCCGTCTTTCAGTTCCGCCGGCGTGGTCGGGGTGGAACGCAGCCAGACGGTCTGCAGGACGCGCGTCAGCGAGTGCGACTCGCCAAAATTGACGCTCGTATTGGGGATGGTGAGCGCGCTCAGGGTCGTGCCGCCGCCCACCAGGACAAAAGGATTGTTCAGCAGTGGCGCAAGTTGCGACTGCATCTGCTGCAACTGGCTCATGAGCTGCTGGTTGTTGAGGAGATTGGTAATAAGGCTCGGATTCTGCAAAATCGCCAGCGCCTGAGAAATGTTTGAAACGCCCAGTTGCGAAAGCAGCGGCGCCAATGGCAGTAATTGGAACTGGCCGGGAGGGGTCACGCCCAGGCTGCGGCTGAAGTCGCCATCGGTTTCGACAAACTGCACCTTGAACATGACGTCGCCGGGTGAATCCTCCAGTTGGTGCAGCAGCGCCTGGGCGGCATCGAGTTGCTGTGGCAGGCCGCGCACCACGAGCGCGTCTTCATGGCTATTGATCTGTACCTGCTGCAGGTTGAGGACAACGCGCAAAACCTGGGAAATGTCGACCAGTTGGGGCCGGGTAACGCTGCCCACGGGATACAGCGTCCGCTGGACGACATGGCGGAATTTTTCGGCGTCCTTTAACTGGCCTATATAAAGGACGTTAGCGCTCAAGGGTGTCCAGGTGACTCCGAGGGCGTCATCGACGGCTTGCAGTGCCTGCTGGAAGTCGAGATCCGTCACGTCAAAGCGGACGTTGCGGTCGGGGACTGCATCCTCAATGTAGAACTTCATTCCGTAAGCGGTGGCGATCTGCCGCAGCAACTCGCGCGCTCCGCCGCGGAAATGAAAGCTGTGGCGCCCGCTGGCGGCCTGCTCAAGCGGCAAACCCTCGGCGCGCCGCATGAGGTCACCACTGTAGGTCGGCTGTTGCTGGGTTCGCGGCTCGGCAAACAAGGTGTCGAGCGCCTGGATGGCCGCCTGGTCGCGCGGATCCAGAGTCAAGGCCATGCGAAACTCCGCTCCGGCCGCCATCTTGTCGCCGGCGCGCTGCTCGATGTAGCCCTGACTCAAATGGTGCAAGAGAGCGGCGTTATAAAAGGCGTTGACGTCGTTGCGCAGGATGAGGTTGTGCGGCGCCAGCCGTAGCGCCTGCTGACCGAGAAACAGAGCGACATCATATTTTTGGCGCGCCTCGGCTTTCAAGGCGCGGTTCAGCGTCTTGCGCGCACGGGAGGGCATGAGGGGGGAAGAAGGGGCGGGCCCAGCCGGAGCTTTCCGCCCGCCCCGGCCAGCCGGGGAGAGGTCAGGCTGTCCCTTTGCCGCCTTTGCCGTGGAGACCAACAGGATTGCGGACAGCAAGCTGATGCCTGCGCGCTGCCATTTCCGCATACCTCAGTGTAACAGGCGCGAGGAGGGCGCTCCCGGAGAAGCTATCGAGGCAGGCAGCGGAAGAGTGCCGGTCACGGCCCTCGCCGCGCGGTTATCATGGAGCGACCGACGGCTCTCCAATTCTCCATGTCCGCCGACGCGCCCAAATCGACTCGCACGGCCGCCGCACCTCGTCGTGCCGCCCCGCCGCTGACGCTGGAAACCCAGCTCAAGTTTCTCAAGGGCGTTGGTCCCCGGCTGGGCGAACTGCTGGCGCAGCGGGGCCTGCAGACGGTTGAAGACCTGCTCTACTACCTGCCGTTCCGCTACGAAGACCGCAGCCATCTGAAAACCATCCAAATGCTTGCCCCTGGCGAAACCGCCACGGTGATGGCGGAGATTCGCCTGGTGAACCGCATGCGCACCCGGCGGGGCATGAGCCTGCTGCAGGCTACGGCCTTCGATGGCAGCGGCACCCTGCACTGCACCTGGTTCCACGCGGACTACCTCAAAGACAAACTCAAGAGCGGACAGAAGGTCGCCCTCTACGGGCGCGTGGAACGCGAGCGCGGCGCGCTGGCCATGCGCCAACCGGAAATTGAATGGATGCAGGAAGGCGAGGCGGATGAAGAGCTGCAATCGCTCAAACTGGGCCGCGTGGTTCCGGTGTATGAGGCACTGGGGATGCTCACGTCGGGCCGTATCCGGTTGATGGTGGCGCGAGCGTTGGAAAACCTGCCGTCGCGCCTGCCAGACGTGCTTCCCGCCCGGGTGGCTGCCGCACTGGGTTTACCGGACCGCCGCTTCGCCTTTGAGCAGGCGCATTTTCCGGGTGGCGACGTCTCGATGGCGCATCTGATGGAGCGCCGCACGCCCGCGCAAATCCGGCTGATCATGGAAGAACTCTTCTTCCTGCAGGCCGGTCTGGAAATCAAGCGGCGCAAGGCGCTGCGCCAACAGGGGCTGGTACTGGAAGTCAACGCGCACATTCGCAACCGCCTCAAGCAGATCCTGCCGTTCCATCCCACCGGGGATCAGAAGAGCGCCTTGCGCGAGATCGTCGACGACCTGCGCAGTGGGCATCCCATGCGACGTCTGCTGCAGGGAGACGTGGGCAGCGGCAAAACCATCGTCGCGCTGGAAGCCGCTGTTATCGCCATAGAGAATGGATTTCAGGTGGCGCTGATGGCGCCGACCCAGATCCTGGCCGAGCAGCACTTTTTTTCCGCACGGCAGAGCCTGCCGCAATACCGGCTTGCGCTGGTCACCTCGGCGACCCGGCAGAGCCGAAAGCGCAGCCTGTCGCCCGATCTTGCGCCGCCGCTGCTATCCGCCCCGGGCCTGCCCAGCAGCGAGCCACAACTGGCGATCGGCACACAGGCACTTCTGGAAGGTTCATTTCAGTTCAGCAATCTGGGTTTGGTCATCGTTGACGAACAGCACCGTTTCGGCGTCCTGCAGCGCCTGCAGCTCATGCAGAAAGGCGGCTTGCCCGCGCATGTTCTGGTGATGACCGCCACTCCGATTCCCCGCACGCTCGCGCTCTCGCTCTATGGCGATCTCGACGTCAGCGTCATTCACGAGCGTCCCCCCGGACGGCAGCCCATCACCACTCGCGTCCTGCCCGAAAACCGCTCCAGCGAGCTGTATGAGTTCGTTCGCAAACAGCTCCGGCTGGGTCGCCAGGCCTATTTCGTCTACCCGCTGGTGGAGGAGTCGGAGGTGCTCGACCTCAAGCCCGCGCTCAAAATGGCCGCCATCCTCAAATCCATTTTTCAGGAATTCGAGGTTGGCCTGCTGCACGGGCGCCTGTCCGCGGATGAGAAGTCCGCGATTATGTCCCGCTTCCGCGAGAACAAGATTCAGGTGCTGGTTTCGACCACGGTGATTGAAGTCGGCATGGATGTTCCCAACGCCAGCACCATGGTGATTGAAGAAGCTGAGCGCTTTGGCATTGCCCAACTGCATCAATTGCGCGGGCGCGTTGGGCGTCCGCGGCCGTCTCGCCCCGGCGATCCCAGGAATATGCCGCAACGTTCCTACTGTTTCCTGGTGCATGGCGCCGAAGTGTCCGATCTGGCGCGGCGGCGGCTGGAAGCTCTCGAAAAGACCGAAAACGGCTTTGAACTGGCGGAGTTGGATTTGCGCCTGCGCGGCCCCGGTGAATTCTTCGGCACGCGCCAGAGCGGCATGCCCACCTTGCAGGTTGCCGATCCGATCCGCGACCAGGAGCTGATGGAGGTGGCCCGCCAGCAGGCGCGCGACTTCCTCGACCAAGCGAATGCGCGGGAGAACTTCGACTTGGTGAAACATCTGCAAGCGCGCTGGCAGCGCCGCTATGGGCTGGTGGAAGTAGGTTAAAGGCGTGTTGCAGCGCTGATTGGTAACAGAGGCACGGCCTCGTGTCTGAGCCGCCCGCCGGCATTGATTTCTGGCGGGTCGCTGGCACGTTCTCCGGTGAGGCCGTGAAGCTGAGGCGGCGCGAATCAGCATCTTAGCGCCGCAGATCCACCGGGGCTGCGGCAACGGGACGAAACACTCTATGCGGCGTCCGCCTCCAACCAAGGGTCCTCGCTTGAGCGGACGGACAAACCTGTCGCTATCGCTGTTATGCGCGCTTTTGCTGTTGGCGCCTTTGGCCCGGGGCCAGAATCCTCCATCGCGCGTCATTCTGGGTTCGGTTCACGATACGCAGGGCAGCGCTATTGCCGGCGCGACCATTACCGCCCTGGCGGGCCAGCCCCTGCGCGAAATCGCCGTCACGCAATCGAGCGCCAAGGGTGAGTTTGTGCTGCGCGGCTTGCCAAACGCGATCATTCATCTGAGAGTTACCGCACCGGGCTTTCGCCCAAGGGGGGAGAGTGTCGAGCCCAGTCAAAGCTCGCTTGCGCCGATTTTGCTGCGGCTTGCCGTATCCAGCCAGACGGTGGTCGTCACCGCAACTCGCACCCCGATGCTGGCTCGCAACCAGCCTGCGGACGTCAGCAGCATTGGCCGCCAGCGGCTGCGCCGCCAGCCGGGCATGGCCGCTGATGACGCGCTGCGACAAGCAATCGGGTTCTCCCTGTTCCGCCGTTCGGACTCGCTGGCCGCCAACCCCACGGCGCAGGGAGTCTCCTTCCGCGGCTTGGGCGGGACCGCTGCCAGCCGGGTGCTGGTGCTCTACAACGGCGTTCCGCTCAACGACGCCTTCGGCGGCTGGGTGCAATGGGATCGCATTCCCATGATCGGCCTGCAGTCAGTGGAAGCCGTGCGTGGCGGCCTCTCCGACCTCTATGGAGGACCGGCGCTCGCCGGAGTCATCAACCTGCGTCCACGACAGCCCTCAGCAAACGCCTTGGATCTGGACCTCTCCGCGGGCACCGTCGCGCACCCCGAGGGCGCCATCTTCAGCTCTGTGCAATTGCCCAGGCACTGGTCGCTTAGCGGCGCCCTGCAACAACTCGACAGTCCCGGTTATTTCCTGGTGCTTCCGCCCGATCGCGGCAGCGTCGACCACCCCGCCAGTCTCGATTTCACCAGCGGTACCGTGCTGTTGGGAGGGCCGCTCAATTCCTGGTCTCACCTCTTTTTTCAGGCCAACCTGCTGGGTGAGAAGCGCAACAATGGAACGCTGCTGCAACTCAACAGCACCCACCTCGCACAATTCGCACTGGCACTCGATGCGGGGACCGCCGCGAGCGGAGCCTTTGCCCTGCGCCTTTACAACAGCAGCGAGCGCTATCAGCAGGACTTTTCCGCGATCGCGGTTGACCGCAACTCCGAGCGCCTTACCGACGCGCAGTGGGTTCCTTCCACGGCAATGGGCGGTAGCCTGCAATGGGACCGCCCCATCGGCGCACATCACCTGGTGGTTGGGCTCGATCAGCAGCAGGTGAGGGGCGACAGCCGGGAGACCATCTACGCTGGAGCCCCGCTCCGCTATCAGGATGCTGGCGGGAGCACGGTAACCACTGGCGCATTTGCAGAAGATTACATGACGATCGGAAGCCGGTTGCTGCTTAGTTTTTCCGCGCGTGAGGATTACTGGCTGAACCAGAACGGCATGGAGTTGGTGCAACAATTCCGCTCCCCCACAACACCGTCCGGGCAGCTCTTTAGCAATCGCAGCGAGTCCTCCTTCAGCCCCGGCGCGGGGTTGCTTTTGCACCTGACGCCCCATCTGGCCTGGACAGGCTCGGCCTACCGCTCCTTTCGCGCGCCAACCCTCAACGAGCTCTATCGCGCTTTTCGAGTGGGAAACATTTTGACCAATGCCAATCCGCTTCTCACCGCCGAGCGCCTCACGGGCGGCGAGACCGGCCTGCGCTGGGAGGCTGGCGCTTCCAGTGCGAGCGCCGTGTTGTTCGCCGCCCGCCTCAACGACCCGATCAGCAACGCGACGCTGTCGGTGACGCCAGCGCTGATCACCCGGCAGCGGCAAAACCTTGGTGCGGACCTGGCCCGGGGCGTCGAACTGCAGGCCGAACGGCGATGGCGCCGCCTCTTTCTCCAAGCCGGTTATCAATTCGTGCGCAGCACAGTCGCCGCCGATCCAGCTAATCCACTCGTGGTTGGCCGCTGGCTGCCTGAGGTTCCGGCGCATTCCTTCACTTTCAGCGGCGCCTGGGAGCCTGCGCGGACCTGGACGCTCGAACTGCAGAGCCGGGCCTCGTCGCGCGCTTTTGAAGACGACCTGAACCAACTTCCGCTGAACGGCTACATAACCTTGGATGGCTACCTCTCGCATCATCTCAGGCCGCGCCTGGAGCTGTTTGCCGCCGGGGAAAACCTCACCGGCGAGCGTTACATGGTGGGCCGCACGCCGGTGGCAAGCTGGGGACCTCCGCTGCTGCTGAGAGCGGGATTGAAGCTGCATCTGGGCGCCTCGTAAAACCTCAAACAAGTCCAGCGGCTTGTGACTCCCCCGGTTTGGCGCCGCTCCACGGCCGCCGCGGCATGGCGTCGAGTAGAATCAACTTCACCGCCGCCACTTATGTTGACCAACGAACCCAGCCGCACCGCGCTTCGAGCCGCACTGCGCCGCGCCGCGCACCAGGTGATGGACGAGCCGTTGGTGTTTGAGGACCCCCTGGCGCTGCCGATTGCCGGGGTTGACGACGTGCGGCGCTTTCGACAAAACCTGCTGCGTGGGGAAAACGAAAGCTACCGCGCGTTGCGTGCCTTCCTGGTGGCACGCAGCCGCTTCGCGCAGGACAAGCTCACCGCCGCGCTGGACGCGGGTCTGCGGCAATACGTGCTACTGGGGGCGGGCTTTGACACTTCCGCCTACCGTCTGCCCGCGCTTGACGGGCTGCGCAGTTTTGAAGTCGATCACCCCGCCACGCAGGAGGCCAAGCGACAGCGTCTGCATGCGGCGGGAATCGACTCCCCCTCCCACCTGACGTTTGTCCCGGTGGATTTTGAAAACGAATCCGCCGCCAGCGCGCTTGCCGGGGCAGGTTTCAACGGCGCCGAGCCGGCGCTGTTTTGCTGGCTGGGAGTGGTTCCCTACCTGCGTGAAGCAGCCATCTTCAAGACCTTGGGTTGGATCGCCAGTCTGGTGGAAGGGACCGCGGTCATTTTCGATTACGGCGAGGATCCCAACTCGTTGCCGGGTCCCCTACGAGCCCGCTTCAACGTGCTCTCCGCGCGCGTGGCCGCGATCGGCGAACCCTGGCTGAGCTTTTTCGAACCGGCGGAACTGGAGCGGCGCCTGCGCGGTCTGGGGTTCACGGCGATCGAAGACCTTTCCTCCGTGGAAATCAACGGCCTCTACTTCCGTGATCGCCATGATCGCCTCCGCACCGCGGGTATAGGCCACTTGATATACGCGCAGCGCTGACGCAAAACGGCCGGAGAGCGATGCTCTCCGGCCGTTTTCACAAAGGGATGGCTATCGCCGTTAGGCCTTTTTGCCGTACTTGCGTTGGAAGCGCTCGACGCGGCCAGCCGTATCCACCAGCTTCTGCTTGCCGGTAAAGAAGGGGTGGCACTGGGAGCAGATTTCCACGTGGATATCGCCGTGATGGGTGGTGCGGGTGGAGAAGCTGTTTCCGCAGGCGCACACCACGCGGGCTTCCTGGTAGACGGGGTGAATGTTTTCCTTCATGGCTGCTGAGAAAAGATCCTTGGCGGTAAAAGGTAATTGTAGCACGGGGAAGCGGCTAAACCTGAATGGGCGCCGACCCGCCTGCCCAGGTAGTTTCGCGGATTAAAACGTTTGCGCAATCCGGGGCTTTATTTGCGGACACGTCAAAAGCGCGTCTATCATGGGGGCGCCATGTCCACTATGAAACGACGCGATCTGCTCCGCTCCGGGCTTGCCGCTTCCCTGACCTCGTTGCTTCCGGCCCCGGCTTTGGCCAGAGTGCACAACCTACTGCGCTCCTATCCCTCGGCGCCCTCGGCGGAGGCGCTTGCCGCAGTGGCGCCGCGCGAGCGGCTGTTGATGGACTTCGACTGGAAATTCTTCCAGGGGAATGACGCCGACCCGGCGCGTGACCTCAATTTTGGCCACGACCAGGGCGACTTCTCCAAAACCGGCACCTTTGCGTTTGCCACCGCAAAATTTGACGACAGCAAGTGGCGCAGCCTCGACCTGCCGCACGACTGGGCGGTCGAACTGCCCTTCGTCTACGACAACACGCTGCAGAGCCATGGCTATAAACCACTGGGGCGCCGCTACCCGGAAACCAGCGTGGGTTGGTATCGCCGCGTCTTCAACATTCCCGCCCAGGACGCCGGGCGGCGCATCGTGCTGGAGTTTGATGGCGTGTTCCGCGACGCGCTGGTGTTTCTCAACGGCTGCTTCATTGGGCGCAATGACAACGGTTACGCGCCCTTCTCGTTTGATGTTTCCGACTTCCTCAACTACGGGGGCGCCAACTATCTTGTGCTGCGGGTGGATGCCAGTTTTGGCGACGGGTGGTTTTACGAAGGCGCCGGCATCTACCGCCATGTTTGGCTCACCAAGACCAGCTTGTTGCACCTGGGGCAGTGGGAGAGCTATGTGCGCAGCGACATCGAGGGGCATGAAAACGGCAATGCGCACCTGACGCTGGGGACGGTGGCCGGGAATCAGGGCAAGGCGACCGCCAACGCGCGCGTGCGCTGGCAGATACTCGACGGCGAGGGAAACACGGTGGCTGAGGCGGTCAGCGCGCCGCGGGCTCTGGCCAATGATGAAGCGGCGGAGTTCACCGCCACCGCGCTTTTGCCCCACGCGAAATTGTGGTCGCCGGAACAGCCCAATCTGTACAGCGCCATCGTCACCCTGGAGGATGGCGGCAAGCCACAGGACGCCGAGCGCGTCAGTTTTGGGGTACGCAGCCTGCGTTTCACGGCCGACAAGGGATTCTTCCTCAACGGCCAGCACGTGCTGATTCAAGGCACCTGCAACCATCAGGATCACGCCGGAGTGGGCGCCGCGGTGCCCGACGCGCTGCAGTGGTACCGTCTGGCGGTGCTCAAGGAGATGGGCAGCAACGCGGTGCGCACTTCGCACAACATGCCTACCCCGGAATGGGTGGAAGCATGCGATCGCATGGGCATGATGATGATGTGCGAGACGCGCCAAATGAGCTCCAGTAAAGAAGGGATGGCGCAACTGGAAGCGATGGTGAAACGCTATCGCAACAGCCCTGCGGTGATCGTCTGGTCCATGGGCAACGAGGAGTGGGTGCTGCAGAACGAGCCGCAGGGACAGCGCATTGTCGCCGACATGGTGCACCGCACCCATGAGCTGGACCCGACGCGCAAGTGCACCGCGGCGGTGAACGGCTCCTACGAGACGGGCGTTTCTCTTGCGCTCGACGTGGAGGGCTTCAACTACAATCTCGACAAGATCGACGCCTACCACAAGGCGCACCCCACGCGGCCGCTGCTGGGATCGGAAACCGCCAGCACGGTTTCCACGC
Organism: Acidobacteriota bacterium; assembly: GCA_027459505.1. Taxonomy (GTDB): domain Bacteria; phylum Acidobacteriota; class Terriglobia; order Terriglobales; family SCQP01; genus DAIDIE01. The sequence continues at coordinate 64,882 of DAIDIE010000006.1, forward strand.
GCGGCATTTATATCACCGACAAGCTGCGCAACTGGGTCAGCGCCTACGACCTGAATCGCCCGCCCTGGGCGGAACTGGCTTCGGTCTGGTGGCAGTTTTACGCCGCGCGTCCCTTCCTGCCAGGCGGCTTCGCATGGACCGGGTTTGACTACCGCGGTGAACCCACGCCTTATGGCTGGCCATCGATCAACTCGCAGTTCGGTATCGTCGACATGTGCGGGTTCCCAAAAGACAATTACTACTACTACAAAGCCTGGTGGGGGAAACAGCCCGTATTGCACCTGTTTCCGCACTGGAATTGGGAGCAGCGTCTGGGGGAAGAGGTGCCCGTCTGGGTACACTCGAACCTCGATGAAGTGGAACTGTTCCTGAACGGCGCCAGTCAGGGCCGGCAACGCGTCAAGCCGCTGACCCACCTGCAATGGAGTGTGAAATACGCGCCGGGAACCATTGAGGCGCGCGGCTATAAGAACGGCAAACTAGCCTTGACGCAACGGCGCGAGACTACCGGCAAACCCGCCTCCATCCGCCTCACACCAGACAGGGCAACGATCAACGCCGATGGCCAGGACCTGGCCATCATCCGGGTTGAAATGCTTGATGCACAGGGGCGCCATATTCCGACGGCAACGGAAATGATTCACTTCAAGATTTCCGGCGCCGGCGCCCTCCTCGGCGTGGGCAACGGCGATCCCAACAGCCATGAGTCCGACAAAGCTCCCCAGCGTTCCCTCTTCAGCGGCCTGGCACAGTTGATCGTGCAGGCGGGAACCACGCCGGGAGTGATCACCGTGGAAGCCAGCAATGACCCGTGGCCCGCTCCGGTGCCATCCACGACCCTGCACATTCAGGTCCAGGCGGTGAAGCGCCGCCCGTTCCTCAGCTAGCCTCCACTCGCCATGTGAGCCCGGAGGGCGCTCCGGCTCACATGGTGATTACCGTTTTGCGTTGACTGCTACCGCGTCTCTTCAGAACCGCAGGCGCAGGAACATGTGCGAAGGCAGCGCGTAATGCAGGCTGATGAGCTTCAGCCAGGGCGCGGTTTCCGGCTCAAAAGATAGCGGTCCATAGGGCGTTGGCCTGGCAATGGCGGCATTGGTCGATTCGCCGGCCACTTGCAGCGACATGGTGCGGAACTCCTCGTCAACCTGGCCAGCGGCGATCAGTTGCGAGTACAGTGTCGCCCCCGCTTCGCAAATCAGGGTACGCACGCCCCGTTGCAGCCTTAACCACTCCAGCGTTTGGCCGGCATTGACCCATCCCTGATCCACCAGGGAGACGATCTCCACTGCGGCGCACTCCTCCGCGGACGCATTGCGACGCAGTGCTTTCTCGCCTTCACGGGAAGTAATCACCAGCGCTTCGGTGGCTTCGGAATGAAAGACGCGGCTGCGCAAATTCACCGCGCCCGATCCGCTCAGCACCACCACCAGTGACTTGTCCCGGCCCAGGTTGCGGCGCCGCGCCGCTTGCCATTCCGGATCAAGGGCGCCGTAGTCAAAACCCAACCCGTCCGGCCCGGGCTCTTCGCGCAAGGTATTGGCGCCCAGCAGTTGCGCATCGTGATGAGCGCGCAGGAACTGCACCAGGAGCCTGTCCTCACCGCTTTGCGAGATAACGTCGCCGCCGGTTTTTCCGGGAAGCTCCCGGAAGGAGATGCGGCCATCCAGGGTCTGGACAAAATTGGAGCTCACGTAGGGGCGATTGGACGGCAGCGGCGGGAACCCGAACGGGCCATAGACTTCCCGGAACCATTCGGGAAGCGTGAACTGGTCCTCACTATGGTTAAAGCAGCGCCGCAATTGCATGCATAGTTCCCGCAGCGGCAGGGCCGCTGTTATTTCACCCGGTTCTCAGCAGCGAGCCACTGCAGCCGCCCAACCCATCGCCCGGCCTCCTGAGAGGCGCGCCGGGCCAGTATCACCGCCCCGATTTCATTGCACCAGGATGCGTCCCCACATCCCGCGTTGTGCGTGCCCTTTCACTGTACACAGGTAGTAGTACTTACCAGGGACGTCGAAGTGCAGCGCCAACTCTTCGCCGTGCACCACGCCCGCCCGGCGCGGCGGCAAGCGCAACGTTTTAGCGAAGTAGCTGACGCCATCCTTAGGCGCTTTGGCGGTGCCCACGGCAAAGTCGTGCAGCATGTCGTCATCAATGTTATAGAAGTCCAGCCGCACCACCGCGCCATGGGGAATGATCAGCGTGGGATTGGTCAACCCGGCAATGCGGAAGGAAAACATCCGCTCTTCCGGGCCGCCCAGGACAGTCAAACGCGGGGCTTGGCGAGGCACGGCCTCGTCTCCTTCAGGCCGCCCGCTCCCGTTGATCGCTGGCACGTTCTCCAGTGAGAACGTGAAGCCGCCGATGCCGGGCTCCTCTCCCCCGCGAGGGAGCCGCCCTTCCCACCCCAACAAAGCAAACTGCGCTTTGTTGGGGGCCCCGGGAGAATTTCGCGGCCCTCCACCTGCGATCTCCTCCCGCAGGGAGGACTCAGTGGCTCGCTCCTGAGGGAGACGGATCTCATTTTTCGCGGCGTTCACCTCAGCACCCGCTGGCGCCTGGCGGGAGCGCATGACCGCCGTGCCCGCGGTGATGGTATTCCCCGGCGAGGCCCAAATGGGATGCTTGGTTCCCGGCGCCCCAGCCAAAGAGGCGCCGCAAAGCGAAACAACGGCAAGCGCGAGAGAGAGACGCATAAAAAAAGGAGGGGGCATCTTCCCCCTCCCAAAAAGTTTAAAGCAGGCCAAGCGATCAGCTTGGGATTTCCGGAGCAGTCCAGAGCGCGACCATAGACCATAGGCGATGGGCCATAGGCCATGGGCTGGACATCGAGGGCTCTACCTGGTGAGCCGGTAGAGCACGCTTGCATGTGGCTGCAGATCCACTTTCAAGCTGGTCTCGCGGCCGATGTTTTTGTGCGCCCAAAGATCACGAACGCGGTAAGCGCCCCCCGGCAGGTCTAATTGCCGCCACTGATAGGAAATGCTCTGTGGCTGATCGGAGAGGTTGCTGACCGACAGGTAATAGCCTCCTCCACGCTGCGGCCGCGCAGTCCATACCGCGGTGCGATAGGTGGTGATCACCGCGTGATTGTCGAAGGAGTGCTGATCGATGGCCAGCACTTCACGGTTGGTCAATAGCTTTGTGGTCCAGCTATCCAGCTGCAGCAGATTGGCGCCGATGATCAGAGGGGAACGCGCCATGGACCACAAGGTCATCATGCTGCGCTGTTCGGCGTGAGTGAGGCGTGTCGCCCGGGGTTTGCCCCAGCCGGGGAAGGGACGCAGTTGACCGATGGGCAGCATATCCGCGTCCGCCCAGTGCCCGTGACCCTGGTAGGGCATCCATTCGGCCGCGGTAAAAAACTGGGCCCTGATGCCTTGCGACCACCACTGCCGTGGGTCCTGATGCCAATGGTCCCAAACATCGTCGGACATGCGCCACATTTGCGCGTTCCGCCGGACGTCGTTGTGCTCCTGCAGCGGTGTCGGCCCCGGCGACAGGCTCAGCACAATGTGCGGCGCGTAGCGGCGCAGGGCGCGGTGAATCATGTGAATTTCGGTGCCGCGGTAGGGGTGGGAAGAGATGCAGTCGACTTTGAGAAAGTCCACGCCCCAGCGCGCGTAGAGCTTGGCCAGGGAGTTGTAGTAGGCCTGTCCGGCGGCGTTATCCTTCACGCCGAAGTTGTCGGTGTTCCAGGGGCAGTCCGCGTTTTTGGAGTGGTCCACCGCATCCTGCAGGTGAAATTTGCTGCCGGCGATGGGCAGGTTTTGTTCCGCAGCTTGGCGGGGAATACCACGCACGATGTGGAATCCGAATTTCAATCCCAGCGAATGAATGTAGTTCGAGAGCGGGCGGAAACCGGCGCCGTTCGCGGCCGTGGGAAAGCGGTTGGTGGCCGGCGTGTACTGGCCATACTTGTCGATCGTGAACTGCCAGGCGGGCTTGCCGCCACTGGCCGGATTGCGCAGATACCAGCCCTCGTCAATCACCATGTAGCGGTAGCCATAGGGGCGCAGGTGTTTCCGCATCCAGCGCGCGGACTGCTCGAACTGATCCTGGTTGATGGTGAAGTTCCAGGCATCCCAGCTGTTCCAGCCCATCGGCGGCGTGGGCGTGAGGCCCTCGCCCCGGAATTGAGGCCGGTTCGCAGTTTGCGCGTGGGACGCGGAAGCGTGAGGCGCGACAGCTTTCTTCGTGGAATGGGACTGCCCCAGGAGGCTGGTGGGCAGCAAAAGCAGGAGAGCAAGCGTCTTGTTCATAGGATTTCTTGCGCAAACCGCGGCAAACCTTGGCGGCAAGAACTATACGCAGGAATGACGCCGCGGTCCAGCGGACGCGCACTCGATGCGTCTCCGAGGACGGCTGCAAGCGGAAACCCATTTCGATCGAGGTGGGGCCGCCCCGGCTGGCTGCGGCGGTATTCCGGGCATCAAACTGGTCTTCTTAAAAAGCAAAAACTGGTTATTGTCGACTACCAGTTTGCCCGCGATAGTGAACTCATCGCAGCGCGCGATGCTCTCCGGCAAGCGCCGAACTACCGGGAGCATTCCCTGCGATACCGTGAGCCGCGCGCCGTGGCCCCGGCTTAGCCGCCCCAGACAGCACCGGAGGATGGCTTGACCACGAGCGCGCGGATTCTCTCAGCCAGCGGAGTACACCATGAAACGGCAACACGATGCCACCATTCGCCTGCTTTATTCCGCCAGCCTTATCGGGTTGGGTATCTTGACCTTTGTATATCGCGACTTCGCGCTGCAATGGCAGCCGGTGGCGGGCTGGCTGCCCGCGCGTTTCGTATTCGTCGTCCTCTCCGGAGCGCTGTTGCTGGGCACCGGAATTGGGCTACTGATTCCCGCGTGCAGAAAATGGTCGATTCGAATTTTGTTTCCGTATCTGCTGCTCTGGCTTTTCCTGAAAGTCCCCGCGGTGTTCGCGGCCCCCACCGTGGAGGGTGCGTGGCTTGGCCTGGCTGAAATCGCCGTACTGTTTTCGGCGGGGTGGCTACTTCTGGCCAGAACAATGGCGACCAAGGCCCGCCCCACCATGTCGCGTCCGCCGGCGCTCTGGCGCCAGTTCAATAACATTCAGGCGGCCAGATACCTCTTCGCTCTGGCCCTGCTGCCGATTGGCTTGTCCCATTTGGTTTACTTGCCACAAACCGTGGCGCTCGTTCCCGCGTGGCTGCCGCTGCCCACCAGTCTCGCCTTGTTCACTGGGATCGCCCAAATCGCCTGCGGCGCCTGCATCCTGAGCTCGTTCGTTCCGCGCATTGCCGCCAACATCGAAGCTGTCCTCATGAGCCTGTTTACCCTGCTGGTCTGGGCGCCCACGCTGTTCACTACGGCAGACCTTCGCTTTCACCTGACGGCCTTCTTCATCTCCTCGGCCATCACCGCCGCCGCCTGGGTGGTCTGCGGCGACTTTTCCGCCGCTGTGGCGCCGGAAAACACTTTCCCGGAGCACGTTCGCGCACTGGGCCTTCGGCTGCGCACGCCGTTTGAGGTCCCTGCATTGGCGCGCCCCGAGCAACCCTATACGGCGCGCCCCAGCGTTCGGGCGTACGAGGACGGCCAGTCGTACCACCCTGACTGGCTCCGCCCCGGTTCGTTATCGTGAGCGACTTCAGAGTACGATGAGCCATGCGCCGCGCTTCTTCCGGCCTCATGCCGATCGTTGCCCTGGACCGCAAGGCGAACAGGTCTCTCCAGGGACAGATCTATGACGCACTGCGGGCGGCCATCGTCGGCGGCGAGTTGAAGCCCGGGCAGCTACTCCCTTCCAGCCGCCGCTTGGCCGCCGAGATAGGCAGTTCGCGCATTCCCGCGTTGAATGCCTATGCCCAGCTTCTGGCTGAGGGCTACATTGAGACCAAGGCGGGCTCGGGAACCGCTGTCGCCGCCACCCTTCCGGAACTGTTCGCGCACTGCGGGCCCGCCGCTCCCAAAGCGTCCTCAGCAGATGCCAGCGGCCGCCACCTCTCGCAGCGCTCGGGACAATATCCCAATTTTGTCGCGACGCCTCGCATTCACAATCATGGCGCTTTCGTTATTCACCAGCCCGCCATCGATCAATTTCCCTTCCACATCTGGGGCAGACTCGCGGCCCGTCACCACCGCTCGCCGGGATTGAAGCCGCTGATCCGCATCGACCCGATGGGTACGCCCGCGCTACGCCAAGCCATTTGCGATTACCTGGCCACGGCCCGGGCGGTGCGCTGCACGCCCGAGCAGGTCATGGTGGTGTCGGGATCGCAGCAGGCGCTTGATCTCTGCTGCCGGGTACTGTTGGACCCGGACGATTGCATTTGGATGGAAGAGCCCGGATATTTCCTAGCGCGCTACATCTTCCAGGCTAACGGGTGCCGGCTGGTTCCAGTAAAGGTGGATGCACACGGACTCAGTGTGACGGAAGGCGAAAAAGCCTGCTCCACGGCCCGTGCCGCGTATGTTACCCCATCGCATCAGTTTCCACTCGGGGCCACCATGAGCGCGGCGCGGCGCATTGAATTATTGCGCTGGGCGGGACGGGCCAATGCCTGGATTATTGAGGACGACTACGACAGCGAGTTTCGTTTTGAGAGTCCGCCCGTGGCGTCGCTCCAGGGACTCGACCCCAATGGGCGTGTCATCTACATTGGGACGTTCAGCAAAGTACTGCTCCCCGCGCTGCGGCTGGGTTACATTGTGATTCCCGCGGACCTGGTGGAACGCTTCCAGGCGGTGCGCTTCTGCATGGATATCTTTCCTTGCTATTTTTCCCAGGCTGCGTTGGCCGACTTCATGCTGGAAGGGCATTTCGTCCGGCACATTCGCAAGATGCGGTTGCTGTACGGGCAGCGGCGCGCCGCCCTGATCGAACTGCTGCGGCGGGAGTTTGGCGAAGCGGTGACCATACACGGATCGGACGCCGGCATGAGCGTCACGGCGAGCCTGCCGCACGGCTTTGATGACCAGGACATTGCCCGGCGCGCCCTGGAACGAAAGCTTTGGCTTTTCGCCCTCTCGCCGCTCTACGCCGGCGCCAGCCGGCGGAACGGCTTTATTCTGGGCTTTGGCAGCACCCCGTCCAGCGCCATGCCGGGGGCGGTAAAGCTGCTCGCCGAGCTTGCCGCCGCCAGCCGGCAGCAAGGCCGCAAGACAAAACGAGCGCGCTCGTCCACGTGAGGCGGTCGGAGGCACGGCCGCTTTTATTCCACCCGCTTCGAACTGAAATCGCGACGAGGCACGGCCTCATCTCCTTCGACCCTGGCAGGCTTCTCCCCTTCCACGCCGTACAATGGTGCCGTGCCTGCCTGCACGTTGTGCGGCATAAGCAAAGCCCACCAGAACTATGACCACCATCAACACCATTTTTTCCGATGTGGGCGGGGTGCTGCTCACCAACGGTTGGGATCACATCAGCCGCGAGAATGCCTCGCGCAAGTTCCAGCTCGATGCGGCAGAATTCGAATACCGCCATACCTCCGTACTGCACCCGTTTGAGTGCGGGCGCATGTCGCTGGACGAGTACCTGGACAAGACGGTTTTTTACCAGCCGCGTGAGTTCTCCCGCGACGACTTCAAACGCTTCATTTTTTCCCAGTCACAATCCCTTCCCGGACAGTACATTTATTCCGAAATGATGGGACTGGCGCGGAGCGGGCGTTTTCGAATGGTCATGCTGAACAACGAGTGCGCCGAGATCAACGAGTACCGCATTCAGCAGTTTCAGTTGCGCCAGATGTTCCAGGTGTTCTGCTCGTCCTGCTATATGAATGTGCGCAAGCCCGAACAGGAAATCTACCGCCGCGGCCTGCAAATCGCGCAACGCAATCCGGAAGAGTGCGTCTTTATAGATGACCGAGCAGAAAACCTCGAAGTGCCACGCCGTCTGGGAATGAAGACGGTGCGCTTCGAATCGCGCAGTCAGGCGTTGGAGGAACTCGGGGCCCTGGGCCTGCTGTAGTGGCCTGATTTCGACTCGGCCCCCATTTCCTCAGGAGAACCAGCACGGCATGGCAAGCCAGTCCGATGCTCAGGGGCTGGTGCTTATAATTGATGGATATCGTCCCAACAGCCCGATAAAGCTGGGGCGGCACGGATTTTTCTCCATGTTCAAAACCTGGCGCGCCTCCTGCCTGGCGCTGATTTTCTGCGGAGCGGCCCTCAGCCTAGCCGGCGCCGCCGCCACTCCCAACGTCTCGACCAACTCTTCCCCGCAGCAGCGCTTCAGCGCCGCCCTGGCCGCCTTTCACCAGGCGCAAAGCGATCCCGAGCGGCTGGTGGCGCTGTACCGGTTGGAGAGCCAGTGCGACTTGCTGGTCAACCAGCGGCAGATCCTGCCCACGCTGCGGCAACTAGAGGCGCTGCAGGGCAGCAGCCCGTTGATCAGCGCGGAAGTGCGCAACCTGATCGCCGCCCAGCTCATGCGGCAAGGCGAAGTCACCCAGGCAGTCGCGGTGCGCCAGCAGTTGGCCTATCTCACCCACTGGCGTGCGGTGGGACCGTTTGACAACTCCAATCCGGACGCCATCGACACCGTGGAAGGGCCGGAGAAGGACGGCTACGCCCCCAACAAGACGTACAACGGCAAGCAGGGCAAGGTTAGCTGGCGCGTGCTCCCATTCCCCCTCACGGGAGAAGCGGAGAACCTCTCGCTCTACTTCACCCCCGCCAAGAGCGCCTCCGTGTATCTGCTGACCTGGGTACACAGCGCGGCGCCGCAAAACATCGCCCTGCGCCTGCAGGATAGCGGGGCCGTCCGCCTCTGGGTGAACCGTCAACTGCTGTTTCAGGAGCATGGGTGGCATAGCAGCGTCAATTTCGACATGCATTCCGTGGCTGCCCATCTGGTGGCCGGCTGGAACGAAATCCTGGTCAAGGTGGGCGACCACGAATCCCATCCCTGGGACTTCGCCGTTCGCCTCACCACGCCCAGCGGGCGTCCACTGCAGCTGCCCTCTGACCTTGGTCCCCACGTGCTCCCCGCAGTGAACATGGCGCAGCGCAAGCCGGCATTGCGCTTCACCGTGGCCGATCTGACCTCGGAGGCAAAACAGCAGGCGACCACACCCGGCGGACGTTTGCTTTACGCCTGGATCATCGCGCAGAAATCCAACTTCAACGCGGGCGACGACAGCGCCACCGTGGCGTTCGAGCGGGCCATTGCCCAACAGCCTAACGATGTTCAGGCGCTGCTGGATTTCGCGCGCCACGATTCTGACGAAAGCCGCCGCTACCGCAATTTAGAGCGCGTTCTGGCCCTGGATCCACAAAACACGGAAGCGTTAACCGGTCGGGGCTGGATCGAGCTCGAGCGACGTGAGTTCTGGCCCGCGCGCCAGGATTTCGAGAACGTGCTCAAGCTGCAGGGTGGGGACCTGACCGCCAGCCCGCGCGCCGCGCTGGGCCGCTTTGAGGCCTACGCCGGGGGTGGGGTGCGCGCGGAGGCGCTGCGCATCGCCGGCGAACTGTGGGCCTCGCACCTCAATCAGGCACCCGCCGTCGCCTCCGGCGTGTCGGGCGCGCTGCAGCGGCTGGGTTATCCATCACAGGCCTTGCGCTGGTCGCTGGCGGCGTTGAACGTCCAACAAAACAACCCGATGTTGTCGCTGCGCGCCGCCAATCTGCAACGTCAGCAGGGCAACTTTCTGGAGACCGAGCACACATTAGCCGGCGCGCTGCGCCTCAACCCCAGCTTTCCTTACTTGATGGAGCTGCACGCCCGCTTGTTGCAGGGCACCGGGCATACCGAGCTCGCCCTCAACGAAATGCTCCGCGCGGCCGAGTTGGACCCCTACAATCCGGAGTTGCGCGCCCGCCTCGGCGACATGCGGCAGTGGGCCGGCCAGCGCGAGGGCGGGATCCGGGAATGGCGCGATGCGCTGTCGCTGAACCCGCAGGACTCGGTGCTGCGCGAACGGCTGCAATTGTTAGAGACCGGCGCCACCGCGCAGCGCCAGTTTGCAAGCTTTGAAGCTCCCTACGCGGTCAGCCTCGCCAGCGCTCTCAAAGGCGCGCCCGCCGCTCGCAAGATGACCGGCAACTCGATTGTCGTGCTGGCGCAAACCGACGTCACCCAGGTCTTCCCCTCCGGCAACATTGGCAGCTACGTCGAGCGGATTTACCAGATCAATGACCAAAACGGGGCCCAGGCGCTGTCCAGCTACTCGGTCACCTACGATCCCGGCACCCAGAGTGTGCGTTACACCGCCGCCCTGGTCCGCCATCCCGACGGCAGCATCGCCTATGCGGCCGCCGCGCAGGACGCGCCTGTTTCCGAAGCGGTCGGCTACGAGACCTTTTACGACGTTCGCAACAAGTACGTCATTCTGCCCAATATTTCTCCAGGCGACGTGGTCGAAATCGCCTACCGGATCATGCCCAGCACGCTGGAATCGCTCTATGGCGACTACTACGGCGACACGGAGATGTTTCAGAACTCCTATCCCAAACAATTCCAGCAGTATGTGGTATTGGTGCCGAGCGACAAGACGCTTTACTACAAGACACAGCGGTTCCAGGGCAAGCAGCAAATCCAACTACAGGGCGGGAATCGCGTCTTCCGCTGGAGCATGCGCAACGTGCCCGCCGTCTACAGCGAACCCGACGCACCGCCGCTGATTGAAAGCGTGCCCTCGGTGACGGTCTCGATGTTCCGCAACTGGCGGGCATTCGGGGACTGGTATCGTGGTCTGATCCGCGACGAGTTTGTCACCGACCACGCCCTGGACGAAACCACCGACAACCTGGTGAAAGGCCTGACCAGTGAGCGCCAGAAGGTGGCGGCCATTTACAACTGGGTGATCAGCAACACCCATTACGTGGCCCTGGAATTCGGCATTCACGGTTACCGTCCGTACCCGGTTACGCAGGTGTTTCAGCGCCGTTTCGGAGACTGCAAAGACAAGGCGTCACTGCTGATCGCCATGTTGGCGCGTGCCGGCGTTCCCGCCGACCTGGTCATCACCCGCACCCGCGACCTCGGCCTCCCCGATCCGGACATTGCCTCAGTGGCGGATTTCAACCACGCCATCGTGTACGTGCCCTCGCTCAAGCTTTACCTGGACGGCACCACCGAATACAACGGGATGTATGAACTGCCCGACGGCGACCAGCGCGCCTTTGTCTTCCGGCTGCCGGTGTTGTTGGCGCGCAAACAGCAGCAGGCGCACCAGCAGCAACAACCCGGCGGGGGAGTCAGCCGTGGGCCGCTGGACGGACCAGGCTACGCCCCCAACGTCACCCCGGAATTGCCGCCTCAACAAAACAGCACACAGCGTGTGGTTGAGGGCACGCTGGACCGCGCCGGCAATCTCGACTTCAACGAAACCCTCACGGTGAGCGGTTCACTGGCGCCCATCGTGCGCGGCTCGTTGCGCATTCCCTCGCGCCAGGCGGGGGCTCTGCAAAACATGCTCAGCTCACGCCTGCCGGGAATTTCGATCACTTCGGTACAGGCCTCCGGGTTGGGCAACTTCAACCAGCCCGCGCTGGTGCGTTTCAGCGGCAGCATTCCTAATTTCGCGCAGGCCGACGGCGCGGGAACGCTGATGCTCAACCGGCAAATGATGCCGGTCTCGTGGCTATCGAAAATGGCCTCCCTCTCGCAACGCGCCACCCCGGTGCTGCTCTCTCCACCGCAGACGGTGGAAGAGACGCTGCGCATCACGCTGCCCAGCGGCAGTCAGGTCAGCCTGCCCACCGCTGTGCATCTGGAAAACCAGTTCGCCGCGGTGCAGGCCACCGCTTCGCTGGTTAGCACCCAGGGGCCGCCCGTGCTGGTTATCGAGAGCGTAGTCACCACCAAGACCTCGACCATACCGGTAGCCTCCTACAGCGCCTTCCGCGCATTCTGGTTGCAGGTCAATGCCGCCCTGTCGCGCCGCATCCTGGTGCGGCTGCCCCCGGCGCAACAGCAATAGCCGCCGAACGGAGAGGCGTGATGAAGGAAATGTTTCCGCGTTCCCAACGATTGAGAGGTTGCATGAGTGCCGGCAAAAACAACACGAAAACCGGGGCAGGAGAGCAAATTGCGGCATTGGCCGCCTCACCAGTTCCGGCGGTAAGCGGGTGGTTTTGCGCAGCGCTGGTTTGCGCGGCGCTGTTCACGGCGCCGCTTTGCGTCACCGCAACGGCAGCGACTGGCGCGCCAGCTCCGGCCCCGCGCAGCGCCATTCTCGATAGCCTGCCCCGGCTAGCCAGCCAGAACGCTTTCAGCGCCGCTGTCACGCGCAGCCGCAGCCGCGGAGATCTCGCCGGCGCCGCCTGGCTGGAGGCCTTTTATGGCAACGCGGCCGCCAAGCTGGCCGCTGCACGGGATATTGCCACCGCCTTGCGCAGCAAGCCCAACGATGCCCGCGCGTGGTTTGTTTGCGAGTTCATTGAGGAGCAGAACGGGCAAGCAGAGCAGACAAACGCCGCCGCCCTGCGCGTGCTGCAACTCGCTCCCAATGATGTGGCCAGCGAACTGCAGGCACGCACCCTGGGAGGTACGCTGGACGAGCAGGGCCGGGCACTGCTACAAGCCGCACCGGTGCTGCGCGAGATTCTCGCCAGGCCGCTCTCCGATCCCGATACGGCGTACATGCTGGGCCGTCCGCTGCTGGCCCTGGTTGGCGCGCCCGGCGTGCCTCTTAGCGCGAAAAACGCCGCGCTGCTGAGCGGCCGCCTCACCGCCTGGAAGCTCTACGGACCGGTGGGGGACTGGCGCAATCTCGGTTTTGACCGCACCGCCCCCATTGAGACGCAGGCCGGCGCGTTCGCCTCCAACCCGCGCCTCGCGCCCCAGTACGTGCAAACCAACAATGGGGCGGTGTCCATTCCCGAAGACTGGGGCACGCAGGGCATGGATTACGCGGTGAGCTATATCCATGTACCCACCACCGCCACGTATCTGCTGCGCAGCTACAGTGACGCCTCCCTGGCGATCAGCATCAATGGGGTGCGCGTGCTGCGCAATGACCGGCGCTCCAGCTACCGCTCCGCGACCAGCAGCGTGCGCTTGCGTCTGCAATCGGGCTGGAACCGGCTGGTGATCAAACTCGCAGGCAATGACGACCGCAGCTTTGAGGTTTTGCTGCGGCCAGAGAGCGGCGCCGCAGCTTACCTGGATACCGCGTCCGCTCCCGCCGGCATGAATCTTGCCGGGGCACCCCGTCCGCAGTCTTCTCCGCTCACGCTGCGCGCCTGGGCGGACGGGGCGCTGCATTCGGATCCCAAAGATCCGGTCGCCCTGTGGGCACGCGGGACGGTGAGGGAGCAGGATGAGAATGCGGAAGGCGCACGCGTCGACCTGGCGGCCGCCACCGCTCAGGCCCCCAACTGCGCGCTGGCCTGGACCCGGCTGGCGGAGGCCTACCGGGCGCTTCCCGACGCCAGCTCCAGTTGGAGCAATGCGCGCGCCAGTGAAGCAGCGCACGCCGCCCTCAAGGCCGATCCCCGGGCGCTTGCCGCGCGCGCCACGCTCGGCCACATCGCCGCCTCACAAGGGCGGGCGATTGATGCCATCAAGCAGTTCACACAATGCACCGGCCGCGGCTACAGCGACTGCGACTGGGCGCAGTTTGCCGCCGACAGCCGCCAAGGCTGGATTCCGGAAGCGCGCACCGCCCTGCAGCATGCGGTCGCGGCCTCCGGCTCCTATTGGTCGCGTCTGGTCCAGGCACTCTCGTTTTATTACGACCAGGGCGACGCGGCGCAGGCGCAATTGCTGCGGCGCCGCCTACTGGCCGACCCGCGCGCGGCTCGCGAACTCGCCGGCTTTGAACTTGGACATGGCCGGCCCGCTGAGGCGGCGCGGCTGCTGAGCACGGCCATGAAGCTGGACCCTTCCAGCGCCACCCTGACCCGGCAATACCTGATGGCGCTCAACAACTCCGGCCAAGTGGCCGCCGCCGAATCGGCCGCGCAACAGGCGCTGCGGGATTTTCCTTACGACTGGCGTATCGCCCAGGAGGCTAGTGAAATTGCCAACCGCAAGGGCCCGCAAGCCGCCATCGCCACCCTGCGGGCCAACGACTACAATCGTGGCGCTCTGCGCAACGAAGCCGATTTCCTCGCCGGCAACCGCTTCTGGATGCCCTGGTACCATTCCGCCCAGTCGGTCATCAAGAATGCGCCCGGCAAAAAGCAGTACCCCAACGCGTCGGCCATTCTTGTGCTCGACCAGATGGTGGACCGCGTCAACCCCGACTCCACGCGCGACGCCTATATACACCAGGTCTACCGCGTGCTCGACTCGGTGGGCATCGAAGCCCACGGTCAGCAGAGCATTCCCGCCGGCAGTGACCTCATTACCCTGCGCACCATCAAGAAGGACGGCACCGTGCTGTTGCCGGAAAACCTCAGCAACCTGAGTTCGGTTTCCATGCCGGGGCTGGCCCCGGGCGATTTCATCGAGACGGAATATGTCATGCACCTGGGACAATCGGATGTCGTTCCCGGAACCCTGGACAACAGCATGTTTTTCGTCTTTAGTTCGTCGAAGGAGCCCTATCACTACTCCGACTACATCGTGCTGTCGCCCAAAAACTATCCGCTGAAGGTTGAGCAGGCCCGCTTTCCGGAAAAAATGACCGAGCGCCAGATCGGCAATTGGGTCTCGCGCGAGTGGCTGATTCAAAAAACCCGCATCGTCGATGTGGAACCCGATATGCCACCGCAACAGGAACTGGTGCCCAAGGTCTGGATCAGCAGCCACCTGACCTGGAACGAAATCGGCAGCTATCTTGCCGATCAGCTCTACACGGCGGAACGAACCACCGCGGAAATGCAACGCACCGCGCAGCGGGTGACGGCCGGCAAAACCGACCCGATTCAGCGCGCCGATGCGCTCTACCAATGGGTAGCCCAGCATATCCAGCCGATGCAGATGCCCATCCTGAGTCCGCCACGGCAGAGCTTCACGGATGGCAGCGGCAGCCGTATGGCCGTCTTTATCGGCCTGTTGCACGCGTCGGACACACCCTTCAACCTGGTCTTCGCCCGTGCCGCGACCGATCATTCCTCAACCCAGATTCCCAGCCTTTACGGCTACCAGTTGCCGCTCATTCGCGTTCCCGGCGCGAACGGGAAATACGGCTGGTACGATCTGCTCGGCACGTACGCGCACCTCGGTTTCATCTCGTCGGCCATTCGCGGCGGCCAGGCGCTGGTGATCAACCCCCATGGAGGAGTGACGCTTACCCAGGTGCCCAACTTTGTCTCACCGGAAGACGGCTACATGGCCGCAGTCGAGGCCCAAGTGCAGCCCAACGGCGACGCCAACCTGAACCTCACCCTGACCTTCCATGGTCCGCTGGCGCAAAACCTGCGCCAGTCGCTCAGCAGCGCGCCCCCGCAGCTGTTGCCGCAGCTTTACCAAAAGCTCATCCTCAACAGCTATCCCAATGCCACCTCCACCGGTGGCAGCATTGATGATCTGGCCGCCCAGAATCACGCGCTGGTGATCCATCTGCAAGGTACCGAGCCGGGCTTTGTGCGCGTGGAAGATGGGCACTGGGACATTCCCGAGCTGGCGCCCCCGGTGGACGTCACGAGCCGTTACGCGACCTTGCCATCCCGCGAACACCCTCTAGTCATCAATGGCGACGCCCTGGAACAGACCCAGGTCACCGTGCACTTCCCCGCTCAGTTCGGAACCCCACAGGCGCCCGGTAATGTGGATACCAATAACGACTTTGGACATTACCAGGTCGTCTACAGCACCTCGCCTCACGAGTTGCGTTTTGATCGCACCATGCTGCTGCGGGGCAACTACATCACCCCCGCGCAGTACCAGCAGTTCCGCGCATTTGGGAGCGCGATCGCCGCGCAGGACGCCCTTCGTGTCAGCGGCGCCACCGCCGGCGTGGTAAGCTCATTGCCGTCCGTTACGGGCGCGGCGAAGTAATCCCTAAAGGCGAGCAGGAGCGAAGATGGTCAACCAAAAGCCAACATTCCGCCTCCCGCACCTGGCCGCGCTGCTCGTTGTTTTCCTGGTAACGGCCGGCGGGCAGACGATCAAGATACGCCGCGTTCACGCGCCCACC
Organism: Acidobacteriota bacterium; assembly: GCA_027459505.1. Lineage (GTDB taxonomy): Bacteria > Acidobacteriota > Terriglobia > Terriglobales > SCQP01 > DAIDIE01. The sequence goes on from DAIDIE010000006.1 coordinate 80,897, forward strand.
TACGCCACCTACACCGGCTACGTGCGGGTCTTCTCTCACGTGGCGATCACGGTGCGTGCTGAAAACAACATCTACGTGCTGAAGACCTTCTCGCTTTCGCCACGCCTGCGGGAAAAATACACCAACCTCCACCTGCAGTGGGGCGAGAAGATCAAGGTGTACTACCGCACCCGCGACAACGTCGCCCTGAAGATCAAAGCGAAGTGGCTCGCAGGAAGCTGAGCGCGCGCTTGGCCGCTGCCGCTCCCTACCAACAACCGGTACCTGACAACCTCACAGCGTGGTCAGGCTGCCCGGCGCAGTTCGCGAACATGGCGCCAAATCCAAAGCGCCGCCAGCAGCGCGAGCGCGGCCACGATCACCAAGTCGAAGCGATGGAAGTAGACTCGCAGAATGTCCCAGTGCTGGCCCAAACGGAACCCAGCATAAGCCAGCGCCCAGCACCAGAAAACCGACCCCAGGAAGGTGTAGAGGTTGAAGCGCCCAAGCGGCATGCGTGCGATGCCCGCCGGCAAGGCGATAAAGGTCCGGATGACAGGCAGCAGGCGAGCAAAAAACACGGTTGCGTCGCCAAAGCGTTGAAACCAGTGTTCAGCCAGATCAATGTCGCGCCGCGATACAAGCACCATGCGCCCATAGCGCTCCGCCAATGGCCGTCCGCCGGCATGTCCCACCCAATAGGCCACATCCGAACCCAGGTTGCACCCCAGCGCGCCAATCACCGCGATCCATGCCAAGTGAAAGCGTCCGGTGAAGGCCAGGTAGCCCGCAAACGGCAGAATCACCTCGGAAGGCAGCGGAATACAGGCTGACTCAATCGCCATGAGGAGGAGAATGCCGGCATAGCCCATGGTGGATATGACGGTGATGATCCAGTGGCTGAGGGCGCCGAGTAGGTTCATGTGTGCGCGAGAGCAACCCGGGGAAAGGGCTTGCGGGTTTCAGCGGAGCTTAGAGGGTGCGAGCCGGCGTGGCAAAAAGTCCGGCTGAGTACGCGGCATTTAGCTCTTAGCTTTAGCTTTCGACGTTAAATTCAGCGGCCTCTTGGGTGTAGCCGGGCAGCGGCTTGTTTTCGTCATTCATACGGATCTTCACCCGCAAGGTCTGCTCCCCTTCCACTTTGCGCAGGATGGCATAGTGATCGAAGAGCTCCGCATAAACGCGGGTAACCAAGTAGTGAGTACCGCTGGCGTCCTCGCGCCAGACCTGTCCGGGGCTGATTTTTGCCTTTGCCATAAACATCGCCGCGCGTGGGTGCGCGCTGCCAACAGTGTAGCAGTCCGGCTGGCATTCCACCCAACGGGAGCGCCCCGCCGAGGGTTGGGCAGTGCTGGCGGGCGGTGGCTGCCTCAAACGGCACTATGCGCCTTTTTCCCGTCGCAGCAGCGAGGGCGGATGTTAACGTGAAGATGGAAGGCGAAAGCCAGTTGTGTGACAGTGCAACGCTGATTGGAGCCGAGCTTATGAAAATCGCATTTCTCGGGACCGGCATCATGGGCGCCCCGATGGCCGCCAACCTCGCCAAAGCGGGACATGACGTGACAGTTTGGAACCGCACTCCGGAGCGCGCGCAGATCGCCGGTACGCGGCAGGCGCCCACGCCCTCAGCCGCAGTGGCCGATGCCGAGGTGGCCTGGTTATGCGTGAGCGATCACCACGCGGTCGAGCAGGTTCTGTTTGGCGCTGATGGTCTAGCCGCGGGCGCTCCCGCCGGACTGATCGTGGCCGACTCCAGCACCATCCTGCCCAAGGCGACGCGCTCGTTTGCCACTCGCCTGGCAGCGCAGAAGGTGACCTACTTCGATTGCCCGGTCACCGGCTCCAAGACAGGAGCGGAAAACGCCGAACTGGTCTTCATCGTGGGTGGTCCCAAAGCCACCGTCGATCAGTTGCAGCCCCTCTTCGGCGCCATGGGCAAGAAAGTGATTTACATTGGCGAGACCGGCATGGGCGTCTCCGCCAAGTTGGCCATGAACCTCAATCTGGCGCTCATCTATGAGGGCTTCGCCGAAGGCCTGATGCTGGCGCAAAAAGCCGGTGTGCAGCCGGAACAAATGATCGAGCTGATTGGCGCCTCGATGCTGCGCTCCGGCGTGGTTGAGCGGAAGGGCCCCGCCGTCCTGAAGCGCGATTTCAGTCCGCAGTTTCCCCTGCACTTGATGCTGAAGGACATTCATCTCATGCTGGAGCAGGCGCGCGAGCTGCGCGTAAAGCTGCCGGCGCTGGAAACGGTCGAGGAAGTTTATTCCATTGCCGCCGAGGAAGGCTTTGCGGATCAGGATTTCGCCGCCACCCTGCTGCTACTGGAAAAATGGGCTGGTCTCAACGCCGAAGCCCGCTCCGCGGCAGACTAGCCGCACAACCTGTGCCAACGACTCGCCTGGTGACGAAGTCGGGCGTCGCCAGCGGTGCGGGACCTAAACGGCAACCCCGGACCTTCGCTACGGCTTCGGCCTGCGATTTCGAACTCGAAAGCAGTTCGACTCGGCCCTGGCACGTCAGGACCGTTCCCAAACCTGCCAACGCGGGCCCGCGACAATCAGCCGCCAGCCATGCCGCAAATATTGCGGCAGCGCTGGGCCGGCGGCCAGCCCGGCATAGCGTACGTGGTAGCGCCGCAGCCAGCGTTGCGGATGGCGTTGCAGGTCAACGAGGTCCTGGCGGAGGCGCGCCCGAAAGCGCTCGCGGCCGGCGGGCAACGTCCAGGGCAGCTCCGAATGAATGCGCTCCTGCCGGCCCATATAGGCGTCCAGCACCCGCTTTTGCGCGACCTCGTCGCGCCCCGCTTGCAGGTATATATTCAACGCGATGCGCTCCATCCAGTCCTGATTGGTGAGGCGCGGGTTGAGCAGAACGGGGTCGCCGCTGAGGGGCTGTAGCCCGGCGCGAATCACGGCCAGACGAACAAAACCCGGATCGCCGCCAGCCACCGCGCCGGCCTGGAGAAGCGGGACAGCAGGAACGCGCGGCAGCGCAGATGCCTGCTTGCCGTTCTCCGGGAACTGCGCGCTCCAGGTCTGCCATTGTGCTACAGCCCGGCGCGCATCGCGGCTTTCAGCGGCTTGTAACTGGCGCAGAAAAAGGCCGCTTGTTACCACGAGCACCAGCAGGGCGGCGAAGATCCACGCGCATCGTTGGCGTGCCCTCGCTTGCAGCCGCGTCCAGGTCCTCAGCAGCAACACGATCCAGAGCAGATACAAAAGCGGGTTGCGCACGTACAGCCAGTGAAAGTCCTGCATCTCCAGGCCAAAGATGATGGGCGGGAGGAAGAAAAGCAGCCACGCCGAGAGGCACGTGCACCACAGCGGCAACAGGTCGCGATCCCGCCGCCACAACCATGCCAGGCTGAGCCCATAGAGCAGCAGATTACCGGCGTGAAAGGGCTCATGGCGGAAGCTGGCGACAAAGAGCCCGTTGCGGTGCAGCCAGTCCATGCCAGAATGCCTAATCCATTGCCACAGCAAGGCGGGCGCGCCCAGCGCACCTCCGCCGACAGCGATTGACAGCCAAAGCTTTGCACTTCGCTGGGTGGCGGGTTCATCTGACCGTAACCGCCAGCAATTAAACAGCACAAGCAGCGCCAACGCGCCCAGCACAGCGGTCCAGAGATAAAACATCACGTAAAACGTGCAGCCAAACGCAGCCATGGCCGCCAGCGTGCGCTGCCAAACCTGCCGCTCGCGAGCGCGCCGGGCCAGCCATAAAAACAGAAACAGGTAACCCAGCCACAGGCCCGGGCTGAGCACATCCCACTGGTGAAAAACCGGGGGGTAGGGCAAGCGCCAAAGCGACGCCCCATGGGTAGCGTTCCACAACAGGCCGGCTTGGGACAGCAGCGGCGTATAGCGCATCACCCCGCAGTCGAAGATCCAGAGCAGAGCGGCGGCCGTCGCCAGGAGCGCTGCACGGCGAGCCGCGCGCCCTCGCATCTCACCATGACTGAGCACATGGTTCAGATACAGGTAGAGCGGAACAGAGGTGACCAACGCCGCCTGAAGATTCCAAAGCGCCGTCAAACCCGCTGGGCCGGCATGGACAAGCCGCGCCAAAAGGGTGGCGGGGCTGAAAAGCAACCATCCATAGGGCGAAGGCCAACCATGTTTCCGTGCCAGCGCCAGCACTTGCAGGTAAATCCAGCCGTCATGGTTCGGAATCCAGAACCAGGCTCCATAGTGCAGGCGCGCCCAAACATTGGGGAGCACCGTCAGGCAGACGGCGCCGACAGCAACCAATAAAAGCCCCGTCCAATACCAGCCTGAGCCCGCAACGGACCTTGGCGGCGTTTGCCTGGGCCGCTCGCCGGCAGCGGCAGAACCAGACGTCTCGAATTCAGGATAAGCATCCGCCGTCATAAGCGAAGTGTTCCGCAGGATGCGCTCCACGCAACGCGATCAGGGATGATCGCGATTATATGACGTGAGAGGACAATACTTCCGCGTGAGAAGCGCTGGGCGGAGTCCCGCCGGAAGCGGCCTTCGCAAAAATCCAATGAGGCGGTGCGGCGATCTATGGGATGCTACCCCAATGCGGGCTCTCACCAGGCTCTTTCGCAGCACGGCGTGGCGCCTGCGGTCGGCGGGACCGCGGCGCTGGATTGAAATCGAGACCGCCAATGGACGGCTTGCCGTCGACAGCAAAGATTGGCTGATCGGCAAGACCCTCTATGTCCGGCGCTCCTTCGAACTGGACCAAATTCATGCCGTCTGCTCCTGGCTGCGCACACAAGGGTATTTGTCCGGACAGGGGACCATCCTTGATGTGGGCGCCAATATTGGCATGATCGGTATCGCGCTGCTGCGTTTCGGCTATTGCGGTCGCGTGCTGGCTTTTGAGCCGAACCCGGCGACCACGGCACTTTTGGCGCACAATGTTCAACTCAACGGACTTGCGGACCGGGTGAGAGTGTACCCGGTGGCACTCTCCGATCATGCCGCTGGGAGCGCCATGGAATTATCCCCTGACAACTCGGGAGACCATCGCGTCCGCACCGGGAACCACGCCGGTGGCTTCTATGGCGAGGAACGGCGGGCGACGATTGCGATTCCCACTGAACGGCTCGACACGATCATCGAGGGGCTGCCACAGACGGAGCGTAGCGCCATCGAACTGGTCTGGGCGGACATACAAGGACACGAGCGGCAGTTCCTGGAAGGCGGACACCTCCTGGGCAAGCTGCGCGTGCCGGTGGTAAGTGAGTTTTGGCCCTACGGACTGGCGCGAGCCGGAACTACTCCGGAGCTGTATCTCCGCACCGTCCAGGGCATGTTTCAGAGTTTCTGCGTGATCGACGGCGATGTCGGGCCAACGCAGCCAATCGGCGCCATCGAATCACTGTTTGCCGCGTATGTGGAACCGCGCCAACAGGGATCGGTATTGCTTTTGCCATGAGCACCCGGCGCGCGCGGCTCTTCCGGCTGGAACAGCCGCACTCCGCCTCAGTCCGCCTCACTTCGCCGGGCTCTACGGACAATTACACTAGCCGCGGTTCAACGCGCGCTGACGCCGAATCAGGGCGGAGCGGCGCGCCAGCGACTGTGCTGCCGCGTCAGGCTCATAGCCCAGATTACGCGCCATCGCTTTTACGCTTGCCGCCGTGGCCGCGTGCACGGGATTGACGCCATTCAAAACACGCGACACCGTCGCCACGGAAAAACCGCAGGCAGCGGCAACATCGGAAATAGTCGGAGATGCGAACTCGGCTTGCGACCCGGGGGACATTGCCCGCGCCTTTTCCACTTCGAAGTCGATTGGGTTGATCCATTGCGCTTTGGCAGCCATAAAAACTCCTATTCAAGGTGACGGATGAGAATCAATTCTGATCGCCACAGTGCAACGGGCGCGTTGCACGGGAAGCGCGGATCACGGCACCCAGAGGCGCGAACCTGGCGCCAAACAGCAGCGTTTACAGAGGAGCGAAAAGCCGCTGTCCACAACCTACAGCGACTCAGGCTACAACTCAAACGCATACTTTGAATAGCTGCCATTCGTTTCCGCGATAGGCACGGCTTCGTCCCGGCGAACTCAGGGGCAAGCGGTTCGACGCGGCACTGGCTCGTGCGGCAGTTTCAGTGTGCCCGCTGCGCACTGATCCGGCGATAACAGTTGTGTGAAGGAAAGGCGGCCTGTGCTTCAATGGTGGAAATGAGCGAGAAACAAACCTTAATGGGCCAGCATCTGGCGAGCGAACCGGTCGCCAAAAACCCGCAAGCATGGCTGGGAATTCAGCATGTGGATTTTGAAGGCCTGGGAATCATCGCCGAAGTGGGGCGCGAGCACGGTGTGCGGTTTGATATGGCCCGGCCCTATCGCGGCCAGGCGCTGCCCACGCCGGAGCAGTTGCTGGAGCGCTACCAGGGCCTGGTTGTCATGGGCGGCCCGATGGGGGTTTACGAAGCGCAGGAATATCCGTTCCTGCAGCAGGAACAGCAACTTCTGGCGGCGGCAGTGGGTGCTGACCGGCCCGTTTTGGGTGTCTGCCTGGGAGCCCAGCTCATGGCGGCGGCCCTGGGCGGAAGCGTGTCCAAGGGACCCATGCTCGAAATCGGCTACGGTGCGGTAGCCCTCACGCCGGAAGGAGAAAACGATGCCGTCGTGGGCGGCGCCGGCATCAGCCACATGCCGGTGCTGCACTGGCATCAGGACACTTTCGAACTGCCGGCAGGGGCCGTGCATCTGGCGCGCAGCGGCTTTTACGCTCATCAGGCTTTCCGTGTGGGGAGCCGCGCCTACGCACTGCAATTCCATGTGGAGGCCGATGAGGCGCTGCTGCGGGATTGGGCGCCGCACCTGCCCGCCTATCAGGCGCCGGACAGTGAGCAACGCGCCGCGCTGATGGCAAACGGCCGCCGCGTGCTGGGCCAGTTCTTCACCGTGGCGCTTGCGGGCTGAGCCTGGAAGAGAGGACTCGGTGGCTTGCTCGTCTGGAATGCCGGCGCGGGTTACGCGGGGCGGCGCAGGGCCGCCGCTGCTATAGTAAAGTGTCGTGAAAAGCACCCCTTCGCGTTCTTCAAAACAGGCCTCCAGGGCGCTCACCTATGCCGCCGCGGGCGTGGACATCGCCGCCGGAAACCGCGCCAAGAACCGTATCAAGAAGCTGGCCCGTGCCACCTTCAACCGCCAGGTTCTGGCGGAAATTGGCGGCTTTGGCGGCCTCTTTGCGCTGCCCGGGGGATTGCGGCAGCCGGTGCTGGTCTCCAGCATTGACGGGGTCGGCACCAAGCTCAAGCTGGCCTTTCTGAGCGGCATTCATAACACGGTCGGGCGCGACCTGGTCAATCACTGCGTCAATGACATCCTGGTGCAGGGCGCCCAGCCGCTGTTTTTTCTTGATTACCTGGCGGTGGGCAAAATGGAGCCCGAGACGGTAGCGGCGGTGGTAGAGGGCATCAGCCGCGGCTGCGCCGAAAACGGCTGCGTTCTCATCGGCGGTGAGACCGCGGAGATGCCCGGATTTTACCAGCCCGGCGAGTACGATCTGGCGGGCTGCATCGTTGGTTTGGTGGACAAGAAGCAAATATTGACGGGCGCCGGCATCCGGCCCGGCGACCGCCTCATTGGCCTGCCCTCGGCGGGACTGCATACCAACGGTTACTCCCTGGCGCGCCGCCTGCTGCTCGAGGAGGCCAAGTACAAGATCAACCAGCGGGTACCCGACCTGGGCTGCACGGTCGCGGAGGCGCTGCTCAGCGAGCATCGCTCCTACCTGCCGCTTTTGCGCCCGCTGCTGGCGAAGGGCAACAATCCCGGCGCGCTGCGCGGGCTGGCCCATATCACCGGCGGCGGCATAACCGAAAACCTGCCGCGCATCTTACCCGGCAACTGTGACGCGGTGATTGCCACCCATTCCTGGCAGGTTCCGGAACTGTTTCAGCTCCTGCAACGTATTGGGCGCGTTCCCACCGGCGACATGCGCCGCACCTTCAACCTGGGGGTGGGCATGATCCTGGTGGTTAGTCCGGAGCGGCTGTCCGCGGTGCGCCGGCATCTACAGCGCCAAAAAGAACGCTTCTTCGAGCTTGGCGAAATCGTGGAAGGACGTGGAAAGGTGGTTTATCGCTGATGGTCGATTTTTTCGAACACCGGCGGCCATCGAAAGCGCGGCTGGCTGTGCTGCTGTCCGGGCGCGGCTCCAACTTTCAGGCCATCGTTCGCGCCATCGATCAGGGCGCCATCTGGGCGGAGATTGCCGTGGTGATCTCCAACCGCGAGCAAGCGCTGGGACTGGAGTTTGCCCGTCAGCGCGGCATGAACGCCCATTTCGTACCGGTTGCCGGCCGCACCCGGGAAGCCTATGACGCCGAGCTGGCCACCCTGCTAGAAGCGGCCAACGCCGATCTGATCTGCTTGGCCGGCTATATGCGCCTGCTCACGCCGGACTTTGTGCGACGCTTTCCCAACAAGATACTCAATATCCACCCCTCGCTGCTGCCGGCGTTTCCCGGGCTGGACGCGCAACAACAGGCCTGGGATTACGGGGTACAGTACACCGGCTGCACCGTGCATTTTGTGGATGAAAGCCTGGACGGCGGGCCCATTGTGATGCAAGCCATTGTCGAGGTAAAGCCCGGTGAAGACGCCCACAGCCTCGCCGACCACATCCTGGAACAGGAGCACCGCATTTACCCCCAGGCGGTGGAACGCCTCTTGACCGTTCCCTGGCGTTTCGAAGGCCGCCGGCTGATCTGGGGCGAGATAGCGGCGACCAAACCCGAACAGAGCTGACCGGGGAGAGGCGACACCCTCCGCCCCGCCCGCGTACCGGCAACCGGCTGCTCCTGCTACCGCAGCGCGCTGAGCAGTTTGCGCGCCTCATCCCAACTGGGCTGATCCGGCTCGGCAGGGACAGCAAGGTAGTCCTGCAGCAGTTGCCGCGCCCAGTCGAAGTTCTGCCCCACATCTTTGAGCGCCTTGGCCGTGAGGTAGTCGGGCAGCCGGCTGTTGGGGAAATTCTTTTGAGCTTGCTGAACGATACGATAGGCCTGCGCCTGCTGTTTCAGGTGCACGAGGTCCGCGCTCAGGTATGCGGCATAGAGGGCCGACTGGTCTTGCAGTTTCCAGGCCTGTTGCAGGTAGGGCAGCGCGGCGGAAAACTGTGCCTGCTGAAACAGGGTCATGCCGGTGTAAAAGAGTCCACGCGGGTCTTTAGGGTAGTCATGCGCGGCTTGCTGGTATTCGCGGAAGGCGGAGGTGTTGTGTCCGGTAGCGATATCAATGCTGGCTTCAGCGATATGACCATCGACAGGATCGATTTTCGCCAATTGCGCCGCCTGCTGGCGCGCTTTGTTGATGTCGCCGCCAGCGGCCGCGGGCACTTCCAGGTTGTAGTTGATCAGCCCCCAATGGACATTGGCCAAACCTGGATTGAGCTGATCGGCAAGCTTCAACTCGCGGCGGATGCGGGGCAAGTTAAGTAGAGCGCGAAACTTGCTCATGCGCCGGACCTGCTCACCTTTCGCCTCACTCAAATAAAGGTGGCAAAGCGCGCAATTGCCATCGGCGGCAACCGCACGCCGCGCCAGCGAAAGCGCCTGATCGACGTTGCCAAACGCGGTCAGGATGTGGGCCTGCTGAGCCAGCAACTGCGCATCATTGGGGTGGGCGCGCAAAGCCTCCCACATCAGGTCGCGCGCCTCTTTCCATCGACCCCATTCAATGAGGTCATTCACATGATTGAGGGTGGGCGACTGTTGTGCCCAGGCCAGTGCGGGAAAAGCGGCCAGGAAAAGGAGCGGCAGGATGAGAGCGCGGGTGATGTGACGCACGTGGAGGCCGTAGGCGAAAACGGGCGAACGGAGGCAGCCCTCCGCCAGCCACTCTGATTGCAGTCCTGTCCCAGCCTGCGCCGCCGGACCGGCGCGCCTGACGGGGAAAGAACAATTATAATAGGAGCGCCATCCCTAAAAGAGCCGGGCGTCCGCGGGCAAAGGTATTCCACTCCGATTCCCGCCTGCGGTGAGTTCCTTTCGCCTCTTTGGACGGCGGCTTTTTACATGCGGATTCTGCTGGTCGAAGATGAGCACAAGGTAGCGCAGTTTATCCGCAAGGGACTGCAGCAGGATCACTTTGCCGTGGACCTGGCGGCGGATGGAGAAGAGGCGCTATTTTTGGCCGAATCAGGTCAGTACGATCTGATCATTCTGGACCTGATGCTACCCAAAGTGTCCGGGCTGTCCGTGCTGTCGACGGTCCGTAAACAAAACCCCAATGTCCCGATTCTAATCCTGACGGCCAAAGCCTCGGTGGAAGACCGGGTACGGGGACTGGAAATTGGCAGCGACGATTACCTGATCAAGCCGTTCGCCTACGCGGAGCTGCGGGCGCGCGTGCGCGCGCTCCTGCGGCGTGAGTGGCGGGAACTGAAACTGCAACTCCAGGTGGCGGATCTAGTGCTGGATCCGGTGAAGCGCAAGGTCTGGCGTTCGGAAAAAGAAGTGGAACTCTCCAACAAGGAGTTCATGTTGCTGGAGTACCTGATGCGCAACGCCAATCAGGTGGTCACGCGCACCATGATTGCCGAGCATGTCTGGGACGCCAGCTTTGAGAGCTTTACCAACGTGATTGATGTGTATATCAGCTTTCTGCGCACCAAGATCGACAAGGAATGGGAGCGGAAGCTGATTCACAGCGTACGCGGGGTGGGATACATGCTGAAGGACGGAACCCAGCCATGAATCCGGCCAGGAAAGCGGAAATTCAGCCGGCAATGGCGAACGCGGCAACGACAAACGGCGCCTCGTCCGGTGCCAGCCGGGGGCCATCGCAGGGCGCTCAGCGCGGCACTCCGGGAGGAGCGGCCACACCGCGGCGCAGCTTCTGGCAGCGCGTCAACATTCTGCGCCCGTCGACGATTCGCGGCCAGCTTACGCTGCAGTACACGCTGATCTTCAGCGTCATCCTGGTGCTCGCCGCCGCCCTGCTCTACGGGCTGCTGAACGCGGTCATTTACTGGGACATCGACAATGAGCTGCAGGACGAGGCCGGACGCGTCGCCCAGTACATTCAATTTCAAAATGGCAAGCCGGTGCTGGCCGATCCGCACGACGCCGGCGAAGGCGACTTGAACACCATCTTCCGCATCGCGCAGATCTCCGATGCGCAGGGCAATCTGGTCAAGCAGTCGCCGGAACTGACAGTGCTGGGCTTGACGTTGAAGCGCCACGAGCTGAAACGGATTCTGGCGGAGCGGCCAAGCCTGATTACCCACGGCTGGCCGAAGGAGGAGGAGATCCGCTTCGCCAATGTGGTCATCTACGGCCCCGGCCACCAGCCCTACCTGCTGCAAATTGGCACCCGCCTGAAGCCCATCAACGACGCCCTGGACACCTTTTTATGGGTGCTGCTCATGTTACTGCCCGTCACGGTGGTGATCAGCGCGGTGGGCGGATTCATCATGTCGAAGCGGACCCTCAAGCCGGTGGCGGATATGACGCACGCGGCCCAGCAGATCTCCGCTTCCAACCTCACGCAGCGGCTCCCGACCAGCGGCCGCGGCGACGAACTGGAGGAGCTGGCCGGCACTTTTAATGAGATGATCGGGCGTCTGGAGGCTTCGTTCCGGCAAATGAGTGAGTTCTCCGCCAACGTCAGTCACGAACTGCGCACTCCTTTGCAGGCCATGCAGGGCGAAACGGAACTGGCACTCGTTTCGCAGGCGCCGCTGGGTGAGTGCCGCCGCGTGCTGGAAAGCAATCTCGAAGAAATTGACCGTTTGAACCGCATGGTGCGCAACCTGCTGGTGCTGGCGCAGGCCGATGCCGGCGAAGTGCAGCCCCGGCTGGAGCCCATGGACCTCAACGAACTGGTGCGCGACTTGGTGGAACAGATGCAAGTAGTGGCCGACGCGCGCGGCTTGCGCCTGCGTGCCTTCACCTCCGCACCGGTGCCGCTACTGGCCGACGCCTTGCGTCTGCGGCAAATGATGCTTAACCTGATCGACAACGCCCTTAAGTACACCCCAGCGGGGGGACGCGTGGAAGTGCGCGTGGAGCGCCAGCAGGGGAGCGCGCGTGTCTCGGTGCGCGACAATGGTGTTGGCATCAGCGCGGAAGACCTGCCGCATATCTTTGAACGTTTTTATCGTGCCGATAAATCGCGCACGCGCAGTATGGTCGATGGCTGCGGTTTGGGCCTTCCTATGGTCAAATGGGTGGCGGAACTGCACGGTGGCTCGGTTTTAGTCACCAGTACTCCGGGTAAAGGAAGCGACTTTGTGGTGAACCTGCCGGTTGTGGGCGCCGCATGAAAACATCATGGACGATCATTTACTGACACGCGGCAACCCCTTCGGCGGTCACCTCCGCGGTAAACGCAATGGCAATGGCCAGGCCAGCGACAAGCGCAACGGCAATGGTCACAGCGCTCCAGCACCGGGGCTGCAGGGCACGCCGGCGCAGGCCCCTTACTGGGACGTGCACATCCTCATGTCAGGATTGCCGCTGCAGGCCTGTTCGGTCCTCTTGCGCCAGGGGGAAAACCTGGTGCTGATCGATACCGGCTTCCGCACACACGACACCTTGCTGCGCGAAGGACTGCGCCATGTGGGTGTCGAGCCGGAACAGATTGCCACGGTCATCAACACCCATCTCCATCTCGATCATTTCGGCAACAACGACATGTTTCCGCGTGCGCGGGTGTTTGCCTCGCGGCGCGATTACGAGTGGGCCATCCCGATCTACGAATCGGTGTGCTCGGGTGAGACGCGGCACGACGTTTTCCGCACCTTCTACCCCGAAGTGACCGACGAGGAACTGCGGCGGATGGAACAGGCGCGCCTGCTGCAGCTCATCCGTTTTGTCTGGGAACCGGCGGGACTGGGCGATCTCAGCCGCTACCGCTGGATCGAAGACCAGGAGTTGGACCTGGAGGGGGTTCGCCTGATCGACACTCCGGGACATACCCCGGGACACGTTTCCGTGCAGGTGCAAGGCAGCGACGGCGACTACCTGATTTTAGGGGACGCGCGCGCCTTTTTTGACGACAGCGCAATTGGATATGACATGCCGCCGCACAACCAGCGCCTGTATCAGGCGTCGCGGCAGAAGGTGAACGCCTTCCGCGGCATTTTGATTCCCGGCCACGACGATCCGTTCTCACAGGGCGGCGACGAGGCCCCGGCAGCGGATTGCCTGCAGGCGCCCGTTGCTGATTCGCAGTAGCTCCCAAGCCACTGCCGAGGAGACTGAGTTGACGATAAGTACCGCCCGTCCCGCCGTGCGCGGAATTTCGACGCGCGTCGAGCAGTTCACCGAAAGCGTCATCCGCGAGATGACGCGCCTGGCCATGGAGCACGACGCCATCAACCTGGCGCAGGGCTTTCCCGACTTCGCCGCTCCCGCGCTGATCAAGGACGCCGCCATCCAGGCCATCAACGAGGATATCAACCAGTACTCGGTCACCTGGGGCGATCCGGCATTGCGGCAGGCGCTGGCCGCCAAGTACCAGCGCTGGTACGGCATGGACATCCACGCGGACGAACATGTCACGGTCTGCTGCGGTTCGACCGAGGCGATGATCTCCACCCTTATCGCCGTGCTCAACCCCGGTGACGAGACCATCATCTTCGAGCCATATTACGAAAACTACGGACCGGACTCGGTGTTGAGCGGCGCCACACCCCGCTTTGTTCCGCTGCATCCCCCCGGCCCCGGGCAGACGCAGTGGAACTTTGACCGGGAAGAACTGGCGGCGGCCTTTAACGATCGCACCCGCGCCATCATTATCAATACCCCCAACAACCCCACCGGCAAGGTCTTCACGCGCAGCGAGCTGGAGTTCATCCGCGACCTGTGCGTGCAATGGGACTGTCTGGCGATCACCGACGAAATCTACGAGCACATCATTTACGACGGACGCCAACACGTACCGCTGGCCACACTGGACGGGATGGCGGAGCGCACGATCACCATCAGCGGCGCCTCAAAAACCTTCAGCGTCACTGGCTGGCGGGTGGGTTGGGCGCTGGCGCCGGCGCGGCTGGCCGGCGGCATCCGCAAGGTGCACGACTTTTTGACGGTAGGCGCTCCGGCGCCGCTGCAAATGGCGGTGGCGCACGCGCTCGAACATGGCGATGAATATTGCCGCAAGCTTTCCGGCGAGTACGCGGCGCGGCGCGCCCGCATCCTGCCCCGACTGGAAGAAGCGGGGCTGAAGGGCGCCCCTCCCGAGGGCGCCTATTACGTCATGACCGATGTCGCCGAATTCCTGCCCGCGTGCGGTAAAGACGATGTCGAGTTCACACGCTGGCTCATCCGCGAGGTCGGTGTGGCGGCGGTGCCGGGGTCCAGCTTCTATTACCATGCCGGACAGGGCGCCACCCAAATCCGCTTCTGCTATCCCAAGCGGGATGTCACACTGGATGAGGCGGCGCGCCGTCTGGCCACAGTGCGCGACACCGCCCGCCGCCTGCGCGGCTAATTCCTTGGTTCCGCGCCTGGCGCTGGACTTTGCGGTAATTGTTAGAGTGACCGGGGCGGCATTCGCCGCCCGCGGCCGTTTTGCGCCCGCCACTGCGCGGGCGAGGAGAAATTGTCGAGTATGAAAGCTGCCGTCATTTCCGCCGAATGGGCGCCGCGCCCCGATTATGCTCTCAGCCCCGAAGAGGAGCGCTCCCGCATGGCCCGCGTTGGCTCCTCGGTGTGGAAAAACCCCAGCGTCGAGGTGCGCCAGATTGAAGATCCCTCCTGCGGTCCCGAGGACGTGCTGGTGCGCGTGGCGGCGGCGGGTCTGTGCGGCTCGGACCTGCACTTTTTCGAAACCGATGACGACGGCTACATGAAGTACCCCGGCATGGCGCGCTTTCCCTCCGTGCCGGGCCACGAGGTCTCCGGCGAGGTGGTGGCCACCGGCGAGCGTGTGCGCTACCTGAAGAAAGGCGACCTGATTTGCCTGGACGACATGGTCTGTTGCGGCAGTTGCGACTCCTGCCGCCGCGGCTTTCCCAATCAATGTGAAAACCTCGACGACGTGGGGTTCACCATGAACGGCGGGTTTGCCGAGCTGCTGCGGGTTCCGGAACGTAACTGCTGGAACATCAATGCGCTGCTGCCCCGCTTTGGCGGGGATAAGAGCCGGGTCCTGGAAGCCGGGGCGGTGATTGAGCCCTTTACCGTCGCCTACAACGCCCTGTTTGAATGCGCCGCGCGCATTAAGCCGGGCGCCTATGCCACCGTGTTTGGGGCCGGCGGCATTGGCTTGGCCGCAATTCAACTGCTGCGCGCCACCGGCGCCGCTAAAATCATGGTTTTCGAACACCATGAACAACGCCGCGAGATGGCGCTGCGTTTTGGCGCCCACCAGGTCTTTCCCACCCAAGGAGAACCGGCGCACCAGATCGTATTGCGCGAAACCGGAGGAGCGGGAGCGGACCTGCAGGTCGAGGCGGCAGGCGCCTTCAACCACACCGTCACCGAAATGGAGCTGTGCGCGGCCAACGGCTCCCAGATCATCATTATTGGACGTGACCGGCTGCGCGTCCCGCTCTTCCTGGAAAATTTCCAGTGCAAGAAAGCCAACGTGATTGGCGCGATGGGCAATACCGGCTACGGAACTTACCCCAATGTGATTCGTATGATGGCTGCCGGATTGATCGATCCCACTCCGATGATTACGGACCGCTTCAAACTCGACGAGTTTCCCCAGGCAGTAGCCAAAGCCGCCACCCGCCTGGGCGGCAAAGTACTGGTCAGGGTATCGAGCTAGGGAAGCAATCCGGGGATCCCAGGAGTTCTTCGGTGATACCCCGGGCTCCCCGCCAGGAGTTGCGGGGCGGGGAGCGTCGCGGGCGTGCAACACGCCCGCTTTCCGTGAACAGTGCACGCTAAGCCGTTCGGTGCACCGTTCACCATCTGCGTCTTACTTCTTCCTCCGCGCGGCATGCAGGTCCCGCTTCGCCTCGTGCTTCGCGATCGAAACCTCATGCCGGCTATTCACTGAGGGCTTCAACTGATGGATGGCCTGCCCCAGGGAACGGTGCGGCGGTCCCAGCATGGTCGCTTTGAGTTGATCAAAGGGGATACCGAGGTTGTGGGAAACGTGCGCGGCGGCGATAAACTGGCCGAGGTTTTTAAACCCGGCTGACGCCTCCTGAACGTTGCTTCCTGCCGGCAGTAACGCCCCGACCCGGGACGAAAGCTGCGGGTTGCGGCTGAGGATCACCTGTGGCGTGGGGCGCTGCCGTTTGGCGCGCATGTGCACCTGCTGCCCGTGCGGGCCGCCCATATTCGGACCCATGCCACCCGGCCGCATGCCGCCGGGCCCCATGTTGCCCATGCCCTGCCCCATTCCCGGGCCGGCGCCCATGGGAGGACCTCCGCCCACTCCCCCCCGCCCCCGTTGAGCGAGAGCAGGTGCGGCCATCCAAAGCAACACAGCCACTGCGCCAATCAAGATTCTGGGCTTGCCATTCATAGCGCGACTCCCCTCCGGCAGTTGCAAAGCTGCCACCAAAGTTAGATTCCAGAAAAGGAGCCCTCGTTTCTTGGCTTCCACCACAGCCACTCTAGAAGTGACATCGTGGATCGTAGTGGCAAGCCCGCGCCGCTCCCACGAGAGCACGATTGAGAACCCTTGTGCGGTGGGCGCAGTGCACCCGGAAAGAAGCGCGGCTCTCTATTTCCGGTAACTTGCTCCGCTACAGCGAGGGTGCGGATGCGTGCAGGGTTTTGGCCTGGCTATTGATTGCCTGCACCTGCTTGATGAAAGCGGTATAGGGCTGGCCGGCGGAGTTGACCAGGCCGTAGTTGGAGTTTTCGCCGTCCAGGGCGCGGCCCAGGGGCGGCTCGTCGGCCCATTCGAACCAGTGGTACCCCACCACAAACGGCTGCCGCAACAAGGCGGTGACAAACCTGGTGTACGCCTGGCCGCGGGCGGACTGATCGGGCACCTTCACGCCCGCGCCTTTGCTATTGGGCAAGCCGGCATCAGCGGCGCGGAAGGCGAACTCGGTAATCAGCAGCGGACGGCCGGTCATTTGAAACACGTGCTTCACCCACTGGGTGGGATCGCTGCTGTAGATATTGACCGAGACCACATCGGCGGAGCGGGCGCCTCGCAGCACCGCGTCGCTGGGATGCCCGGCAAAGCGGGCGCCGAGGTAGAGGTGATTGGGGTCGGCCTGGTGGATGGCGTCGGCGCAGACCTGGAAATAACGCGCCGAAACCATGCCGGCGAATTGATCGGCATCGGCACGATACTGGGCAGTGCGGCCTCCGGTGGCCAGCCGGTCGAAATCGCGCACGCGCACGCCCCAGGCGGCGCGCAGGCGACGCGTACTATCGCGGTAACGGTCGCGCAAGAACGCGAGCGCCTTCTGGCGGCCGGGGGAACTGGGGGGCATCTTCAGATACAACGACAGGAGGGTGTCTTTGCCTCGCCAGTCGGGTCCCCAGCGCAGTTCGTTGTCGCTGAAGTAGCCGAGCAGCCAGTGATCGTTGACGCGCGGGATACATTGGCGATTGGCGGCATCCTGCGCCACCTGCGCAAAGCGGGGACTCCAGACATCAAACGTCTGCCCCGTCTTCCAGTTCGCGCCGGCGCGCGCAGCGATGTTGAGGATGATCGTATACGGCACCTCATGCTGAAAGAGCACGGGATCGGACCAAGCGCCAATGGTATTGAAGCGCCACATGCGCAGCCGGGCAAGCGAATGCAGCGCCCAGGCGTTGAGGTCGGGGTAGAGGCGGCGCACGGTGTTACCGTAAGGATCATTGCCCGCCGTGTCGCGCGCACTGGGGCGAATGCTATCCACGCCCAGCGATAAACGGCGATGGCCGTTAGGACCGATGAACCACCAGATGCCGTTTTGTTCTTGCACGTGGAAGTAGCCCATCTGCGCGACGGCGCTCAGCGCAAACGCGAGCGTCAGGGACAAGGCGAGGAGAGTGCGACGCATGGCAGTAGTATGACAGGGGGCGGCAATCGGGGGCGCTGAACGCGACACAAGCGCTTCCGCAGTCAACTGACAACCGCCCGGGGCCAGCTAATCTGGTCAGGCGCCGAGGGAGGCGCGCAGGGCGTCAGCAATGGTTTGGGCTTCCTGAGCGACGGCCTGTTCGGATTCGCCTTCCACCATGACGCGGGCCAGCTTTTCGGTGCCGGAATAGCGCACCAGCACGCGACCGCGGTCGCCAAAGCGGCGCTCGGCCGCGGCAATGGCCGCCACGACGGTTGGCAGCGTTTCCAGCGGCAATTTCTCCTTGACCTTCACATTTACGATCTGCTGCGGGAAGGCACGAAAGCCGGCGACCAGTTCCGCCAGCGATTGGCCGCGGCGGGCCATGATTTCGAAGATCTTCAGCCCGGTCAGGAGGCCATCGCCGGTGGTGGCGTAGCCACGGAAGATGACGTGCCCGCTCTGTTCACCGCCGAGAAGCGCCCCGGTTGCGAGCATGCGCTCAAGAACGTATTTGTCTCCCACGGGAGCGCGCTCCAGGGAAATACCGGCGGCGGAAAGCGCGACCTGCAAGCCCAGATTGGACATAACCGTGCCGACTACGGTGGCGGGCTGCAACTGCCCCTGCGCCCGCAGCTCGCGGGCGGCGGCCAGCATGATCAGATCGCCGTTGATCACATGGCCATGGGCATCGACCAGGATGGCGCGATCGGCATCGCCATCAAGGGCGAGGCCGGCGTCGGCGCCCGACTTCACCACGTACTCTCCCAGAGTCTCGACATGCAGGGCGCCACAACCCAGGTTGATATTGCGGCCATCAGGACGGGCGTGGATGACTTCCGCGAGCGCGCCCAGGCGCTGAAACAGGTCCCCAGCGAGCGCGCTGGCGGCGCCATTCCCACAGTCCACAACCAGGCGCAGACGGCTGAAACCGGCGTGGTCGACGGCGGCAAGCAAATAGTTCAAATAGCGTTCACGCAATTGGTGGTTAACCACGACCGCCGTGTTGTCGATCTCCGGGGCCTGTAAACCCGCGGCGAGCAACTGCTCCAGGCGCTGCTCGATGGCGGCCTCCTCGGCGTCGGGCAGCTTGTAGCCGGAGTGGTCAAAGATCTTAATGCCGTTGTCCTGATAGGGATTATGCGAGGCGGAGATCATGACACCGGCGTCAATGCCGGCGCCACTGGTCAAAAACGCGATGCCGGGAGTGGTGATCACACCGGCATGTTCGACGCGGACATGGTGGCGGTGCAGCGCCTGCACCAGGGTGGCGGCAATCCAGCGGCTGCTTTCACGCGTGTCCTCGCCGATCACCACCGCCTGCTGGCCGCGCGCCCGCATCTCCTCTCCCAGAGCGAGGCCAATGGCAAATACGGTGGTCCGGTCCAGGGGAAACTGGCCGGCGACACCGCGAATTCCGTCTGTGCCGAAAAATTTTTTCATGCGCTTGAATAGATCCTGGCGCTGCAGTTAACGGCGCGCAGCTACGTCAATTGTAATGCGCGCATTGTCGGCGCCCACGATGCGCACCTGCGGGTCGGGAGCGGCGAGGCCAACGCGCAATGTCGCCGTGCTGGTCAACCCCGCAATGCTAAAGGGGTCGGTAAACACCTGGTCGATGCCGTTCACGTGGGAGGCCGGACCAATGATGCGAACCTGGCGGGGGAAGACGGTGAAGCCGCTCAGGCGCAGTCCGCTGGCTGGGGTCCCGGTGATGCGTGGGGAAATGTCGACCAACTTGCTCAGGCTGCGTTCAAAGCTGAGTTGCAGCCGGTCAGGCCAGACATTGACCACTTCCAGACCGTAAGGGGCGTGGATGACATGACTGGCGAGGGGGTAGGAGCGCACCCCGGGAGTGGCGTCGGAGAGGTCCAGGGCGGCGATCACGTCGGCGCGGCTGGCGCGGCGCACCAGCGCGGCGGGGCCGCGCAAGCGGACGTGCAGGATGGGGGACTGCTCGCTGCTGACCTCGAGGTTGGCGGGCACGTTGCGATACTCGACGGGAATGCGGAGTCCCACCTCGACCAGCGGCTGGTGAGAGATCAACCCCCAAAGGACAAAGCCGATCAGAAGCGCCAGGAGCTTGAGTCCAAGGTTATGGCGCAGGCGTTGCCAGACGCGAAGTTTGCGGGTCATGATCGCCACTCGCCGCGGGAAGCGTTGCGGGCAATGGGTTCGAGCGGTTTGGAGGCGACCGTATGCGGCGGAACGTAGGATTGGAAGACCTCGCTCAGACGGTCGCGCAGACGATCCAACCCGATATTCATCTCGATCTTGCCGTCTTTGGCGAAGCTCACCGCCCCAGTGGTTTCAGAGACCACAATCGCCACCGCGTCCGTTTCCTCGGTAATGCCGATGGCGGCGCGATGCCGGGTGCCGAGTTGTCCGGAGAGAACCGGATTCATGGAGAGCGGCAGAAAGCAAGCAGCGGCGGAGACGCGGTTCTGTTGAATAATGACCGCGCCATCGTGCAAGGGACCACCCGGGCGAAACACCGCGACCAGCAGGTCATAGGTAAGCAGCGCGTCAATCATGACGCCGCTTTCAATATAGGTGCGCAGGCCGGTCTTATTTTCCACCACGACGAGGGCGCCCACGCGGTGAACGGAAAAGTAATTCGCGGCGAGGACGATGTCTTCGTAGCTGTCGAGCAGGCGGCGGTTGCGGCTGGACCAGGCCAGCACGAAATGGCGGCCGAGTTGGGAGAGGCCCTGGCGGATCTCCGTCTGGAAAAGGATAATCACGGCGAAAACGAAGTAAGGACTGGCGCGGCTCAGCAGCCAGTATAGGGTGGTGAGGTGGGCAAATCGGGCGCCGTAAAAGGCGCCGACCAGCACCAGCAGGCCGACCAGCACCTGGCTGGCGCGGGTGCCGCGCACCAGCACCAGACAGCGGTAAACCAGCGCGGACACCAGCAGGATGTCAACGAGCGAGAGCCAAGTAAAGCCGCTCCACAAGCGGATCAGAAGCGCCGGGAACAGCAGCAGGGAAATCGGAAGCGGCGCCATGGAACCTCACTCGTATGCAAGCGCCGCGATGGGGTCTTGCGCCGCGGCTCTCAGCGAAGGATAGAGCGCGCCAACCGCGCTGCCCAGCAAAGCGATGAGGGCGGAGCGCAAGATCCAGGGCGTGGTCAACTCGATGGGAAGCGTGGCAATGGCGCGATGCAGGAGGGCGCGGACGATCCAGGTAAAGATCACACCGGCCACAATGCCCACCACCGCCATGAAGGCGCTTTCCTGCAGGATGCTGGAGATGATAAAGCCCTTGCCCGCGCCGAGCGCCTTGAGAATGCCAATCTCGCGCGTCCTTTCCAGGATGGTGGTGTACATGGAGAGAAAGATGACCAGAAACCCGATGGTCACACCGACGCCGATCATGACCGCCTGAAAAGCGGGCAGACCGGGCATTTTGGCGGCGGTGAACAAGGAAAGGTACTCGCGCATGGGCTGCACGTTGTAGCCCGGCAACAGTTGCTGGAAATGAGCGACAATCGCGTCGGTCTGGTCCGGATTATCGAGCTTCACCCAGATCACCGCGACTTTGCCGGGCGAGCCGGCGAGCTGGTCCAGCGTGGAGAGCGGGATGTAAATGCGTGAGCCTTTGCCGTGGACGAAGATGCCGCTGACGGTGAACTGGTGTCCGAGCAGTTTAATGCGTTGTCCCACCCGGACGTGCTTGGCGGAGGCGTAAAGGTCATCAACAATGACGTCAAAGGGGGCATTGAAAGCCGCCCCATGCAGGAACTGGAAACCGCCGCTGACCGCATCGAAGCTGTTGAGGTCAATGCCATCCACGGTATCGATGGAGCTATTGTTCATTTGGATCGCGACCGGGGCGACCGCTTTCACCCCCGGCTGGCGCTGCAGCAGGTCCGCCATCTTGATGGGCAGCGTATTGCCGGCCATGGACATGAAGCTGGAGCTGCTGGAAGAGCGCACCACGATGTCGGCGCCCACGCCTTCCATGCGGTGGCGGGTATCGTTGACCATGCCGTTGGTCAGTCCGACCAGCAACAAAATGAGGGCCACTTCGATGGCCACCGCGACCACGCTGACCAGACTGCGGACCGGCCGGCTTTTTATATTGGCGAAAACCATCCGATTCATTGTGGTGCTCCTGACATGCTGGGCGCCGCGACCGCCGCTCTGGTTCCGGGCGCAGGCGGGTGTGCTGGCGTTGGCGGCGGCGCCTGGATACCCGACAGCCGGATGAGCGTGTATCCGGATGGCTGGCGCAATACAAAGCGGTTCCGCGGCAGGGGTTGATTGAGCTTCAGCTTCTCAATCCTCAACTTGATCGAATACTGCTCCTGGGGGCGTTGAATGACAATTACTTTGGGGAAGGCGATGCCCTGCACGGTCATGAACTCGCCATAGGAAGCTTCCGTCGCCACGTTGCCATGGTCATCGTAGATGAGCTGGCGGCGGGGCAGCAGATCAAAGCGGCTGAAGCTGATACGGCGCACCAGCCGGCTGACGCCGTTCTGTGGCGGATTGAAGACCAGGACGTCGTAAAGCGCCTTGGTATCCGCATTGTCATTCATGGCCGCGACCACTTCATTGGGGGCAATGGGATTGATGAGCAGCGCTTGCAGGATAATCTGCGGACGCAGGCGCTCCAGAGGGTTCTTCACCTGCGCGGGAATAACATTGTTTAGCCCGGTAATGAACTTGCTCTGGGGCGGAATCGACAGCTCGAACTGATTTCCATCGGAGGCCATATCGAACAGTGTGCCCACAATCGAGAACTGACCAATGAGGCGGATATCCTGGGGCTTGCGGACCAGCAGGTAGGCATTTATATCACGGTATTCGGTGACGGTACCCGTCTTGTCGCCACCCGTGCTGGCCACCAGGGTGAGCTTGGCATTCAGGGTCCGGATGCGATTGGCGCCAGAGTTCAGGATACTGACGAGCTGCGGGAGGGTGGCCGTGCGCATGGGGATCCGCGGCAAGCGCGCGACCTTGCGCTTATGCCAGAACAGTCCACAGCCCGTGCTGGTAACGGCGCTGGCGAGAAGGAGGATGACGAGAATTCTCGTCCTGGCTGGAGCTTGCAGGGACATGAGGAAGGCCAACTCTCAATTGTACTGGATCGTCAGCAGGCTGCCGGGCAGGACAGCGGGCCGGATGCGCCTATCCTCGTCCCGCCGCGAGCTGACGCGCGGTATGATACGGGAGAGTTACCGTAGTGTTTTTCCGCTGGCGGGAGGGCGTAGCGAGATCCGCCGGGGAGGCACCGGTTCCCATTTTTCAACGTCGATATTCCGGAAGCTTCATTGAGTGTTTGCACAATCGAGAGCTCCCAACGCCGGGCTTTCTATAAGGAGATGAGATGAAAAAGCTGATTGCAACCGTCGCCCTGGTAAGTTGCTTTGGCCTGATTGCCGCCGCCAAGGATTCCACCCTGGTTGGCCGGGTGGCCGATTCAAGCTGTGGCACTGGAACCAACGCCGCCTGCGTGAAGAAGTGCTGGACCAAGGGCGCCAAAGCCATGATCGTGACCCGCAATGGCAAGAAATACACGGTATCGAACATGAGCGCCGTGAAAGCTTACGCTGGCGACCTGGTGCGTGTCCAGGGCGACGTCAGCGGAACCAGCGTAAAAGTCGAAAAAGTGAAGGTGCTGAAGGCAGCCAAGGCGAGCAGCCACGCCATGAGCGGCATGAGCATGTAGGGGTTGAGAGTTGTCCGCAGGGACGGCGGGGCCGCTTTTGTCCCAGTCTTCCGGTGCCGGGAACAATCCACCCCAAGCGCGAGAAAGGGCGCGGCCTTCGGCCGCGCCCTTTCCATTTGCCATTTAAAAGTCCGGAGTCGATAGCTACTCTTCCGAGCCGGGTTCGCCTTCCTGGCTCTTGGACAGCTCCTCGGCGGCCTGACGCTGGGCTTCAGCTTTCTTCTCCAGCAATTCAGCGCGCTTCTCACGCTTCTTCTGGATGACGGCCTCGCTTCCCAGGTACTCGATGTAGGCGATCTCGGCGTTATCACCGGCACGGAAGCCCGCCTTGATGATGCGGGTGTAGCCGCCCTGGCGATCGCCGAAACGCGCGGCGATTTCAAAGAGCTTTTCCACGGCGCGGGGATCCTGCAGGAAAGCGGCGGCCTGGCGGCGGGCATGCTCGTTGCCGCGCTTTCCCAAGGTGATCATGCGCTCCGCCCAGGGGCGGATCGCCTTGGCTTTGGGCACGGTCGTTTGAATACGCTCTTCCAGAACCAGCGAGGTGGTCAGGTTCCGCAGCAGCGCGCGGCGGTGCGCGGTGTTGCGCCCCAGTTTCTTACCAGCATTCAGATGTCGCATAAAACCTATCCCAGTGCGCCGCCCGGGGCGGCGGCAAGTAATTACGGGCGAAGAGCTAGAGCGTCTCCCCGCTGCCGGCCACCGGATTGCCCTGTTCGTCGATGCGCATACCGAGGGACAGGCCCATAGTGGCCAAAATTTCCTTAATTTCGTTGAGCGATTTACGGCCGAAGTTCTTGGTCTTCAGCATCTCGCTCTCGCTCTTCTGCACCAGCTCGCCGATGGTCTGGATATTGGCGTTCTTGAGGCAGTTATAGGAGCGCACGGAAAGCTCCAACTCCTCAACCGAGCGGTTCAGATTGTCGTTGCGCAGGTGAAATCCGCGCGCTTCGGAATGATCTCCGCCTTCGAGCGACTCCTCGAAGTTGATGAAGATATTCATGTGGTCTTTGAGCAACTTGGCGGCCAGGCCGACGGAATCGGCGGGGCGCACGGCGCCGTTCGTCCAGACTTCCAGGACGAGGCGGTCATAATCGGTGGTCTGGCCGAGACGGGCGGCATCGACGGTGTAGTTGCACTTGCGCACGGGCGAGTGCACGCTGTCGACGGGGATGAAGCCGATGGCCAAGTCGTCATCGTAGTTGCGGTCGGCGGAAACGTAGCCGCGGCCGGCCTTGAGGCGCAGTTCCATATCCAGACTGCCGCCTTCACTGACGGTAGCGATGTAGACATCCTTGTCCAGCACGTCAACGTCGCTGTCGCCCTCGATCATGCCCGAGGTGACGACCCCAGGCTTATCGGCGCGCAGGTAGACATGCTTGGGACCATCCACGTTGAGGCGGAAGGGAATCTGCTTGAGGTTAAGGATGATATCGGTGGCGTCCTCGGCGACGCCGGGGATGGATTGAAACTCGTGTGAAACGCCTTCAATCCGCACCGCCGTGATGGCGCCTCCCTCGATGGAAGACAGGAGCACACGGCGCAGGGCGTTGCCGATGGTGTTGCCGAAGCCGCGCTCAAAGGGTTGCGCGGTGAATTTGCCATAGCGGTCGGTGAGCGTTTCCTGCTCCACGGCCAGCCGCTTCGGTTTTTGAAAACCCTTCCAATGCATTCAATGCCTCCCTGGGCTCCCGCGAGGGAACCGGCGTAGCGGCAAGGGCCGCTGATTTCGTTAGGCGCGGTTGCGCGACAGCGACTCCTGGGGACTACTTGCTGTAGAGCTCGACGATCATCTGCTCCTGCACCGGCAGGCTGATATCCTCGCGCTTGGGCAGGCTCAGGACGCGGCCGCTGAGTTGCTCGGGCGAGAATTCCAGCCAGGCGGGAATGGACTGATGGCTGGAGACTTCGCGCGCGTGCACAATCGCGGGGACCTCACGGCTGCCTTCGCGCACGGTGATGGTGGCGCCCGGCTTCACCTGGAAACTGGGGATGTTGACCTTGCGGCCATTGACGGCGATATGGCCGTGGCGCACCACCTGCCGCGCCTGGGGCCGCGAGGTGGCCAGACCCATCCGGTAGATCACGTTATCGAGACGGGTCTCCAACTGCGATAGCAGGAGGTCGCCGGTGACGCCGGGCTTGCGGGCGGCGCGCTCGAAGTAGTTGCGGAACTGCTGTTCCAGGACGCCATAGATACGGCGCGTCTTCTGCTTTTCACGCAGTTGCAGACCATAGCCGACGATCTTTGCGCGGCGATCCTTGCCGTGCTGACCAGGGGCGAAATTGCGCTTTTCCACCGGGCACTTGCTGGACAGGCACTTCTCGCCCTTTAAAAAGAGCTTCATGCCTTCGCGGCGGCACAGGCGGCAAACGGGACCAATGTAACGTGCCAAAATCTCCTCCAAAACTTGCGGCCGGGGTGCCCGGGGCGGGCGCACATTCCGGCGGAAAACCAATTGAGCGATGGCTCAGACGCGGCGCTTTTTGGGCGGGCGGCAGCCATTGTGCGGGATGGGGGTGAAGTCCTTGATGACCCGGACTTCCAAACCCGCGGTCGCCAGCGAACGGATGGCGGTTTCGCGGCCCGAGCCGGGCCCCTTGACGCGCACTTCCACCTGGCGCATGCCCATATCGCGGGCAATGCCGGCGGCGCGTACGGCGGCCTGGCCGGCGGCGAAGGGCGTGCCCTTGCGGCTGCCGCGGAAGCCCAGCGATCCGGCGCTGGACCAGGCCACGACGCGGCCGTCCAGATCGGAAATGGTGACCAGCGTGTTGTTGAAGCTGGCCTGAATATGCGCGATGCCGAGAGGCACATTGCGCTTTTCTTTCTTCTTGAATGTCTTCTTTTTGGTGCTCGCCTGTTTGGCCGCCGGTTTTGCCATACTGATCTCGTTCGCCTCGAGCCCGCCATGGCGGGCGCTTCACATCTGTACCGAATAATGCGGCGCCGGCCAAGCGGCCGGCATGCCGCGCCGCCACGCGCGGGGCGTGGGGCGCAGGCCGCTAGGTCTTCGCGGTCGCCTTCTTCTTATTGGCCACCGTGCCGCGGCGCGGACCTTTGCGGGTACGCGCGTTGGTGTGGGTGCGCTGTCCGCGCACGGGCAAGCTGCGGCGATGCCGCGAGCCGCGGTAGGAGCCGATTTCGATGAGGCGTTTGACGTTCATCGAAATTTCCTTGCGGAGATCGCCTTCCACGCCCCCTTCGGCCTCCAGCACCTTACGGATGTGGTTGACCTCGTCTTCCGTGAGGTCCTGCACCTTCTTGCCAGGCTCCAGCCCGGCCTTGCCCAGCACGCTCAAGGCGCGCGAGCGGCCAATTCCGTAAATGTAGGTCAGCGCGATCTCGGTGCGCTTGTGGCGGGGCAAATCAACGCCTGCAATACGTGCCATAACGATTCAATCCTTCCGGGTCCCACGAGCGGGCCGTTGCTACTCGGGCCTCGACGGCCCAGGCGGGGCGCTCAGCCCTGCCGCTGTTTGTGTTTCGGGTTCTCGCAAATCACGCGCACAACGCCCTGGCGGTGCACGATTTTGCACTTGTCACAAATCTTTTTGACTGAAGCTCGAACTTTCATATTCGTCCATCCGCCGGCACGCTGCGCCGGCCTCAGCTGGGTTACTTGTAGCGGTACACGATTCGTCCGCGGGTCAAATCGTAAGGGGACAGCTCAATGGCCACCCGGTCGCCAGGAAGAATGCGGATGAAATTCTTCCGCATTTTGCCGCTGATGTGAGCCAGCACCTGATGCTTGTTTTCCAACTCCACTTTGAACATGGCGTTGGGCAAGGGCTCCAGCACCACACCCATTACTTCAATTGCATCTTCCTTACTCATTCCCCTCCACTCAAGCCGGCAAAACCGCTCTGTGCGCCGGAGCAGCGGCACTCCGGCGGCCCGGCGCGCATTCACGGCCGGGTCAGAATCCACGGACCCTCGCGTGTGACGGCGACGGTATGCTCAAAATGCGCCGAAAAAGCACCATCGGCGGTGACGGCCGTCCAATTGTCCGGCATCATCCGCACTTCATTAGTGCCCTGGTTGACCATCGGTTCGATGGCCAACACCATGCCTTCTTTCAACCGTGGTCCCTGGCCGGGCACACCGTAATTGGGCACCTGCGGATCTTCGTGCAGATGCGTCCCGATGCCATGACCAACAAACTCGCGAACGATGCTGAAGCCGGCGGCCTCCACGCGCTGCTGAACCGCGCTGGAGACGTCGCCCAGGTATTGGCCGGGGCGCACATGCTCGATGGCGGCCTGCAACGACTCTTCGGTCACCCGCAGCAGGTTACGCACAGCCGGTGGCAGCGCATCCTCACCGCCCACCGCGACGGTCGTGGCGGAGTCGCCGTAATAACCGTCCAAAACCACGCCGCAGTCGAGCGAAACCACATCGCCACTGCGCAGGACCCGTTTGCGGGTCGGAATCCCATGCACGACCTCGTCGTTGACCGAGGCGCACAGGACACAGGGATAGCCGCGATAACCGCGAAAGGCGGAAACCGCTCCGCTCTTGCGGATAGCCTTATCGGCGACTTCTTCCAAGTCCCAGGTACTCATCCCAGGCTGCACGCACTCACGCAACTGTTGCAGCACCTGGTAGACCACCAATCCGCTGCGGCGCATCTTGTCCAGTTCCGCCGGGGTGCGGTAGTGAATCATGCCGCGGTGCCTCGACACGCATCCAAGGCGTTATAAATACGTTCCGTGACCACATCGGCCGGCTCAGTCCCATCGATCTGGTAAAAGCGGCCGTGGGTGCGGAAATACTCTACGAGCGGAAGCGTTTGTTGCTCATAGGTCGTCAACCGCTCCCGGATCACTTCAGGGCTGTCGTCGCCCCTCTGGATCAGCGTTGCGCCGTCAAAATCACAAACATTGTCGTGTTTAGGCGGCTGCGTTGTTCTGTGGTAGGACCGGCCGCACGAAGGGCAAGAAAGTCTTCCACTCAAGCGCTCGAAGAGGCTATTATAACCGACTGCCAGATAGAGCACAACGACTCCACCCCCACCGGTAAGGTGGTGTTTGGCCAGGAACTTAATCAGCCATTCCGTTTGCGTCACCGTCCTGGGGAATCCGTCGAGGATAAAGCCCCGCTGGCAATCGCGCTGCAGCACGCGCTCGGCCACGATTTCGCAAACAATCTTATCGGGAACCAGCTCGCCCCGCTGCATGTATTCCCAGAACTGGCGGCCGCGGGTGGTTTCGGCCCGCACAAAGGCCCGGAACATGTCGCCGGTGGAAATATGCGGAATCTGGTAATGCGCACTGATGCGCTTGGCCTGGGTCCCCTTCCCCGCCCCCGGAACACCCAGCAGGATCACCGGCCCCACACGGTCGATTTCGTGGTGGCCTTGCGGTCCTTCGAGATGGCTAATGCGCGACATAGAAAAAATATCAGGCCCAGGTCGAACGCCGGCCGCGAACGCGGGAACTGCGGGTAAAGCCTTCGTAATGGCGCATGATCAACTGCGCTTCAATCTGCTGCGCGGTATCCATGGCAACGCCGACAACGATCAGCAGCGAGGTGCCGCCGAAGTAGAAGTTCAATCCCAGGCCATTCAGGAACCACGTCGGAAGGCCCGCCAGATAGTTGCCCAACAGCGGGACATGCTGCGCCTTGGTGCCCGCGATCAGAAATTGTGGCACTAGCGAGACCACGACAAGGTAGATCGCCCCCACCCAGGTAATGCGGGTCAGGATGCCGTTCAGGTAGTCGGAGGTCTGCTTGCCGGCGCGAATCCCGGGGATGAACCCGCCGTACTTGCGCATATTGTCGGCGACTTCAGTGGGGTTGAAGATGATCGAGATGTAGAAGAAGGCGAAAAAGATGATCGCCGCGACGTAGATGACGGTGTAGAGCGGGTAGCCGAAGCTCAACGCCTGAAAGGCGGGGGCCAACATGCTGTGTTTGACCCAGGGGATCATGCCCAAGGTCTGCGGGAAGGTCAGGATGGAGGCGGCAAAGATGACAGGCATCACGCCACCGCTGTTGACGCGGATGGGGAGGTGTGTGGACTGGCCACCCATCATGCGGCGCCCGACGATGCGCTTGGCGTATTGCACAGGAATGCGGCGCTCGCTGCGCTCCACGTAAACGATAAAGCCGGTCACCGCCAGCATCAACGCCAGCAGCAACAGCAAGGCCAAGGGAGTGAGTGGCCCCCAAGTGTTGGTCTGGACCTTGCTCCAAAGGTCGGCAACCGCAGCGGGCAGGCCGACGACGATTCCGGCGAAAATGATCAACGACATGCCGTTGCCGATGCCGCGATCGGTAATCTGCTCACCCAGCCACATCACGATAGCGGAGCCGGTGGTGAGCGTAATCACGGTCATCACCACGAAGCCAATGCCGGGGTTGAGGACAAAGCTCCCACCGTTGGTAGTAGCTTTCTCCAGCGTGTAAGCGACGCCCAGGCTCTGGAAGATGGAGAGGACGATGGTGAGGTAGCGGGTGTACTGGGTGATCTTCCGGCGCCCCAGTTCGCCTTCCTTCTCCAGCTTTTCCAGGTAGGGCCAGACCACCGCCATGAGCTGCAGGATGATGGAGGCGGTGATATAGGGCATGATGCCCAAGGCAAAGACGGTAAGGCGGCTGAAGTTGCCACCGCTGAACACGTTGAGGTAGCCCAAGATGGTGCCGGCGTTCTGGTTGAAGAACTGCTGCAGCATCTGGGTATTCACCCCCGGGGTGGGGATGTGGGAACCCAGGCGATACACCGCCAGGATGAAGAAGGTAAACAGCACCCGCTTGCGGAGGTCGGTGACCTTAAAGATATTGGTTAACGCGTTCAGCATAGAAAAGACAAACCGGCTGGAGCGAGGTCCAGCCCGAAACGGAAACTACTGCATGCGGCTGAGCCGGCGCTGGCCTTAGGCCAGCACCTGAACTTTGCCGCCCGCCTTTTCAATTTTCTGCCGCGCCGACTCACTGAACAAGTGAGCGGTCACGTTCAAAGCACCCTTCACCTCGCCACGGCCCAGCACTTTGACGCCGTCACGCACATGGCGGATGACGCGCTTCTGCAACAGCACCTCGGGAGTGATGTTGGTCTCGTTCAACCCGGCAAGGGTGTCGAGATTGATGGTGGCGTATTGCTTCTTGAAGATGTTCGTGAAGCCGCGCTTGGGGAGGCGGCGATGCAGCGGCATCTGGCCACCTTCAAAACCGCGAAACAGGGAGTGTCCGGAACGGGAGCGCTGGCCCTTGTGCCCACGGGTGGAGGTCTTGCCGTGTCCGGAACCCATGCCGCGCCCCACCCGTTTGCGGGGATGGGTGGCGCCTTTGGGCTTGCGAATCTGACTGAGGTTCATATATCACTCGCGCGCCGCTCGCCGGAGCGGCAGAAACCTGGCTGTTGAGGCTTGCGGGCGCGGTGAGCGCCCGCGGGACTTATTGCCCGGCGTTGCCGTCAACAATGCGCACCAGGTGGGGAATCTTCTTTACCATACCGCGAATGCCGTCGTTGTCGGGGCGTTCGACGATCTGGTTGAGCTTGGTGAAACCAAGCCCTTTCACAATCAACTTCTGCCGCCAGGTGCGGCCGATGGCGCTGCGGTAGTACTGCAGACGCAGGGTTTTGTTCTGTTCCGCCATGGGGGTCCTCGGTTTAGAGCTCCTCGGCCGATTTGCCGCGCAGTCCGGCGACTTGATCCTTGTCGCGGAGCTGGGTGAGGGCGGCAAAAGTGGCTTTGATCACATTGTGGGGGTTGGTGGTTCCGATGCTCTTGGTGAGCACGTTGGAAATGCCAGCCGACTCCATGACGGCGCGCACTGCTTTGCCGGCGATGACGCCGGTGCCGGTGGAGGCGGGCTTGAGCAGGACGCGTCCGCTGCCAAATCGGCCCAACACGGCGTGCGGGATAGTGGTCTCTTGGCGATGGATGCGGACCAGGTTCTTCTTGGCCGCTTCGATGCCTTTACGGATGGCCTGGGGGACTTCCTTCGCCTTGCCGCTGCCATAGCCGACCACGGCGGCGGCGGGATCCCCGACGACGACCAGGGCGCTGAAGGAAAGGTTTTTGCCGCCCTTCACCACCTTCGTGACACGATTAATGGACACGACCTGGTCTTTGAGTTGGAACTGATTGGCGTCGATTCGCTGCTTGATGACTGGCATACGTAGTGTTTTTCCTGGGTGCCGCTGCGGCCGGGCCGGCGGACAGCGGCGCCCACCCGCGAGGGTGGCGCCGGATTAGAAACGAAGCCCCGCCTCGCGCGCGGCGTCGGCGAGCGCCTTCACGCGGCCGTGGTAGACGTACCCGCCACGATCGAAGATGACCTGCTGAATGCCTTTCTGCTGGGCCAGCGAGGCAATCGCCTTGCCCACTTCGCGCGCGGCGGCGACATTGCCACCGGGGGTGATCTTGGCCTGCCGGGTTGAGGTCGAGGCCAGAACGTTGCCCGAAGCGTCGTCGATGAGCTGCGCGTAAATGTGGTTCAGCGAGCGAAATACGTTCAAGCGGGGCTGGCTGGCACTGCCGCTCAGCCGCTTGCGAGAACGCTCATGACGCCGCGAACGGCGCTCATTTTTGGAACTGGGATCAATCATTTGCCACTCCTCGGGCCGGCCTACTTGGCGCCGGTCTTACCGACTTTCTTCCGGAGACGTTCGCCGGTGTAGCGCACGCCCTTGTTTTTGTATGGATCGGGGGGCCGCAGGGCGCGCAACTCGGCCGCTACCTGGCCCACCTTCTGCCGGTCGATGCCGCCCACGGTGAGGTGGGTCTGCTTGGGATCGACGGCGATATCGATGCCGGGGGGCACGGGGTACTCGATGGGATGGCTGAAACCAAGGGTCAGCACCAGGGTTCCTTTGCCCTTCATTTCGGCGCGGTAACCGACGCCAATGATATCCAGCTCTTTTTGGAAGCCGCCGACGACGCCCTGAACGGCGTTGGCGACAAGGCTGCGGGCCAGCCCATGCAGAGCTGCCTGATTGTCGTTCTCGCGTTCGGCGAGCAGGGTATTGTCCTGCTTGCGGAGCTGGATGCCGCCGGGGAGGGCGACGCTCAGCTTGCCCCTGGGGCCCTGCACGGCGATGGCGCCATTTTGAATATCCACCTTGACGTTGGCCGGCAAGGGGATGGGTTTGCGTCCTATTCTCGACATAAACTCTTCTCTCCGCGGGCGCAAAGGCGCCCGCCGCTCTCCCTTACCAGACCTCGCAGAGCAGTTCGCCGCCGACGCCCTGTTTGCGGGCATCGCGACCGGTCATGACGCCGCGCGGGGTGCTGAGAATGTTAATTCCCAGACCGCCCAGCACGGGACGGATGTCGTGGCGTCCAACATAGACGCGGCACCCCGGCTTGGAGACGCGCTGCAGGTCGGTGATAACCGGCTGATCGCTGCTGTCGTACTTCAGGTAAATACGCAGGCTGGGACGGCCCTCTTCCTCGTTCACCTTGTAATTGCCGATGAAACCCTCGTCCTTCAGGATGCGTACGATCTCCATTTTCAGTTTGGAGACGGGCACATCGACTTTGGGATGGTGGGCACGCGCCGCGTTGCGGATGCGCGTCAGCAGATCTGCCACCGGATCAGTCAAGCTCATTCCTCACTCCTTCATTCGTAAGCGGCCGCCCGCGCGGGGAGACCGGTGCAACCGCGTTGGCCAGCGCGGTTACCAGCTGGCCTTCACCACGCCCGCCACCTCGCCGCGCAACGCCAGGGCGCGGAAGCACAGGCGGCAGAGGCCAAACTTGCGCAGAAACGCCCGCGGGCGGCCGCACAGGTTGCAGCGGTTGCGTTGCCGGATTTCATACTTCAACTTTTTTTCGGTCTTCGCGATCTTGGCGGTAGTAGCCATAACTCTCCTGGATTCCGGACTCAGCTCTGGGCGCTGCGGAAGGGCATTCCCATCAGCTTGAGCAGGAAGCGGGCCTGCTCGTCGTTACGCGCCGTGGTGACGATGGTGATATTCATGCCCTTCACCTTTTCCACCTTGGCGTAGTCGATTTCAGGGAAGATAATCTGGTCCTTCAAGCCCAGCGTGTAGTTGCCGCGGCCGTCAAAGGACTTGGTGGAAACGCCGCGAAAGTCGCGTACGCGCGGCAGCGCCACGTTGATCAGGCGGTCCAGAAACTCGTACATGCGCTGGCCCCGCAGGGTGACGCAGCAGCCAATCGGCATGCCCTCGCGCAGCTTGAAGGCGGCGATACTCTTTTTGGCCTTGGTGACCACCGGCTTCTGGCCGCTGATCGCGCCAAGTTCGGCGACCGCGCCGTCCAGCAGCTTGGCGTTTTGCGTCGCCTCGCCCATGCCCATGTTGACCACCACCTTATGCAGGCGGGGCGCCGCCATGGTGTTGCCGAGGTTAAACTCGCGCATCAGGGCGGGCAGGATTTCTTTCTGGTATTGCTCTTGCAGTCGTGCTGCCATGTTTTTCCTTCCGTTGCCTTCTCCCGCCGGGAGAAAGGTCTCGGTGACGAGAACTAAAGTTTCTTATTGCACTTGCGGCAGACGCGCTCGGCGCCTTCCGGTCCGCGCTGCGATCCCGCCCGCACCGGCCCGCACTGCGGGCAGACGAGCTTGAGGTTAGAGATCTGGATCGGCGACTCGTGCTCAGCGATGCCACCCTTGATATTGCGTTGCGGGTTGGGGCGGGTGTGCCGCTTCACCATCATGACCCGCTCGACCAGGGCGCGCCCCTCACCGGGGAATACGCGCAACACGCGTCCCTGCTTACCGCGATCCTTGCCGGCGATCACCTGTACGGTATCGTTTTTGCGAATTTTGAGCTTCACGTCGGACATCCTCTCTGTCAACCGGATTGGTTCGGCGCCAACCGGCCGTCGCCCTCCCCGGGTTAGAGAACCTCGGGAGCCAGGGAGATAATCTTCAAAAACTTGCGGTCGCGCAGTTCGCGCGCGACAGGGCCGAAGACGCGGGTACCCACCGGCTCGCCGGCCTCGTTGATGAGCACGCCCGCGTTCTGATCAAAGCGGATATAGGTACCGTCCTTGCGGCGCTGCTCCTTGCGGGTGCGCACGATCACCACGCGCACCACCTTACCCTTCTTGACCTGGCCATCGGGCGCGGCTTCCTTGACGGCGGCGGTCACCACGTCACCCAGCCCGGCGCGCAAGCCGGTGTGGCCCCCCAGCGGAAGAATCACCTGCAACTTGCGGGCGCCGCTGTTGTCGGCCACTTCCAGAATCGATCGCATCTGCACCATAGCGCTCTCCTCGTGCTGCCGCGCGGCCTAAGCCCGCGGTTCGCTTCCCTTCTCCACGACCTTACGGGTGTCGCGCGCCAATTCCTGTTCGCCCACCGCGCGCGCAATCTCTTCGCGGGTTGGCAGCCGCGCCGCCTGGCGCAGCACTTCCACCAGCCGCCAGCGCTTCAGGCGGCTCATGGGACGGGTTTCGCGGATGCGCACCACGTCGCCGACGTGGCACTGCTGCTGCTCGTCATGAGCGTAGAATTTATGCCGCTTGGTGATGAGCCTGCGGTAAAGGGGATGGGAGCTGTGCAAGGTGACCTCGACCACGATGGTCTTGGCCATCTTGGTGGAGACCACAAAGCCGACCTTCTCGTTGCGTCCCGTCGCCGGTGTTTTTGTTAGCTGCTCCGCCATGCTACTTGCCTCCCGCCCGGCGCCGTTCGCCCACCAGGGTCTTGACCCGGGCGATGTCGCGGCGCAGTTCGCGCATCTTCTTGATGCTCTCGGTGTGCCCCATCGAGCGTTGAAATCTGAGCCGGAAGAGCTGATCGCGGAGGTCGTGCTCCTGCGTCTCCAACTCGGCCGTCTTCATCTGTCTGAATTTTTCCGCCTGTTTGCTCATGCTCTTCCTCAGATCCGCGCAATGCTTTCGCGGGTGACAAAGCGGGTGCGCAGGGGCAGCTTGTTGGCCGCCAAACGCATGGCTTCTTCCGCCTGGGCCACGGGCACGCCTTCCATTTCGAACAGGATGCGTCCCGGCTTGACCACCGCCACCCAATGGTCGGGCGCGCCTTTACCCTTTCCCATACGGGTTTCAGCGGGCTTCTTGGTGACCGGCTTGTCGGGAAACACGCGGATCCAGATTTTGCCGCCGCGTTTCACAAAGCGGGTCATGGCGACGCGGCTGGCTTCGATCTGGCGATCGGAAATCCATCCCGGCTCCATCACCTTCAAACCGAAGTCGCCGAAGGAGAGATCGCTCCCCGTCCAGGCCTTCCCCGCCATCCGTCCGCGTTGCTGCTTGCGGAACTTTACTTTTTTCGGCATCAACATAAATCAAGTCCCCTGGTTGCGGCTCTGAGACGCCACTCAGGCCTGCGATGTCGCGGCGGGCGCGGGCGCCGCCTTGCCGGCGCTCTGGCGCCGGCGCTGTCCAAGAATTTCCCCGCGATACGTCCAGGCCTTCACGCCAATGACGCCGTAGGTAGTGCGCGCTTCGGCAAAGCCGTAGTCGATGTCGGCGCGCAGGGTGTGCAGCGGCAAGCGCCCCTGCAGATACCATTCCGAACGGGCGATTTCGTTGCCGTTCAAGCGTCCGGAAACACGCACCTTGATGCCTTTGCAGCCGAAGCGAATGGCGCTATCGACCGCCTTGCGCATGGCGCGCCGGAAGGCGACGCGCTTTTCCAATTGCAGGGCGATGGATTCGGCCACCAACTGGGCATCCAGTTCCGGTTTGTGCACTTCCTGGATATCGATGAAGACTTCGCGCTGCGTTTTTTTCTGCAGCTCGGCCTTGAGCTTCTCGATTTCCGAACCCTTGCGCCCGATGATGATGCCGGGGCGGGAGGTGTGCAGGATAATGCGCAGCTTGTTGCCCGGGCGGGTGATTTCGATCGAGCTCACGCCGGCGGCGCGCAGTTTGCCTTTCAGCGTGTCGCGCAGCTTCACGTCCTCCAGCAGCAGCTTGTCGTAGCCGCGGGTGGCGAACCACTGGCTTTTCCACGGTTTAACGACGCCGAGCCGAAACCCATAAGGATGGACTTTTTGTCCCATAAAATCTCCGTCGCGGGTGCTTACCCCTTCTTCTCACTGCGCGTCCCGGCCGACTGACGGGTCGCCTTGTTTACCTTTTGCGCCGCCTTGCCGCTGGCGTTCTTCGTTGGCGCCGCCTTCTTGGCAGCCGGCTTTTTGGCCGCCGGCTTTTTAACGGCCGCTTTTCTGGCCGCCGGTTTTTTGGCAGCGGGCTTCTTCACGGCCGGCTTGCGCGCCGCATTCCCGGTCGCCGTTTGCGCCGCCTGACTCGCGGGGGCGGCCTCAGCGGGCGTCTCCTCGTCGTGGCGGCGATCACCAACGTGAATGGCGATATGGGAGAGGCGCCGTTGGTAGCGATAGGCGCGTCCCATGGGAGCGGGACGGATGCGCTTGAGCCGCGGCCCCTCGTTCACATAAGCGCGCACCACGTAGAGATCGTCGACATCCACACCGGCGGCTTCGCTGGCGTTGGCAATGGCCGACTTCAGCACCCGGATCACGTCGGGCGCGATGCGCTTGCGCGCAAAGCGCAGCATGTTGAGCGCTTCTTCGGCGCGTTGGCCGCGGATCAAGTCCACTACCAGCCGTGCCTTTTGCGGGGAGACCCGCACAAATCTAGCTTCCGCTTTGGCTTCCATGTTTGCCCTGTCTGTTCTGCAGGCCGCCGCAACCAGCGCGGCCATCAGTGCGCGCGCCCGCTTAGCGGGCCGGCGCGGAACCCTTTTCGGCCGCCGCCTTCACCGAGTGTCCCTTGAAGGTGCGGGTGGGCGAAAACTCGCCCAACTTGTGTCCGACCATGTTCTCGGTCACGTAGACCGGAACAAACTTGCGTCCGTTATGCACCGCGATGGTGTGGCCGACAAAGTCGGGCAGCACGGTCGAGCGGCGCGACCAGGTTTTGTACACCTTCTTTTCGTTGCGCCGGTTCATCTCCTCGATGCGGCGCTGCAGGTGCCCATCCACAAACGGACCCTTTTTGATTGATCTGGCCATGTCGTCCTCAAACTCCCTGCTTAGCGTCCCCGGCCCACGATGAAGCGGTCGGTGCGCTTGTTGTTGCGTGTCTTGTAGCCGCGCGTCGGCTGGCCCCAGGGGGTCACCGGATGACGGCCGCCGGAGGTCTTACCCTCGCCACCGCCGTGCGGGTGGTCGACCGGGTTCATGGTCACACCGCGATTCACCGGGCGGCGGCCCAGCCAGCGGGTGCGGCCGGCCTTGCCGATGGTGACGTTCTCGTGCTCGGCATTGCCCACCGTTCCCACCGTCGCCATGCACTCCACCAGCACGCGGCGGGTTTCGCCAGAGGGCAGCTTGACGAGGGCATAGTCGCCCTCTTTGGAAACCAATTGGGCTCCGCCGCCGGCGGCGCGCACAATCTGGCCGCCCTTGCCGGGGCGCAGCTCGATGTTATGCAGCGTGGTGCCGGGAGGAATGTTTTTCAGCGGCAGGGCGTTACCCACCAGGATGTCGGCCTCGGGACCGCTGGTCACCGTCATACCGACCTTTAAGCCGGCCGGCTGCAGGATGTAACGGCGCTCGCCATCGGAGTACTTCAGCAGCGCGATGCGCGAACTGCGGTTGGGATCGTACTCGACCGACTCAACCACGGCGGGAATGCCCAGCTTGTCACGCTTGAAGTCGATGCGCCGGTACATGCGCTTGTGGCCGCCACCACGATGCCAGATGGTGATGTCGCCCTGGTTGCGGCGTCCTCCGCTTTTCTTCAGGGGCTCAACCAGCGGCTTGTACGGCTCCGAGCGGGTAATGTCTTCGCTCACCACGACGCTCTGGTAACGGCGCGTCGGTGTTGTGGGCCGGAATGTCTTAATCGCCATATCGGTTACTCACTTGGGCGGGGGGAAACCCGCGCTGCAGGCGGGGCGAACCCCGCGGAAACTTGGTCTGGCCGTTTAAACGTTTTCGGCGTATTCGGGCATTTTTTCGCCCGCCTGGAGCCGCACGTAAGCCTTCTTCCAATCCGGACGGTAGCCGGTGAATTTGCCGCGGCGCCGCTCCTTGCCGTAGAAGCTGGCGGTGCGGACCGAGGCCACGCGCACGTTGAAGATGGATTGCACCGCCTCGCGGATCTCCACCTTGCTGGCATGCTCGTCGACTTCAAAGACCAGCGTCTGCTGCCCTTCCTTGACGTTGAGCCCCTTTTCAGTGATGATCGGGCGCCGGATGATCTGATAACGGTTCTTCATTGCGTTTCGGTCCTTCCTTACGCCGCGCCTTCATTGGCACGGCGCGCGCTGGCGGCCTGCTGCAGCTTTTCCAGCGCCGGGCGGGAGAGCACGATCTGCTGATAACGCAGCAGATGATAGGGGTGCACCTCGTGAGCCGCGAGCAGCTCGACGTTGGCCAGGTTCCGGGCGCTCAGTTCCAGGTTGTGGTTATCCGTCCGCCCGTCCACGAGCAGCGCGCTCTTGACCACCTGCAGGCCATTGAGGGCTTTGCGGAGCTGATTGGTCTTGACGGCCTGCAGTTCGAAGCCGTCCACCACCACCAGTTCGTTATCGCGGAACTTGGCGGCGAGCGCGGAGCGTAGAGCCGCTTTCAGCTTCTTGCGCGGCATGGTCCAGGCATAGCTGCGCACCTGCGGGCCATGCACCGTGCCGCCATGGCGCCACACCGGGCTGCGCACCGAGCCGATACGCGCACGGCCCGTGCCCTTCTGCTTCCACAGCTTGCGGCCGCTGCCGCTGACATCGCCGCGCCCCTTGGTCTGGTGGGTGCCGCTGCGTTGCGCCGCGGTGTAATGCCGCACCGCCTCCCAGAGCAGTTCCTCGTTGACCTCGGCTCCGAAGACTTCCTCGGAGAGCTCGATGGTGCCGACGCTCTGGTTGTTCAAATTCTTGACTTCAATCGTTGCCATGGTGTTCGCTCCGGGCCCAAACGGGCGCCCGCTGATGGCGGCCGCGGCCGCCCCTCTTATTTCTTACCGGCTTTCTTCTTGGAGGCCTTTAACGGATCGACCGTGGTCGAGCCGGCAAAACCCCGCTTGGCGCGCGGCGCTTTGACCGCCTTGCGGATCATGACGTAACCGCCGTTGGGCCCGGGAACCGCGCCCCGCACCGCCACGATGTGATCGTCGGTGTCCACCGAAACCACCTGCAGATTGCGCACGGTTACCTGCTGCACGCCCATGTGCCCGGCGGCGCGCATACCCTTAAGCACGCGCGAGGGGAAGGCGGAGGCGCCGATTGAACCCGGCGCGCGGTGGAACATGGAGCCGTGGCTGGCCGCGCCGCCACCGAAGTGGTGCCGCTTGATAAACCCGGCAAAGCCGCGTCCCTTGCTGATCGCCACCACATCGACGAAATCGCGGGCATCGAAGATGCTGGCCAGAATCCTGTCACCCGGCTTGGTCTCGCCGGCGTCGTCCCGCAGCTCGATTTCGCGGAGGAACTTGCAGGGGGGCAGATCGTGCTTTTCAAAAGCGCCGCGCGCGGGCCGGTTCAAGCGGCCAGGCTTCACGAATTCAATCAGCCCGAGCTGGACGGCCTCATAACCTTCGCGGGCCGCGGTCTTGCGCTGTGTAACCACGCAGGGTCCGGCCTGCAACAGGGTGACCGGCACCAGCGAGCCATCCGGCTGGTAGGCCTCGGTCATGCCGATTTTCTTTCCCAGAATTCCACTCACCATCTGACTGTCCTCTTCGCTTTCCCCAGGGCTTGTTGCCGCCGCCCGGGTTCGCGGCCACGCCGCCCCGGCGGGCGGCTGGCGAAAATTACTTGTGTTCCTTGCCGAAGGCCTTGATTTCCACGTCCACGCCGGCTGGAAGATCCAGCTTCATCAGCGCGTCCATGGTTTGCTGGGTGGGCTCCAGCAGGTCCAGCAGCCGCTTATGGGTGCGGATTTCAAACTGCTCGCGGCTCTTCTTGTCCACGTGCGGCGAGCGCAGCACCGTGTAGCGGTTGATCACCGTCGGCAAGGGAATGGGACCCGCGATCTGCGCCCCCGTTCGCCGCGCCGTGTCCACGATTTCATTGGTGGACTGATCCAGTACACGGTAGTCGTAAGCCTTTAGTCGAATGCGAATGCGTTCCCGCAACATAGAGTCTCTCTTTTAAATCGTCGTCAGCGGCCGGACTTCTCCGGCGTGTAAGCGATGGGGGAGCGCTGACGGCCAATCGCCGCCAGCACTCCCCTACAGCCGGTTTATTCCAGGATTTCGGCAATCGTGCCGGCGCCCACCGTGCGGCCACCTTCGCGGATGGCGAAGCGCAATCCCTTTTCCATGGCCACCGGTGTGATCAGCGTGATTTCCACGCTCACGTTATCGCCCGGCATCACCATCTCGGTGCCTTCCGGCAGCTTGGCCACGCCCGTC
>DAIDIE010000022.1 GCA_027459505.1 Acidobacteriota bacterium
CAGGTGGAGGGCCGCGAAATTCCGAAGGGCGGCTCCCTCGCGGGGGAGAGGAGCCCGGCATCGGCGGCTTCACGTTCTCACTGGAGAACGTGCCAGCGACCAACGGGAGCGGGCGGCCTGAAGGAGACGAGGCCGTGCCTCACGAGCCTTGCGCAGGCGCTGCGCCATCAGGCGGTCCAGAAACGTCTACAGGCGCTCTGGGATACCGGCGCCCGCGTTTCCGCTTCGCAAATGCCGCTAGTCTTGCGCGCGGCAGCGCGTTTGCCGGAGCTGCGCGAACGCATGGTGCTGCGGCAGAGTGCGATGCAGCATTGGGGGGAGTTGGATCCGGCGGCGGCCTTCGCCTATGTGGCACGCTTGCCGGAGAGTCAGTTTAAGACCAATTTGCTTCGTGCCATTGCCATGGACTTTGTTAAGAAAGCACCGCCAGAAGCGGCCGCCGCCGCCGCCAAGCTGCCGCCCAGTCGTTCCCGCAACGCCGTCATCAGCGCCATCGCCCGCGGCTGGGCCGCCAGCAATGCGCGTGCCGCCTGGGAGTGGGTCGACCAGCTTCCCGACAGCGAAGAGAAACGCGAGGCCACCGATGGTGTGCTGTTTGTGTGGGCGCACAATGACCCGGCCTTTGCCTCAGCCGCGGTGGCGGCGCACCAGCCGGGACGAAAAAAAGACAGCATGATCGGGGACGTGGCGTTTTATTGGGCTGAGCGCGATCTACCGGCGGCGATTCAATGGGCGCGCCATCTGCCTGCCGGAGAGGAGCGGGACGCCGCCTTCGGCAGTCTGGCGGAATCGTGGGCCAATCGCCACCCGCGGGCGGCCGCCGCCTTTGTTCTGACCCTTCCCCCCAGCCCTGGGCGCGAGCAGGCTGCAGCGCGCGTGGCCTGGAGTTGGGCCAAACAGCATCCCCGCGCCGCCGCCAATTGGGCCTGGCAGAGCCGTGACCAGGGGATTCGCGCGCAGGCTATACAAAAAGTGATGGAAGTTTGGGCGCCGGTCGAGCCGCGCGCCGCCGCCGCCTGGCTCGCAAGCTTGCCGGCGGGCCCCGCCCGTGACCAGGCGATTCGCGATTTCGCCAGCCAGGCCGCTCCTTGGACGCCTCCCCTGGCGGCGCGCACCGCCATGCTTATCGCCGATCCTTCGCTGCGCGCCAATACCCTGCGCCAGTGCTTGTCCAGTTGGGTGGAAGTTGACGCTCCTGCCGCGCGGCAATGGTTGCGGCAAGCTCCCCTGCCGCCAGCGCAAAAGTCGCAACTGCGCAGCGCCGATTCCCCATCCTGAACAGCGCCTGCATTGCGCTGAACGCTTCCGCGCTCCGCCGCCTAGGGCCTGACACTGAAGCGGGTGGAGTAAGCGGTCCCGCCGCGCCCATCGCAACCTTTCACTACCGGCACAGTTTGAAAATGCTCCAGGGGCGGACTTCTCCATCTGCCCGGCCTGCGCGGGGCAATAAGCGATCAAGTCCCTCGTCTTTGCCGCCGATGTAGATTGCTGAGACAGCGTTGTGAGCCGCTTTCCGCTTCCACGCCACTGGCGGCGAGTCAAGCCCACCAGCACGCGCTCGCGCGCGGGCCGGCGCTCGATGTCGCATGCTTGCGCCGCATCGCCTCGCCAGGAGCGAGCCACCGAGTCCTCCCTGCGGGAGGAGATCGCAGGTGGAGGGCCGCGAAATTCCGAAGGGCGGCTCCCTCGCGGGGGAGAGGAGCCCGGCCTCGGCGGCTTCACGTTCTCACTGCAGAACGTGCCAGCGACCAACGGGAGCGGGCGGCCTAAAGGAGACGAGGCCGTGCCTCATTGTTGCGTCCGCTTTCCGTACTCACTCCGGATCGCCCCATTCGCGCCTCTCTGGCGGCCGCCCTGGTCTTCACAAGCCGGAAGATAATCCGCTTGCATAAGTAAGCGGCAGTAAGGCTGTTCAGTCACACGGCCACCGCCCGGCGGCCGGCGCGAAACCCTGCCGGAAAGCGGGCCGTTGGCTGGACATCCGCTTTACAGTAATCGCGTTTGCGCAATCCGGCTGTGCTTGCGCAATAACGTGCGCCGCCTCCCGGCGGCAGATACTAACTAAAAGCCGCGAGTCATTCAAATACTATTGACATCGGCTTGTGTCAGCGTACACTCCCGCTCATAGGTGAAATCGTGCAACGTTTCACCCGAGGAGAAGGATGCTTATGATCAGAAAAGTTTTTGGCTGGGTGACGCTGGGGGCGTTCGCCCTGCTGGCGCTTCCCACCGCGGCGCGAGCGGCGACCTGGAGCACCTCGGCGCAATACGGAAGCTGGCAGAGCGCCGGCTACACGCTCTACAACGATGTTTGGGGCAGCGGGGCCGGACCCCAAAATATGTGGGCCAACTCCGGGCACAACTGGGGGGTGTGGTCGGAACAGCCCAACACCAGCGGCATCAAATCGTACCCGGATAGCTCGCGCTACGTGGGTATCCCGATTGATCTGCTGGCCAGCGTGAGCAGCGATTTCAACGTCACTGTGCCCAGCAGCGGCGCGCAGTTTGAAACCGCCTACGACATTTGGGCGGGCAACAATCAGTACGAAATCATGCTGTGGATGAACAACTACGGCAATGGCCCCATCGCCAGTAGCTACAACTGCAACGGCGCC
This sequence comes from Acidobacteriota bacterium, assembly GCA_027459505.1. GTDB lineage: Bacteria > Acidobacteriota > Terriglobia > Terriglobales > SCQP01 > DAIDIE01. The sequence goes on from DAIDIE010000022.1 coordinate 2,616, forward strand.
TGCGCCAGCTACACCAATGTGAACGTCGGCGGCTACACCTGGAACGTCTACGAGGGCTACACCGACCACGAAGTCTACTCGCTCGTCAACACCAGTCAGGCCTACTCCGGAACGGTGAACATCCTGGCGGTGTTGAAATGGCTGGAGTCGCAGGGCCTGATGAGCGATCCCACCCTCGGCGCGGTGCAGTTTGGCTGGGAAATCACCAGCACGGTCAGCGGCGGCGAAAACTGGACCTGTAACAACTACGACGTGTCGTATTCCAGCAATGCTTTGAGCTTCAGCAACAAGGCTACCGGAATGCGCATCGACGGTGAGTGGGACACCGCCAACGGTTCCAACCTGGGGCAGTGGAGCGCCTCCGGCAGTCAGGCGCAACAGTGGTACGTGCAGACCAACGGCGATTACCTGATGATCAAGAATGCCTATAGCAGCTTGTACATTGACGGCATGGGCAGAACCGCCGCCGGCTCCGCGGCGGGGCAGTGGGCCTATTCCGGCAGCTCCAACCAGAATTGGGTTGCCCTGCCCGGCGATGGGACCAACTACACCTCCGTGGCCTACCAAAACGAGGCGACCGCGCTCTTGCTCGACGGAGGTGGCACCTATAACAACGGCGCCAGCGTGCTGCAGTATGGTTCCAGCGGAAGCAGTAACCAGAAGTGGTACGCCGTAGCGCCCTAAAGCTGGCGAAAAGGAACTGCGCGTCAGTGCGCAACCCTCCCGCCTCACCACCTCGTTAAACGCGAATCCCGGAGGCTGACCCCTGGATTCGCGTTTTCAGCCGGAGCTCCCGGCGCGGGCTGGATAATGGGAGCGGCCCCAGAGCGGCTGGCTCGTAGCGAGCCAGGGCCGAGTCGAACTGCTTTCGAGTTCGAGATCGCAGGCCGAAATCGTAGCTAAGGTCCGAAGTTGCCGTTCACGTCCCGCACCGCTGGCGCCACCCGAGACCGTGCCCCAGGCCCCTCGCGGCCGGCAAACGCCGCGCGCCTGGCGTCGCGCATTAAGCTAGAGGTGGAGGAACGGCAATCGAACTGCGATGAGCAGCGAGGACCACAACGCGTGGCTGAGCGTTTCACTCTACGACTACGAGTCCCATATGGCGTCCCCGGCGGTGGGCCAGTTGCCGCTGCTGTCGGCCCTTTTCGCCGAAGCCTTGGCCTGGTGTAGTCCGCAATCCGTGGCGATCCTGGGGGTGGCGGGCGGAAACGGGCTGGAACGTATCGATTCCTTCCGAACAAAGCGCATCTGCGGCATCGATATCAATCAATCCTATTTAGACGCGACCGCCCGCCGCTTTGCGGCGCTGCCCGGATTGGAGTTGTATCAGGCGGACCTGGGCTCGCCGTGCAAGGTGCCCGGCCGCTTTGACCTGGTGCATGCCGCATTGATTTTTGAGCACGCTGGCACGGGTTGCTGTCTCGACAATGCGGTTGAGCTGACGCGTCCTGGGGGCGTGCTCTCCGTAGTCCTGCAATTGCCGTCCACCGTCCCGGGGCCCGCCATTGCTCCCCAATGCGCCAGCATTGAACGGCTGAAGCCGGGTTTCCGCCTGATCGAGGCTCACGAGTTGCGCGGCCAGCTGGACCGGCGGCGGTTCCACCTGGAACGGCAGCTCCGGCGCCCGGTTCCCGCCGGCAAGGCGCTATGGCTGGGCCTCTTCCGCCGGGACGGCTAGGTTTCCCACGCTCCCCCCCCACCCGGGTGGGGCGGGACGCAAAAATAATCTTGACCCCCAGTTCTATAGCGGTATAGTGGCAGCAACTCTGGTGGCGCTGCTCCCTTGCGGCGCCCCCCCGCCTGCCTTCCCCGGCAGGACGGATCTCTGCTTCAGGAGACCTCCATGTCCTTTCAGCAGCGCGTTCTTGTCGCCCTCCTTGCTGGCGCCGCCAGCGCTTGGGCGGCCACTGCCAATGTCACCGTCGATTACAGCAAGCCCAAGCAGACCCTGTCTGGCTTTGGCGCCTCTATTACCTGGACGGCCAATGACCTCGGCAACTTTTCCACCGCGGATCAGGCCGCCATTCTCTCCGCCCTCTACAACACCGCCGGCCCTAGCGCCGGGCTGAGCCTCATCCGCGCCGGTTCCATGCTGTGCCAATTCGAGCCCTCACCGGGCAGCTACAACTTCAACGACCCGCTGATTCAGTCGGAGATGAGCTGGATTAACCGCGTGAAGTCCACCTATGGCGTCAATCAGGTCATGGTGAGTACCTGGACCCCGCCCGCGTTCATGAAATCCAACAACTCCTGCTCCAACGGCGGCTCGGTCTTGACCCAGGACTACCCGGATCTGGCCAACACCATGGTCTTGTGGATGCAGAACGCCCAGGCCGCCATTGGCCAGCCCATCAACGTCTGGAGTGTGCAGAACGAGCCCGACCAGAGCACCAGCTACGACAGCGCCAATTACACACCTGCGCAGTTCATCAGTTTTGTCACTGGCTACCTCAAGCCCGCCATGGTGAACGCCGGCCTCAGCACCAAGTTGACCGTCCCCGAGCCCTCCGTCTGGGGCGGACCTTCCTATTACGACAGCAACTGGGGCTACCCCATCCTGCAGAATCAGCCGCAAATGGACGCCGACATTGACATCATGAGCACGCACGATTACGGCGCCAACTATGATCTCTCCTCGCCTTCCCAGGCCGCGCTGCAGTACAACAAGCCGATGTGGCAGACCGAGGTCTACCGCGGCCACAGCTACAACGGCAGCATCACCGACGCCCTGAGCTGGGCCGACTCCATTTACGGGGCTTTGAACGGCGGCAACTTTAGCGTCTGGTGCTACTGGTGGGCCATGGACTATACGGGCGATAATGGCGGCCTGATCGCTTACAGCAACACCAACTGGACTTACCAGATTCCCAAGCGTACCTACGCCATTGGCAATTTCAGCCGCTTCATGCGCCCTGGCTCGATTGTGTTGACTTCGACTTCGAGCAACTCCAATATTGAGGCCACCGCGGTGCAGCCGGTCAGCGGTACCGTTGCCCTGGTGCTTACCAATAGCTCCAAGCAATCCATCACTACGACGGTAACGTTTTCCGGTGTTTCCACCTTGCCGTCTTCGCTCACCCCCTACCGCACCTCCTCGACCGAAAACCAGGCCCAGTTGAGTCCGGTTCCGGTGAGCAACGGCGCGGTCACCATCACCATCCCGGCGCAGTCCATCGTGTCCCTGGTGGGATGAGGCGGGCAGCTTAACGAGCCAGGGCCGAGTCGAACTGCTTGTGAGTTCGAAATCGCAGGCCGAAGTGATAGCCAAGGTCCGGGGTTGCCGTTGGGGCCCGCGCTGCCCCGGCCACCATCCGTGAGCTTCGGCCGCACACCGAAGCGGGTGGAATAAAAACGGTCGTGCCGCATTACACTCAAGTGGGGCAGCGGGGATCTTTTCCCGCTGTCCCAGGCAAAAGCGGCGGTCAACAAGGCCGTTTTCAGAAAGGCAGTGCGAAGGGCAATCTGTCCCTGATAAGATGGCCTGTTAGAGTTGAGCCGCGTGAACTGCGTTAGAGTGGATGATTTGGCGGCCAAATGACATCGAACATGGTTAACACCCCCTTCCTTGGCGGAGCGCGTTCTTGATATGAACGGCTTCCCGCTCAACGCCATTGTGCTCGATGTCGCCGCTGAGTTGGCGGAGGCCATTCTCGCGCTCTACATATTGCGGAGCGGCCTCGGGCGCCCCTTAACCTCAACGGTAGTCCGGCTGGTCTGGGGCGTTTTGCAGTTCGCTATCTTCGGGGTAAGTTTTTACGCACCGATTCCCTGGAGTGGGCTCTTCTTCGGCTGCATAACTTCTTATTGGCTTGGCGCCAGCCTGTTGGTTGGCTGGCTTTGGTGGGACGCTCACGTTCGGGAGCACGCCCTGTCGGCTCTCGCGTTTCGCTGGATCGGCGCCGCGACGGTGCTGAACGCTACCATCCCGCTCTTGCACCATTGGCTTCCGACCGTTATTCAGTCAGTTCTGCAGGCTGGCGCAATTGTCGTCGCTTGTTTGCGGGTTGGTTACGCGGTGTCAGCCTGGGGTACTGATGAGTCCGCCACCTTGAGTTGGTTCAGAGATGGGCGTTGCGTTTTGAACCCGCGGCCGCGCGCGGCGGATTTCCTTCCCCGTCACCCCGAATTGATCCTGCAAATGCTCCAGCATAGCGCCGCGGAAGACTATCGCGACGCCCTCATCCAGCTGATCGAGACGAAAATCGAGCGGGAGCGCCCGCGCTCCCAGCGCTCAGATATCTCTGCGGTCCTACGCGCGCGGCGGTAATGAACCTGAAGCGAAGCATTTGTCGAGCCGCCGCCGCGCCGCGCGGGTTGGGATGGTGGCCGGATACCACAGCGGGTGAAATAAAAGCGGCCGCCGCCTTACTTTCCGGCTGCGTGCGCTGCTTCCTTCACGATCGCTTCCGCCGCATTCGCTTCCAGCACCCAGCTGCTGGCGGCTGAAACCGTGGTCTCGTCTTCAAACCAGAGCATCCCGAAGTCCGTGATGCACTCCGGAAAATCCGGCTTGATGATCACGTATCCGGGAATCATCGCGCCCGGGATATAAGAATTGTCCCCGCGGTTATTCGAGTACGTGTGCAGTTTGGAGGCGGTGCCGATCGCGGCAATATACGACACGCTCGACACCGGATGTGTCCCCAGCAGGTAGTTGGCCGCGTGCAGCGTGTACTCCGGACCCACCAGCTTGGGGAAGGCCTCGTGCAAAAAGTACATCTCGACTCCAAAGTCGGCTACCCGCTCCGCGCCGCCCCAGGAACCTAGCGTCGGAGGCACCCCGAACGGGGTGGACGCCATGAAGCGCTTCATCTGGGGCAGGGAAGCCTGCAGCGCCGTTTGGAAACGCGTGCGGTAACTGGCATCCAGATACGGTAACGCCCGCACCGCCGTCCATCCCTGGAATGCCAGATGGGTCAACTGCTCCGGAAAGAGCTGTTCCACGCGCTGTTTGTACGGCGCGGCGCCCTCGGTGGCGATCATCAGGTTCAACGCCGCCATCCAGTCCGGCGAACCGAAGCGCGCAAAACCGCCGTGGAACGGGTTGGGCGCCGGGTGGGTCTGCTGGTCATTCCACAGTTTGACCGCGGCGTTCAGACACTGGCGCGCCAGCGGATCGTTCCAGCCTTGGAGCGCCTGCGACGCCGCGGCCAGCGAGGCGATGTCCCCGTATTGATTAAACGCGGTGTAATTGGTCCAGGCCCAGCGATCATCGTGGTTGCCGGAAAAGTTTCCCCGGATCTGCCCCACCCCGAGTTTCGGGTCATAGAGACGGTTGTCGGTCTGGGACGCCGCGTCGCCCACAAACGTGTACTCGCGCAACCACGCCGACTGGATACCGGTAATCGGATGTCCAAAGGCGTGAATCTGCGCGAGCTGCTGCAGCACCCCGTGCTCGATCTGCTGAATGATGTCGGGTACGCCATCCGGACGGTGCATCTCGACCACACGCGTCTTTTCGTTCACCGACAGCTCATCCCATTTGGGGTGAAACGTCGTGGCGGCCAGCGACAAGTTCTGGATGGTGGCGTATTGACCGTAGTCGTCGTTGTCGAAATCGCCCGCGTCAAACCAGCCACCCACGTTCAGTCCCGGAACGAATTCTCCCGGCTTGTAGGGCGAGTAGGTATGCGGACCCATTTTGTAGCCGTCAAAGTGCGGTGTGTTGGGCGGCGCCTGGCGCGCGTCGTCGAGATGCGCCACCCCGTGCCACATGTGGTAGGCATCGCGCACGGAAACGTGATCCATTTGTGCGGCCAAAAAGCCGTCCAGCGTCGCCTGCCAGGTCCTGTCGTAGACGTTCTCCGCGATGGGAAACACATGCGTGCGGTGGCCGGCGTACTCAATCGCGTACAAGCCCGGCTGGCGCACCGCCGAGAAATCGAACTTGGCGTATTCATAGCGCAGCCACGGCACGCGCTTGGAAAGCGGCGCGCTGAATACCTTGCGCCAGGTTCCGTCGCTGCTTAGCCGCACAACGCTGGCGCTTGCCGGACCATGGAAGTTGGGGTCCAACTCGATAATCGCGACTTTGGAGAATCCCGGAGCGTAGCCCGCCTGACTGTGCGCGATCATCGGCGGACGCGTCCAGCCGGGGATGTAGCTGGGCCGGATGTGCCATACCAGCGCGTCTTTGGTCTTCCCTGCGGGTATCAGCGTCCGCAGCACGTACCAGCCGTTTTGCGCCTTGTCGCGGCCGTCAAACATCTCCACCGGCCCACTGTCGGAGCTCACGCTGATCTGGTGCAGCGGATCGCCGGCCGCCAGCGTGATGCTTCGTCCACTGGCAAAAGGCAGCGGCTCGGTGTAACCCTCCGCCTGGTGCCACTGCTCCACGTACCAGACTCGCTTGGGATCGCCGGGCTTGGGCGGCGCGGTGGTCATGCGGTCTTCCGGATAGCGCGGCATCACTCCGTAAACCTTGTGGTCGATCTGATACGGCTTATCGACGTAAATCGACGGCAGAAATTCGAGATTGTAACCGGCGCGCCCCACCAGCGTCGCGGGTAGCGGCTGGTCCAGATTTACGCTGACCCGGAACCCGCCGGGTTCCGGCGTGACCACAACCTGGTAGTTGAGGTGATAAGCGGGGTAGGAGAGCTGCGCGGTCAGGCGGTTGTTTTGTGCATCCGCCTGATGCGACTTGATCGTGGGGATCACGTCCCACTGCTCCGGGGTGGCGAGCAAACGCAGGCTGCCGTTGGTGGCGATGCGCTCGTCGTGCAGGATGATCTGCATGCCCGCGTCCTTCTGATCGAAAAAGACGGGGCTGAAGCTGTCGTCGTAGAGCATCACGCTGACGCCCCGCCCATTCAGGTATCCCTTCTTGGTGACGGTCATGTGCAGCACCGGGCTGGCGGCTACGGCGGCCAGACTGGTGGAGAGTGCGAACAGCGCGGTGAACAGCGGCAGGGTGCGTAGGCGCATGGGTGGGCTCCAGCGTTATAGATTCTGGAAAGATGATATCGGCCAGCGCCCGGTCTTTGCAATGATTGCGATTCGCAACCCGGCGCCTTCGAGGTTTTACGCGCAAGAAGCTAATACGACGTTTGCCGCGCAGTGGTTGCAGAATATGCCACAGTTTTTGCGCCCACGCCCAACCTGCTGGCCAAAATAAAATCCCACTAAAGAAAAGCGGCACGGCCGCTTTTATTCCACCCGCTTCGGTGTCCGGCCGAAGCTCACGGATGGTGGCCGCGCATTACTAGTCGCCAGCGGTGCGGGACCTAGTAGGCAACCCCGCACCTTTGCTACTACTTCGGCCTGCGATTTCGAACTCGAAAGCAGTTCGACTCGGCCCTGGCTCCTACGGGGCGCGATTGTAGAAAAATGGGGCGCGATTGTCGCGCCCCATCTGTAACCGTAGGAATTGTCTTCCGGGAATCCGCTATTGGGCGACCTGCCCTCTCTACAGCGCGTCAAAAACCACCGCCCGGATCATGTGCAACGCCGGACGGCCACAACGCCCTCCAGTCAACTGACAACTGGCAACTGACAACCGGCAACTGTCCTACTTCAGCCCTTCCATCACCTGCTCCAGCACCGCTTTCGGCGGACGCACTTTGCTCTCCGGCAGCGTCGCCAGCGGCTCGTCCACCAGGTTGAGCAGTGCGCTGAAATCCGGCTTCTCGGTGTTCACGTAAAAAACGCCGGTCAGGACTTCGCCCTTCTCGTAGGTCTCCGTCAACGTGTGTAGGGCGCCGACCTTGTCCAGCGGGTTGTAGTCGCGGCCCAGCTTTTTCAGGCGCAACTGGCTGCCGTCATGCAGTGTCACCGCGGTGGTGGTCCCGGGATCGTAGTCGATGTGGATATCCTCGTAAGAGGGCACGAAGCTGACCTCCTGCAGGGGCTCTTCATGCTCCTTCACGTACTTGTAGCTCTTGGTCGAGCCCTCGTGATCGTTGAAGGTGACGCACGGAGAGATCACGTCCAGCATGACTGTGCCGCGGTGCGCTAGCGCTGCCTTCAGCATCTCGCTGAGCTGCTTCTTGTCGCCCGAGAATGACCGGCCCACAAACGTAGCACCCGCCTGAATCGCCATCGCGCAGATATCCAGCGCGGGCAGGTCGTTGATGACGCCGTTCTTGGCCTTCGACCCCTGGTCCGCCATGGCCGAGAACTGACCTTTGGTGAGCCCGTAGACGCCGTTGTCTTCAATGATGTAGACCAGCGGCAAATTGCGGCGCATGAGGTGGATGAACTGCCCCATCCCAATCGAGGCGGTATCGCCATCGCCGCTGACTCCAATCGCCTGCAGCGTGCGGTTGGCCAGCAGCGCGCCCGTGGCAATGCTGGGCATACGGCCGTGAACGCTATTAAAACCAAACGACTGGCCCAGAAAGTACGCCGGGCTCTTGCTGGAGCAGCCGATCCCGCTCAGCTTCACAATCCGGTGCGGATGAATGCCCAGCTCGTAGCAGGCGTCGATAATGCGCTCGCTGATGGCGTTGTGCCCGCAACCGGCGCATAGGGTCGTCTTGCTGCCGCGATAGGGAAGCACGTCCAGCCCGATGCGATTCGTCTTTGCTGCTGCGGCGGCGGGCGCCGCGGGTGCTGATGGTGTAGCCATAATTCGTTTCTCCGGCCTGGCCTGCCCCGCTAGGGGCACTGCCTTAAGCCTGGCGAGCCTCCTGTTGCAGGATCTCGCTGGTAATACTGCGCGCGTCCACCGGCAGACCGTTGTAATGGCGCACCGAGCGCAGACGCGTGGTCAGTTCAGCCGGCAGGTCCAGCCGGATCAGGTCATACATCTGCCCGTCGCGGTTCTGCTCGACTACGTAAACCCGTTCATGCTGCTCCACAAACCGCCGCAGGTCCTCGTTGAACGGGAAGGCGCGCAGCCGCAGGTAGCCGCAATCCAGGTTGGCCTCCTGCTGCAGTTGATCCAGGCTCTCGGTGAGCGCAAAGTGCGTGGTCCCGTACGCGATCACGCCTACCTTGCCGCCGCCCACACGCTCCAGCAAGGGTGTGGGCACATGGTTGCGCGCGGTGTTGAACTTGCGCGCTAGCCGGTCCATGTTCTGCACGTAATCCTGCGGCTTTTCGCTGTACAGCGCCTTGTCGTTGTGGCCGCTGCCCCGCGTAAAGTAGGCGGCCTTGGCGTGCGCCGTTCCCGGCAGCGTGCGGTAGGGAATCCCGTCGCCATCCACATCGCGATAGCGCCCGTACTCCTGCACCTTGTTGAGCGCCTCCGCGTCCAGCACCTTGCCGCGGTTGAGCGGCTTGCTGGGATACTGGAACGGCTCCGACATCCAGTTGTTCATGCCCAGGTCGAGATCGCTCAGCACAAACACCGGCGTCTGGAACTCCTCCGCCAGGTCAAAGGCGTCAATCGCCAGGCTGTAGCACTCCTCCACCGTTCCCGGCAAAAGCATGATGTGCTTGGTGTCGCCGTGGCCCAGCGAGGAGATAAACCCAATCTCGCCCTGCGCCGTGCGCGTCGGCAGTCCGGTCGAGGGCCCCACCCGCTGCACGTCAAAAATCACCCCCGGCAACTCCGCGTAGTAGCCCAGCCCAACAAATTCAGCCATCAGGCTGATGCCCGGGCCCGACGTGGACGTCATCGACCGCGCCCCCATCCAGCCCGCCCCCAAAACCATGCCGATGGAGGCCAACTCGTCTTCCGCCTGCACGATGGCGAAGGTCGCCTTGCCCGTCTCTGGGTCGATGCGGTAGCGCTTCATGTATTCGATCAGCGACTCGCACAGCGAACTCGACGGCGTAATCGGATACCAGCCCACCACCGTCACGCCGGCAAATAGACAGCCCAGCGCGGCGGCCGCGTTGCCGTCAATGATGATCTTGCCGGCGGTGCCGTTCATGCGCTCCAGCCAGCAGCGGTCCTTCTTCTGCAGGTTCGTCTTGGCGTAATCCAGACCCGCCTGCACGGCGGCCCAGTTCAGGTCCGCGGCCTTCTGCTTCTTCTTGAACTGCTTGCGCAGCGCCTTTTCCACCTCGGCCACGTCCATGTGGAGCAGGTGCGCCAGCACCCCCACATAAATCATGTTGCGCACCAGTTTGCGCAGCTTCACCTCTGGACAGACGGTGGCCACGATCTTGTCAAACGGCACCGCGTAAAAGACCAGATCCTGCCGCAGGCTGGAGAGGTTCAGCGGCTCGTCGTACAGCACCGCCGCTCCCGGCTCCAGACCGAGCACGTCCTCGCGCGCCGTCTCCGGATTCATCGCCACCACTAGGTCAATCTCTTTCTTGCGGGCGATGTAACCGTGCTTGCTGGCCCGGATGGTGTACCAAGTGGGCAGACCGGCAATGTTGGAGGGGAAAAGGTTCTTGCCCGAAACGGGGATGCCCATTTGGAACAAGGTGCGTAGCAGTACCAGATTTGCGGATTGACTTCCGGAACCGTTGACAGTCGCTACCTGCAGGCTGAAGTCGTTAACTAAGCGATCGGTGGGTAGGGTGATCTCTACCGCGCCGGCATCTGCCGTGGCCATGAAACTCCTTTCGAATCGCCCGGGAACAAGTGCACGCGGTGGCCTCCTGTGAGGCCCGTTTCAGCAGGAGAAACCGGGTGAAAACACAGCTGTGTCTTGCCAGCTCGAATCCATCTATGAACCTGTCAGGATAGCAGAAAGCACCCCGCTCCGGGCCGGAAAAATCGCACTAAACTGCTGAATCCACGTAATTTAGCCTCCGCTAAAGCGGCGCAGCGCACACTGGCCTGGCCCGCCGCCAGTGGCCCCGATGGCAGTTCAGCCCACAATTTAATCCGTCCGGCCCTCCCCAGCGCCCATCAACCCCTCCCAGGCCCCTTTCACTCTCTCGTGAAGGTCCGCGACGCCCCCAAGGGCCCTCCCCTCCGCACAGACAACTGACAATCGGCAACCGATGACCGGCAACCGGCAACTGACACCCGACAACCGGCAACTCTTCCCAGCCGCCACTCCCGCCAGCAACCCGCAACTTCCCACCTCCCAACCTCGTGTGCGCCACTAAACCAACCGCCACTCCGCACGGTGAACGGTGAACTGTCAACCACCCCTCCCCACCGGCAACTGACAACTGGCAACCGACAACTGACAACTACCCGCCCCCCCTCCAACTTTGTCTCTCTGCCCGGCATCTTTCCTAACGAGCCAGGGTCGAGTCGAACTGCTTTCGAGTTCGAAATCGCAGGCCGAAGTAATAGCCAAGGTCCGGGGTTGCCGTTAGGTCCCGCACCGCTGGCGACTAGTAATGCGCGGCCACCATCCGTGAGCTTCGGCCGGACACCGAAGCGGGTGGAATAAAAGCGGCCGTGCCGCCTTCGTGCGACGGAGTAGCTGAGAGTGCCAGCCCCCCAATGTGACCAACCCAGGCGCGATCGCCGCAACGATCGGCGCCACAGCGAAGTCCCGGGCAGCCCCGGGTCACCGCAGCCACATCCGGCGCGGGGCACCGAGCCGGCCCCGGAGACTTCAGACGAGGAGCGCGCGTGCTGGAAGCCCTGATGCTTTGGAATGAGCCCAATAACCTTTCTCATTGGGACTTTCACGTGGATCCGGAGTGGAAAAGCTTCACCGCGATGGCGGCTGCCGGAATTGCCGCCGTGCGACGCGAGGCCCCCGGACTGCGCGTGGTCTTGGGCGGCATCTCGCCCATCGACCCCCAGTTCGTCCGCCTGTTGATGGGCCGGGGCGTCTTGCAGCAAGCCGACGTGTTGGGTGTGCACGGCTTCCCGCTCGACTGGAACCACTGGAACATCCACGAGTGGCCGGAGAAGATCGCCGAGGTTCAGGAAGTCACCGACAAGCCGGTCTGGGTCACCGAAGCCGGCGCCTCCTCCTTTGGCGCTGAAGAGGTACAGGTGTTCGGCATGGAGACCACCGCCAAGCTGCTGTTGCCGCTGGTCGAGCGCGTGCACTGGTACAGCCTCATGGACCTGCCTCCCGCCTGGGCCGCCACCACCCGCCATCGCGAGAGCGAGGGCAGCGCCTATTACCGCCATTACTACATGGGGCTGCTGCGCGCCGATGGCAGCGCCAAGCCCAGCGCCTTCCGTTTCCCCGATGGCCTGGGCATCTGCCAGTGGTTTCACTATGAGGATCACCGCCTCGACACCGCCGTGGAGTGGTTGCGCCGCCTGGGCGTGCGCAAGCTGCGCACCGGGCTGAGCTGGGCCGACTGGTTCCGCCCCGGCGCCGAGGCCTGGTTTGACCGCCAGATGAACGCCCTGGCGGATTTTGATGTGACGTTGACGTTGTGCTTTACCCCGGAACATCTCGGCGTCAACCCGCATTACGCAAGTCCTCCCCGCCGCGCGGAAGACTTCGCCGATTTCGTGAGCTGGGTTTTGCGCCGTTATGCCGCGCACCTGCCGCTTCCCCGGGAGGCGGTCGCGTGTCAGGCCCCGGTCTTGAGCTAGTCGCAACGCTTGGGCTGGGGGAGCCGACAGGGAGGCCCTGCCTCCGCTTGCGAGCAAGCCGGAAGTTGAGCGCGGCGCCAGGAGAGATATATGGAACGGGTACTGATTACCGGAGGGGCGGGCTTTGTCGGCTCCCATCTCGCGCAGGAGATGGTCGAAGCCGGCTACGAGGTCCGCATTCTGGATAACTTCGAGCCCCAGGTGCATCATGACCCGGCGGCGGAAATGCCCGCCTCCCTGCGCCGCGCCGTGGAAATCGTGCAAGGCGACGTCCGCGACCTGGAAACCGTCAAGCGCGCTTTGAGCGGCGTCGATTCGGTCATCCATTTCGCCGCCACCGTCGGCGTCGGCCAGTCGATGTACGAGATTGACCGCTACACCGATATCAATGTGCAGGGCACCGCCCGCCTGCTGCAGGCGGTTCTGGATGTGCGCCGCGGCTCGGTGCACGTCCCCTTGCAGCGCCTGGTCGTGGCCAGCTCGATGTCGATGTACGGCGAGGGCCGCTACCATTGCCCGGCTTGCGGACCCATGCTGGCCCAGCAGCGTTCCCTGGCGCAGTTGCAGCGCCACGAGTGGGAGGTGGCCTGTCCCCGCTGCGGCGCGCCGCTCACTCCCGAGCCCACCGATGAAGCCAAGCCCGCCGACCTGACCTCCATCTACGCCCTCACCAAGTACACCCAGGAAGAGATGGTATTGATCTTTGGGCGCGCCTACGGCATTCCCTCCGTGGCCCTGCGCTTCTTCAATATATATGGACCGCGCCAGGCGCTCTCCAATCCCTACACCGGCGTCTGCGCCATCTTTGCCGCGCGGCTGCTGGCCGGCGAGCGCCCGCAGGTCTTCGAAGATGGCCGCCAGATGCGCGACTTCGTCAGCATCCACGACATTGCCCGCGCCTGCCGCGCCGCGGTCGAGCGCCGCGACGTGACCGGCCGCGCCTTCAACATCGCCTCCGGACGCCCCATCTCGATTGGCGAGCTGGCCCGCGCCCTGGCCGCGGCCATGGAGCTGCCGGTCGAGCCGGAGATGACGGCGCGCTTCCGCATGGGTGACATACGCCATTGCATTGCCGATATCGCCGCCGCGCGCGCCCAACTCGGCTACCAGCCCCAGGTGCGGCTGGAAGACGGGCTGCGTGAACTGGCCGATTGGCTGCGCGAGCAGGCCGGCCGCGCCACGCCCGACAAACAAAAACTCGCGCAGGCCACTGTGGAGCTGGCCCGCTATGGCCTCACCGGTTGAATCGAAGGAGCTGAGGGGATCCACAAGGAGAGATCGTCGAGAGGCACAAGAGTGGAGAGAACGAGTGAAGAGCACCCCGCTGACTATAGGTTGAGGGAGGAGCGGGACCCCGGCCGCGGCAATCGGCCTGGTTCCCATAAACCCATGCACATTTTGATGACGACCGACACGGTCGGAGGCGTCTGGCAGTACACCCAGGAACTGGTCAGCGGACTATGCGCACGCGGCTGCCGCGTCACGCTGGTCAGCTTCGGCGATCTCTTGCCGGATGAGGAACTGCGCTGGCTGCGCGGCTTGCAGGTGGACTTCCGCCCTACCCCGCTTCGTCTCGAGTGGATGGACGACGCCGAGGAAGACGTCGCCACCGCCACCGAAATGCTCTCGCGCATCATTGCGGAAACCGCTCCCGATCTGCTGCACACCAATCAATACGCCTTCGCCGCCGCCGGTTTCCCTCTCCCTACTCTCCTGGTCGCGCATAGCGATGTCGTCTCCTGGTGGCGCGCCGTTTACGGCGAGCGTCCTCCTCAAAGTCATTTCCATGCCTGGTACGCCGATCTGGTGCGCCGCTCCCTGCAGCACGCCTCGGTGGTGGTGGCGCCCACCCATGACGTGCTCCGCGACCTGCGCCTCAGCTTCGATTGGAGCTACGCCCTCGACGCGCCGCCCGCGGAAACCGGAACACGTCGCCCAGCCAGAGTCATCAGCAACGGCCGCACCCCCGCACTCTTCAATCCATATATAAGCAAAGAGAACTATGCGCTCGCCCTGGGTCGCCTGTGGGACAGCGCCAAACAGATCACCCTTCTCTGCCGCTCCGGCTTGCCGCTCACCGTGAAGCTGGCCGGCTCCACGCGCCACCCCACCTTGGGCGAGCGTCCGCTGCCGGGGCTGGAGAACCTCGAGTTCCTGGGACAACAGCCCGCCCCACGGCTCGTCCAGTTGCTCTCCCGCGCGCGCATTTACGTCGCCACCAGCCGCTACGAGCCCTTTGGCCTGGCGCCGCTGGAGGCGGCGCTCTCCCGCTGCGCGCTGCTGTCGAACGATATCGCCAGCCTGCGCGAGGTCTGGGGCGACGCCGCCCTGTACTTCAAGGTCAACGATGGCGACGACCTCGTCGCCCGCCTCAGGGAACTCGCCGGTGACGACGAGCTTTGCCAGCGCATCGCCAACCAGTGTTACCGCCGTGCTCGCGACCTCTACAGCGCCAACCGTATGTCTGACCGCTATCTGGAACTCTACGCGGAGTTGCTCCAGTCGCGAGAGGAGCGCCAGCCCCCAGCCCCCCTGCCCGAGGAGGTGGCCTCGTGAAGATCGCCATCTTCGCCCACTCCTGGGTCTCCGACTGGAACCACGGCAACGCCCATTTCCTGCGTGGCTGGGCGCGCGCCCTGCAGCGCCGCGGCCATGAGCTGCTCCTCTACGAGGCGCTTCCCGATCCGCTGGGGGGCTGGTCGCTGCGCAACCTGTGGGAACAGGAGCAGGCGCGCGCCGCTGCCTCCATCCGCGAATTCCGCGCCAGCTATCCCGAGCTGCTCATTCGCTTCTACGCCTTGCCTCCAAAGGAAGAGCCTCCCCATCTGCATCCCGCGCTGCGCGGCACGCTCAACGGCACCGCTCAGACTCCTTGGCTGGTGCATTCGATCGAGCACGAGCTGCGCGATGTCGAACTGGTGATTGTCCACGAGTGGAACGATCTGGGACTCTGGCATTTCCTGCTGCACTTGCGGCGGCGCTACGCCTTCCGCCTGCTGCTGCACGACACCCACCACCGCGCCTTCAGCGATCCGGCCTCCATCCGGCGCCTGCCGCTCCCGGAGCTGGACGGCGTGCTGGCCTTTGGCGAAAGCATCCGGCGCATCTACGAACGGGACTTCAAGGTACGCAATTCCTTCACCTTGCACGAGGCCGCCGATGTGGACCACTTCAAGCCGCTGTCCGGCGAGCAACGGCAACAGGAAGTGGTCTGGATCGGCAACTGGGGAGACGAGGAGCGCACCCGCGAACTTCACGAATACCTGCTGCGGCCGGCGCGCGCCCTTTCTGACGCCCGTTTCCTGGTGCATGGCGTGCGCTATCCGGAGCACGCGCGCGCCGCCCTCGATGCTCATGGCGTGCGTTATGGCGGCTATCTCGCCAATCTCAGCGCCGCCCGCGCCTATGCCCGCAGCGGCCTCACCCTGCACATCCCCCGCGGCCCTTACACGCGCGGGCTGGGCGGCATTCCCACCATTCGCGTCTTCGAGGCGCTGGCCTGCGGCATTCCGCTGCTCTGCTCCCCCTGGAGCGACGACGAAAAACTGTTTCAGCCCGGGGAAGACTACCTGGTTGCCGCCAGCGGCGCCGAAATGCAGGCCGCCATTGCCGATTTATTGCGGCAGCCGCAAGCCCTTCAAGCCCTTGGCGAGCGGGGCAGACAGACCGTGCTCGCCCGTCACACCTGCGCCCATCGCGCACAACAACTGGAAGAGATATGCCGCCACATCGCATGAAACTATTTGTCTTTGGCTCCAGCCTGGTCTCCTCGTATTGGAACGGCGCGGCCACCTATTACCGCGGCATTTACAAGTACCTGTACCGCCTCGGCTATCACGTGACCTTCGCCGAACCGGATATCTACAACCGCCAGCGCCACCGCGACCTCGCTCAGGATCCCCCTTATGCGAGCTGCCGCGTCTACCGCAGCCGTAATGAACTGCTGCAATTGCTGCGCGAGGCGCAGGGGGCGGATCTGATCATCAAGCACAGCGGCGTCGGCGCCGATGACGATTTCCTGGAAGCGGCGGTGCTGGAAGCCGCCGAGCAGGCGCCCACCGGCTTCCAGCCGATGACCGCCTTCTGGGATGTGGACGCGCCCGCGACCCTCTCCGCCATCGAGAAGAACCCGCATCACCCCATGCGCGCCCTGATTCCGCAGTACGACTTCATCTTTACCTATGGAGGCGGCGCCCCGGTGATCGAGCATTACTTGCGGCTCGACGCCCGCAACTGCCATCCCGTCTACAACGCCTTTGATCCCGAAACGCACCACCCTGTGCCTCCTGACGAGCGTTATGCCTGCGACCTGTTGTTTGTCGGCCATCGCCTCCCCGACCGCGAGGCGCGCGTGCGCGAGTACTTCTTCGGCGCCGCCGAAAGCCGGCCGTCCCTTAGCTTTGTGCTCGCCGGCGAGGGATGGGGCAACGCCCCATTGCCGGGAAACGTGCGCTACATTGGCCACGCCCCCACCGCACTGCACAACGTGCTCAACTGCTCCGCGCGTTGCGTTCTCAACATCAACCGCGACTCCATGGCCAGCTATGGATTCTCGCCCCCCACACGCGTCTTCGAGGCGGCCGGCGCCGGCGCCTGCCTTATTACTGACGCCTGGCAGGGTATTGAAATGTTTTTCGAGCCGGGCAGGGAGATCCTTGTCGCCAAAAGTGGCGCCGCCGTCGTCGATTGGCTCGACCAGGTGGACGCCGCCGCCGCCCGCCAGATCGGCGCCCGCATGCGCCTGCGCGCCCTGGCCCATCACACCTACGCCGCCCGCGCCCAGGAGGTCCACAAATTGTTAGCCGGTGTAACCATGCCCCTGCAAACCGTGGCCTGAACCCAGGCAGCGTGCAGGGTACGCGTACATGGCGAACGGGCGGCCTGGGAGACGAGGCCGTGCCTCGTTGATCTATGAAACTGGTGATTTTTGCGGCCGGGTGCCACTCAACGTTTTTTGTTGAGTGGGCGCCGTCGCCACAAAGAAAGCGTTTGGGCGTCTTCCGTAACCGGGTTGATCTATGAAACTGGTGATCTTCGGCCTGACTCTCTCCTCCTCCTGGGGCAACGGACACGCCACCACCTACCGCAGTCTGCTCAAGGCGCTGCACCGCCGCGGTCACGAGGTCCACTTCTTCGAACGCAACGTGGAGTGGTACGCCTCCAACCGCGACATGCCCAACCCGCCCTTCGCCCGTCTGCACCTCTACGAGCAGTGGGACGAGGTGCGCTCCGCTGCCTGGCGCGAAATGCGCACCGCGGACGCGGTCATCGTGGGCTCTTACTGCCCTGACGCGCTGACCATTCTGGACGAGATCTTCGGCGAGGGCTCCGGAAAGCTCGACTGCCCAGTGGGCTTTTACGACATTGATACTCCAATCACCGTCACTACCCTCCGCAAACAGGAGTGCACGTATCTGCGGCCCGCGCACCTCCCGAAGTTGGACCTGTATTTGAGCTTCACCGGCGGACCGTTGCTGGAGGTTCTGGAAAAGGAGTTTGGAGTGCGCCGTCCGCGCGCCTTCTACTGCTCCGCCGATCCGGATATTTACCTGCCGCATGAGGGCCTGCCGGAGTACGCCTGGGATCTGGGCTACATGGGAACCTACGCGGCGGACCGCCAGCCCAAATTAAAGGAGCTGCTGCTGGACCCGGCGGCGCGCCTGGGTCATCTGCGGTTTATCGTTGCGGGACCGCTGTTTCCCGACATTGCCGAGTGGCCGCCGAACGTCTGCAATTTCTACCATATATCGCCGCACCAGCATCCCAGCTTTTACCATGCCTGCCGTCTACATTTGAACCTCACGCGCCGCGCCATGGTGGAGGTAGGCTACTCGCCGTCGATCCGTCTGTTTGAAGCGGCCTCCTGCGGCGTGCCGGTCATGAGTGACGAGTGGGCGGGAATTGAGGAGGTGTTCGAGCCGGGCCGCGAAATCCTGATCGCCCGCAACGCCGATGACGTGGTAAACGCGCTGAGCGACTATGACAGCGGCAAGCTGGAGCGCATGGGGCGAGCCGCCCGGGACCGCTTCCTCCGCGAACACACCGGCAACCACCGCGCAATGCAATTGGAAAAAGAACTAACCGCCGCCGGCGCCAACATCTCCGCCACCCACGGCGCCCCCCAACAGGGCGCCCCCCTAAACGTAGCGTGTTAAGCGCCACGTTAGCCACGGTTAGCCGCGCCGCCGACCAATGGCAAAGCCCCACGGTGCACTGTGTACTGTGCACTGTGCACTGTGATCTCCACCAGTCGGGTGCCCCTCAACGTCTTTTGTTGAGTGGGAAAACCGCCAGGAAAACCGCCAACCTCATGTGTGCCGCCAACCCCTGGCAACGCCCCACTGACAACCGACAACTGACAACCGACCACTGACCATCGCCCGCCCACGCGGTACTGCGTCCCAGCCAGCGCACCTGCCAGCATGGCAAGGAGAGAGACAACGTTCGGCGCCGGGCAAGACTAGCCCGGCATAGTGAGCGAAGCGAGCGTATGCCGGGTCAGCCTCCGCACAACAACAAGAAGAGGGAGAAAAGCCGCGTAGCCTCCACGCCCCGTCTCGCCTCGCAGTCCACGTCCAGTTCCGAAGCAGGCGGGACGGGCCCCGGCGCCAGCCGGCCTGCTGCGGCCCACGAGAGGAGCGAGCCACCGAGTCCTCCCTGCGGGAGGAAATCGCAGGTGTAGGGCCGCTAAATTCCGAAGGGCGGCTCCCTCGCGGGGGAGAGGAGCCCGGCATCGGTGGCTTCACGTTCCCACTGGAGAACGTGCCAGCGACCCGCCAGGAAGCAATGCCGGCGGGCGGCTCAGGACACGAGGCCGTGCCTCCGAGGCAGGGTAGCGTCAGAACCCGTCCGGGAATTTTCGAGAAGCGGCAAAAACGGTTGCTATTTCGAGACTCTCTTCTCCCACGCGGTATACGACACGGAAGCGCCCGACGAGAACTTCCCGGATTCTCGGATCGTTTTTCTCGGGTACCATCCTTCCGGAGTGCGGGAACCGAAGCAGCCGCTCAACGGCGGCAAAGATATTGGCAAGAACCAGATCCGCATAACTTTCGGAGTCGCTGGCGATGAAGTCGTGAATAGCGTGGAGATCGCGCAACGACTGCGGCGACCAGAGGATGCGCATCATAGCCCAAAGCTGCGCTTGGCCTCTGCGTGGGAAACGCCCTCGCCGCTTTCCAGTTCCGCCAGGCCCTGCTCGATCTTGGCCAGGAAGACGAGGCGTTCAATCGCGTCATCGACGGTGCTGTCCGCGGGTAGAGACTGCAGCGCCTCAATAATGCGATCGCGGGTAAGCGGCCTGCGCATGGCCCCATTCTAGCAGGGAACGACGAACACACCCCGACGGGTTTCGACGCGAGTTGAAACGGTTGAAACGCAAAATCAGAGCGAGCCAGGGCCGAGTCGAACTGCTTGCGAGTTCGAGATCGCAGGCCGAAGTCGTAGCGAAGGTTCGGCCGTTTATGTCCCGCACCGCTGGCGACGCGACGGGTTTCGACGCGAGTTGAAAGGCAAAGTCAGGACAGCGGAAGGAAGGGAAGGTTTGCACGTGTCTCACCGCAATCCAGGAATCCCCAAGCCGCCACCCGCCGCGGTACTGCGTCCCAGCCCGCGCGGCCAGCGCGCCGAGGAAAGAGACAACGTTCGGCGCCGGGCAAGACTAGCCCGGCAGCCCTGGTTCGTCATCCCAACGCGCCCTCACGCCAGAGCAGGGTGCGGCTTTTCTTTCAGGAAAAGCCGCATGACATATGGACTCAACGTGCTGCCTGGCTGACGAACCCTGGGCCATAGCGCGAAGCGCGTATGCCGGGTTCACCAAAGCAGAGCGATCAAGTGTAGCGAGCGCAGCGACGCGTAATCCGCCGTCGCATGAATCGTGCAATCCCCCTCGACAAAGCCCCTTGCGTTGCGCACCGCAGCGCGGCCGCGAAGAGTGCGGCTTTTCTCAACAGGAAAAGCCGCATGCCGCCTGATCACAGAAGCCCCGTTGTGTGACGAACTCGGGCTAGTGAAGCGCGGCCAGAATCCTCCAGCTTCGGCCGGACGACGATGCAGTGAAATAAAAGCGGCCGTGCCAACGCGGTACTGCGTCCCAGCCCGCGCGCCTGCCAGCATGCCAAGGAAAGAGACAACGTTCGGCGCCGGGCAAGACTAGCCCGGCATAGCGCGAAGCGCGTATGCCGGGTCAGCCTCCGCACAATAAGAAGAGAAAGAAAGAAAAGCCGCGCAGCCTCCACGCCCCGTCCCGCCTCGCAGTCCACGTCCAGCTCCGAAGCAGGCGGGACGGGGCCCCGGCGCCAGCCGGTGCGCGCCGGAGGTTTTCACCAGCGCCGGATACAAGCAACCGTGTGTCAAGAGAAGCGCCAGGCCCGAACAGAACCGACTTCGAACCTCCAGCTTCGGCCGGACACCGATGCAGTGGAATAAACGCGGCCGCGCCGAACCCCGTGCACCTGCCTACTTCCCTCCAGGGTCTAAGCATCCGAAAATATCCTTCATTCCAACTGACTGCCCGGCCGGGATGGATTTACGAAACGCCAGCGCACTCATTTCATTCCTCACCCGCCGCAGTTACCTGACCCGCTGAACAGGCAACTGCACTCGTGATCATTCATGAAACCGGAATCATTCATGAAACCATTGCAGTGTCCCTGTCGTATTGCATGTTGAAGTATGGGGGACCGCGCCGTTTGCGCGAATTGCTTGGCGACTTCTGCGTGAATTTCCGCGGATTTCAAGCGCTTCTAAGTTGACAATTGACTTTTCGCATTCTCCAATAGGTGGAAGCAGTGCCGTACCTCGTCCCGCCCAAGGACAGGAACATGGCGACCCAACAAGCACTCAAGTCGCACCTGAAACTGTTGCTCGTTGAAGACAATGAGCAGGACGCGCAGCTCATGCTGCGCACCATTAGCCGCGCCGGCTACCAGGTCACGCACGAACGCGCCGCCACCGCCGACGAGTTGCGGCGCGCGCTGGGTAGCCCCACCCCTTGGGATATGGTGATCTGCGATTTCACCCTTCCTGGCTTCAGCGGCGCCGCTGCTCTGGAAATCGTTCGCAAGCACAGCGCCGAACTCCCCTTCATCTTCCTCTCCGGCACCATCGGCGAGGAAACCGCGGTGCAGGCCATACGGGCTGGCGCGCAGGATTACATCCTCAAAGACCGTTCCGCCCGCCTGATTCCCGCCATTGAGCGCGAACTGCAGGAATCGCAGCGCCGCCGGGAACATCAGGAGAGTGAAAAACGTATTCAACAGTTGGAGCGTTTCGAGGGGCTGGGAAAACTGGCCGGTGGCATCGCCCACGACTTTAATAACGTGCTGGCCGCCATCCTGGGCTGGGCGGAAATGGGCGAGGAGATGTCGCCGCAAGATTCCACCGCGCACGCCTACTTCCAGCATATCCGCGAGAACTCCACGCGCGCCGCCGCTCTTACTCAGCAGTTGCTGGCCTACGCGCGGCAGCAGCCCTTAAAGAAAATGGATCTCAATCTCAATCAACTGGTCCATGATGTGCTGCCCCTCCTGCAGAAGGGGTTGGGGCCGAGGGTCGAGTTGCTGCTCGAACTGCATCCATCACTGCCTAACGTCCACGCGGACGGTTCGCAGTTGGAGCAGGTGCTGATGAACCTCTGCTTCAACGCCCGCGACGCCATGCCGGAGGGCGGCCGCTTGTGGATTACCACCCGCCGCCATGCGTCCACCGCGGAAGTTGTTCTCGAAGTGCAGGACAGCGGGCCGGGCATTCCCCCGGAAATATTGCGGCACGTCTTCGAGCCCTTCTTTACCACCAAGGAAGTTGGCAAAGGCACCGGCCTGGGACTCTCCACCGCAATGGGCATCATCAAACAACACGGCGGAACGCTGGAAGCGGAGAGCAACCTTGGCCAGGGCGCGCTGTTCCGCGTGCGGTTGCCGGAGAGTGGCAGCGCCGCTTACCAGAGTGATTCCGGCACTCCCAGGGGCCTGCCCCTGGGAACGGAATGCGTCCTGCTCGCCGACGACGATACCGCTGTGCGCCGCATGACCGAGACCGCGCTGCAGCGGCTCGGCTACAAGGTCATCCAGGCGCAAAACGGGGTTGAGGCCGTCGAGCTGTTCCGCCGCGCCCCGGAGTCGATTGACGTAGTCGTTACCGACGTGGTCATGCCCACCCAGACCGGCCCTGACGCCTATTTGGAAATGGTGGCCCTGCGTCCGGACCTGCCGGTGGTCTTCACTTCCGGCTACGCCGAGGACCTTTCCTGGGACCGGCTGCAGCCCTGGTTGGCCTCCGGGCGGGCCCTGCGCCTGCAAAAACCCTACCGCGGCACCGAACTGGCCCACGCGCTTCGCAAGCTGCTGGACCCCACTCTCAAACCGAAGCTGATCATTCCGGATTAAAAACTGATCAAAGAGGCAACGCTATTTTGGGTGGCGGCATCTTCCATTAAAGTGCCTGCCGCCGATATTTGTGTCCCTGAACGGGCCCTGTTGTCCCCTTCTGTGACGTATCTCCCGGGCCTGGCAAAATTCCGATACGCGTTTTGCCGGGGACACAATGCATCCAGACGCAGCTCACTGCCACTTTCTCCGGCTCTTTCACACAAATTCCGCCATCGCTGCCGACCTCGTCAGCCAGACCCAGGCGGTGCTGGCTCAGGGGGACGTGATGGTGGCCATTGTCGCGCCGCCGCGGCTCAACGTGCTCCATCAAATCCTTCCTTTGCCGCCGCAGCCCAGTGCCCGTGTTCAACTCTATAGCGCGGAAGAGATGCTGCCTGGGCTGTGGGATGGCAAGCGGCTTCAACAGGAGCGTTTCCTGGCGCAAGCGGAACAGTTGCTGCAATGCGGCCGGCGCGCTGCGGAGCGGCGAGGCGGCCGCTTGGTGGTCTGGGGCGAGCTGGTGTTGATGCTCTGGAAAGAGCGCGCCTTCCGGGCTGCCTTGCAATTGGAAGAGCTCTGGAATGGGCTTGCTGCGCAGCATAGCTTAACCCTGAACTGTCCCCTGCTGACCGCTTCCGCCCCAGTCGGCTCCGAGGTGTTGGCCCTGCTGGAAGCCTGCGCCGTGCATAGCGCCCTGGCCGCGCCAGAGAGAAGTCTCAGCAAAACCAATATTGCGGTGGACCCCGCGCTCCGCGAGTTCATGCGCCGGCGTGTGGAACTCGGTGGTGGCACCTTCATTGGGGTGATTGCCGACCGGGTTTGGTTCCGTGCCGCCCAGAACCAGCCGGAGGTGGTTTCCGTCGCTTGCGATGCCTGCACCGCTGTAAGCGTTCGCGAGCAGTTGGACCGCCAGCGCCTGCGACAAGCGCAAAACCGCCCGGCCGATCACGATCCGGTGCTGCTGCTGGAACGGCTGTTCGGGGCCGCCTGAGGCCGGCGCAGCCGGTGGTCAGTTCCCGGCGAAACAGGTAACAGCGCTCAGCTCACAGTTCACCATCGAGTGTTGCTGTATACAATGACTGCAATGCAACTCACCCGCAACGCCCAGCCGCGTTCCTGCCGAGCTCATGCGCGCCGCCAGCCCTGGCAATGCCCCACAGACAACTGACAACCGGCAACTGACAACTGATGAGCGTGGCAGGGTGCTGGGCGGATGAGCGATCTGGGGTCGAGTCGCGGGCATAAGAAGGATTCCCAATTTGGATGCGCCGAAGTTCGGCGGCAGACCCCTTGAGCCCCCAGGACTGCATCTGAGTTATTGAAGCGGTAGTCGTAAATGGCCAAGGGCAGGCGCGAGAGCCTGCACCCAAAGGGCGAATAGTCCCAAAAAGCCGATAAGCGCTCCAGGGGTGGCGAAATGCCTCCGCAACAGATTCCGGGGCTTTCCCCCGCTTGCCTGGGTACGGAAGAATCCGCGCGCCGCCTGGCCCAGATCCCGGACACCGCCAAAGAACTGCTCGCATCCGAAGGCGGCCACCACTAAGCTAAGCCGGCGAATGGGGGCGTGAACCGCGCCCGGCCAGCCGGTCGGTAACCTATAGCCCAGCGTGCCAGCTACTTCCGCCAGCCGCTCCGGCGTTACCATAGCCCTATAGCAGGAAGGTGTTCCATGGACACCAACAACTCCACCGCCGTTCTCGATCCGGGAACTGGTTCTAACCCCAACGCTACCCACCCGTTCAAACTGAAGCGTATTCACCATGTGCAGTTTCTGGTCGGCAACGCCAAGCAGGCGGCCTTTTACTATCGCAAGGCGTTTGGCTTCTCGCAGGTGGCCTATAGCGGATTGGAAACCGGCAACCGCGACTTCGCCTCGTATCTGCTCGAGCAGGGCAAGGCGCGCTTTCTGATTACCACGCCCTTGCGCCCCGCCTCCGCCGAAGCGGAGCACGTGGGGCGCCATGGAGATGGCGTCTTCGACCTGGCCTTTGAAGTCGACGACGCGGTGCAGGCCTATAACGCCGCCCTGGCGCGCGGCGCGCGTCCCGCCATTGAACCGCACAGCATTGGCAGCGAGCTGCCGCCGGGAAGCCCGGGAACGGTCTGTCGCGCCGCCATCCATACCTACGGCGACACGCTGCACTCGTTTATCTCCTACCACGGTTTCCAGGGCGTCTTTCTCCCCGGCTTTGTCGAGGCGCCGCTGCCAACCGAGGCGGTGGGCATCTTGCGCATCGATCACGCTGTGGGCAACGTCGAGCTCGGCGCCATGGACGAGTGGGCCGCCTGGTACAGTAACGTGCTTGGCTTCAAACGCTTCATCAGCTTTGACGACAAGGATATTTCCACCGAGTACAGCGCCTTGATGAGCGTTGTCATGTCCGACGATTCCTACTCGATCAAGTTCCCCATCAACGAACCGGCGGCGGGCCGCAAAAAAAGCCAGATTGACGAGTACCTGGACGCTTATGAAGGGCCCGGCGTGCAGCACATCGCCTTGCTGACCAACGATATTATCCACACCGTCACCGCGCTGCAGGCCAATGGGGTGGAGTTTCTGCGCGTGCCCGACGCCTATTACCAGCTGCTGCCCGAACGTGTGGGCACGATCGACGAGACCATGGCTCGGATTCAGCAGTTGGGCATCCTCGTGGACCGCGATGAGGATGGTTACCTGCTGCAAATCTTCAGCAAGCCGGTTGAAGACCGCCCCACGCTCTTCTATGAAATCATTCAGCGCAAGGGCAGCAAGGGGTTCGGCAAGGGCAACTTCCGCGCCTTGTTTGAAGCCATTGAACGCGAACAGGCGCGGCGCGGCAACCTGTGAACGGAGGAGGCGCGCATGCCCCGCTACCACCAGCTTGGAACCGTGCCGCACAAACGGCATAGCGTGTTTCGCAAGCCCGACCACTCGCTCTACACCGAGGAGCTGATCGGCAACCATGGCTTTACCGGCCTCTCCTCGCTGCTCTACCATCTGGCGGCGCCCACCCGCGTGAAGAGTATCCGCAAGCTGCGCGAACTGCACTGGCATGCGGAAACCGGCGCGGCCTTCCGCCACCGCCACTTCCGCACCGGCAAGCTGACCGCCACCGGCAGCCCCACCCTCGATCCGGTGCCGCTCCTGTTCAACCAGGATGTGGCGCTCTCCGTCGTCGAGCCGGCGCAGAGCGACGAGTTCTTCTACCGCAATGCCCAGGCCGATCTGTTGGTCTACGTCGCCAAAGGCGGCGGCGTGCTGGCCACGCCCTTGGGTGAGCTGCCGTTCCGCGAGGGCGATTACCTGGTGATTCCGCGCGGCATTCTGCACCAGTACCGCTTGCAGGACGGGTCCGCCCGGTTGCTGGTCATCGAGAGCACGGGAGCGATCCGCACTCCAAAGCGTTACCGCAACGAGTTTGGGCAGCTCATGGAAAACGCTCCTTTTTCCGAACGCGACATACGGGTTCCTGAACATCTGGTCACGCATGACGAGAAGGGGGACTTTCGCCTGGTGGTGAAGAAGGCGAATGAGCTGACGGAACTGGTGTTGGACCACCACCCCTTTGATCTGATCGGCTGGGATGGCTATTACTACCCTTGGGCGCTCAACATTCACGACTTCGAGCCGCGCGTGGGGCGGTTCCATTTGCCGCCGCCCACCCACCAGACGTTCGAGGGTGACGGCTTTGTGGTCTGCTCGTTTTGCCCGCGTCCATTCGACTTCGATCCGCAGAGCGTTCCCGCCCCCTACAACCATTCCAACGTGGAGTCGGATGAAGTGATCTTCTACGCCAGCGCGGAGTTCATGAGCCGCAAGGGCGTGGAGTTTGGCTCGCTGACACTGCATCCGGACGGCATTCCTCACGGTCCGCATCCCGGTCTCACCGAAGCTTCCATCGGGAAAAAGGCGACGCAGGAACTGGCCGTGATGGTTGATACCTTCCGTCCGCTGCATGTTAGCGAGCAGGCCCTGCAGGTCGAGGATCAGCATTATTTCCTCTCCTGGGTGGATGACGAAAACGCTCCTCCGCCCGGCTTGGGCAACGGCGACCGGCCATCACAGGCGGCGCCCCTCACAGCCGATCCGACCGAGGGAGAGCCGCGTTGAATACCCTTGCCCATCTGCCGGAGCCTGCGCGTTTACCCGCCAGCCTGCGGGCGCTGCTGGCAGGCGCGATTGATTATGCGGGGCTGTTTCCGCCGGCGCGCCAGTCGATGGAGCAGACCGTACGGCAGTTTGTTGGCTATAAAGAGGGCGTGGAGCGCTGGGCTCTCGGCCGCCTGATTGTGCCCGCCGCGCACTGGCGAGAGTTCGTCGAAGCCCGCCGCGCCCATCCCAAGGGCGGCAACATTGGTCCCGTGGCCCTGGTGGTGGGTTCCGGGAGTGAGTTGCTGGATCTCGATGAACGCTGGCTCGAACGGGAAACGAAGGTGGACACCATCGAGGTGAGGTTCAACGACTTTGGCGAATTAGAAGAAGCGCGCTGGCCTGCGCGTTTGCGGGTGTTCATTGAAGTGGCGCCCGGGGAAGAGCTGGAAAACCGTGTGCAGCAGGTGGCGCGGCGGGGCGCGCACGTCAAGATCCGCACAGGAGGTTTGACTGCCGCGGCCTTTCCGCCGCCGCAAGAACTCGCCGCCTTTCTCCTGCTGGTGGCGCGGATAGGCGTACCTTGGAAGGCGACGGCGGGGCTGCATCACGCCCTGCGGGGAACCCATGCGCCGGATGCGGGCCAGCCGCCCTGCCTGATGCATGGCGTAATCAACTTCTTACTGGCCGCTGCGTGGACCTATGCCGCCGCGCGGGGGGTGTCGCCGGGGGCGCCGCAATCCGCGCTCGTCGAACTCCTGGAGGAGCGCGATGCCAGCGCCTTTCAATTCGATGATGCCGGCGCCACCTGGCGGAATTTGCACCTTTCGACACCGTTGTTGCGGCAGGCGCGGCAGGACTTTCCGGCATCGTTTGGCTCCTGTTCCTTCATCGAACCATTGGCGGAATGCGCGCTGTTATTTGGGCAAGAGCACTAACCCATCATGGAAGAACAACCAATACCTGTGCGCAGTTGGTTGGCCTCCGCCAATAACGCCCACTGTTCCTTTCCCCTCTATCACTTGCCTTACGGGGTCTTTCGCCACCCCTCTTCCAGTGATGCGCGCCTGGGGGTGGCGATCGGCGACTCGGTTTTGGATCTGGGAGCGTGTCAGGCGCAGGATTTTTTTTCCGGGCTCGACGATCACATTCTGTTTTCTCTCCGCTGCCCGCATTTGAATGAACTGGCGGAGTTGGGCCCGGCGGCCTGGCGCGCGCTGCGGCAGGTCCTCCTGCGCGTGCTCTCGGAAGAGTACCCGCACCGGGATTCCGTCCGGCACTGTCTGCTGCCGCTGGATCGCGTTGAGTTGCTTATGCCGCTCACCATCGGCGACTACACGGATTTCTACGCGTCGATTCATCACGCCACCAACGTGGGATCGATGTTCCGTCCGCAAAATCCGCTGCTGCCCAACTACAAGTACGTGCCGATCGCCTACCACGGGCGCACATCCTCGATCGTTTTAAGCGGCAGCCCGGCGCGGCGGCCGTGGGGACAAGTGCTGGCCGCCGGGGCCGAAGCGCCGGTGTTTCAGCCCAGCGCGATGCTCGATTACGAACTGGAACTGGCCGCGATTACCGGGCCGGGCAACGCGCCAGGACACCCGATTGCGCTCAGCCAGGCCGAGGACCACATCTTCGGCGTGTGCCTGGTCAATGACTGGTCGGCGCGCGATCTGCAGTCCTGGGAGTACCAGCCTCTCGGCCCCTTCTTGAGCAAAAACTTTGCCACCAGCATGGCGCCCTGGGTGACGCCCTGGGAGGCGCTGCAGCCCTTCCGCGCGCCCGCTTTTCCGCGTGCCGATGGTGATCCCCCGCCGCTTCCATACCTGGACGGCGAAGAGAACCGCGCGCGCGGAGGTCTGGACATTCAGGTAGAAGTGCTGTTGCGCAGCCAGCGGATGCGCCGCGACGGCATGGCGCCGCTGCGCGTCAGCGAGGGCAACACCCGCAACCTGTACTGGACCTTTGCGCAGATGCTCACCCACCACACCAGCAACGGCTGCAACCTTCGCCCAGCGGATATGTGTTGCAGTGGCACCATCTCCGGTCCTACTCCAGGCGAACGCGGCTGCCTGCTGGAACGCACCTGGCGCGGCGCGCAGCCCCTCACCTTGCCCACCGGCGAGCAGCGCCGCTTTCTGGAAGATGGCGATGAGGTCATCCTGCGCGGCTGGTGCGAGCGCGGCGAGCTGTACCTTGGACTGGGAGAATGCCTAGGCGTCGTTGAAGCCGCCTTGCCCTTGGGCGACTAAGCGCGTTTTATGCAGTGAAACACCTCTTGCAGGCTCCCCTACAATGTTGGGGGAAGGGAACACACCTCATTACGTGTATGCGAAACACAACCGGCTACCGCCTGCTGCTCTCCCTCTTCTTGTTGACCGCCACTCTTGCCGCCGCGCCAAACTCCGGCGCGCATCGGCGCACGTCCTGGGTGGGAAGCTGGGCTGCCGGACAACAGATTCCCGAGCCGCAAAACGCCCTTCCTCCCATGCCCGGTGATTTCACCTTGCGCCAGGTCGTGCATCTGTCCACGGGCGGCAATCAGGTCCGCATACGCCTTTCGAACGCCTTTGGCACGGCGCCGCTGCGCTTTGATGATGTGTATGTCGCGCGCCCCCTGGCCGGTTCGAGTGTGGATACCGCGACACAGCGGCGCGTCACCTTTTCCGGACGGACCAGCGTGACCGTCCCGGCGGGCGCCGACTACCTCTCCGACCCGATTGCGTTTCCGGTGCGGCCGCTGGCCAATCTGGCGATCTCGTTCCACCTGCGCCGCATGCCGCGCCGGCAAACCGGTCATCCGGGCTCGCGCGAGACGACGTACTTTGTCAACGGCAATCACGCCGCGGCCGCCTCATTGGCCGCCCCCCGCACGGTTGAGCACTGGTACTTCCTGTCTGAAGTGGACGTGCCGGCGGCTCGTTCCCACGCTTTCTCTGTGGTGATCCTCGGTGACTCGATTACCGACGGCCATGCCGCCACCACCAACGGCAACAACCGCTGGCCCGACGACTTAGCGCGTCGTATGCAGGCGGATCGCGAGCTGAAGAACGTTGGCGTTCTCAACGTGGGTATCGGAGGCAATCACCTGCTTACTGACGGCCTTGGCCCCAACGCGCTGGCCCGCTTTGATCGCGACGTGCTGGCGCGTGCCGGCGTGCGTGACGTGCTGGTGCTGGAAGGCGTAAACGATCTTGGCGGCCTGACCATCGCGCATCCGGTTTCGCCGGCGGAGCACGCGCGCCTGGTGCGGCGCATGATCGCCTCCTACCGGCAAATGATTGCGCGCGCCCACGCCGCGCACCTGCGCATCATCGGCTGCACCATCATGCCGTTCGTTGGTTCCGGTTATTACCATCCCGGAGCGCCTACCGAGGCCGATAGGCAAGCCGTAAACCGCTGGATCAGGGCGGCCGGACACTTTGATGCGGTGATCGATTTCGATAAAGTCATGCGCGATCCGCGCCACCCGGACCGCCTGCGCCCTAATCTCGATTGCGGCGATCACCTGCATCCCGACCCGGAAGGCTACGCCGTGATGGCGCGTGCGGTGCGGCTGAGCTTGTTGCGGTAGCGTGCCGCGATAACGCGCCGGAATAAATGGAGTCCGGCCGCTGCGGAACTATACCTGCAGCGTGTCTCCCGGCCGCGCGGCAAGCTGGTACAGCACCGGGTTGACGTACAGGCCCAGCAGCAGACGCGACAGCAGACCCGTCACAATGACGATTGCAAACGGCTTCTGGGTGTCCGATCCGACGCCCGTGGAGAGCGCCGCCGGCAACAATCCCAGGCAGGCCACCAGCCCGGTCATCAGGATGGGACGCAAACGCAGCAGGGAGGCTTCGTAGGTGGCGGTGTAGATGTCTTTGCCTTCCAGGCGCAGCTTGTTGATATAGGAAACCAGGATCACCGCGGTTTCCACCGATACACCCAGCAGCGCCAGTAACCCCAGCCCGGAGGAGACTGAAAAGGGCGTTCCCGTCAGCTTCAAAGCTACGATCGCGCCGATCGGCGTCATCACGACGCCAAAGACAATGATGGCTGGGAATTTGAAGTTGCCGTAAAGGGCGAACAGGATCAGCAGGATCAGCAGGATCGCCAGTGGCCCGATGATCGCCAACTGCTTTCTGGCCGCCGTGTATTCGTTGTATTCACCACCCCAGGTGATGTGATAACCCTCGGGGAGGCGGACACTCTTGGCAATCGCGGCTTTCCCGGCTTCCACCGCCGACGCCAGGTCGCGGCCAACAATACTGTATTGGACCCCGATGTAGCGCTCGTTGTTCTGGCGATAGATGAACGACGCGCCGGTGCCTTGCGTAATGGTGGCCAACTGATTGATGGCAATGAGCTGTCCGCTGGGCGCGGCCACCGTGAGGTTCCCAATCGCGGTGGCATTGTTGCGGTACTGCGGCTGCATGCGCACCACGAGGTCGAAAAGCTTTTCCCCCTGCTCAACCTGGGTGGCCGCCTGACCGCCCACCGCGGCCTGGACAACTGCCTCGATATCCGCCACATTGATACCAAATTGGGCGGCTTTGGCGCGGTCAATCTGCACGATCAGACTGGGCTGCCCCAGCTCGCGCACCACGGTCAAGTCGGTAAATCCCGGCACATGCTGCAGGATTTCTTTGGTCTGCAGCGCCTTGCGTTGCAGCACGTTTAAGTCGGGGCCGTAAACCTTCACGGCGAGCGCGCTCTTCAGCCCGGTGAGCGCCTCATCGACCGCGTCCTCGGCGGGTTGGGTGAAGTTGAAGACAACGCCGGGGTAGGCGGAGAGCCGCTTGCGGAGATCGGCAATCATATCCGCTTTGCTCTTGCCGTGCCAGGAGGCGTCGTTATACGGCTTCAGGCCGACATAGAACTCGCAGTTGAAAAAGCCGGTGGGATCGGTGCCGTCATCCGGGCGGCCAAGCTCGGAACCAACCACCGTCACCTGCGGATAGCTCATCAGCAGGTTGCGAATCTGCGGAGCGAACTTGCTGGCCTCCTCAAATGAGATGGTATACGGCATGGTGGCGCGCACCCACAGCGCGCCTTCGTCCAGGTGCGGCATGAACTCGCCGCCAATGAAGGGCACCAGCAACAGGCACAGGCAAAACAAAACGACCGAGGCGATCACCGTCATCCAGGGGCGGTCCATGCACCAGCGCAACTGCCGTCCGTAGGCGTCGCGCAGCCACTCGTAAGGGCGGTTCACCTTTTCTTTCACGCCCTTCTGAAAGCCGTAATAGGCCAGCACCGGCGTCAGCGTGAGGGTGAGAATCAGCGAACCGAGCAGGGCAAACGCCATGGTGTCGGCCATGGGATGAAACAGCAGGCCGGCCGGTCCCGAAAGCGCATAGATGGGCAGGTAACCCGCGATGATGACCGCGACCGAATAGAAGATGGGGCGATCCACATCGTGCGCCGCCGTCAGAATCACATCCACCAGCCGGTAATCGGTGCCATGCCGCTCGGCCAGCTCGCGGTAGATGTTTTCCATCATCACGACCGTGCCGTCAATGACGATCCCGAAATCGATGGCCCCCAGCGAAAGCAGGTTCGCGGGTATGCCCTCCCAGTGCAGCACCACGGCGGAAAACAGCAGCGCCAGCGGAATCGTGAGCGCCACAATCACCGCCGCCCGCACGTTCACCAGGAAGAAGATCAGCACGATCAACACCAGGATCATGCCGCGCACAAGGTTGTCTTCCACCGTGCTGGTGGTGACGTGAATCAGGTCGCTGCGATCGTAATAGGGAATGACTTTGACGTCGGAGGGCAGCAGGTACTTGTTGATCTGCTTGGTTTTGGCTTCGACGCGTTTGAGCACGGTCTGCGCCTGCTCGCCGCGCCGCATCATGATCACGCCCTCAACGGCGTCGTTATTGTGTTCAAAGCCGAATTCGCCCAGGCGCGGAGCGTGGCCGATGGTGACTTGCCCAATGTCTCCGATGCGGACTGGCGCGCCGTTGTAGCTGCCCACCACGGTTTCCGCGATGTCGCCCTGATCGTGAATCAGCCCGAGCGCGCGAACGTAGTAGAACTGCCCGCCGTGCGAGTAAAAGCCTCCGCCGGCGTTGGAGTTGTTGGCCGCCAGCGCGTTGAGCACCTGCGGCACGCTGAGGTGGTAGGCGTACAGGCGGCTGGGATCGAGCAGCACCTGGTATTGCATCACCGTGCCGCCGAAGCCGGAGTCGTCGGCCACCCCGGGAACCGACTTATAGGCCCGCTCCAGAACCCAATCCTCAATGGTCTTTAACTGCTGCGGCGTGCGGTCCGGACTTTGAATCACGTAGCGGTACACCAGGCCGCTGGGGCTGGCGTAAGGCGCCATGCTGGGGGTGACGCCGGGGGGCAGGCTCGCGCCGGAAAGCCGCTGAAACGCGCGGGTGCGCGCCAGTTGGTTATCGGCGTTGCTGGTGAAGGTCAGACGGATGTCGGAGAGTCCATACAGCGTGATCGAACGCATGGCGACCAGATGCGGCATGCCGTTGAGCTGCAACTCCATCGGCAGCGTCACCAGCCGCTCCATCTCCTCGCTGGCATGGCCTGGCCATTGGGCAATCACTTCAACCATGGGCGGCGCCAGGTCCGGGTAGGCGTCCACCGGCATGCGCTTGAAGGAGACCGTGCCGCCCGCAATCAGGAAGCCGGTCAACATAAGCACCAGAAAGCGCTGGCGCAGAGCGAATTGGACAATGCGATGAATCATGAAAGTTCAACCGCCAACACGAGGCCGGAAACATCCGGGAACTGCGCGGCTTAGCATCGCGCGGCTTGTTACTGCTGGATCTGGCTGGCGAACTGCAGAAACAGGCTGCCGTTGCCGACCACGCGATCTCCCGGATGCAATCCGGAGAGGATGGCGGTCAGGCCGTTCTGGCTATCGCCAGTGGTAACACTGCGCCGCCCAAACTGGTTCGGCTTGACTTCCAGATAAACAAATGGCTCGTTTTCGCTGTCGTGCAGTACCGCCGCAACCGGCACCGCCAGCGCCTGCGTTCTGCCCGCCTGAATGGCCGCGGTGACGTACATTCCTTTTTTCAACATGCCCCCGCGGTTGTTCACCACAATGCGCGCCTGCAAGGTGTGGGAATTGGGATCCAGCGCGCTGCCAATGTAGTCGACGCGTCCACGAAACGTCTGTGGGTAGGCGTCACTTTCGACCGTTACCGGATCGCCCACATGGATTTGGGCCAGGTCCTTTTCAAAAACGTTGGCCAGCACCCACACCGTGCTGGTGTTGGAAATGGTGAAGCACTGCGTCGAGCCCGCCTGCAGCAATTGTCCGGGGGCCACGAGGCGCTCGACGACCTGGCCGCTGATGGGGGCCAGGACCGGAATTTCCGGCGAGAGCGTGGCGCTCACCCGCTCGGCGTTGGAGATTCCCAGAATGCGGAGCGATTGCTCGGCCGCCTGCAAGTCGGCCTGCGCCTGATTGCGGGTGGACTCCGCCTGCTGCAGGTCGCGCTGGGCAATGGCCTGATGCCGGTAAAGGTCCTTGGAGCGCAGGTACTCGCGCTGCGCCAGTTGATAACTGTCTTTCGCCTTGAGATAAGCGTCGCGAGCCTGGCTGAACTCGGGGCTGGAGGCCTCCAGCAGCACCTGGCCTTTGCGGACGTAGACTCCCGGCTGCACCAAAATGCGCGCCACCGGTCCGCTCACGGCCGAGATCACCGGTGTCGTTTGAAAACCGTTGTAGTCCACCAAACTGCTCAGGCGCAACACGTGCGGCAGTGTTTGCTGACTGACGGTTACCACTTGCACATGCGCCATCTGATTGGCGGGCAGTGTGATCAACCCCGCTCCCGAGTGCGCCACCGCGCTGGAGTAGGAGGTCATGGTGGACTCATGTTTGCCGCCGCAGGCGGCGAGCAGCACCGCCCCCA
Organism: Acidobacteriota bacterium; assembly: GCA_027459505.1. Taxonomy (GTDB): domain Bacteria; phylum Acidobacteriota; class Terriglobia; order Terriglobales; family SCQP01; genus DAIDIE01. Next base: position 37,293 of record DAIDIE010000022.1, read on the forward strand.
GCGTCAGCGCGGTGGCGTTGGCCAGGCCGCGCCGGATGTTGCCGCGGAAATGGATCATGGCAGGTTCCTTGTGCCGGCCGCTTCCCGCAACTGCTCCAGAGCCAGCATGTAGGCGGCCAGCGACTGGCGATAGGCCAGTTCGGTGTCGCGGTAGTTGCGTTCAGCGTCGAGAAAATCCAGCAGCGCCGTGGCGCCGCGCTGGTAGGCGTAGGCGCTAATGTCGCGCGATTGTTTGGCTTCCGAGAGATAGCCGGAGCGGTACAGTCCCACTACCTGATCGCCTTCGCGCGCCGCCTCGTAGGCATTGCGCACGTCGGTCAGCACGCCTTCCCGGGCAGCGCGGCGCTGCTCCACCGCCTGGGTGATCGCCGCGCGCGTGCGCGCGATCTCGCCCTGATTGCGGTCAAAAATCGGGATCTCCATGTTGAAGGTCAAACCGATGTTGTTGAGACCGGAGACGTGAGTGTAGGTGGTGGTGGCGGTCAGATCGCGTTTGCCATTGGCCTTCGCCAGCGTGTATTGGCTATCGGCGGCGATCACGCCCTGGCGCGCGGCGCGCAGGTCGGGGCGGCTCTTCAATGCCAGCAGCCGCAAATCGTCGAGGCTCAGCTTGAGAGGGTGATACGCCAGCCGGCCCGCCACCTGGAAATTGCGCGGCAGCGCGTCAAAACCCACCAGTTGCCGCAAACCGGCTTTCGCCTGCACCAGCGCCAGCCGGGCGGCGGATTCGTCGCTCTGAAACTGCAGCAACTGCAGCTTGATCTTCAGCAGGTCGCCCTCGCTGATGTCGCCGGCGCGGTAGCGCTGTTCGTTGATCCTGACCGTGTGCTGGAAGTCCCGCAGATCGGCGGCCGCCGCCGCCAGATTGGCCTTGGCCAGCAGCGCGGTAATGAACTGCTGCGCGACACTGAACTGCAGGGTGCGTCCCGCATCCGCTACCTGCGAGCGCACCACAGCGGTCTGGTCGCGCGCCGCCTCAATGCGATGGTGGCGCTTGCCGCCACGCTCAAACAGGTAGGAAACCCCCAGGTCGAATTCCGAAACATTGTTGAGTGTGTTGGAGTTGAGCGCGTGGGGATTAAAGATCGGCAAAAACAGCGCATCCCAGGTCAGCACCGGGTTGGGATGAATGGCGGCGGTGATCTCCTCATCTCGGCTCTGCAGGATCTGATTGGCGGTAGCCTGCAGGGTGGGGTTGTGGCGCAGGGCCAGACGCAGGGCGTCATTAAGGGTGATGATGGTGGCGGGGGCCGCAGCCTGGGATTGGCTGGCCCCACTGGCCGTAGCCACCGGCGCTGGGCTGGAGGACGGCGAAGCCGCCCCGGCGGTATCCCCCCCGGAGGTCCCGGCCGCCTCTCCGGTCGACGCCGGCGCAGGGTTGGAGCTCGGCTTGTTTCCTGGCTCGGCAGTCTGGGACGCACCCAGCGACGTCATCCGCCGCACCAAGGGGCTAGGCCCAGGCGCGGGGGGGTAACTGGTGGCGATCTGCTGCCCGCAGGCCAGTCCCACCAGGCACAGAGCCAGCGCGATGGGCCGCAAAAGGGTCCTGAATCGATGCAAGATGATGATGCCACCCATGAGAGAAATCTGAAGGGACTTGAACCGGAAGCGGGTTCTGCCCGAGAAGCTGTAGACGGAAGCCGCCGCTTGCCGGTTTCAAATAGATTTTAGCGGTTCAGCGCAGCGAGGCACGATACGATTGCGGATTTTGTGATGCCGGAAAAAATGAAAAGCGGATGGGGTGCGAAGTTCAGGCTAGCATGAGCTATGAACCTGCAACGCCGCCATTTCCTGCAAACCGCCGCGGCCGCCGCCTCGTGTGCGCTGGGCAGCCTGCCCGCCTTCGCCATGCGGCGCAAGGCCTGGAGTAAACCCATTGGCGTTCAGCTTTACACGGAACGCGATCTGTATGCCAAAGATCCGCTGGGCACCCTCTGGAAGCTGGCCCACATGGGCTTTGGGCAAGTGGAGCTCATCAACGTGGGCAGCATTCCCGCGCCCCAATTAAAAAACGATCTGAAAAAGACGGGATTAAAGGCGATTGGCGGGCACTTTGCCTATGCCCAGGATGACGCCACCTGGCGGAAGCAGATCGACCTCTGCAAGCAGTACGAGCTGGAGTACCTGATCTGCCCCTTCAGCATGGCCAACGACCGCGATGGGTGGTTGCGGATTGCCGAAAATTTCAATCATGGCGCGCAACTGGCGCGGCAGGCGGGAGTGAAGTTCGGCTACCACAACCACCTGCAGGAGTTTCGTCCCCTGCACGACAACGGTGGGCCGGAGAAGAACGGATATGACATCCTGCTGAACCACACCGATCCCCATCTGGTTGACTTTGAGATGGATGTGTTCTGGATCACCTGGGCGGAGGCGGATCCGCTGCACTATTTCCGCTCCCATCCCGGGCGCTTCAAGCTGCTGCACATCAAGGATCTGCGGCCCGGACTCCAGGCGCGCAACCCGCGGGAGTTTCCCCCCAAGGGGCCGGCGCCGTTCGTCCCTGTGGGGCAGGGCGAGATCGTCTGGGATTGCATTTTCGCCCACACCGCCGAGGCTGGCGCCAACTACATCTTTGTGGAGCAGGACAACCAGCCCACCCTGCCGGAGTTGGCGTCGAGCGCCCGTTTTCTGCGAACCCTCTACATCGACTAGCGCGCAAATACCGCCGGGTTCGGGGCGGCGGGCAAACGGCTGAAAAGCCGTTGCCCGCCGCGCCAGCCGCCTCCTGGCTAGAAGCGCCGGTCGCGTTCAGCAAGGTTTTTCTTCAAAATCGCGCCCAGAATGATCAAAAACGAAATGAGCCGGACAATATAGATAGAAGGGCTGCCTTCGTTAGGGTGAGCGACGCGCAGGAATCCCAGGCGGTTAAGACCCTCCACGAAGAAAGCAATGGCGAAGGCGAGAAACAGGGAATCGCCGGTGCGGCGCCAGAACTTCAGGAAGAACAGCGCGGCGGTCAGCGACAGTGCGACGATAATGCCCAGCATGAATGCGGCAAGCATAGCTACTCCGCCTCCCAGATCAGACCATAGACGAGCAATGACATGGAAACGACCGCGCTCAGCAGCCGCGCCGGATAGAGATCCATTTGTGGCGGCAGAATAGCGTCAAGAAAGACCAGCACGTTAGAAATTCCCAGACCCACAAAGCAGAGCCCGCTCCAGAGCAGCAGGGCCTGGCGGCTGCGGCGGTAGCCGCGCAGCAGCAGCGCCGAGCAGGCGAAGCAAACAATGAAACCGAGAATGTAGACGACTTCACTCATAGATTTGCCTCGTCCAATCCTGGCGGCGGGGCTGCACCGCAGCCAGCAGCCTGCCGCTAAAAGCTGAATCGCTGGCCGGTGGGGCTAACAGGGGCGAACCGCCGTTTGTGGATGAACAGACCATGAATTCTTACTCCGTCTCCCAGATCAGGCCGAATACCAGCAGACCCATGGAAATGACGGCGCTCAGCAGGCGCGCCGGATAGAGATTGACGTTTGGAATTATCGGGTCGATGAAGACCAGGATGTTGGAGATTCCCAAGCCCAGGAAGCAGAGGCCGCTCCACAGTTGGAGGCGGTTGCGGTTACGTAAATAGCCGCGCAGCAGCAGTGCCGAACAGGCAAAGCTGACGAGAAAGCCGAGTATGTAGACGATTTCTCCCATACTTACCCCTTAGGCTTGCGCAGGTCAAAGGCGCGCGCAAACTGCCCCAGCGGCGAACTCTTGGCGTGAATCATTTTGGAGATGCGGATGAGGTCGCGGCGATAGCTGCGTTCCACGTCCTGCATCAAACCGTCCCGTCCGAGGGAACTGCTGTAGGCAAAACCCTTTTCCGCGCTTTGCGCCAACCCGTGCTCGGTCAGGTGATCGAGAACCTGCAGTGCCTGGTCATGATTGATGAAGAGCGCGTCCGCCATTTCGGCCACGCTCCAAAAACGGGGACGGCTTCCCCACAGCAGCAATAGGCCCTCCAGTTGGGGGACCGCGTCGATGTGCTGGAGCAGGAACTCGTCTACGTTTTGGCGATCCGGAGCCGTATCGCTCATAGGAACCCTTTAGCGGGAGATACCGCGGGTGTCGTAGAAGGTGAGAACTGAGAAAAACCAGGCGACAGCTGGTGCTCCCAAAGCTGGCATTGGAATACGAGCAACCGCCTCCGCACATCAGTGGAAGGGGCGGCGAGCAAGCCAGGATGATGAGCGCTTCGCATGGTAAAGCCGTCGCGATTCGGTGGCCACGAAGATTGCCGCAGCGGGCCTGGATACGTCCTCGGTCCGGGACGGGCGAACGGAGTACCAAGGATTAAGCTCTCAAAGACTCAAGTAGCCTTCGCGCTGTACTGAAAGTGAGGTCTCCGTCCGTGGGTAGCTCAACGCCAAGCCCGCCGCCCAGGAAAGGCGGAAAATTTGAGGTGTTGGACGGCTAGCAGCGCTGGACGCAGAAAAAAAGATGGAGTGGCGGGCCCTCGAAATCTAACAAGGGGGGAGCGTGGCCTTCTTCCAAAACCGCTGCCGGCCGGGGTAGCGAGAGGCGAATTGCCAGCGCGCAAATCACTCCCGCAAACAGAAAAACCAAAGCAAATCCAAAATCGGCAGTGACCAGGGACCAAGGCAAGTTCACGCTCGGCGCGATGCAGATGGCCAGGATCAACAGAAGCAGCAAACAGGTCACGATCTTGGTCAAAAAGCTGCGCACCGGGTGATTATACGCAGGGCGTATGGGGCACGCAAGCAGTTCTGAAATCACCGTCTCCCTGCCGCGGTAGTGGAGCCCACGCCTACGATTGGATTGCGCACGGTGCCGCGGCATCAGCAACCTTCAATGTTTGCTGTTGCTGGGCCTGCCGGGGGCACTGTCCACAAAAACCGAGCCGCTGTGCGCGTCCACGTAGACCAAATGTGTGTGCTGGCGGCGGATGCTGAACTCATAAAGCCAGCGGCGATGAATGAACTCAAAGTTTTGGGCGAGCAACCTGCCCGGCAGGGTGTGGAGAGCCAGCGCCCGTGCTTTTTCCAGGGTAATGCGAATGGCGCTGCGCTTTTGCGCCGCCAAAATGGGAGCGGACACCAGCAGCAACCAACAAAGCACACTTGCGGCGCCAGCCCGCAAATGCGACCAGCGCATTGAACAATGCATCCAGCTCATGAGTTCACCAGTGCCACGGCTTTATCCCGATCTGGATGGGCTGCGAACTCGTCGAGGGCGCCGTGCAAAACGGAATCGTTACATTCCGGTGGCATGAGATTCTGCGCGGCCACGTTCTCCACTTTGCAAACGCTCCACCTCCAGCAGGCAATTGCGGCCAGTGCAATAAGCGGGGTGAGCAGTGCCGGTAGTTGTAATACCCACATGGAACGAAAGTGAAGGACGCGCAAGGCGTATGCTGCGCCCTGTAAAAAAAAGGCGAGCGCCAGCGCAATCCAAACGCGTTCACCACGGCGTCGCCCCAACTTCCATAGGTAGCGGGCGGCGGTAAACGAGAGGACGCAAACAGTGACCAGCAAAAGTCCTAACGTCATGCAATACCTCAAGCGCGAGTTTGTCAGCAAAAGCGCGGCCAGTGCCGCGTAGCGGAGTACTTGCTGATCAGCAACGCTGGCTACAGAGGTAGATCGGAAGGCCCAGTTCGCTTGGTGGGGTCCGGGGTGCGAGAATGCTAGTCAAAAGCGGCTTTTGGGCAAGCCGAAAGTCCGGCAACGTCAATGCGCCAAGGCCCAGCAGAATGGCGGCACAGGCCAGGAACAGAGCGGGTGCCGCATGATCGCCGGTAACCACTGACCAGGGGAGATTCACCTGTGGAGCGACGCAGATGAAAATCACCAGCAGCAACAGCAAAAGCGCGAGCAACTTGGTCAGCAGTGTGCGCACCCGGGCATTATATAGGCCGCACATGTGCAGAGCAAGCGCCCGGTCCAACACCGGGGACTGCAGTTGGTCTCCGGTACACACTCCAAATTCGTGCGGCAATCCGAAACGGCGCCTGTTTCGAAGCAAGCTTGAATGGCGCGGTGCGAAGCGCCACCGCAGTTGTGACCGCGCTGGCGAAGTTGGGCGCAATGGCGCGGCTTTCAGGACCCTGGCAGAGGCAGTTGCAGCAGCGCGCGGCAACCGTGGGCATAGGGATGTTCATCGGCCCGATTTAGTAATTGCAGGGTTCCGCCGTGGGCTTCCGCAATCTGGCGGATCAAGACCAGGCCAATTCCGCTGCCCTCAGGCTTGGTCGTGAAGAACGGGACAAACAAGTTGCTGGTGTTGAGACCGGGGCCGCCGTCCTCGATTTCCAGGAGCAGCGAATCTGCGTGCAGGCGCCAGCGCAATACGATCTCCCGCAGTGGTTCGTCATAGGATGCTGGAGCGGGCTGACGGTTTTCTTCCTGGTATTGCAGCGACGCTTCGGCGGCATTCCGCAGCAGATTGATAAGAAGGTGATCCATCTGGTCGCGATCAGCGAGCACGTGGACTGGCGGTCCAGGCTCGATGCGGATAGGCCAGCGGCGTTCATGGAAGATCACGGTTTGTAGCCACGAGGGTATGTCCAGCGGCGCCAGCGACGGCAACGGTAGTCTGGCCAGACGCGCATAGGCTTGCAGAAAGCGGGTCACGGCCTGCGCGCGATTGGAGATCACCGCAAGCCCGCTCTCCATGTCATTCTCCCAGTCGCTGCTGCGCGGGCTGGTCCGCAGCACCTGTTGCAAGGTGCCGGCGAGAGATTGAATAGGAGCGAGCGAGTTGTTTAACTCGTGACCGAGCACACGAATCAGGCGTTGCCACGAGGCGCGTTCCTGTTCGCGCAGCAACCCGCTTACGTCGTTGAGCACTACGAGAGTATGAGCGGCTCCTCCGGTGCGAAACACGGCGCGGTGCAACTCCCAGTGCGACGTGTGGCCGGGGATCTGCAGTGTGCGCACGGGAGCGCCGAGGAGGCAGTCCAGCAAGCCGATTTCGCTCGCCGATTTGCCGATCACTGCGGCGCGCTCACTTGCCAGCAGGCGCTCCGCAGCCGGATTGGCCAGCTGAAGGAGCTGGTGGGCATCAAAGGTAAGGACGGCCACATCGATTTCCGCCATGACCTTGCCCAGCAGGTGACTGGTCTCCTGCGTGGTGTAGCGCTCCGCCTGCAGCGTCTGCGCGAAAAGCCCTAGTTCCTGAACGGCAGCGCCCATGGCTCCTCCGGGATGCGCGGCGTGCATCCGGATGGAGAAGTCATTGGCGCGAAAGCTGGCCAACACATTCGAGAGGGTCTGCCAAGGACGGCTCATGCGCCGCCACGCTACGCGCGCAATCCAGAGGGGCCAGCCAATAAGAGCCAGGGCGTATCCGCAGACGAGCCAATGCGATTGAATCGTTCGCATCCGCCAAAGTAGGATCACTGTGGCGGGAAGGGCGGCGGCCAGCGTCAGCAGGGCGGTGATGAATTCATAACCGGGCCGGGAATGCCGCAGGCTGTGGGCTGCGTATTGATCTTTCGTGCCGTTCAGTTCAAGACTATGGGGGTGGTCCACCGGAATGTTCTGGTCAAGTCCGGATGGCAGTCTGCTGCGGGAGTCTTCTTGAGTCGTCTCAGCGAGGCCCGGGCGCAGATGCCGTGCCCACTTCCTCCGCGCTGAATGCGAAAGCCTCACCATAACGCTACCGTTGCAATCGGCGGTAGAGCGCGGCGCGGCTCAGGCCAAGTGAGCGGGCCGCACGGCTCACGTTCCCCTGGTGGCGATCCATCGCCTTTCTTACGAGAAGCTGTTCGACCTCTTCCAGGGTAAGGCTGTCCAAAGTTTTGCTCAGGTCAGCCCCGTCTTGGGTAACGGTTCCCAGGCCCAGGTCTCGAGCCAAAAGACGCTCACCTGCGCTCATCAGCACGGCACGCTCTATGACGTGTTCCAACTCCCGGACATTGCCTGGCCACGGGTAATGCAGCAGTTCGCGAACGGCTTCCGGTGCGATGGTGTTAACCGGGCGGCGATAGCGGCTGGCGAACACCAACAGGAAATGTTGCGCCAGGGGAGTAATGTCTTCGCGGCGCTCGCGCAAGGGAGGAAGCCGCAATTCGATGGTGTTCAGCCGGTACAGCAGATCCTGCCGGAAGCGGCCCGCGGCGGCTTCGGCATGGAGATCGGCATTCGTGGCCGAGATGATGCGGACATTGGTTTGATAGGTGCGCGACGATCCTACGCGCTCGAACTCGCCCGACTGCAACACTCGCAACAGCTTGCTCTGCTGGGACAGGGGCACATTGGCAATTTCGTCGAGGAAGATGGTCCCGCCGTCCGCCATTTCGAAACGGCCCGTGCGATCGTTGCGCGCGTCGGTGAAGGCGCCCTTGGCGTGGCCAAACAGTTCGCTTTCAAAAAGGTTATCGGGGATGGCGCCGGTATTGACGGTGATCATGGGCCGCCCAGTGCGCGCGGAGGCGGTGTGCAGGGCGCGCGCCGCCACTTCTTTTCCGGTGCCGTGCTCACCGAGAATGAGCACGCTGGCATCTGACGGAGCCACTCGTGCGATCAGTTCGCCCACCTTTTGCATTGCCGGCGAAACGGCGATCAACTCGCTGGCCGTGGGGTAGTCTGCGCGCAGCCGCTGGTTTTCGTCGGTCAGTCGCTGGGTGTGGCGCAAAGCGCGCCCCAATTCCACCTGGCTGCGCACAGTGGCAAGGACCCGCTGATTTTCCCAGGGCTTTTGGATGAAATCCCCCGCGCCGCCCTGCATCGCGCGGACCGCCAGTTCGATGCTGCCCCAGGCGGTCATGACGATAACGGGAAGGGACGGGTCCTCCTCGCGGATTTGCCGCAACAACTCCAATCCCTCACTGCCGGAGGTGGTGTCGCGGGTGTAATTGAGATCCAGAAGGAGGAGATCGAATTGGTGTTCGCGCAGGGCAGCCTGCAACGCCCACGTCGACTGCACACAATGGACGTCGTAACCGGCGGACTTGAACAGCAGGCGCAACGATTCCAGTATGTCGCGTTGATCGTCAGCCACCAGCAGGCGTCCCGCGCCGGCGGCCAGTTGGGGAATGGGATGCGTCATTGCCGGAGTTCCGGTGCAATCATAGCGCCAAAAATCCGGCAGGGCACGAGCAGCAGTCGAAATCGAGGGGAAGAGTTGAGGCGACGCTGCGCATCGGGGCGAAGGTGGGCGTCCGGAATCGGACACGATGTCTCGAAAGCGGACGCATCGGCGCCATGCCCCTACCAGTTACTCGCTTCGCAAGAGCTCGCTGGCGCTGACGCGGATGGCGCGTGAGGCGGGCAGGAGCAAAGCGGTGAGGCTGAGCAGCACCAGCCCGGTAGTGACAGCAGCGTAAGTGATCGGATCATCCGCCACGATATGGAACAGGAAGGTCCGCAGCAGTTGTGCGAGGAAGTGAGTCAGAACCGCTCCCAATACAACCCCGGCGAGAATGATAGCGGTCGACTGCGCCAACAGGAGGCGCAACAGGCGGGCGCGGGAAGCCCCGGCGGCGATGCGAATGCCGAACTCGCGCCGCCGTCTCCGTCCGCTGCCCACCACGAAACCATAGATTCCGGCCAAGGCGAGAAGCAGCGCGGCGGATGAGAGGAGCAGGCCCAGTTGCACCAGGCGGAGCTGTTCACGCAACACTGGCTGGTGAAGAATGACATCCTCCATGCGGGAGAGGGTGACCTGGCCTTGTGGATCAATCTCTTTCAGCACCGACCGCATACCAGCCATGGCGGACTTGGGTTGGGTGGCTCGCACAAGAACCATGGTGTGCTCGGCGTAGCCATAACGGGCAAGGAAAGAATCGGCTGGAATCTGGAAATAGGGAAAATAAACTTGGGGAAGTGCCTTCTCGCCAAGATTCATTCCTGGCATATCTTGCAGCACTCCCACAATGCGGCAAGCAGACTCCATGTTCCGCACGAGGTTGGGCGGGAGACTGTGGTCGAGTGCCTGCTTATCGCCGGAAAAGTATTTGACAGCCAGAAGGTGATTCACCAGGCAGACTTGGCCGTCGCTCCTGGTCAGGTCACGTCCAGCAAGCAACGGTACTCCGAAGGCATGCGCCAAGGAAGCGCCCACTGCCTGTAATTGAATCTGCCCATGATCCCCACGCGGGAGCGGGTGATCAGGGAGGCGCAGGTTTGCATAGACGACGAAGCCATCCGCAAGCAGGGGAGCCGATTGTGCAAAGGAGACGTAGTGCACCCCGGGCAGAGCGCTCAATTGTGTTGCCGCCCGGTCCAACAGCGGGCGGGCGAGGGTGGCGGCGCGGAGGGGAGGCAGACCAAGCGTCCAGGATCCCAACACGAGGTGCCTGGGGTTAAGTCCCACAGGAGAGGCCTTCAGGCTGTGAAAGGAACGGTAGAACAGTCCAGCGGTAAATAGCAGAATGAAAGCCAGGGCCACTTCACCAGTGAGCAGCATCCTTTCCGCCCGCCAGCGGAACCCCTGTCGTCCGGTGCGCTGCAGAACGTGATAGGGCCGTTCGGAAAGCAGCACATCAGCCATGGGCAGAAGTCCTGAAACCAGCATGGCGACTACCGCCAATGTCGCCGTTGCGGCCAGGGCCGCGGGGTTAATGGAGACATTGTGTTCGCGCGGAATACTCCAGAAGGTTAACGCCGTTCGCAGGAACTCATGCGCCAAGAGCAAGCCCAGGGCGGCTCCGGCGAGGGCTACCATCAGCGATTCAATACCGAGCTGCGTTGCAACGGCGCTTCGGCATCCTCCGAGAGCACTGCGGATGGCGAGTTCCTGGGCGCGAGAGGCGGCCTGTCCCCTTTGCAGCGTTGCGGCGCTGAGAAGGCAGATCAGCAGAACCAGTCCACAAGCAAGCGCAACCAGATGGATTGGCGTGCGAACCGGGGCGGTCAGGGTGCTTCGCAGGGATTGCAGCGAAAGCTTCAGGCCGGTCCTGTTTTCAGTATGTGCAATCAGAGCATTCAGTTCCTGCTCCACGGCCGCTTTACGGTGGAGCGGAACGCGCAGCAGAATGTCGCATCCGTTATCCGTTTGCCCCACCTGGTACGGTGTCACCACTCCGTATGTGCCAAACTGCACTCCCCGAGGAAGCACTCCGATGATGGTGAAGACCTGTTGCTGGATGGCGAAGGTCGTGCCGATAACGTGGGGATCGCCGTGAAAGCCATCTTTCCAGACCCCATGGCTAAGCAGAGCAACCGGACTGAAGTGTTGAAATTCCGTGGCGTCCGGCGTGCGCCCGAGTCGCGGCTTGATGCCGAGCGCGCGAAACGAGCCTTGCGCGACAGTACCCATGGTGAACATAACCGCGCTCTGCTGTCCGGTTTTTACCAGTACGGGCCACATCTGCAGGCTCCGGCTCCCGGTGGCGCCCTTTACGTGAGGCAGATGCCGGATCGCGGAGAGCTCGCGCCAGCGGGGGTAGTACTTGAAACCATCCGGGGTTCGGCCGTGAATGGTGAAGAGTTGCTCACTGTGTGGAAAAGCCAGGGGACGCAGCAAGACGCCATAGAGCAAACTGAACCCCGCCGTGGCCATGCCCAGGCCGAGCGCCAGGGTCAGCATCATAAAAAGTGCGGGGGCCGGCTTGCGGCGCAGGTGACGTACTCCGTTGCGCAGTTCGGTAATCATGGGCGTTTGACTTCCAGCTTTACTCCTCGGCAAATCCGGACACCAACGGCTCCCGTGACAAGCTGCGCAAAGCCTTCCTGAGTTGCGTCATTGGGGAGCCTTTACATGGTTGCGGGGGCGCCGCTTCCATGCCCTTCCGCTGCGCTCTGCTTCGCCTCCCGTATCAGCTCAGCTTCCGTGTTTTCGTCCACGATGCGGCCATCGAAGAGATGAATCGTTCGCTGGGCGTGGCGGGCAAAACGCGGATCGTGGGTCACCATGCAGATCGTCGCGCCCTGGCTGTGCAAATCGCTGAGCAGCTCCATGACCGCCTCACCGTTGCGGGAATCGAGATTGCCGGTGGGCTCATCGGCGAGCAGGAGGGAGGGGCGGCCAACCACGGCGCGCGCCACGGCAACGCGCTGCTGCTGACCGCCGGAGAGCTGCGAGGGGTAATGCCGCAGCCGGTGTGCCATCCCCACCCGCTCCAGCGCTTCCAAGGTGCGCAGTTTCCGCTCCCGGGCGTTCATGCGGCGGTAAGTGAGGGGCAGCTCCACGTTCTCAAACACCGTCAAGTCGCCAATCAAGTTGAAGCTCTGAAAAATAAAGCCGATGCGCTGATTGCGCACCGCGCAGCGCTGGGAGAACGAAAGATTCTCGACCCCCTGGCCCTCGAGAATATAGCGGCCCTGGGTTGGAGTTTCCAGAAGCCCGAGGATGGCCAATAAAGTGGATTTACCGCAGCCGGACGGCCCCGCAATCGACAAGTATTCGCCGCGCCGGATTTCCAGTTCAATGCCCGAGAGGGCGTGCGTCTCAATGTCGTCGGTATAGAAAATCTTGCTCACGCCTTCCATGCGCAACAAACTGTGAGTGTTTGCTGGGTTGCGTGTTGGGCTGGAATCTTGCGCAGCTGTCTGCATGGCGTATCCTTTCCACTTTGTTATTTGAGGCGAATGCGTTTATAGCGATCGAAGGCGGAGGTGTCTGAAAGAATGACTGCATCGCCGGCGCGGAGACCGTTTAGAATTTGCACGGAACTAGCCGAAGTCGCGCCTAGGCGTACCGCTACACGCTGCGCGTGCCCTCCGCTCGCCGTGAGCCGATAAAGTTTGATGGTGCTGTTGCGGCGCGCCAAGGCGGGCCTGCCCACGTAGAGCACATTGCGCAAGCGTTGCATCTCGATGTTTCCCTCCACGCTGAGGTCGGGACGGGCGCCGGCGGGCAAGGCGCCGTCCAGGGCTACGTCCACGGTAACTGTACCGTTTTGCACCGCCGGGTCAATGCGAATGACATGCCCTGGGATCAGTCCGTTGTGGGTATCGATGGTGACTGGTTGTCCCAGGGCGACTTCCCTGGCCTCGGTTTCGGCGACTTGCAGGCGCGCCTTGAGCTGCCCCGGTTGTGCGATGCGCGCCACCTCGGCGCCAGCGGCAAGTTGTTGGCCGGCTTCGACGGGGAGTTCTTGCAGAACGCCGGAGGCGCCGGCGCGAACGGTTAAGCTTTGCACCTGCTGCCGTTTGAGCCGATACAGGCTGCGTTTGGCGGCGACATCCGCCTGCTGCACCGCCAATTGTGCGGGCATTCCGGACTTCAGCAGCGCCAGGCGTTGCTGTTCCGCCGCCACGGTGGCGCGGTCGCCATCGCTCAGGGCGCGTGACAAGCTTGCCTTCAGGTGAGAGATCATCCCCAGGCGGTAAAGGCGTTGGTCGCTGGCCGACTGCATGGCGTCGCGCGCGTAAGCGTTTCTGGCTGTGATTAACCGTACCTGTTCATCCTGCAGCGTTTGAATCAACTGCTCACGAAGCTGCTTTAGAGTGGCTTGCGCGGCCTCGTATTGAAAGCGTGCTTCCAGCGCCTGTTGTTGCAGCTCTGGATTTGCCAGCGTCACCAGTACGGTGCCGGGCGCGACGGGGGCGCCGGGCTCAATGTTTTTTTGCAGTACGCGGCCTTCAATGGGCGCCGCGACCACTAGGGGGTGCAGCGGCACCAGTTTGCCGATGGCGCGTACCTCGCGTCGCATCGTTCCGCGCTGGACGGTTTCAACCCACATGGCAGCGCGGTCAAAAGCTGGGGCGGCGGGGCGCAAGTGACTGATCCAGTATCCGCCTCCCGCCAGCGCCAACAAGCAGGCGCCTCCCCAGGCAATCCGCTTGCGGCGCCGGCGGCGCGCCAGGTCCGGACGAGGGACATCGGTACCGGACCCGCTGCTGGACGGCGAATAGGCTCGCGGGGGCAGTCGCTCCTCGACGGAAACAGCAGCGTAGGAAGCTGGGCCGTGAACCTTCATGCCGCTTCAGGTGCAGTTTCCTGGCCAAACCGCGGCCGTCGTGTTTTCAATGACTTGAATCGCTCGCGGGCGAGAGGTGGCGTTCATTGATGCAATCCAGTTGTCCGTTGGCGGACAGGCGGGCGCCGCCCGCATAAAGGCGCTTCAGCCTGACGAGCGCGAGTAAGCCAACCTGTGCTGGTCACCCCGGACTTGGGAGCCCGCGGATGAAGTTCCCCGATAGCAGACTTCGTATCTGCATGCAACCGCGCAGCAAACGCGACAGAATACCTCTGAGAGTCGCGAGCAGCATAGTAAACTCGCTAAGAAGATTTCCCTGGATGGAGGTTCATGCATGCGAATCCGCGTAAGTCTCTCTTTTGTATGCGTGGCGCTGTTTGCCGTTATGGGTCATGCTCAGGTCCCCGACGCTACCCTAAGCGGCGTAATTGTCAACTCGACAAGCAATAAACCAGTCGCTGGGGCAATGGTCCGGATCGAGGAGCCCAGTCTTTCCTATGTGCGGACCACCTCCACCAATCGTAAGGGTCTCTACTACTTCCAGGGTATCTATAACGGCACCTACAACGTGCGCATCCAGGCCAACGGGTACAAGACAACATCCGGAATCGCAACCGTTGGGCCACGGTACGATAGTCGCCGGAACGATTCATCTTCAGCCGGGCGAGGGGACGGCGCAGATCCGCCGGGCTGATATTGCACTCGCTTCGGCGAATGAGGATACAGGCAACTTGACCACGGGGCAGATGATTACCAAAATGCATGGGATGAAGGCCTCGCAGCTGATCGCCGCGGGCAATGCTCTTTCCGCAAAGCATCTGAACAAGGCTATAGCCGCCTACGAAATGGCGGCTCAGCGCGATCCTGGAACCGCCGCCACCGTATATTTCGATGAAGCCGTTGCTTATTTCAATCACTCTCTCCCAGATAAGACCATTGCCGCCGCGACCCGCTGTCTTCAGTTGAACCCGAAACTGGCTGACGCCTGGTACTTCAAAGGGATGTCGCTGTTATCGAAGACAACAACTGATTCCGCTACCGGGACAATCACTTACGCTTCTGGTACTGCCGAGGCCTTTCAGGCCTATCTGAAGCTAAAGCCCAGCGGCCGCTATGCGCCGACCGTCAAGAGTATCCTGAGTGCGATGCGTCCTGCCGGCAAGTAGGCGAGAGTGTGCCCAAGCGCCGCGCCCCAGACACGAAGCGAGTGGAATAAAACCGGCCGTACCGCTTGTTCCACGAGCAGCGTGGGGTGGGGCCGAAGCGAAGCGGAAGCAACAAAGCGGGTACCGACGCGGGCCTCCCCCCGAGGGAGGCCCGCGTTGTGTCGCGCTGTTGTTTAGCTCACCGCCCCGCTCTGCGTCAGCAGGCGGCGCACCAGCGTCAGAGGTAGTCCCACCACATTGCTGTAGCTGCCTTCAATGCGGGGAATAAACCAGGCGGCACGCCCTTGAATGGCGTAACCCCCCGCCTTGTCCAGCGGCTCGCCGCTGGACACGTAGGTGTCCAATTCAGCCGCGGTAAGCGTGTCGAACCAGACCTCGGTAGTTTCCGTATCCGCGAATTCCCGCTCCCCAACTCGTAAGCAGACGCCGCTGAGAACGCTGTGCTGGCGTCCGGAGAGCGTTGCCAGCATGGTCCTGGCTTCGGCGGCATCGGCCGGTTTGCCGAGAATCCCGGTGCCCAATACCACCGTGGTGTCGGCGGCGAGAATCGGCAAGTGCTGTAATTCGGAGGGCAGGGCGCGCCAGATGGCGGCGGCCTTCTCTCTGGCCAGCCGCAGCACGTATTCGAGCGGGTCTTCGCCCGTAAGCGGTGTTTCGTCCAACTCCGCGGGGCGGATGAGCAGTTCGAAGCCAAGATTTTCCAGCATGGCGCGGCGGCGCGGGGAGGCTGAGGCCAGGATCAGTTTGGGACGAGAGCTGGTCATGAGGAAAACAATGGAACGCTCTCAACGAGCGAACCCGGAAAAGTTCCTGAACGGATGTATGGTTGGCGCTTAGGGCGCTGGTTGGTTGGCGGCCGCGGGCGCCTCGGTTGCCGCTGGTGAAGCGGAAACCGCCGGCATCACTGCGGTTGCGCGCCGTCGCCAGTCCCAGAACAGCCCGAAGGCCAGCAGTGCATACAGCGGCAGATATTCCCAGAGCAGCAGGTGCTGGTCGAAGTGATTCAGCAACCCTTGGTAGGAGCTCAAGACCGCCGCGGAAAAATAGATCCAACCCGCCGAAAGTTCAAGTGCCGCAAACGGTAGCACCAGCAGTACGTACCAAGGGAAGACGTTGGCGGCCACCAGCAGCATGGTCCCCGAAATGAAGAGGCAAGCGCGCATAGGGGGCATACGCCGGACTTGCGTCCAAAGAATGCTCAGCAATACCAGCGCCGCCGACAGGCCGTAGCTCCAGCGCAAGAAATGGGCGTGCCCGTTGAAAAATTTCAGCCAAAGGTGAAACAGACTGGCGTTGTGGCCAAATCTGGATTGCGCATAGAGCCGCAGGTTGGCTGCCCAATAGCGGCCGCCGAAACGCTTGTAGATCCAGATGTAAGGCAGGGTGCTGAGGACGGTGATGAGCGCCATCCAGCCCCAGCGCAGTTTTTTCACGCAGCGCAGATAAACGGGGAAGAGCAGCACGGCGAACAAGTTGACCAGGACTGCGGCACTGTAGGCAGCGCCGGAGAGGCGATCATGGCGCCCGGCCCACAAAAAGGCCAGCAGAACCAGCAAGATCGCCAGCGACTCCATGTGACCGTTGGCGGCGATTTCAATCACTGTGAGCGGCGCCCAGGCGTAGATCAGCGCCAGAGCTCCCGGACGGCCACGCTGCCGCAACAGCTGTGTGAGCGCCACAATAGCGAGCAGGTTGTAGCCAATAAAGAGCAGCTTCTCGCTGCGGATGCCATGGAACAGCAGGTAGTTCAGGCGCAGCACGCGTTCCGCCAACGGCGGGTAAACCGCAGCGACGCTTTTGTTGGTGACCTGAAAATAGTGGAGGCCGCGAATAGTACTGAAAATCGAGTTGTTTGGAGAGAACTGGTAGGGGTTGAACTGGTAGAACTGAATCTTTCCGTCCCAATGGTAGCGATAGGCCACGCCGGAGAGGGAGGGATAGAGGGGCAGCAGCGTCACCTGGAAGGCCAAGGCAGCGAGCAGGACAAAGCGACGTTCCCAGCGGGAATCGCCCGCTTCGGCCGGGCAGAGGCGCAGAACCGTCAACAGGCCGATCAAGTAGAATAAAGATGCCGCCAGAGACCACTCCAGCAGGGCGGGTACATGCGCCTTCAGGCTACCGAGGCGCAGGATTCCAACGAAGCTGCCTTCCAAGGCGATGGCCGCCCCCACAAGCAGGACGCGCCGCAGGCGCAATAGGGCGGCGGAACTGGTAGGGTTCGCGTTCAAATGGAGTTGTTAATCCTTCCGTTTGAGCTGCTCAGAAACGGTTGTATAAAGCTTCTGGAGATGTCAGCATGTACCGGCAAGGCTGCCCAGGTCAACTTTGATGATGAGTGCCGCTTCCAGTCTGCTTGTTTGGCTCGGGCCCGCCCATGGCGGCCTGGTGAACTATATTCGCACGCAATGGCTGGATCGTACCTTCACAGGCGTTTATCAACTCAATGCCTTTGACCTCAGCCTGCTGATCCCCTACTTCACGGTTCTGGCCGTGCTCGCCTTTTACGGCTTCCACCGTTACGTGCTGGTCTACCTTTATTTCAAGAATCGCGGTAAGCGAGCGCGCGAGCCGCGGGAGCGATTTGAGCAACTCCCCTTGGTGACCGTGCAGCTCCCGATTTTTAATGAGCAGTACGTGGTGGACCGGCTGGTGGATGCGATTTGCAAGCTGGAATACCCAAAAGACCGGCTGGAAATTCAACTTTTGGACGACTCGACTGACGAGACCGTGGAAGTGGCGCGCGCGGTTGTGGAGCGTTACGCCGCCGCCGGCAATCCCATCGTTTACCTCCACCGCACCAACCGCCATGGCTTCAAGGCCGGGGCGCTGCAGGAGGGAATGGCGGCCGCGCGCGGCGAGTTCATCGCCATCTTCGATGCCGATTTCGTTCCCCCGCCCGACTTCCTGCTGAAGACCATTCACTACTTCACCGATTCCGGCCTGGCGATGGTCCAAACCCGCTGGGACTACATCAACCGCGATTACTCATTTTTGACCCGGGTGGAGTCGATTCTGCTGGATGGGCATTTTGTTCTGGAGCACGGAGCGCGCTTCCGATCGGAGCTGTTTTTTAACTTTAATGGCACGGCTGGGGTGTGGCGCCGGCGGGCAATTGAAGAGGCGGGAGGCTGGCAGCACGATACGCTTACCGAAGACACCGACCTCTCCTACCGGGCGCAATTGTGCGGTTGGCGCTTTCTTTACCTGCCGGACGTGGCCTGTCCCTCGGAACTTCCAGTCGAGATGAACGCCTTCAAGGTGCAGCAGGCGCGCTGGGCCAAGGGGTTGGTGCAGACCTCCAAAAAGATTCTGCCGCGGCTGATGCGCCGCCGCGATGTCAGTTGGCACCATAAGCTGGAAGCCTGGTGCCATCTCACCGCCAACATCTCCTATCCCTTCATGATCATCCTCTGCGCGCTGCTGCTGCCGGCGATGATTGTGCGCTTCTACCAGGGCTGGTTCCAGATGTTGTACATCGACCTGCCGCTGTTTATCGCCTCCACCATGTCGATTTCGTCGTTTTACCTGGCTGCGCAACGCGAGCTGTTTCCGCGCACCTGGTGGAAGACGCTGTTTTTTATGCCCATGGTCATGGCCATTGGCATTGGGTTGACGGTAACCAACTCGCGCGCCGTGCTGGAGGCGCTGTTTGGCATTAAGAGCGCATTCAAACGCACCCCCAAGTTCCGCATTGAGTCGCGCAAGGACAAGGTCACCGCCAGCAAGTACCGCCGCAAGAGCGGCTGGGCGCCTTATATAGAGATTCTGTTGGGCTGCGGCTTTGCCGCGGTGGCGCTGTATGCCTTTGAGGTGCAGAACTACCTCACCATACCTTTTATTCTGCTGTTCGTGGTGGGCTATTGGACGACGGGCCTGATGTCGCTGCTGCAGGGGCGATTCCGCTCCGCCACGCAGGACGGGCGCCATTCCGAAGAGAGTGCCCGGCCCTATGCCGTGGGGGTGTAGAAGTGCGGCAGACACTTTTGGATAGTCTGTACAGCCTGAAACGGGGCTAAAGCAACGAGGAACGGATTTATGAATACGGCCCGAGCCTGCAGGAAAGCCGCTCTGACGTGGGGCGTGAGCCTGGTGCTTGCTGGTATGCCCCTGTTGGGGGCAACGCTTCAGGCCAAGTCGCAAAAGCCAGCGGCAACCGCGGTCTCCGCCAGCTGGCAGGTCACCCCCGACCTGGCCCGCCGCGTGGCCGAGCATGTGCCATTTCAGGTGCGCTACGACCCGGGCCACCTCACCCCGCGGCAGCGCAAACTGGTGCAGGTCCTGTTGCGCGCCAGCCAGGACATGGAAGCGATGTATTGGCGGCAAATGGATCCGCCGGCCTTGGATCTGGTGCGGCGGCTGCAGGGATCGGCCAACGCGCAAGACAAACTCCTGTTGCGCGCGCTGCTGATCAATGGCTCGCGCTACGACCTTCTGGACGGCAATCATCCGCTGCTGGGCAGCGCTCCCATGTCACCCGATGGCGGCTTTTATAGCCGGCACACCTCCCGTAAGGATCTCGAAGCCTTCTGGACCGCGCACCCGCGTTTCCAAACCGAACTGCAGTCGCCCTATACGCTGGTGCGACGGCAATCGGGAGCTTATTTTGGCGTGCCTTACCACCGCGAGTTCGGGAGCTACTTGCAGGATGCGGCGCGGCGGCTGCGGGAGGCGGCAACGCTGAGTTCCAGTCCCAGCTTTGCGCGATTTCTGCGCCTGCGGGCGCAGGCGCTATTAAACGACCATTACCTGGCCAGCGATGTCGCCTGGCTGCAGGTAAAAAATACCCCCATCGACATCATCTTTGCCCCCTACGAGGTTTACGACGATCACCTGTTGGGCGTGAAGACCGCCTACGAAGCCGGCGTATTGCTGGTCAACCAGCGGGCGAGTGCGCGTTTGCGCCGCTTCCAGGCTTACATCCCGGCTCTGCAACGGAATTTGCCCATTCCCGCCCAGTACAAGCCCAACAAACAGGGTCTGGCCAGCCCCATGGAGGTCGTTGATCGCATATACAGTGCCGGTGATCTGCTGCACGGCTATCAGGCAGTAGCCGACAACTTGCCCAACGATCCGCGCGTTCTGGAAAAATACGGCAGCAAGCGGATGTTCTTCCAGAACTTCATGAACGCGCGGGTGAACTACGTGATTCTGCCGATCGCGCGGCGGCTGATGACGCCGGATCAGGTGAAGCTGGTCAGCGGCGACGCCGCCTTCACCTTCGTGATGCTGCACGAAATCTCGCATGGACTCGGCCCATCCTTTGCCACCGTCCATGGACAAAAGCTTCCGATCACGCAGGCCATGGGGCCCATCTACTCCGCCCTGGAGGAGTCCAAGGCCGATGTGACGGGCATGTTCGACCTGGCCTTTCTGATCAAGAAGGGGGTCTTGCCGGCGGCGCAGCTGCCGGCGTTTTATGCCTCGTACCTAGCGCAGGCCTTCCGCACGGTTCGTTTTGGAACGGCGGAGGCGCACGGGCTGGGGCAGATCATGGAATTCAATTTTCTCGCCGCGCATGGCGCCATTGTGGAGCGCAATGGCCGCTACGCCGTGGACGTGCCCCGTATGACCAGCGGATTTGCCGCGCTGGACCGCAAATTGCTCATGCTGGAAGCCACCGGAGATCGCGCCGGCGCGCAACGCTGGTTTCAGCGCTACGGGACCATTACGCCGGCGTTGCGCCAGCGTCTGGCGACACTCACGGATATACCCATAGACGTGGATCCGCGTTTTCCGTTTCCCACCCCCATCCGCTAAAGCTCCGGGGCGGCCTTCGGAACTCTAAACCTGTTTGGTTTTCCGCGATTGCACCTATATAATGGACGGGTTCCACGCCCATATAAACATCCTGCGGCTTTGGGGAAAGATTTCTCTGGTGACCGAATTCTCTTCTGTGTTGTCCATGAAACAGTCCTGGTGTGCACGGGCGGCCTTTATTTCTGCGCTGCTCGTTTTCTTTGGGTTTGGACGCACCGCATCGGCGCAGGTGAACGCCCCGGGGAACGCCTCCAAGCTCATTGTCGGCGTGGAATGCCACGGCAACCATCGCGTTCCCTGTTCCACCATCAAGACGCGCATGAGCTCGCGCCCCGGCACCCTGCTGGATATGAGCCAGCTCAATCGCGACTTCATGGCCTTGTGGAACACGCACTTCTTCGACGATCTGCGCATCGACCAGGAGCGCACCAAGCAAGGCATCGTTTTGCAGGTTTGGGTCAAAGAACGGCCGCTGATCCGCGACATCAAATACAAGGGACTGAAAACTGTCACCGAATCGGATGTGCTGGACGAGTTCAATGCCTCCCAGATTCGTCTCAGCGTCGATGATCAGTACGACCCCACCGTGGTAAAACGGGCGCAGGTCGCCATCCAGCAATTGCTCTCGTTGCATGGGCGGCAATACGCGACCGTGAAGACGGTTGTGACGCCGCTGCCCCCCAGTGCTGTCGATCTCACCTTTAAGATCGACGAAGGTCCCAAGGTCACCGTCGGCAAGATCGCCTTCCGCAACAACCACGTCCTGAGTTCGGAAACCTTGCGCAATTCCATGAAGGACTTGCGTCCGATCGGTATTCCGCATTCGCTCATTCTGGAAAGCCTGTTCTCCAAGACCTACGATCAGGCCAAGCTCAGCGACGACCTCGAGCACATCCGCTCCGCCTATCAGGACCGCGGCTATTTCGAAGCCCTGGTGGATGACCCCTCGATCAAGCTGCGCGACACGCATACTATGCGCTGGATTTTCTTTGGCGGGCATCCCGCCAAGAAGGTGGATATCACCATCCCAGTCACCGAGGGCAGCCGCTATCGCGTGGGTACGGTGCGCTTCCTGAACAACCGCTTCATCACCAATGACGCCCTGCTCTCCCAGGCTTTCGGCCTGCACAGCGGTGACATCATGGATGTCTCCAAGCTGCGCAAGGGCCTGAAAAACCTGAAAGAGCTCTACGGCCACTTCGGTTATATCAATTTCGTTGCCGATCCGCAGCCGCGCGCCAATGAGGCCAACCACACGGTGGACCTGGTGCTGGATGTGCAGGAGGGCAAGCCCTACGTGATCCGCCGGATCGAGTTCACCGGTAACACCACCACCCGCGACAAGGTCATCCGGCGCGAGCTGCTGGTTGACGAGGGTGGGCGCTTCGACAGCCAGGCCTGGAAAACCAGTCTGCTGCGGCTCAATCAACTCGGCTACTTTGACGAAATCAAGCCCGAGGACGCCACCATCACCCAGGATCCCACCGGTCCGGAAGGGCATGTGGACATCAACCTGCACGTCCATGAGAAGGGCAAAAACTCCATTGGCCTGACCGGGGGCGTGGATCAGTTGATGGGCAGCTTCCTGAGCCTGAATTATTCCACCAATAATTTCCTGGGCTTGGGCGAGACGCTCTCCGCCAGCGTCCAGGAGGGCGCCCTGCAAAAAGCTATACAGGTCGGCTTCACGCAACCCTATTTCATGGACCGCCCCATTCAACTGGGCGTTACGGTCTTCGGCTCCAGTTTCCATTACGATCAGGCCAAGGAGGCGTCCATTTTTTATGGACAGAACGTCAGCCCCTTCTTCCAGAGCCTCTACGGCACCAACAACCTGCTCAACTATGCGCAATCCAGTCAGGGCTTTACGGTGGGGCTCAGTTATCCATTGAAGCGCTCCTTCACGCGCATTGGGCTGCAGTATGGCTACAACATTTCCAGCGTGACGCCCTTTACTACCGCCGCCCAGTTGCTGTTCACCGATGTCAATTTCAACGGCACCAATGCGCCCAATAGCCTCAATGGCATTCGCACCAGTTCGTTCACGCCATCTTTCAGCATCGATACCGTCAACAGCGCCTACTTCCCCACGCAGGGCCGTTCCATTTCAGCCTCGGTGCAGTTCGCCGGTATCGGCGGTAACGTGCACATTGTGCAGCCGAACCTGACCTACACCTACTACCATCCGCTGTGGCACGGGCATGTTTTTGCCATGCGACTGCTGGGCTCGATGATTGCCGGCTATGGCGCCAATGGCACCGCGCCCGCTTTCGACCGCTACTTTATTGGTGGCGAAGACACGATTCGCGGCTTCGATATTATGGCGGTGACTCCGGTGGCTTTGATTCCCACCGAGACCACGACTTACTTGATGAACCCGCAGAATCCCTCCCAGAACTTCACCATCACGGTGCCGAATCCGACGCCTGGCAATCCCACCGGAACGGCGACGGAAAGCTTCCCGGTGAAGTACCCCACGTACCAGATCACAACCCCAGGCGGCGACACCGAGGCGGTCGGCAATTTCGAGTACCGCATCCCCATGGGCAAGTACCTCACCTTCGCCTATTTCAACGACATCGGCATGGACCGGGTGAGCTTGTTCAACCAGCTCCGGATTAACAACACCATCCTCAATCAGTTGTCCACGGATTTTCCCGGGCATACGTTCAACAAGAACATCTTTGTGGTTCCGGCCACCAATAACCAGATCCGCTGGTCGACCGGCTTGGAGCTGGACGTGAACATGCCCATCATTCACGCTCCGGTACGTATTTACCTGGCCTACAATCCCATGCGTGTGGACACGTATGTCAATCCCAACAATCCCGGGCTGTTTACCTTGAAGGACTTTGACCAGAGCCTGGGGAGCGCGGTAAACGATCCGGCGGTGAGGAACGCCGAGATCTTCACCTTCAATCAACTGCAGGCGCAGACGCCCTTCCACTTCCAGGAAGCGCCACATGTCCTGCGTTTTACCGTGGGGAGGACCTTCTAAGCTGGCCGGGTTCCCGCGAAATTGACGGAAACGCTTCGCGCC
Organism: Acidobacteriota bacterium; assembly: GCA_027459505.1. Lineage (GTDB taxonomy): Bacteria > Acidobacteriota > Terriglobia > Terriglobales > SCQP01 > DAIDIE01. Next base: position 61,080 of record DAIDIE010000022.1, read on the forward strand.
CTCTATACTGACCAGCATCGGTCTTCCAATGGCGCCGGCCAGTGGGCCTGCGCGCCAGCTCGATTGGCGGCGTCTGGAGCGGAGTTGCGCGACTCTTTGAGAGGGAAAGCGCGTAACAGGCGGCCAATCCTGTTCCGCTCCCCGGAAGAGTGTGCCGAATCTAGGGTTTTGAACGAGGAATAAACAATGCGATTTGCCGGTTCCATTCTTGTCGCCTGCGCGCTCGGCGCTTCTTTGCTGGGCCAGGCGCCCGCCGCCGTTCCGGCTTCCGCCGGCAAGGTGGGAGTGATCAACATTCAGCAGGCCATTTTGGCCACCGCCGAAGGTAAGCAGGCCGAAGCTGCCATCAACAAGCGCTTCGCGCCCAAAAAGCAGCAACTACAGGAGCAGAATCAGCAGATCCAGGCGCTGCAGCAGAAGTTGCAGAACGGCGGCAATACCCTCAGCAACGACGCCAAGGAGCAGTTGGCGCAGCAAATCCAGTCGCAGCAGAAAGATCTCCGCCGCGCCATTGAGGACGCGCAGAGCGACTTCCAGACAGCGCAAAGTGAGATGGCCAATCGCATCGGCACTAAGATGATGAAGGTCGTCAGCAGCTATGCATCTTCGCACGGCTTCTCCCTCATTCTCGATATTGGCAGCCAGGCGTCGCCGGTGCTGTTTTATACCCCAACGGTGGATGTGACCAACGCCGTCGTGGCGCTCTACAACCAGCAACACCCGGTCAGCGCCGCCAGCAGCGGCACGGCCCAGTAAAGAAAGACGAGAACAAGAAGCACAGAGGGGGCGCGCCGCCGAGCGGCGCGCCCCCTCTGCTTCTTGAGCCCGCTAAAACTCGTAGAACGAAAGTTCGTGAGTGCCGTTCTGCACCCACAGCCGGGCGTCTTGCGAAATTCCGTTGATGCGGATCATCACGACCATGCCGCTGGCGTGGCCGCCGGGAGGCTTGAGCACATCGTCGATCTTGTAGGTACGGATCTTGCCCCACGGGCTCCCCGGCCCCCAGTCCTGCATGAAACGGTCCATGGGATAGCGCCGCGGGTCGGCGTGCCAGAGGTAGTAGGCCATCTGATAATTGCCCTTCACGAGCGCGGTCATAAAGGCGTTTGCGCTGCGACGTGCTTGGTAGTAGGGCCAGTAGAAGGTAACCGCCAGCGCGACAGCGACCACCACAATCACGATCAGGACAAAATTGCGCCGCCGGCGCGCGCCGCGCTCATCGTAGACCTGTGAGTCCAGCAGTGTCATAGGTTTCCCTGCGAAGTTCTTGATGGGATGCCGGTGGTCGTGCCGCTTGACCACCCTCAGGGCGGGGCGGATTCAACTCCGGCCCGCTCCATTCCACTCCCCTCATTTTAGCCCGGCAGGTTTGGCCATTGATGACGAGCGAGGTGGAGGCGCGGAGCGCCATGGCACGGAAGTGGGCGGCGAACAGTGCAAAGTGTACAGTTCACCGTGAGACGTTGCGGTGCTTTGGCTTCGCGCACGATGTTGGTGCTGCGCACTGGATGCGTAGGGTGGCAGGCAACGGCGAACGGTGCACAGCTTCGCGCAACGACGGATGGCCTCGAACCAGCCGGAATGTGCGAGCTAATGAGTAAAAGGCTAGGCGCGCCGCCAACTGGCTTCCTCTGTGGGCGTGCAGTCTGCGCCAGCCGGCAATGCCAGCCGCGCTTCCAACAGGCGCAGCAGTTCTCTCCGGTAATCAGGCGTCGCCGCATGCTCGACGATTTGCAATAGCAGGCCGGGAGTCCTGATCAGGTAGTCCGGTTCATAGGGATGGGGCTCCAGCCGGCAACGGCCATCCCGCAACCAGATCAATTGCGCATCCGGCAACGATCGCCAACGGTACACCGCTACACCCAAACGGGTGCATGCCAGCAACATGCTTCCACCCGTAAGGAGGGATTGGATACCGGGCGGAACCCAGGGGTGCAGCAAGGGCAGGATGCAGTTTAGGCCGGTGGCCATGCCCAGCCAGCGCCAGACCATTGGCGACAACGGGTGGCGCATTGAGCGCGCGTCCCACCACATCCATGGTAGGAACAGCGCGGCCCCCATCCAGTAGTGGGCCATGAACTCGCCAAAAATACCGAACCACTGTCCTGGAATGTAAGACGAGAGTAAAAAAATTCCAAACTGGCTAACTCCCCAAAGCAGACGAAGCGAAGCTGGCAACAATGGCTTGCCCAGCCCCCGGCGCAGCAGCAGCGCAAGCAGCATAACCTCCGCGCCAATTGCGGTAAGTTGCAACGAAAGGGCAGTGAGCGGAACTCCGTTCATCTAAGCACCTGCGGAAAGGGGGTGAGGGTATGTTTGAAGCGTTCTGGCCACCCGTTCCCCCGGTCTGAACCGGGCACTGCATTCGCCACTTGCCACGGTAAAGAGTGGCCGCATTGAAAATCAGTCTGGCCAAATTCGTCGTGGCGGTTCACCCAAGTTCGTTACGGAACGGACCGGCGCCCGCCGGCAGCGCCAATCGCGCCCTGACGAACTTGGGCCTATCCTAACGCAATCACCAAGGGGTGCAACATCGATTTTGTGTGCGTTCGAACAAACATATCGCACTGTCCCATTTTGGAACTCCGGGCGGAGCCGAGTACAGGAGAGCGCCGCTCAGTGATAGGGACGGGAGTTGTTGTGGCATGAGCGTCGCCATACCGGTGTGTTGTCCATAGCCTGCTAGTAACAGCAGCTTTCCTGGATTCATCAAACTTGCAAAAGCGGCCACACCGCCGCGAGGTCCCCGGCTTCGCTGACAAGATGGTGGAAAACCTCGAGCCGGCTGGTATTCATTTTGGGCGGGGCAAAAAGGTGGCCTCATAATCCTGTGCGGGCGGGAGTGCGGTCTGCAACAGACAGATAGACACTCCCGCCTGAAGAAACAACCCGCCCGGGACGGCAAGGCATTCCAACCCTTATGTCGCCCTACCCGGAGTGGCTTCACTTTGTGAGCTGGATTGGGCTCTCGCTGGCGTTCATCTGCTTTCTCATCATCGCTGCCGACGAGATTCGCCGTCCGCAAAAGATGATGGTGATGAACTTCGTGTGGCCGGTCACGGCGCTCTACTTCGGTCCCTTGGCGCTTTGGGCCTATTTCCGGGTCGCCACCGAAAGCACCCGTCAGGCCGAGGCGGTGATGCGGCACGGTCACAGCGGCGAGACAAGCCGCGAAATCGAGCGCCTCGAGAGCCACCCGGCTACGCCGACGCAGATCGCGGTGGGGGTGAGCCATTGCGGGGCCGGCTGTACGCTGGGCGACATTCTTGCCGAGTGGGGCATATTTTTGTTCGGCATGAACATCGTTGGCGAATTTGGAACAAAGTTGCTGCTGGATCTGCTGGCCGCCTGGAGCCTCGGGATCGTATACCAATACTTCACCATCGTTCCCATGCGCGGCCTTTCGGCAGGGCAGGGCATTCGCGCAGCCATCAAGGCTGATACTATTTCTATCCTCGCATTCGAAGTCGGCCTGTTCTCATGGATGGCGCTGTCCTATTACGTGTTCTTTCCGGCGCCGCATCTGAGAACGAATGAGGCGGTCACCTGGTTCATGATGCAGATCGGGATGATCATCGGCTTCATCACGGCTTATCCCGCCACCAAGTGGTTGTTGAACAAGGGGTGGAAGGAGAAGATGCCCGAAACGCCGCGGGCGGCGCACCGGTTGGAACGAGTGGCCTGAACGTTTTTGCCCCGGCAGTCGTGGACAACCTGGGCGAAAGCGGCAACATCGCCAGCAACATGGCCGAACCCACGCCTTCCAGGAAAGAGGCCGATTCCATCCGTCCCCTGGCTCCAGAAGCCAATCTGGTGCGCATTGTGCTCCGTCCACTCGGCAGCGCGATGCCCATAGGCCTGCTGGGCTATGGCGCGGGAGTGCTGCTGCCGGCGCTGCTGGGCCTACACTGGATTCCGGCGGCGCAGAGCGGCTTCATTGGTTTGATGCTGCTGGTCTTCAGCGTTCCTCTCCTGTGGGGCGCCTCTGTTTTGAGCCTGCTCGGGCGCGACGCTCTGGAAGGCACAACCATGGCGGCCTATGGCGGCGTGTGGATGGTTTTGGGGTTGTTTCTGCTCCGCCACCACTTGAGTGAAAGATTCGTGGCCATGGGGGTGTTCGCCTGCCTGGCGGCGGGAACAACCTTGACGCTGGGAGTACTCGCCTGGCACAGCAAGCGGCTGATGGCTGTCATCTTGTGGATTTCGTTTCTGCGCTTCGCGCTGATGGGGGCCAGCTTGTGCGGCGCTCAGGGGGTGGGTCAAGCGGGTAATTGGGTGGCGCTCCCGCTGGCGGCACTGGCCTTCTACGGCGCGGTGGCGTTCCTTGTCGAGGATATGACCGGCAAGCCGCTGCTGCCTGTATTCCGCCAGTCCACCAGCAAACTGGCGGTCGAGGGCGGTCTCGTTGATCAGTTGCGGCAGATCTACCGCGAAGCTGGAGTCCGCAAGCGGCTCTGAAGGCGGGCAGTTTCTATCACCGAGGCTGCCTTTGACCATCAGGGCGCCGCGGTGCGGGCCAGAGGGACTTACTAGCGGTAAGCGCGCGCAGAGTGCGTAAGGAGGGTTTGCGGCAGCGATGGACACTCGGTGGCGGAGCGCTCAATACGAGCCGGGGTGAGTCGAGCTGATTTCAATTTGAAATCGCAGGCACTTCGCGCGCAGCCCGGCTGAACTCAAGCGGGCGACGGCTTATCCCCGAGCGCCGCTTCCAGGCAGTCCAGAAACGGCAGCTCCGACGCGTGCAGCCGTTGGCGGGCTTCAGCGAGAGTGAAATAGGCTGCGCGCTCGACCTCTGGAAAACTTTGCCGGCGTCCTGAACGCGGCGGCCACTCCATTTCAAACTGATTGCTCCGTAACTGCGCCGGATCAACCTCACCCTGCGCGGCAAAGGCCAGCATGCGCTTGCCACTGGCTTTACGCAGTTCTCCCAAAGCCAGCAGCGGGCCAGAGGGGAGCGGAAAGCCCGTCTCCTCTTCGAACTCCCGCAGCGCGCCGTCAACCGGTTCCTCGCCTTCCTTGAGTTCGCCTTTCGGAATAAACCAGGCGCCGCGTTTTTTCCAGATGGGTCCGCCAGGATAGACCAGCAGCACTTGAAGCTCAAAGCTCGCGGCGGCCGCGGCGTGGAACCGGTAAAGCACGATGCCCGCACTGGTTTTGGGCATAATAGCGGGTGGAAAAGCCGGTGAAAAACGCTCAAAAAACAGCCTAGCTCTTAGCGCGCCTGACTGGCTTGCGCCTGGTCCAGCTTCGCGGCGGCTCGGCGGCATGCCTCCTCGCGGCGCTGCAGCAGCGGGGCCATGCGGTTTTTCACCCGTTCGGTCACGTGCTGCGGCGCGCGATCCGGATGCCCGGTGCCGAAGGGCGGCTGGGGAACGTATTCCAAAGAAAGTTCAATTGCCGCCGCGGTCTCCTCGTCGGTGAGCATGGCGGCAAGGCGCAGGGCAAAGTCCAGTCCCGAAGTCACGCCTCCGGCGGTGATGCGATTCCCGTCAATGCAGATGCGTGTGTCCTCCGGCATGGCGCCGAAGAGCTGTAGCAAGGATAGCGATGCCCAGTGCGTGGTGGCGTGAAAGCCGTGTAGCAATCCGGCCGCACCCAGTATGAGGGCGCCCGTACATACCGAGGTCACGTACTCGGCCTGCTCGCCCTGCTGCCGCACCCACGCCAGAACCGTGTCATCATCCATGAGCGCCACCTGTCCCGGTCCTCCGGGAACGCAGAGTACCTGCAGTGCGGGGCACTCGGCCAGTGTCGTAGTGGGCTGCAACTTCAGCCCGCAGTCACTCTCAATCGGCTCTAGCTCCTTCCACACCAAATGCACATTGGTGTTGGGAATGCGCGTGAATACTTCCATCGGGCCGGCCAGGTCCAGTTGCGTGAGTTTGGGAAAAAGCAGGAGTCCGATCTCCAGCTGCGAGCTCCGTGACATTTAACGATTATATAAGAGCGCCACCGTGCCGGTGCGCAAAGGGCTGGCGTTTACAAGAAAGCCGGGAAGATGCATGGCTGCAGCCCGCGCCGGCGCCGGGGACGGGTGTGGACCTACTGACGCTTTGTCGCTAACCACTCTGCGCGCCCGGCTTTCACTACCGTGTTGCGCGATTTCGGGCCCGGCTCCTGTTCGCTCCACACGCCGTAGACGCGGCCACCGTAAGCGGCGATTCCGGTGTAGTCGCCAATGAAGTCTCCTTTGGCGTCAAAGCCTGTGCCATCCCAGAGATAGTTCTGGAAACTCCGTCCGCCATCGGTTGAGCGCGCGACGACCACTTGCGCCTTGACGTTGTCTGGATCGTTGCGGCGATCGTAATACACCAGGTAAATATCCGGGTTCTGGGGATCGGCGGCCATCCATTGGAAGAACTGGTCGGCGCCATCGTGCAGCGGGTCATTGTTGACCCGCACCGGCGCGGACCAGTGCTTGCCGTTGTCATAGGAATGCAGGCAGAAAACATCCACGTCGCCATTACGGTAATCCGCAAAGCTGACGTAAAGCCGCTTCTTGCGATCACGGCCTCCGCCGCTGACAATCTGTGGAAAACCGTTGGCGCGATCGATTGCGGTGACCTGAAAAAAGGGCGGCCCGATACGGGTCAGATCGCGCGTCTTCCTGAAATGTTTGCCTCCATCGTGGGAACTGGTGTAGACGACATGCTGGCCGTCGCTCCAGACCATGTGTACGTGGCCATCACGCGTGACCACTCCATCAGTGCCTTCCACGGCGCCATTGTCATCACGCGGCAGGCCGGGATGCGTGCTGATCACGATGGGCGCCGACCAACTGCGTCCGCCATTGGCGGAGTGGGAAAACAAAATCACCGTCTTATCGAGCTGAAACTCGGTCCAGCCCATGTACAGGCGTCCGCTGTACTTGCCGCTGGTCTGGTCGGCGAAGATGTAGGGTTTGTCTTCGAAGGGGATGCCGGGGCGGGTGGGATGGTAGATCACCGCGTAGCGGCGCGACCAGGTCTGGCCCCCATCCGTTGAACGGCGGACGAAGATGCCGTTGCGGGTGGCGTTGTGGCCCCAGTACTCGTCGGTTCCCAGACGGTCAAAGGCGATGTAGCAGAGGTAGGCCGCGCCATGCGGTCCAAAGGTCACCGAAACGTCACCGGAAACGCGCAACGCATGCGGAACGCGCAACAGCCCCTTGTGCCAGCTCCGCCCCCCGTCGAGAGAATAGACCGGCGTCGCTTTCACCTGATAGGCCGCCACCAGGTTGAGCGGATTGCGTGGATTGACGGCAATCGAGGGCTCGTCGTGAAAGCCCGGCCGCCGGTTGAGCGCCACGATCGCCATTTCCGGCGCCGGTGGCAACGCCGCAACGGCCGTTGCGGTGACGCTTGCTTGCGGGGCAGAGGAGTGTTTTTGTGCCGCAAGCGGCAGCGTGAGTAAAACCGCGGCACAAGGAACCAGGCGCAGAAGTTTCAGAGAGCTCATGGCCAATGCCCAGTATAGCTACTGAGCGAGTGGCGCTAATCCGCGGCCGATTCCAGCCGCTTCAGAACTCCATCCAGAATCTGCTTCTGTTCACGCTGATGGCGGCGCAGTGAGCCGGTGGCCGGGCTCGAAGATGCCTCGCGGCCAGCGTATTGCAGCTTGCGTTCTCCGAGCAATGCGCCAAGGTTGGGCTCCAAGTAGCGCCATGCGCCCATGTTGGCGGGCTCTTCCTGCATCCATATCCATTCCCGGACGCCCTTAAAGCGCGCAATCTCCTCTTTCAACTGGCGGACTGGCAATGGGTAAAGCTGCTCGACGCGAATGACCGCGGTGGTATCGTCGTTGGCCTCGCGGCGCGCCTTGAGCAGGTCGTAAAAGACCTTGCCGCAGCAGAACACCACGCGCTGAGCCTTTGCGGGCGCCACCTCGTGTTCGCCGATGACTGGTTGAAAAGCGCCAGAGGTGAACTGCTCAAAGGGAGAGGCAACTTCCGGATGCCGCAGCAGGCTCTTGGGGGTGAAAACGATCAGTGGCTGCCGGTAGGCGCCCCCCACCACGTCTCCTAATCCCTGCCGCCGCAGTAGGTGAAAATATTGCGCCGCGGTGGTGCAGTTGGCGACCTGCAGATTGTTATCGGCGCACAGTTGCAGGAAGCGTTCCATCCGTCCGCTGGAGTGCTCTGGTCCCTGGCCTTCGTAGGCATGCGGTAACAGCATCACCAGGCCGCTGTGCCGCTTCCATTTCCGCGCCGCGGCCACCAGAAACTGATCGATGATGACCTGAGCGCCGTTAGCGAAATCGCCAAACTGCGCCTCCCACAGCACCAGCGCATTGGGGTGCGTCATCGAGTAACCGAATTCAAATCCCAGCGCCGCTTCTTCCGAAAGCAGACTGTCGTGGATGCTGAATGGCGCCTGCCCCGCACTCACATTGCTCAACGGCACATAACAGGCACCGGTCTGATAATCGTAAAGCCGCGCGTGGCGGTGACTGAACGTTCCGCGCCCCACATCCTGACCGGTAAAGCGGATGGGCGTGCCGCCGGCCAGCAGGGAACCGAGCGCCAGCGACTCGGCCAGTGACCAGTCGATGGCTGCCCTCTCGCGCACCGCCTCGCAACGTTTTTCCAGGGCGTGCTTGAGTTTGGGGTGAACCGTGAAGCCCTCCGGCCGCCGGTCCAGCGCCGCGCCCACTTCCGACAGAACTTCCGCTGGCACCGCGGTATCGATCACGGGCTTCTCGGCGGCTTCGCCGGCTCCAGCCGCCGGGGCGCCGCTGGTGGCAGTCTTGTCGGGAACCGCCGCGCCCAGGATGGCCATCGTCTGTTTCCACAGCCGCTCCGGTTCTTCCGGGTCGATCACTTTATCGCCGACCAGCTTGCCGCCGTAGATGACGCGCACCGACGGATGCTGGTCAATGTTGCGATACAACACTGGCTGCGTGAGGGTGGGATCGTCGCCTTCGTTGTGCCCGTGACGGCGATAACAGACCAGATCCAGGACCACGTCTTTATGGAAATGATGGCGGAAATAGAAAGCGAGCTCGATGGCGCGCATCACCGCGTCGGGATCGTCACCGTTCACGTGGAAAATCGGGGCTTGTACCATGCGCGCCACATCGGTCGAGTACAGGCTGGAGCGCGCGTCCGCCGGTGAGGTGGTGAAGCCGATCTTGTTGTTCACCACGATATGCACTGTGCCGCCGGTGGTATAGCCTTCGAGCTGCGATAAATTGAGCGTCTCCGCCACGACGCCCTGGCCGGCAAAGGCGGCGTCGCCATGGATCAGGATGGGCAGCACCCGGCTGCCATCGCTGTCTTGAATCAGTTCCTGGCGAGCCCGCGCGGCGCCCTCCAGCACTGGGTCGACCGCCTCCAAATGGCTGGGGTTGGGAACCACCGTAACCGCGACGCTCTTGCCTTCAGGGGTCTCGTGCCTTCCCGCGGCGCCCAGGTGATACTTCACATCGCCAGAACCCTCCACCGAGTTGGGATCGGCGTCCTCAAACTTGGCAAACATCGTGCTCATCGGCTGGCCCACCGTGTTGCACAACACGTTCAGCCGGCCGCGGTGCGCCATGCCGATCAGCACCTCTTCGGCGCCGCAGCCGGTAGCCAGGTTCAGCAGGTGATCGAGAGCGGGAATCAGGGTTTCCGCACCTTCCAGCGAAAAGCGCTTGTGGCCCACGTAGCGCGTGTGCAGCATCCGTTCGAAGGCTTCCGCGTGGGTCAACTTGTCGAGAACGCGCTTGCGCAGCGCCGGCTCCAGGGGCCATTGATTGCGGGTTGGCTCCATGCGGTCCTGCAGCCAGGTGCGCTGATCGAGCTGGGGCAGGTGCATGAACTCGCAGGAGAGGGTGCCGCAGTAAGTGGCGCGCAGGATCGACAGGATCTCGCGCAACGACATCAGTTTCTCGTCGCCGGTGGGATGCCAGGGCGAAGCCGATGGCTCATTTAGCCGGCGATTGCCATCACCGCTGATCGAGGTGAGGAACTTGCGGTCCAGATCCCATAGGGAAAGGCTGTAATAGCTCGGGTCCAGTTCCGGATGCTCCAGCGGCGTAAAGTCCAGCGGATCGACATTGGCCAGCAGATGCCCGCGCACCCGGAAGGCGTGGACGAGCTGAAACACCGCGGCTTGCTGCCGGATCTGGTCCAATTCGGCACTGGCGCCGGTCAAGGCCAGCGGGTGTGCGTCGACCGACCAGGCGACTGGCTTGAAGGGCACCTGCAGGTCCGCGAATATGCGGTCGTAAAACTCATGCTTACCGAGCAGCAACTCGTTCACCAGCGCCAGGAAGGCGCCCGACTCCGCGCCTTGAATCACCCGGTGGTCGTAGGTGCAGGATAAGGTGACGGTCTTGCCCACGCCCAGCGAGTGCATGGTCGTCTCCGGCATGCCCTCGAAGCCGGCCGGATAGGCGACCGCGCCGGCGGCGATGATGGCGCCCTGCCCGGGCATCAGCCGCGGCACCGACGAGCGCGTTCCCAGCGTGCCCGGATTGGTGAGCGTCACGCTCGCCCCTTGCAAATCTTCCGGGCCCAGGCGGCTGGCGCGCGCCCCACGGATCAGGCGGTCACATTCGCCGAGGAACTGGCGGAAGTTCATCACCTCGCAGTTCTTCACTACCGGCACCAGCAGCAGATGCGTCCCGTGCGCTTCCACATCAACCGCCAGTCCCAGGTTGATGTGCTCGCGCTCCACGCGCGCGGCCTCGCCGTTTTGTTCGCGGTAGCCGCTGTTGATGGCGGGGAACTCGCGTAAGGCGCGCACCAGCGCCCAGCCCAGCAGGGGTGTGAGCGGAACCTTCAACCCTCGAGTGGCCAGATAGTTGTTGAGGAGATGGCGGTTTTCTTCCAGCAGGCGCACGGGAACGCTGCGCTGGGAAGTGGCGGTGGGGACGCCCAGGCTGGCTTCCATGTTGGCGGCAATGCGCGCCGCCGCGCCTCTCAGCGGGGCGAGCTGTTCGCCGGCTTGCAGCGGTGGCAGTGGGCGCTGGGCCGCAGGGCGCACTGGCGCCGTTCCGCCGCTCTGAACGCCGCTGTCGATGCCGTGTCCATTCCCTGTCGGCGGAAGTGAGCGGAAAATTTCGCGCCAGGTCTCGGGCACCGCCTCGGGATTGCTTTGGAAGACGCGGTACAGCTCCTCCGCAAATCCTTCATTGGCGCCAAACGAGTGCAGAAGTTCACGAAGTTGAGAGTCCATGGACACTACCAGCAACGGCTCGGAACCAGTTGGGATTTCTTATCGAGTCGGGATTTTGCATCGGGCCGTCTCATGTTGCCGCAATCGCCACAAAAACGGCTTGTGGTTTCAGTATACGGCGCGGGCGAAGCTGGCGGCTGAGACCGCCGGATCGAGTGGCTTGAGGGGTTGCCTCAAAAGGCATACACCCATTGAACGTATCCCTCGTCGTAACCATTTCCGGGGCTGGTTTGCTTGAGATAAGGGCCACAGAAGAGATGCCCAAAGCCCCCCTCCAGCTTCAGCCAGCGAGTAAACCGCAGGCTGACGGCGCCATCCAGTTCCCAACCAAGTTTGCGGCTGTTCGCGCCGCCGCTGGGCGGAGCAATGACAAGTTGCCCTAATGGTCCATAAACACCATCGAGCGCGTTGGCCACCCAGTCCTGGGCGCCTTCCGCCGATAGTTGCAGACGCTGCCAGGGGTGCAGGATCAACCGTGTCCTGATCTGATCCAGGTTGCGGAGACCCAGGGCGTCCACCTGACCGTATTGATCGTGTGGAGAAGGGTAGAGTGGATCGAAGGTGACGACCTTGCCGCTTTCGGCGCCGCCCGAGGCAAAGTTGTGTTCCACCTCCAGTTCCGGCCGCAGTGGCGTGCTCCAGCCGTACCCAATGCGTTCGTGATCCATGCTGGTGGCCAGCGCCGAGCTGTTCACGGTTCCCCACTGCCGCGCCGCCTCCAACCCGAATTGCCAGCCGGAAGATTGCCGGTTACTGATGCGCAGCCCTCCCGTGCGTTCATTCAGGTGAGCGCCTGGAAACGCCGTCAGCTCCGGATCCAGCGAAGCGGGGGCGGTGCGCCACAGCCAATACGGTTCCACATGAACTTCTCCCCAGTCATGCGGCAGCGGCAAACGGGCGGAGGTGATGTAGGCCCCGTACAGGTCGTTACCGGCGATTGCGCGATCCATTCCCATCACGCGTGGAACAACCACGGCAGCGGCAAACAGATCCGCATTCAGGACGGTTGTATGCAACGTGGCGTGCAGACCGTCAAAGCTGCGGCTAACGTTGTCCCAGTCGTCGGTGCCGATCAGCCGCTGGGCTCCCAAGGCCAACTCCTGCCGCCCTGCGCGCACCGCCAATAAGCTGCTCCCCGGCCGCCCCAACTGGGCATAGGCCAGCCACAGTGCGGTGGTGTCCTCGTAGTTCGTAGAGAGGCCGCCGGCTTTATAGAAAACGCGCGCATCGCTCATGCCAACTACCGCGCTCCAGTTCGATTCCGGGTGCAGGGTCAGCTCGAGGTGAAGCCGGCTGGGCAAATGTCCGCTATCGTTACCGGGCGTAAAGTCCTGCGCCGTGTAGCCCTCTGCGCGCGCCCGGTATTCACCGCTGAGCCGCAACCAGTGCGGCAATGCGTTTTCGAGCGCCTGGTGGGGATCGCTGGCCAGCACGCACCAGGGGCGCTCCCACGCGTGCGCACTGTCTTTGCAGGCGTGCTGGGCGGCTCCCGGCAAGGCGGCTACCAGCCAGAGAGCAATGACGGCCAATCGCGAGTACGCAGTTTGCGGCATATACCTTGCCTTATCGGGCAAGGCAAAGCGCCGCTTGAGATTCGGTTGCCGGGCGGCGGGTTACGGACAAACGGCCGCTCCTTGAACATAAATCGAGGAATGAACGTTTAAAGCAGGTGATCTAGTTTGATCTGATTATGCGTCTGCAGCCTCTACTGTGGTCCTATTCAATGGCCGGGCTCGGCACTTCGCCTGGCACATAGAAAACACATACAGAGCCACTTTTATGTCCAGTCTGTTCTGTCGCCTGCGTTCAGGTGCGCTGTCTACGAGCGCCCATTTTTCGACACTTGTGATCTTCGCCATGCTGTTGGCCACCGGCGCCGCCGCATGGGGGCAGTCCAGCCTGGCCAGCTTACAGGGCATGGTTCTGGATCCCAATGGCAAGGCCATACCGGGCGCGCGCATCGTGCTGACCAATCAGAAGACCAGCCTGCAGCGCGTGGCGGTCAGCAATGCTACCGGCGGTTACCTGTTTCCGGCCCTGGATCCCGATCCTTATACGCTGGCGGTGACAGCCAAAGGATTTGCCCAGGCGCAGCGCTTGTTCACACTCGAGGTGAACCAGCAGATGCGGCTCGACGTGCCGCTGGCCCTGCACGCCTACACTCAGCAAGTGAAGGTGGTGGGGCGAAGCGAGTTGCTGAAAACCACCGACGCCAGTCTTGGCGAGGTCATTGAGCCCCGCATGGTGCGCGATCTGCCGCTCGATGGCGGGCACCTGCTCGCACTGGCCATGCTGGCGCCCGAAGTGCACCAGGGTTTCGGCGCCGCCGCCGGCAACAACAACCCGCTCTACTGGCGTCCGCTGCAAAACTCCGCCCTGGTCGCCGGAGGCGCCCGCCCCAACGCCAATGTTTACCTCATTGACGGCGCGGTCGACACCGACCCCACCTTCAACACCATGACCCTCAGCCCCGCGCCCGATGCGGTCGAGGAGTTCAAGGTGCAGACCGGCAGCTATTCGGCAGAGTTCGGCGGTGGGGGCGGCGCGCAGATCAACGTGGTGACCCGCTCGGGCGGCAACGCCTGGCACGGCGACCTGTATGAGTTCATCCGTAACAGCGCCCTCGATGCCCGCACCTGGAATGATGTTGGCATGATGGCCTCCAGCAAAACGCCCCACCTCTCGCAAAACGAGTTTGGCGCCTCCATCGGTGGTCCCATCCAGAAGCAGCGCACCTTCGTCTTCGCCAACTATGAAGGCTTCCGCCTCAGCCAGCAGGTCATCAACATCGATACCGTGCCCACCCTGGCCGAGCGCAGCGGCGACTTCTCGCAGAGCGGTCTCACCATCTACGAACCCAACAGCTCCTCCACTCCCAGTAGCGCCAGTCCGCGCACGCCATTCCCCAACGACGCCATTGCCGGTTCCGGTTATTCCATCAGCCCGGTGGCGCAGATGGTGCTCAGCACGATTCCCCTCCCCAACATGGGGCTGGGAACCGGCAGCGATAAGAACAACTATTTCGACGAGCGCACCCAGACTGGCAATGAAGACCAGGGGACGATTCGCGTGGACCGCAACCTGGGTGGGGGGAACAGTCTGTTCGCGCACTACTCGCTCGAACAGGAGAAGGACTTTTCCCCGGTGCATCTGCCCGGCTTCGGGGTCTTCGACAGCAATCGCGCGCAGAATCTGGATGCCTCCTATACCCGCATTCTTTCTCCGCAGAGTGTGAACCGCCTCTGGGTAGCCATGTCGCGCCTCTCCATGCATCGCTATTCGCAGGACAATTTCACCAATAACTACATCGCGCAGTTGGGCATTAAGAATGTCGGCTGGGGTGGCTATGGCGCCTGGGGCATGCCCTACTTCGACGTGCAGGGCTACACCGGCTTCGGTGACGACTTCAACGCCACGCCGGTGCAGGACTGGGATACGGTCGGACAGATCGGAGATGTGCTCACTCTCCAGCGCGGTAGTCATGCGCTCAGCATGGGCGGCGATTTCCGCCGCTTTTACTGGCCGATGTGGGGCTTTTTTGAAAACCGCGGCTACTACCAGTTCACCCCCGGCTATACCACCATGACCGGCTCCAACGATGGAACCGGCAGCGCCTTCGCCGACTTCCTGTTGGGCGATCCCGTGGTGCGCCAGGTGCAGGAGGGTGTGCCCAAAATGGATCTGGAGCAGTGGAATGCGGACGGCTTCATCCAGGATGACTGGCGCGTCACCCGCCGCACGACCATCAACGCCGGCCTGCGCTATGAGTACATGAGCCCGCTGTGGGATAACGAGTACCCCAGCAGTAACCTCATTTTCCAGAACGGCGCGCCGTACGCTTACATTTCCGGGCAGAACGGCATGCCCGATGGGGTGACCTACGCCAACAAGCTCAATTTCGCCCCTCGTCTTGGCTTTACTCATGAGTTTGGCGGCGGCATCGTGCTGCGCGGCGCTTACGGCGTCTTCTTTACACCGGTGGACGACAACACCTGGTGCAACCAGCGCCACAACCCGCCCACCACCTTCCAGGTGGGCCAGCAAAATGACAACTACGTGTTGGGCTCGAACTCGTTTACGGGCTTCGATTTTCCCACTGCGGTTCTGGGGACAACTAAGATCAGCTTTTCGGCGGTCGACCCGCACAGCCCCCCGCAATACGTAAACCAATGGAATCTTAGCCTGCAGAAGACCATTGCCCACGACACCGTGCTGGAAATCGGCTATGACGGCACGCGGGGATATCACCTGCAGCAAATGGTGCTGATCAACAACGCCCAGCCCGGGCCGGGCGTACCCGGTTCGCCCTCGCATCCGCGTCCCTATCAGACGGTGACCTTTATGCCTGGAACGGTGTTTCCGTCAGGTTTTCAGGTTGCCAGCACCACCTTCCCGGTGGCCGGCATTAATGAGCTGCAGAACGATGCCGCCAGCTGGTACGATGCCGGTTACGTCGATGTGCGCCGCCGCTTTTCGCAGGGACTGACTTTCATCTCCAACCTCACCTGGTCGAAGAGCCTTACCACCGCACCCGATTTCCGCTCGCCAATGGCCGAAGCGGCGATTCCACAGAACGACAACAACCTGGCCGCGGAAAAAGGTCCGGCCTGCGATGTGCCGCTGGTGTTGAACGTCAGCGTGGTCTATGACCTGCGTGCCTGGGACGCTTCCGATTGGACCCGCCGGTTGACCAGAAACTGGAGTGTCTCGTCGATCTTCACCGCGCAGGCGGGAATGCCGCTGACCATCCAGTTGTTCGGCGATACCGCGAATGCGGGAACGCTGCTGGGACAAAATCCCATCCGCGCCAATGTTACCGGAGCGCCGCTCTATACCTCCAACACCAACACCACGGCGGATTGGTTCAACCCGGCCGCCTTTGCCGCTCCCGCCGCCTACACCTTCGGCAACGCGGGCCGCAACTCGGTCTATGGGCCGGGACTGCAGAACCTCGATCTGGCCATTTCGCGCTCGTTCACCATCAGCGAGAGCAAGCAGTTCCAGTTCCGCAGTGAATTCTTCAACGCTCTCAATCACAGCAACTGGGGCATGCCCAACAACTTTGTCAACACCCCGCAATTCGGCAGCATCACCATGGCCTCGACTCCCGGACGGGAGATCGAGTTCGTCGGCCGGCTGACGTTCTAAGCGATTCTCAGGCGGAACCCAAGGGCCATCCAGACTGTCAGTCTGGATGGCCCTTGGCGTATGCAAGAATCAACTCGGGAGCGTCGCAAGCATGCACTCTCTTCCGGACAGCCGCATTGAAGTCATCGTCGGCGATATTACCGAGCAGGCGCTCGACGTCATCGTCAACGCCGCCAACTCCAGTCTTTTAGGTGGCGGAGGCGTGGATGGGGCCATCCATCGCCGCGGCGGTCCCGCCATCCTGCAGGCCTGCCGGCAACTGCGCCGGGAACGTTTTCCCGAGGGCCTGCCTACCGGCGAGGCCGTGCTCACCACCGCCGGAAACCTGCCCGCGCAGGCGGTCATCCACACCGTGGGCCCGGTCTGGGGACAACACGGTGGCCGGGAAGCCGAACTGCTCGCCAACTGTTATCGGAATGCGCTCTGCCTGGCCGTGCAGGCGGGGTTTCACAGTATTGCCTACCCCGCCATCTCCACCGGCATCTATGGCTATCCGCCCCATCTGGCCGCTGGAGTCGTGTCCAGAACTCTGCGCGACCTACTGCGCGGTTTACGGGAAATTCACCTGGTTCGCCTGGTCTTTTTCCGGGATGGCGATGCCCAGACCTTTCTCGCGCATCAGTGATGATCTGTTGCCCTGAGGAGCGAGCCACCGAGTCCTCCCTGGGGGAGGAGATCGCAGGTGGAGGGCCACGAAATTCCGAAGGGCGGACCCCTCGCGCGGGAGAGGAGCCCGGCATCGGCGGGTTAACGTTCTCACTGGAGAGCGTGCCAGCGACCAACGGGAGCGGGCGGCCTGAAGGAGACGAGGCCGTGCCTCCCACCGCAAGTAATCTCCGAAAGAATTAATTGTGGTCAGAGCGCCTCTGCCACTGCGGTTTGCCCGCAAGCGCATACTGCGAGAAGGCTCTCCGGTTCGCTTTCCCGTAAAGCTTAACCGCGCCTGAACGATAGAACAGTCATGGTGCGGATATCGATCAGGTGGGCACTGGAAGTCTGCGGTTGGCTGGTGATCCTGGCCGGCATCGCCGTTGCCTGGCGTGGCGCCTGGGATGACGGCTTGCGGATGGTCTGCGCCTCCGGCGTGGGGCTGCTGCTCGGCGCCCGCTACCTGGCGCGCAGTAGCGCCCGTTTTGGCCCCACCGCGGCCGCCCGCCATTGAAAACACGCCGGGCGGCTCACGCTTCGGCATCTTCCACGGAAAGCTTGACCGCGCCGCTCACCTCCACGTCGAACTTCGCCAGTTCCCGAGCCGGCGCAAGGTCCGCCGCTTCCGCCATGGCATCCCTTGCAGAGGCCGCCCGCGGCGCCGAGGCCCTCCCATAGGAGCGAGCCACCGAGTCCTCCCTGCGGGAGGAGATCGCAGGTGGAGGGCCGCGAAATCCCGAAGGGAGGCCTCCTCGCGCGGGAGAGGAGCCCGGTATCGGCGGCTTCACGTTCTCGCTGGAGAACGTGCCAGCGACCAACGGGAGCGGGCGGCCTGAAGGAGACGAGGCCGTGCCTCCCTTGTCGCTGAAGTGCCGCTTCAATCGCAGAATGCGGCTTTCAAATCCGTACCAGAGTAGCGTCGCGAAGCCGACGGCTACCACTAGCCTCACACACAGCAGCGCCAGTCCTCCCCATGGGCCTTTGTTGAGCAGGTGGCGATCCAGGCTCCCCATCGCCACGAAACAGAGGATGTGAAACATGTAGAGGCCGTAGCTGATCTTGCCCAGGAAGCGCAGCGGACGCCAGGTCAGCGCGCGCTTCAGCAGCGTGGCATCTGGTCCCAAAACCGAGAGCAGCAACAGTCCGCCAAACCCCAAGGCCAAATAGGTATCGATGAAGGCGAGGGTGCGATTGTAGGCCACTGCAACCGCGCCCGCCAGGCTGATCGTGAGCAGAACTCCGGCTATCAGCCGCCAACGCCGTGCACTCGTAGGCCAGAGCCGCAAGGCCAGCGCCAGCAGTGACCCGAGCGCCAGGCCGTCGAGATGCATGAGCGTGTGGGTGGGAATCCCCCGGAAAATGCCGCTCATCCGCACCAGCGGCGAGGTAATAAAGACGATCGCCAGCGCGACCAGCAACCCCCGATGGCGCAGCAGACGCACGGCCGGCGCCCACAGCAAGTAGAACTGCTCTTCAATAGCCAGCGACCAGGTGGGCACCAGCGGCCCCGGTAAGGGCATGGTTGAAAGGTTCTGCACCAGCAGCACGTACAGCAGCCAGGGCGCGGTGCGTATTTGCCCGAGCGCATGGAAATCGCGGAACACCAGCGGCAGTCCCAGGTAGTAGACCAGCAACAGCAATACGTATACCGGCCAGATGCGCAGCAGACGCCGCCCGTAAAAGTTCTTGAAGTAGTGCGGCTTCTCCCGCGAGTCCAGCAGGATACCGGTAATCAGGAACCCGGAAAGTACGAAGAACAGGTTGACGCCCGCCCAGCCCCAGGCCACCACCCCACGCACGGCAGGGAAGTTCAGCAGCGCCTGGCAGTGGTACAAAACCACCGCCGCAATGGCCAGGCCGCGCAACCCGTCCAGCGCGGGCATGTGCCGGCGTAGCCCGGCGGTAATCTCATCAGTGGAAAAGGGAAGGGAATCGGAGGCCATTCGAAGAAGCCTGCAGGCCAACCCATTGTAACCGCCACAGGAGCGAGCCACCGAGTCCTCTCTGCGGGAGGAGATCCCGCCCAGCAACGGCAGACTACGCCGTTGCTGGGGCCCGTCGCAGGTGGAGGGCCGCGAAATTCCGAAGGGCGGCTCCCTCGTGGGGGAGAGGAGCCCGGTATCGGCGGCTTCACGTTCTCACTGGAGAACATGCCAGCGACCCAACGGAAAGCAATGCCAGCGGGCGGCTCAGGAGACGAGGCCGTGCCTCCCGGGAAGCGTTCTTGAGGATGAGTCCCTGTTTGTTGGGCTGCGTTGGTGAAGTGCCGTTATGCACCTAAACGGCCGGCGTGATGTGGGCTGCCAGCCCCCCGACCACGGAAAACTGACAACCGACAACTGACAACTGCCCACCATGTCCCACGGTGCACTTTGAACAGTGTGCTTTTAGCTGTTCAGGCTGGCGTTCAGCCACTGCCGGTACGGCTCACTGATCCCTTCCATGCGCACCGCCACGATTTCCGGTACCTCGTAGGAGTGCAACTCGCGTATGGCGGCCTCCAGCCGCGTCCAGAGTTCACGGCTGGACTTAATGACAACCGGAACCTCTTCCGCGGTCTCGATCGCGCCCTGCCACCAATACGTTGAGCGGACGGGAGCGCCAACACTGGCGCAGGCCGCGAGCCGCTGGCTGACCAGAGAGCGAGTCAATCGCTCTGCCTCCTCCAAACTGCCGCACTGCACAAAAACCAACAGGTTTTCGCTCACGCGTTTTATCCTATGGTAAGTAGATCGTTGGCTGTCGCCGCCGGGCGGCAAATCCAGCCGCGCAAACATCCTACATTGTCTCTGCCCGCTGGCCACTTTCACGGATGAAGGCGACGGGCAGTTCGAACTGATTATGAGCTCAACGCCTGCTCGCAGCGCAATCCGGTTCGGCACATCGGGGTGGCGAGCCATCCTGGCCGAGGATTTCACATTTGAAAACGTCACCCGCGCCGTCGATGCCATAGCCCGCTACCTGCAGCGGCACGGCTCCGGCGCCGGCGTGCTGGTGGGATACGATACGCGATTCTTCTCCGACCGCTTTGCCGAGTTCACGGCGCGGCGGCTGAGCCGCTGGGGCATTCGCGCCCTGCTCTCCCAGGAGGCGGTCCCTACCCCCGCGCTCGCCTACGCGGTCATCAGCCGCAAGATGGATGGGGCCATCAATTTCACTGCTTCGCACAATCCCCCGGAATACAACGGGATCAAGTTTTCCGGTTCTGACGGCGCCCCGGCGCTGCCCGAGGTGACCAGCCAGATTGAAGCCCTGCTGGACGCCGACTCTTCTCCCAGCCATGCGGAACAGTTGCCCGAACGCGTCGATCTACGTCCCCCTTATCTCGAGCGCTTGAAGCAACTGGTCGATCTGCCGGCGATTCGCCGTGCTGGCATTGCTGTGGGCTTCGACCCGCTCTGGGGCGCGGCGCGCAACTATACAGACGCGCTGCTGCGTGAGGCCGGAGTGCCGGTGGTCAGCGTGCATGGCGAGCGCGACGTCCTCTTTGGCGGACAGGCCCCCGAGCCCGAGGAGCACAACACCCGGGCTTTGGCCGCGCTGATGAAAGAGCGGGGCGCGCGCGTGGGTCTGGTAACCGACGGTGACGCCGACCGCTTTGGCATCCTCGACGAAGATGGAGCGCTGCTGCAGCCCAACTACGTGCTGGCGCTGCTTTTGGACTACCTGGTTGAAAGCCGCGGCTGGACCAATGGTGTTGGCAAGAGTGTGGCCACCACCAACCTGCTCAACGCCCTGGCGCAGCACTATGGCATGCCGCTGCATGAGACCCCGGTGGGGTTCAAATACTTGGGCGAGCTCATCAAAAACGATCAGGCGGTTCTGGTGGGGGAGGAGAGCGCGGGACTCAGCGTCCGCCATCATGTTCCCGAGAAGGATGGCGTCCTCGCCGGTCTGCTGATTGCGGAAATGTGCGCCATGCGCGGCGCCAGCCTTAAGGAGCAACTCCGGCAGCTATTTGACAAAGTTGGTTCCTACTACCCCAGTCGCGAAAATTTCCGCTTGACCGGGGAGCAGCGGCTGCGGCTTAGTGAGAAACTAGAGCAGTCTCCCACGCGGCTGGGCGGCCGCGCGGTGCGGCAAGTCGTGCGCACCGATGGATTAAAGCTCATTCTGGACGACGGCTCCTGGGTGCTCTTCCGCCCCTCGGGAACCGAGCCCGTGGTCCGGCTCTACGCCGAAACGCGTCGTGAGGAGGAGCTGCCGGAGCTGGTGAAAGCGGCGCGCGAGTACCTGCTCAGTCCGCAAGACGTACATGCATGATCGATCTCAATCCGGCTGGTTTGGTCCCCGCGCCCAGCGCCGCTTGCTCACCGCGCTCACGCTGATGGTGCTGGCGTTGGCGGTGCGCTCGGAAATCTTTGGCGCCAATGGCCTGCTGGCGCTGCGTGCCCGGCAGCGCGAGTATCGGCAGGAGTTTTCGCGCGTGAAGCGGCTGGAGAGCGACAATCGCCGCTTGCATACCGACGTCCACCAGCTCCGCTCCGATCCGTCCGCCATTGAGCGCATCGCCCGCGAGCAACTGCACCTCACCCGCAAAGGGGAAATGGTCTTTACCTATCCCGCCCGCGACCTCAAGTCGCATCCCACAAGCAAGTAGTGCGCAAGACAGCGGTTGCGCGCCGAAGCTGGGTGCGTACGCGAGGGGAGCACAACGCCCTATTTGGAGTGCGCCTGTGAACTGTGCATTCCGCGTGCCGCCCTACCTTCCCCCAATGCCGCCCTCGATCGGGGATGACGCGGAGGCATACAGACGCCGGCCCATGCGGCCCGCCAGATACGATTTGCGTCCCGCCTCCACGGCCAGCTTCATGGCTTCCGCCATAAGCTCAGGCTGTTTTGCCTCGGCAATGGCGGTATTCATCAACACGCCATCGGCGCCCAGCTCCATCGCCTGCGACGCGTCGGAGGCGCAACCCACGCCGGCATCCACAATCATGGGAACCGTCTGGATGACTTCGCGCAGGATGCGCATGTTGGCCACGTTCTGAATACCCAGCCCGGAGCCGATGGGCGCACCCAGCGGCATCACCGCGGCGGCGCCGGCGTCGATCAGGCGGCGTGCGGTAATCACGTCGTCATTGGTGTAGGGCAGAACGATGAAGCCCTCCTTGGCGAGAACCGCGGTGGCTTCCACCAGCGCAACCACGTCGGGAAAGAGCGTCCTGGGATCGCCGATGACTTCCAGTTTGACCCAGGGATTATCGAGCGCCTCGCGGGCCAGGCGCGCGGTGCGGATGGCGTCTTCGGCGGTATAGCAACCGGCGGTGTTGGGCAGAATCGCCACCTTCTTCAGGTCGATGTAGTCCAGCAGATTGGGCTGCTGGCGGTCGGTGATATTCACGCGCCGCACCGCTACGGTGATCATGTCGGCGCCGGAGCGCTCCAGGCAAAGCGCGGTCTCTTCAAAGCCGCGGTACTTGCCGGAGCCCACAATCAGCCTGGACCGGAAGGCGCGGCCCGCGATCACCAGCGCGTCCGGGTTGGCGGCGCTCTGCGGCGAAGAAGAAGGAGTGGAGGCCATATAAAAATGGTAACGCACCGCCGATGCTCGCGGGAGCCCGGCCCGGCCGCGGCCAGATCCACCACCGCTCCCGCGTTCAACGGGAGCCGCGGCGCCGCCCGCCTATCTGAGGTGAACTGCAAACCTTCGATGCTTTCACGCCGCCAGCTCTGTCACCTGCGGCTCCTCCCCGGTCGCAACTCTCCTCAGTTCGAGCGGCGCCTTCTGGCTGCGACCGGTGTGCAGCGCCGCCTCGTATATGGCAACGTAGCTCTCCACCATGCGCTCGGGGCTGAACTCGCGAGCCACGTAGGCCCGGCACTCTTCCGGACTGGCCTCGATTGCCGCTGCCTGACGGACCATCTCATCCAGATCGCGGCACAGCGCGCCAGCGACGCCCGGCTTCACAATTTCAGGAACCGAGCCGCGCGCGAAGGCCAGCACGGGAGCGCCGCAGGCCAACGCCTCCAGCATGACCAGCCCAAACGGCTCCTCCCACTCGATGGGAAACAGCAGCGCGCGCGCCTTGCCCAGCAACTCGTTCTTGAGTTTAAGGTCGGCTTCCCCGACGTACTCAATGAGCTTGCCATCCACATGGGGACGGATACTGGTTTCCCAATAGTCGCGAAACACGGGCTGCACCTCGCCGGCAATCTTTAGCGGTATGCCGGTCCGCCGCGCCACTTCAACGGCGTGGTGCACGCCCTTTATGGGAGCAATGCGGCCCAGAAAAACCAGGAACTCGCGCTTCTCCGTTCCATGTCTATAGTGTTGCAGGTCGATGCAATGGTGCACCACGCTCAGCCGTGGCATCGGCTTGCGGCTCGCTTGGTCGTGGCTGATGGCCACAAAGGAAACATCCGGAAAGCTCTGGTAATAGTCCGACAGCTCCGGCACCAGCGGATGATGCAGGGTATAAACAACGGGCAAATCACTCAAGCGGCTGACCGCCAGTCCGGGAGCGTTGTGCAAGTGCAGCAGGTCGCAGTCGCGGCTCGCCTCCCGCACCGCCCAACTGGTGTGGTTCAAGTCGGCAAGGCTGGCCTGCAACTCATCCTGCACCGGCCATTGCATGTGTGGGTAGAGCCAGCGGGTTTCGCACTGCACGGTGGACTCGCCGTTGGTGAACAGCACCGGCTCGTGCCCGGCCCGGCAGAGTCCGTTCGCTAGCTGCGCAAGGAAAAGCTCGGTTCCACCATAGCGAGGCGGCGGAACGGGGATAAACGGTGGCGCGATCAAAGCTACACGCAAAATGATACCCTCCGGCCCAGAAGGGCCGTTTGTATGAAGAAGGTTTAGACGGATAGATAGATGTGAGGGCAGCGTTTGCCGCTGCCCTCACCAGAGGGCGTTAAGCCGCGCGTCGCGGCGTATAGGATTCGGTGGTAGTGGCCACGCTAAGGCGATGTTGCGCCGCCCACAGCCCAAAGACCACCACGATGATGCCGGTCACCACGTTGTTCCATTGAATGCCAGAGCCGGCAAAACCCAGAACAAACGGACTGATGATCAGCCAGATTCCAAATACCACATTGGCCCAGCTCAACCCACGAGCGGCCGGGCTGGCCATGCGGCCGATGGCGCACAATCCAATCAGAACGCCAAAAATGACATCGTTCCAGCGGGCGCCGGTGCTCGCCCCAATCGCGAAGGGGCAGATGATCATCCAAATGCCCGCTAGCAGATTCACCACGGAGAGACCGCGGAGAGTTCCACTGCGATCCATGTCTGCCACGAGAGTGTACCTCCTCAATGAATTCCTCGCCTTGGGGATTTGGCCCTTACTTCGGCACAGGAGGAGGGGTGCCGCATCCGCAACGGCCCCGGGAGAAGATAAGGGCCAAACCGGAAAAACGAGTATTTGTAACAGTTGAGAGCCATCCAAATCGCCCACGGGTTGACTTAACTCCCAAAAAAAACATCCCATCGAGAGGTATGGTCATAGCCTCCACTCACGAACGTCTGTGGGGCTGGTTGGCAAATGACGGATCGGCAGGCGAGAGCTGAAAAGGGCTGCTAGTCCATTCTGGACAGCGAAGGACCATTGTTCGCGTTTCGCTGGACATGGACCGCACCGCCGAGCTGGCAACGGTCACCCTTCACCATTCCGTTACATTCCGGAACCGCTTACAGCAATGAGAATTCCTTTGTTCGAATCTCGACCGAAACAGGGGAACAGACGTGCGGATAACGCGAGCAGTTCTGGTCGTGCTGACAGGCGCCATGATGGGATGGGCAGCGGTTACTGGACTCATCCAGGGACGGGTTGTGGATCCGTCGGGAGGTGTCATTCCCGGCGCGCATATTACCGCCACTGACGTGGCCACCGGAGCGGTGCTGCGCGCCGTCACCGGCGCGAATGGTTCGTTTCAACTCACTGGCAAGGCGGGTCATACCTACGCCATCCGCGTCACCTATGACGGCTTTCAGGCGGTGCAGCGGCGGGTAACGGTAGTTGCCGGGCAGCCTGCGGTGCTCAATGTGCAATTGACCGTGCGCGGCGTGTCGCAGACGGTGATGGTGCGTGCCGGCGGGGTGAAGGGCGCGACCACCGCGCCCACCCAGCAACAAGTATTCCAGTCCACGCAGAGTGTGCGTGTGCTTGATCGGGAACAGATCAATTCGCTCAGCCCGGTGGCGGGCGCGGCGCAGATTCTTTCCGTGGCGCCCGGTGTCAACGTCACCGGCTTTGGCAGCACTGGCGCGACGAAGAGCACCATTACCTTGAACGGTGTGCAGCAGGGCTGGGGTGGTTATGGCGGCTTCACCACCGCCGGCGACCTGGGTATCACCTTTGATGGCATTCCCGTCGCCGATGCCGCCACTGGCCTTTGGCAATCCAACATGTTCCCGCAATCGGCGCTGATCAATAGCTCTTCGGTCACCTACGGTCCTGGCGATCCGGCCAACCGCTGGTACAACAACGTTGCTGGTGGAGTTGAGTTCACCCCACTGCAGCCCACCAATCACCCTCATTTCAGCCTGACCCAGACCTTCGGAAACTACGCCCAGGAAAACACCGCCTTCGAGGCCACGACAGGCCTCTATCGCGGCTGGTCGGCGGTCTTCGCCGCCGGACACGGTACTGGCGACAGCTACCGCGTTGGCCCCGACGGCTTCGCCAACCCCGGCCGCGATTACGCTGGATACGGCAAGCTGATCAAAAACTTCGACGCCGGCGACATCTCCTTTGGCGGATACTACTCCGACGCCGTCGCCTATCGGCCGCAGGTTATTCCCACCACCGCGGTAGCTGGCGTCACTATCGATGGCACGCCCAACGGCGCACTGTACAGCCAGCAGACCTCGGGCTTCTACAGCACCGCCCCGTTCGCCGCTTACGAAAAGCACGATTTCAACCAGATGGCGCTGTTCTGGAGCCGGTTGAACTTGAACGTCGACCCAACCACACTGGTGCAGAACGAAGTCTGGTTCGAGCGCATCAACCGCCTGCACGACCGCAACAATGACGTCTTCAACCTGGGTTCCCAGGTGGCGGAATGGAACAACCCCTTCACCAAGACTTATGGGGAGCGTTTCACGATCCAGAAGATCCTGCCGGCGCACAACACCGTGACCGCCGGCGCCTGGTACATGCACACGCTCTACAACTCCCGCAACTTGTTCTACAACCCGGCCGACGGCGGTTCCTCCGGCGACGTTGCCAACATTGGCGCGAAACTGCGTGACTCTTACTTCGGTCAGGACATGTACACCGTGTTTGCTCAGGATCAGTTCAGCCCAGTGGACTGGCTGACCCTGACCCCGGGCATCCGTTACCTCGATAACCAGATCGCCTACACCAACGGCGACCTGCACGATTTCGCTTTCGTGCCGGGAGCGGTGCTCAACGACTCGTGCGCGTTAAATGGCAACTCGTTCGCGATCAACCCCGACGGCACGCCATCCACGGCAACGCCCAACGTCAAGATTCAGAACTCGTTCTGCGACGCGGTGGAAAACCGCGGCGGTTACGAGCCCTCGTTTGATCTGGCCATCCGGCCATTCTCCTGGCTGAGTCTCTACGGCGGCTACCAGACTGAACTGCGCACCCCAGCCCTGGGCGGCGGCGGTGGCATGTTCCAGGGCGTTGACCCGCGCAGCTACACGCTTGCCACAGCGGAATACTCGCAGGCCGGTGTCAAGCTGCACTTCAACCAGGTCGGCCCGATGAACGCTTTCCTGACCGGTATCTCGTATTTCCACTTGCTCTTCAAAAATCAGGAGTTGGATACCACCCTGGGCAATGGCGATACCATCTACGCCAACGCCTCCTCGCGCTACAACGGCGTGGACTGGTATCTGGATGCCAATCCCACCAGCCACCTGCACGTTTTCACCAACAGCACGTTTGAACGCACGCTCTATAGCGATTGGAATCAAGGCGGTACCGACTTTAGCGGCCTGATGGTGCCCTACGTTCCCAACACCATCATGAACATTGGCGCCTACTACACCATTCCCGTAAACGAACAGATGGTGGTGCAGCCGCGCGTTTGGTACCAGTTCACCGGCTCGCAAACCATCTTCAACAACAATGCCGGGGCGCCTAGCAGCACCACTATGCCGAGCTTTGGCACAGTGAACCTGGGGGCCAACATACCGGTAAAGTTCCTGAACTTCCGGGTGACCGCGCTCAACATCTTCAACAAGCAGTACAACCAGTACGAGTGGATCTCCTCCGGCGGTTACCTGGGCGGCACGCCCGGGTATATGCTGGCCTATCCCGGCGCCCCATTCGAAATCTACGGCAGCGTCAGCGTACATTTCTAGTTGTCCGCTCCATACGAGCCAGGGCCGAAGGAGCGAGCCACCGAGTCCTCCCTGCGGGAGGAGATCGCAGGTGGAGGGCCGCGAAATCCCGAAGGGCGGCCCCCTCGCGCGGGAGAGGAGCCCGGTATCGGCGGCTTCACGTTCTCGCTGGAGAACGTGCCAGCGACCAACGGGAGCGGGCGGCCTGAAGGAGACGAGGCCGTGCCTCCTGATTTCGAGCTCGAAATCGCAGGCCGAAGTCGTAGCGAAGGTCCGGGGTTGCCGTTTAGGTCCCGCACCGCTGGCGACTAGTAAAGCGCGGCCACCATCCGTGAGCTTCGGCCGGGGCCCAAGCCGCGTCGCGCGGCTTGGGGTGGGGCCGGACACCGAAGCGGGTGGAATAAAAGCGGCCGTGCCGCGATTCCGGTCGTGGGCATACGCCGGGTCGGACCCGGTCCGGCGTCTGCCGCCCCTGGTGCGGAGTGCGTTGCGATCGCGGCCGAGCGCCGCCGGGTTTCAGCGCGCCCGACGCTGAACTGTAAACTGTGAGCTGTTATGGATCACATGACCCCCCGCCCCCGCTCCAGCTTCATGTTCGCCGCTATGGCCGCCGTTACGGCCGCCCTCTTCCTGTTTGGCTTTGCGGCTACCGTGGCGGCCAAGAGACCTTCTCATCATCCGGTTCATCACGTCACTACCCGCACCGCCCTCGTGCGCGCGCTGCGTGGGCGTATCCGCCATGTCTTCGTCATCTACCAGGAAAACCAGTCCTTTGATCACTACTTCGGAACCTATCCCGGCGCCGACAACCTGGCGACCGCGGAGGCGCGTTCCCACGGCTTCCGCCAGTACGACAACATCGGTCACCGTTGGATCACGCCTTTCCGTATCACCGATCCCGATATCGCCGACACCGCCCACTCCCGCCCGGCACTGCTCGCCAAGATGGATAAAGGACGCATGGACTGGTTCGTTGGCCAGCAGGAGTACAAGGCGCTTGCCAAACACAGCGGCTTGATCAGCGCGCAAAGGCGGGGTCTGCTGACCATGTCGTACTACGACTGCGATACGATCCCCTTTCTCTGGATGTACGCCCACAACTTCGCCCTTTACGACCACATCTTCCAGGGCATGACGGGGCCATCGACGCCGGGCAACATTGAGCTGATTGCGGCTCAGACCGGGGCGACGCAATGGGCTCGCAATCCCTCGCAGGCCGTGGCGGCTGACGCGGAAGGTCCTGGCGAGCCAGTGGTGAACGACTCCGAGCCCGCTTCCGGGCCCTATGCGCTGGGTGCCGCGGCCAAGGTCATCATCCACAAGCGGCAATACGATCAGCGCTACGCCACGGTCATGCTTACCCTCAGCGGTAAAAACGACTCCCAGGCAACGCACGACACTCAGGGCGTCCGCAAAGATCTGGCTCACGAGGCCGCCTCGGGGCGCGAGCCGATTGCCTGGTACTGGTATCAGGAGGGCTACCGCGGGCCGGACGCGATTCCCGCGCGCGGCTATGTGACCCATCACAATGCGCCCCAGTATTTTGGCTATCTGCGCCACAACCACGTTTTCTGGAATCATGTGGCGGGGTTGGGCGAACTGCTGCCCGCACTGCGTCAGGGCACCTTGCCCGCGCGCGGCGTCTTCTATATCAAAGGTGGCGACCACAACTCGTTTGGCTGGCGTCCTGCGGACAAAAAAATCTCAGGCTTTTTGGGCGATGACGACCACCCCGGCGCGGGCGACGCGGGGCGCGACCTCTCCGAATCGTTTGTCGCCACCTTCGTGAACGCGATTGCGCGCAGCCGCTACTGGCGGGATTCGGCCATCATTATCACCTGGGACGACGAAGGCGGCTTTTACGATCACGTGCCCCCGCCGCAATTCGAGCAGTGTCCCGACGGCCATCCCTGCGGAGATGGTCCGCGCCTGCCCTTCATCCTGATCTCGCCTTATGCCAGGTCCGGCGCCGTGGTTCATAGCGTGGGGGATACCGCTTCGGTGGTGAAGTTTCTGGATGTGCTGTTTCAGTTGCCGGCACTGGCGTCTCTGCCGGATGAAAAACCCTATCTGCCGCGCGGTCCGCGCGATGCGAATGCGCGGTTGACCGACCTGTTGGGCGGCTTCGATCCGCTACGCCTGGAAGGCCGCAAACCGCCGATTCCGGCAAGCCAGGCGGAGATAGACGACGCCGTGGTCAACCACTTTCCAGTGCGGATGAGCTGCAAAAGCCTGGGCCTGACTCCGGTGAAGCTGCAAGGCGCCGCCCAAATCCCGCCCCAGGGCTACGCCCCCCGGGTAGGGAACTAAGCTGTTCAGCTCCATATTCAAGAGAGTATTGGGTACCCGCTTATTGCTTCAGCCGCGCGTCGAACGGGTATTCGATGGCCTCGACAATACGGAAGCGGCGCGCCTCCAGGTGTGCGGGGTTGAACAGATAGTTGACGGTCTCCGGAACAATGGCGCTTGGAACCCGGAGTAGGGCGGATTCATTGCGTTCCAGCCACGCCGACCCCAGATCGCGGGTTACCTCCAGACGCC
The DNA here is from genome assembly GCA_027459505.1 of Acidobacteriota bacterium. GTDB lineage: Bacteria > Acidobacteriota > Terriglobia > Terriglobales > SCQP01 > DAIDIE01. The sequence continues at coordinate 90,813 of DAIDIE010000022.1, forward strand.
CCCGCCAGTCCGCCGGAAGGTCCTTCAGTCTGATTTGCGCTACATCGCAATCCGGGGCGGCAATTTTCAGGAGGGTGTATTGCGGGGGCACGTCGTTTGCGGCGGTGTGGACACAGACTTCCAGCAGCGCGGCGGCGGGGCTTTCGGCAAGGTAGACGACCGGGTGGCCGGCGTGATGCCAGCGTCCGGCGGCGCTCAAGCCGCCGCGGCCACGCAGGTCGCGATGCCGGCTGATGCGCCAGAGCACCATTAGACGAACATGCCTTCATCGATCTGCAGCAGCATCTCCTCAACCATCCGGCTGCCAGTGCCGGTCCGCAGCAGGGAGAGGGGGGTGCGCCGCTCTAGGCGCGCATGCGGCTTGCGGAGCCAGGCCAGCGCGGCTTCCCGGCTGCCATAAACCGTTGCCGCCAGCGCCAGCACCCGGATTACGCGCAGCACTCGGTCGGACTCCTCGATCGTGAGCTTTTCCCGGCGCGAACGGCGGTGCTGCAGCGTGCGCGCGGGAATAATTGCGGCATCAATCTCCGGCCGCTGCAGGCCCAGGGCGACCAGCCGCTTGATGATGGAAGGCGCTAGGCGCGCTTCGACAATGCGCAGTATGTCGCCTTCGGTGGCGGGCGGCTCCAGTCCCAGCCAGTCGCCGATTTGGGTGTTGGCGCCGTTCATCACTGTCTACATTATGCCACCGGTTCACCGGCAGAGTGTAGGAACAAGATCGTGAGGAGATTGAGCTCGAACGCAAACGAGCCAGGGCCGAGTCGAACTGATTTCGAGACGTAAGCTTCGGCAGGATACCGAAGCGGGTGGAGTAAAGGCGGCCCTGCCGCTTCAGCTCGCCTTCCCCCGGCGCGCTGGCCGCTTCTCAACGGCGCGCTGTGCGCCCGAAAGATTCCCCCTCGCTACTGTTTGGAACGGGCTTTTTCCGGTATAGAGCATCGCGACATCACAGCGGGCATATTCGCCGCCGTAGCGGGCGAGAAGCTCGGAGTTGTGGACAAACCCATTGCGCTCATAGAGCCTGATGGCTGCTTCAGCTTTCCTATTGGTCAGCAGGAAGAGCCGCTTGGCCCCCATGGCGAAGGCGCGCTCGATGGTGGCGCGCAGGAGGAATTCGCCGGCGCCCCGTCCCCGCGCCGCGCTCACCACGGCCATCTTAATCAGCTCGAATTCACCGGGACTTGCCGGTAACAGCCCGCAGGTACCAATGATGCCGAATTCGGGGTGCTCCACGAAGAGGATGTCGCCACCCGGATCTAAGATCGCGCGGCGCGGGTTGGATAGCTGCGCTTCGTCGACCGGTTCCATTGCGAACTTCGCCTCAATCCAGGCCCGGTTGATGCGCTCAAAATCAGCCGCGAGCCCGTCGTGAAAGGGGCGAATCGCAAATCCGGGCCCAGGGCGCCGGTCCAGGGGGCGGTCAGCGAGTGCGGCTTCCAGTGCTCCCACGTGAGCGAGCAGGGCATTTACATCGCACGCCTCCTCCACCGCCGCCCGGATGCGCGGCCAAAGCGCCGTTCCGGCGCGTTCCATCGTTTGCCGTCCCGTGTTGGTGAGGCTGAGGCGGCGCACGCGGCCATCCTTCCGGTCGGGCGTGTTTGCAACCAGTCGCGCTTTCCGGAGCTGCCCGGCAACCCGGGTAATTGCTGGCTGGCTGAACCCGGTCGCTTCCGCCGCTTCCCCCACACTCATCGCGCCGTGCCGCCAGAGCGCGGTGAGCAGCGGCATTTGTCCGGGCACAGCCACTAGTCCGCAATCTCGTGCCATCAGCTCCGCACCGGCCTGCAGCCGCTCCGCCAGCCGTTTCAGACGGCTGCCGAGCATCACCCCCGCTTCCTCCGCCAAGACGTCGATCGGCATTTCTACCCTCCTTGAAGGAGAATTTCATAACATGTTATACAAGTCAAGTCTTACCCTGCGCCGCGGCAAGCCGGCTGCGCCCCAGGCTCCGCGACCCGAAAACGCAGGTGGAATAAAAGCGGCCGTGCCGCCTGAGGCTTCCCCGCACAGTCGTCCGGGTATTGCCAGAAAAGACGGTCAGCAGTCACTGGTCCGGTGAGGTCGGGTCGCGCCCGCGATTGGTCATGAACTGCGGCCAAGGGCTGTGCAGCCGGCCATTGCCGGCGCTGCGACCCCTACAGGTCCCATTGCAGCGATTTGCGGAGGATCTTGCGGGTGAGGCCGGTCAGGGCGGCGGCGCTGGCTTGTTGCGGGGTGAACCATTTGCCGCTTTTCGAACGCGCCTCGCGGCTGTGATAAACATTCGCTTCTATACGGTAGCGGGTAATGGTGTGGCGGAACGTGTGCACCGGCTCGGCGCGTTCGGACGGCCCCGCCTCGGGCAGCTCCCACATGCCGGCCATGCGCGCTGCGGACGCGGGGCGCTGCCGCAGCAGCACGCGGCCGCGGCGATGCAGCAGCGCGTAATGCTCGCGCAGGGCGGTGCTCTCCTGTTTCTTGCGCTCGCCTTCCAACTCTCCGCGGCTGGCGCATTGCGTGAGCAGGGGGCAGAGCTGGCACCGCGGTTGACGTGGGGTGCAGACGGTCGCGCCTAACTCCATTAATGCCTGGTTCCATTGCCCGGGACGCGAACAGCGCGCCCAGACGGCGGCGCGTTCCTCAACTTCGCGCGGACTGAGCAACGCCCCTTCGAGGCGGCGCGCCACGCGCACCACATTGCCGTCCACCGCTGGAACCGCCGTTCCAAACGCAATGCTGGCCACTGCGCCGGCGGTGTAGCGGCCAATGCCGGGCAGGCGCAGGATTTGCTCATAGTCGCGGGGAAAGCTTCCGCCATGTTCACTGACGATCTGTCTGGCCGCCGCCTGCATCTGGCGGGCGCGGCGGTAATAGCCCAGCCCGCTCCACAGTCCCAGCAACTGCTGCTCGTCCGCCGCCGCCAGATTCTGCACGTTGGGCAGTTGGGCGAGGAAGCGCTCGTAATAAGGGATTACAACGGAGACGCGCGTCTGTTGCAGCATGATCTCCGACACCCAGACGCAATAAGGATCGCCGGCACGCTCCGGCTGACGCCAGGGGAGGGGACGTTGCTCGGCGGCAAACCAGCGCAGCAAACTACGGCGCAGCGCGGCGGTGCGTTGCAGGGTCATAGGGAGTTTACAGTTTACCGTTCACAGTTGACCGAATGGCGTTGCGGTGGACCTGAGGTTGCGCACGGCTTTGGCGTTGCTCCCCACTGGGGGGGAGGGTATCCGCATACGGGGCAGGACGATATAGTACAACTGCGCCAACGCCGGTGCGCGCAACCTGGGGCAACGCCGGAAAGTGTGCCGCCAGGCACGTGATGGGGTGGGCACAACGATTCCGCCGCGCTGTCCTAAAATAGGGAACGCATGGATCTGCAAGGCAAACGTGTCCTGGTTGTGGGAATGGCAAGCAGTGGGATTGCTATTGCCCTGTTTCTGCGCCGCCATGGCGCGCGTGTGGTGGTCTCGGAGATGCGCGCGGCCGAAGACCTGCGCGCCGAGATTTCAGGGCTGCTGGAAGCGGGCGTCGCCATTGAAACCGGCGGCCATCGCGAGCGCACGTTCCTCGACGCCGACTTCATTGTGGTCAGCCCTGGGGTGCCTTCGCAGTTGCCGCTGCTGCAGCGGGCGCGCGCGCAGCAGATTCCAGTGCTGGGCGAAATCGAAGTCGCCACACGTTTCCTCAAAGGCAGCATTGTGGCGATTACCGGCTCCAACGGGAAGACCACGACCACCGCGCTGGTGGGACACATCCTCGCCGGCTGCGGATTCCCGGTGCAGGTGGGCGGGAACATTGGCGTGCCACTCAGCTCGCTGGTCGAAACCTCCACGGACGATACCGTGAACGTCATGGAACTCTCCAGCTTTCAGTTGGAGACAGTGCAGGATTTCCATGCGCACATCGCCGTGGTTCTTAATCTTACCCAGGATCACCTGGACCGGCATGGCTCCATGGAGGCTTATGCCGCCGCCAAGCAGCGTATCTTTCTGAACCAGACGGCACAGGACTATGCCGTGCTGAATGGCCGCGATGAATGGTGCCGGCGCTACGCCGGGAACGTCTCCAGCAGCGTGCGCTGGTTCAACCCGGAGGACGGCGGCGCACTGGCCGAAGGGGCATTTGCGGAGGCGGGCAACATCGTTTGGCGCGAAGCCAGGCGCGTGACGCAGCTTTTCGCGCTTGACGATATCCCGTTGCGTGGACGCCATAACCTGGAAAACGTCTTGGCGGCCGTCTCGGTCGCCTGCCTGCTGAGCCGCAAGGCGACCGGAGAGGCGCTTTCCCCGGCGCGCGTGCGGCAGATTGCCGATGCGGTGCGTAGCTTCAAGGCGGTCGAGCACCGTCTGGAGTTTGTCGCCAAGGTGAATGGGGTGAATTATTTCAACGATTCCAAGGCGACCAATGTCGATTCCACGCTGCGGGCGCTGGAATCGTTTTCGGGCGGGGTGTGGGTGATCCTGGGCGGCAAAGATAAGGGCAGCGACTATCGTCCGCTGATTCCCCTGCTGCGCGAGAGAACGCGCGGAATTTTGCTGATCGGGGCGGCGGCGGCCAAAATTGCCAGCCATCTGGAGCCCTCGGGCCTGCCGTTGACCTCCGCCGGGACGCTGAGCCGCGCTCTCGAAATGGCTCATGCCCAGGCAAAACCGGGCGACACGGTGCTGCTGGCGCCGGCCTGCGCCAGCTTTGACCAGTTCCAGAATTACGAACACCGCGGACGCGTGTTTAAAGAGCTGGTGGCGCGGCTGGCGGTGTAACGGATTTCGCTTGCTCAGCCAAATTCCGCATGCCTGTCTTGACTGCTTCGCTTGGGGTGTGGAAAGTCCAGTCCAGAAGACGAGCGAGCCTCCGTCCTCCGGTGAAGCACAAGCTGTTCAGAGGCCCCGCGCTCGCAGTTGAACGCGTTCAAAAAAACACTTGACGGCCAGACCGGGGAGGCCTAGGCTGTAGTTGAACGCGTTCAAATTGCGTTTGACGGAGGCTTTCCGATGCACACCGTTACCGTTGCTCTTGCCTATAGTCTGTTCGCCGGCGGATTGGTGCTGGCGACTGGTTGGGAACTATCGCGGCATGGGAGCGTCTTGCTGCGTTCAGCCTTTCCCAGCGACCCGGAGAAGGTTGCCGCCATGCGTTCGCTCCTGCTGTTCGCCTTCTACCTGTTTAATGTTGGCTGGATTTGCGTTTCGCTGGACCTCACAAGCATCAACTACTCGTTGGCCGCAACCGCTGAAGAGTTCGCGGATAGGGTGGGGATAATGCTGATGGTGCTGGCACTGACGCATTTTTCCTGCGCGCTTCTCTATTCGCGCATGCGGCGGCGGGGCTGCTGAACGAGCGGCCATAGGGGTGAAGGGCTTCCCTACGAGCCAGGACCGCGTCGAACTGCTTTCGACGTCGAAATCGCAGGCCGAAGCGGGTGGAACATAAGCGGCCGTGCCGCATGGAGGCCCTTCCAATCACCCCAGGAGCGAGCCACCGAGTTTTCCCTGCGGGAGGTGATCGCAGGTGGAGGGCCGCGAAATTCCGAAGGGCGTCCCCCTCGCGCGGGAGAGGAGCCCGGCATCGGCGGCTTCACGTTCTCACTGGAGAACGTGCCAGCGACCAACGGGAGCGGGCGGCCTGAAGGAGACGAGGCCGTGCCTCATTGAGCTGTTTATGAAAATGAATCTTGCCGGCGCAACGCGACGGTCGGGCGAGCAGACGCGTGAGCTGATCCTGACTACCGCGCTGAGTTTGTTTCGCGAGCAGGGCTTTGACCAGACCACCATGCGGCAGATCGCCGCCGCCTGTGGCGTGGCGCTGGGCGCGGCTTACTATTATTTCCGCTCCAAAGAAGAGCTGGTGATGGCGTTTTACGAGCGGGCGCAGACCGAGCTGAGTCCGGCGCTGGAGCAGGTGCTGGCGGCGCGCCGCCTGGAGGAGCGTCTACGGCAGTTACTGCGGTTGAAGTTCGATTACTTTCGCCCCTACCGTTCCTTACTCTGGGCCTTATCGCGGCATACCGATCCCCTGGATCCGCTGTCGCCCTTCAGCGATGCCACGAAGAGCGTTCGCGAGAGGGATATACAGGGATTCGAGCGCCTGATCGACACCGTGCGGGCGCCTGCCGACCTGCGTCAGCACCTGCCGCGCATTCTGTGGATGTACCAGATGGGAATTCTGCTGTTCTGGATTTATGACCGCTCCGCCGATCAGAAACGGACGCAGGTGCTGGTCGAAAAGACACTGGGAATGGTGGTGCTGCTGATCAAGCTCTCCAGTCTGCCCTTGATGCGCCCCATTCGCCGCCGGGCGGTGGAGCTGGTCGACATGTTGCAGGAAGGCTAACGCCGATGCTCAAGGCGGGAGGACTGTTATGAAGATTGTGATTGCTGGCGGGCGTGGGCACATCGGGACGATGCTGGCAGTGCATTGGACGAGAGCCGGGCATGAGGTGATTGTATTGACGCGCTCGACGGCTCACCCTGCGCGGGAGTCCGCACCCCTCCCGAAGCATGGCGCGAACTTGGAGCTGCACGTCGACAGGAGCGAGCCACCGAGTCCTCCCTGCGGGAGGAGAACGCAGGTGGAGGACCGCGAAATTCCGAAGGGCGGCTCCCTCGCGGGGGAGAGGAGCCCGGCATCGGCGGCTTCACGTTCTCACTGGAGAACGTCCCAGCGACCAACGGGAGCGGGCGGCCTGAAGGAGACGAGGCCGTGCCTCTGGCGGGAGCGGCAATGGGACGGCGCGACTCCCGGCCCCTGGGTGGAAGCCTTTGAGGGCGCCGATGTCTGCGTCAACCTTGCCGGCCGCTCCGTCGATTGCCGTTACAACGCGGCGAACCGCAAGGAGATTATCGACTCACGCGTTCGCAGCACCGCGGTATTGAACCAGGTCTTCAGCGGAATGATGGCGCCTCCACGGGTCTGGCTGAATGCCAGCACCGCAACCATCTACAGTCATTCACTGACACGCGATATGGATGAGGCGAGCGGCGAGATCGCTGTTGCCGACCCGCGGCTGCCGGATACCTGGAACTTTTCGACGGGCGTGGCGCGTGCCTGGGAGGAGGCGCTGTTTGCTCCTTGTCTGTCGCGCACCCGCAAGGTGGCGCTGCGTACCTCGTTGTTTTTCAGCCCGCAGCGGGGCAGCGTGTTCGAAGTTTTCTCACGGCTGGTGCGTCTGGGTTTGGGCGGCGCGCAGGGGAACGGAAAACAGTACGTCAGTTGGATTCACGAATCCGACTACGCGCGAGCCCTGGACCTGCTCATTGCTCGGGAAGACATCAGCGGCCCGGTGAATGTGACTGCGCCGCATCCGTTGCCCAACCGGGAGTTCATGCGGCTGCTCCGCAAGGCCTGGGGCATGCCGCTGGGAATACCTGCGCCCGCCTGGGTTATCGAAAGCGCGGCCTTGTTACTGCGCACGGAATCGGAACTGGTGCTGAAGAGCCGCCGGGTCGTTCCGCAACGTCTGCAGCAGGCGGGTTTTCAATTCGAGTACCCGGATTGGGAGGCCGCCGCCGCCGACTTGGTGCGGCGCTGGCGGGACAAGGTGATGGAGCAGCCCCGTGAATAGCAAGCACTAGCTTCTATGAATCAGAAGACGAAACAGTCGAGCGCCATAGAGCGGCACGGCCGCTTTTAAGTTCACCCGCTTCGGTGTCCGGCCCCCGGCTGAAGCTCACGAATGGCGGCCGCGCCCTAGGCTTCACGTTCTCACTGGAGAAAGTGCCAGCGACCCAACGGAAAGCAATGCCAGCGGGCGGCTCAGGAGACGAGGCCGTGCCTGCTCGTCGCCAGCCGTGCGGCACCCAATTGACAACCCCGAACCTTTGCTACTACTTCGGCCTGCGATGACGAGCTCGAAATGAGTTCGACTCGGCCGTGGCTCGTTATGCGTCGCAAATGGCCACTTGATTCCGAGATAATGCAGCGAGGGGTGACCGGCGCATCTTTTCTTTCTCGCGTGAACTAGGCTAGACTCAGGTTGCCAGCAGTTGAACTGGTTTCATTCTTTTCCTTGCCGAGAGCCAGTTTTTAGGTGCGCGAAACCAGTTCTTACGGCCACTTTTTGCCGTGAGCGCCCCATCTCGATACCGGGCTGCCGCAATCCCTTCCTGGCAGAGCACGCCTGGAATCAGCGAGCTGTGCGCCAGCCTGCTTTCGCCCTTTCTTTTGCCCACGTCGGGTCATATCTGGTCGCCAATTTTCCGCTGTCCAACTAAGGAGAAATCCGCATGAATGCGCCTGCCATTGTATTGTCGCCGGCGGCGATGGCCGCCGGCGTCCTCCAGGCTGTCACACCGGCATCCTCACCTGGTCAAGAGAGCCACGGCTCGATGTGGCTGGGAGTAGCACTGCTAATCAGCGTGCTATCACTGGCCGTCGCCGCCTGTTTTGCCTTTTGGGTTCTCAAGGCGGACACCGGAACCGCCGCCATGCGCGTCATCTCTGACGCTATCCGGGAAGGCGCGGAGGGGTTCTTGAATCGCCAGTACCGCACCATCGCGGTGCTGAGCCTGGTGCTGGCGGCGCTCATCTTTATTGGCTACCACGCCTCACCGGTTAACCAGCCGCTGGCGGTGAAGACTGTCATCTCATTTTTGTTTGGCGCGTTTTGTTCTGGGCTGGCGGGCTATACCGGCATGTATGTATCGATCCGGACAAACATCCGCACCGCCAGCGCCGCGCGCACTAGTCTGAACCGCGCCCTGCAGATTGCCTTGCGCGGTGGCGCGGTCACCGGGCTTGTGGTGGTAGCGCTTTCATTGCTGGGCGTGGGGGGATTGTTTTACCTCTACCACGGGTTACAGAACCCGCTGCAGGTTCCTTACCAGGTTGTCGGCTTCGGCTTCGGCGCGAGCTTTGTGGCGCTCTTCGCGCAGCTCGGCGGCGGCATTTACACCAAGGGCGCTGACGTGGGCGCCGATCTGGTGGGCAAGGTGGAGGCCGGCATTCCGGAAGACGATCCGCGCAATGCCGCGGTGATTGCCGATCTGGTGGGAGATAACGTGGGCGACTGCGCCGGCCGTGGCGCCGATCTGTTTGAGTCTACCGCCGCCGAGAACGTGGGTGCGATGATCCTGGGCATCACGCTCTTTCCGATCTTCGGCATCAAGGGCATTCTGTTCCCGCTGGTGGCGCGCGCATTTGGCCTGATTGCCTCCATGCTCGGCGTCTTGGTGGTGCGCACGCGCGAGGATCAGGATCCCATGCAGGCGCTCAACCGCGGCTACTACCTGACCACGGTGCTGGCCATTGTGGGCTTTTGGATCGCGGTGAAAGAACTGCTGATGAACAACATGTGGTTTTTCGCCGCGGGCGTGGTCGGCATTCTGACGGCGTTTGCCTTCGTCTACATCACGCAGTACTACACCGAAGACCGCTTCCGTCCGGTGCGTAGCATTGCGCTGGCCTCACAGACCGGTGCCGCCACCAATATCATCAGCGGCCTGGCGGTAGGGTTGGAAACGCCAGCCCTGCCAGTGGTTGTGATCGGAGGAGCGATTCTGCTGGCGTATTGGTTTGGGGTGCAGGGTATTCACCAGGTGGCGGCAGTGACCGGCGCGCACGTGAGCGATTACGGCGCCGGTATCTACGGCACCGCGATCGCTACCATGGGCATGCTTTCCACCGCGGCTTACATTCTGGCGATGGATACTTTTGGGCCGATCACCGACAACGCCGGCGGCGTAATTGAAATGTCGGGACAGCCGGATGAGGTGCGCGCCAAGACGGACCGGCTCGATGCGGTGGGCAACACCACCAAGGCGCTGACCAAGGGCTATGCCATCGGCAGCGCCGCGCTCGCGGCCTTTTTACTCTTCTCGGCGTATATGGACGAAGTCAGCTCGCTGGTAAACAAGGGCAATGTGGCCGGCGGTGGCGCCTTTGTCTTTGACCGCGTCAACCTTGCCAGCGTGCCGGTGTTTGTCGGCGCCATGCTGGGCGGCATGTTGGTCTTTTTATTTAGCTCCCTCGCCATCAAGGCGGTCGGCAAGGCGGCGCAAAGCGTTATCGGGGAGGTTCGGCGCCAATTCAAGGCCGATCCCGGCATTATGGCGGGAACCAGCAAGCCCGATTACCGGCAGTGCGTCGACATCGTAACCCGTGCCTCGCTGCGGGCGATGGTGGCGCCCGGCCTGCTGGCGGTGGGGTTGCCCATTGCGGTTGGGTTGGTCTTCCGCTATTTCCGCGGCTATAGCCTGACCGCCGGACCGGGACCAAACCTGGTCGGCGCGGAGGCGGTTGCCGCACTGCTGATGGTGGGAACCATTACCGGCATTCTGGTCGCAACGTTCATGAACAACGGCGGCGGCGCCTGGGACAATGCCAAGAAGTACATTGAAACCGGGATGTACGGCGGCAAGCGCTCGGAGGCGCACAAGGCCGCGGTGGTGGGCGATACAGTCGGCGATCCATTCAAGGACACGGCGGGTCCATCGCTGCACGTGCTGATCAAGTTGCTGTCGACCATCACGCTGGTGATGGCGCCGCTGTTTTTGCTGCGCTAAGCCGGCGGGGCTCGCGCTCCGAACACTCATCGGCCGGACCGCTTGCAGACCGCACCGGTCCGGCCCTCATCCATCCGGGCAGGCGACCCTATGGCTGCTTTGTCCCGCTCAAATTGGAATATAGGCTGGCGCGCCCCCCGGCGCCTCGCTGTGCGTACCATGGTTCTGCCAGACGAGCCCGCGGTCTCACTGTTTCGAGGCAACGGTGCGGACGCGCTCGCACTCCCTTCAGCGTGAGGTCCCCGTGCGATACGCATTCTCTTTGCCCTTGTTTCTCCGCCGGAATTCGCGCGTGATTTGCCGTTCCGCCGTGGTCGCGGCCGCAGTGGCAGGCGGGCTGATCGCCGCCGCGGTTCCTGGCGGGCGCGCACAGCAAAGGCCTGCGCAGGCTACGAAGAAGGCCGCTGCCGCTGGCGCCACCCTTCACGGCATTGAAACCGCCAACATGAATACGGCGGTGCGCCCCGGAGATAACTTCTTTTTGTACGCCAATGGGGGCTGGCTGGCGCGAACCCAGATCCCTCCGGATAAGCCCTCTTACAGCGTGTTCTCCCGGCTTGCGGACCGCAGCCGCAAGCAGGTGGCCAGCCTGATCAAACAATCCGCAAAGGCAAGCGCTCCAGAGGGTTCCGAAACGCGCAAGATTGCGGATGCCTACTCCGCGTTCATGAACGTACGGCGGATCGACGCGCAGGGCCTCGCGCCGCTGCAGCCGCAATTGCGGATGATTCACGCCATCCACAACAAGCACGAGCTGGCGCAGGTTTTGGGCAACGGCCTGCGGGCGGATGTGGACATCCTCAATAACGACATCTTGTCCACACCAAACCTGTTTGGCATGTGGGTGGCGCCGGGCTTCAGCGATTCGGCGCATTACGCGCCGTACCTGCTGCAAGGTGGGCTGGAGATGCCCAGCCGGGAATACTACCTCGGGGCAAGCCGGCGCATGCAGCGGGTGCGCGCCCAATTCTTGCGGCATGTGGCCGCCATGCTGCGGCTTGCCGCAGTCCATCATCCGGAGCGGCGTGCGGTCCGCATTATGGCCCTGGAAACCGCAATTGCCAAAACGCATATCAGCGTGGCGCGGATTGAAGACATCGCGAAGGCCAACAATCCCTGGAAGCTGTCCGACTTTGCCCGCAACGCCCCGGGGCTGGACTGGCCGGCCTACTTCCAGGCCGCCGGACTTTCGCGGCAACCCGTGTTCATTGTGTGGACGCCTACCGCTTTGCGCGGCGAGGCGGCCCTGGTTGCTTCCACGCCTTTGGCGGCATGGAAGGACTGGCTGACCTACCATCTCCTGGAAGACTACGCGACCGTTCTGCCCCAGCCGCTCGAGCGGGAGCACTTCGCGTTCTTCGGAAAGGCGCTCAGCGGTCTGGTGCGTCAGCGGCCCCGCTGGGAGCGCGCGGTGGATTTCGTCAATGAGGCGCTGGGCGACGCGGTGGGAAAGCTGTATGCACGCAAATACTTTTCTCCCCAGGCCAAAGCCGAGGCGCAGGACATGGTGGCGCACCTGATCGCCGCCTACCGCGTCCGGCTGAACAAGCTGACCTGGCTGTCGCCTTCCACGCGCGCCGAGGCGCTGGCCAAACTCAATGCCCTCTACGTGGGCATCGGCTATCCGGAGGTATGGAAAGACTATTCCGGATTCGTGGTGAAGCCCGATGACGCGTTTGGGAATACATGGCGCTACCGGCTCTGGTATTACCGTTACAATCGCGCCCGCCTGGGACAGGCGGTCAACCGTCACGAGTGGTCGATGACGCCCCAGACGGTCAACGCGGTGAACCTGCCGCTGCAGAACGCTTTGAATTTTCCCGCCGCGATCCTGCAGCCTCCTTTCTTCGATCCCAAGCGCCCCGCGGCGGTGAACTACGGCGCGATTGGCTGCGTCATTGGCCACGAGATCAGCCATACCTTTGACGAGGAGGGAAGTGCTTTTGACGCGCAAGGGCGCGTACGCAACTGGTGGACGCCGGCGGACCGCGCCCATTTTTCCGCCGCGGCGCAAAAGCTTGTGCGGCAGTATGACGCCTATCAGGTATTTCCCGGACTTCACGTCAATGGCAAGCAGACTATTGATGAGAACATCGCTGATCTGGGTGGAGTGGCCGCCGCCTACGACGCTTATCGCGCTTCACTGCACGGGAGGGCGGCGCCACGGCAGGACGGCTTCACCGGCACGCAGCAGTTTTTCATCGCCTTTGGCCAGAATTGGGCGGCAAAGATCCGTCCGGCAGCGCTTCGCCGGCAGGTGCTGACCGATCCGCACTCCCCGGCCGAGTTCCGCGCCGATACCGTGCGCAACTTTGCGGCATGGTACACAGCGTTCGGGGTGAAGTCCGGGCAAAAGCTCTACCTGCCGCCATCGCAACGCGTGCGGATTTGGTAGGTTGATTCCCGCTCCGCCGGGTTGACGGAGCGGGAGAGTTCAAGGCGTGAACGTCTTCTGGGAGCGATATATCTGGGTGCCCCTCCCAAGGGCGGCACGGCCGACCGGGTGACGTGCCTTTAGGCGGCTTTGCGTTCGCGCTGTCGCTTTTTTTCTTCGGCGAAGACGCGAATCATTTCGCGGTTGAAGTTGGGGATGTCGTCCGGCTTGCGGCTGGAGACCCAGTTGCCGTCGACCACCACCGTTTCATCAACCCAGTGCGCGCCGGCGTTGCGGAAGTCATCCTGCAGGGTGGGCCAGCTTGTAACCGTGCGCCCCTGGGCCACGCCACTGGAGATCAGCAGCCATCCTCCGTGGCAGATCACCGCAACCGGCTTACTGTCGTTCACCAGCGCTTTGACCAAGCGCTGCGCCTCGGGATTGACGCGCAAGCTGTCTCCATTAATGACGCCTCCGGGCAGCAACAGGGCGTCAAAATCGTCGGGGGAGGCCGAGGCGAGGTCGACATCCGCCTGAAACGTATCCCCCACATCGTGGTGCTTCATTCCCTTCATCTGCTTTTGCGGGGAGACGATGGAGACGGTGGCGCCCGCTTCCCGCAGGGCGTCCCTGGGACCGGTGAGCTCTACTTGTTCAAAACGGTCACTCACCAAAGCGGCAACGCGGAATCCTTCCAAGGTTTGGGGCATAACTGGCGCTCCTTCCTGGCCCTTTTTCAATGTTGGGCGATGCCAGTTTGGATTCAGAAAGCGGGCCACAGGCCGCATGGAAATACTTGAAGGAAGTAATGTTCCAAACGCGACGAGCCAGGGCCGAGTCGAACTGAATTCGAAGCCGAAATCGCACGCCGAACTGACACCAAAGGCCCGGGGTTGCCGTTGAGGTCCCCCACCGCTGGCGCCCGGTAAAGCCCGGCGTGAGCTTCGGCCCACCCCACGCCGCGCGGCGCGGGTTGAATGTCCGCTGGGGCCGCTCAATCGAAGTGGGTGGAACTAGAGCGGCCGTACCACATCGTTTTATTCGTCATTTCCGCGCAGATCGTTCACTGCGCCGGGCTGACACTGGAAGTTTCCCGCAGGGCATGGACGGTGAATGCCGTCCCGGCTGCAGCGAGTCCGACGGCGGCGTAGGAAAGCCAGCGGGTGGACAGGCCAGCCCCTGTGCTGCCCGTGGTAGCCGAGGGCAGCGGCTCATCGGCGGTGGAGAAGCTGAGTTGCAAGCCGGCGCCAGCGGGAACGCGCCAGCTTTGTCCTCCCGCCTCTAACCGGACCTGACCGGATTGCGTGCCCACTAACACATGTCTGTGGGTGACCAGCACCTGGTAATGCGCCAGTCCGGGTGCGTCGATTTCAAAACGTTTCGCCAGAACCCGTGTGGCTTTGCCGTAGATCCCCAGCCAGCCCCTTCGCAATAGCAGCACACGATCGTCTAAACGCACTTCGGTGCGATGCCCTACCGCGACCGCGCCACCTGCGCGCAAGAGCAGATCGGCCTCGCCATGGCCGGAGTCGAGCGTTTCGGCGGAGGTCATGACCAGCGGCAGACCGGTAACCCGCTCCGCCGCAATCCCCGGACTCCCCTTCGACCGCAACTCGGCCCCTGGCTGAAGCCGCACCAGAGCCACCGCGACGTTCGCGGAGCGCCGGGGACTCACGGCGAAGCCGCGGAGCAGCAAGAGCGCAGCCAAAAAGACAATGATGGCTTCAGTTTGGGCCAGGGCGGGATTGAACCCGCAATGACGGCGTTGCAGCTTCATGTATTGAACCTCCTAAACTTCGGTTCTGCCGAGGCACGTTGCCTGGCAGAGCTGCGCTGGCGCGTTCGTCTTCCGCGGCAGCGCCGCTCGGTGCGCACTCTCCCGCGTTCCGGCTAGTTCTATCTCCATCGGGCGAACACCTGAGTCAGGACCAGTTGTTCCGCCCGCTTCCACCCAGTCTTTTGGACAGGTGAACTAACGCTATCGGTCGATCCATGCAACAACACCCCTTTTCTACTCTGGCCAGAACACAAGCCGTGGCTGCCCGGCCGCGGCGTTCTGAGGGGTGCTTTTGCAAAACCGTTTTTCGTTGTGTTCTGTTCTGTTGTCTTTCTCTTGCCTGCTGTTTGCCGCTTGTGGTGGCCGCGGCAGCTTCACCGCACAGGGCGCCGCGTCCTCCTCCACGTCCTCGATTCCCAGCACGAACCTCTTTCCGAATGCAAAATGGCTGACCACGGCGCCCACTGGCGGGGGCAGCAGCATCGCTTTCCTGAACGCGGGGTTCCTGCTCAACGACCACAAAGGGGGCTTTGATTACCCGGAAGACACGGCCGACGGCAGCCATGGCTGGTACACCTTCCATGACGGTTACGGCAACACTGTCAGCGTTCCGGTTCCGGTGGATGGCTTTCACCCTTCCGTGGGCGGCTGGGGCTATAACGACGGTCATCTTGTCATCCTTGATCTCGCCACTCGAACCTATTACGACTTCTGGAAGTTGAACGTCGACTCCAGTGGAAACCCCACCAGCGACCAGGTAGGCCAGATTCAAACCGGCTCGCTGGATGGCCAAGGGACGCCCGGCGATACTGCCGCCGGCATTACCGGCGCCGCTGGCGACGTGCTCCCGCAAGAGTTTTCCACCGGGATTCATCACGCCCTGAACTGCATCGTGCCCGAGGGCTGGAACAACAGCTCGCTGGGACACCAGGCGCCAGCCGTGAAGACCGACGGCCAGTCGAGCAGCGGCGTACTCAGCGAGGGTGCCAAAATTGGTATTGATCCCTCCATCGATCTCACAACATTAGGGTTGGGCAAGGATGCCCTCACGCTGATGACAGCGGTGCAGCAATACGGCTGCGTGATTACTGACCAGAACGGCGGCACCAATGCGATCTCCATCTATTCCGCCGTCCCGGACGAGAGCTCGCTGGATTTAACCGGCTTGGACAAGGTGGGACCATACCTGCGGCTGTACATGTAGCCTCCTGCCCATCGGCCATCCGTCGGCCCAGGCGGGCGTGCACAGTCGAGCCTCTGGCGGCGCCTTCCGTCAACGCGTAGGGGGCTGGGCGGAGGCGCCGGCCGGCTCATTGCGTGCCGTCTTGCGGGGGCCTTCTCCCAACCGTTGTGTGTCCGGAGCCCTGAGGGGAACGCCGGAGCGGGTTAGATCCAGGTAAAAGGGCGCCACCAGGAAAGGCATTTTTTCCTGTGGCGAAAGCAGCGGCACCGCGGGCGCGTCGTCGAAGCTTAAACCATCCGTCCAGGGATTGATGTCGATGCGTCCGCCCAACGGCAGCGCCGCCGTTTGCTTGAGTGAGAGCGGCTGCAGTGGTGGCGCCTGCTGCATCAGCTGCGCCAGGTCAGCCAGGTCCGCTCCGGTAATCGAGTTTCCCAACTCGCCGTGGGTCAAATGCGGCAGGTCCGGCGCCGCCTCCGCCAGCGCTCTCAGATAAAGGCCCGCACTGCCCAACTGACTGCGATAAGGCGAGTGTTCCAGCAGTTGCAGAGCTTTCTTGTCGGCCGCCATCTCTTCCCAGAGTGGCCGGCGCAGATGGATATCTTCGAAGCTGTCGTGATCGGGAAAGAGCATGCGGTCCGCAAAGGCGTAATCCGTATTGATAGAGTGGCCGAGCACGATGTGCGCCAACTCGCGCGCCAGCAGCGCGGCCAGGCTGGCCTCATTGGGGAGGGTATCAACCAGCCCGCGGCTGAACACAATCGTGTGGCCAATACTGAACGCGTCCAGAGGTGTGGTCAAAAGCACCCGGCAGCGGACAGCGGGCACGATGTTCAGGTGGTTGGTGACGATGAGATTGTTCACCACCGTGGTCAAAACCTGGTCGACCGGTCCTTGCGGCGCCAACAGGCCGGCCCGCTGCAGCCGCTGCAAAATGTTGTCCTCCGCCTGCCGCTGCCATTCGCGGCGGCTGGCGGCGGGAGACAGAGCGGGCGGGGAGGTGGCGTTATCGCCCAGTTCTGCCCCCTCAATTTGAATGTTGGTGCGCGTCTCGCGGTGCCGCCAGTAACGCAGGCTGTAGCCCCACAAACGGGTTTGCGCCCGGAAGCGCGCATGACGGAACAGGCCGTAACGCAGGTCGTTTTCCTGACTGAACACATTCGTGGGGAGCCAGATGCGCGGCGCCACGTTGCTGCGCCAGCTGTCAAAGTGCAGGGCGGGATGGTTTCTACCGCCGCCCCAGTAGGCGCCGTTGAAGCGCACTAAAATGTCGTTCCGGTCTTCTACCCAGATCCGTCCCCAAAATCCGTGCCGCTGCACGCGCAGCCGCGGCGCCACGTCGAACACGTAGCAGCGCACCTGCCCTAGAAACTGTTCCCGGACAAATTGAAACGTGTAGTGTTCCTGATCAAAGTGCCGCGCGTCGGGAAACAGCATCTGCACAAAACCGTTGCGCAGGTAATGCACAGTCAGCGACTCGCGCAGCGGGCGGGTCACGTGGTCGGTGAGCGGGCCCATCCACTGCTGCCATTCCTTTTGCGGTTCTGGGAGAAAGCTGATCGAGCTCAAGCCATTGTGCCAATCAACGCGGCTCAGGAAGTACTCATCCCCGGTGGGAACAGAACCCAGTGTGCGCGTGGGCCGCACCATTTGCAGGTACGTCTCGACCCGGGGTGTGAGGGTGCGCATGGCCGCCAGCAGGTCGTGCTCGTAATGCGACATGCGTCCCAGGATTTCGCTTTGCCGGCGCGCCTGCAGCGAGTTGGATGGGTGCAGGGGCGGCAAGGGGAGCTGTGCGGTGACCGGGGCGGGGCAGGCGAAAAGCAGCGGCAAAAGGAGAAAGAGAAGAGGTCGATTCATAACTCTGATCCCAAACCTTGACTTCAGTCCGCCAGGCGGAAGCGGACGTGTAACATCACAACCCAGTCCACAGGATGGCCATCACGTTCCGCGGGCAAAAAGCGGATGGCCTGCGCCGCCAGTTCTGCCTGGCGGTCGAGACCTCCGCCCAGGTGACGCAAAATCCCGAGCAACTGCACGTGTCCGTTGGCCGCCAACCGCGCCCGCAAGACCACATCCCCCTGCAGTCCCATCTGTTTGGCTAAAGGGGTGTACAGAGGCTTGGGCCGGAACAGGATCAGCGGGCTTTGCACGTGGGGCGCGGGCGGCTGCTTGGACGCCGCCGCCGGCGCGGCTTGCGGAACTGGAAAGCTGCCTAAGCGCGCGGCCAGCGCGGTCGCGGTGGGCACTGTCGCGGTGCTCGTCGCGGCTGCAAAGCCGCCCACCCGCAGCCCGGGCCCGCGCCCGGCGCCCCCGGTTGCGCCCGGCGCGCCGGCGGCAAACACGCCCACATGGGTGGTTGCGCCTGGTGCGGGTGCGACCGCACCAGGATGAGCATTGCCAAAGATGCCAACTTGTACTTGCGGCCGCGGACCCGCGCTTGGCTGCGGCGGCCGGACCTGCGTGCGCGGGGCATGCAGAGCCGCCTCCACGGGCGCCGCCGGTGCTACCGCTTGCGGCAAAATGCGCTCCGGCGCGGCAGCCGCCGGCGGCGCCGGCTGCGCCGCGAGGCGCTGGGGAGTGCTGGGCATGGGGCGCCGAGCTGTCGGCTGCGGCCGCTTCGGTCGGGACGGTGGCGGAGCCGGCGGCGGACTTAGGGAGGGCGCTGGACCCAGCCACAGCGGCAAACTTCTGGTGGTGCTGACCTCCCAATGCAGACGGCGCGGCGGTAGCCGCAGGCCAGCCCAAAGCAGCAAAGAAAGCAATAGTACCTGCAGCAGGGCACTGCCCGCCAAGCTCTGCCGTCGCTGCCGCAGTTGCTCGCTGCTTTCACCCAGCAGGCACACAAAGCCGTCAATCTCTGTTTGAAACTTTCTGGTCGGCGCTGTCGGTGCAATGCGCATAGCTGCAACTCCGGATGAGGTAAGAAGGGGGGCAGGTTGCGCGCACTGTAGCAAATAGCTGCGGGCATAAGTCCAAAAACAAGGTGCTTTGCCACCTTAGTCTTATTCGTCACTCCCGCCGCTTTTCTGCTGCATCTTTTCAGCTCTGGCGTGCTTCTCTCTTGAAACGGAGGGGGCAGGAGTGAGCGCCATGCGCAATTGGCGATATTTACAAGGGCAGCCGGAGAGACTGAGAGGCGCCGTTTGCCACCGCGCGACCGGGCGAGTGTTTCCGCCCAGCAGCACCGCGAGAGGGTTGACCGGGAGGTCGCAGACATTGCGGCGGCCAGGCGCGCCGCCCCGCTTTTGGGCACGGGTTGTGTCGTGCTGCGTGACACGGTCCCGAGGGGCAATGGTGGTGGCGTTGTTGTTGAGCGCGGGCGCCGCCTGGGCCCAAAGTGCGGCGCAGCCCTATGTGCCCTGCCTGGGCTGCGCCGAGCACACCGAGCTGCACAATCGCTGGCGCCGCCCCTGGGAGCTGCTGCTGCTGACCCATGGACTGTTATTGACCGAACACTTCTGGCTGGAACAGCGCGCCAGCCGAATGGGCCTGTGCGAACAGGAGCCGCTGTTGCGCGGCCGCATCCTCTCCCAGAATGGCTGCTATCACTACTCGGCGGCGCGTGCCTGGGGTGTCGAGCTGCCGTTGGAGTTACTCGTTTTTGTCAGTCCGTCCTGGGGATTGGCCTCCCACGGCCATCCCCGTCTGGGCGCTACCTGGGAACTGGTGCCGATTGCGCTGCACGCGATCGCCATTGAGCGCACCGCCAGGGCCATCGATCAGCAAAACAAACTGCAAGCGCTGCTGTTTTAAGCCGGCCGCCTTGGGGGCCGGCCCGTGCGCCGAATCTGTGCGGCGCGCCTTTCGGTGCGAGGAGATCTGTCATGCGTGGAAACTGGATTAACCGGCAGGCGCTCACAATATGGGCGTGGTTGGAAAGCGGCAACTTTGTTGTGGCGCGGCGCCGCCACTTTTATGCCGCCGCGGTGGCGTTGGTCTCCAGCGCGTTGCTGGGCGGCTGTGGCGCCCATCTGCCCGCCAACCAGCCCGTGATTTCCATCAGCCCGGTTTTCGCTCAGCTCCAGGCTGATCTGGGGCAGCAGCATTTTGCCGCCTTCATTCAAAACGACAGCAACACGCAGGTGGTTTGGAAGGTGAATGGGATTTTGGGTGGCAACGCCGCCTACGGGCATATCGATGGCAGCGGCAACTATTCCGCTCCGGCAGTGGCGCCCGACCCGGCTCAAATACAGGTAACGGCGGTCAGCGTGGCGGATAGCCAGCACACCGCCAGCGCCACCGTGCAGATCACGCCCGCCGTGCAGGTGAGTATTTCGCCCGCTAACCCGTTTGTCAAAGTGCGCACCCAGCAACAGTTCACCGCCACCGTGGACAATGCGGTCAACACTGCCGTGTCCTGGGCGGTGAACGGCGTTGCCGGCGGACTTCCCGCCACCGGGACAATTGACGCCAATGGCCTGTACACCGCCCCCGCCACCTATCCCGGAGTGGCGCAGGTGACGGTGACCGCCGTCAGCCAGCAGGATCCCAACCAGTCCGGCAGCACGGCGGTCAATCTGAACAATGGCGTGATCGTAACGGTCACGCCCGCAGTGGCGGCCGTGGACCTGGGTGGTTCGCTGACCTTCACGGCCAACGTGCAGAATACCGACAACACCGCCGTCAGTTGGAGTGTCAACGATATCGAAGGCGGCAACCCGCAGATCGGCACCATCAGTGCACAGGGTGTCTACACGGCGCCTCGCGGTTTGCCGGCAAGCAATGCGGTCACCATTACCGCCACCAGTGTGGCCGACCCCACCGCCAGTGGGAGCGCGCAACTCACGCTCAATGTGCCCCCCGGCGCCTTCAGCCTGTCGCCGGCGCAAGTGCAGCTTTCCATGGCGAAGGCGACCTCGCAAAGTGTGACCTTCACCGTCACCACCGCTTCGGGCTTTGACGGCACAATTCAGTTTGCCCTTTCGGGCGCGCCACCCAACGTCACTGCCGCCTTCACGCCACAAACACTGACCGGCTCCGGAACTGTCATATTGAAGTTATCCACCACCAGCATCAGCCTGGCCGGCTCAAACCTGCCGTTGCTGATCACCGCCACCAGTCAGACCACGGGTGGGGGGAGCACGTTGCAGACAGCGAATCTCGTGCTCACGATCCAGGGCTGGGCGGGACAGGTACACACGGTCGCTGGTGGTCCCGGTGGGCCCGGCTTCCAGGATGGCTCCGGTCCCAGCGATGAACTGGAAGCCAATGCGCTGGCCAATGATGGCGCCGGCAATATCTATTTCCTCGACGGGCAGGGCTACGCCCTGCGCGGATTCAATATTCCCAGCGGCGCGGTAAACACCTTGCAGGGCAGCCCTTACACCTTCTCCTTTGCCGATGGAGAAGGACTGGCCTTGGACCGGCGCAGCAATACCTTCTATATCGCCGACAGCAGAGATAACCGCATTCTGCGCTATACCGCCGGTGACCAGAAGATGACGGTACTGGCTGGCGGAGGCGCCGCCGGCAGCAAAGACGGGCAGGCGCAGAACGCGCAGTTCAATCGTCCCATGGGCGTGGCGCTGTCTCCCGACGGGACCACGCTTTACGTGGCCGACTCGCAGAACGATTTGATTCGCAGCGTCAACGTCGCCAGCGGAATGGTCACCACGATCGCCGGTCAGGCCGGCATCGCCGGTCATCTGGATGGAACCCATCCTACCCTCTGTGCCCCTCGCGGGGTGTCCCTGAATGACGCCGGAACGACCCTCTATTTTGGGGATACCTGCTCCTACGATATTCGCGCTCTCAACCTGAGCAGCGGCGCCGTCACAACGCTGGCCGGCACCGGTCAACCGGGGGCGCAGGATGGCCCCGCGCTCCAGGCAAGCTTTTCCGATCTGCGCGGCCTAGCGGTCGATCCACACAATGGCGGCGCGGCATTGCTCTACGTGGCGGACTCCAACGAGGTTCGCGTGCTGACGCTGGGCCCGGCTCCGCTGGTCTACACGCTGGCGGGCCAGGCCAAACAGGGAACTGCCGACGGCGGCGGGTCCAGCGCCATGTTCGATAGCCCGCGTGACCTTACGGTTGAAATCGATCAGCGGGGCACCAATACCAGTTCTATTTTTGTCGCCGATACAAAAAACGGATTGTTGCGCCGCATTGATTTTGCCAACCCGTTGCAAGCCACTAGCGCTGGTTCCGCCAACGTTCTGGTAACCACCATTGCCGGGCAGGTTCCTGACCGCGGGCGTGCTGACGGGCTTGGCACCGGAACCGGATTCAACTCGCCTTCCGTGGCGCAGTTCAACGCTCCCTGGGGTATCGCCACCGACGGAACGAAGGCCTACGTGGCCGACAGCGGCAACTCCGCAATTCGCGCCGTTGACCTCTCAACCACCATTGTCAGCACGATCGCGGGACCGGGATTTGGAAATAGTGATGGCCCAGCACTCGGAGCCACGTTCAATGGCCCTACGGGACTGGCACTGAATGCGGCAAACGGATGGCTGTTTATCAGTGATACCGGGAACAACGAAGTACGCAAGCTGGACCTCAATGCGCAACTCGTTACGACCATTGCCGGTGGCACCACCGCCGGATACACAGACGGCAGTCTGTCTGCCGCGCGCTTTGATCAACCAATGGGAATTGCCGCCTCTCCGGACGGCAGCAGAATCTATGTGGCCGATACTGGAAATAACGCCATCCGGATCATCGACCTGAATGCGGACACGGTTAGTACTCTGGCGGGAGGGCATCCAGGGACCGCCGACGGCGTCGGCACGCTGGCCGAGTTCAACGGGCCAGAGGGGGTGGCCCTCGATCCTACTGGTGCGGCGCTTTACATCAGCGATTCCGGCAACCACACCATACGGCGGCTGGACCTTTCCACGCGAGCCGTCACCACCATTGCAGGCACAGCAGGGGATTGCGGCTTTGCCGATGGCTTTGGGGCCAACGCCTTGATCTGCGATCCGGGAATGATCGCCACCGACGGCAATAGTATCTTTTGGGGCGATCAGGCCGGAGGCTTGGTCCGTGCTTTGAACCTTTCTACCGGCGCGGTCACCACGTTGGCTGGACAGCCAGCTCTGATTCACATGGCCGACGGAGATTACACTGAAGTGCCCGGAACGCTAACCGGCCCAGTGCGCTACAACGTGACTGGGGCAGTTGCCGTCGCTCCTGACGCCAGCTTTCTCCTGTTCAGTGATCGCACAGCCAATACCGTACGGATCGTGCAATAGCGCCCCTAAGACGCCCGATTTTCTTGCAGTGGTCAGCGGCCCAAAACGGCACTCCGTTCTGGGCCGCTTTCATTCGCAGTCGGCCATCGCGGAAGGCCTTGCGGAGAAGCAAGCCACCGCGTCGTTCCCAGGAAAGAGCCCTAAGAGAACGCCTGTGGCGGCCCGCGTAATACCAGCCAGGGCCGAGTCGAACTGATTTCGAGTTCGAAATCACAGGCGTCACTGCCACCAATGCCGGCGGGCGGCTCAAGCGACGACGCCCTGTCTTCCTCCCCCGCCTTTTGTCGCCCTCCGGCCCAGTCCAGCATCATTCCTTAGGAGCGAGCCACCGAGTCCTCCATGCGGGAGGAGATCGCAGGTGGAGGGCGGCGAAATTCCGAAGGGCGTCCCCCTCGCGCGGGAGAGGAGCCCGGCATCGGCGGCTTCACGTTCTCGCTGGAGAACGTGCCAGCGACCAACGGGAGCGGGCGGCCTGAAGGAGACGAGGCCGTGCCTTTAGCGAAGGTCGCTCAGAGAAAGTGGACGGAACTCCCCTCGGTTAGCGGCGCAGATTGCAGCGCTACAAGTTTTTATTTCGCTCCGGTTCGTTGCCGATACCCTCCGCGATGCAACGGTGGTACGCTTCCTGCTCGGGCCGGAGCGGGTTCCTGTAGAGTGGAAGTTGCTCCACTCTGAACAAGCGTGGAGGATGGGGAAGTGTGCCTCCCAAACGCTCCAGAAAGAGGAAACCGGAACAGAGCAGTTCCGGGCGGTGAATGGATGGAAAAGCAGCCAATTTTCTTTGATCCCGCTCGGCGCCGCTGGAAGCGTACGTTGCGATTGCTGAACCTGGCCGCCGTTCTGGGTGTCGTCCTGTTGGCAGGTTTTATTTTTGAGCTCGCCCACAGTGTGAGCTTACCGGCGCTGATCCTTCATCCTCATCCCAACGCCTATCCCGTCCGCACCGTTCCCCACGGCCGTCATCCGCGCTTTACGCGTGTGCGTTACCGGCTGCGTTATCGCCGCTATCCGAAGCTCCGCCATCGTGGCAAGAACGGAGGTATCCGCGCGGCCTTTTACGTGAACTGGGACGCACCCTCTTACGCCTCGCTTCGCACCCACATACGCGATTTTGATTTCGTTTTTGCGGAATGGCTGCACGCCATCACTCCGGACGGAGAGGTGGAGTCGACTTTCGATGCAAACGCCGATTGGGGCAATCGCGACTCGGCGATTCAAAACTGGATCCGGCGGGAAAAATCCAACGTCAAGATGATTCCCTTGCTGAACAACTATGACGGCAGCGTCTGGCAGGGAGACATCCTGGCGCAGGTTCTGAGCGATCCCGATAAGCGCCAGAATCTGGAACAGCAGGCGGTGAATTGGGTCGTGGAGAACCATTACACCGGGCTGATGGTCGATTTTGAGGGCCTGCCGCGCAGCGCGCAACCTGACTACCAGGCTTTTGTAGCGGAGCTGCATCCCATGTTGCAGGCCGACGGCTTGAAGTTGTTCCTCTCGCTCCCCGTCACCGATGACGATTACAACCTGGGGCATTTTGCCAGGAATGCCGACACCGTGCTGCTGATGGACTACGATCAGCACACCCCGGACAGCGCTCCCGGCCCGATTGCCGCCCAGGACTGGTTTGACACCAATTTGCGCTCCGCCATGCGCGTGATTCCCCACAACAAGCTGATGCTGGGGCTGGCGAACTACGCCTATGATTGGCCCGCCGGCGAGCGTGCCAGCACAATCAGCGTGCAACAGGCCCTGCTCGACGCGGATGAAAGCGGCTCGGCGCTGAGCTTTGATCCCATGTCGCTGAATCCCGAATTGCAGTACAGCGACGATACCGGACGCAATCACCAGGTCTGGATGACGGACGCGTTGACCGCGGTGAATGAAATGCGCGTGGCCTCCAGCCTGGGGATCAACTCGTTCGCGGTGTGGCGGCTGGGATCGGGCGACAATTCGCTGTGGCCGGTTTTTGACAAAGCCAACGATAATACCGCTGTGCGCAAGGCGCTCTCCCACCCCCCCCCTGGCAATGAAATCGATATCGAGGGCAAGGGCGACATCATGCAAGTTGCCGGCGCACCCGAAACCGGTGAGCGCACGATTCACATCGACAAGTCGTCTTTCCTGCTTACGGATGAGACTTATTTGCGCTACCCGCAGGCGTACCGCATTGAGCAGTACGGGTGGGAGCCGAAGACCGTTGCGCTTAGCTTCGACGACGGCCCCGATCCGCAATGGACGCCGGCCATTTTGAAAATTCTCAAGCAATACAACGTTCCCGCGACGTTTTTCGAAATCGGGGTGAATGCCGAGCGCTATCCCTCGATTGTGCGCCAGGTTTACCAGGACGGGAACGAAATTGGAAACCACACCTTCCTGCACCCCGATGCCGCCGATATCACCAGCCTGCAGTTGCGGCTGGAGCTGAATGGAACGCAAAGGCTACTGGAAAACATCCTTGGGGTGAAGACGGTTTTGTTCCGCCCGCCCTACGGCGTCGACAGCACTCCGGAAACCAACGACGAAGTCGTCCCCCTGCAGGAAGCCGAGCAACTGGGCTATATCGTCGTGGGGAATAGCATCGACCCGCACGACTGGAAGCATGGCAAGACCGCGGACGAGATTGTCGACGGTGTCTTCAATCAACTTGGGGATGGCAGCATCATCCTGATGCACGACGGAGGAGGCAATCGCGAGCAGACGGTGCTGGCGCTGCCCCGCATTTTACAGGGCTTGCGCGACCGCGGTTATCGCATCGTTCAGCTTTCCGACCTGATGGGCAAGACGCGCGCCGAGGTCATGCCAAAGCTGGGACGCTGGGATTTGATCGAGGTGCGCCTCGCCGGATCGCTGTTCCTGGTGCTGCGCTGGATTGAGACCGCCATCATCTGGATCTTTTTCGCCGGCATCGTTCTGATGGGCGTGCGCGTGTTTGTTATCGGTTTGCTGGCGATCCTGCAGAAACTCCGGCCGCATCGCCCGCATTCGGATTACGCCCCTCCCCTTGCCGTGGTTATTCCGGCCTACAACGAATCCGCGGTCGTGGTCAACACCGTGCATTCGGTTTTGCGCAGCCGTTACGAAGATTTCCGCGTCATCGTCGTCGACGACGGTTCCACCGACAACACCTTCGAGTTGCTGCGTGAAAACTTCGCCCTCGATCCACGCGTGGTGCTGTTGCACAAATCCAACGGTGGCAAGGCTAGCGCGTTGAACCTCGCCATCTCGCAGGTGCGGGAAGACGCCTTCATCACCATCGATGCCGACACCAATATTGACCCGGATGCGCTGCGTTTGCTGGCGCGCCACTTGAGCGACCCCGCGGTGGGCGCGATTGCCGGAAATGCGAAAGTCGGCAACCGCATCAATCTTGTGACCTGGTTCCAGGCCGGCGAATACATAACCAGCCAGAATCTTGAACGCCGGGCGCTTGATGTCCTCAACTGCATTACCGTGGTCCCTGGCGCCATTGGCTGCTGGCGCTCCGATGTCGTGCGGAAGGTGGGCGGTTTCACTGATGTCACCGCCGCCGAAGACGCGGATCTGACCGTAACCATTCGCCGTTTGGGATACCGCATCGTTTACGAGGACGGCGCCTGTGCCTATACCGAAGCTCCGGTCACGGTGCGGGCTCTGATGAAACAGCGCTTCCGCTGGTCCTACGGCATTATGCAGACGGTGTGGAAGCACCGCGACGCCTTTGGCCGCGAAGGCACGTTAGGCAAATTCGCCTTACCCAACATTGTTGTCTTTCAACTCGTCTTGCCGCTGCTCGGCCCCATCACCGATTTCATGCTGGTTTTCGCCTTGCTGATGGAATGGTTCGAGTACACCATGCACCCGCAAAGCTGGACGCCTGACAGCCTGGAGCGGCTGCTGTTTTTCTTCGCCGTCTTGATGCTCATTGACGTGCTGGGTTCGGTGCTGGCCTTTGCCCTCGAGCACAAAGAACAGTGGACGCTCACTGGCTCCGTTCTGCTGCAGCGCGTCCTCTACCGTCACGTCATGGCGGTGGTGATGTACCGGACTATTAAACATGCCATCAAGGGCGGCGATTTTCATTGGGGCAAGCTGGACCGCACTGGAACCGTCAAGCCGCAGCCGGTTTCGGTGCCCTAGGCCGTTCTTCTAAAGGTAGGTCTTGACCAGCTCCGCTTTGCGCCGGCACAAGGGGCAGTCCTGTTGCGCCCAATATTGCGGCTGAACGCGCGCCAAATAAAACAGGGGCACGTCTTTGGGAAGTTCTTCCGCCCCGGCCAGCGGCTGATGCACCAGGACCGCCAATCCCAGTACCTGCGCCCCGCAAGATTCCACCAAGGCCTTGAGTTGTTTCAGCTTGCGCCCAGTGCGGTAGATGTCGTCCACCAGAATCACCTGCTCCCCTTTGTGATCCTCCATGAACTGCCGGAACGCCAGGTGGTCATCTTCCTTTTCCGCCCAGTACGTCTGCGCCGCGCGCAGCGCTTCGGAAATGCCATAGGCGACCGGCAGTCCGCCCGTGGCCGGCGCCACAATGCTCACCTTCGGCAGATGGCGCCGGATTTCGTCGTTCGCGCGCAGTAGCCGGCTCAGCCCTACGCTCAGCACCTTGGATTCCGTGTAGTGCCGCATCGCCAGCGGAAGCTGCAAGTAGATGTCGGAATGCAGTCCGTTCGGATTCAGGAAATGGCCTTCCCGCAGGGCGCCGGTAGAGGTTAACAGCTCGACCACTTCCGCTGGGCTGGGAATCAGTTCCATGCCGCCATGCTAGCAAAGTTGGCTAGGCGGCAGCCGCGGCGCTGCCCGCCTCAGGGCGTCGCCCGGTGCCCCCTTTATCCCGGGCGGCGGCAATTTATGTGAGCGGCGTCACAAAATGGGGTATACTCTTGGGGATGTCGCATGCCAAGCGGAACTCGGCGCCCTGTTGTTGTCGCTGCAGCCTGAGTCTGCCTGGTGAGCGCTAAGCTTCTACCCAAAGCTTAACTACAGTCCACGAAGACACGCCCACCGCAGAGGAGCCTCCCCGGTGGGTTTTTTGTTGTCCGATTTTTCCCAAGTGTGATCGCAAATCATGGCTGATACCACCCACGAGACCACGGCGCAGAAACAGGAGCGCCTGAAGAAACTGCAGAACCCCTGGGAAGAGCTGCCGCGGCTGTTCAGCTCGTTCCGCAGCGGCTTCTATTCCATGTCCCCGGTGGACCGGGATATGCGCTTGCGCTGGTGGGGACTCTACACGCAGGGCGATGGCGGCGGCGCCTTTGGCGAGATGGCGCCCTACTTCATGATGCGCGTCCGCACCCCCAATGGCCTGCTGAGTTCGCAACAGATGCGGACGGTGGCTTACATCTCGCGCCGTTATGGGCGTGGCCTGGCGGACATCACCACGCGGCAGAACTTCCAACTGCACTGGCTGGAGGCGGAAGAACTTCCCGACATCATGAACCGTCTGGAGGCCGCGGGGCTGACCACCAAATCCGCCTGCGGCGACGATCCCCGCAACGTGACCGGATGCCCGCTGGCGGGTGTGGATCCGGAGGAGTTGTTTGATGCCAGCCCCTACGCGCTGGCCATCAATCAGGCGTTGATTGCCGACAATGCGCTGGTGAATCTTCCCCGTAAATTCAAAGTTTCCGTCAGCGGCTGCCGGCAATGGTGTGTCAATCCCGAAATCAACGACGTGGCGCTGACTGCGCGCGAGTTCAATGGGGAATTGGGTTTCGCGCTGCGTGTCGGCGGAGGCCTCTCCAACGCCCCCTTTATTGCCCAGGCGCTGCCTGTTTTCATTAAGCAGAATCAGGTCGTCGAGGTGGCGCGCGCCATGGGACTGCTCTTCCGTGACACCGGCATCCTGCGGGAGAATCGCGGGAAAGCGCGCCTGAAATTCGTCTTCATTGAATACAAGTGGACGGTGGAGCGCTTCCGCCAGGAGTTGGAAGCCAAGCTGGGTTACAAACTTCAGGACGCCGCTCCCGATGCCCCACCCAAGCCGGAGTTCCGCGATCACGTGGGTGTCCACGCGCAGAAGCAAGCGGGCCAGTTCTACATCGGCGCCAGCGTGCTGCGCGGCCGCCTGAATGCGGATCAGGTCGAGGAAGTCGCCGATATCGCTGAGAGCCTGGCGGGAGGGCAGGTACGGCTCACCGGCATGCAGAACCTGGTGATCACCGGTGTGCCGCAGGCGAATGTTTCTCTCGTGCAGCGGGCGTTGGAGCGGGCCGGATTGCCGATTCAGGGTTCGGCCTTTCGCCGCGGAACAATGTCCTGCACCGGCAAGGAGTTTTGCAAGCTTTCGATTACCGACACCAAAAACTTCGCCGCCGAACTGGTGCGGGACCTGGAGCGGCGGCTGCCGGAGTTCACCGAACCGTTGCGCATCAACTTGAATGGCTGCCCCAATTCCTGCGGACAGCATTGGATCGCCGATATCGGCCTGCAGGGCACGCGCGTCAAGACGGCGACCGGCCCGGCCGACGGATTTGACGTCTATCTGGGGGGCGGTTTGGGCGAGGGCGCCGGAATCGCCAGGAAGACCCTGGCGCGCGTGCTGGGGACGGAGTTGGCGCCGCGCATTGAGTCGCTGCTACGCTATTACCTGCAGCACCGCCACGAGGGCGACAGCTTTCGCGATTTTGTCCGCCGTGAAGATCCCGGTGTTCTGGCGAAGGTCTTAGGCACCCTGCCGCTTGCTGATGTGCAAGCGAAGCAGACCGCGGCCGAACCTGCGCTACAGTAATTCACTATGGCTGAAGCAAAAGGGAGCGGCTTGGTTTCGCTGGTAGGCGCCGGGCCCGGTGATCCCGAACTTCTTACGCTCAAGGCACAGCGCCGGCTGCAACAAGCCGGCGCTGTGCTTTATGACGAGCTGGTCAATCGCGACCTGCTCCACTGGGCGCCCGCCGATGCGGAACGCGTCTACGTCGGCAAGAACGAGTTTCGCCACTCCGTTCCCCAGGAACTGATCGCGGAAATGCTCGTCGAGCGCGCCCGGCGCGGACTGCGCGTGGTCCGCCTCAAAGGCGGCGATCCGTTCGTCTTCGGACGGGGCGGAGAAGAGGTCGAGCGCCTGGTGGCCGCGGGTGTCGCCTGGGAAGTGGTTCCCGGAATCAGCTCGGGAATTGCCGCCGCCAGCGCCGCCGCTATTCCCGTCACCCACCGTGGCGTCTCTTCCAGCGTCACTTTTATGAGTGGTCACGTAGCCGAAGAGATGGAAAATACCAGCGGTGAAACCCTGGTGATCTTCATGGGGCTGGGCCGCTTGCAGGAGCTTACCGCGGCGCTGCGGCGCAAAGGGCATGCGGACGCGACTCCCGTCGCCGTGATCTCCCACGGTACGCAGCCCACACAGCGCGTGGTCACGGGCGTTCTGTCCGATATCGCCGACAAGGCCGCTCATGCTGGTCTGACTTCGCCAGCATTGATTGTTTTGGGTGATGTCGTAAAGTTTCGCGAGCAATGGCTGGGCCAGGAGACGGGTCCGCTGCCGGCGCGCCGCTTGCCGGCCCTGATCCTGATGGCGCACGGATCACCGGTCCAAAGCTGGCATGACAGCATCGACCGGCTGGTGGCTTCGCTGGCTCGCACCGGGCGTTACTGCCGCGCCGCCTATCTTCCCAAAGCCGAGCCACAACTGCTTGAGGTCATCGGCCAGGCGGTGGCTGATGGGCAGCATTCGATTGTGGTCGTTCCTTATTTCCTTGCCGAGGGGCTGCACGTCACCGAAGACATTCCCGAACTGGTGGCGCAGGCGCGCCAGCGCTATCCCCAGGTTGAGATTGCACTGTCGCCCAGCCTGGAGGGGCATCCCGCCCTGCTGACCGCGGTCCTGGCGCGCGCCGCCGAGGGCGCGGCGTTGTTGCCGCAAACCTCAAGCTAGCCCGGATTCGGATTTCGCTGCGCAGCGAAAAACGCTTCCACGTCGGCAATGTCATTGGTGTGCGGAAGGCTGGGAAGACTCTCCAGAAACAGCCTTCCGTAGCGCTGGTGCACCACTCGCCGGTCCAACAGCGCCACCACTCCGCGATCCTGCGCGGAGCGGATCAGCCGTCCGAATCCCTGCTTCAGCGACAGCACCGCCTCCGGCACCTGGAAGTCCATGAACGCGTTGAGCCCGTTGCGATTCAAGTGCTGAATTCGGGCCGCCACCACCGGATCGCCCGGCGAGGCGAAGGGCAGCCGGTCGATAATCACCAGGCTGAGTTGCTCGCCTTGCACGTCTACGCCCTGCCAGAAACTGGAGGTGGCGAACAGAACCGCGTTGGGGGTACTGCGGAAGCGCTCCAGCAGTGTATGCCGTGGCGCGGAGCCCTGCAGCAGCATGGGGTAGGGCAGGCGCCCGTCAAGGCGCGCATACTGGTCGCGCATCTGCTCATAGCTGGTGAACAGCACAAAAGCGCGGCCTTGCGAGCACTCCAGCAGACGCGTGATCTCCTCGCTGGCGCGGCGGCCATATTCGCCCGAACGCGGATCGGGAAGGTGAGCCGGCAAATAAAGCAGCGCCTGCCCGCGGTAGTCGAATGGAGAGGCCACCACCTGCACGCGCGCGTGCTCCACTCCCAGCCGCTGGCGCAGGTAGTCGAAGCTGTCCCGTACGGCGAGCGTCGCTGAAGTCAGAATCACCGTGTCGGTGGTTTGGAAAAGCGCTTCCGACAGCAGGGCGGCGACATCGATGGGAGTAGCTTGCAGGTACACGCCCCGCCCGCGCCGTTCCAGCCAGAAAACCACGCCGGGATCATCCGCCTCCAGCAGGTAGGCCAGCTTCTGTTTGAGCTCCCCCAGCCGCCGCACCAGGTTATGGATCTCTTCCGGCTTGTCGCTGATCGCCTCCAGGTTGGCGCGGAGTCCGAGCAGCGCCCGCTGCGCCCGGTCGTAGGCGGGAAAGTGCTTTTCCAAAAAGCCGGCGCGGTGGTGAAACGTGGTGCGGCCCTCCCGCTCGGTGAGCAGGGAAAACAATGCCAGCCCGCGTTCCTTGACTTCGGCGCTTTGCGCCGCCAGCGCCGCATCCCAGCGCTCGCTTGTCCGTAGTACGTGCTCGGTATCGCGCGCGATCTCCTCCCATTGATAGGAACTGATGCTGACGCCAAAGTACGATGAGGCTACCCCTTCCAGTTCATGCGCCTCGTCAAAAATCACCGCTTCGTAGGGAGGCAGAACTCCGGGAACGTCTTTCTGTTTCAGCGTGAGGTCGGCAAAGAACAGGTGATGATTGACGATGACCAGTTCCGCCTGCATCGCCTCTTGATGCAGTTGCGTCACGAAGCAGCTTTCGAAAAACGCGCATTTTTGTCCGGTGCACGCCTCGCGCCGGGCGTTGAAGCGCTCCCAAAAAGGCGAGTGCTCCGCCAGAAAGTCCAGCTCCATGCGATCACCGCTGGCGGTTTCCTTCTCCCAGTCGCGCAGCTTGCGGTAAATATCCAGTTCTTCCAGGGTTAACAACGTCGGCTGGGTTTCCAGTTGTGCGATCTTCTGCCGGCAGGCGTAGTTGCCGCGGCCTTTCATGCAGACCACGTTCAGCTTGCGTCCCAGCGCCTGTTCCAGCAGCGGAATATCTTTGAAGACCAGCTGTTCCTGAAGGTTCTTGGTGCCGGTGGAGACGATGACGCGCCGCCCGCTGCTCAAGGCGGGCAGCAGATAGGCTAGAGTCTTGCCGGTCCCGGTCCCCGCCTCGATGAGCAGGTGATGACGTTCTTCCAAAGCCTGCGCCACCGCGCGCGCCATCTCCAGTTGCCCCTGGCGATACTCGAACACCGGAAGGGTCGCCGCCAGCCGCCCGCCACGGCCAAAAAAGCCAAACAACGACTCAGTGGCGGCGGTTGAGGTCCCCATTGCTTCAGCATACCCCGGCCTAACGGGCTAGCGCCCAGGCGGACGGAACTCGAGGCTGCGATGGCAAGCCAAAGTGGCAGCAATGGCCAACGGTGTACCTTTGTGAACTTCGGCCCGATCCTGGCCGCTCGTGGCGTGGAGTAGCGCCGGCACAACGGAGTGGGTGGAATGAATCCCGTTTCAGCGTGGAGGCAGGAGGGAGAAGCCGATTTGGAAATCGAGAAAACCGGCGAATGGCGCTGTTGTGCAGCAGGCCAGCGGTGACTAACGCCGTTGCTTCGCTCGCTTGGCCACTTCCGCCAGGGCGGCATCGCGCGCCGCTTGCAGGACTTCTTCGTCCAGCAGAACGAGCTCGATCAGCTCTTTAAACACCGGGTTATTCTTGTACGCGTTCAAGAGCGTGGCGCTCGGCACCGCGGTTCCGGTTTGCTCTCCACCTAACCCTTCGATTAACGAGCCCAGCTCCCGCGCGTTCAGATGTGCCGCTTGAAACAGTGGCCAGGCGGCCTCAAACATCTCTGAACCGATGGTGGACGCTCCGGTCGGTCGACCGCCACGGCGCAGCCCCGCTTCTTCCGCCCGACGGCGCTCGGCTGCTTTCTGCATGGCTTCCACCATGGAGCCGTAAATATAAAAGCTGATAGGTTTGCGCTCAATCATCTTGGAGGACCAAAAAGATTTTCCACAAAAAGCAGAACAAAGGCTTGGACTGATTTTTTAAAACTCGATATAGTTCAATAAATAACGATCATGCACGTTCATGGAAATAAGCGGCAGTAGCGAAAAACAGGCCTTGAGCATCATTCCGCTTCACACTCCCACGCACCCTCCAACCACCCACTTGCCGCGCTCACTGCTGCCCAAGAAAGCTTACTACTCTAAAGTTCCCCGGAAAAGCAAGATCTTTCCACTGCTTACTTTCCCCTCTTCGGACGCCGGTTCGCAAGGCGGTCGATTTCCCGGCTTGCCCCCTCGTTCCACGCGCTCGGGATCTTGCTTTCCGCAAACGTCCCATTTCTCTTATGGTGAGGATGGGCGTGGCCGCTCCCCACTCGAACGCCAGCCTTGGCAAGCTGTGGTGGAAACTCATTTCGCTTCTCCTGTGGCTCTTTTGGGGAGACGCGCTCGGCCACTCTCATCCGCAACGGCCACACATATTGCGGTACTCGGCTGTAGTGCTGGTGCGGCAACTGGGGCAGAACCGGTTTTGTTGTGGACTCCGTTGGCTCGCCGGGGCTGTGGTGCTGGCCTGCGGTAAAATTGCATTGCAACGTTTTGGAGAGATGGCAAGCCGGCTGCGCTTCGTGCCCAGAGCGTCTTGCTGGGAGCATTTTTAGGGCTTTATGACCATCGCTTGTGCCTGCGATCATGCCGGATTTCCCCTCAAAGACCGGGTCCTGCAGGAGATTCGCCGCTTTGGCGCCGAACCCCTCGATCTCGGCACGTACAGCACCGATCCGGTTGATTACCCCGACTATGCCGAGGCGCTTGGCAAGGCCATTCTGGAAGGGCGAGCCGCCGCCGGCATTTTGATTTGCGGCAGCGGCGTGGGCGCCTCGGTGGCGGCCAATAAGCTCCCCGGCATTCGCGCTGGGCTTTGCCACGACGTGTTCAGCGCGCGCCAGGGCCGCGAGGATGATGATGTGAACGTCCTCTGCCTCGGCGCGCGGGTGATTGGCGTCGAGTTGGCGGCCGAAGTGGTGAAAGCCTGGTTGCCGGCGCGATTCTCCGGCCTGGAGCGGCACCGCCGCCGGGTGGATAAGATTCGCGCTCTGGAAGAAAAGTACGGTGTGCTGGCGCGCTGAGCAGCGCCACACCGGATGGATACTACAACGGTATAGCTTTTCACTCGAGTTTTCTGGGTTCGCCCGCAACGGAGAGTCTTCCCCATGCCTCAAAATCCCCTGCAGCAGTTACACCAGTTTGGCCAGAGCTTCTGGTACGACAACATCACTCGCGACCTGTTGGTCAAAGGCGGCTTGAAACGCCTGGTTGAAGACGACGGCCTGCGCGGCCTCACCTCCAACCCCACCATTTTTGGCAAGGCTATCGCCGCCAGCGCCACCTATGACGCGACTATTGCCAAGCGCATCGACCGCGGCCCCGAAGAGATCTTCATTGATCTGGCGGTGGAAGACATCCAGGGCGCCTGCGATGTCCTGCGCCCCGTCTACGACAGCAGCAATGGCCAGGACGGTTTCGTCTCCATGGAAGTTTTCCCCAACCTGGCCCGCGACGCGCAAGGCACGCTGGCGCAGGCCCGCGACTTCTGGCATCGCATCAGCCGCCCCAACGTAATGATCAAGGTGCCTGCCACCCCGGAATGCATCCCGGTAATCAAGCAGCTTTTGGGCGAAGGCATCAACATCAATATCACGCTGCTGTTTGGCTACGAGTCCTATCGCCAGGTGGTGGACGCCTTCATGGGCGGCTTGGAAACCCTGGTGGCCAAAGGCCAGAAGATAGATCGCCTCGCCTCCGTCGCCAGCCTGTTTGTCAGCCGCGTGGATACCAAAGTCGATAAGCTGCTCGACGCCACCGCCAAACAGCAGCCCCAGCGCGCCGCCGAGTTGCAGAAGCTCCGCAGCAAGGCCGGTATCGCCAACGCGCAACGCATGTACCTCTACTTCCAGGAGGCCTTTCAGAGCGACCGCTTCCAGAAGTTGCGCGCGCAAGGCGCCCAGACCCAGCGTTTACTCTGGGCCTCCACCAGCACCAAGGATCCCAAGCTGCCCGACACCATGTACGTCGAGGCGCTGATTGGTCCCGAAACCGTCGACACCATGCCTGAGGTGACAGTGGAAGCCTACCGCGACCACGGCAAACCCGCCGAGCGGCTGGTCGCCTCCTTGCCCCAGTCCGCGCCTACGCTGCAGGCGCTGGCCGCGGCCGGCATCGATATGGACAAGGTCCTCGACGAGCTTCAGGTCGAGGGCGTCAACCTGTTTCAACAGTCCTTTGACGAGCTCATGCAGTGCATTCGCGATAAGCAAGCCGTCCTCAAAGGCGGTGGCGCGGTAGAGATGGCGATTGAGCCGGATGGGCTCGAAGCGCAATACCAGCAGGCCATCAAAGATCTGGACAAGAAGGGCGCCGTCGCTCACCTGTGGGCGCACAAGGCTGACGCCTGGACCAGCGACTCCGCCGTGAGCGCGAAAATCCTGAATCGACTCGGCTGGCTCCCGCTGCCCGATGCCATGCCCGCCAAGGTGCGCGACATTGAAGCCTTTGCGCAGCAGTGCCGCACCGCCGGGTTCCGCCACGCCGTCTTGCTCGGCATGGGTGGCAGCAGTCTCGCGCCGGAAGTTTTGGCGCAGACCTTTGGCCGTTCTTCCAATGGCCTCGAGCTCAGCGTTCTCGATACCACTGATCCCGTAACCCTCGCCCATCTGGAGGCGCGCCTCAAGCTGAAGGAGACGCTGTTCCTCTTCTCCAGCAAGAGTGGCGGCACCATTGAGCCCAGTTCGCTGTTTGCTTACTTCTGGGACAAACTGACCCAAGCCGGTATCGCTGAACCCGGCGAGCACTTCGCCGCCATTACCGATGAAGGCACCGGCCTGCATAAACTCGCCCAGGAACGCAAGTTCCGCAAAATTTTCGTCAACCCTTCCGACATTGGTGGCCGTTACTCGGCGCTTTCCTACTTTGGACTGGTGCCCGGCGCGCTGTTGGGCGTCGATATCGCCAAGTTGCTGGAGCGGGCGGGAGTGATGGCGCACGCCTGCGCCGCCACCGTGCCCACCAAGCAGAATCCCGGCGCCAAGCTCGGCGCCGCGCTGGGCGCCTGGGCCCTGGCCGCACACGATAAGCTCACGCTCCTGGCGCCTCCCGAGCTGAAGAGCTTTGGCATGTGGCTGGAGCAGCTCATCGCCGAAAGCACCGGCAAGCAGGGCAAGGGAATCGTTCCCATCGACGCCGAGCCCGCCGGCGCTGCCGCCGATTACGGCAAGGACCGCATCTTCGCCGTTCTGCAACTCGGCGATCAGCAGACCCAAAGCAACGCCTGGATTAAGGAGCAACTGCATGGCGGCAGTCCGGTGATCACGCTGAAGTTGCGCGATCGCTACGACCTGGGGCAGGAGTTTTTCCGCTGGGAGTTTGCCACCGCCCTGGCGGGCGTGGTGTTGGGCATCAATCCCTTTGACGAGCCCAACGTGCAGGAGAGCAAAGACAATACCGCGCGCGTCATTCAGCAGTTTGTCTCCGGCGGCGCACAGGCCGCTGGTTTGGCCGCGGAGCCGAACGCCGTTGACGCCAAGTCGGGCTTGAAGGTTTATACCGCAGGCAATAAGCCCGTTCCCGATGTGGAGAGCGCTTTGCGCGATCTGCTCAATCAGCTTCAGCCCGGCAAGTACTTCGCGATAACCGCTTACGTGGAATCCACCCCGCAACTGGAAAAGACGCTGGAGCAGCTTCGCGTTCTGGTGCGCGATTCCCGCCAGGTGGCGACCACCTTGGGCTTTGGCCCCCGCTTCCTGCACTCCACTGGACAACTGCATAAAGGCGGTGCGAATAGCGGCGTCTTCCTGCAGTTAATCTCCACTGGAGGCGAGGACCGCTCCATTCCCGGGCAGAAGTATGGCTTTGCCACCTTGATTGCCGCGCAGGCTATGGGCGACTACCAGTCCCTCATCGCCCACCAGCGTCCGGTGCTTCGGGTTGACCTGGGCGCCAAGCCGGAAGCCGCCCTGAAGCGTCTGCTGGAAGTCGCGCAGGCGGTGCTGCAGAACGCTCCCGCTCTGGAGCTCAAGAACTCATGAGCACTCCCCCGGCGCCTCCCCTTGCTCCTCCCGCGGCCATCCCGGGCGCTCCCGCTTCCGGGATGGCGCCCGCCCTCAATCCCCTGCGCGGCGGCCTGCGCGGCGAACGTGTCGCGCCCCCCTGCATTGCCGTCATCTTCGGCGCCTCCGGCGACCTCGGCCGCCGCAAACTGCTGCCCGCCTTGTATTCGTTGGCGGCCCAGAACCGCTTGCCTCCCGGCTTTGCCGTCGTTGGCGTCTCCAATGCCACTTGGACTCCCGACCAGTTCCGCAATGAGATCCGCCAGGCGCTCGGCGAGTTGGCCCATGTGAACCCTTCCCCCGAGCAGTGGGAGGCGTTTGCCAAGCGCCTCGACTACATCGAAGGCGATTTCAGCGACCCCAACCTCTATCAGGAACTGACGCGCCGTCTGCGCCAGATGCCCGGCAACCCGGGCAATGTGCTGTTTTACATGGCCACGCCCCCCAGCGTGTTCCCGATCATTGCCGAACAGCTCGGCCGTGCCGGCTTGAACAAGCCCGGCGCCACCACCCCGCAAAACGGGGTGGCGGGCAAAGGCTGGACGCGCGCCATCGTCGAAAAGCCGTTTGGCCGCGATCTCGCCAGCGCCCAGGTGCTCAACCACGCCCTGCACCAGGTCTTTGACGAATCGCAGATTTACCGCATCGATCACTACCTCGGCAAAGAGACGGTGCGCAACATCCTCATCCTGCGCTTCGCCAACGGTATCTTCGAGCCCATCTGGAACCGCCGCTACATCGACCACGTGCAGATCACCGTGGCCGAGACGCTGGGCGTCGAACAGCGCGGTCGTTACTACGAAGAGGCGGGCGCCCTGCGTGACATGATCCAGAACCATCTCATGCAGGTTCTGTCGATTGTCGCCATGGAGGCCCCGGTGCGCTTCGAGGCTAACGCCGTCCGCGACGAAAAGGCCAAGGTCATCAGTTCCATCCGTCCGCTGATTACCTCCTCCTCTATTTCCCCCGACGAGGTCACGCACTTCGCCGCCCGCGGCCAGTATGGTCCAGGCTTCATCTATGGCGAGCCTGTTCCCGGGTATCGTCAGGAGCCCGGCGTTTCGCCCACCTCCGGGCGCGAGACTTACGCCGCCTTGCGCCTGCAGATTGAGAACTGGCGCTGGGCCGGCGTTCCCTTTTATCTGCGCAGCGGCAAGCGCATGCCCAAACGCGTCAGCGAAGTGGCCATCCGCTTCAAGCAGCCGCCCTTCCGCATGTTTGGCGATCTCGGCGAAGACGCCATTGACGCCAACGTGCTCAGCATCCGCATCCAGCCCGACGAGGGCATCTCGCTGCGCTTTGAAGCCAAGGTCCCCGGCGCCGATATGCGCCTGCGCCCCGTCAATATGGACTTCCATTACGGCAGCAGCTTTGGCGAACAGCAGCCGGAAGCCTACGAGACCCTGCTGCTCGACGCCATGCTCGGCGACCAAATGCTGTTTGCGCGCTGGGATATGGTGGAAACCGCCTGGGCTCTGACCACGCCTTTGATCGAGTTCTGGGAAGCCCACCCCCCCCGCCATTTCCCCAACTACGCCGCCGGCGAGTGGGGACCCCCGCGCGCTGACCAGATGCTCGCCCGCGAAGGCCGTGAATGGAGACGTCCGTGAGCACTCCGGTGGCCAACTCCCCGCTGCTAGCCGATCCCACGCAGTTGCTGCGCCTCGGCGAAATCGAGCGCCGTCTTAACGACGCCATGCACATGCCGCAAAACCGCAGCCGCACCAGCACCATCAACCTGATCTGTTGCGCCAGCGACGATGAGGACGCCGCCTACGTGCTCAACACCCTGTGCCCGGCGGCCTCCGCGACGGCCGCCAGGAACAACGCGGTCGCCGAACGTCACCCCGGCCGCTTCTTCATCCTCAAGTGCTCCAACGATCACTCCGGCGAGTGGCGCGCGCGCGTGATGGCGCTGGTCCGTGCCGGCGAGAGCAGTCCGCTGTTGGGCGAAATCATTCAGCTCGAGGCCTCTGGGGACGCCTTCCTGGCCGCCGAGAGCACCGTAACCCCGCTGCTGCTGGATGGCCTGCCGGTGGTGCTCTGGTGGCGCGGTTCCGATCCCGGCCACAGCGCGCTCTTCCCGCACTTGGCCAACATCTCTGATCGCGTACTGCTCGACTCCCAGGAACTCGGCTTTCAACCGGAACAGTTCCTCTCCTTCGGCGAGGCGCAACTCCGCCGCCACATCCCTTCCTCGGACCTTACCTGGGCGCGCCTGCTCCCCTGGCGCCGTCTGCTCGCCCAGATCTTTGACACTCCTGCCGCTTTGGCTCAACTCTCCCGGCTCAAGCAGGTCACCTGGGAGAGCTGTGGTCGCCAGCCTCAGCTCAATGGCCCGGCCCTGCTCACCGCCGGTTGGTTCGCCGCGCGTCTGCAATGGACCCCGATCAAGGCCACTGGTGACGACCGCCTGTTATTCTCCGCGCCTGGCCAGAACGAGCCGGTGGAGATGGTCTTCGCCTTTCCTTCCACCGCCAACCCCGCCGGCGAAGCGAACCTGGAAAAACGCCGCCGCTCGCCGCTGCTCAAGGGCCTTACCTTGCTGAGCAGCGACAATCCCGCCTGGACCATCCGCCTGGATCGTAAGGGCGCCGAGATGTGCGCGGAAATCATGCAGGGCGATAACCTGGTCGCCGCCTCGCGCACCACCGCTCCCGTGCCCAGCCTCTCCGATGCTCTCATGGCCGAATTGGGCGAGAGCGGCACCGACCAGGTCTTCGCCTCCGCCATGCAGTCCGCCATGGCCATTCTGCGCGTCCTGCGCGGCACTGAGTAGTCAGCTGCCAGTTGTCAGTTGCCAGTGGTCAGTTGCCCGTAGGACGTTAGGAGCGAGCCCCCGCATCCTCACTTTGGAGACTCCTGAAGCGCAAGTGGCAGGCGGGCGGTTAACTGCGCACGGTGCACGGTTCCCAGTGCACGGTTCCCAGTGCATGGTTCCCAGTGCATGGTTCAATGTGGAATGGCCATGAACGCCAGTGCGGCCGCCCCCGTCAGCCGGTAAGGGACGTTTGGCTCGTGTGCGCCGCCAGCCTCCTCCGTACCCCACCCGTAACCCCGCGGTGAACTGTGAATGTTGAACTGTGAACTGTAGACTGTGCACTGTCCGCCGTCCACTTCCTCTCCGAGCATCCCGCCCATCTGGGGGATTGTGTCACCTTCGCTCCATGCCTGAGAATTCGGCTATGGCAGCCGTTCGGTCTTACCGGGAGCTACGGGTTTGGCAGCTTGCCATGGAGCTTGTCACCGAGGTCTATCCGATTGTTGCCAAGTTTCCAGGCGAGGAGCGCTACGCATTAGGCAGTCAAGTGAGGCGGGCAGTTGTCTCCGTCGCCGCAAACATCGCAGAAGGAGCCGCGCGCCGTCAGGTCCCTAGCTTTCTAAACCATTTGGCAATCGCTCGGGGGAGCCTCGCCGAAGTCGATACTCTCCTCTGTGTCTCAAGGAGCGAGCCACCGAGTCCTCCCTGCGGGAGGAGATCGCAGGTGGAGGGCCGCGAAATTCCCCCGGGGTCCCGACAAAGCGCAGTTTGCTTTGTTGGGGTGGGAAGGGCGGCCCCCCCCCGCGCGGGAGAGGAGCCCGGCATCGGCGGCTTCACGTTCTCACTGGAGAACGTGTCAGCGACCCAACGGAAAGCAATGCCAGCGGGCGGCTCAGGAGACGAGGCCGTGCCTCCAGCGCCTGGGTTACGCTTCTGAAGCGGAGCTTCGCGCTCCTCTGGAAAGGATACAGACACTCCGGCAGGGCATTTACGGGCTTTCCCGAAGCCTGCGGCCAGACCCCTGTCACGAGCCGGGGGACTGAAACCGCACAAGGCGGCCACCGACAACTGACAACCGGCAACTGACAACCGGCAACTGACAACTGACAACCGGCCCACCGGCAACTGACAACTGACAACTGACAACCGGCCAACGGCAACTGACAACTGACAACTGACAACTGACAACCGGCCAACGGCAACTGACAACTGACAACTGCCCCCTGTAAACTGTCACCCATGCACGACCCCCGCCCCTTCCACCTGGTCCCTTCCATTCTGGCCTGCGAATTTCATCACCTCGCCGATGAGGTGGCCGCCGCGGAAGCCGGTGGCGCCACCCGCTTCCAGGTTGATCTCATGGACGGCCATTTCGTCCCCAACATCTCCATGGGTCCGATGTTTGTGGAAATCCTGCGTGGCATGACCAGGCTGCCCATAGAAGCCCACCTCATGGTTTCTGATCCGGCGCAATGGATTGATCCCGTGGTGAAGGCGGGCGCCGGCTGGGTCATTGTGCATCAGGAAAGCACCCCTCACCTGGACCGCGCCCTGCAGCACATCGCTTCCCTGGGCGCCCGCCCGGCGGTGGCGCTGAACCCATCCACGCCGCTGGAAACCCTGGACGTGGTCCTCCCGCTGTGCCGGATGGTGCTGCTGATGACGGTGAATCCCGGCTTTGGCGGACAGAAATTTATCCCCTATGTGCTGGAGAAAGCCCGGGCGCTGCGCCAGCGGATTGTCGCGCGCGGCCTCGACTGCGACATAGAAGTGGATGGGGGCATTGACGAGCAGACCATCCGCCCCGCCGCCCAAGCCGGCGTGAACGTCTTTGTCGCCGGCTCGTCCGTCTTCGGCGATCCTCGCGGCCCAAAAGCCGCCGCGCAGTCATTGCTAGCCCGCCTGAATGAAAAGTGAGCCGTGCGCTCGGGCAGCGCACTGTTCACAGTAGGAGGACCAGGAACGTCAGCCTGCAGTGCCGCTCCAGCGCAGGCGGACCACAAACAGTGCACAGTACACAGTTGACAGTTAACAGTTCACCGTAGGCGCGCCACGTCCGTAAGCGCCGCCGCCAAGGTCATCTGTTGCCGATGGTCGTTGAGAAACAAGCGCTGGGCTAGTGCGCGCCGCCCGTCCCCACCGCGCCCCACGGTGCACTGTAACCCGTAAACCGTGCACTGCTCGGGCCGTGCGCGCCGTCAGCCCTCACCACAACTGACAACCGACAACCGACAACTGCCTCCGCCCCCACCGCGCCCTACCGACAACCGACAACCGACAACTGGCAACTGACCCCGACAACCCCCCTTGACCTTCCCCCCCGCCTCATGCGATCTTCCCCTATCGCAATCGTGAACCCAGCGTTTCACTGTATGAAACACGTGCCCGAGGCTGACCAGAATCCCGCACCGGCGGCGCGCAGCGGCGCCCATCCCGCCTCCCGCCCCGACCCCTACATCGTCGACGCGGTCACCTGCGCCCTGGATGTGCTGGACGCCTTCCAGGGCGCCGGCGAGCTCGGCCTGGAAGACATCCGCCGCGCCACCGGACTCACCAAAAGCCGCAGCTTCCGCCTGCTGCACACGCTGGCCGCGCGCGGCTACGTGGAGAAGTCCACCGACGGCGCCCGCTATCGCCTCGGCATTCGCATCTGCGAGCGCGCCGCCCAGGTGCGCCGCGATCTGCGCCGGGTCGCTTTGGACGTGATGCGGCCGCTGTCGCAGCGCTTCAACGAAAGCGTGAACCTGGGTGTGCTGCAGGGCGGGGAAGTCCTCTACCTCGACATTCTGGAAAGCAGCCGTCCCTTCCGCATGGCGGCCTCGGTGGGAAGCCGCATGCCGGTGGAATCGACGGCGCTGGGCAAGGTGATTGCCGCCCACCTGCCCGCCGAAGAGTGTGCCGCGCTGCCCTGCTCGTCTCCGGAGACCTTTCGCCGCGAGCTGCAGTTAGCGCGCCGCCGCGGCTACGCCCTCGATCCGGAAGAGAACGAGCCCGGCGTGAGCTGTATTGGGGCGGCGCTGCTCGATCCTTCGGGTTACCCGGTCGGAGCAATTTCTATCTCGGGACCGACGCATCGCATGAGCGCGCAGCGCCGCGAGATGGCCGAGGCGTTGCTTGACGCCTGCGACGCCGCCGCGCTGCGATTGGGTGGCGATGGCGAGCGTCCGTCGAAGCAAGGGCATAGACAAGGTTCCCGGTACAGCTCCCACAATGGCGCCGCTCCCGGCGCCGCCGGCCGGAGGTTGCATGACTGATTCCGTGGCCGCTTTCGAGCTGCCCCTGCGGCCCTCCAGCGCGGCGCGTTTCGACCTGGTCAGCCTGGGAGAGGTGATGTTGCGCCTTGATCCCGGCGACTTCCGCATCGCCACCACGCGGCAGTTCCGCGCCTGGGAGGGTGGCGGAGAATACAACGTGGCGCGCGGCCTGGCGCGCTGCTTTGGACTGCGCACCGCGGTGGTCACCGCCTTCGCCGATAACCCGGTGGGACGCCTGATCGAAGACCTCATGCGCCAGGGCGGCGTCGATCTGCGCTTTGTGCGCTGGCTTCCCCACGATGGCGTGGGGCGCAGCGTGCGCAATGGGCTGAACTTCACCGAGCGCGGCTTCGGCCTGCGCGCGGCGCTGGGCTGCTCCGACCGCGGACACACCGCCGCCTCGCAACTGCGTCCGGGAGAGATCGACTGGGACGCGGTCTTTGCCGGAACCAAAGGGCAGGGAAGCGCCGCCGGGGGCGGGGCGCGCTGGTTCCATACCGGAGGCATCTTCGCCGCTCTTTCGGAAACCACCGCCGCCGTCGCCGAGGAGGCCATGCGCGCCGCCCGCCGCCATGGCGTGGTGGTCTCCTACGACCTCAACTACCGCCCCTCGCTGTGGAAGTCGATTGGGGGCAGCGCGCGCGCCCAGCAGGTGAACCGCACGCTCGCGCCGCTGGTGGACGTGATGTTTGGCAACGAGGAAGACTTCACCGCCGCGCTCGGCTTCCAGGTGGAAGGCGCCGACGAGCACCTGCTGCAACTGGAAACCGCCGGCTTCCGCCGCATGATGGAGAGGGTGGTCGAGAGCTTTCCCAATCTCAAGGTCATCGCCACCACGCTGCGCCACGCGCATACCGCCTCGCGTAACGACTGGGGCGCCATCTGCTACGCCGGCGGCCAACTCTATGAGGCGCCCGGCTGGAAGCAACT
Organism: Acidobacteriota bacterium; assembly: GCA_027459505.1. Taxonomy (GTDB): domain Bacteria; phylum Acidobacteriota; class Terriglobia; order Terriglobales; family SCQP01; genus DAIDIE01. The sequence continues at coordinate 135,357 of DAIDIE010000022.1, forward strand.
GGAAATCTATGACCGCGTTGGCGGCGGCGACTCGTTCGCCTCGGGCTTTATTTATGGATTGCTCAGCGGGCGCGGCCCGCAATGGGCGCTGGAGTGCGGCGCCGCGCATGGCGCGCTGGCGATGACCACTCCCGGGGACACCAGCATGGTCACCCAGTCCGAAGTCGAGCGCGCCATGAAACGCGGCTCCGCCAGAGTAGATCGCTAAGAAAGGAGAAGTTGCCAGTCAGGTCAGTTGTCAGTTGCCAGTTGTCAGTTGTGAGTCGTGAGTTGCCAGTTGTGAGTTGTCAGTTGCCAGCTCAGTTATCAGCTAACCTCTGGGCGCAAACCGTGCGCTGTTCGTTTCTGTTTAGCCGAGGTCAAGCGCGCCGTTAACGATCAGTAACGCCCCACGGTAAACCGTCAACTGTAAACTGTGAACTGTAAGCCGTCCGTCGTGCGCTGTTCGTTTCTGTTTAGCCGAGGTCAAGCCGCGCCGCCAACGATCAGCAACGCCCCACGGTGAACTGTAAACTGTGAACTGTAAACTGTTCGCCGTGCGCTGTTCGTTTCTGTTTAGCCGAGGTCAGCCGCGCCGTTAACGATCAGCAACGCCCCACGGTAAACCGTCAACTGTAAACTGCTGCGCAGCCCCCGGCAACCGACAACTGACAACCGACAACCGACAACTGCCCCCCCCCATGTCTCCCACTCTCCAACGCATACATGCCACCGGCCTGGTGCCGGTCATCCGCGCCGAGTCCGCCGAAACCGCGGTGCGCGCCATTGACGCGGTGCGCGCCGGCGGCGTGGACGTCGTTGAAATCACCATGACCGTGCCCGGCGCCATCGACGTGATTGCCCAGGTCGCCCGCCGCTGCGGTGACAGTGTGGTCGTGGGCGCGGGCACCGTGCTGGACGAGGTGACCGCTCGGCAGTGCATCCTGGCCGGGGCGCAGTTCGTCGTGAGTCCCGCCCTCGACCTCGCAACGATTGCCTGCTGCCGCCGCTATGGCGTGCCCATCGTGCCCGGCGCGCTGACGCCTACTGAAATCGTTGCCGCCTGGACGGCGGGCGCGGACGCGGTGAAGGTCTTTCCCGCCGGCGCCCTGGGCGGCCCTTCTTATATCAAGTCGCTGAAGGCCCCGCTGCCGCGGATTCCGCTGCTGCCCACCGGAGGCGTAAGTCTCACCACCGCCGCTGCTTTTATCCAGGCTGGCGCCTGGGCGCTGGGCGTGGGCGCCGACCTGATCGATCTCAAACTGCTGGCCAAAGGCGAGGACACGGTGATCTCCGAACGCGCCCGCCAGTTCGTCAACATCGTTGCCGAGGCGCGCGCCGCCTCCGGGAGCAAGTGAACGCCATGAAGATCAAAGACGCCAAGGTTTTCGTAAGCTGTCCCGACCGCAACTTCATCACCCTGAAGATTTACACCGACCAGGGCATCTACGGGCTGGGTGACGCCACCCTCAACGGCCGTGAACTCTCCGTGGCCAGTTACCTGAGCGATCACGTCATCCCCTGCCTGATCGGCCGCGATCCCTTCCAGACCGAAGACATCTGGCAGTACCTCTACAAGGGCGCCTACTGGCGCCGCGGTCCGGTCACCATGACCGCGATTGCCGCGGTGGACATGGCGCTGTGGGACATCAAGGGCAAGGCGCTCAATACCCCGGTATATAACCTGCTGGGCGGCAAGAGCCGCACCGGCGTGCTGGTCTACGGACACGCCAACGGCCGCGACATCGCCGAGACGGTGGACCGGGTAGGCGAATACATGGGCCTGGGTTACAAGGCGATTCGCGCCCAGAGCGGCATTCCCGGCCTGGAGTCGACTTATGGCGTGGCCAAAGACAAGCTCTTTTACGAGCCCGCCGAAAAGGGCTTGCCGCCCGAAAACCTGTGGTCCACCGAAAAGTATCTGCTGCACGTCCCCAAGCTCTTTGAGACCTTGCGCGTGAAGTACGGGGAAGACGTGCACCTGCTGCACGACGCGCATCACCGTCTGCGGCCCATTGAAGCGGCGCGGCTGGGCAAGAGCCTGGAACCCTACCACCTGTTTTGGCTGGAAGACCCCGTACCGGCGGAGTTGCAGGAAGGCTTCCGTCTCATCCGCCAGCACACCACCACCCCGCTCGCGGTGGGCGAGGTGTTTAACGCTATCTGGGATGCCAACCTGCTCTTCACCGAGCAATTGGTCGACTACATTCGCACCACCGTGGTCCACGGCGGCGGTATCACCCATCTCAAGAAGATGGCCAGCATGGCGGAGATCTACCACGTACTGACCGGCTGTCATGGCGCCACGGACTTGTCGCCGGTGGCGATGGCGGCGGCCCTGCACTTCGACATCAGCATCAATAACTTCGGCATTCAGGAGTACATGCGCCACACGGACAAGACCGATGAGGTGTTTCCGCACGCCTATTACTTCAAAGACGGCATGCTGTATCCGGGAGACCAGCCGGGGCTGGGCGTCGACTACGACGAGAAGCTCGCGGAAAAGTTTCCTTACGAGCGCGCCTACCTGCCGGTAAACCGCAAACTCGATGGAACGATGTACAACTGGTAGAGGAGGGACCGTCGTGGGCTTTCGCCAACTTGAACTCAATGGACGCACCGCGGTTGTCATTGGCGGTACTTCGGGAATTGGTCTGGCCATCGCGCGCGGGCTGGCCGAAGCCGGCGCCGACGTGGTCGCCACCGCGCGCAAACAGGAAAACGTGGACGCCGCCGCGGCGCAGATGGAAGCCCTCGGGCGCCGCAGTCTGCGCCAGACTTGCGACGTCACCAGCCGCGAGTCGATCCAGGCATTGCTGGACGCCAGTGTGGCCGAGTTCGGCAAGGTCGACATCCTGGTGAACTCCGCCGGCCGCACCAAACGCACGCCCACCGTGGACGTGCCCGAGCAGGAGTGGAACGACATCATGGAGACCAACCTGACCGGACTGCTGCGCGCCTGCCAGATCTTCGGCCGCCACATGATCGAGCGCAAGTACGGGCGCATTATCAACATCGCCTCGCTGAGCTCCTTTGTGGCGCTCTACGAGGTTGCCGCTTACACCGCCAGCAAGGCGGCGGTGGCGGCGCTGACCAAATCGCTGGCGGTGGAGTGGGCGCCGTTCGGCGTAAACGTCAACGCCATTGCTCCGGGCGTCTTCCGCACCGCGCTGAACACCAACCTGCTGGACAACACCCCGCGCGGACAGGAGTTCAAGCTGCGCACCCCAATGCGCCGCTTCGGCAACGTCGACGAGCTGGCGGGCGCGGGCGTCTTCCTGGCTTCGGAAGCGGCCAGCTTCGTCACCGGCCATGTGCTGGCGGTAGACGGCGGCTTTTTGGCCAGCGGCGTCAATCAGTAGTTGTCAGTCAGTTGTCAGTTGCCAGTTGTCAGTTGTCAGTGCCGGTCGCCAGTTGTCAGTAGCAGTCGCCGGTTGTCAGTGGCAAGTCCTCAGTTGTCCAAAACAAAGGGCTGGAGCGAAGCTCCAGCCCTTTGTTCCGTTTTATGCGGAGGTCAATCCACGGCGCCCGACGAACAGCCCCGCCGTACGGTCAACTGACAACCGTCAACTGACAACTCACTTCTGGCTCTTCTCCACCAGATTCATCTGCTTCTCCCACGGATCACGTCCTCCCGTGGCGGTGCCCTGTGGCGTGAAGATCATCAAGCCATCCCCCTGCTGGCTGTAACGCGGCCAATGCGCCAGTCCTGCTCCGTTGGGGTTGCCGGTCTTGGCGAAGTTCACCCAGTAGGCGTGCATGGTGCGCGCCATTTGTTCATCCTGCGCGCTGGTCTTTTTGCCGTAGTGAAAGCGCACGGTATCAAACGCGAAGGGGATTTCGGTGGCGTGCGGCGCTCCCGGCCACTTGGGACGCATGCTGGTCGCGACATAAGAGAAGCGGTACACGTAAGTGGGCTGCCCTTTTTGCGCGACGCTGGCCGCGACAAAGCGTGCCGGCTCGAGCATGATGCGCTCCGAACCCACCCGCTCGCGTAAAGCCATCAGCTTCGCTTTGCCGCTGGGGTCAAACAGTTGCTGCGCCTCCTGACTCTGCGCACCGAAGCTGGAGAACAATTGCTGCTCATTCGCTGCGGGCAGCGGCCCGATGTCCATGCTGTTGGCCCCGGTCACGATCGGTACGGCAACCTCCTTGCCTTCCTTGTAGGCCTGCTCGACTGGCTCGGGCATGATCTTGCCGTCAATCATGGGCCCGGAGTAGATGTCGCGCTGCTTGCCCATGCTGGCCATATTGATGCCGTCAACGATCTGGTGCGCGGAGAGGCGGCGCAGCGCGGCCAGCGCCGCGGCTCCGGTCCCGTGGATCCCCATATGGCGGGCGAAGTTGACGCCCAGCTGCACGGCGGAGGGACGCGTCGCGGTCGAGGTGTTGAGTTGCGGCGGCGGCAGGATGTTGTCGCGTCCGCCACCGGACTCGACCATGGCGCGCTCGAACAGCCCGCGCGCCAGCGGCGAGGTCATCAGCATGTTCACCGACATGCCGCCCGCCGACTCGCCAAAGATGGTGACCTGATTGGGGTCACCGCCAAACTGCCCAATGTTCTGTTGCACCCATTTCAGCGCGGCAATCTGGTCGAGGAAGGCGTAGTTGCCCAGCGGCTGTCCCTGCTGCTCTTTCAACAGCGCCGGGAAAGCGAAAAAGCCGAAACGCCCGAGGCGGTAATTGAAGCTGACGAAGACCAGGCCATCCTGCGCGAAGCGGTAGCCGTCGTAGACGCTCGGCGAGGAGCCGCCATTGACGAAGCCGCCGCCGTAGATCCAGACCATCACCGGCAGGTGTTTGCCGGTGGCGTTGCGCGGCCGCCAGACGTTGAGGTACAGGCAGTTCTCGCTGGGCGTGTTGCCGAGCGGGGCGGCGTCACCGGGAAAAGGAAGCTGCATGCAGTCGGGTCCGTACTGGGTGGCGGAGCGGATGTTGTCCCACCCCTTCACCGGCTGCGGCGCCCGCCAGCGCAGCTTGCCGATGGGCGGCTGCGCGAAGGGAATGCCGAGAAAGGCGTCCACGCCGCGTTCCACCTTGCCGCGTACGCGCCCGCTGGCGATGCGCACCACGGGACCCGCATGGGCAGCCGCCGCGGCCGCTTTTTTGTGCGCGGCTTGATGATGAGCTTGTTGGGAGGCTTGCAGGGAGAAAGGCAGGAAAAGACTGAAGGCGCCGGCCAGCGCAGCAAGGATTGGTTTCCGCATTGTCTTTTGTTCCCCGGACGATTGGATTGGACCGCAAGGACATTCGCACTCGCAACCGCGGGGCTGCCATATGAACTTGCCACGCGCACTCGCCACCGCGGGGCGAATCCCTTTCAGCCTACGCCCCTTGCGCCCCCTGCGTCCACTATTGTCGTTGCAAGGACGATCCGCAAAATCAACGAATCCGCCGGGCGGCCCGACCCTAAGGAGCGAGCTCCAGAGCCCTCCCTCTGGAAGGAATCGTCGGAGGCGACCTCCACTGGAGGACCGCGTGGCTCGCGCGGGATGAATACCTCATCGCGGCGGCTTCACGGTTAACCGGAGAGCGTGTCAGCGACCCCACGCCGGACAATGCTGGCGGACGGCTGAAGAAACGAAGCCGCGCTCCCCTAAGTGCGAAGGTATGGCAATATAGTTGTAAATACAGATGCGTTTATCCTGTCAGTACATGTCAGCCCCAACGCGAACGGCGGTGACTTCCTGCCGCGTTGGAGGTCCCTTGACCGTGCGGGCCGTATGTCAGCGGGGGTGGTTTTGAAGATCGTCAGCATTGGTGAAATCCTTTGGGATATCGTTGGCCGGGCGGAATTTCTTGGCGGTGCGCCACTCAACTTTGCGGCTCATTCCCAACGCCTTGGCAATCAGGTGGCTCTGATATCGGCGTTGGGCGACGACGAGCGCGGCCGGCGAGCGCTGGGCGCGCTCAACGCTCTTGGCCTGTCGACCGCCTTCATTGCAATCACATCGAGCGCACCCACTGGCATGGCCGCCGTCTCGGTCGATACCTCGGGAAACCCTGCATTCGCCTTCAATCGTCCCTCCGCATATGATTGCGTTGAAACCGACGAACGACAGTTGGCCGCCCTTGCAGCCTTCAACCCGGACTGGATCTATTACGGAACCCTCGCGCAGACCTCCATTGAGAGCGAAAGGCGGCTGGAGCGCATTCTGGAGCGCTGTCCGCGCGCGGCCCGGTTCTATGATCTGAACCTCCGCGGGGGGCACTGGAATCCGCCTCTGGTTGAAAGGCTTTGCCGCGCCGCCACGGTTGTCAAGCTGAATGAGAGCGAAGCCGAACTTCTCTTCCAGGGGGTGCGGCCTTCCGCGGATTTCACTCTTGAGACGTTCTGTCACCTGTGGGCGGAGACGTTTGATCTGGAATGTGTTTGTGTCACCCTCGGCGGCCGGGGCTGCGCAATTTACGTTTCAGGTGAATTCACTGTGGCGGCGGGTTATCCAGTGGCTGTGGAAGATACGGTAGGAGCCGGCGATGCATTCGCGGCGGCCTTTCTTCAAGGTATGGGTCTAGGGTGGAAGCCTGATCGCGCGGCGTCGCTGGCCAATGCGCTGGGCGCCTTGGTGGCAAGCCGCATGGGCGCGATACCGGAATGGACAATGAACGAACTGCGGGCTCTGACGGCCGCCACATTCCACAAGTAGGAGCAGTCCGCGCGGCCGCTCGTTCCGCGTGGCGGCTCTCTCCTCTGTGAGCGCGCCGCGCAGGGCAAGCCGGCTGGCCCAGTCCGGTTAGGCTCTGGTCGATTCCCGCACAACCAGTTTGAAATCGAGGAAAACATCGCGCGCCGGCATCTTGGGGTGGGACGCGCGATCAAGCATCGTGCTCAAGGCGGCCACGCCTATTTCCAGGCAGGGTTGCTGGATAGTCGTGAGCGGTGTCCGCAGCATTTGCGCGTAACGGATGTCGTCCATGCCGGTCACTTTGATCTTCTCCGGAACGCGAATGCCCAGTGCGTCAAGCGAGGTCATGATCTGAGCGGCGGTAATATCGTTCGCGCAAACGATCGCGTCCGGCCGCAAGCGATCGACCAACCGGCGTATCCCCGTGCTGTCGCCCGGATCGCCTGTCACCGCCTCTACCGATGCATCCTTCCTCTGGCCCACAGCCTCGCAACAACCCATCGCGCGAGCGCTCACGGTGGGAGCGGAATTCGGTTGCGCGAAGAAGACTATACGGCGCGCGCCCGCCTCCAAAACGTGCTGGGTGACGGCGAACCCGGCACGATGATTATCGATTCCCACCAGATCGAAGCGGCTGCGCCGCGGAAACTCACAGATATCGCGATCAAGCAAAACCACTGGAATTTCCGCCTCGTCGAAAGCGCTCGTAATCCGGCGATTGACTTCGTCCTTTCCCCCTAGCAATTCCAGGGGAGCAAAGAACACACCGGAAACCCCGCGCTGGATGTAGTACTGGCAAAGCTCCTCGGCCTGCGCTTCCCGCGAAGCGGCGGGCGAAACGGTAGGTCCCCAAAGCAGATCGTGGCCCTCTCCCACTCGCGCCATCGAGATTCCCCGGCAAATGGGCTCAAAGATTTCCGTGGTCCCCAGGTTTGGAATCAGCAGACCGAAGACCAAGCTGCCCTTGCGGCTGGGGGTACGCGCGAAGGTCCCCGAACCCGCCCGTCTGACAATGAGGCCCTCGTTCTCCAGTTGCGCCAGAGCACGGCCAACTGTCGGACGGCTGGCGTTGAAGCGCTCCACCAGTTCGTTTTCGCTGGGCAGCTTTCCGCCGGCCGCGTACTCGCCACTTCTCAAAGCGTTGAGGAGTTCGTTGTAGATCAGCTTATATTTGGGTGCGCCTTCCATTTTCAAGAGACTAGAAGCAGTATGCCTGCCCATCCGGAGCGCTGTCTACGCGGCGCACTAGCCGCTGGCCGCATGGCCAAGCATAACCGCCCCAGCCCGCCTTTCCCGGTGTCGATCGGCCCTCAGTCCTTGCAATCTGCTAATCTCAAGTTCAGGCTTGTAGTATAGCCGCTTAAATAGATTTGTATTGACAACATGGGGCGCGGGCGCTTACTATCCAGAACAAAACTGGCCAGGGCCGAGTCGAACAGATTTCGCGTTCGAACTCGGCACAAGTGAAAGCAAAGGTTCGGGGTTGCTTGAGGTCCCGTACCGCTGGTGCTTAGAGGTGGAATCAAAGCGGCCGTGCCGCTTCAATATGCCTGCTTGCGCTCTTTCAGGCCGGAAACGGCGGGGAGATGCGGGTAGCGGCAACACAGGGTATTCAGGAATGAAACGTCGGAACTTCCTTGTCGCCTTAAGCGGGACGACGACGCTGGCGCTGATCGGTATGGACGCCGCCCAAGCCCAATCACAACCGGGCCTGGCACAGGATCCGCTGCGTCCGCAATACCACCTCATGCCGCCTGGAAACTGGATGAACGATCCCAACGGGCCAATTTGGTGGAAGGGCAAATACCACGTTTTTTACCAGGAGAACCCCTACGCCGCCAATTGGGGCCAAATGCATTGGGGCCACGCCGTCAGTACCGACATGGTGCACTGGCGTCACCTGCCCATTGCGCTTTCCCCAACGCCGGGCGGCCCCGATAGCGACGGTTGCTTCTCAGGCTCCGCCGTCGTCAATGCCGGCGTGCCAACCATCATTTACACGGGCGTTCAGAAGGCGCCGCATGACCAGGTCACCCTTCGCGACGCGGGTTGGTCCCTCCGCGAGACACAACTGTTGGCAACCGCGCAAGACGAGAACCTGATCCACTGGAAAAAGCGCTCCACCCCGGTCGTTGCCGCCCCCCCCGGCCAGTATCCGTGAGACTGGCTTTCGCGATCCCTGTCTTTGGAAAGAAGACGACGGTTGGTATTTGGGGCTGGGATCCGGCCAGCGCGGCAAGGGCGGTTGTGTGCTGTTATACCGCTCGCAGGATCTGCGGCATTGGAAGTATTTGCACCCGCTGGTCTGGGGCCACTGGAATGGCCAGCACGCTGCCAATCCCTGTGACAGCGGTGAAATGTGGGAATGCCCTGATTTCTTCCCTCTCGGCGACCGGCACTGCCTGCTTTTTTCGACCCGGGGACAGTCATTTTGGAGTACTGGTGAATACGACCGTAAGCGCCACACCTTTACTCCCCAGCAACGGGGATGCCTCGATGCCGGGAGTTATTACGCCCCCAAAAGTTTTCTGGCGCCCGACGGCCGCCGCATCCTGTGGGGCTGGATCAAAGAGGCGCGGCCACCGGCGCAATTCATGGCCGCGGGATGGGCCGGAGCCATGTCTTTGCCGCGCGTCCTCACCCTTGGCGAGGACGGCCGGCTCCGCATGACTGTGGCGGAAGAGGTGAAACACCTTCGCGAATCCGAACGCCGAATCGAAGCTGGCGCGATGGCAGCCGGACGGCGCCAAGTCGAGTTGGGCGCACTGGACGCGTGTTGCGGTGAACTTGAACTGCATGCGAAAAGCGATGGCGCTCCTTTTACTGTGGGGTTGTTGGGAAGCAGCGAACCCAACTGGCTCGAAATCGAGTACATCCCCGGCCAGCACCCACTGATCCGGATCGACCGGCAGTCCCTGCCTGTCACGCTGAAGGCTGCAGAACCCGTCCACATTCATGCATATGTCGACGGCTCGGTAATAGAGGTGTTCCTCAACCGCCAAAAAGCGTTTACCAAGCGCTTTTACTACCCCGGCCGCGCCCAGAACTGTCGCATCTTCTGGCGCGGAAACGCTGGCGATCTTATTTCAGCGTCGAGTTGGAAACTTTCAGCCATCTCTCCCGACAGACTGGCAACGTAAGGTCCTATTCACGGTTTATGACTTCTTCCACCCCAGTTCGGGCAAGACAGAAAAAAAGGTTGCGACCCGGCGCCACGCTGCTGCGGGCGACACTGACAGCTGCACTGGGCGGCCTTCTCTTTGGCTTTGATACCGTCGTGATTTCAGGCGCTCTGCATGCTCTGGTAGGTCTGTACCACCTGAGCGCCGCTGGCAAAGGGTGGACCGTCGCGATTGCGCTGATCGGGACGGTCGCCGGTTCCTTTAGCGCAGGCTTCGTCGGCCAAAAGCTTGGTGGGCGGGAAACGCTGCGGCTCACGGCCGTTCTCTATCTCGTCTCCGCAATCGGCAGCGCCCTGGCCTGGAGCTGGCCATCGCTGATGTGGTTCCGCTTCGTCGGCGGAGTGGGCATCGGTGCGTCTTCGGTTCTGGGCCCGGTCTACATCACTGAGTTGTCGCCCGCAAAATGGCGGGGACGCTTGGTGGGCGCCTTCCAGTTCAACGTTGTTTTCGGCATTCTGGTTGCTTATACCAGCAACTATGTCCTTCGGCTGATGCGCCTGGGCGCATCCGAATGGCGTTGGCAGGTTGGCGTAGCGGCTGTTCCGGCACTTGTCTTTTTCGTCCTGCTCTACAACATTCCGCGCAGTCCGAGATGGGCCGCGGCCCGGAACCGGGATGACGAGGCTTTAGACATCCTCAAACAGATGGGCGAGGAAGACCCGGAGGGTGAACTTTCCGGGATTCGCGCCGCGCTTGTCCAGGAACACGCGTCGGCTCGCGAGCCAGTCTTTCGTTGGAAGTATCGTTACCCCCTGTTTCTCGCCGTAACCATTGGAGCCTTTAACCAGCTCGCGGGGATTAATGCCATCCTTTACTACCTGAACAGCATTTTTGCCGCTGCGGGTTATAGCCAGGTGTCGGGCGATCAACAGGCGATCGCCGTCGGCCTTACAAACCTGGTGTTCACCGTGGCCGGCATGTCGATGATTGACAAGCTTGGCCGCAAGACGCTGCTGCTCATCGGCGCGGCGGGGACGGCGAGCTGCCTTGCGGGCGTTGCCTGGATTTTCCAGTCGAAGTCTCACCAATCCGCCCTGGTCTGGCTGCTCGCCCTCTACATCGCCTTCTTCGCGCTCTCGCAGGGCGCAGTGATCTGGGTCTACATCGGTGAGGTCTTTCCCAATCACGTCCGCTCCAAGGGTCAAGGTGTCGGAAATGCGAGTCATTGGATCATGAACACATGCATTGCCCTGATGTTTCCCATCATTGCCATGCATCTGGGCCGCGGCGTGCCGTTCGTCTTTTTCGCGGCCATGACCGTTTTGCAATTCATCGTTGTCCTTTTCACGTATCCGGAAACCAAGGGAAGGACGCTTGAAGACCTGCAGCGCGACCTGGTCCGAGCGTGAACGTCGTGAATGCCCCCTTTTTTAAAAGCAAGCGCGTGCCCGGAGCACGGCTGTGGACCGCGGCTCGCGCCGCGGCAATCACCCTTTTGCACCCTTTAGGAGCGAGCCACCGAGTCCTCCCTTTCGGAGAGATCGCCGGAGGAGATCGCAGGTGGACGGCCGCGAAATTCCCCCGGGGTCCCGACAAAGCGCAGTTTGCTTTGTCGGGGTGGGAAGCGCGGCTCCCTCGCGCGGGAGAGGAGCCCGGCTCGGCGGCTTCACGTTCTCACTGGAGAACCTACCAGCGACCCGACGGAAAGCAATGCCAGCGGGCGGCTCAGGAGACGAGGCCGTGCCTCTTTGGGATGCGACATTGCGAGGAGAAATGAAGCACTCGGCACGCTGTACGCTAACTCTGCTGGCATCCATTGCTGTCTCGGCGGCGCTAGGGTTGCCGGCCACCGCTCAAACACCGCAGGGCAGGCCATGGATGAACACGAGCCTCAGTCCCGGCGCGCGCGCTGACCTCGTCATGCAGAGAATGACGCTCGATGAAAAGATTCGCCTGATCCACGGAACCGGCATTCCCTGCGACGAGCCGGTCACCCCGGAGAACGCGAAGTCCAATCGCGGCGTGGGTTATGTGCCTGGCATTGCGCGGCTTGGAATTCCAGCCATCAATATGGCCGACGCGGCTTATGGAGTCCGCCCCAGCGCCGTTGACGGGCGCTACTCGACGGCTCTTCCCGCCGATCTTGCAGCGGCGGCAAGTTGGGACCTGCGGGTGGCTTATGAATATGGGGCGTTGATCGGACGCGAATTACGCGCCCAGGGATACAACATGAGCCTTGGTGGGGGCGTGGATATTACCCGTGAACCCCGCAACGGACGTACCTTCGAGTACCTGGGCGAAGATCCCATTCTGGCTGGGTCAATGGTGGCCAGCTTGATTCAAGGCACCCATTCCGCTGGCGTCATCACTGACATTAAACACTATGCCCTCAACGACCAGGAAAGCGGACGCATGGCGATCAACGCAGTCATCGGCGAGCGCGCCGCGCGCGAAAGCGACCTCCTGGCGTTCGAGATCGGCGTCACGGAGGGAAGACCCGACGCGGTCATGTGCGCCTACAACCGGGTCAACGGTGACTACTCCTGTGAAAATGATTACTTGCTCAACCAGGTCCTCAAGCGCGACTGGCGCTTCCAGGGCTTTGTAGTCTCTGACTGGAATGCCGCCCACAGCACCGTCAAGGCTTCAAAGGCCGGTCTGGATATGGAGCAGCCCTACGATGTCTTTTACGGGAGCCGCTTCAAAGCGGCAGTTGAAGCGGGGCGGATTCCGCTAGCGGAGCTCGATGATCATGTGCATCGAATTCTCCGTTCCATGTTCGCCTCGGGAGCAATCGATGCTGCATCTGATCGCGTTGAAGTCGACCCATTTGCCGATTTGAGGGTTGCTCGCGACATCGAGGAGCGCAGCATCGTGCTCCTGAAGAATCATAACGAAGCGCTTCCTCTGGACCCCACGCGCCTCAAAACCATCGCTGTGATCGGCGCCCACGCGGATGTTGGCATGATCTCAGGCGGCGGTTCGGCGCAGGTCGATCCGCCCGGGGGCAACGCGATTATGCCTCCCGGCCGGCGTGGAACTCATTGGCTGGAGCCGATCTGGTTTCCAACTTCGCCCTTGAAGGCCATTGTGGCGCGTGCGCCCGGTGCCCTGGTCCGTTTCGATTCTGGCGCCGATCCAGCGGCCGCCGCGGCCTTGGCAAGGGCTTCCGATGTCGCAGTCGTCTTTGCCTATAAGTGGTCGACGGAGACCGTGGACCAGCACTCACTGGCATTGCCGGGTAACCAGAACCAGCTGATCGCCGCGGTCGCCGCCGCCAACCCGCACACCATTGTGGTCCTGGAGACCGGAAATCCGGTGTCGATGCCTTGGGTCAAGGCTCCTGCCGCCATCATCGAGGCATGGTATGCGGGCAGCGATGGCGCCGATGCGCTGGGCAACGTCCTTTTTGGCAAGGTAAATCCAAGCGGAAAACTGCCCATTACTTTTCCGGTCAGCGATCAGGAGCTGCCACGAAAGATGGTGAAACAGCCGCCCGCGGCGTCGCGGGATACGGCGGCGTTTTGGAGTCTGCCAAAACTGGAGAGGGGAAAGGGTTTGCCACCCTTCAATGAAGATTACACCGAAGGTGTCGAGGTCGGTTATAAGTGGTTCGACGCCGAGAGGAAGCCCGTCTTGTTTCCCTTTGGTTACGGTCTTTCATATACGACGTTTAAATATTCACGGCTAGCCGTGAAGGGTGGCGACAGCCCGTCCGTAAGCTTTTTGCTGACCAATACGGGAAAGCGCGCAGGCGCTGAAGTGGCCGAGGTGTATGCGGAGCTTCCCGCGGCGGCCCACGAACCTCCCCGGCGCCTGGTCGCGTGGAGCAAGGTGACCCTCGCCCCTGGCGCAAGCAAGACAGTGATGCTGCAGCTGAAACCTAAGTTCCTGTCGGTTTTCAATGTTGAAAAAGACAAATGGTCGTTGATCCCTGGCGCCTATACCCTCTTCGCAGGCAGCTCCTCGCGGGATCTGCCGTTGAAGGCCACTATTCACCTGAAATGAGCCAGGGCGATGGTGCGGGATAGAGGAACCGGAGGAGCGAGCCACGTCCGGGTGCCCCAGGCCATGTGCCCAATACAAAGCCCTTTGGCGTTGCCCGGTCCGCCCATGCCGAGGTCAACCACGCCGCCAGGAATCAGCCACGCCCCACGGTGAACGGTCAACGGTCAACTGTCAACTCTCTCACCGCCGGGTGCCACTCAACGCTTTTTGTTGAGCGGGCGCCGTCGCCACAAAGAAAGCGTTTGGGTGTCTTTCGCAACCGGGTTGATCTATGAAACTAGTGATTTTTGCGGCCGTGCCGCCCCGCCCCGGCCACTGCGTCGCGGAGCGACGCACCGGAAAGTAGCCAGCGGCGAAGCCGCTGGTCAGCCGACGCCGGCCGCCCCTATACCTTTGAGGTTGGGATACCGCTAGGAGGAGTCACTTCCCGGGTGCCCCAGGCCATGTGCCCAATACAAAGCCCTCTGGCGTTGCCTGGGCGACGCTGAGGTAAACCACATCCGCTCAGGACTTCTCCGTGCTGCTGAGGTCCGCCCATGCCGAGGTCAAACCACGCCGCCAAGAATCAGCCCCGCCGCACGGTCAACTGACAACTGTCAACCGTCAACTGTCTCAACTGTCAACTGTCAACCGTCAACCGTCAACTTCCGCCTCCCCGCGCCAGATCAGCTTCCCAGGGGCCCAGCACGATCTCGCCTCGATACGTTTTCCCAGTGATGACGCCGTGTTTCACGCCGGCAATGGGAATCGTCTGCGCTCTCCTGGTGGTATTCACGTAAAGCGTTCGTCCGTCCACAACGCGTGCGTAGACCCCGGGCGGCGTTTTCGGACCCACGATGCCGAGCTTTCCGCAGAGCGTCTGCAGCAGCGGTCCGATGGCCGAGGCCTTGGGCCAGGTGGCGAGGTAGATTGCCTCTCCCTTGCCGTACTTGTTGACGGTAATGGCGGGCGCATGATCGGCGGCCTTCCCGAAGCGAGCCCAGACCTCGGCGGTGATAGGCCGTAACACCTCGTATTGATGGGTCCCGGCGTCGATCTTGCGGCCACCGAGTGTGTAGTCGAGCGTCCGCCTGGTCCGGTAAAACGCGTTGGTTTTCAGGCCAAAGACGTCGCTCAACCTGCCGGGCAGCGGCGTGTTGAACCAATTTCCGTGCTCGTCCACCTTATCGGAAAACATGGTCATGACGGCGGTCCCGCCCTGGCGCACGTAGTTGCGGATGGCGGCCGCGCTCGCCGCGTCCATCAGGTAATCGGCCGGCACGACGACCATTTTGTAGGGTGACAGGCTGTCGTGCCCGATGTCGATGAAGGCGGTATCCAGATTGGCGCGGAACAGCGGCTCGAAGGCATTCTGCACCTGCAGGTCGTACGGCGGCTTGAAGTATTGCAGCGTGGTGTTGGACGGTCCGTTGGGATGGGAGGCGACGTGCGAGTCGAAGGAATAGGCGATCGCCACCTCCGGGTGCGTATAACGCGGAAAGCCGTAGCGCTGCAGCCGCCGGAACTCTGACGCGATGCGCGCCCACTCCTGCAGCTTCCATGACGGCGAGTTGTCGTGGTTGATCAATCCGAACAACGCCTGCTCTTCGCCGCCCAGGTGCGAATTAAATGTCCATGCCAGAAATCCCTGGGCGCCCATCATCAGCCCCAGATAGGCATACATGCGGCTCCGCCCGGGCGTTCCGTAGTCTCCTCCTCCGCCGGCGGTGAATTCGTTGAACCACAGCGGTGTCTCCAGGGCGCCCTTCTGCGTCAATGCGAGAAAAGCCCCGCTCACCGGATCGCCGGGATAGAATCCTTCCGCCCCGTAGGAGACATAGGATCTGTAGGAGCTCAGGTAATCGAATCCTCGCCGGTCCGCGCCCGGCCACAGGTTGGAGATCGCCGGCACGTCAGGCATATAGCGCTCGCGCGCCTTTTCCAACTGCTTGAGGCGGGCAATGGCGACATCCGACCAGTAGCGGTGCAGGTCGAGATAGCTCTCCGGCGGTCCAGGACCATCGGCCAGCGGCATATACACCTGACTGAAGCTATTCAGCCGGCGCGACCACCACTCCGTCTGCCAGGCGGCGTTGAGCGCCTGCACGGTGCCGTATTTCCGCCGCAGCCAGACGATGAAGCGTTCCCGGTCCGCGGGCGAATACGACATGGAACCGTTCCCAATCTCGTTGTCGTATCCGACCGCGATGATGGCCGGGTTATGCGCGTAATGCCGCATCATGGTTCGCGCCAGGATGCCGGCTTCCCGTACATAGTTGGGGTCGGCGATGTCGTCCATGTAGCGTTCCGCCGGCGGCATGCGCTTACCGTCTTCGTTGACGATATCCACTCCCGGGTAGGCGCGGTGCAGCCAGATCGGCGCTGGCGTGCCGGGGATGTCGAGAATTACGCGGATTCCCGCCGCGTGCATCTTCTGGAGAATCGCGTCGAACCACGCGAAACGGAATTGTCCCTGCTCCGGCTCGAACGAATCCCAGGAAAGGTCGCCCATGCGGACCACGTTGAACCCCGCCCGCCGCATGCGGGCGATATCCTGATCGATCTCCGCCGGCGTGCGTTCAATCGGCTGATAACAGGTGCCAACGTAGAGCTGCCCAGGCCCCGGCCAGTGCGGGTGCCCCGCCGCGCTCTGCGCCGCCGCCCGGCACGGCATCATCGCCACCAAAAGGCAGGCGACCAATATCGATGCCAGCAACGATCGCATTGCGGCGCGCTTTCGGGAGCAGTAATCCAACACGTTTTTTGTCATCATTGTTGCTCTGGAAGTCAGCGCCCGCGGGGGCGATCCTCTCTGGATGCTGGAGACACGGGGA
Organism: Acidobacteriota bacterium; assembly: GCA_027459505.1. GTDB lineage: Bacteria > Acidobacteriota > Terriglobia > Terriglobales > SCQP01 > DAIDIE01. The sequence goes on from DAIDIE010000022.1 coordinate 151,905, forward strand.
AGGGAACTGGCATACCTGGGTCGGCCTGCGAGCGTGCCGGTGAGAGTGTGCTGGAGATAAATGTTGCGATTTGCAGGCTGAAGAAGTCAAGCTTGCGCAAGGTAATCGGCATGGAGCGCTTCGCGGTTCATTCCTTCTGTCTTTCGCTTCCCGGGTGACCCGGCATACTCTCGCTTCGCTCGGATATGCCGGGCTAGTCTTGCGCGGCGCCGAACGTCGTCTCCGTCGTTGGCATCCTGGCAGACGCGTGGGCTGGGACGCAGTAGCTCATTGCTCTGGCGCTGCGCGATTCATTCTTTTTTCAGGAGCGAGCCACCGAGTCCTCCCTTTCGGAGAGATCGCCGGAGGAGATCGCCAGTGGAGGGCCGCGAATTCTCCCGGGGTCTCCAACAAAGCGCAGTTTGCTTTGTTGGGGTGGGAAGGGCGGCCCCCGCCGCCGGGGCCCCCGCGAAGCCCCGTTGGCATTGAATGTCTGGCTTCGTTGTGTGGCTCGTGCGGGAGAGGAGCCCGGCATCGGCGGCTTCACGTTCTCACTGGAGAACGTGCCAGCGACCCAACGGAAAGCAATGCCAGCGGGCGGCCTGAAGGAGACGAGGCCGTGCCTCATTTTCGGCGAGCAGCACAGTTCCAGCAGATGGGCGCTGCCAGCATCAGAGCCGTGCACGCGCAGTCTTTCTCAGGGGTTGCCGCAGTTGCCTTGATTGCGAGCTGCGACCAGGCGACGGCTCACCAGCCGTGCCTCAAGATCGCACTCAAATCGATGACGACCACGCCTAGACCCAGTCTCATAAACGTCGCAAGAGCAACAGGAGGCAGCCGAGGCGGACAAAGCCGAGGAAATTCTCCACATGGTACTCCCACCTTGTGACAAGTCGGCGGAAGTTGTGAAGCCAAGCAAACAGGCGCTCCACTTT
>DAIDIE010000015.1 GCA_027459505.1 Acidobacteriota bacterium
CAACTCCTCATAGCTCGGGCTGTAGCCGTGATCCTCGATGAAATCCGCGATGTAGTCGAGAACTTCCTTTTGCCGCCTTGTCAGAGCCATAGCTGGTCTTATTATTGGCGAACAAAAGGGGAAAATGCAATGAAAATCTGCGCTTCGGTGGGAAACAACCAGGAAAAAAGCGCGAACCCGGCTTAGCGCGCTTCCAGACCGTACTCGCGCAGTAGCACCGGCGGGTCCGTGGGCAGCGAGAGCCGCACCCAGAACTTGCCCGCGGCCAGCGCACCGGAAGGTTCGAAGTGAACAAAACCCTGTGACGCCGGGATGATTCCGGTCCAAACCGGGTCGCCCGCCTCCGTGACCACGTCGATTCGGTAGCTGGCGGAGGCGGCAACCTCGGCCACACTGAGCCTGACTGACAGACGTTGGCCCGCCGTCACCGTCCTCGACAGATCCTGCGCCCCACGAGAAACTTCCAGGTAAACCTGTTGGGTTCCGGCGTTGTGGCGGGAGGCCTCGGGCAGAATCATGGCAACAGCCAACGCCGCGAAAGCCATCGCCCCGGCGGGCCACAAGAACCGGGTGCCGCCTCGCGAAGCCAGCCTCGGCCGCGCCGGGCGCGCCGCCTGCAAGCGCCGCGCGCTCGCTTCTTCCTGTTTAGCCAGAAGCATTTGCGCCGCATCGCGCATTGCCAGAATGTATTGATCCGTCTCGGTTAGCCGTGCTTGGCAGTGCTCGCACACCAGGAGATGCTCCTCCAACGGCTCGCTCTCCACCGCCCCGACACGACCCAGGACGTAGCGCTCGAGCGCGTCTTCGGAAGGATGCTTTTGGAAATCGGGTTGCGCAACCATGAGATCTCCTTCAAGCCAGTTCCCGCCCAGCTTGCGCGACAACACGTCTGCTCTCGATAATTAGTGCGAGAGCATCGAAGAAGTTCTCACCAGAAATCGCTGCAGCGATCCCTGCTGCAGCTTTTTTCTCCCCAATTCCCCAAATCGGGCCTTTGCGCGCGACTTCAACAGCCGGAACTGCGTCTCGCTCAACGCCATCTCCTGGCAAATCTGTTCCTGCGTCTGCTCGTGCAAGTAGAACCGGGTCAGAATTTCCCTGTCCTTCCCCGATAGCCCGCTCAGTACGTGCTCCATCAGCTCAGCCCGCTGCTTTTCACTCGCCGTCCGCTCCGGGTTGTGCCGCATGTCGGCGATCCGCGAGCCGACCTCCAGGTCCACCTCCTCCCGCCGGCTGTGGACAGCCTGGTCGATGTGCGCCGCCACCTGCCGCCGCACCACGGTCCGCACAAAGCCCATCAGCCGCTCCGGCTCCCGCAGATCCCCCCGCTGGATCGCCTGGACTACGATCAAAAACGCGTCGTGCACCCGGTCGTCCAGCTCCTGCGGCCCCAGTTGCCGGCAAAGATAGAAGCGAATGCCGCGTGAGAACACGCGATAAAGATCTTCCATCCCGCCCTCCTCCCCCCGGCGGATGCGGTCCACCAGCGCCGGCCAATCGACCGTGGGAGCCGCCGGTTTCACGGCCGGAGTTTCCTCCGCCCCAACCGCCTGCTCCTCGACCTGCTGCTCGATTGGCTCCACGTTTTCCTCAGGAGCCCGACGCGTCGCAAACATC
>DAIDIE010000028.1 GCA_027459505.1 Acidobacteriota bacterium
GGATGCGACCCGAGCGCCGCTGCCGGTCCAAACACGGTTGAGAAAGCGCGGCCAAGCGGTCGCGCCTTCTCCTATCTCCGGCGCTGCCGACCATTAACGTAATCCGGCCATAAAATGGTCCAGCGTTTGGGGTCCACCTCATGGGATCAGTGGAGCAGCGGCAGAAGGGAGCATCGATGCCGGCATTTGTGGAACAATTCGATTTGGCGCTCCACAAGCGTCTACGAAAAATGTGGGTATACTCCTTCAAAAAGGTGCGAAATTGTGGGTAGTACCCACAGTCCGGGAGAATTTTTCCGCGTCTGCAAGCCACTGATAATGAGCCGCATAGAGCAATTCTGAGCAATGCTGAAAGGGGTGCATTTTCAACTGTTAACCGAAGGGTTGTAGGTTCGAGTCCTACCTGAGGAGCCAATTCTTTTCAACGACCTACGCCACCTCCCGACTCCCAGGTGACCCGCGCAAATGCGTGGTCGAGACAGTCCAATTGTTATTCTTCACTTTGCATGGGCTCAGGACAGCCCATGGCCAGCTTGACGAGCGAAGCCAGTTTGCAAATCTTTGTGTTGGTGAGCGGACGCTGCCCTGGCTCGGGCTCCCGCAGATGTGTCCGCAGGACAACGGCGATGTTGTCCGCCTGGGCGGAGCAATCCATGCGCAGTCCAGTTTCGCCGGCATGAAGCAGCAGGTGAGCAGGACCGAGCTTGTGAACCGATGTCGAGAGCGGAATCACAAGCACCGAGGTGGCACGCTCATGTTGATTCCGCGCATTGGGCGAGACGATAATCACGGGTCTGCGTCCCTTCTCCGGCGGATTGGTATGGAAGTTTGTCCACCAAATCTCACCGCGCTGTGGAAATCGCTGCGCTGTTGGCATGGTTAGTGCGTTTCCTTTGCGAGTTGCGACTCCGCGAATCGTCCCCATGCGCTCTCCTCAGCAACTTCGTCCTCGCTGAGAGAATCGTAGTAATCCGCGTAGGCCGCTTCAATCGCTTTTTGCCGCCGCATGGCCATCAGTTCACCGAGAAGCGCATCCAAGGTTTCCGACTCCGAGTTGGATTTCCGTTCCTTGCAGCTCCGGCGAATGAAAGAGTCCGACTCCACGGAGATGCTGAAGCTCTTCTTGATCTTTCGGCCCATTTTGGGCGAAGTGGTAGGCATAATCTCACCATGAGTAGTATATCCGGTAAGAATAGCCGTGCCAACGTCCACAACTGGCATCTACGGTCTGAAGGCCGCACGCCGCAGTGGAGCGAGCGGCTCGGAGGCGAGCCCTATCGCTGGCGCTCCCGCGCCGACCGCGGATTGCGCCTTTTCCCAGGCGGTACGTATCGCTGATGTCACTAGGAAAGCGGCTGCCGCTTTTCGAAATCGTGAAGAGCAATCAAGCAAGAACTCGTTTCAAGGAGAATCCTATGCAAATCACAAAAGCTGGTTCTACGCCTTCCAGCAAAGGCCCAGCGGAATGGTTCACAGGAATTGTTCGGGTAGATCCGCTGTTCACCGCACCGGAACCCGCACGCGCTTCAGGTGCAAGCGTTACATTTGAGCCGGGAGCAAGAACGGCCTGGCATACGCACCCACTTGGGCAAACGCTGATCGTGACTGCCGGTGCAGGGCGAGTGCAGCGCGAAGGTGGTGCGATCGAGGAGATCAGGCCCGGTGACGTGGTGTGGTTTGCGCCGAATGAAAGGCACTGGCATGGTGCGAACCTGACGACGGCCATGACGCATATTGCTATCCAGGAGAAGAAGGATGGCAAGGTGGTGGATTGGATGGAGCAGGTGAAGGACGAAGAGTACAAACAGTGACAATGGCCGCGGGGCCGGCGGCCATGGCATTCAGCAAAATCCGGAATGACAGCGTCGTCCTGGCAGCCGCTGTTTACGGAAGCAATGCATCCGACTCGCGCCAATTGTGAAATCGACACTCCAGGACGAGCACTGGCGCGCGGTGTGGAAACGCTATTAGAGATGTGAGCGAAGAAGGGACGGAAGGCTATGCAGAAGCGTTTTTTAGGAAATAGCGGGCTGGAGGTTTCGGCTCTGGGCCTGGGATGCATGGGCATGAGCTGGTCCTATGGGCCGGCAAAGGACAAACAGGAGATGATTCGACTGCTGCATGCAGCAGTCGAACGCGGCATCACTTTCTTCGACACGGCCGAAGTTTACGGGCCGCTCGAAAACGAGGCTCTTCTCGGTGAAGCTCTGGCACCTTTTCGCGGCCAGGTTGTGATTGCGACAAAGTTCGGGTGGGCGCCGAATCCTGGCGATACCAACCGATGGAGCGCTCTGAACAGTCGCCCCGAACACATCAGAGAAGTGGCCGAGGGGTCGCTGAAGCGACTGCGGGTGGAAGCGATCGATCTGTTCTACCAGCACCGCGTCGACCCCGAAGTCCCCATCGAAGATGTGGCCGGCACGGTGAAAGACCTCATCGTCGAGGGTAAAGTGAGGCACTTCGGCCTTTCTGAGGCCGGCGCTCAGACCATGCGTCGTGCCCATGCAGTTCAACCCGTAACGGCGCTGCAAAGCGAGTACTCCTTGTTCTGGCGCCAGCCTGAAGTTGAGATCCTGCCGACGCTCGAAGAGCTGGGCATTGGGTTCGTCCCGTTCAGCCCTCTCGGCAAAGGCTTCCTCACAGGCGCGATTACGCCAGAGACGAAGTTCGACAGCACGGATTTTCGCAGCATAGTTCCGCGGTTCAGCGATGAAAACCGCAAGGCGAATCAAGCGTTGGTGGATATGGTGACGGGTTTCGCAGTGAAGAAGAAAGTAACCCCCAGCCAGATCGCGTTGGCATGGCTGCTGGCGCAGAAGCCGTGGATCGTGCCGATTCCAGGGACCACCAAGCTGAGCCGCCTCGAAGAAAACATCGGGGCCACGAACGTGGAGTTGACTGCGGATGATCTGGCGGCAATAGACAAAGCCTCTGCCGCTATTAAGATCGCTGGCGCACGCTATCCGGCATTCCACGAGAAGCTGGTCGGCCGTTAAGGACGGCCCCAGACGAACTCGGGCGTCGCCAGCGGTGCGGGACCTAAACGGAAACCCCGGACCTTTACTACGACTTCGGCCTGCGATTTCGAACTCGAAAGCAGTTCGACTCGGCCCTGGCTCGCATGGCTATCGCTAAAAGGATCTTTGCCTCCGCTGCTCATTGCATATTTCAGCGAACCACCCTTCCCTCTCCAGAGAGTGCGTGAGGCCGTGTTTGCAGCGCCTCCCGCATGTGCTGGATCAAGTGGCGCATGGCGCGGGCCTGGTAGCGATGGCGATAAGTGACGATGCCGACGGAACGGAGGTTGTGTTTGCCGGAGAGGGGCACGAACTTGCATCCGGGCTGCGGCTTCACCGCCATGGCGGGCACGGCGGAGACGCCCATGCCGGCGGACACCATGGCCAGGATGGTGGCGAATTGACCGCTTTCAAAGATAATGCTGGGCGTTACCCTGGACTTGCGGCAGGCCGAGATCACGCTTTCGCGGAAGCAATGGCCTTCTTTAAGCAACAGAAAAGGCTCGCCCTTCAGCTGCAACAGGTTCAGTGAGGCGCTGGAGGCGAGCGGGTGCTGATCCGGAAGCACGGCGTAGAAGCTTTCTTTGAACAGTTCCTGGCACTCCAGGTCGTTTCCCTGCACCGGGAGAGCGGCAATGGCCAGATCAACGCTGGCCTCGTGCAGGCGATGCAGCAGAGTGGGAGTAATCTCCTCAACCACTTTGAGGCTCACCTGGGGATGGCGGCGGTTGAAGTCCTTGAGCAAGCGTGGCAGCAGGTAGGCGGCGATGGTGGGGATGATGCCGATAACCACCTCTCCCCGTTCCTCGCCGGAGAGGTCGCGAAGCTCGGACTTGGCCTCCTCCATCTGCCGCAGGATGCGTTCCGCTTTGGGCAGGAAAGTCCTGCCGAAGACGGTCAGGCGGGCTGATCGGGGCAAACGATCAAAGAGGCGTGCGCCCAACTCGGCTTCGAGCTTCAGAATTTGTTGCGACAGCGAGGGCTGGGCCACGCGCTCCACCTCGGAGGCGCGGGTGAAGGTGCCATGCCTTGCGACCGCGCAGAAATAACGGAGCTGGTGAACTTCCATGCAAGAGAACCCGGATCGAGGCTTTCAGACGTAGTTCCTATAGACCTCATAGGAAAGATATATTTTACCTCTGGCATGGAAGGGGCCAGAATTAAAGGATGAGCAAACTGGAACCTGAACTCGCTGGCGCCTCTTCGAGCGAGAGCGCCTCCCCGTCCGCATCCCAATGCCCCGTCGCCCATGGAGGTCGCAAAGTGCGCGGCAACGCCGACTGGTGGCCGCATCAGCTCAATCTGAAGCTGCTGCACCAGCACACAACGGTGTGCAGCCCGCTGGGTAAGCAGTTCAACTACGCGGAAGAGTTCAAGAAGCTGGATTTGCAGGCGGTGATCAAGGATCTGCACACGCTGATGACGGACTCGCAGGAGTGGTGGCCGGCTGATTACGGCCATTACGGGCCGCTTTTTATCCGCATGGCCTGGCACAGCGCGGGCAGCTACCGGATCGGAGACGGGCGTGGTGGAGCGGGATCTGGCGGACAGCGCTTCGCCCCGCTCAATAGCTGGCCCGACAATGCCAACCTCGACAAGGCCCGCCGTTTGCTGTGGCCCATCAAGCAGAAGTATGGCTGCAAGATCTCCTGGGCCGATCTGATGATTTTGGCGGGCAATGTGGCGCTGGAGTCGATGGGCTTCAAGACGTTTGGATTCGCGGGAGGGCGCGAGGACGTATGGGAACCGGAGGAGGACATCTTCTGGGGTCCGGAGGCGAGCTGGCTTGGGGACGAGCGCTACAGCGGCGATCGCGAGCTGGCCAAACCACTGGCCGCGGTGCAGATGGGGCTGATTTACGTCAATCCGGAGGGTCCCAATGGCAAGCCCGATCCGCTGGCGGCGGCGCGCGACATCCGCGAAACCTTTTCCCGCATGGCAATGAACGATGAGGAGACGGTGGCCTTGATCGCCGGCGGCCACACCTTTGGTAAAACCCATGGGGCCGGCCCGGCTACGCAATACCTGGGGCCGGAACCGGAGGCCGCAAACGTCGAAGAGCTTGGACTGGGTTGGAAGAACACCCTGGGCAACGGTCATGGGGTGCACACCATAACCAGTGGACTGGAAGGCGCCTGGACCACGACGCCGACCCAGTGGAGCAACAACTTCCTGGAAAACCTCTTTCAGTACGAATGGGAACTCACCAGGAGTCCAGCCGGAGCGTACCAGTGGCAGCCCAAGAACGGCGCGGGAGCGGGCGCGGTTCCCGATGCCCACGACTCTACGAAGAAGCATGCGCCCTTCATGCTCACCACCGATCTGGCGCTACGTTTGGACCCAGTGTATGGGCCCATTGCGAAACGCTATTACGAGCATCCGGAGGAGTTCGCACTGGCGTTTGCCAAGGCGTGGTTCAAACTTACGCATCGAGACATGGGGCCGCTGTCGCGCTACCTTGGCCCACTCGTTCCCAGAGAGCCGCAGCTCTGGCAGGATCCGGTTCCAGCAGTGGATCACCCGCTGGTGTCGGACAGCGACGTGGCGGCGCTCAAGGCCAAGGTTCTGGCTTCGGGGCTTTCCATAGCGGACTTGGTGAGCACCGCCTGGGCCTCGGCCTCGACCTTCCGCGGCTCGGACAAGCGCGGAGGCGCTAACGGCGCCCGCATCCGGCTGGCCCCACAAAAGGACTGGGAAGTGAACCAGCCCCCCACGCTGGCCAAGGTGCTGAAGAAGTTGGAGGCAATTCAGAAAGACTTCAACAGCTCACAACAGAACGGCAACAAGGGAAAGCAGGTTTCGCTAGCCGACCTGATCGTGATTGCCGGCAACGCCGCGGTGGAAGAGGCGGCCAAGCGAGCTGGGCACGAAGTGAAGGTTCCGTTCTTCCCGGGACGCACCGATGCGACGCAAGAACAGACCGATGCGCATTCGTTCGCGGTGCTGGAACCGGCAGCGGACGGATTCCGTAATTGGGTACGACCAGGAGAAAGGCGGCCGGTGGACGAGTTGCTGCTGGATCGTGCGCAATTGTTGACGTTAAGCGCTCCTGAAATGACCGTGCTGTTGGGAGGTATGCGGGTACTGAACGCCAATGCGGGCGGAAGTGCGCATGGCATGTTTACTAAAGGTCCTGGCACGCTGAGCAATGACTTCTTCGTCAACCTGCTGAATGCCCGGACCCAATGGCAACCGGCGGGAGAGGGCGTCTACGAAGGACGTGACCGTGCCAGCGGGGAGCGCAAGTGGACCGCGAGCCGGGTGGACCTGCTGTTCGGCTCCAATGCGCAATTGCGGGCGCTGGCGGAACACTACGGTTCGACTGAGGCGGGAGCGGCGTTCGTGAAGGACTTCGTTGCAGCGTGGGCGAAGGTCATGAACCTGGACCGCTTCGACCTGCCGCGCGAACAGCGACAGGCAGCTTTGTAAGCATCTGGTCTCGGGCGCTGCAATCCGGCCCTCACGGGTGATGTACGAGGGCTGGATTGCTCTTGCATTGCAGGCGCGGCCTGGTCTGGTGAGCCGCCTGCCGGCATTGCTCCACCACTGTGGCGCGCTCCTTTGGACCCTAAGGCCTGCACCGGCAACCAATTCCTCTTGCTGGAATCCAAGCAAAGGACCGGTCAACAGGGAGGGAGCATGGCTGCGCAATGCAAGCACACCGACCAGATTAAGGTGACGCATACTGACAAGCACGTCTGCCAGGATTGCGTCCTGACGGGCGACACCTGGGTGCAACTCCGCATGTGCATGGAATGCGGACATGTGGGCTGCTGCGACTCGTCAAAGAACAAGCACGCCACCAAGCACTTCAAGGAGACGGGACATCCCTTAATCCAGACGGTGGAACCGGGAGAACACTGGGTGTGGTGCTACGTGGATGAGGTCTATCCAGGAGAAATGAGGGGAGATCGCTTTATCGGGCGAGCGGCGTAGGAACGCACGTTCGGCTCATTGCGCCCAAGCAGTTCGCACAACCGCCGGGAAGTTGCCGCACCTCAAAGCGGAAAACTGTTTTTTTTCGAGGTGTGGCTTGAAACAGACTTCAACTGTGCTGATCGATCCGCGAGAAGCGGGTCCAAAACCACCTTACAGTGCCGACCCGCAGAGGCCACCCGGCTCGGAAGAGCGGATGCAGCCGAAGGCGGATCACGGGGAGCACTCCTACCATGGCTGTGGAAAGCTGGAAGGAACGGCAGCGCTGATAACGGGTGGCGACAGTGGCATTGGGCGCGCAGTGGCGCTGGCGTTTGCGCGCGAGGGTGCGGATGTACTGATCTCCTATCTGGATGAGCATCGGGACGCGGAAGAGACAGCACGGCTGGTACGGGAGGCGGGACGGCAGGCAATCACAGTTGCGGGTGACATCAGCGCACGCGAGCATTGCGAGAAGCTGGTCGAGCGAACCGTGCGAGAGTTTGGCCGCATTGACATCCTGGTGAGCAATGCAGCAATGCAATCGGTGAGGCAGGATGTCGATGAGTGGAGTCCAGAGGAGTTTGACAAGACCTACAAAACGAACGTCTATGCCATGTTCTACCTGTGCCGGGCGGCAATGCAAGCGATGAACCCGGGCGGATCAATCATTGCGACCACCTCAGTACAAGCGTTCCAGCCAACAGGATCGCTTCTGGCCTACTCCTCGACCAAGGGGGCGATCCGCACGTTTATTCAAGCACTGGCTGAGCTGGCTATCAAGCGAGGCATTCGGGCTAACGGAGTTGCGCCGGGACCGGTATGGACGCCCCTGATCCCCTCCACTATGCCGCAAGAAAAGGTCAGAGAGTTTGGAAAGCAGACGTTGATCGGCCGCGCGGCGCAGCCAGCGGAGCTGGCGCCCGCGTTTGTCTTCCTGGCCTCCAACGATGCCCGGTATATTACCGGCTCGGTGGTTGACGTTACAGGAGGCGAGCAGATCCCGTAGGTCGACAGAGGCTGGTGAAGCCTGCCGCAGCTTAGGCCGCCGCTTGCCAGCGCCGCTGACTGCGGTGCAGACGGGTTAAATCGGCGGGCTGCGGCTGCGCTATCGCGCGCATGCGATCGGGATCGTAGCGGAAGACGACAAGGTTGGCGGCCTCATGCGCGGCAGCGCGAAACAAGATGCCGCTCTTGTTTTCGCGTTGCGCCCACGCTGCCAGCAGGCGGCAACAACTATAGGCATCGGCGGCGGAACACGCCGCAGAAGGGCTTCCCCGCCCTTTTCCGTTGCCGCGCGAGGGCAGACACAGCCTTAAGAAGCCCACCAACAGCGGGCCGGCCACAAGCTGGCCGCCTCCCGCATGTTGATTGACTCGAGGGGGAGCCGGGGCCGCCGCAGTTTGCGACTGCTGGTCATGGGCGTATCCAACAAGCTGGCTAAGGTCGACCACGCGGTCAAGGTTGATCACACGAAAGCGCTGCACCCATGGTTGATTCCGAGGCTGGCCATTGCGCTGCACTGAGCGGAAGGCCTCGCGCAGCGCACCCTGCGGAGTTTTTGCGAGATAAAAAAAACTCTCGCCCTCGCGATTGAAGCGTCCGGCTGGAACGTCGACCTGGACCGGATCGGGAGGACCAAATTCGTGTGGCGCGGGCGCACTTTCAGAGGGCGCAAAGCGGGCGCGATACCAATCGGAGTGGTGCAAGCAGCGAGATGGAACGGAGTGGAGCGCATGCAGGAATTGAGCGCCGAAAGGATGAGAAGCGGTCGCATCCAAACCTTGCCGTGCGCACCAGATGAGTTCTCGCACTGCGTCGTCGTCAAGAGCATGAGCGTAGGTTTGGCGAGGAGCGGCCACGCCAGGTTAGATGCGGAGCAGCGCATTGCGGCAGATCGTATTTTCAGTCAGCAACTTGCAGCTGTCTGAGCTGCTCGACTGCTTCCGCCACCTGTTCGCATGCACTGTCAATCTGCACGGAAGTGGTGTCGCGTCCGAGACCGAAGCGCAGGGCGGCCTGAGCCAGCTCAGCGGGAACGCCCATCGCGGTGAGCACATAGGAGGGCTCTCCGCTTCCGGAACGGCAGGCGCTGCCGGCCGAGAGCGCGAGTCCGGGCAAGCTGGTCAGCAGTTCCTCGCCAGCGACTCCAGCAAAGGAAAGATTTGCGACGTGCGGCAGGCGGTGCACAGCCGAACCGTTGCGAACCACGCCCTCCACCTCGGTCATCAGCCGCCGCTCCAGTTGGTCACGTAAGGCGCCAATGCGGGGCGACTCGGTGGGCATAAGTTCGATCGCGAGTTGGGCGGCGGCGCCCAAGCCGACAATCCCAGGGACATTGGAAGTGCCAGCACGCAGTCCCGCCTCCTGCCCGGAACCGGATAGAAGGGGCCGCAGCTTTGGCTGGACGGCAGAGCGGACAAATAGCGCGCCCACACCTTTAGGCGCATACATCTTATGACCGGCAAGGGAGAGCAGGTCCACATCCCAGGCACGCACGTCAACCGGGATTTTGCCGCAGGCTTGGGTTGCGTCCGTGTGCAAGAGTGCCCCGCGCTCATGGACGAGGGCGGCGATAGCGGGAATGTCCTGCAGAACGCCGGTTTCCGAGTTTGCCGCCATGATGCTGACCAGCACGGTTTGCGAACTCAGGGCAGCGCTGAGTTCATCCAGACGGATGCGGCCCTCCGAGTCCACGCCGAGAAACGTGACGCCAATCCCTTGCTCCCGCAGCGCCCGGGCGGTATTCAAAACCGATGGATGTTCGGTCGAGACGGTAATGAGCTGCGCCGGTTTTGCAGCATTGTTCAGCAGCACGCCGCGTAGCGCACAATTATTGCTCTCCGTGGCGCTGGAGGTGAAAACGATCTCCTCATGCTGCGCGTTGAGCAAGCTGACCAACTGAGCGCGCGCACGGGCGACCGCGTCGGCAGCTTCCCATCCAAAGCGGTGAGTGCGGCTGGAGGGATTGCCGAAGCGCTCGCTGAAATACGGCAACATCGCCTGCAGCACACGAGGGTCAACGGGAGTTGTGGCCTGGTGATCAAGGTAAATCATGGGCATTACCACTGATTACAGGATAGTCCAGAGCAAGAGGCCCGGAGGTAAAGCGTGCCGCTGGGTACTGGCTCCCCTCGGCGGGTCCTGTCAGGCCTGCTGGACGCGAACATTGCGCCCGCGGAAAGCACGGAAGGCCCAAAGGAGCGCCAAACAGGCGGCCATGCTGACGCCCGCATCGGCAATGAAGCTGCCGGTGAGCCCTTTCCAATCGTAGGCGTGGCCGTCGAGCACACCCATGTAGTCGACGGGAACATTCATCGCAGCCACCAGCAGCGCGAAAGTGGTGGCGGCGAGCGGATTTCCCTGACCAATGACTTCGAAAATAATGGCGAAGCCGGTAGCAAAGGCGAGCGCCTGAAAGACGTTTTCCCCGGTAAAGGCGAAGGCGAAAGTCCAGGGATGGCGGGGCAGCAGCAGCAGACTCAGCGTAAAGACGGCGCCTACGATTCCGACGCTCAAGTAAAGCGGGCGCAGGGGAAGCTTGCGTGCCAGCGGCTTCAGCAGGAAGCTACCGCCCAGTCCGGCCAGAACGGAACCCAGTCCAGCGGAAAAGCTCACGAGTTGAACGCTGGCAGAAAAATCCTTACCCACGCCGCCCAGGACGTTGGTGAGTGAGAAGGAGGCGGAGGGAAGCAGGAAAAGCGCCAGCGCCCAAAGCACTTCCCGCCTCCTGAGCAGGGCGGCGACCTCACGCCAAAACCTTCCAAAACTTTCGCTTGCCAGAGTGCGGTCCGGCCCCGGAGAGGGAATAAACAGGAAACTGACCAACGGAAGCAGAAGCGTGGTCACCAGAATCACGGCGGAAAGCGCGGGCCGCCAAGTGTGAACCATTTCGCCGCCCAGCAGGATGGTAAGGCCGGCGGCGCCGGTATTGAAGACATTGAACCACATGCCGAGTGAGGTATCCTGCCCGTGGCTGATGAGGCTACCGGTCCAGCCGCCTACCGCGCTGGCGTACAACATACCGCTCACGTAGGCGGACAACATTACCGCCTCAACAACAGCCGGATTGCTGTGGTGCAAGACGGTATAGGCACAGGCGGCCGTGGTGTAGAGAAGAAAGGCGAGCGCGTAGGAGCGGCGGCTGAAGCGCACGTCCAGAATGGGGGCAATCAGAAAATTCCAGAAACCGGGCGAGATGATGAGGGCGACCATGACCGCGATCTGGCCGCCGGAAAGCCCCTGGGCGGCGAGCATCTGCGGAAGCGTCACCACCGCAAAACCATTCAGCAACCCGAGCGGCGCGTTGGTAACACCCAACAACCATGGTGGCGGAATGGGGCGGGATGGCGCGAGCGGTTCAGATTTTGTTTTCATGGGATTGACGAGAGGCTTGCGCCCGGTTCAGCGTGTCCGCGTTTTTGAGACGTGCGCTGAAAGACATTTGTTACATCCGCCGCCGTCCGCGCGTCCGGCGAGCACGCCGGACATGGACGGTCCGGATGGGAAGGGGCGCGGATTTCACTTCAACCGGCAGCAGGTGCTCGGGATCAATCTGCACGGAGCTAACCGTGCCGCTGACCGGAATTCCCAGAATCGTATCGGCGTTGCGGACGTCAACCATCTGCAGATAGTTCCCCCTGCTGGTCACGATAAGCAAGGGCGCGCGCAACGAAAACACTTTTCCGTGCTGGCGCATGCGCACCTGAACGGTCTCCCCGCTGCGCGGCAGGCGGATACGGCGCCAGCTAAAGTCCAGGCGAGGGAGGCGGCCGGGCGTGAGCCATTGCCTCCAAAACCAGTCCAGATCCTGATGCGAGATGGATTCCGCCAACGCTTCAAAGCTGGTCAGCGACCGGGGTGAGGGGGCGGCGGCATAGGCGGCCAGCAAATGGGAAAACTGTGGCGCCCCAATCTGCAGTTTGAGGGCGGATAAGACCAGGGTGTCACGCGCAACGAGCTGGCGGGTTTCACGCGCGGGACCGGAGGAAGAGGCCCGCGACTGGGCTGGATCGCTGGCCTCGCGCTGCCATTGCTCATTGCGGCGGCAAAGCCAAAGCTGCGCCGGGGCGGCGGGCAATTGCGCGCGCACGGCTCGCATAGCCGACCAGTTCTGAAGCGCTCGCAGCAATCGCGCCGGGGAATCAACCGTGGTCGAGGAGGACGGAGGCCACCAGAGCGCGGCGACGGCACGAGCCAGTTCCCATTGCTGCTCTTGTGGACTTCCGCCCGCGGGGGCCGCGACGAAACCCGCGTCGCCTTCCACCTGAACCAGCGCGGGAATGACTGCCACATTGAGCGCATGCAGGCGGGGCGCGCCCAGAAGCATGCGAAGCTCGTTTTCGGTTTTGTCCAGGATGCCCTGAATCTGGCGGCGCGCGGGAGCGCTGACCCCAGCGGCGGAAAAGATCTGCTCGTTGACGCCGGGGACATCCCGGGTTGTCACCCGCACGTCAGTTCCCGCGACCAGAGCGATCGAAGAGGAAGGGGTGTTATCCACCCAATGTTGCCGTCCCGCGGTCCAGGAGACCAATTCGCCCCGTGAACCCAATTTCCAGTGGGCGGGAAAGGTGAAGGTCAAATCCGTGGTGAAGGGGCGCGAGGAAAAGACGGGATACCAGGCGGACGCGTTGGCAGCGGAAGCGGGTGGCAGCGCCAGGTTGGGCTGCGGAGCGCGCAGGACATATTGAAAGCGCAAAACGTGCAAGGAGGCCGGCAACCAGACCCTGGGCAGGAAGACCTGATATTCACCACCAGCATCGCGCAAGACTGGCTGCAGGCCATCAATCCGCACCTGCAGGGCCCTGGCACTCCTGGTCAACTGAAAACGGAGATGACGTGTGGAGCGGCGGGCGCGCACGCGCACCTTCCAGCGCAGGACCAGGAGCGATTGTGCGGGCGCAGGAAAAGTGGTTGCGGAAATGCGGATTCGGCCGCGGTAGTGAACGGCATCAACGGAATGAGCGCCAGAGGAGGCGACGGAAGAGAGGGCGGGCACGGCGAGTGGCGGAGCGGGCGCCTTCATGCCCGCCTCGCCAGTCGCGGCCAGGCACAGAGTAAGCCACACGAAGAACACTCTCTGCATGCGCGTGTTACTGCCGAGTGACAACAATACCTACGGCTGGAATGCTGAGTTGCTCGAGTTGATTGCCGCGCAGGTAGAGGTCCACACTGGCCTCGCTGGTGGTGGCGCGCAGGTGGTAGTCCTTGGCAAGGGGTCCGGGGCTTGGGGGAAGCGCCTGTACCGTCACGGTGCCAGGGTCGCCGGTATGGGGAACGAAGACGCGGAAGCTTTGTATGCCGCCTTGTTTGCGATTGTAGTGTTCCACCAGAAGTTCCCAATGGGTATAAAAGTTGGCGTCGAGAATGAAGGTATTGGCAGGCATCTGGAACTGGTAGTCGCGACCGGGGCCGTGCCCGGCGGAATAATGGGCCGAGAGACTGCCCTTACTGTAGCTGACGGTGATGTAGGGCTTGCCCTGGTTCCAGGCATAGCGGGCCAGTGCGCCGTTCTTGTACTCCAACTGGCTTTGCTGCTGAACGGCGTTGCCGTCGATGACGTAATTCAACTCAACATTGGCGCTTTCGCGCCCGGGCCGGCGCTGAATGCTGAAGTGCTCCAGGCCCAATTGATTGCCATTCTGGGTAACGACAAAAGCACCCTGCTCGCCCGACTGTGCCGAGAGGGGGAGCACGGCGGCGAGGGTCAGGATCAGCAGAAACAGAAGAGATGAAAAACGATTCCGCATTACGACTCCAAACAAAAACACAAATTTATGCCTCGCCTTCGCGATTTGGAAAGCCAAGTCCGGCAAGCGGCGTTGCCGAACCGGCAACGGCGCCCTCCGGCAACTGGCGCACAATTCGCTCCACAACTTCCTCCGGCGTACCGCTACCCGGTACAGTGACGTGGGCCTGGCGGTAGAAGGGCAGACGGCGCTCGTAAAGCGCGCGGAAGGAGTGCTCATCGCGGAACAGGGGTCGATTGGTGACCTGCGCAAGGCGCAAAAGCAGCTCCTCCACGGGAACGTCCAAAAAAAGGATCAGGCCGGGAGATTGTAGCAGGAGCTGGGCATTGGCGGGCTGGGCGAACGTTCCGCCCCCCAGCGCGATGACGGAGCGGCGGACGCGCGCTTCCTGCAATAAGAGATCGAGTTGGTGGCGTTCAATGGAGCGGAAGGCCGCTTCGCCCTGTTTAGAAAAGATCGTTGCGATCGGGAGCCCCACGGCGGCTTCAATGCGCTCGTCCAGGTCGTGGAAGTGCCACCCCAGCGTACGCGCCAGCAACCGCCCCACTGTGGATTTTCCACAGCCCATGAAACCGACCAGCACAAGGGGCGAGGGGGGCATAAAAACGAGTGTAGCAGGGAGCGAAGCCGCGGACTGAGGTGAAAGAAGGGGTGAAGAGCAGGGGCTCGGGGTGGCGAAAGGCAGGACGGAGGCGCGGTGGAGGGTGCAAAGCACCCTCCACGCGGAGAGGGCAAGACAGGATTAGCGACTGCGCGGAGCGCTGTGAACGAGACGCGGAGCGGGCACGGCGTCGGCGGAGCGATCTCTTACGCCGCGCGCGGCCTGGGCGGCGGGGCGCAATTCAGTTTGGATCAGCCCTTCCCGCTCAAGCTGGGCGCGAATATCGCCCCACAGGTCGCGTGCGGGCTCGACGGAGGCCAGTTTACGCGCCTTGCGGGCAATCGTCTGAAAGTCTTCCAGCAAACCGCTGCACCGGAAGCACTGTTGGGCGTGCTGCAGCAATTCGGGGCGAAGTTGGCTGAGATCGGCGGACTCGGAGACCGCGATCTCAAAAACGTTGCATTCCATGATGTAGTCCCTCTCCAAAAGTGAAACCAGCTCGCACTCCCTATGCCTGAGAGTTTCCTTGCGCGCGAGCTCCTTGTGATTGCGCCAGTTGCAGCAGATCGCGGAGCTTCATGCGAGCTTTGTGCAGCTGGGACTTGGAATTGCCGATGGAGCAGCCCATCATTTCGGCGATCTCGTTGTGCTCGTAACCTTCCATGTCGTGCAGCACAAAGATGGTCCGGTAACCGGGTGGCAGGCGCTCAATGGCGCGCTCAATGTTGACGCGGTCGACGGAGCCGACCAAGGTCTGATCACTGGCGCCAATATCCCGCCGCGGCCCATCTTCCTGGGTGGGCTCGGTGGTCTCTTCCAGCGATACTTCGGGCAGGCCCTTGCGGCGCAGGTGCATGAGCACCACATTCACGGCCAGCCGGTGCAGCCAAGTGGAAAAAGCCGATTCGCCCCGGAAAGTGGCAATTTTGCGAAACAGTTGCAGAAACGCTTCCTGAGCCAGATCGTCGGCTTCAGCGGTGTTGCCCGTCATGCGAAGGCACAGCGAGTACACCCGGCGTTTGTGCAGGTGATAAAGAAACTCAAAAGCCTGGGGGTCGCCTTGTTTGGCGGCATCAATCGCCACCGGCTCGCTCCAAGCCTCCGCCGCAGTCGCCTTTTTCGTATTAATGGTGCGCCTCGTCGAAAAAGAGTTCAGTACAGTCCCGGCGTTCCCATCAACCCTGGTCGTGCGCAGTGCTGGTAGGACGCTCTGCGTTATTGGACGCAGTTGGGGGGCAGAGATGTTGCACCCGTTTCCCACTTTTAACCAGAGTTTTGCACCCTTGGGGGGCTCTGGCCATCCACATGCTATCCTCGAATCTGCGCCTATGTCGAACATTTTGCGATATTTGATGATCCTGGCGCTGGCCGTGTGGCTTGGGGGCGAGCTGTTTTTTGGGGCTGTTCTGGCGCCGACGGCTTTTTCGACCTTGCCGAACGCGGCCTTGGCC
The DNA here is from genome assembly GCA_027459505.1 of Acidobacteriota bacterium. GTDB lineage: Bacteria > Acidobacteriota > Terriglobia > Terriglobales > SCQP01 > DAIDIE01. Next base: position 15,734 of record DAIDIE010000028.1, read on the forward strand.
GGCGCTGTGGTCGGAACCGCGCTGAAGCGCCTCCATTGGATTGGACTGATTTGTGGCGTCGTCTACCTCGTAACCAGCCTGCTGCTGTTCCGGGTGGGGCCGCTGACCGGCAGCGCTCCAGCCGGGTTGCTGCGAAACCTTCTGGCGGTAGCGATGTTGGCTCTCACCCTGACATCGCAGGTGGCCATAATCCCCCGCATGGACCAGCTCCGTTCAAGCATGGAGCAAGGGGGTGCGACAGTGACCCAGATTCCCACCAACGATGCCCGGCGCGTTAGCTTTGACAGCCTGCATCGGCTCTCCACCCGGCTGGAGGGGGGCGTCATGCTCCTGGGACTGGTGCTGCTCTACCTGACCACGCGTATTCCCGCCTGAACGGGGTTCGGGGAGACAGCCTATTCGGAGCAGGCCTTTCCTGCACTTGCAGCTAAACCTGACAAGCTCATTTTCAGAAAGCAGCGCCGGTCCCTGTGAACAGGGCCAAGCACAATCAATCTCATGAAAACTGGCATTATCGGCCTGCCGCAAGTCGGCAAGACATCTTTGTTTACCATGTTGACCGGCGTGGAGGTCACGCCCGGCAAACGCGAAGATCACCTGGGTATTGCGCGTGTTCCAGACCAGCGTCTGGACCAACTCGGAGATCTGTTTCATCCGCGCAAGCTGACCCACGCGACAGTAGAGTTGGTTGATGTAGCTTCCCTGACGCAAGAGTCACTGCGCGACGGCAGTGGCATTGCCGCGCTACGCAACGTGGACGCACTGATCCATGTAGTGCGCGCCTTCGACGATCCGTCCGTGCCGCATATGGCAGGAGACGTGAATCCCTTGCGCGACATTCAAAACCTGGAATTTGACCTGGTGGTCAGCGATCTGGGCCAAGTGGAAAAGCGGCTGGAGCGTGTGGAGAAAGACATCAAGAAGCAAAAAACCCCAGCGCTGGTCGAGGAACTCGCCTTGCTGCAGCGCATGAAGCCACATCTAGAGGCGGAACAACCGCTACGCACCTTGGCGCTGAGCGTCGAGGAAGAAAAGCGGATGCGGGGCTTTCAATTTCTCAGCCAGAAACCCATCCTTTACGCGCTGAACGTGGGGGAAGATCAGGCGGGACAACTGGAGACGGCGACTGACCGGGCCGGCATCAAGACCGCTCCAAAGACCGGGGCGGTGGCGATTTGCGCCAAGGTGGAAGCGGAATTGGCGGGCCTCGGCGACGAGGAAGCAGCCGAGTTCATGGGCAGCTATGGCCTGAAGGAGTCGGGGCTGGCGCGCCTGACGCGCGCCGCGTACGCTCTGCTGGGAGTGATGTCGTTTTTCACCGCGGGTGAAGATGAATGCCGTGCCTGGACGGTGCCGGTTGGCAGCCGCGCGGTGGAGGCGGCTGGCGCAATTCACACAGATTTATCCAAACACTTCATTCGCGCCGAGGTGATCCGCTGGGACCAGTTGCTGGAGCTAAGAACGGAAGCCGCGGCAAGGGAAAAAGGACTGCTGCGTCTGGAAGGGAAAGACTACATTGTGCAGGACGGGGATGTGATGCACATTCGCCACTCAGGCTGACGCTGGACGGGGCTGAGGACCGACCTCAGCCCCGCCGTGGTGAACTCCTCAGGCGGCCAGCTTCTGTTTGATCCATTCCTTGTCGTCTTTGACACGGGTGGTGGTCTTTTCAAACCGCAACGCGCCTTTGCTCAACGAGCGCATCGCTGGCATGATTACCAGCCCAGCGACAATCACCCAAGCGACGCCGACAATACAGAACGCCCAGCCCCAACTACCGAGGCCATACGCCACCAGGCATACCAATGCCACGCTGAGCAGCAGGAAACCGCAAGCCGCAAATAAAGCCGCCACCACGGCGGAGATGGCCAGCACCTTCAGGAAGGCGGTCTTCTCCTCGGCTTCGGCCAGAAATAGCCGGCCCAGATCGACCAGATAATTTCCGGTCTGCTGAAACAGCTCCTTGACCAGATCGATCGTTCCCTGTTGGCGTGTGGAACTGATAACCTCGGCTTGCCGGCCACTCTTCTCCGCGTAATCCATAAAGAAGCCTCCCTCGGCACTGGACCGATTGAGCCTTTGGGCTGCCAGTTTCAGCGGCGACGACAGCACAGCGGCCCTATCGCACTGCAATGACCCGTTCCTTGGGAGGATGCCGCTAGGGCTGGAGGGTGTTGCTGAGGAGCCGGGAGAGTGCACACGGCCTCGGGTGGACTATCGTGGCTCTATTGCTACTCTGGCTGGGATTGCTACTCTGGCTGAACGGCCACTCTGGAACTATGGCTACTCTGGAACTACGGCCACTCTGGAACAAAGCTAATTTTGTGGCGGATGGGATCAATGCGTTCCACCTGAACATGGAGCTGTCCGCCCAGCCGGAAGCGGCGACCGCTTCGCTTGCCGGCCCACTCCCGGGAGGCCTCGTTGTAGAAAAAGCGGTCCAACTCCTGCAAAGCGTTGCCGCTAACAAAGCCCTCAATAAACAACTCCATCAACTCGACAAAAAAGCCGTTTTTGGTGACGTGAATGATCAGGGCGGGAAACCTCTCGCCCATGCGCGTCTCCATGAAGCGAACCTTCTTCCATTCCATCAGCTCACGTTCCGCCTCATCGGCGCGCCGCTCCGCATCGCTGTTTTCCGCGGTGACCAGGCGCAGTTCGGAAGCGGGAATCAGCTCGCTAACAGCAGCGATCGCGGCTTTACGTTGGCGCGAGGGGCGCCGTGGTGAGGCCGGGAACTCCTGCTCCGGAAAGGCTTCCATGGCATGTTTCAAGAGCCGGTGCACCAGCAGGTCGGGATAGCGGCGAATGGGCGAGGTGAAGTGGGTGTAAGTTGGCGCCGCGAGAGCGAAGTGGCCAGTATTGGTTTCCGAATAGCGTGCCTGTTGCAGCGAGCGCAGCATCAGGAAAGAGAGAATGCGTTCTTCCGGCTTGCCGGCAATGCGCGCCACCAGTTTCTGGTAATGCCGCGGGGTAATATGCAAGTCGTCTCCGGAAGGCATTTCCAGAACGCGCACACGCCCATTCACCCGCTGCCGCACTTGCTTGATGGGCAGTGCCCCCAAGCCAAAGCTGTAGCCAAAGCTGGCGGCAAGCTCCTCGAAGTCGAGCACCTTCTTTACGTCCGGCTTCTCATGAATGCGATAGACGGAAGGAATGGCGAGGCCTTCGAGGTGACTGGCGACGGTCTCATTGGCGGCCAGCATAAACTCCTCGATGATGCGGTGCGCGATGTTGCGCTCGGCCTTTCCAATGCTGGCCATGCCGCCCCCCTCATCGAACGAGATGACGGCCTCGGGGAGGTCAAAGTCGATGGAGCCGCGACGGAAGCGTTTGAGCTGTAGTTTCTGTTCCAACTCCCGCATGAGCTCGAAGTGGGGCGCCAGCGCCTGGAATTGCCGGCGCGCCCCGGGATCATCGCTGAGCACCGCATTGACCTGGGTATAGGTCATGCGTGCGGCCGAACGGATCACGCCGCGGGCAAAGCGGTAGCTGACGAGATTGGCATCGTCATCGAGGCGCATGATGCAGGAAAGCACCAGACGGTCCAATGCCGGGCGGAGGCTGCACAGATCGTTGGACAGCACCGCGGGGAGCATGGGGATGGCGCGATCGGGGAAATAAACCGAGGTGCCGCGCAAACGGGCTTCGCGGTCAATGGGAGACTCCGGGAGCACGTAATGCGACACATCGGCGATGTGCACCTGAAGTTCGTATCCGTCTGCAAGGCGGGTGACCAGCACGGCGTCATCGAAGTCTTTGGCGGTCTCCCCGTCGATTGTCACGATGGAGAGGGAACGGAAGTCTTCCCTGCCCTCGATATCAGACAACGCCGGCGCGCGCTCGCCCTCCCGCAGGCGGGCGCCGGCGGACAGATTGGCCGCCTGATCCAGCACCTCTGGGGGAAAGCGGTGGGGCAAATGGTGCTTGCGAATAACGATTTCGACATCGACGCCGAAGTCGTCGCGATAGCCCAGGACTTCAATGACGCGGCCGCGGGCTTCGCCGGTAGCGCTGGGATAAGAGCTGATCTCCACATCCACCACTGCGCCTTCCAGTGGCTCGGCGGCGCTGGCGAAACGTTGGCGAGCGGCTTTACTTTCGCTGCCGAGAGTACGGTGCAGATCGGCGAGGCTGAGATCGGGCGGCATCTCCGCACCGCGGGGAATCAGGATTGGCTCGCGAAGGCGATCGTCAAACGGCCTCACAAAATTAAATGGCCGGGCGTAATGAAACTCGCCCACGACCGTGGCATGGGCGCGCTGCAGAATGCGTACTACTTTACCCTCCAAACGGAGTTCGCCCGGAGTGCCGCCGCGGCGAAGAACCTTGGTCACAACCGTATCCCCGTGCATGGCATTGCCGAGAAAGGGTGGAGGAATAAAGATGTCGGCGGCCTTATCGGCCGCGGGTCCAGGGGATTCACGCCAAGGCAGGACGAATCCAAAACCATCGCGGTGAATGCTGATGCGCCCGCGCACTTCGTCGGCGGCCAAAGCTTGAACCGGCGCCGTCTTGGCGACGCGGCGCGCGGACGGCGACGGCGCCAGTTCGAAATGGTGTCTGGTCTGCACAATGCGGCGGGTCCTGACAAGATCATTGAGCTGAGAGCGCAACAGGCGGCGCTCGTGGCTCTTGATATGCAGCTCACGAAGCATCTGCTTGAGCGATGCGCGTCCGTGAGGCTGCCGCCCGAGGTAGGCCAGAAGCTCGGCGTTGTTTAGCATCAGAATCCGCTGTTTCTCATCCGCGCCATGGGAGCTCGCTCAGGCGCGCTTTGCAAGCAGAGCCGTAACATGGGCGATGGCGGCGTTTCCGGTGCCCATGCCTTCGGGCGTTTTGCCTTTGATGGAGACGCGCTCGATCCCAACCTTCAGAATCTCCGCCACGTTTTGCCGCAAGCGATCACGGAGCGGTTGCAGCCGGGGCTTTTCAAGGATCAGAGTGGCATCGATATTGACGACATCCCAGCCTTGCTGGTGAACCAGATCCAGAGCATGCCGCACAAACAAGCTGCTGGCCGCACCCCGCCATTGCGGATCGCCGGGGGGAAAAAAAGCGCCGATATCGCCTAACGCCAGCCCGCCCAGCAAGGCATCGCAGAGCGCATGCAGCAGGACGTCACCATCGCTGTGGCCCGCCAGTCCAAGGGGCGAGTCGAGCTGGACCCCACCCAGCCACAAGGGGGTATTGGGGGCAAACTCGTGGGAATCCCAACCGTATCCAATGCGCAAATCTGGCATGATAACGCCGTCGTTCCTCCTTTTCAGTCTCGCATAACAAATAAGGCCGAAGCAGCATTCGCTATCCACCGGGGGAAAGCGGCGCCGCTTCGGCCAATTGCCAACACAACGCAGGCCCGTTCAGGGCAGCACGCGCTCGAAGATGTTTTCCTTTTTCTGGGTGACGGGGACGTTCTCGTGAATCTGTTCCTCCAGAATGCGCTGCTTTTTCTGTTTGTCGATTTGATCCGGGGTCAACACCTGGGACTGGCTATTCTGGGTTGCAGTAGCAATCGTGCCGTTTTGCGAGTCGTTAAGCCCGGATGAGGAAACCGACTCCAACTGGACCTGGCCCGAATTGGACGCGGAACTGGTGGCGGGGGCGGCGGAAATATTCTCGTAAGCGCCATTGACGTTGGTGATCGTCGGCGCGGTAACGGTCGGCTTCCCAACCCGATCCGCGGTGGCCAACTGGGCCTTCGGGGCACCCTCAAACGTGCTCAGCAGGCGCTGCAAGCGGGTAAGCTGACGCCGGCTGGCGATCTCCTGGCGATTAAAGGCAATCTCCTGCGGGGTCGGGCGAGGAATGGGAGCGTGTAAGGCGCTCAAGCGCGCAACCGCCTGATGCACCTCAGGGCTGAGCGGATAACGGCGAATCAGCTTGGAATAGAAGTGCACCGCCTGGGTGCGATCCGCGTTTCCATTCTGGATAAGCAGCTTTTTGATCGTGGGATTTTTGGCTTTGTCAGAAGCCTGGAAGTAGTAGCCCGACGACTCGTAAAAGGAACGGGCCAGGTCGGCCATGGCGATGTCGCCCTTGCTGTACAAGGGATAGTTGGTCACGGTATGCAGCAGGCGGTTCTGGGCGGCGCGATAATTTTGCCGCAGTAGATAGAACTCGCCAATCCGAAATTGCCGCTCGGCCAAAACCTCCTGCACCTCACGGAGCATCTGCATGGCCTGTCCGCTATAGGCGCCGTAAGGATAGTTCACCAGGTAGTCACGAAGTTCGCGCTCGGCGGCTTCGGCCTGGGTAGGATCACGATCCGGCTTTTGCAATTCATCAAAGTGAATACGGGCGATCTTGAACTGCGCCTCGCCGGCTTCCTTCATATTCGGGAAAAACGTGATGAAGTCCTTGTACTCGGCCTCCGCCTGGGCAAGGCCATCGGCGCCACCCTCTTTGTACCAGGAATCGCCAATCGCCATCTTCGCGCGCGCGAGGTACTGGCTGTCGGGATAGGTGTTGATCAGCGTCTGCAGCGAGAGGCGTGCGACCGTGAACTGATCTTTGTTGATGGCCTTCATGGCCTTGTCGAAGAGCTCTTTGTCGGGCTGCTGCGAGTGGACGTTGGCCAAGGGGTTGGCCATCTGCTTGTGGTGAAACAGGCAGGCCGAATTGGCGACGGCAAATACAGCGGTGAGGGAAAAGACAACGATCCGTTTCATCGGCTCAAAAAACCTCGATCCCTGGCCAGCCCAGTTGGCCAGCGAAGCGGTTCATTCGAAGGAGCGCTTGCCTTAAGAAGGCGGGATGGCTTCCAAAGCGACTGAACCGTTTTCCTGACAAACTTGGACAACAGCCCAAGCAGACAGACTTTGCGCAGTTTCCGATACAGTTTACGTCATTTCGGGGCGTTGCGCCGCCCCTGCGCAATGGGAAAAGCGCCAAAGACGGGTCAGGCGTCCAGGCGCTTCGCGTCTAGTACCGTCTGGACACCACTAGTGGAGCGCTTCAGGCCTGGACTGGGCTCACCAGCAGAAAGATCAGCGGCCTCGTTGCGACCATGGTCCGAATCCCCGGCCTGACGCATGCGACTGTTGGGACCTCGAAACCAGCTTACGAGAGCCAACAAAGCTAATGTGGCGGCGCCCGCCGCCGTGTCCAGCAATACATCATGAACTGAGGGGCCGCGGGAGGGGACAAAGCGCTGGTGAAGCTCGTCGGAAGAGGAGTACAACAAACAAAACAGCAGTGCTTTCCATGCAAATCGCGGCCGGAAACGGGCACTGCCAGCAAAGAACAAATACGCGAGCAGCGTCAGGGTGGCGTAGAGCAAAACGTGTCCGGTCTTCCTGAACAGGTGGCTCCACTCCGTCCAGCGTGGCGGGTGCGGCGCAGGAATAGCCAGGACATGAAGGATCTGCCGCAAAAGCCAGTCGGTGTGCTGGCCCGAGTGAGCATCGGCGGAGAAGACAAAAATTATCGCGCAGAGCGCCAAGCCAAAAACCGCCGCCCATTTCTGTAGTTGTGTCATTGAAACCAGAAAACCTGACAGAACCTGATGCTGCCCATTTTAGCGGGTAAGCATGTTTGGGGTAAAGAAGCCTGTTTCCAGTCGCGCCATGGCAGCCCCGAAGGCTGGCGACAGGCGTCATGCCCGGGTGGCTCGCACGTTCACTGCGCTCCCTTCCGAGCGGCAAGAAAGCACGCGGTGAGATGCAACCGGGCTCTACTCGGCGTGGGGCTGATAGTTCCAAAAGTCTTGCTGTTTGGATTCAGACCAATGCTTCAGGAACGCGATGGTGGCATTCGCTCCAAACTGTACTTTTTGGGGAACCCAGACGCCAGGTGCGTAGCGCTCCAACTGCATGTCCAGATTCGCCGCGTGAACCGTGGCCAGCACGCCGAGAAGATAACGGACAGGTTGAAACATGTGGATCTGAATTCGCACGACATGGAGATCCTGGGCATCCACCCACAATTCACCACGGGATGACAAAAGAATGTCTTCCGCCCTTGAACGGCTTTTGTTATCCGGATTGGGTGTCATGGGCAGGACCCAAGTGGGGCGGCCCCGCCAGGTTCGCAAGCTGGGTGTGCCGTACAGGTAATCGTTGGCCAGTTGGGAAAACGGGATCTGCTCTTTGCTCACCTTCACCACCCCAAAGGGGGCCCAGTCGCGCTTGGCATCATCTGTGGCAGTCTGCCGTGCCGCGTTTGCCTGTCCCGCCAGTTCCTGAGGCGAGAGTTGGCGGGCATCCAACGCGGTAATCTGGCGAACAGGATGCCCCTTCACGTAAAACATGGTTGCCGTATACCCTTCCCATTTGCCGTTACGACCGATCTCGTCGTGTTCCACATGAGAAAAGTGCGTATTCGCCATTTCATCCTGGATGAAGTTGTGCAGCAGGAGGGGGCGCAGTTGGGCAACAGGCGGCAGTGCCGGCGGAGTTGCGACAACGGCAAGTCCGGTCGTATGCGCTCGGGCGGCCCTAGTGTTGTGCGGCGGATGAACCGCGGCATGGGCGTTGACGACGAATGAAGCAGTCAGCAGCGCAAGCGCTGGCAGATGTAGCTGACGAGTCCCCATACCTTTTAGACTGTATGCGAGTTCTTGGCGTTGCGAAAAGAGCCAGCGCCGGCAGCGGATGAAGCGGCAAGGCCGCTTGAGATTGACTCGAACCGGGCTAGTGAAGCGGGAGCGCCCTTTCCTGTTCCAAAAAGGGTTTTCCCATCCTGCACTATTCAGTGCTACAACTAGGCATGTCCGTTTCCGCCCATGACAAGCTGGTCATCCGCGCAGTGGCCTGGCTGCGGCGCTACGGCTGCGGCATTGTCCTTTCCGAGCAGTACTGTTCCACCGGTGAGGTACCGGATGCAATCGGGTGGAAGGGCCAATGCCGATCCGTGGTGGTGGAGTGCAAAGCGACCCGCGGCGATTTTCTGGCTGATGCGAACAAGCCTTTCCGCCTGAAGCCCCGCGAAGGGTTGGGATGTGAGCGCCTCTACCTGGCGCCGGCGGGGCTAATCCGGGCGGATGAGCTGCCGACCGGGTGGGGGCTATTGGAGGTCGAGCGCGGTGATATCGTCGTGCGGGTGAAACCGGCACGGCAGAGTCAGCGGACCGAGGTTGGGCTGCTGAAGGAAATGAATCTGCTGCTGGCCAGCCTGCGCCGGGTGGAGGTGCGAATCGAACCACAGTCGATCACCGACTTCCTGAAGTGGAAAAGCCGGCTGGCCGAGTACAACGGCGGAGTGCTCCCAGAAGGAGTGCTGCCGGCGGAAGATGAAGAGAATTCGCACCTGCAGGTCTAAGGCTCGCGCAGCATGCGGCAGGGCCGCTTGTCTCCTGCGCCGCCCGCCGGCATTGCTCATAGTTGGGAGGCACGGCCTCGTCTCCTGAGCCGCGCGCTGGCATTGCTTACCGTTGGGTCGCTGGCACGTTCTCCAGTGAGAACGTGAAGCCGCCGAGGCCGGGCTCCTCCCCCGCGCGAGGGGGCCGCCCTTAGGAATTTCGCGGCCCTCCACCTGCGATTTCCTCCCGCAGGGAGGAGTCGGTGGCTCGCCTCTCAGGCGGATTCAAGGATCATATTCGCGTACTGGACAGTGTCGCCGGTTCGAATCAGGCCAATGGCGGAGGGAATCCGACTTTTGAACATGACATGCGGCTCGAAATGCAAAGCAACGCTCCCAAGTGCCTGCCTGAATTGTGACACCGTGTCCGGCTGGTTAACGCCCAGGAACTCTTCTGCCATATACACGGCGCCCACGCTGAAGTTGGGGATCAGGGCTCGCCAAACATCAAGGACTTTGGGCAGATCATCGACCAGCGAAAGGTCCACGGTTTCAATTTGTGGGAAGAACGGGAAGCCGCGATCCGCGATCACCAGCAGGTTGGTGTGGCGAACACGGCTGAGTAAGGAGTTGACGGCCGGGTTGAGAATTCCGGAACGGAGCATACTGGCGCCTTGTCTGCCCCGGCGGAGTCCGCGCGGCGGCCTCAATAGTATAGTGATCGGGGCGGAACAGTTCCAAAGTTGCGCAAGCCCGTGGCTCACGGAGGCGGTGTTCAGTTGAAAGCGCTCATTTTAGAACGACCTCGAGACATTGCGGTTCGTGAGGTGCAGGCAACCGGCCCAGCAGCATGCGAAGCGCTGCTGCAGGTTCGGCTGGTAGGTCTGTGCGGCACCGATTTGAACTCTTTTCGCGGGCGCAATCCGCTGGTCAGCTATCCCAGAATTCCGGGCCACGAAATCGCCGCCACGATCGTCAGCGGCGGCAGCGCCACTCTGCCCGACGGCGCCAACGTCACGGTCTACCCCTATTCTCAATGCGGCGCCTGCGCTGCCTGCCTGCGCGGCCGTCCCAACGCCTGCCAGCACAACCAGACGCTGGGGGTGCAACGCGATGGCGCGCTGCGGGAGTTCATCAGTGTAGCTCCCAACAAGCTTTTTCCGGCGCGTCTGGAACTCCAGGAACTCTGTCTTGTGGAACCCCTGTCGGTGGGCTTTCATGCCGCCGCACGGGGCGAGGTCCGCCCGGGAGAAATCGCCGTCGTTATTGGATGTGGCGGTGTGGGACTGGGCGCGGTGGCGGCATGTGCTTTCCGGGGGGCGGAGACGGTCGCGGTAGACGTGGATGATCACAAGTTGGAGATCGCAAAATTAGCCGGGGCCACGCACTGCATCAACACCGAGCGGCAGGAGTTGCACGCGTCTCTGCAGGAGATCGCGCAGGGCCGCGGACCGGATGTAGTCATCGAAGCGATTGGTCTGCCACAAACCTTTCGCGCGGCCGTTGAAGAAGTGGCCTTTACCGGGCGTGTAGTTTATATCGGCTACGCCAAAGAGCCGGTGTCCTACGAGACGCGGCTGTTTGTGCAAAAGGAACTCGACATTCGCGGTTCCCGCAACGCGCTGCCGGAGGATTTCCGCGAGGTGATCCGCATGTTGGAGCAGGGCCGGTTTCCAGCGCGCGAGACGATCACCACGGTGGCACCGCTGGAGAAAGGACCGGAATTGCTCAGCGATTGGGACGCAACACCCGCACGGTACAGCAAGATCATGCTGCAGGTGAGTTGAGGAGTTCAGATCCCTTGCGCCTGTCGCAGCAGCTCGCGGGCAATGACGAGGCGCTGAATTTCGCTGGTTCCTTCGCCAATGGTGCAGAGTTTCACGTCCCGGTAGTACTTCTCGGCCGGGTACTCTTTGATGAAGCCATAGCCGCCGTGAATCTGCACACATTCGTCGGCGGCACGAACGGCCACTTCTCCGGCGTAGAGCTTGGCCATTGCCGATTCGCGCGTAACGCGCTGCCCATTGTCTTTCATCCAGGCGGCACGGCGTGTTAACAGACGCGCAGCATCGATTTCGGTAGCCATGTCGGCGAGCTTCCACTGAATTCCCTGGAAGCTGGAAATCGCCTGGCCAAACTGCTTGCGTTGTAACGAGTAGCGTGTAGCGGCTTCGAAGGCGCCCTGGGCGATTCCCAAGCCAAGCGAAGCGATGCTGATGCGCCCCCCATCGAGGATCCGCAGCGAATCGACAAAGCCCTCGCCGGCTTTGCCGATCAGATTGGCGCTGGGCACGCGGCAATCCTCAAAGATCATTTCGGCAGTGTCGCTGGCGCGCATACCCAACTTGTTCTCTTTTTTACCGGCACGGAACCCAGGAGTGCCCTTCTCCACAACGAAGGCCGACATGGCATGACGGTTGTCGCGGTTCTTGCCCGCGGGTTGCTCTTCACCGGGAGAGACGGCAATCACCACACAAACGTCGGCGTGATGTCCATTGGTGGTGAACGTTTTGGTGCCGTTAATGATCCAACCGTCGCCATCTCGCACGGCGGTAGTGCGAGCGCCAGCGGCATCGGAGCCCGCGCCCGGCTCGGTCAAAGCCCAACTGCCGATCCATTCCCCGCTGGCCAGCTTGGGAATGTACTTCCGCCGCTGCTCGTCGTTGCCACAAACGTAGATATGGTTCGTGCAGAGTGAGTTGTGGGCAGCAACGATCAGGGCAACACTGCCGTCCACGCGAGCAAGCTCTTCGATGGCGATGGAATACTCCATATAACCAAGGCCTGCGCCGCCCAACTCGCCAGGGAAGATCACGCCCAGCAAGCCCATTTCGCCAAGCTGGCGGATGACCTCCGCAGGCCATGCCTGGGCCTCATCCCACTCCATCACGTGCGGAGCAATCTCTTTTTCGGCAAACTGCCGGATGGAGTTTTGCAGGTCCAACTGTTCATCACTGAGCTGAAAGTCCATGCGGAGCTCTCCCGTGAACTGTCTCCGTTATAGCACGGCGGGCTTGTGCGGCAGGTGATGGAGGAGACTAGCCGACCAGTCGGCACGGCCGCTTTTATTCCACCCGCTTCGGTGTCCGGCCCTACCCCAAGCCGCGCGGCGCGGCTTGGGGATAGCTCGTAAGGATCCCGGGCGCCGTTGACTGCGGCTTACGTGCATCCGATTTGCAGGCCCGCCCTCCGCCCGTGGCGCGGGCCACCCGAGCTTCGCGGTAAACATCTACCGAAGCGTGCGAACGCCGCACACAAACACACAACCCAGGAGGTAATCGATGAGCGGAGCCATTGGCGACGCCCAGGGAGTCGACCTAAACAGCGCGAGTGAACAAGAGCTGGAGAGGGTTGGCGGTCTGGGGCGGGAACGAGCACAACGCCTGGTCCAGAGCCGTCCGTTCCAAAGTTGGGACGATCTGAAAGGAATCCCGGGCTTCAGCGAGAAACTCGTACAGGACCTGCGGGATGCAGGTGCGCACTTGGGCGGTCGTAAGGCAGCCTGATTGAAAACATCACAACAAAAAAGGGCGGGAGTGAGCATCTCCAAATCTGGGGTGCTTACTCCCGCCTCGTGTTTCTTCTGGAATTAAACCGTCGCCGCAGTGGCGTCCACGCTGGAGGCGCTCTCGGCCGCAAGCCTGTCCGCCGCGCTCGGCAACACTGACGCCCAGGTAGCCTCAATCGAGCAGGGCAGTTTCAGTGGCTGGACACGGACCAGCGGCAGTGCACCCGCAGTCGACAGCAGGCGGCTGGCACGCTGGCTTTCGGTGAGGCGGAAGTGGGTCTCCAGGACCTCGCGCAGGTGCTCTTCCTCCGCCTCGCTGATCGCCTCCACTTTCACGTATTCATCATGAAAACGGAACTGCGGCAGATGATCGCGGAGAACATAGGATAGTCCTCCTGTCATTCCGGAGCCGAAGTTCGCTCCCGTAGGCCCGAGCACCACCACCAAGCCGGCGGTCATGTACTCACAGCCGTGCTGTCCGGTTCCCTCGACGACCGCCAGGGCGCCGCTGTTGCGAACGGCAAAGCGTTCTCCGGCGCGTCCCGCCGCGTAGAGCTGACCGGAGGTAGCGCCATAAAGGGCGGTGTTGCCCAAAACAACATCGCCGCGACGAGAAGCCTCCGAACCGGCGCTGATGATAATTTCACCGCCGCTCATACACTTACCGACGTAGTCGTTAGCCTCGCCCTTGAGCACGAAGCGAATGCCCCGGCCCAGGAAGGCGCCAAAGCTCTGTCCGGCGCTGCCGCGGAACTCATATTCGAATGTACCGGGCGCAATGCCGTTTTGCCCGAAGCGGCGCAGCACTTCGCCGGTCAGACGCGCACCCACGCTGCGGTCGCTGTTGCCAATCGGCAGCACGGCCTGCACATGGCCGGTTTTTTCCGCCCGGTCGAGCACCTCCACCAAGCGCTGTTGCAGGGTAGGCCGCTCGGTAAACAGGCAGCGTAGCGGATGCCGCAGTTCGGGAAGTGTGTCCAACAAGTCGCCGATTTTTTCGGCGTCGCCGGGATCGCGCGGTTCCAGCAGATCGACGCGCCCAACAATGTCCTCAATGGAACGGGCGCCCAGTTGCGAGAGCAGTTCACGCACTTCCTGGGCAACGCCTTCAAAATAAGCAATCAGCATCTCCGGCGTACCGGCAAACTTCTGCCGTAAGCGCTCATCCTGGGTGGCGATTCCGGTGGGGCAGGTGTTGAGGTGGCATTGCCGCACCATGACGCAGCCCACCGCCACCAGCGCGCTGGTCCCGAACCCAAACTCGTCGGCGCCGAGCAGGGCGCCAATGACGACATCGCGGCCGGATTTGAATCCGCCATCCACCCTGAGCCGCACGCGGGAGCGGAAGCCGCAGCGCACCAGCATGTTATGCGCGTCGCGCAAGCCGATTTCCCAGGGCAGGCCCGTATTCTTGATCGAAGTCAAGGGCGAAGCGCCGGTACCACCGTCAAAACCAGCGATGGTAATCACGTCCGCACCGGCCTTGGCCACGCCAGCGGCAATAATGCCAACGCCGGCGCCGGCGACCAATTTGACGCCCACACGCGCGCTCGGATTAATGGCCTTCAAGTCGTGGATGAGCTGCGCCAGATCTTCGATGGAGTAAATGTCATGGTGGGGCGGCGGAGAAATCAGAGCCATTCCCGGCACGGCGTGCCGCAAACGGGCAATGTAGGGCGACACCTTGGCGGGGGGCAACTGGCCGCCTTCCCCGGGCTTGGCGCCCTGCGCCATCTTGATTTCCAGCTCTTCCGCGTGCACCAGATACTGCGCGGTCACGCCGAAACGGGCGGAAGCCACCTGTTTGATCTTGTTGTTGGCTTCCAGATCAATGGTGTAGTTGTCGGAGTCTTCGCCGCCCTCACCGGTATTACTGCGGCCACCAATGCGGTTCATGGCCACGCTCAGGGCGCGCTGCGCCTCGCGGCTAATAGCGCCCAAAGACATGGCCTGGGTACAAAAACGGCGCATGATCGAGGAGGCGCTTTCAATATCGCCGGTGGGCGGCAGCGAGGCGTGACGGAACTGAAACAGGTCGCGAATGGCGACGGCCGGGCGACTGTTCACGTAGTTGGCGTACTCGCGATATTTCTCCGGCGTGGGCGCTTTCACATAAGCGTGGAAGCGACGCACCAGATCCGGAGAGGTGGAGTGCTGCTCGCCGCCGTGACGATAACGGTAGAGGCCGGCATCGCGAAGCTGATTGATGTCGACAGGTTCATTGGAGACCGTCCTGGCTTCCGCCGGCGCAAAAGCTGCCTCATGGCGGGCGATCGCCTCCTGCAGCAACTGATCCAAACTAACGCCGCTGAGATGGGCCGAAGCGCCCTCAAAGAATTGCTCCACAACTTCGTTATTCAACCCGACGGTTTCAAACAGATGGCTATTGCGGTAGCTGGCCAGGGTGGAAATACCCATCTTGGCCAATACCTTGCGCAGCCCCGCCTCAACGCCATAGCGGAAGTGATCCGGGCCATGGGCTGAGATGCGGGCGGTCATCTCCCAGGCTACGTAGGGATGAATGGCGGTCACACCGACCGCGGCCAGCATCGCGAAATGATGGGTATCCCAAACCTGCGCCGTCTCGACCACCAACGGCATGTGGTGGGCCTGCTCCTCAACCAGGGTTTTCCATGCAAGGGCGGCCGCTAGCAGCACCGGCAAAGCAGCGCGGGTTGCACTGATGCCACGGTCAGTGAGAACGACCAGACCGGGTTGCTGAGAGTTCAGCGCGCGAACGGTCTGCTGAATACGGTCCAAAGCGGCGCGCGCCGCCACGACGCCACCCTTCGCCTCAAAGTCCAGCGGGATGAAATGAGCGACCTTGCCGCTCAGAGCGGGTAGGCGCTCGAACTGACTCTGATCCAGCAAAGGTGAATTCAACTTCACCGGCGAGCCGCCCAGGTAGGCGTCCAGCGACATCACATGCGCTTCCCGCAGCGAGTCAATGGGAGGATTTGTCACCTGGGCAAAGCGCTGCTTGCAATAGTCCCAAATCAGGCGCTGCTGACCTGAGAGATAAGCCGGCGGCGCGTCGTCGCCCATGCTGAAAGTGGCATCCTTACCACTCTCGATCAAAGGCTTAAACAGCAGCTTGTACTGATCCTGTGTAAAGCCCGCCGCGGAGGCCACTTGCATCAGGTTGGGCGTGGAAGGACCACTCACGGTCTGAGCATTGGCAATGCCGGCGATGTCTTCCGGTATCTCGGCGTTGGCAGCGTCATCGGGAGCGATGTGGCCGAAATGCACGCCGGGCTCGACAACCGGCATAGGAACGTATCTGACCGCTGCGTTTCCCTGGCCACCCAGGCCCAGGAGTTCGGAGATTTCATGGGGACGGTAAAAGTGACCGCCCTGCGGGTCGGCGAGCACCAGCTCGCCCGGTCCGAGGCGATTGCGTTCGACAATGCGTTTGTCGCCAAAATCAGCAATGCCGACTTCCGAGCCGACCACCACCAGGCCATCGGCGGTGACGGTGTAGCGCATGGGGCGCAATCCATTGCGGTCCAGCTTGGCGCCAACCATGCGGCCGTCGCTAAAGATCACCGCGGCGGGTCCATCCCAGGGCTCCTGGTCACGGGCCTCCGCCTCCAGATAGACACGAAGTCCCGCCGGGAGGCTGTCGTCATGCTCCCAAGCCGGCGGCATCAGGCGATACATGGCAGCGGCGGGGCTGTAGCCCTGCCGTATCAGGATTTCCAGCGCATTGTCGAGGCTAGCTGAATCACTGACGTTTTCCTCAAGCGCTTTGAACCACTCCGGGGCACGGAATTCCTGCCGCAATTGATGCTGACGGGCGCGCGCCCAACGCCGGTTCGAGCCGATGGTGTTGATCTCGCCGTTATGCCCGACCATGCGGAAGGGCTGCGCCAATCGCCAACTGGGACTGGTGTTGGTGGAGTAGCGCTGGTGAAATACGGCGAAGTTACTGACGAAACCGGGATTGGCCAGATCGGGGTAAAAAGCGGACAGCTGCCAGGGCACCAGCAATCCCTTGTAGACGATGGTGCGCTCGGAAAACGAGCAGATGTAGGTCTCAGCGGGAGCCGTGGCCTCCACCCGTTTGCGGGCCAGGAAGAGCAAGCGCTCCAGGTCCGCGGAAGGGTCCTTGGCCGCGGCAAAACACTGGTAAATCAACGGCAGCGTCATGGCCGAGCGGGGCCCGAGATGGCGGGGCTCCAACGGCACTTCGCGCCAGCCCAGAAAATGCAGATCGGAGGCGCGAACAGCGGCCTCCACCGCCGCCTGCGCGGCGGCCAGCTGATCATTGGGCAGAAACAACATGCCAACGGCAAAGCGTTCGGGGAGTTGGACGCCCTGGGCAACGGCAGCAGCGCGGAAAAAAGCATGAGGCAGAGCCGTCAACAGGCCGGCGCCGTCACCGCTACAGCCGTCGGCGTCAACACCGCCGCGGTGATTGAGGCGCTGCAGGGCTAGCAATGCGCGCTCGACTACCTCACGAGAGGCGGCGCCGCCCAACTGCGCAATAAACCCGACTCCACAGGCATCGTGGTCCTGCCATTTTTGCTGCACGTGTCTCTCCCTTGCGGAGCCACAGCCGTGGTGGTGCTCCGCCTTGGCCGACTTTACATCGGCGTGCTTAAAATTCCTGAGGCACTAGTTAAAACTTCCAATGACGGGCAGCGCCACACATGCACTCTGCCGCCAGCGCACCTCGCCTTCGCACTCTGCTCGCAATATGCCGCTTCTATTAGAACCGCTGCAGAGGTGAAAGTACAATCCAAGCTTTAAATACAGCCCATAGAAAAACCACTGATGCCAAAGGGGTTGTCGAGTGTCGGCATTACCTCCTATAATGAACAACTTGGACCACAACGTGCGGGCCGCAAAGGGAGTTCCCAAGGCTCTTTGCGGGCAGCCTGCCGGCGGGCCAACCACCACAACTTCGCAGTGCTCTGAGAGGATTACAACGTCAAATGCCCTACGTCATTGCCGAACCCTGCATTGGAACCAAGGACACGGCCTGCACCGATGCCTGCCCGGTCGACTGCATTCACCCCAAAAAGGACGAAGCAGAGTTTGAAGGCAGCGAACAGCTGTTCATCGACCCCGCCGAATGCATCGACTGTGGCGCCTGCGTCCCGGTCTGTCCGGTTTCGGCGATCTTCGCTCTCGACGATCTGCCGGAAAAGTGGAAGGACTACGCCCAGAAGAACGCTGGCCACTACGGGCGCTAGAACCTGACCAGAACCCACCTCAAAAGGGCCGGAACCGCACACGAAGCGGCTCCGGCCCTTTCATTTGGCCGAGCGTTGGGCTTTGGCGGCCATCTTCCTTCCCGCCAGTTCCCGCGCACGCAGCAAAACCCGATCCAGCATTGCTTCGGTCAGCTTTCCCGTAAAGGTATTCTGCTGACTGGGATGGAAGGAGCAGAGCAGGTACAGCGGGCGCGGCGCCGTGACCTTGAACTCAGCGCCATGGCTGAAGGGAAAATCGGCGTAGCGCAGCGTGGTCTTTCCCCCAGCGGCTTGCTCCGCCTCGCGCAGCACGGTGACAACCTGCCGGTGACCTAAGGCTCCCAAACTTAAGACGACGCGTACATTGGGCAATTCCAGAAGCTCGCGACGCAGAAACGGGCGGCAGGCATCCAATTCCTCCGGCAAGGGTTTATTGTCCGGGGGCGCGCAATGCGCCGAAGCCGTAATGTAGGCGCCGGATAACGCTAAGCCATCGCGCGCATGCAGGGCTCGCGGCTGGTTGGCAAAGCCACAACGGTAGAGCGCCGCGTAAAGAAAATCTCCGCTCCGGTCTCCTGTGAACATTCTCCCCGTGCGGTTGGCGCCATGCGCCGCTGGCGCCAGCCCGGCAATCAGAAGTGACGCATCCGGGTCGCCAAAAGAAGGGACCGGTTTGCCCCAATACACCTCGTCCTGAAATGCCCGGCGCTTTTGTAGAGCTACCAGTTCACAATAGGCGCGCAGCCGCGGACAGCGCTCACAGGCGACCACCTCTTCAGCCCAACGGCCAATCATGCTATTGGATTGTGAAGACATTTATTCCCGCTCTCCCGCCACCGCGAGCCGCGGCGGATTTCCGGCGGCCCGATTGCATTCGGCGCAGCGCACAAAGGCATTCACCGCCACGCGCCAGCTCTCAATACAGAGGCCATGCCACTCCCCCGGCATCGAGGCGATCTTTGCCTGACCACGCCTCCACAGACTCCGCGCACCCGCAGGATTGCCATGTGTCCAGTGGTGGTATCCAACCGCGATCTGAATAAGGCCCTGCAGCCACTGCCGCTCATCTCCACACTGCTCGCGCCAGCGGTCTTCCCATGCTTCGTGGCATTCGAAAAACTTGCCCGCGTTAAACAGTTCCAAACCGGGGCGGAGGGCTTCGAAATCAAGACCCTTCACCGGCATGCCATCAGAACCCAACACCTAGAACCAGGTGCGCTGGCGATAGGCCAGGTATTCGTCTCCAAACGCTTCGCGCAGCACTCTCCCTTCGCGATGAGCCCGGAGAGTTTGTACGGCTATCAGCAGCGGGAGTGCGGAAAGCCAGCGGTATTGGTGAGACAACATCACCAAGCCGGTGAGCGCGAAAGTGGAGAAGAAGTAAACAGGATTGCTGAAATAGCGATACAGGCCCGAAGTGACCAGGGCGCGCGCTTGTGGCCGCACCGAGAAGGAACTCCCCAATTGGAATCGAGCCAATGCCCACAGAGCCATAAAGAGGGCGGTGAAGCCCGTTTCGATCCACAACAGATGGTGATGAGGAGAATGGAGCCTGTGATCAGTAAGGAAAATAAAACCGAGGCTGGCCGCGAGGACGTCCAGCGAATGGCGCAAACGCATGTCCCCATTTTAACCGAGGGCTGCTCATTACGCGATCCGGCGTGAGCCATTGAAGCCGCTCTTCAACTCCGCAGGCCGAATATCAGTAGTGCCGCAAAAATCAACGCGAGTCCAGCCACTTGCCATCCCCGCAGCCGCTCGCGCAAGAACACCAGACTCAGCACCACGGTCCAGGCGCTAAACAATCCTGCGACAGCAGCGACCACGGTAATTGGTCCGCTCCGGGTTCCCAAGGCGTAACAGATGTAGCCGCCACTATCGAGAACACCGACTGCCCAGGCCAGAGGTGAACGCAGCAATCCAAGCAGAGCACGCGGCTTCCGATCAGCAGCCGCCCCTGGCAACAGTCCATTCCCCGAAGCTGTCCTTTTCGGAAGGAGCCATACAGGGACCAGCAGCACCAATACACCCACGATTCGGAAAACGGCAATCGGCGCCGCCGCGGGGATCCGGCTGGCGTAGCGTCCCAGGAGATAACACATCAGGCCGAACACCAGCGCCGAGGCCAGTGCGCCAAGCACAGCACGGCGGCGGTGCGGATCGGGAGGGGTACTGGAGTTGCCGGGCGTCGCCACCAGCACCGTTCCCAGCACCACCGCGCCGGCACACAGCAACGTCAGCGTCAGAACATGTTCGTGGCCGGCTCCGATCGCCAACAAGCCAGTAACGACAGGAAAGGCGGAAGCTATTGGCGAAACCACGCTCAGGGGACCATGCTGGAAAGCGTAATAGAGCACCAAGCCACCGAGTGTGTTCAGCAGCCCCAAGGCGAGCAGGGGAACCAGAAACTCGCCGGGATTCAAATCGATCAGGCGCAGCGCACCCGCCGTCACCAGGACGGCCGCGCTGGCCACGCTCATGGCAAAGAGCGTGCGCACAAAGCCGAAGCGAACGGCCAATTGCCGGGCGAAAAAGTCCGCCGTGCCCCAACACAGCGCCGTCCCCAACCCCAATGCCAGTGCGCTCAGCATGGTTTGACGCCAGAAGGAGGCACGATGAGCCGACAGGGCATTCTAGTCTTCCCTGCCCTTGTTGATGAGGTCGCAAAGCTTCTGGAAATCGCGACGGTGGCGCAGAGAGCGAAATCGCGGTGAGCAGGGCAGAAATACCATCCAGGCGCTGCCATCTTCATAGGCGCGCCGCAAACAGTTGATCGCCTCCCTGGCGGCGGTTTCGGTACCTTTCGCCAGCGCCAGCACCGCGAATTCGTGTTCGGAAACATAGGCGCCCTGCGCTCGCATGGCGTGTAATGCGGAAATGGCTTCCGCCGCCGCCTTTGTGTCACCGGTCCGTCGCCGCAAGTTGCCGATAGCGGCGACACAGGCTGGCGAGCGTTCGCCCTGCTCCCAAGCCTGGCGGAAGCTGGCGAGCGCCTCTGGGAGGCGGTCCTGCGCCTCCAGCACCAGCCCGAGAAGCAGGTGCGCCGCAGCCAGTTCGGGGTGCAGTTCCAGCAATGCTCGTGAAGCGGCCTCCGCGACCGGCAGCTCATCGCTTAAATACGCAATCGTGACTTCGCAAAGCTGCCCAGCGAGGGCTACCGGGTCAATCTGAAGCGCGTCTTTCAGTATTTGTTTGGCACTGTCCGATTCACCGCGTGCGGCAAGGAAGATGGCGAGCCAGTAATGAGTGGAGATGTGTTTGGGAGCCAACTGCAGTGCCGAGCGCAGCAGTTGCTCCGCTTTTTGGGGTAAACGCTCGGCCATCCACGCGATGTTTCCGAGAACGGCATGAGCCGGACCGCTTTGGGGATTCAACTGCAGGGCTCGTGCGGCGCACTGCTGTGCCTGCTCAAACGACGGGCGAGGCGGCTGGCGATCGTAATACCCCAACGCGCACCAACTTTCGCCCAAAGCCTCCCAGGCCTGGACCAGATTGCCGTCTAAACGCAAGGCCGACTGGTAATGCCGCAGGGAGTTGCGGACCGCGGCCTCGCCAGCGCGGTTCCACCAGACTCGGCCTTTCAGATATTCTGTCCAGCCCGGCGAAACCTTCCCTTCCGGCTGCGCCGGAATGTCGCGAGCGAGTTGCCGCTGGGCGCGCCATTGTTCTAACTGCGCCACATCGGCCCAAACCGACCCACCGCGCTGGTGCACGTGACGGTGCACCGGCAAGCCTTCCAGCCGCTCCCAGCGCTGCACCGTCCGCACATCGCGGCCAAAGTAGGAGGCGATCTGTTTCCAGGAGTCCAGGCGCTCGTTCAACTCGGCCTCCACATGGCTCGGTATCCTCACGTGATCAAAGAAGTGACTCCGCGGCGGAGACCAACACCTGCTTCACACGCATTGCCCCACACGACAAAAGACGACATCGCCCGCATGCCGTGCGCTGTCGCTTGGCCCTCACCACAGGCCTGAGGACACTGGCTGTGGAGGGCAGCCACCATGATATTCAATTCAACAACATCCGGCAGGCGTTCCGGGCTTGCGAGGTCTCAAACGTTGTTCGCGGTGTTCGCGCTGGTCGTCAGTTGCACGGCACAACAACGAGTATTGTCTCCATCTGGAATGCAGCCGGCAAGCGATGGAGGAGCGCCTGTCGCACCCACGCTGCCGGCCGGGGCGCTGATTCGTCTCTTGCTGGTTGACCCGCTCTACAGCCGTACCGCCACACCAGGACAATGGGTTTTGTTCCAGACCCAGGGCGGCGACGGATTACCGCCCGGCCTGCAGGTCAGCGCCGATGTGGTAGCGGCACAAAGCGTTTCCCGCTTCCACACTCCGGCATTTATCCAGCTTCAATTTCTCAGCCTGCGCCTAAGCGGTGGGCGGCTTGTGCAGTTGCGAGCCACCCTGATCTCCGGCGCTCTGCCCGACGCCCGAGTCCAGGCTGGGAACCGTATTGTCGCCGCGCTTGATGATCATTCCATTGCACGCGGCACGTTGAAAAAGGGGGCGGCCACGTTTGCCTTAGTCACGGCGGTGGGTATTCTCAGTCACCATCCGTGGAAAGGGTTAGGATACGCCGCGCTGCTTGGAGCAGCACCCGCGGCGGCGGGCGCCGCCGCGCAACAACTCCGGGATTGGCAGCTTCCCGAAGGCAGCGTCTGGACGATCCGCACGCTGCAGCCCTTGCGCTTGGCTCCGGAGGTGGGGCAATGACTCGCCGCACTAACCCAGCCTTTGCAAATTCCCTGCTCCTGGCGTGCTGCGCTGCGAAATCCCAGTGCAGCGCCGCAAGAGCGCTCCACCTCGGCGCCTGAGGGCAACGCCACATCAAAAGCTGCTTCGAACCCATTACCATAGGAGTCGCGGCCGATTCGGCGGCCGATTGCAGCCCGTTGCCTCTATGCGAATTTTTTGGCGAAAGTGAAAGCGCGATGGCGACCCGGTCGGGGTCGAGTTTTCTCCAGAGCGCATTATGCGAATGAACCGGCACCTGGAAGCGGCGGAGGCGCCTTTCACGCTGCTGCATCTGGAAGCGCCGTGCAACCCCGCTCAATGGAATGCGGTGGTGCGCGCGCAGGCCGCGACGGGAACGCCACCGCGCCAACCGCTCGCGTTGCTGGAATTGACCATGAGCGAGAGCACTGCGGAAGAGCGCCTGGTGCAACTTCTGCAGCAGGCCTGGGCTCGCCGGCGGGGTTAGTTCCGCTCAACCATCCGGAAAACGAACGGTCGGTCAGGCCTTTGCCCCAAATTGGCCTTCTCTGTGCAGAGCTGCATCCAATCCCTGTTGCCAGCAAACCGCCCGCGCGCACACACTAGGAGGGGGTGGTCTGCTCTGCCAGGCAGCGGCACGGGACCTGATAGGCAACCCAGCACTTCGACCTGCGATTTCGAACTCGAAAGCAGTTCGACTCGGCCCTGGCTCGTAAGGAGGCGGCGTGAAATTACTGGTGTGTTTGAAACAAGTGCCGGCCAAGGATGCTCCCCTGAAACTGAATAGCGCGGGCAGCTGGATTGTTGAGGATGTCAGCTATGAAGTGAGCGAGCCCGACGCCTATGCCCTGGAAGAGGCTCTCCGGCAAAAGGAGGCCCACGGGGGCGAAGTCACCGTGATTACCGTTGGCCCCCAGCGCGCAGCCCAGGTACTGCGGGAAGCGCTCGCCAAAGGCGCTGACAAAGCCATCCACGTCGAGGGCGATGGCACTCAGTTGCTCGACAGCTTTGCCACCGCCGAGGCGATTACCCGCGCCATCCCCGGCCAGCACTTTGATCTGATCCTCACTGGCCTGCAGTCGGACGATTCCGGAGCGGCGCAGGTGGGCGTCATTTTGGCCGAGCTGATGGGCATTCCCCACGCCACCATCATCATGCAAATCGAGCCGGTCCCGGGTGGCGTTCGCGTCAAGCGCGAGTTGGAGGGCGGCGCCTTTCAGTACCTGGAGATGCCCACGCCCGCGGTGCTGACCATTCAATCCGGCATCAACAAATTGCGTTATGCCACCCTGATGGGAATCAAGCAGGCGAAAAGCAAGCCCTTGAGCAAAATCAACGCCGAAACCGACGGCATCAGCGTAGAACTCAACCGGCTGGTGATTGAGCGGCTTTATGTTCCTGGCGCGCAGAAGAAGACGGAGCGCATCACGGGAACCGCGAAGGATGCGGCCGCGCGAATAGCGAGTGTCCTTAAAGCGCAGGGGATTGGAGCCGGCGAATAGGCCAGAAAGGCGGCAATATGACCAGTGATGAAAACAACGCTCCCCAGCAAGGAGCGGTGCTGGCGGTGGTGGAGCACTCGGATGGCAAACTCACCCGCGCCTCTCTGGAGGTGATCGCGGCGGCGCAGAAGTGGGCCGAAGCGCTGCAGGCGCCGGCTGAAGCCGTCCTGGTGGGGGCGCCCGATGTGGAACTCGGCGCGGAACTGAGCCGCTACCAGCTTCGAGCGGTCCTGCAGGGCCGCCACGAGGCGCTGCGCAGCTACGCTTATGACGTTTACACACAGGCGCTGCAGCAGTTGATCACTGCAACGCAGCCCGTCCTGGTCCTATTTCCACACAGTTATCGAACCCGCGATTTCGCTCCCCGTCTGGCGACAAGAGCGGGCCGCGCTCTCATTTCCGACGTGATTGCCATGCGCGTGGAGCAGGGAAAGCCGGTTTTCACCCGTCCAATTTTTCAGGGCAAGTTCGCGGCCGACGTTGCCGCCACTGGTGGCGCGCCGTACTTTGTCAGCCTGCAGATTGGAGCATTTCAGGAGCCGCCACGGCTCGGCGAGCAACCGGCGCCGGTGCGCGACGTCGCGGTCGATCCGGAGCCTTCGCGGATCAAAAGCGAGGCGCCTTTTCACGAGGCGCAGCAGACGGTTGACCTGGCGCAGGCAGCGCGCATTGTGGCGGTGGGCCGCGGCTTGAAAGAGGCCAAATATATGGAGTTGGCCCAACAACTCGCCAGTGTTCTGCACGCCGAGTTGGGCGCCTCACGCCCGGTCTGCGACAGCGGTTGGCTGCCCATGGACCGGCAGATCGGCTCCTCAGGCCAGACCGTCTCTCCCAAGCTGTACGTAGCGCTGGGAATTTCCGGCGCCATTCAGCATCTGGTCGGGATGAAATCGGCGCGCACTATTATTGCCATCAACAAGGACCCCGAAGCGCCCATCTTTGAAGTTGCCGATTACGGCGTGGTCGGCAACTTGTTTGAGGTGGTTCCGGCGCTGCTGGAAGAGCTCAAGAAACCGAGTTAGACTCCCAACACCAAGGGCAAACCGCCATGGAACGACCGCTCATGGAAGCCGACGTGGTGATTGTGGGCGCTGGCCCCGCGGGCTTGGCCTGTGCGCTACGCCTCTGCCAGCTCATCGACTCCGGTCAGGCTGGAGCACTTTCCAAAGACAACATCCTGGTTTTGGAAAAAGCGCGCGAAGTTGGCGCCCACATGCTGAGCGGCGCGGTGCTCGATCCGCGGGCCCTGGCAGAACTCCTCCCGGATTTTGCCGCGGAGGCGCCGCTTCAGGCCACCGTGGGCAGGGAGGGGGTGTTTCTGTTGTCTTCGCATTTTGCGCTTCCCTTCCCATTTATCCCCCCGCCCCTCAAGAACCACGGCAACTTCGTGGTTTCGCTCAATCAACTGGTGCGCTGGCTGGGCGAGAAGGTCGAAGCACAAGGCGTCACAGTGTTCACCTCGGTGGCGGGGCGCGATCTGCTCTTCGATGAGAGCGGCAGAGTGAATGGGATTCGCACCGACGATAAAGGACTGGACCGGACAGGGCAGCCCAAGAGTAACTTTGAACCAGGCTCCGATATCCGCTCCAAAATTGTGATCCTGGCGGAGGGGCCGCGTGGTTCCCTCACCCGACAACTTCATGGCAAATTGGCGCTCCAGGGCCGCAACCCGCAAGTGTTTGGCCTGGGCGTCAAAGAGCTCTGGCAACTCCCGGACAACCGTTTCCCCGCTGGGCAGGTTTTTCACACGATGGGTTGGCCCATTCCTCCGGACCTGTACGGGGGCGGCTGGCTCTATGGGTTGCCACAAAACCGCTTGTCTCTGGGCCTGGTGACCGGCTTGGAGTATACCGACCCGTCCACCGATCCGCACACCCTGTTTCAGGCGTTCAAAACGCACCCCATGCTGCGGCGAATTCTGCAAGGGGGAGAGATGCTGCGCTACGGAGCCAAAGTGGTTCCGCTAGGAGGCTGGTACGCCATTCCGCCAAATGCCGGGGCGGGTTGGCTGGTCATCGGCGACAGCGGCGGCTACCTCAATCCGCAGCGCCTCAAAGGCATACACCTGGCCATCAAATCGGGAATGCTGGCAGCCGAAACCGTCGTGCAGAGTATGAACCGTGGCGATTTAACGCAGCTGGAATCGTTCGACCAGCGCATGCGGGAAAGCTGGGCGGGGGAGGAACTGCGCCGGGTGCGCAACTTCCACCAAGGGTTTGAACACGGGCTCTGGCCCGGCTTGGCGCACGCAGGGCTGCAAACCATGACCGGGGGGCGGGGCCTGCGGGAATTTTATCCGGCCACCGCCGGACACACACGGATGCAACGGCTCGACCAGCTTCCGAATCGCAATGAGGCACTGGAGCGTCGCGAAGTGATCACGGACCGCGTCCTCACCTTCAATAAGCTGGACGACGTCTATTACTCGGGAACCCGGCACGAGGAGGACCAGCCACCGCACTTGCTGGTGGCCGATACCGATATTTGCAGTGGGCGCTGCGTCCGCGAATATGGCAACCCGTGCCAGCACTTCTGCCCCGCCCAGGTCTATGAAATGGCCGTCGATGAGCAGGGCATCAAGCGGCTAAAACTGAACCCTTCCAACTGCGTCCATTGCAAGACCTGCGACATCATGGACCCGTACCAGATCATTACCTGGGTGCCTCCCGAAGGCGGGGGTGGCCCCAGTTACGACGGCATGTAGCCCTTTGAGCCTCCCCGGGTCATGGCGGCGGCAATTTTACTGCGCGGCGCCGCCGCTTTTGAAAACCTGCTGTGCCAGATAGTCATGGACGCGGGCATTGTCGCGCACCACCGCGATAAACGCGGATTTGACCATCTGCTCGCGCGCATTCTTCAACATCTGTTGAATCCGGTCTTTGACGGCCGACAAGGGCTGCTGCCCGGGAGCCTCTTTGTCCACCAGCTTGACAATGTAGTAGGCGCCTTTGTTCTGCACCGGAGCGGAAACGCCTCCCGGCTTCAGGGCCAGCACGGCGTCGCGCAGTGGCGCCGGCGTCGTGTGTTGCATCAGCTGGCTCTGGGTGATAATGCCCATATCGCCGCCGCTGGAGGCGCTGTTGGGATCTTCCGAGTACTGCTCGGCAACACTGGAAAAGCTCTGCCCGGACTTCAGCAGCTTCTCGATTTTGGCGAGCTTCTGTTTTGCCTGTTGCGCGTTTTGCGCTTTGTCGTGTTTTAGATTATTCACCTGACCGGGAGTGGAACTGACCGCAATCACGCGCACATGATAGGACGGCTCGGTAGTGCGGAACTGCGCCTGGTTCTGATTATAGAAGTCCTGCACTTCCTGATCAGAAACCGTGATTTTGTTGTCCACCTCGCGTTTGAACAACTCCTGCAAAACAATTTGATCAGCGATATCGATACGCAACTGGTTGTCCGGCGTACCAGGCTCGCGGAGCCGCGCGGTGGGCAACTCCTTGTCGATTTTGTCCTTGGACGCGGTAATGCCTCGCTTGGCCGCGTACTGCAGCAGGGCATCGCGCGTGATCAGCTCATCGGCCAGTCCCAAGCGCAAACGTTCCGCCTGGAGCGCGGGGATCGTGCCGCTGGCATTGCGCGTCTGTGCGGTATAGACGCGGTCCAACTCCGCCTTGGTGATAGGCTTGCCGTTAACGGTGGCTACCCAGTCCGGGTTGGGCTTTGATTTGAAATAGTGGCAGCCAGCGCTGGCCAGCAGTCCGGTTGCCAGCAACAGGGCGCTCGCCCCACTGATGAATTGTCTGGAGGATTGTGCGTTCACGATGTTGGTTCGCCACCTTGCCTGAATGCTAAAACACCATCATTTCACAAAAACGCCGCGGCACGAAACCGTACCGTCCGGCCAAGGCTGAAAGCCAGCGCGGGAAGCGCTCCTCCCTCCCCCAGCGAGGAACTCGCTGGCTCGCTTCCAATGAGCCGAATCGTTTTTAATGCAAGCAGGGCGGCGCTGGCATACTTTTAGGCATGAAGGTCGCCGTTTCGCTTTCCGCCAAGGAATACGACAGAGGTCAGGGATCACCCTATATTCAGGCGCTGCTGCAAGCGGGCGCAGCCCCAGACGCTCTCCAGGTGGTGCGCCCTGGGGACTCCCCTGAGATCAACTTCGATCGTCTCCTTCTCACCGGGGGCGCGGATGTGGATCCCACCCTCTACGGCGAACAGCCGGAATTCGCGAACGTCATTGTTGACCGCCGCCGCGACGATCTGGAACTCGGGCTTGTGGAGCGGGCTTTGCGCCAGCATCGGCCAGTCCTGGCCGTCTGCCGCGGATTACAGCTGGTCAACGTCGCCCTCGGTGGCAGCCTGTATCAGGACCTGCCGCGGCAATTGGCGACGGATCATCGCCAGAAGCTGCCCCGCACACAGCGGCTACACCAAGTTGTCGCCAGTGCGGGCAGCAGGCAGACGCTGCCCACTCCGCTACCCGTCTGGGTCAACAGCCTGCACCATCAGGCGGTAAAGCGCACAGGCAACAATCTGCTGGTGGCCGCGGTTAGCGCGCATGACGAACTGGTGGAAGCGATGTGGGGAGAACCGGGCAGCACAGCGGCTCCCATTCTCGCCGTGCAATGGCATCCGGAAGAATTGCGAAATGATCCCACTCAACTGGCCCTCTTTGAATGGCTGCTGGCGGAAAGCTGAAGGACCAGGCCTGCCCAGCTCACGGAACTAGAAAATTCGCGAAAAGAATCCCTTCTTTTTTTTCTTCTTCTTTTTGGGCGGCGACGGAGTATTCTGCGCCACGGCTTGCGGCGTGCCGGGCGCTCCCAAATCTGGTTGTGAGGGGGGTGGCGGCGGGGTTGACCCGCCCAGGTGCAGGAAATTCAGTACCTTATTGCCCACTCCCTTCGCCGTCAGCGGTGGGGAATGCAGTTGGCAGTACTGGGTAGGCTGTGTGCCCGCCACGTAGTACTCGGTAACCGTCTTGGGGCAGAGTGGTGTGGCCAGTTGCAGCGTCTGCGGATCCAGTTGCACCGCTACAATTCCCGGCGGCGGATTGAACTGGTGCACATCGTGGTAGGCGGGGAGTTGAATCGCGTTCTTCATGAACTCCCCCCAAATTGGCAGCGCCGAGTGCGCACCCTCCAGCCCAAGCTGGCGGTAGTCGTCAAAGCCCACCCAGACAATGCAAAGCAGGTTATTGGTGTAGCCGGCAAACCAGCCATCGTGGGAGGTGCCGGTCTTGCCAGCGGCGGGAGCATCAAAACCCATGCCGCGAACGCCGGCGGCGGTTCCGTTATTAATCACCGACTCCATGAGACTGGTGGTCAAAAACGCGATGCGGGGATCCAGCAGGGGCTTGGGGTCATTGTGCCCCCGCATAATGACGTCGCCAGAGGCGGTCTGAATGGAGTAAAACAACTGCGGCTTTAGCAAAATGCCGTGATTGGCGAACATGGTATAGGCTTGCGCCATCTGCAAGGGCGTGGCCCCATAACTGCCAATCGCTTCCGCCGGGGTGGCCTGAATTTGCGTCAGTCCTGCCTCATGCGCCAGGTCGGCCACCCGTTGGTAACCAACCTGTTGCGCCAACGAAATGGTGGCGTTATTGAGCGAGTGCATGAGCGCCGTGCGAAGCGTCACCCGGCCCATGTAGATGTTTTCGAAATTGCCTGGCTGATAACCGCCCTCAAATGTGGTTGGCTCATCCATGACGGTGGAGGTGGGCACAAACTGCGGCTGCGTTCCGTTGATTACGCTAGAGAGAGCGGTGGCGTAGACAATGGGCTTGAAAATACTGCCCGTCGGCCGGATCGCCAGCACATGATTGAGCTGACTGGCGGCATAATTGGTCCCGCCCACCAGCGCTTTGACGGCGCCGGTATGGGGGTCCAGTGCGATCAGGGCCGCCTGCGGCATGGGGCCGGGCAACACGCGGTGACCGACAATGCGGCCATGCCGGCGAATCACGCGGGTACGCATGGCTGTAATGCGCTTGTCGACCAGCGCCATTCCATCAGCCACGGCGCGCGCTGCAATGCGTTGCAGGTCCGGGTCCAGCGTCGTGAAGACATGCAGGTTGCGCGATTCCAACTCCTCGGCCGGAATGCGACCGGCAATCTGCTCGCGCAAAACGTCGACGAAGTAGGGGGCCTCACTTCCCTGTGCGCTGGGCGGAACCACGTTCAGCGGTTCGTTCATCGCGCTCTGCTCGTCGGCCTTGCCCATCCACCCCGCTTTGTAGATGTTATGCAACACCTGATTACGCCGCTCCAGGGCGCGATTGGGATGGCGGTCGGGGTTGTCGCCATTGGGGGAATGAATGATGCCCGCCAGCAGCGCGTACTGCGCCCAGTCGAGTTGCTGCAGCGGTTTATCGAAATAGGCTTGCGACGCCTGTCCGAATCCACGGATGGTGTAGGTGCCGCTCTGCCCCATGTAAATCTTGTTGGCGTAAAGTTCAAAAATCTGCTGTTTGGTGAGCCGCTGCTCCAATTCGAAGGCGATCAACATTTCGGTCAGCTTGCGGCGGATGCTCTTTTGGGGCGTCAAAAAGAAGTTGCGCGCCACCTGCATGGTGATGGTGCTGCCACCCTGCTCCTTGCGATTGCTGCGTAGATCGCGGTAGGCTGCCGCCAGAATGCGCCAGTAGTTGATCGCGCCGTGGTGAAAGTATTCGCGGTCCTCAATCGCAAGCACCGCCTGCACCATATGCGGCGGAATCTGCGCATACGACAAAATGCGACGCTTGCTGCGGTTGCGGTCAAACATGGTCGTGAGCTGCTCCGGCTCGAGTTCATAGCTGGAGAGCTGCTGCCCCGTGTCAGTGGCCTGGATGGAAGCAATCGACCCTTTGGAGAAGGCCACCAGTGCCGGTTCCGGAGAATGAAAGGAGGCCACCCCGGGGTTGATGCGGATCTCGTTTTCGCCCAGCTTGTAGGTCCCGATCTGAAACTTGGGGTCGTTGTAGTGAGCGCGCATGAGCCGCAGGGCGATGTCCTGTGGGGTCAATGTCTCGCCCACAAAGACGGTCTGCGGCGCCGCGTAGAGAATGGCCGGTGTATCAAACAACTTGCTGCTCAGCCGGAGATCAATGATGTGGGCGTAGCGGTTGTAGTAGTGAATAAAAACGCCCCCGCAGATCACCGCCAAAATCACGGCAACAGCCAACAACACACGGGCGACGGGGTGCACCAGGAACCGCACCCAGGGATGGGTTTTTACGATGACTCTCAGGGCTGATTTCCTACCTTCTGCACAGGATAGCGCAGCTCAGCATTTCTAAAGAGAAAAGGTCCGGCAAATGCCTTGCGACTGGCACCGCCGGACCCGCATGTCTCCACCTCGGCCAGGCTAGATAATCGACCGGTTCGAGGAGTGATCGTGGAAATGCAAAGTCACCGGATGTACTGGAAGCTGCACAGGAACGTCAAAGTCCACCACAATATTAATGCCGCGCGCCAGATGCGTTACCTGCACGTCATCAACGCTTACCGGCAGACTCAGGGATTGCGCATGGTTCACGATGTTCTTTTGAATCGCACCGTCCCCCAAACCGTCGTAAGGCGCATGCATGGCCTGGTCGGTGATGTAGTCCTTCAGCTGAAAGTTGGACATGTATACCGGGACGATCTGCAGCCCCACGTAGACAATGGCGACTACAATCGCCAGGACTACGATCAACCGGATGGTACTCCCGCCTGTCTGAACCCGTTTGGACACTTCAAGACTCCTGCCGGGCGAAATCGCGCCACGCCTATGCTGGCACGAAGCCAACGGCAACTCACGAAAAAAACATGCTGTCCGGGTGACTCCCTTGGCACGGGTAGGGCCTTACCCTTATGCCCGTACCGGCTGTACCTGCTCTTGCAAAAGCCCCGCGATGAGGGTGGGAACCTGTGCCAAAGGGACGTCGCGCGTTGTCCGGCTGACCCGTTCGACCAGTTCCACCAGGCCTTGACCGACCTTCTTGCCTACGGTGACGCGCAGCGGAATGCCAATCAAATCGGCATCTTTGAACTTCACGCCAGGGCGCTCATCTCGATCGTCCAGCAACACGTCAACACCCGCCGCACCCAAGTCCTTGTAGATCGTCTCCGCAGCGTTCACCATGGCAGCGTCGCCAGCGTTGACGATCGTCACCACCACCTGAAAGGGCGCGATTGAGGGGGCCAGCCAAAAGCCGTTCTCGTCGTGATTCTGCTCAATCGCCGCTGTCAGGATGCGCTCCACGCCGATTCCGTAAGAACCCATGATGGGCACGATTTCCTTACCCTGCGCATCGAGAACCCGGACTTCCATGGCTTGGGTATACTTGCGCCCCAGCTTGAAGATGTGGCCAATCTCCACTGCCTTGGCAACCTGCAGCGGCTTGCCGCATTGGGGACAGGAATCGCCTCCCCGCACCGTACGGACGTCCACCCACTCGGGCTGGAAGTCTCGCCCCGGATTTACGTGGCGCAGATGGAAACCGTCGCGATTGGCTCCGCAAATCAGACCCGATCTCGTCTGCAAGGTGGGATCGGCAAGGATGCGCAGTTTGAGCCCGACCGGCCCCACCGAGCCGGCGGCGGCGCCGGTGTGGCGCACAATTTCCTCGGGGTGGGCGGGCCGGGCCTCCTGGCCGAGCACAGTGGCCAGCTTCGTCTCATTGACCTCATCGTCGCCGCTGACCAGTACCAGCACCGGCTTGTCCCCCGCCATGAACAGGAGAGACTTGATTAGCCGGTGCGGCTGCACGCCGGTGAAGGCCGACACTTCGGCAATGGTGCGCTGCCCGGGAGTCGCATATTCCTCCGCTGCGGCATTTTCAACCGGCTCCGGAGCGAATTGCACTCCGGCGCTGGCCAACTCGACATTGGCGGCATAGCCACAGGCGGCGCAACTGGCAATGAGATCCTCGCCGGCGTCGCTACGCACCATGAACTCATGCGATTGTGAGCCGCCCATGCTGCCTGAATGCGCCGACACGATCATGTAGCGCAGCCCACAACGATCAAAAATGCGGCAGTAAGCCTCGTGGTGCTTCTGGTAGCTGATATCCAGACCAGCCTCGTCCAGGTCAAAACTGTACGAATCTTTCATCGTGAACTGCCGCACGCGGAGCAGCCCGGACTTGGGGCGCGGTTCATCCCGGAACTTGGTCTGGATCTGATACCAGATTTGCGGCAATTGCTTGTAGGAGCGCAGTTCACGGCGCGCCAGGTCCGCCATGATCTCTTCATGGGTCATGCCCAGGCACAAGTCGCGGTCAAAGCGATCCTTCAGCCGGAACATGTTATCGCCCATCACCTCCCAGCGGCCGCTGGTCTGCCAGATTTCCGCCGGATGCAGTGCAGGCAAATAAAGTTCCTGGGCGATGCGATCCATCTCTTCCCGGACGATGGCGATGATCTTGAGAATCGAGCGCTGCCCCAGATAGAGGTAGTCGTACAAGCCTGCCGCCAATTGGCGAATGTAGCCGGCACGCAGCAAAAAGATGTGGCTTGCCACCTCGGCGTCATTGGGCGCTTCACGCAGAGTGGGAATAAGGGCTTGGCTCCAGCGCATGAATATCCTTCGGCTCCGCCCACTTCGGCGTGGACAGCGGAAACAAAAATGTTAGCAGATGCGGAAACACCGCTGGGTTGAGCGGCTACTCCGATTTGAGGCTGCGCTCCATCAACGGACGAATCGCCTCGCGGGGCGGTACCCGGTCGAAGAGAACGTTTGACATCTGAGCGGTAATGGGCATTTCCACTCCATGCTGGCACGCCAATTGCAGAGCCGCCGAAGTGGTTGCGACCCCTTCGGCGACGCTGCGCATACCGGCAAGGATGTCCTGTAGCGCTCGCCCCTTCCCCAGTTCCTGCCCCACAAAACGGTTGCGGCTCAGCTCTCCGGTGCAGGTAAGCACCAGATCGCCCAGCCCGGCCAGCCCCGTCACGGTAGCGGGACGGCCGCCCAGCTGCGCCACCAGCCGGCCAAGTTCGGCCAAGCCACGGGTGATCAGCGCGGCCATGGAATTGTGCCCCAGGCCCAATCCCGTGCAGATGCCGGCGGCAATGGCAATCACGTTTTTTACCGCCGCCATCAGTTCCACCCCCAGCACGTCGGTGCTGGAATAGAGCCGGAAACTTGGACCCGACAACTGGCTCTGCAGACGGCGCGCTAAAGCTTCATCCGCGCTGGCAATGACCACTGCGGTGGGATCACGGCGCGCCACCTCCAAAGCAAAACTAGGGCCACTCAACACCGCGAGTGGCGGCACAAACCCAGCCCGCGATTCGAAAGTCTCGCTCAACACTTGCGACATGCGTCGCAAAGTACTCTGCTCCAATCCTTTGGTGGCGCTCACCAATGGAATCCCGGCGGGCAGGACCTGCGCCAAAAGACCGGCTACCTCCCTGGTGGCCTGCGCGGGAATCACGTGCAGCACCAGGCTCACCCCCTCCACCGCCGTTGCCAGTGCAGTGGTGGGCAACACGTTTTCCGGAACCACAATACCGGGGAGGAAAGCGGGATTTCGCCGCTCCCGCAACACCTGACTGCACACTGCCTGGTCCCGCATCCAGAGCCGAACACTGGAGGAGGACTGCTGCGCCAGGATGACGGCCAGCGCCGTTCCCCAGCTTCCACCGCCTAGCACGGCGATCGGCTCGCGTTGGCTGCTCATGCCGTTTGCTTCCGTCCCAGGCGGTTCTCGGTGCCACGCAGCAGCCGGTCAATGTTGGCTTTATGGCGCCAGACAATCAGCAGTGCGGCACAAAGAGAAGCGACGTAAATCGGCCAGGGATAGCCCGAGCCCACCCGCCACCAAAGAATCGGCAGAAAGGTCAGCGCGGCCACAATCGATGCCAGCGAAACATAACGCGAGATGGCCAGCACCACCGCAAAAACCACAAGCGTATAGAGCGTTGCAAGCGGCGCCAGCGCCAAATAAATGCCCAACCCGGTAGCCACGCCTTTGCCGCCTTCGAAATGCAGCCAGGGGGTGAACATGTGGCCCACAATAGCCAGCAGGAGCGCCCAGGCCACCCAGCCAAAGTGATAGGCCGGAACCCCCGTGCCCGTCTGCATGAAGACATACGGCTGGGGCACGCTGCGGTAAGAGAGCAGATCGGCAATCACGATCGCCAGGTAGCCCTTGCCCGCGTCCAGGAACAAGGTCAGCAAACCCGCCGCCGCTCCGGCCGTGCGCAAAACGTTGGTGGCGCCGATGTTGCCGCTCCCCTTGGCGCGGATGTCACCCCCCGTTTTGGCCTTATAGGTAAGATAGCCAAACGGAATCGAGCCCAGCAGGAAGGCTTCCAGCGAAATCAAAATAAAGTTGAGCAGCATGTGGCAGCCTCATTGTAAAGCAGCCGGTGGGAATCACACCATGACCGCCGCGCCAGCCTCCATTGGGCAGCCTCTGCAACCACCAGTCATTTTTTCGCTCTACTCCCCCGCCATGCGGTCCGGCTGCAATTGCAGAACATGCTTGCTGTGCCGCGCCACCGCGGCCGCACTGAACCAGAAGGGCAGATTCCGGCCATGCAGATAGGCCGCAAACTCATCGCGGTAATGCGCCGATCCCAGCTCCCCAGATTCGCCTGAAAACAATGTCAGGCGCGTCTGATCCCAATCTCCGGTATCCACCGCCATGCGCATGCTGGGTCCCAGCTTGGGCGTGCGCTGCTGAATGGTCAAATGACTGCCATTGACGGGTACAGGACCCGCATCGGCAAGGCTGCGCAGCAGGGGGATATGGGTGAAGATGGGGTGGGCTACATGAAGTTGCCGCCCCTTGCCCCATGGCTGCCGTGCAGCCTCTGGAACTAGCCGTGTGTAATCGTTCAGGGTCTGGAGCAGAACGCCATCCCAGCCGCGCTGAGCGTTGGGTGGCAGCCATTGTGGCGGGCGCGCCCGCAGCAGTTCCTGCTCGAATACGGCGGACTGCAACCAGTGGTATTGCGTTGCCAGCGCTCCGGCTTTCGCGCTCAGCACGCGTAGCAGAAACTGGCGGCGCAAGCGATACTCGAAACCCGCTGCCACGCTATCGGCGCGCATGTTGCCATGGAAGCGACTTAAAAGCTGCAAGCCTCTCCGTGCCGCGGCATTCATTTGCGCCACAATCCTGGGATGGCGGCCTGCGGCTGCGACTACCCGAGCCGCAAAGTATCGGTCCAAGTCGGAGACGCTATCCATCTGAATCGAGGCCATTTGCGCCAGCGACCAGCGCGGCCGCGAGGCGAGAATTTCGTAAATGCGGCGCGTGCGATAGGGCGCGTCCCACTCCGCGCTGAACAGCCCTGAGCCGTGTGGGAGTACCCGCCCGTTGGCGGTAGCCAGCACTCCCGCTTGCGGATCATAGGCGCGCGGCATGCGTGCGAACGGCACCCAGCCCGACCACTGCCGGGCGCGACCTGCCCGCAGAGGAATACTGCCATCAAAGCCTTTCCGCAGGGGGATGCGCCCGGCGCACTGAAAACCGATATTGCCGTACTGGTCGGCGTAGCCGAAATTCAACACGGGACCGTTGTAACCCGATAATGCGGCCTCGAAGTCGCCCCAATTCTCCGCTTGCGCCAACTGCAGGAAGGTGTTCGTCAGACGCAAAGCTCCGGGCGAATACAGCGTCCAACGCAAGGCCATGGCGCCGCGCCCACTGTTCACAACGAGAGGGCCATCACCGGTCTCGCTCACCTGAATAGTCCGCGGCGCCGCGCCGTGCACCGCGATGATCTCCTCACGCACCACCCTGGCAGCGGAAGCGGGCTCGCGCACCAGATCCTGCACATCCGCCCCGGTCACCGTCACTCCCCACGCGATGTGCTCGTTGTGACCAATCACCACTGCGGGAATGCCCGCCAGCGCCACGCCGGCCACGTGCATGCCGGGCGCGGCAAGATCCACCGCCCACCAGATGCCCGGCATTTGGTACATCAGGTGCGGATCATTGGCCAGCAGGGCATGTCCACTGAGGCTGCGCTCGGGCGCGAGCATCCAGTTGTTGCTGCCGTCTCGCCCACGGGGCTCCCGCATGAGCGATTGCCAGAGTCGTTGGGTCGCGTCGCCGCCTCCAACTGCCATGGCCGCTGACGTTGTGGTTACGCTCGCCCCGGTCGCAGCTTTTTTCGGCAGGCGCAGTCTCCGTAACGCCACATCGCGGTGCGGTGTGGGGCCGGCCCATTCGCCCGGAATCACATCCCACACGCTCTTGCTGGGATAGAGTTGCGCGGTCAGCTCCGGACCAAGCGCACGAAGAAACCTCTCGCGCTGCAGATCGCGCCGGTAGGAGGTCGTTAGAGAACGATACATCTGCGCGGCAATGAGCAGGCAATCGCGTGGCCGCCACGGAGCCGGACGGTAGCCAAGAAGCTTGAATTCCAGCGGTAAGCGTCGGCCGCGCTGCTGAATGTAGGCATTTACACCTGCGCAAAAAGCCGCCAGCGCGGCTTTCTCATTACCACTGAGAAGCGCGCTCTCCCGTGCGGCAGCTTGCGCGAGTCCCAGGCGGCGCGAGGCGATATCAAACTTGACCGCCTGCTCCCCAAAGATTTCCGCCAGCCTCCCCCCTCCCACCCGACGCATCAGGTCCATCTGCCAGAGCCGGTCCTGGGCCATGGCATACCCTTCAGCCTCCAGCAGATCGTGATCATTGTCCGCGGTGATGTGGGGGCGGCCGTAGTCGTCGCGAACAATGCGGACCGGCGCAATCAGGCCTGGAACGTGAACCGTACCGTCTAATCTGGGCAAAGCGCGCCGCGCATACCAATAGGCCAGAACACCCGCCGCGACAAAGAGTGCCAAACAGACCAGCACTATCCGCAAGCAGCGGCGCAGCCAGAGGTCGAACATAGGCACTCCGTGGCCTCCAGAGCGCGTTCCACCGGTCTCGGAACCGAAAGTGGCTGATGGCATGGAAACGATTGTCGCCCAGCCGGCTCCAGCCAAGCCAAGAAAAACCCGGCGGCCTGAGCGATGCTGAACGTCGACCTGCAGGACCCAAGGGCGGCTGGTACAAACCACCGGCAGGGCTGGGAACTATCAACCCCTGTTTGACGTGCCACACCATTCCCTATTCTGCCCGGCGGTGTCCTATCCTAGATTCATGATCCAGACGCTGTTTGGCACGCCAAAAAAGCCGGGCTTCTTCGAACGCATTCAGGAGAAGATGTCCGATGCGGTACAGAAGACCAAGGACAACCTGGTCAACCGTGTCGATGAAATCCTGGGCAACCGGACCGAGGTCAGTCCCGAGCTGTTGCGCCAACTGGAGGCCGCCCTGATTGGTGCTGACGTGGGCGCACGCACGGCGGCGGAAATCGTGACCAAAGTGCGGCAACGCGCCGAGCAGGACCAGACCACCGGAGCCGGCCAGGTCAGGCAGATTATTAAAGATGAGCTGGTGCGCATCCTGGAAGCCGCCGGTGTGCCGCCGCAAAGCGCTCCCGCAGGAGATCCCTTTGTCCTGCTCATGGTGGGTGTCAACGGCGCCGGCAAAACCACCAGCATTGGCAAGCTCACCCAGCGCTACAAGAACGAGGGCAACAGCGTGCTGCTGTGCGCCGCGGACACCTTCCGCGCCGCCGCCATTGAGCAGCTTGAGGTCTGGGGCAAGCGCACCGGCACTGAAGTAATTCGTCAGAAACAGGGCGCCGACCCCTCGGCGGTGCTGTTTGACGCGATCAGCGCCGCCAAAGCGCGCGGCATTGACTTTGTCATCGTGGACACCGCCGGCAGGCTGCACACCAAGACCAACCTTATGCAGGAGCTGTCTAAAATGCGCCGCACCGCCCAACGGCTGGTGCCCAGCGCGCCGCATGAGACGCTGCTCGTACTGGACGCCACCACCGGACAAAACGGTTTACAGCAGGCGCGCCAGTTCACCGAAGCCGCCGGGGTGACCGGTCTGGTTGTCAGCAAACTCGACGGCACCGCGCGCGGCGGCATCGTCGTCGCCATCGCCCGAGAGATGAATCTGCCGGTGCGCTACGTGGGGACGGGCGAAAAGCTCGACGACATGATCCCCTTTGACGCGCGCCAGTTCGTGGACGCATTGTTTGGAGAAGACCGCGCTTCGGCCGCCTAAGGGACGCTTGCCGCGGTAGTCACCTGGGAAGACCCGGCCGGGACTGCCCAGATTACCCAACAGGCGTTACGCGGACGCCCAGGGCAACCCCGGATGGAGCCCGGTAGCACGCCAATGGAATCATTCAATCAACAAGACCGGGCGCTCATGACGAAAGCGCTCGACCTGGCTCGTGAGGGGGTGGGACTCGCTTCCCCAAACCCGTGTGTTGGTGCGGTTATCGTGCAGGATCAGGCGGGGCAAAGCGATGGACCGCGCATCGTCGGGAGTGGTTTTCACCGTTACCAGGAGAAGCTCCATGCCGAGGTCATCGCCTTGCGTGCGGCTGGTGAGGCGGCGCGCGGCGCCACGCTTTACATCAACCTGGAACCCTGTTCTCACACCGGGCGCACCCCTCCCTGTAGTGAGGCGGTCATCCGCGCCGGGATCAAACGTGTGGTGGTGGCCATGCCGGATCCCAATCCGCTGGTCAGCGGTCAGGGAATCGCGCAACTGCGCGCGGCCGGCGTGCTGGTCGATGTGGGCCTGCTGCAGCCGGATGCGCTGGAACTCAACGCCGCCTTCTGCAAATGGATTGTGAAACGGACGCCGCTGGCGACGCTCAAGGCTGGAATGTCGCTTGACGGCCATATCGCTCCGCCGCGGCGCGAAGGAGATGGTCCCCAATGGCTGAGCAGTCCTCAATCGCGCACTCAGGTCCAAGTCTTGCGCCATGCCAGCGATGCGATTTTGACCGGCATTGGCACCGTGCTGGCTGACGATCCCCTGCTGACCGACCGTAGCGGCCGGCCGCGCCGCCGTCCTCTCTTGCGCGTGATCGTGGATTCGCGGCTGCGGATTCCGGAAAACTCGAAACTTGTTCAGACCTGCCAGCATGACCTCCTCGTCGTCTGCGCACAATCTGATCCGGGAAAAACGGAGCTCCTGCGGAAAGCTGGCGTCGAGGTGTTGGAGCTGCCCAATGGAGAAGGCCAGGTGGACCTTCCCGCCCTGTTCGCCCTATTGGGGCGGCGCGATGTGCTTTCCGTGTTGTGCGAGGGCGGCGAGAGGCTCAACACCGCCTTGCTGCGCTCCGGCTGCCTGGACCGGTTACTGTTGTTCGTAGCACCCACGTTACTCGGTGGTGGTCCTTGCCTGTTCCAGGACACTGCTATTGCAGCGCCCTTAAAGCTGCGAGATGCCCGTATCCATCACTGCGGCCCGGATATTGTTATTGAAGGAGCGCTGGGAGGCCATGATTGACATTCGTCCAGCCCGTGCCGAGGAGATGGACGGCGTACGCCAGTTGCTGCGCGAATACGAAGCCAGCATTGGACACGACCTCTGCTTTCAGTCCTTCGAGGCGGAGTTGGCTGGCCTTCCCGGCCGTTATGCGCCGCCTAAGGGGGCTCTGGTGGTTGCCGTCCGTAACGATCTGGAGCAGCCCTTGATGGCGCGCCCCATAGCTGCTTCCCAGAAGAACAGAACGCTCGCCGGCTGCGTCGCTGTGCGTCCGTTAGCCGGAAACGAAGCGACTGCCGAGATGAAGCGGCTGTTCGTGATCCCTGAACAGCGGGGCGCCGGTCTCGGACGGCGGCTGGCGATTGCTGCGATCGAGGCGGCCCGCGCCGCCGCTTATCGCGACCTCGTGCTCGATACGCTTGCTTCCATGCAAACCGCCATTACGCTCTACCAGAGCCTCGGCTTCGTGGAAACCGAGCCCTACTACAGCAACCCGCTCGCGGGGGTGGTTTACCTTCGCAAGAGATTGGCAGAGAACCGATGAAACCAGGCCTCATGAGAGCAATGGTCTGTACAGCCGCTGGCGGCCCGGAGGTATTGCAGCTACGAGAGCTGCCGATTCCCGAACTGCCCAGCCCAAAACATATCCGCGTCCGCCTGCGTGCCGCCGGCGTCAATCCGGTGGATACCAAGATGCGCAAGCGCGGCACGCTGCGCCCGCAAAACCTGCCTGCCATTCTTGGCTGTGATGGTGCGGGCGTGGTCGATGCGCGTGGCGCCGAAGCCCGCCGCTTTAGCGAAGGTGACGAGGTCTATTTCTTCAACGGTGGCGTCGGCCTGGACCCCGGCACCTATGCCGAGTACACCACCGTCCACGAGGACTACGTCGCACCCAAGCCCAAACGCCTTTCGATCGAGGAGGCGGCCGCGGTCCCACTGGTGTGGATCACCAATTGGGAGTCATTGTTTGAGCGGTTCCAGCTAGCGCCTGGAGCGAACATCCTGATCCACGCGGGCGCTGGTGGCACCGGCCACCTGGCGATTCAGATGGCGCATCAAGCGGGCTACCAGGTGATGACCACGGTGCGCGGCGAAGAACGGGCCGCATGGCTGCGCAAACTGGGAGCGCAGCGGACCGTGGATTACACCCAGGAAGATTTCGCGACCGCCGCTCTGCACTGGACGGGAGGGCGCGGCGTGGATCTTGTCTACGACACGGTTGGCGGCGCCACGTTCACCAAGTCGTTTGCCGCACTGCGCCCCTACGGGTATGTGGTGACTCTTTTGGAGCCGCCCGCGACCACCGAGGAGATCGTCGTCGCCAAACAGCGCACCCTAAGCATCGCCTACGAGATGATGCTGACCCCGACCATTTTTTCGCTGCACGATGAGCGCGTACGCCAGGGCAAGGTCCTGGAAAAAGCAAACGCGGCCTTTGACGAGCAGGGTTATGAGATTCGCCTCCAGCAAGTGCTCCCGCTGGAGCAGGCGGCGGAAGCCCACCGTATCCTCGAACGCGGCGGCCTCACCGGCAAGCTGGTCTTGCAGATATGAAGCGGTGAGCTATTGGCCCTTCAGCGCGTTGCTCTGCGACGTGGCGGGCTTAAAAACCCTGTTGGCGGAGTTCCGCCCAGCTCAGGGCTTTCTTCCGGCGGCCCGGTTGAGTGGATTTTTTAGCAGGCGCCTTCGCTTCGCCAGAGCCCGGCAGCACCCGCAATGCCAGCAGCCGGTCTACGTACCGCGCTAACAGGTCGGCCTCCAGATTGACCGCTGAGCCAGGCTTGAGCGACTGCAGGTTGGTGTGTTTCCACGTGAAAGGAATCACGGCAAATCCAGCGCGATTAGCATCAAGAGAGGCAATGGTCAGGCTGATACCTTCCACGGCCAGCGAACCTTTCCAAATCACAAACGGCAGTAGTTCGGAGGGCAGATCGATTTCCATCCACCAGCCGCTTGCCTTTTTACGGCTTTCGACTGGTTTAAGGCTGCGCAGCACCCCGACGCTGTCCACGTGTCCCTGTACCAGGTGACCGCTCAGCAGCGCGCCCGCCCGCAGCGGCTGCTCGAGATTCAACTGCTCGCCGCGCCGCAGCCGCCGGAACGCGGTTCGTCGCAGCGTTTCCGCCGCCACGTTCGCCTCGAAGCCCAGAAGCTCGCCGCGACCGCGCACGTCGGATAACCGCGTGATGGTCAGGCAGCAGCCGCTCACCGCAATGCTATCGCCGGGCTGCAGATTCTGCAGGAAGTCGCGTGGCGCCGACACGCGCAGGTGCGCGCCCTTGCCGTGCGGCGCAAACTCGCGCACGGTCCCAATCGCCGCAATGATGCCGGTAAACATGAATTCCCATGGTAGCAGGACGTTAACAGCCGCGGTCTACGGCCCGCCGAGTCACCTGCCGGATCGCGCACCGCGAGTGCCGCTCATGTTCGTCACTCGGCGACTCGCCGGGCGCCAGACTCCGCAGCTCTGAAGGCCTGCCCTGGCGCGAACGCATCATTCTCCGTTGACGATCCCCCGGCCACCGATCACCCTTCCGCGTTCGGCGAATAGAGGTACGGCCTCATCTCCCGGCCCTCCACCTGCGATCTCCTCCCACAGGGAGGACTCGGTGGCTCGCTCCTAAAGCAGCCTTGCCTGCAACCGCACCACGCGTCCGCTTCAGAGAGCTGACAGATCCAGCGGCAACGATTCATCCCACAAGCTGCCGAGGTCCAGGTGAACCTGGTTCTGGCTAAAATCGCCGCGAAAGACAAAGGTCGGGATGGGACGGCGGTTGTTGCGGTGATGGTAAGGAATGTACCAAAGTTCGCTGTGGTCGAACTCATACGCCGAGTACAACGGATACTTGTCATACAACCGTACTTGCAGCCGGCCGCGGCAGGCCGCCGGAAGCCGGTCATAAATGTTGGCTTTGAGCCAGGTGCGCACCACGGCCTCCAGCGACTGCGCCATCGCCGCCGCAGTCTCCAAATCCGAAAACTTCGCCGCCATCAGGCGCATCAGCGCCTGGTTTTCCGGATTGGGTAACAACAATCGCAATGTCGCCCCCCGCTGGCTGAGGTCCTGCACAATCTCCTCGTAGTGCTCCTCAAAAAACGTGCTGCTGCGCAACACCAGCATGGTGATCAACGAGGCCTCGCGGAAGCGGACCCACAAGCGCTGGCTGCTGAAGATCGGGATCACCTCCGACAGCCCAAACGCTTGAATGGAATCGTCCAATCCGGCGCGGTCCATCGTGCGCTGAATGAGCGCTTCGAAATCGCGCTTGACCAGGAAGTCGCTGACCACCGGAATGGCAGCGCCAAAGATGCACAAGCCCCCGGTCTGCTCTTCCAGAAACGAGGCAAACGGATGGGTGGCGCTATGGAAATAGCCCAGGATCATGAGAATGATCCCGAGCGCGCACCAAAGAAGTACCAGAAACGCGGTTTTCCAGGAGAGGACGCGGCGAATGTAATTGACGAAGTTCATAACCAGCGAGTCATCGCCGCCTCCTGACCAGCATCATCTTCATGCAACCGCGGCAAAGCGCCAACCCGCGCCCCTGTGCCCGCAAAAGCGGATCGGCGCCCTGCAGTCCCGGCCGCGCCGCCGCTCACGCGGGAAGTATAATGGAAAACGCAATCATCAGGGGGACACTGTGGGTCTCGCTACAAGCGCGTTGGCCGAACCGGAGCTGCGCCAAGCACTGCACAACTACTTTGCCGCTCCGGAACGGCGTCTCCTGG
Source organism: Acidobacteriota bacterium (assembly GCA_027459505.1). Classification (GTDB taxonomy): domain Bacteria; phylum Acidobacteriota; class Terriglobia; order Terriglobales; family SCQP01; genus DAIDIE01. The sequence goes on from DAIDIE010000028.1 coordinate 59,851, forward strand.
TGGAGGCCCTGCGGCCCCTGGATCGTCCCTCCTGGCGGACCTATGTTTTTGGCGGCTGTCTGCGCGATCTTGCCCTGGCGGGCCCGCAAGCGCTCCCGCGCGACCTCGACCTGGTGGTTGAAAACGCCTCCAACGAAGAGCTGGCCACCCTGCTCGCCCCGTCGATGGTGCGCCGCACCCGCTTTGGCGGTTTGCACCTCGATTGTGCAGGCTGGACGGTGGATGTATGGGCGCTCTCCTCCACCTGGGCCTTCGCCCACGGCGTCATCGCTCCAGCCGTAATCCAAAAACTGCCCCTAACCACCTTTCTCGACGTCGAGGCGGCCGCTCTGGAAATGCGCTTCGCCGAAGCCGCGCCGGGCGCGCTCTTCGAAAGCGGCTTCTTTGCCGCCCTGAAACTGCGGCAAGCCGAGATCAACCTGATCTACAATCCCTATCCCCAATTATGTGTCGTGCGCTCGCTCGTGTTACTCAACCAGTTGGCCTTTACCGCCGGGCCCAAGTTGCGCGCCTACCTCGTCGAACACGGCGCCGCACTGAGCGACCACGACTGGCTCTCCACCCAAACCGCTCATTACGGCCGCACCCTCTACTCCCCCAGCCAGCTCCGAACCCTGCTGGAAAAGCACGTAACTGCGCCTCGCCAACTGGCTTAACTTATCCGATCGGTCCTCAGCACTGTGGCACGCGCCCTGACTGGCCACCTGCGGCAATACGTCACCGCGAACAAAACTCAAAAAATGAAAACCAGTGTTAACAGGCTGGCCCGCGGAACCTCGCGGTGAGAGCCGGCTGGCGAACGGCTCACTGCGCTGCCGGCGCCTCGGCTACCGCGGCGACCACTGCTCGTCGGCGGAGGGACCGTACAGCGCCGGAACGGGAACCCCGTTCAGGCGCAGGTATACGCCCAATTGCGCCACGTGATGCACCAGGTGGTTGAAGAACATCGACCGGAACGTCCGCACACGGCTGGTGTTGCTGATGACCTGAGGGCCGAAGCTGAAGGGCCACTGCGCAGCCAACTGCGTATCGGAGGCCGCGGTCAGCGCCGCTCGGCAACGCGCCACGCTCTCATCAAACCGCTTCAGGCATTCCTCCCGCGTGGTAAACGTCAGGTCCGCGTGGGGCCGCTTGGGCGCCGCCAGATCCATGCCCTCATCCTCGATAATGTAGGCCCCAAACAGCGGCATCGTGGCGCAATGCATGGCCAATTTGCTTAGCGGCATGGATTTTTCATGCGGGCGATATTCCACCTTGTCTTCAGGAACGCGCTCTAAAGTACGGCGCGTGTTGGCCATCTCACTATCAAAGTCTTCCAGCAACACTTCAGCAATGGTCATCCTGACCTCCTGTTAAATCATAGTTCGTTTATTCACGGCCTTTCCACCCCCCTGGCCACGTTGCGCTGAGGAGGAAAGGAAAAGATGAATTTCCTGCCAGGACTGTTCCAAGCGGACGCAGAAGAGCAGTCGAGCGCAAGCGTCTTGGGCGATGCACTTGCGACGAGCCAACAGCACTACCCCATCCGAATCAGCGAAGAGCCATCCCAGCAAAGCCCACGGGCAACAGTCTCCCGCCTGGCAGCGGTTTTTCCGCGCCCACGGTTTGTATATACTCTGTTCATCCTTAGGATAGGGGCGTGAATTCATGTCCAAGCGGCGCATCGTGGTGTATTGGCCATTGCTGGCTACCTTGTTGCTATCACTCTCGGCCTGCCGTTCCAATGGCGGACCAACATCGCTGTTCGCCTCCCACGCGCCGCTGGCCAAGGGAGTACAGCTCGGGCGCTATCACTGCGCCTCCAGCCTGGGTGGCGGTTGGACCCCGGGACCCGTGATTCTCCTCTACACCGGCGGGTTCGAAATCACCAGCGGCGACACATACAACTTTGTCGACAGTCAGCACCACGTCAGCGGACAGGCGGGCAGCTACAGCTTCCAGGCCAGCAGCAAATGTGGCGCCCATTGCCCCGGAAAACTGCAGTTCACCTCAGGCACCCTGCAGGGTTCCCAGGCGGCCATCAATCTGCAAAACCACGAACTGTACCTGGTTCGCGCACAATTCGTAGGCAAGCCGAATGCCAACCTCGCCGCATTGTCGTGTTGGCACACGCAAAAGGCGCAATAAGAGCAAGATCAGCAAAGCGCGATCTGGCGCATAAAGCTGGAATCCGCGAGAGGCGAATGCGTTTCAAGAGAGCGCGTACTTTTCGCCCTAAAACGGCGCGAATGATCTTGTTGGCGTATAGCGCAATCGCTGCGTCTTGACGCGGCGTTGCCGGCGCATCTGCTTGAATCCGGCCACGAATTCCAGTCAACCGGCGTTCTGCCGGAAGGCACTCTGTCAACAGGTGTCAATTGTTGACCATCGGGCTAGGTTCCAGGAATGAATGCGAATTGGGGGCCGGTCCTGGAGCCGTTCGTCACGGAATGGTGGATTCCCTGAGGACGTTTAGGCCGGCTTGGTTTTATTGGCGTCCCCGACGGGATTCGAACCCGTGTTACCGCCGTGAAAGTGTCCCAAGTTGAGGTAACTCGTTGATTCCAGTAGGAACGGGTGGCTCCCTCAGTCCCGCTTTCGACCCCTCGGCGCAGGCTATTGGACGGCAATTGGACGGCGATTTTCTCGGCATCGGCACCTGACTGTGGCTGTTTTAGCGAAGCTGGCAAGCCTGACCCCGGCCTCCAAATCTGGACGCTTGGTGAGATCAATCAGCCGCCAACCGTGTGGCCGAAATCAACCGCAGCACCCGCTCAAGTTCCTGACCCGCCGCACTGCGGGACCCCGGCCGGGCAGGCGTGTTGGCAGTAAGAGCCTCCTCGTACAGGAGAAGTCCAGGCGACAGGCCCAAATGGCTGGTCATTCCCCGACGCGGCCTGCATACCAGCATCGCCATCTTTGGAGCCATCGGATCGGGTAAGCCCTCTTGCTGCATCCTGCCTTGGCTCAAGCAACTGCCGAGTACGAGCCCGCTTCGGAAGACGCATCGCGTCAGCGGCCTGGTCCTGGAGGTCAAGGGCGACCTCTGCGGACACGTCACGTCAAGCGCATGCTCAAGTCTGCCGGGCCCGCGGAAGACTTTATCGAGGTCGGCTTCAACTCACGCTACCGCTACGACCCGCTCTGGCCTGCCCCCGAATCCCGTTGAAGTGAGAGTACTGGAAGCTCAAGAAAATGCCTGAGACACTTGAAGCGGAGAGTTACCATGTGTCACTTCACCAATTTACAGAAAAGGAATAGCACTATCGAAACGACCGCTTTGGGGCCGATTGTTGCAAGCAAGCAGACGCTGGCGGTTCGCCCACTCTTCTGAGCTAAGGGCGAGAATTCAGGCGATAGAATTCGCGCGCGTACTCAAGAGACCTGAATCGAAAGTCCAGCCACTTATCGTCGTAATCCAGGAACCTCACGGCTCGCTTCAGGTACGTTGGTCCTACTCTTGCTGCAGCGAAAAAAAGAATACCCAACAACCCAGCCACCCAGCTTGGTAAATGGAGCGTAACGGCAATCACTAGACTTGCGGAGAATCCAACCACAACGGAGGCGCGCCAAATCACCCGCCACCGCTTGAAACGGCTCGCGCACGACTTGCAGTGGGGGACAGCGAGTACAAGGTACTGAACCCGTGTGTAAATCACCCTATAGTTTCGAAACGTCTCCCGCTCCGACTTCATGTGTATATAGGTGGATGCGTCAGGCACGAGACAACATGGGCATACGGGAGGGAAACGGAGGCGTCTTCTCGGAACCGTAACCACAGCCCAGTCCCCTTCGACAACAGGCCCTCTCGCCCGAATGTCCGCATCCAATCGCCTCTCCATTTCAACTCCGTATTCAGGAAGAGAGATTTTTCCGAGGTTTCGGCGGGAAATTTCGGCTTGCAACGCCGTGCGCGCAGCATCCACCAGCTTGGAACTCTCAGAAAAAAGCGTTACCAACTCCTCGTCGGTCATCTTCTCGTAGTGGTCGCGGAAATCAGCAGTTTCGAGTTTCCTCATCATTGGGAGAACCTCCCAGGTACTCGGCGAGTGTGCCGGACACGTTCCTAGTCCGAGTAGTGTGACGGCGGCCCAAGCGCGTAAGTAGAATGGTCAGCTTGATGAATGGTATACGCGTGCATTACGGATTTCAACCTAAGCCTTCTCAATTGGAAAACGCCTGGAGGCGCTCAATGACTACCTGTACGCGTGTTGAACTCGGGGATGGGAATTCGCCCGAGCATGGCGTTTTGTCGATGGACTACGTTCGAGCAACTCCGCTGCTACACAACACTTTCCATCCCGCGAGATCCTCAAAAAGCTTCCAACATCGCAATATTTCCTCGAATCGAGTGGCGGCTCCCGGTCACCGTGGATGGTCAGATTTCATGGACGCACCAAAACTTAATTAGCAATGCGGCCGCTGCCGTAGATCGCTCTAGCCCGCTTTCGTCGATAACCGTTGGGCATTGGTTGATGCCCACAAAGTCTTGGACGGGCTCGCTGGAACCGATCTAGCCTGAGTCGTTCCGAGGTGCTTGGATTGGCTAGGCGCCACAGTTCGAGCCGTTATTTCGACAGCGACGAAACCCTTATTGGCAAAAATCCACGCGAAGACGCTCCGGCGTGGGGCGGGGCGAAATTCCGGGCGTTCGGACCGGGCGGTTGTGAGCTTCCGGTGTCAGTACTGAACGTTGGCTTGAGTACAAAATGGCAGTTTGAGGCACTTGCGCGTGCATGGCTTCGAGAGTATAACGGCGGAACGGGTTGGGATACGCTAGTGATGAGCCACCCGTTTCCGCTCCCAGGAGAACATCCATAAAGCGGATTCGTTTTCAGCAAGGTTCATTGAGGCTCTATGAGCGTGCGGCAGGCGATCGAGTGTGGGAGTACCGCTGGTACGAAACCCAGTTCGATGGCAAACGCCGACGGCGCAGTTCAGTCATCGGCTCGTTCCACGAGTATCCGAATGAGGCGGCGGCGCAGAAGGCAGTTGCGGCTCTCAGGGCAACCATTAACGCAGAAACCCCACGCGCACAAATTGACGCGATCAACTTCGCCACGCTGGCGAAGCACTATCGCGAAAAGGAACTGTGCGAGGGCGCAGGTAAGACATTCGCCACCATCCGGACCAACGAAGGCTACCTGGAACGCTGGGTGCTTCCTCGTTGGTCTTCGTACCGGTTGAAGGACGTGAAAGCTGTCATCGTCGAGGACTGGCTGCGATCGCTTCCGCTGGCAAATGGGAGCAAGGCGAAGATTCGCAATCTCATGCACGCAATCTTCAACCACGCCGTCCGCTGGGAATGGCATGACCGAAACCCCATCACGCAGGTGCGCCAGAGCGCCAAGCGGCAGAAGGTTCCGGTCGTGTTGAACATCGCGCAGCTCAAGTCGCTGCTCGAACATCTCAAGGAGCCCGGAAAGATCACCGTTCTCCTCGACATTCTTACGGGATTGCGTGTAAGCGAACTGCTGGCGTTGAAGTGGTCGGACGTGGATTTCGAGAACCTAGAACTGCACGTCACCAAGTCCATCTCTCTGCAGCGCGTCGGTCCCTGCAAAACCGAGGCGTCGCAGAAGCCCGTGCCGCTCGATCCCGAACTGGCGGAGGCGCTGCTGACGTGGCGCCGAAGCTCAGCCTACCCGATGGACGGCGATTGGGTCTTCGCCAGTCCGGCCAGCGGCGGCCGGCTCCCGTACTGGTCCTTCTCCCTTTTTCGCGTGTACGTCAAGCCGGCCCTCAAGGCTGCCGGGATCACGGAGAGTGGGATGGCACACCTTCCGGCACTCCTTGGCTACGATTCTGAAGTCGCATGGAGAAGACGTGAAGACGGTTCAGGAGTTACTGCGGCACGCCAACAGCAGCGTGACCATGAACCTCTACGCGCAGGCGGTGACAGACGTCAAGCGCAACGCGCAGAGCCGGGTGGCGCGGCTGGTCTTCCAGGCAAAAACGGGAGATCCCCAATGACGGCCACGCCTTATTGGACGTTATCGGACGGCGATCAATTCGGGCGATTTCCGCTAAGTCCTTTGTTTTATTGGCGTTCCCGACGGGATTCGAACCCGTGTTACCGCCGTGAAAGGGCCGCCATTGCACGTAACCCATTGAAAATCAACGGCACGGGTGGCTCCCAAAACCGTGTTTGGAACCCTGGGGAACGGCTACTGGACCATGAGTGGACCATGAGGGTTATCGCCTTCGCGGGGTGGTGCTTGCACTGGATACCCGCCGCAACCTGTAGAGCACCTCGCCTTGTGACTTGCCCGGATGAACCGATAGAGTTGCCGTCCGCCCAAACTGGATTTCAAACATCCACGGACCGCTCACTGTCGGTCGAGGGTTGACCGTCACCGGCAGCAAATCACTGAATTTCTTGGCTGCGGGCCAGGCAGGATCGACGGCTTCATAATCCGTCCAGCCCAAGCCAACGTCGCAAAGCTGCCATAGGGCGCCGTCTTCGGACTGGAAAATCAGAAGCGTACGTCCAGATGCCGACGGAGCGTCGAAGGCGGCCACAATCATCTCTTCCCGCTTCGGCTTGCGCTGCTTATTCAGCGGCTCCATCTCATTGCCGGCCAATGTTGCCGCGAGCGCAACCGAAAACTGATCCGGAGAAATGCCCAAGCGGGCCTTTAGCGGTTCCGTCAGTTTTTCGACCTTCGCGTCCATCTCGGAAAACAACTCAGTGTCCGAAGCAAGCTCGCGCAACAACCCGTGGATGCCGCCAATGGTCGTCATCAGATGAATGCGTTCGTACCAGAAATGGTGGGCCAGGAAATTTCTGCGCTGGACTGCCCGTTTCAGTTGGGGGATGAGAGCGTCCGGGAGTACAGGCTGGAGCTGCATGAGTAGTTGTCCCAGGGTGGTTTCGAAGGCTGTAAGCAGATGTTCCTCAACACGTGGGCGGATGACTGGACCGCTCGCTGGGATTTGAGACAGGCAGTACAGGTTGCAAAGGCCACGATGAAGAGCTTCTGCAAGGTAATAAGCTAGGCCAAAGCGCGCATAGACCTCCTTGACATCGTCAGACGTTGGTTCCACAGAGCCTCCGGCGGATACCGCATCTCAAGCGCCCGCATCTTGCAGCCCGGGACCGGTGAAGTGCTGCTCGGATCGTCCAGGCTTATTCACCATCAGGATATGTTCGTTCCACTGCAAAAAGCGGCCGTCTGGGCCGTAGTAAAGTTCCCAGCCCTTCGCGGAATACGGTGCCACGTGTTGAGGCAATGCCCAGTAGCCACCGACGACCGGGGCCTGATTCGATCCCCACGTTTTCCCAACGCCAAATTCAGAATCTGGGGGTTCGTGGAAGAATTTCAAAGTCCCACGCCCATCGCTGAGCCATTGAAGCCTTCCAGTAAGTTGCAGCGTCGCCTCTCGACGAAGTTCCTGGACGAACAGATTGCTGATGTTCGCCAACGGGATCTCAACCTCTTGACTATTTCTCATTGTGACGACGAGGTTGTCCTTGCCGACTCGCGCAATGCGGGTTGGATCGTTTTCGCTCTCAACCGGTATGATTGGCTTCAGTCGCAATGCGTAGTTCTCCTTGCGCAGCATTTCAAGGCGTTGAGCGTGCGCGCGATATTGTGGAGAAGACGTCGCTTCCTGTGGGGCGCGCACTGGGGCCAGAAGTATGGCAGCGAACAGGTGAACGACGCGCTCCAACTCTGCCGAGGTCGCGGAACGCAAATCGCGCCCGAAAGGCGCGTTAGCCGTAAGTTCTTCTTCGTAAAGAATCAGGCCCGGAGAGAGGGCATCGCGGAAATACCCCGTGAGAATGCCTACGGCGCGATCTTTGAGAGCGGTGTCCGCGCCGAATTGGCGCAAGAAGTCAAACCTGAAAGCACTCAGATCGGATTGCGCGCTCAGGATTGCGACAATATCCGCGGCATGCGTCCGGGCTTCTTCACGATCATGGGCTGCCTCCCGTGGCCCACGAATGTTCTGGTAGCGATCCTCCAAAGCGGGCAGCTTCAGCATCACCAGAGCGTGAGGGTCGGTCACGTGAACCGAGACGGTGAACGGCTTCCCATTCGGGAGCGTTCCGGAGAGCGTGTGGGGCGAGGATTGGGCAAGCGCAATGCTCCCGCCGGTACACGCTCGCGCATGGACGTTAGTCTGGATATCCACGCGGAAATCGCTGTTTGTCTTGAACTCTTCGGGTGCCATGAACTCAATCCGCATGACCTCGTTGCGGCCTGGAATCTGCTTTTGAAATTGGAAGTTCTGCGATTCCGGCACGACGGCGTACCCGAGCGCCTCAAGCTGGCTTCGCAACTTTCCGGGTTCTCCACGGAGCCTGACCGCGTCCAGAACAAAATCGATATCCCTGGTTGCGCGCGCTTCGCGCACGAAAAATTTCATCGCTTGTGCACCCGCAATCACAAAGCTGTCGCCCGAAGCGCCCAGGGCTTCGTAGAGTTCCAAGACGTAGGTCTTTTGGGGTTCCGGGATCATGCCTGGTTCCACCTAGGCCGGATGGCTTGCGCCAACAGATGTTCCGCCTGCTTCAGATCGCGCCCGCCCCGCGCATAGAGGTCGAGGTACGCCTGAATGAGTGAGACCTCAATGGCCGCGCCCCTCCGGCGGCAGTACATGAACACGCCCATGTCGAAAGGAACGATAAAGCGCAGGCGACTGCCTCTATTTTCGTCGGAGCCTGTGCCATCTCCATATCCGCGTCCGCTACCCGAGCCGGAACCGAACCCCGTGCCACTTTCTGACCCTTCACCGTCGAAGCTGCTCAACTGCTTGGCCAGCGCTTTCGCATCGGGTATCGCCGCTGGAATGAAAAGATCGACAACGTCTGCTTCAACCCAAGGCGCTACATCTTGAACGGCAAGGGCGCCCGACGCCGCGAAAGGTACCGACACCGAAGGTTGAAGGCCCTCTGCGATTGCGCTGATGTCCGCACCGAATGGGTTCATGGTCTGGAAAGCCCCACGCAGCCGCCACCGATACCGCTCCTTGTATTTTTCCGCCCACTGTTGAAGTAGCCGTGCAGGCTCGGGGACAACGATTCTGGCTCCTTGGCGGCGTATCCAAAGCTGCTCTTCCAGACTGGTGACAACCTTTGAGACAGTACCCATGCTGATCTGGAGATCGAATTTCCATCCGGGTACTTGCTTGGTCAGTCGATCCGATTCGCGAGCCAATTCGTCAGCGATGCCTTTGACTGACCACTCCTGCTGTCGTTCAAGAAGAACTCGAAGCACCCGCGACGACCGGCCTGAAAACACATTCATGGCTGGCGTGGTCGAAATTCCAGGGGTCTTACCGCGGACTCGCATGCCTGTCCGTTGAAGGGTAAAATTCCCCGGAACGCTGACGTAGACGTTGCCGGCGAGGTCGAAGAAATCAATGCCGTTCTGGATGCAAAACGCCTGCGACTGCGGCGACAGGCGCGGCGTCGCCACCGCAACAGAGACATCCTGACGAAGCGATCTGAGGCGCCGAATCCAAGGCGCAATCTCAGCCAGGCGACGGGGCGAGAAATCCGGTTTAATTTCGGCAAGAACCGAAACGCGCTCGCTGCCCGAACGAAGCTCGAATGCAATGTCGAAGGGCCGCTCCGGCTGGAGGCGTACATCTTCGATTGCGACTCCGGGAAGGTCCTTGACCGGCGTTTGCTTGCGAAGCCCATCCGCAACGATGCGTTCGATGGCGTTTGCCGGACCCGATGATTCCGGCATCACGGCGCCAACCACCTGCTTCCGCCACGCAGGCGTTAGCGGCCGAACCACGCCGGACGCAGATGGCTTCGGCGCCCGTGGCTTAACCCCAGTCGCTCGCACGCTACTCGCTTGCCTGCCTTTCCTTTTCATGAAACTGATTATAAAGGAAATGTTTCCTATATGCCAGTTTTTCACTGGACGCAACTCAAGAGCTTTGACCGGACCGAGAGCAATGCCCCGCAAACCACCTTCACCGGCCCGACTGCGCGCGGATTGAGCCTGGTTGCCGTCGTAGTCGGCGGCCTGATGTTCGCCTACGGTGAGGGCCAGTCCAAGCGCACAATGGCTGACATCGTCTTTGGCGTCGGCATGGCTGTTTCCCGCCTAGCGCCATGGGGCAGCAATGGAACAGCGGATCAACCGCGCCTTTCGATCCATGAACCTGCCCCTGACGATATCGGGTGCGGAGCGGCGCCTGTTTTCCTGGCGCTCATGACCGGCGTGGGCCTGTTCAACTTCTTCGGAAGCTTGTTTGCGGGCCTCATTTCCTTCATCGCGCGCGTTCGGAACGCTGCTCAACGACGCCAATAGAGAGAACCCCAAAGTCGTGCAGGGACTGCTCCGGCACGCCAGCCTCAAGGTGACGACCGACGTATATATGCACGGGATCAGTCATCAGAAGAGGGAAGCCCAAGGCCGATTCGCCAGCTTGGTGCGGGGTAGGTCGCCGGCCCGCTAGCGATGAGGCAGGCCCTTCCAATTGGACCCAAATTGGGCCCTGTTCCACGGCAACTAGAGGGGTTGCGGGATTATTGGACCATAATGGGCAATGAAGAAAAGGCGAGGACCGGCGTAAGCTCTTTATTTTGTTGGCGTCCCCGACGGGATTCGAACCCGTGTTACCGCCGTGAAAGTCTCCAGAACTGAGGTAACTTGTTGACTCTAGTGGGGACGGGTGGCTCCCTCAGTCCCACTTTAACCCTCTCGGCGCACGGTATTGGACGGCTATTGGACGGCAATGTCGATGCCTGTCCCGTCGCTCCT
>DAIDIE010000030.1 GCA_027459505.1 Acidobacteriota bacterium
GGATGCGACCCGAGCGCCGCTGCCGGTCCAAACACGGTTGAGAAAGCGCGGCCAAGCGGTCGCGCCTTCTCCTATCTCCGGCGCTGCCGACCATTAACGTAATCCGGCCATAAAATGGTCCAGCGTTTGGGGTCCACCTCAAACATCAGATTCGAGTCACGCACCCTGTTCAGGTCTTGAATTTCCCGCAACCAAATAACGTCCAGGCGGACGTAGTACTGCCACATATCAGGAAATGCCTGGATGTTGGCGAAGAAGTTATTCCGCTTTGTGCCGTAGTACTCACGGTATTGCGTGGGAATATAGTCGATCTCGAATTTGTGCAGCAGCTTGTCTGTCTCTTCAAGCGAGTTCGAAGCCGTTGACCCTGTGGAGTTCATGCAAAAAGTCTACGCCCTGCTTCCGCCGCCGCGATGCGTCTTGCTGACTGAAACGGCCCCAAAAAACTCGAAATCTGCCCGCGATGGTCGGTAGTAGGCCAAATTGCTGGGAAAACCGAGCGGAAATCCTCGTAAGCTGAAGTAAACTCTGTTGTCGCCGACCAACCTCCATCTGTTTCACGACACTGCCTGAAGTCCAGTTTGGGGGGGGCCACTACACCTCACCCGTGGCACTCTCTTCCGCCCGCGCCACACCCGCCTCGCCTCTGATGGCGTCTTCGGTTATTGTGTACTACGGCTGGCGTGAGGGAGACCGCATTCATCATGCACCTCGGCGATCAAGCAACATGCGAAACCAGAACCGGCGGAACCCTCCCCCCACCTGCACGCAGGCCGCGCTCGCTCACACGCTGGTCAATACTAATCTCGGAACTGGATCAGTCCCTACGAGCCTTCATTCTGGCGTTGTTGGCGATCTCTCCCAGTTTTGCCACCTACATCAACGGCGCCCGGGTTACTTCCAGATCGCCGTTGGTGGCCCATCTCATCCTGTGGGCCATTGCTTACCTCTGCATCTACCTGCTCCTCTCCGCCGCAACGTTTCCGCTCGCATTGTCCAGGCGTTTCCTGGCCTGGAACTTCCTTGGAAGGCGACAAGGCCTGCTTTCGCTCGCCGGCAAATATTCGCTCTACTACATTAAGGTTGTAATCCGCTCCTTTCCGGGCCGCTGTCTCCTGGTGGTGTACTGGGGCTGGTGCTTAATCGCGTTTCCCCGGGCTTGGTGGCTGGCGGCCGCCGCTGGATCATCTGTGCTTGTGCTTGGGAAAACTGTCTTCGCTACGATCTGGAGCACCTGGGCAGATCGACGAGGAAAAAGTGCGGACCTCTCCAGGCTCGTCCGGGACCTGTCGGAACGCGTAGGTGTCGAGGTCCTTTGGGTGAACATAAGACGAGGCTCTCACCCCAATGGCTGGGCCAATGGTTTGGGGCCCCTTCGTGTCGTCACCATTTCGCGCGGCGCTCTGGAGACGCTTACGCCAGGCGAGTTGAGCGCTCTTGTGCTGCACGAGTTGGCTCACCTGCGGTATCGTCACACGGAACGCCGGTTTGCGGTCGAGAGTTGTCTGCAGTTCGTGGCATTCTTAATAATCGCTCTGGTCGCCATCCCCGGCGTTACCACGCGAGGCCCTCTAACCGGCGTGAGTGCGCTTCCGGCACTCTTACTGGGCCTCTTTCTTTTGGACAGCGTTGCCGAACTCGTATTGCTAAGGTTGCGTCGGCAACACGAACGGGCGGCAGACCTGCTCTGCTGGCAGCACGTCGAGCAAATCGGTGATTTCGTGAGTATGCTTCGCAAGATCCACTCAAATCTGCTGGAATATGACTCCAACTCCCAATGGCGCTTCAGCCATCCGCCACATGAGGCGAGGATTGAGGCCGCCCTGCGCTGGGCCGAACTGAACCAGAGGGCAATCCTTCCGGAGCCCGCGAACACTAACGTGCCGCTTGCTACCCTGCGAAACTAATTCGTTCTCGCCAAGGCCGTCCTCACCGGAAAACCGCTGCACTGGCCGGCATTAAATCGCACAACGACCCCGCTCGTGGCGCGTTTTAGCCTTAGGAGCGAGCCACCGAGTCCTCCCTGCGGGAGGAAATCGCAGGTGGAGGGCCGCGAGATTCCGAAGGGTGGCCCCCTCGCGCGGGGGAGGAGCCCGGCCTCGGCGGCTTCACGGTCTCACCGCAGAACGTGCCAGCGACCCAACGGAAAGCAATGCCAGCGGGCGGCTCAGGAGACGAGGCCGTGCCTCCCGCCGAAGACCCCAGGCAAAAGAAACAGCCCGGCGTCGCCGACCCCAAAATCAGACAAACTGCGGCCAAAGCCGTCGGCCGCTGATCGGCCGCAAACCTTACAGCCCCAGACCATCAGGAGGAAAACAGCGCATCAAATCAAAAGCGGACTGTCCTAGCAGGATAAATCCCCAAGCTCCAACCCCGGGTTCCCAAAGGAGCCAACCCGACAACTGCGCTCTTCCCTCCCCCCGGCAACTGACAACTGACAACTGACAACCGTCAACTGACAACCCTCCTCGTTATCCACACCAGTGCTATCGTGGTGAAAGCTATCCTGGAACTCCAAACTTATGAACCAGTCCTCCACGCGCATTGCCATTGCTCTGCTGACTGCGGTTGGTTTTTCATCCTTTGGACTGTGCACGGCGCTGATGGCGCAAACCGCCGCCCAACCCGGCGCCCAGTCGCCGGCAACACCCGCCGCCCAGCACGCCACTGCGCCGCCGGCCTCCGCCAAGCCCACGCCCGCGCCGGGCGCCGAAGTGGCGCCCTCCGGCCACGCCCAAGCCGCGGCCCATCCCGCGGCGGCCTCCCACGGACCGTCCACGTTCCTCGACATGACCTTGAATACCAGGGTCAACCCCTGCGACGACTTCTACGACTACGCCTGCGGCGTGTGGAACAAGGAACATCCCATCCCCCCCGACCAGGCCGCCTGGGGAACCTTCAGCGAGTTGCAGCAAAACAATCAGCGCGTCCTGCGCGTGCTTGCCGAGTACGCCGAGCACAAGCCCAACCGCTCCCGCGTCGAGCAGGAGGTGGGCGACTACTATCACGCCTGCATGGACGAAAACGCAATCGAGCGCGCCGGGGCGGCCCCGCTCAAGCCCGAACTGGCGCGCATTGACGCCATCCACAACCGCCTCGAGCTGCGCGCGGTCATCGCCTACCTGCAGCGCAAGCAGAACAATGTCGCCTTCGCCATCGGCCAGACCCAGGATTACAAAAACGCCAACATGGTCATCGCCGACGCCGATCAGGCGGGCCTGGGACTGCCCAGCCGCAGTTACTACCTGAGGACCGATCCGAAATCGGTCGCCTTGCGGCGCAAGTACGTGGCCCACGTAGCCAAAATGCTGGAGCTGGCGGGAACACCCACCGCTGCCGCCAGCCAACAGGCGGAACAAATTCTGAATCTGGAGACCAGCCTGGCCAAGGTCTCCATGAGCCGCACCCTGCGCCGCGATCCCAAAAACACGTATCACAAAATGTCGCGCGCGCAGCTCCAGTCGCTTACTCCCGGTTTTAGCTGGACGCGCTACCTGGTCGAGATCGGCTATCCGGCGGTCACCACCTTTAATGTGGATAACCCCGGCTTCTTCAAAGGATTGAACCAGCAAATCCAGACCGCGCCGCTGCCAGTCTGGAAGGCCTACCTGCGCTATCACGCCATTGCTCATGCCGCGCCCTTCCTCTCGTCAGCCTTCGTGAAGGAGAACTTCAACTTCACTGGCCGGATCCTGGAAGGCGCCAAGCAGATGCGCCCGCGCTGGAAGCGCTGTATCGCCTCCGAGGATGGCGCCATCGGCGACGCGCTCGGCCAGATGTACGTTCAGGCGGTATTCCCACCTTCCAGCAAGGCGCAAACCCTGCACATGGTCAATGATCTGGAAACCGCGTTGCAGAAGGATATCTCCACCCTGCCCTGGATGAGTCCCGCCACCCGCCAGCGCGCCATCATCAAGTTGCACGCCATCACCAACAAGATTGGCTATCCCAACAAGTGGCGCAATTACAGCTCGATTGGGATCGTTCCCAATAATTATTTCCATGACGCCATGGGCGCCGATCAGTTCGAGTTCAATCGCCAGATGCGCAAGATCGGCAAGCCGGTGGACCGCCAGGACTGGGAGATGAGCCCGCCCACAGTGAACGCCTACTACGATCCACAACTCAACGAGATCGTCTTCCCGGCCGGCATTCTCCAGTCGCCCTTCTATGAGAAGACCGACCTGGCCGCCACCTACGGCGGCATCGGCGCGGTCATCGGCCACGAGCTCACTCATGGCTTCGACGATCAGGGAAGCAAGTTCGGACCGCACGGCAACATGCGCAACTGGTGGACACCAAAGGACCGCAAGCAGTTCGATGAACGGACCGCCTGCATTGTGAAGCAGTATGGTTCTTACGTCGCGGTGGGCAACACCAAACTGAACGGCAAGCTGACCTTGGGCGAGAACACCGCCGACAACGGCGGCCTGCGCATCGCCTATATGGCGCTGCTCAGCATGCTGGCGCACCATCCCGAAGCCAATCAGAGTGAAGCCGAAACCAGGGGCTTTACCCCGCAGCAACGCTTTTTCCTGGGATGGGCGCATGTCTGGTGCGGCAACTATCGCCCCGCGCTGTCCCGGTTGCTGGCCCGCGTCGATCCCCACTCGCCGCCGCGGGCGCGGGTGAACGAGACGGTCTCCAACATGCCGGAGTTCCAGCAGGCCTTCCACTGCGGCCCCAAAGCCCCGATGGTGCGCGGCGCACAAGCCTGCCGCGTCTGGTAAACCAATACGAGGGCGCCCCTCAAGCTGGGCGGCGCCCTCGCAGCCTTCAGCCCCGCAACAATCTTCGTGTCGACCGTCTTAGGCTAGGAATTTTCTTAAAGGCGGGACTGGCGGCCACCGGCTGACAACCGGCTTGCCTGCCCTCCCTGACCTCACTACTCCCACGGGCGCTCGCCCGCGAGTGCCGCTCAAGTCCTCACCTGCCGCAGCCGATAAACCATGGAGAGAGTCATCTCCCTCCATGCCAGCCCTGCTCCAGCTCGAAGCGTTATGCACCTTGGAACTCTCGGGAACCTGGGGAGCTGGAACAGGGCTGGATTTTATTTTCCACTCCATTGCGAACACACCCGCCACATCCGCCGTATTAGCGGCAGTGGTGGCGTTTCTGGGGAGCACGTCTGTGTCGCTGGGCCGCCGGCACCGGTCCGCCCAAAGGGATCTGGCTGAGGCTAAAGCCCGCGAAGGCACGCTGCGGGAGACCATGCGGCGCGCTGGCGTGATCTATGTCGAGACGGATATGGAAGGGACCATTCAGGCCAGCAATGGGGTCATCGAGGCGGCTCTCGGCTGCACCGCCGAGGAGTTCCGCACCCGTCCCCTGGCGGAATGGTTATCCCCCGACGCGCCGCGGCTGCCCCTGCCTTCCAGCCTCGATGACCGGTTCGACTACGGCGGGGCGTTTGTCTCGCCGGCTGGCCGCGCCATCTATGTGGAAATGCAACTGCGATTGCACCAGGAGCGCGACGGGCGTCTGGTGGTTACCGCGGTGGGCCATGACCAGAGCCGGCGTGAGGAAGCGGAAAGGGGTCTGCGCCAGAGCGTTCACCGCTTCGAGAGCCTTACCGAGCAGTCTCCCATCCCCAAATGGCACGTCGATTTGGATGGCAAGACGCTCTACTGCAATCAGGCGCTCTGTGATTTGCTGCAGATGGAGTCTCCGCAACAAGTGCTGGGCCGCAACTGGCGCGAGTTCTGTGCCCCCGAGCAGTTGACCCGCATGGAAACGGAGTTCAACAAGCGCAAGCATGGGGAAAACAGCAACTACGAAATCGAGCTGATTACCGCCCGCGGTGATCGCCGCTTCGTTTCCATCAGCGGCGTCGCCCTGACCGATGAAAACGGGCAGATGGCCAGCAGCCTCGCCACTGTGGTCGACCTCACTGGCCGCCGCAACATGGAACAGCAGTTGCGCATGAACGAGGAACGCTTCCGCCGCATGTTCGAGGAGGCGCCGGTACCCTACCAGGAGATCGACCGGGAGGGCATCATCCGGCGCGTCAACCGCGCCGAATGCCGTCTGCTGGGCTACCGCGAAGCGGAGCTGATTGGGCGCCCGGTGTGGGAGCTGGTGTCGAGCGAGCAACGGGAAGCCACCGCGCAGGCCATCCGGCGCAAGTTGAGCGGCGTGCAGCCGCTGATTCCCTTTGTCCGCGAACTCATCCGCAGTGATGGCCGCCGCGTCACCGTGCAGGTCGAGGAAAACCTCATCCGCGATGAGAAGGGCCTCCGCCAGGGGTTGCGGTGGGCCATGATCGACATTACCGAGCAGCGGCGCGCCGAGGAGGCCCGCGATCAGCTACGGCGCAGCACCGACACCATCTTGAACGCGGCCGGTGACGGCATTGCCGGCCTGGACGCCAACGGCCGCATCACGTTCATCAATCCGGCCGGGGCAGCCATGCTGGGATACCCGGTGGGTGAGCTGCTCGGGCGCTCCTTCCACGCCACCGCGCACAACAAAGCCGGCGAGCCGGAAACCTGCAACTGGCAAAGCTGCGCGGTCCAGATCACCTTGCGGGAAGGCACCGTCGAACAGGCCTCCGAAGACGTGTTCTGGCGCAAGGACGGCAGCGCGTTTTCCGCCGAGTTTGCCT
Organism: Acidobacteriota bacterium; assembly: GCA_027459505.1. Lineage (GTDB taxonomy): Bacteria > Acidobacteriota > Terriglobia > Terriglobales > SCQP01 > DAIDIE01. The sequence continues at coordinate 6,605 of DAIDIE010000030.1, forward strand.
GCAATCCCATGTTCGACGAGCAGGGCGCCGTCAGCGGCGCCGTCATTACCTTCCGCGACGTCACTGCCCGCCGTGCCGTCGAACACATGAAAGCCGAGTTTGTCTCCGTGGTCAGCCATGAACTGCGCACGCCTCTGACTTCGATCCGCGGCGCGCTGGGACTTCTGGCCAGCGAAAAGCTGGGCGAACTGCCCGTCAAAGGGCGCCGCATGGTGCAGGTAGCCTCGCAGAACACCGACCGTCTGGCCCGTCTGATTAACGACATCCTCGATCTGGAACGCATTGAGTCGGGCAAGATCTCACTCGATCCCGCGCCGGTGCAGGCCGCCGAGATTTTGGCGCAGGCGGCCGAGGAAATGCGGCCCTTGGCGGAAAAAAATCAAATCCAGATTGTCGTCCGGCAGCAGGAAGGCCTGGTGCTGGCCGATCGCGACCGCATTGTCCAGACCTTGACCAACCTGATCGGCAACGCGGTCAAGTTCTCTCCGGAAGGCGCCAGCATTGAACTCTCCTCCGTAGCCAGCGACAACAACCGCGTGCTCTTCCGCGTCCGCGACCACGGCCGCGGCATTCCGGCCCATCTGCTGGAAACCGTCTTTGAGCGCTTTCGCCAAGTCGATGCCTCCGATTCCCGGCAAAAAGGCGGTACCGGCCTGGGCTTGAGCATCTGCAGGGCGCTCATCCAGCAACATGGCGGGGCGATCTGGGCGGAAAACAACCCCAGCGGCGGATCGGTGTTTTGCTTCACCTTGCCGGAACTGGCCCAGGGCGAACTCAAGCAACCTGGCATTAAGGTTTTGTTTGGCCCCGATGACGCCCTGCTCGACCACAACCGTCCTGAGCTGGAGGCGGTGGGGCTGGAACTCCTGCAGGCCGGCGATCCCGAAGCGGTCTTGGTTCAGGGTCAGCTTCTGGAACCACGCGCCATTGTGCTCGGTCTGGACCTCATCCGGCAGAACGGCTGGGAACTGGTCCGCGAACTGCAACTGGGCACCGACACCCGTCATACCCCCGTCCTGCTGCACGGGGGCGGCAGCCTCCAATCCATCTCCTGGCTTTGGGAAAGCGTCGAGAGCTGTCAGCCCTCCGGCACCCACGCTTCGGTGGTGCTGCTCGATCTGGACCCGGCGCTGGGTCTGCTGATAGAGGGCAGTATTGAACCGTTCGCCATGGAACTGGCTCAGGTGCGTTCCTCCAGCGAGTTGGCCCGCATTTTAAACCGCACCTATCCGGCATTGCTGCTGCTCAACATGAGCCTGCCCGGCAATGAAACCGCCAAGGCCCTGGAGACCGTCCGCGCGGCGGCTTCACGTCAGGGCTGCACGATTCTGCTCTACAACTGTTCGCCCGAATGGCTGCGCACCGTCAACCACGAACTGGCCGGCAACGGCGAGGCGATACTGACGCGCATGCTGAACCAGCCGTGGTCCAACGCGGCGCCCCTGATTGATTGCCTCAAGATCTTGCTACCACCGCTTGCGGCAGAAAAAGCGCTCGTCGCCGAGCGCGGCTGATATTTCATGAGGAAGATATTGACCTATGGCCACACGACGCGTTTTGGTAATTGACGACGAAGACGACATCCGGGAGGTCGCCAAACTGTGCCTGGAGACGGTGGGAGGATGGGATGTGTGCACCGCCCCCAGCGGCGCGGCCGGCATCGTCGAAGCGCGCCGCCTGCAACCCGACGCCATCCTCCTGGACGTGATGATGCCGGAGATGGACGGTCCCAGCACGCTGCAAAAACTGCAGAACGATCCGGAGACCAAGAATATCCCGGTGGTGTTTCTGACCGCCAAGATCCAGGCTGCCGACCAGCGCCGCTACGGCTCGCTGGGGGTGGCGGGGGTACTGGCCAAGCCCTTTGACCCGCTGGGTTTGGCCAACGAACTGGCTGGCTGTTTGGGTTGGGAGACGCTGTAAAAAACTTTTTCCGCGCTTTCAGCAACCCTGCTTCTGTGAGCCTGCATCCCACCCTATGCGATGAAGCTTCTGGCAGCTAGACACCAGAGGCTTCGCGTGGTTCGTGAGCCGCTGCCACCGTTTCAACGGCGGCGACGGCGGCCAACGGAAACCGCGACAACGCGGATTCCACGCTCAAACAAATACGCGGTCGCAAATACACGGTTGCAAATACACGGTTGCGCGCCCTCCACACTGGCCTACCTCAAGCAGTCTCCACGGGCACCGCGAGTGCCTGAGTCGTGCCCCGCAGTTTCGCTCCGCATTCGGCGGGAGGGAAACCTCCCGCCTGCCCGCCTCCCCTAGCCCCAATAACACCACTCCGCCCGCCGCCCGGCCCGCCCCTTGAATCCTGAGCCGCCAAGCCCGCACAGGAAGGCAACAACAAAAACCTTCCTTACAAAGAAAATGTCAGGGATGTGCCCGGTCTAAAGTGTCGGGCTTCCGCGCGGCCGCACAAAACCGCACCGCGCGCCGGAGTTGAATGGCCCTTGGGACAGAGCGACCGAAACGGGTGAATCAAGACGCCCTGCGGCCTACTCTCCCATGCCCAGCGCGGTGCGCAGTTGAGCGATGTCTTTGCGAGCCTCTTGCCGGGTACCGCCGGCCGGAGCCAGATCCAAATACAGCCCCTTGCGGGTCAGGATGTGGAAAGCGCCAATCTTACGCCCTTCCGCGTGGTTGAACCCGATCCCCAGGATGTCGCTGGCCGGAATCACTTGCGGCGCCTCGCCACCGCCCGGAGTGAACACCAGCGCGCCCTTGCTGACCGACAGCAAGGCGTGACAGAAGCGCTGGAAATAGGCCGCGTCGCCCGCTTGATAGTGGTCGTGAATCACGCGGATGACCGGGACGGCGGCGCCGCGCGTGACCGGTCCCTGACTGTAACCGGATGTTGCTGCGTTGGATGTCGCCCCGTAGGATGTCGCGCCGTAGGGCCCCGCCGGCGGGTAGTTCGGCGCGGGTCCGTAGCCGCTTTGGGGAGGAGGCTGTTGCCCATAGCCTGGCATCGGCTGGTAGCCGCCCTGCGGCGCGCTGTAGCCAGGCGAACCTGCCGGCGCCGGCGGATAGCCGCCATTCTGCTGATACTGCGCCGCCTGCTGCGGGTAACCACCTTGCTGTGGGTAGCCACCTTGCTGTGGGTAACCACCTTGCTGCTGCGGATAGCCACCTTGTTGCTGCGGGTAACCGCCTTGCTGCGGATTTTGCTGTTGCGGGTAGCCACCCTGTTGCGGCGCCTGCTGATACCCCTGGTTGGGATCCTGCGGATATCCCCCCTGCTGCGGCGTCTGCGGATAACCGCCCTGCTGTTGCGGGTACTGGGGCTGCTGCTGGTAGCCCTGCTGATTGGGGTCCTGTTGGTACCCACCCTGCTGCGATCCCTGCTGTTCGCCTTGTTGGGGATAGCCCTGCTGCCCGCTTTGCCCGTAACCCGGCTGCTGCTGGTACCCTTGCTGACTGCCTTGTCCGTAGCCCTGTTGCTGGTAGCCGCCCTGCTGTCCGTAGCCCTGCTGTCCGTACGCCGGCTGCTGCTGTTGCTGATAGCCCTGCTGCATCTGTTGCTGCTGCATGCGCATCTGCTGATACGCCGAGGCGGCAGCCGCGGCCACGGCGAGAAACTTTGCCAACTTGCTGCCGGCGCCACGCGTGGTGACTTTGGACTTGGTCAACACGGCCGTGCGCTGCGGCAGCCTGGGATCAAGCGCCAGCGCGAGGCTGCGATAGCGCGCCGCCCGCGCCGCCTCCGACTGCCGCGCCGCCAGTTCGCCCATGACTTGGTAATAGGCGGCCCGCAACAGCGGCTGATTGGGATAGAACTCCAGCAGCTTGCGATAAGCTCGCAGGGCGCTGGCGTCGTTACCCGCGTCGATCGCGGTTTGCGCCTGCTGGCGCAGCCGCTGAATTTGTGCGGTGGGGACCGGAACGCTGGGGACCGGATTGGCCGCCACCATCTTCCGGGGAGCCGTGGCGGTTGCGCTCTCCGCCGGTGCTGAAACCACACTGGCGGCCAGAACCGTAGCCAACAAGATGATTCCCGATTTCATGATGCGATCTCCTCAGAAGACAAACTCGAACGAAACCAGCCAGGGCCGAGTCGAACTGCTTTCGAGTTCGAAATCGCAGTCCGAAGTGACAGCAAAGCTTCGGGGTTGCCGTTTAGGTGCCGCTCCTCTGGCGACGCCCGAGTTCGTCTCCAAGCGAGCAGTTGGGACGGAGAGGAGTGCGGCTTTCTCAACAGGAAAAGCCGCATACCGCCAGGTCTCAGAAGCGCCGTGCGTGGCGAACTCGGGCTAGTAAAGCCCGCCCACCATCCGTGAGCTTCGGCCGGAGTCAGCATCTGCCGGCGCCAACCCGCGCATGGGACTCGCTCCGGAAGCTTCCAGATTCAAGTGACTCGCGCCCGCTGGTCCAGGCTGTAAGTTCGCCAGCCAGTGTTGCGCTTCCCTCTGGCCCGTGCCCGTCACAATGAAGGGCGCCCAGAAAAACGGTTGCGGGTAGCGCCGCCGTGTCGCCAACTCCGCCGCGCGCAGCGCTTGGCCTGGACCGCGTCCGTCACGCAGCCCCGCATAAAAGTGTCGCATAAGATAGGAAGTCGATTCATCACTCACCTCCCACAGACTGGAAACAACCGTATCCGCGCCGGCGGCCAAAAAGGCGCGTGTCAGGCTGCTCACTTCACTGCCCGGCTGCACCCGCCCCAAACCAGTCTGGCAGGCGCTCAGCACCACCAGCCGGCTGCGTACGCGCATGTCGAGTAATTCATAGAGCGAGAAGCGATCTGGCTGACCGGCGGCGGGCGCGGTGATCAGCGCGGAAAACAGCGGCGCCTGCTCGTCCAGCTTTCCGTGCGTGGCGAAATGCACCGCCGCGTCCGTCAGCAGCGCTTGCCGCAGCCGGGCATAGGTAAAATGCGAACCCTCCGCCTCCTGCGCGCGCGGAAAGAGTTGGTGAATGCCCGCTGCCTCGCGCAACGTTCCCGGCAGCGCCGGGTAGCCGCCGACGCGCACCTGGCCCAGCGCGCCGATAAACAGCTCCCCGTCCGTCCGCCGCCGCGAAGCATCATGGTGAAGCACCGCCACGACCGCTGCGGAGGGCAACTCGTTGACCGGCCCGCGTTCCAGCAGCGGCTCGCCCTGCGCATCCGGCAAGGCCGCGAAGGGGACGTAGTTCATCACCCCGGCGGGCACGATCAAAATGGGCCGGCCTCGTCCGTCAGGCGCCCGGGGGGGAAGATCGCCAACCAGTGGCCACAGCAACGCCTGGGAAAGTTCCCGTAGCGCGGCCTGCTGTTCCTGGGGCGCAACTCCGGCGCTGGCCAGCTTCTCGTGCAGGCGCAGAATCCGGCTGCGCAGACGTTTGGGATCGGCCTTCCATGAGCGCAAGCGGAAGCCGTTGCGCCGGATTTCAAAAACCGCCACGCCACGCGGCAGCATGGCGTATTCCAGCAACAGGCCGTGGGAGGGCAACGCGCGCTGAACCGCGGCCAGCCGCGGTGAACTCAAATGGGCCAGGGCTAGGCGGGGATCGCGCAGTTGGGCCAACTGCCGCTCCTGCCGCAGCTTGTCCTGCAGGGTATGCAGTTGAGACTGGAGTTGGCCGGCATCAGCCCCGCTGAGGCGCAGCAGAGCCGGCTGCCCGAGTTCGACCTGCAGTCCCGCAATGCGCCGCTCAATGGCTTGCGCTGCGGGAGTCTCGCCGAAATGTCCCAGGCGTCCGCCTTCCAGTTGTTCCACAAAGGCACGCGCCTGATTGCGCTCCCATACCCGCCAGGCTCCGCGCGGCTGGCTCCGGGCCAACAATCCGGTGAGATGGCGATAAAGCCGTTGTGCCCGCTGTTCGCTCTGCAACGAGCGCCGCAGGTCACCGGCGGCCAGGTGGCTGCGAATGCCTTCCAGTGTCGCCTCCGCCGCTTGATAGCCGCGAATGGCGCCGGCGGATTGCCCGGCCGCCTCGGCCAAACGGCCGCGCAAATACTGCACCTGCCACAGCAGCGTCGCATTGCGCAGCGCGCGCGCTTCCCGCGCAGCGGCGCTGAGCTGCGCGGCGCAGGAATTGCGAGCCTGCGGCAGCTTCTGACCGCCCGCCAGCAAGAGGTAGCGCGCGTAGGCCAGCCGCGATTCCACCACCAGAGTGGAGTCCTTCTCCCGGCCGGCACGGCTGATCGCCACTTCGTAGTCGGAGGAAACTTGCGTGGCGGAATCGCCACTGGCGCTCTCCGCCCGCGCCAACGCCAGGTAGATTTCGGCAATCGACGTCGCGCCCACCGGATGGGTTTGCAGTCTGGCCAGCAGAGCGCGCAGTTCATCGCGCGCATCTTCCGGGTCGTCGTCAATGACGTCCGCGTTGGCCTTGCCCATGCGGCTCTCCACCACATAGGAGGCAAGCTGCTGTCCGGCAAAGGCGCCGGGCGCCTGCGCCACCTCGCGCGTGACCTTGTTAAAAGCTTCGCGCGCCCGCTCCGGCGCCCGCAGACGCAGGTAGGCGTCTCCCAGCAGGTTCAGAACCGTGGCCCGCAGCGTGAGCTGCCCAATGCGAGCTCCGTTTCCGGTGGGCAACGGACGGCTCAGCTGCAGTTGCCGGATCTGCTTCAGCAGATCCACATCGCGCTGCGCATTGCCCAAGGCGCGCTCATCCGCCGACTGCGTCATAAGGGCGTCGATTTGGGCGTCGATATTGCCCGAGCGCCGCGCCTGCGCCAACTGGCGCGCATCCTCGCGCAGCAACGTGGCGTAATTCCCCGCCATGCGCTCCCGCAACCGGATCGCTGCCTGGGCAAAGCTGCCCAGCGGCAGGGGCATTGACGGAAAGTCTCGGGATATTTCCCGGGCCAACTTCAGCGCCGCTCCATAGGGCAGCGTCTGCTCACTCGCCAGCACGCATTGCAGCAACTGACCGGCAACCTCCCACTGTAGAAACGACTTCCGCGCGGCGGGGGAGGCGCCTGTCCACGCCTGTCGCAGAGTACGCTCGGCACTCTCGTATTGCTCCTGAGCCAGTTCCAGCCGCGACTGCAGCAGCAGCGCTCTTCCCTTCCCGGAGGCGTCTGAAGCGGCGCGCAGGTAGCCGCGGACCTCAGTTCCGGCTGCGGCGTACTGCCGCAGGTCCAGCCGCGCCTGCAACAAATCACCGCGCTCCATCCAGCGCACCTGTAAAGGGAGCTTCGGGTTGGCCAGAATGCCCTGCAGTTCGGGAATTGCCGCGGCGGGCTGGTGAGTGAGCAACAAATCATGAGCAAGGCCCATGTGGTACGCGGTCAGGTGATGGGGTGGAGGCGCAAGCTGCGCCCAATGAAGCGCCTCGCGCTCGGCCGCCAGCGCCTTCTGGCCGTCACCCTCGTGAAGCTGATAAAAGGTGCTTTGCAGGGTGGCGTACTTGGCGGCGTCCTGGTAATCGCCACGCTCCCGCATCAGTTCAATCAGCGCCCGGTAAACGCGGTGCAACTCCTGCCATTGCGACGCTCCGGCGGTCATGGCCTGATCGGGTTGCGTGAGCGCCAGAAGCAGTTTGGCGGGATGGCGGTTGCGCCAGGCATTGAATATGGCCGCATCCGCGGGTGTGCCGTGCAATTGCGCCAGCAGCGCGCGCGCGGCGGCAAGGTCAATCGGCTGGGGGGGCCGTACAGAGGCAGTCACTGGTGGAGCGGAAGCCTGGGGCAAGCTGGCCGCGCTTGCGGTCAGAGCTAGCAGCAACAGAACGAAGGATGGTCGCAGCTTCACGCTTGTGTCCAATGACTTCCGAGGAACGGATCGTAATCCGGCGACCGTTCTCCCCACACGGCAGGGTCGAAAACTTTGCAATTTGCCAGATTCCGCGTCATCTAAGAATATCGGCTGCCAGCTGAAAAACATGATGCTCGCGCATCGCCAGGGGCAGACGATCCCTTTGCCCCAACAGCACTGCATCGCGTTATTGGCACTCGCGCGCCAGGTTGCTAGCGAATGACCTGGATTTTGAGCCCGATTTATCCAACCGGCTCCAGGCGACATCGGCAGTCCAGAGCACAGCATTTCGGGAAAGGGCCAGAGGCAAGCAGGCCCGATCCCCAAGCGACAGTCCCAAGCGGCGTGTTTGCAGAACAAGGTCGCCACTGCCTTTGAACTGCTATAAAGGGAGGTATGTTCTTTGGGGCGATCTCCGACGTTCACGGAAATGTCTGGGCGCTGGAGGCGGTACTGAACGCGCTCAGCCGCCGGGGGGTCAAGCAGGTGATCAACCTGGGCGACCATCTCTACGGGCCGCTCGAACCAGTTGCCACTTTCGGTTTGCTACGCGACTGCTTAGACCCTTGCCTCAGTGGGAACTGCGATCGTTTGCTCCTTGAGACCACCCGGACCTCGGAAGCGGGCACGCTGGCGCGCAACCGCGCCGAGATCACTGAGGAACAGCGGCAATGGCTGGGAGACATGCCCTCTACGCTGCTGTGGCATGGCGTCCGCTTGTGTCACGGCACCCCAGGCCATGACGACGTTTACCTGCTTGAGGATTCGCTGGGAAGAGACTGCAACGATAACGAGTTGGCTGATCGCCTTGGGCAACACACCGAGTCTCTGGTACTATGCGGCCACAGCCACATCCCGAAAGTAAGGCAGTTGAGGACCGGGGCGCTGGTCGTCAACGTGGGAAGTGTAGGACTGCAAGCGTATACCGAAGACAGCCCAAGCAGCTACGCCATGCAGTCCGGCAGCCCTCAGGCGCGTTGTTTTGTCTTTGAAAACGTGAGCGGGGAGTGGCAGTTCGAGCAGCTCTATGTACCTTACGACACCGAAGCCGCAGCCAACTGCGCCTTGAAAAACGGCCGGGCCGACTGGGCCGAATGGCTGCGGACCGGGAGGGCATGAGCCCAGCCACCAGCCAAGTCAGCATTAAGATTCCAGGTGATCGCCCAACTCTTCCGGATCCTCGCCGTGCACCATGCGCCGAAACCGTTCCTCGACCGGCCCCTGCTCGGCGCCGCTAAATACCAGTGGCTGACGTTTCCGGAACCGCGGATCGAAGCCTTCCTGCCAGGGTAAGCGGTTCCGCAGATCCGGGTAGACGCATTGCAAGGCGGGAAAATTCCTTTTGCCGTAGAACCAGTGGTCGTACCCCATCAGGTCCTTAACCCACGGCGGCGACACCTCACGGAATTCGCACTCCACGCCTTCCAGCAGTTCAAAACCGCGCTCTTTCGAGGTGAACACGTGCCCGGCGCTCATTCTGCGAGCGCACTCATTCAAGACCCACTGGGCGGTCTCCAACTGTAAGCCAATGACGACGATCTCCGGATTGCCAAAGCTTTCGTGGAGCCCCACCGGGTAGTTCCACATCGGGCTGCCGTCACCGTGGACGATGTGGCAGCCGAACTTCGCCACATCAGCAACAAGCTTGCGGTCAGAATTGGAAAAGCCGCTCTGCTCGTTTTGCAAAAAACGAAAGCGTTCGCTGGGAGGCCGGCGGGGCATGGACCTGAGGGTAGCATGCGCGCGGCCGGGGCGGCAGGGCCGCTTTTATTCCACCCGCTTCGGTGTCCGGCCGAACCTCACGGCGTTGGCCGCGCTTTACTAGTCGCCATCGGTGCGGGACCTAACGGCAACCCCGGACCTTAGCTACGACTTCGGCCTGCGATTTCGAACTCCAAAGCAGTTCGACTCGGCCCTGGCTCGTAAGGCTGGCAGGCGCTCTTTGTGGAACAAGCCACAGCGGCTACCCCGAAAAGGGCCGCTGTGGCTTGACGCATGGCGGTTTGATTGGCTAATTCCTAGGCGTGCACCGGATTGGCAACCTCGGCTTCACGCAGGAATTTGGCGGCCTCTTCCGGAGGCGTGGGATTGATATAGAATCCGCTGCCCCATTCGAAACCGGCCACCTTGGTCAGGCGCGGCATGTACTCGATGTGCCAGTGGTAATAGTCGCTGCTGGGCTCCTGCAGGGGAGCGCTTTGCAAAACCAGATTGAAGGCTGGGTTTTCCAAAACCTGATCCGTCTTGGTCAACAGCAGTTTGAGCGCCTTGGCCAGGTTCTCGAAAGCATGGGTTGGCGAGTTTTCGAAAACCGATTCGTGCTCGCGGGGCAAAATCCAGGTCTCGAACGGGAACCGCGGCGCGTAGGGGGAGAGCGTCACGAAATCCTCGTTTTCCGCGATGACGCGGGTGCCCGATTCCAGCTCCTGCCGGATCACGTCGCAATAGATGCAACGCTCCTTGTACTCGTAGTACTGGCGCGCTCCGTTGAGCTGCTCCAGAATCTCTTTCGGAACGATGGGCAAAGCGATGAGCTGCGAGTGGGTATGTTCCAGCGAAGCGCCCGCGGCGCGCCCATGATTTTTGAACACCAGCACGTAGCGGAAGCGGCGGTCCTTTTTCAGATCGAGCATGCGATCGCGGAAGGCCCACAACACATCCTCGATGCCCTTCTCCGAAAGGTCAGCCAAATTCTTGTTGTGCTCCGGCGTCTCCACGATCACCTCGTGCGCGCCGATACCGTTCATTTTGTCGAACAGGCCTTCGCCCTGCCGGTCCAGACGGCCTTCAATACCCAGGGCGGGAAATTTGTTGGGCACAACGCGCACGGTCCAGCCGGAAGTGTTGGGATCGCCTCCGTTGGCGCGGTAGGCCAGAATCTCCGGCGGCGTCTTGGCTTCATTGCCGTAGCAGAAGGGGCAAAAGCCGTTGCCTTTGATTTCCACTTCTTCCCGGGAAAAATCGCTCGGGCGCTTGCCGCGCTCGGTCGAGATGATCACCCACCGCCCCGTAATGGGGTCTTTTCTTAGTTCAGGCACAGGTTTCCTCGAATTCCTTAATTCCGATGCGGGCGCTCGCGCACCCGGAACGCGTCGCGGTAGAGCACCAGCTCCGGCGTTGGGCCGGCATAGACCGCCACCACATCAAAACGAAACGGCCCCCGGTAGCGGCGGCGCCGCATATACGCCCGGGCCATACGTATGAGATGCAGTTGCTTGTCCAGAGTGACTGCCGCTTCCGCCGAGGATTCCTCCGCAACTTGGCGGGTTTTCACCTCGATGAAGATCAGTTGCTGGTCCTGCCATGCGATCAGATCCAGCTCACCGTGAATACCCGGCGAGCGGAAATTCCGCGAAACGATTGTATAACCACGCTCCCGCAGAAACCAGTAGGCGAGTTCCTCCCCCTGACGCCCTAAGGCATGTTCAGCCGGCAGGCGAGGGCTTCTCCCCAGCCGCAGAGCACAGCGATCAAGAAAAATTAAGCAGCGGGCAAACCAGGGCGGGCGCGCCGGGGCGATGTCCACCTGAACGCCCCGCCGCAGCGAACTTCTGTGCCGAAATGGGCGGTGAAAGCGCGCTACGAAGCCCATGGGGGCCACTCTAGCGGGTGGTTGCGATAAACGCCATCCCACAGCCGGGTGGGGGCGGCACGCGTCAACGCACCCAAGGCTTCCTGTCAGCTTTACTCGGAGCGCTGAAACAGCGCCTTACCGGTAAAAAATGGCCCCAGATTGGCCATGTACTGCGAGGTCTGCCGGGTTTTGCGCATCGCCTGCACACATGACGAGAGCGGGAAAAGCTGCTTGCCGGTCAGCCCAATGACGAAATCGTTGTCATGCTCGTCCAGGCCAAAGCAGGCCAGCCGGATGTCGGTAGCCCAGCCGGCCTCGCCGTATGAAAAGCCGATAGTTCCGTGCTCGCGCAGAATCGTCCGCTGTTCTTCCGGCGGCAAAGCCGAGAAGGCGCCCGCGCGTCGCAAGGGATACCAGATCGCCCACGGCGACTCCGGATTACAGGCGGCGCGGATGGAGTGGCGCAGCAGCCAGTCTTCCAAATTGGGCTCATGACCCAGAGCGTAGCTGCGGCCAATCATCGTCAGCTCCGGACGGAGTTGCAGTGGAGCAAAGGCGCTGCCGCGCAGAAAGGTGCGCAGCCGCTCCACAAAAAAAGACGGGTCCTCGCTCCAGGTCAGCAGGGCGACACCCTTCGGATCGTTCAGGTCAGCGTAGAGAACGCTCCCAAAGTCCTGATTCTGCAACTCGGCGATAAGGTTGTTCTCGCCCGCTGCTCCGGTAAACACCAGCAACTGCATGAACAGGCGGCGATCAGAAAATTGCGGTTCACCGCCGCGCGGGCCTCCCCGCTCGCGCAAATCCAGTTTCGGACGTTCAGAAGGGGGTGTTGCCATGCAAAAGTCCTTTCCCCTTTATTCTAGCGGGCGGCGCTTGGCCGTCAGTCGAGTGGCACAATGGAAAGCGTCCGCGGCGAGGCGCCAACTCCAGCTGTTGCAGCGGATAACGCCACGTCCCTTGATCGCGTCACGAGGTTCTCCCATGCCGCCAGCAACGTCGCGAACCGCAGGCAAGCATTCCAAAGCTTCAGCAGCAGCCACGTCCAAGAGCCGCAAAAAAGGCTTGGTCAAAGATGCTGCGGGAACCGCCGCCTCGTCAGGCGCTGCGCGCAAGCGCAAACAACGCACCGCATCTCCAAAAACGCCGGGGCGCGGCAGTAAGCCGGACGTGGAGGCGATTCTTCGCGGCCTCAAACAGGCCTATCCGGCGGCGGAATGCGCCTTGGTGCATCACAACGCGTGGCAGTTGCTGGTGGCCACCATTCTCTCCGCGCAGTGCACCGACGCACGGGTCAACATGGTCACCCCGGAGTTGTTCAAACGCCATCCCACCATTGCCGACATGGCGGCGATGCCGCCGGAAGCACTGGAGCCGGAGATTCGCTCGACCGGGTTTTACCGCAACAAAGCCAAGTCGGTCACCGGCGCCGCCCGCGCCATTATGGATAAATTCGGGGGCAAGGTTCCCGAGACGATGGAAGATCTGCTGACGCTTCCCGGGGTGGCGCGCAAAACCGCCAATGTGGTTCTGGGGGTCTGGTTCAAGAAGGCGGAAGGGGTGGTGGTCGATACGCACGTGCAGCGCGTGTCGCAGCGCCTGGAACTAACCAGGGCGACGCAGCCACAGAAGATCGAGCAGGACTTGATGAAGCTGCTCCCCCGGCAGGAGTGGATCCTGTTCTCGCACCTGTTGATCGCGCACGGCCGCAAACTGTGTGTTGCCCGCCGCCCGAAATGCCGGGAATGCCCCATTGAAAAGCTTTGCTACGCGCCTGACAAGACGTGGTCCAGTCATTAGCAGCACCCGTCAACACTGGTATCACGTTTCGCCCACTTGCCGCACCTGGCGGAACCGCTCCCGGCTACTCGGCCGAGAGAACCCGTACTTCCTCGTCGTGAAGTGCTCCGCCAGTGGTCAGGACGATAGCCGCCCCTAGGATCATGGCTCCGCCAAGCCAGGCAGCGGAACCCAGCCGCTCGCCCAGCAGGAGAATACCCAGCACTGAACCCATCGCCGGTTCAATATTGAGGAACACGGCGGCTCGCGAAGCGGGGACACGATGCAAGCCCCAGTTCCACAGCAACATGCTGCTCGCGGTGCAGAGAACCCACTGCCAGCTGCCGCCAGCCACACCGCGGGATGAATGCCGCGCAGCGGGGGCAAACCCTTGCTGGATATCGTCCAGAGATAAAGCATGATGCTCCCTGCCAGAACGCCCCATGCCGTCACGTTAAACGGAGAGCAACCTTCCGCCATCAGGCGCTTATTCAGCAACACCCAGGCGAGCGCAATGAAAAGCGAGGCGATCACCAGCAAGTCGCCGCGGGTGCTTCCGGACGTGGCCGAATCGGCGGCCAGTGGACTGCTCCGGACGATCAGGACAATGCCTGCGGTTGAGACAATCAGCGCCAGCCACCCTTTTAACTCCAGCTGCTCGCCGGCGAACCACGTGGCGCCAGCGGCCAAGATGACCGGCATACTCCCCACCATCAGGGCGGCATGGCTCACCGATGTCAAGCTCAGCCCGTAGAACTGCACCATGAACTGCAGCGGAATCCCCAGCGCCGCCGCGATCAACAACAGGCCCCATTGCCGCGCGCTGAAATGTGGATGCCGCATGAACGGCAGCAGCGCCGCGCAGGCAAACAGAAAGCGGTAGAACAAGTAGTGCTCGACCGTGAACTGGGCAAAGGCGATCTTGCCGAAGAAAAAGCCCAGGCCCCAAAATACCCCGGCCAGGGCGCAAGCCAGGTACCCAGCCGGCTCAGGCCGGCGACTGGATTGGATGGGTGAGGTCAAAACCTGCGAAGCCTTTAAGCACGTGCCGCCTCTCTTTGTAGCACGAGACATGCAATGCGCGCTTCAAGATGCCAGCTCGCCCCAGCGCCATTCAACTCAGCGGAAAAGTTTCTGTTTACCTTGGGAACTGGGTGAACAGATCGCGCAGGCTGGTGGCGTTGGCGGCATCGCCGAGGTAGGGGCGCACCGCGAAAATGTCTTCGATCGTGCGCAGCAAAGAGCTATGCGTGTAAAAGATGGAGTTGCGGTAGCCGGATTTAGCCAAGGGCGACAGGACGAGGATGCCCACCGGACTGGTGTCTCCCACCCCGTCATTTTCATCCCACGTGATAAAGACGACGCCGCCGTTCAGATACGCGGACGATTGCATGATGAGCGGCATGATATTCGAGAGCCACTGATCGCTATCCGCAAGGCCGCAGGGGAAATGCCCCTTGTGACAGAAAGTGCCGACCAGGAAGTTGTATTGCGCGGTAGTTCCGTCCGCCAGGTCTCCGGCTAATTCCGAAAATGGCCGCTCGTGAGCAATGCAGTAGGCGTCGTTGGGGTCGCGGTTTCCGGTCACGTCGTCAAAGTAGACCGAGGGATTGAAGACGGTGAGGTATGGAAATTGCTTTTCCAGCGGACAATGAGCGCCGCTGATGGCTTCGGCATAGACCTTCCAGGAGACGCCAGCATTGTGCAATTGCGTGACCAGGTGCTGGGTGGTCGAGCGGTGGTTCTCCGAAACCGGCCCGTCATCGCTAACGCCGAGATTGGAGCCCGCCTCCAGCCAGATGTAATTGGGTTCACTGGGGTGCAGATTGGGAACCGCGTAATAGCCGGTCCCGATGGCAGCGATGGGCGCCAGAACGGAATTGATGTAAGGAGCGCTGGGGCTGCCGGCAATGCGCCACCATGGCTCGTTTTCCAGGATGATGACGAAGGCGGTTTTGATGGGATGGGGATCTTCGACTGTGACCTGGGCTTGCGCGGACGTACCGCTGTCCTCTTGAGAGACGGCGGTAATCCGCACCTTGGGGTGTTGGGGGACCTGAGCCGGCGCCGAGTAAACGGCGGTCGCACTGGAGACCCCAACCGCGCCGGAACCGCTGTTGGTGGCCTCGCTCTGCGCGGTGATGGTCCCCAGGCCGGCGTTTCCGCCGTTATCCCCAGCGACCAGCCAATCCACAGCCGGATTGAAGGCGTTTGCCACCGTGGCGGTAAAGCGCGCCTGGGTGCCGGCCAGCACGCCGGCCGACGCGGGGGAGATGGTCACCTGAATGGGCGGGTTGATCGCCACGGTTGCGCTGGCAGTTTGGCCAGGCTCTTCAGCGGCGACGGCGGCGATGGACACAGTCCCGGCGCTGGGCGCCCGCTCAGGCGCGGTGTAGGTGGCGCTGGCAGTCGCGGAATCGGAAGGAACCGTGTCGCCCACGATGGTTCCCTGCGCACGATTGCCTCCGGCAATACCCGCCACTTCCCATTGCACTGCCGCGGTGAAGGCATTGCTCATTGTGACCGCAAAAGTCTGCTCTTGCCCGGCATGCATTTGGGCCGTCGTGGGTGAAATGGCAATTGTGACCGGCGGCTTGAGATTTACGCTCGCGCCGCCACTTTGTTGCGGCTGTTCGGTCGAGGCCGCGGTGACTGTGAGCGGACCATCGTCAGGCACCGTTGCGGGTGCGGTGTAGACGCCTTGGGCATCTATTGTGCCGTGAACGCTGTCGCCGCCGTTTACACCATGAACGCTCCATTGCACCACCGGAGAGAAGGCGTTGCTGACTTGCGCGACAAACGCCTGCGTCTGCCCAGGGTGCAAGTTGGCCTGCACGGGCGAAACAGCGACCGTAATGTTTGGATTGATCCGCACCAGCGCGGCGCCGGATTTGGTCTGATCATCCTGACTCACCGCCGCGACAGTAACACTACCCGAAGGAGGCGGCACCGCGGGAGCAACATAGTTGCCTGAAGAGTCGATGGTGCCCACGTCAGCGCCGCCGGCTGGCGTGCCATTCACTTCCCAAATGATTCCCTGAGTGTCGGCGTTGGCGAGTGTAGCCGAGAAGTTCTGCTTTTGCCCCACATGGAGTTGCGCGCTGGCAGGGATCACCGCAACCGTGATCGCGGGCCGCACCTGAACTTGTGCGGAGGCGGAATGCGAAGAATCCGCATTGCTGAAAGCCGAAATGGTAAGGCCATAGCTGGAGCCCGCACCGGACGGGAGCTGTGATGGCGCGGTGTAGACCCCATTGCTCGTAATCGTTCCCACCTGGGCGTTGCCACCTGCGATGCCCATCACCTCCCAGGTCACGGAGGGGTTGGCGCTGTTTTGCACCTGATCGCTAAAGGCAATGGACTGTGAAACGTGCACGCTTGCATCGGCGGGGTAGATCTGCACGCTTATGGGAGGCGCACCGCCGCAAGCGTCCAACATGATCGACGCCACCCCCATGGCCACACACGCGACGAGCGGCAACCAGCGGCCCGGACATAGTTTGCCGATCCCGAATGGGCGCGAGGGCCCGCTCTCCTGCCTTCCGGAAACACTCAACCACATGGCTGCACCTTTATGGCTACACCTTTCCCGTGCCGCAACATGCCGTGCGGTTTGCAAAGGCTTGCGCCGCGCCGGCCGGGTATTGACGAGCGATTTGTCGATGGGAAAGCTGGCCCTCAACTCAGGTTGTGCCATTCGGGCTGGTGCGGACGCAACTCAGGAGAAGGCAAGGGGGCAAAGGACGGAGCCGGCGTGATGCAGTGCGGACTGCAACAGGCGCAAAACGCTTTCAGATGGCCCGGATCAGGCGGACCGGCAAAGTGATGATTCCGGCCACCAGTTCCAGTACGCCGGTCACGGCCATTCCCAACAGGCGAAAAGGAAGCAGGACTAACCACAGCAGTGGGTAGAGTACCAGCGCCACGAGCGCCAGCGGCCAGCACAACACGAGGAGAATGCACCAAAGGAGGAATTTGATCATGGCTGCGCGAAGCCCTTTCCCGCATGCTCCAATACGCTTTGCGCCCCAACATGGTTCCAGGAAAGGTTGCCTGCTCCGGCCTCAAAAGTCCGGATGACTTCACCTGCTGACTTTAATCGTTCCGCTAATCGTTCCGCTGATTGCCGGCGGGACGGGAAAGCGCTAGTCTTAGGGCAGGTCTGTGGTGCTGTGTGTCCTGCCTGTAGCAATTGGCAGCCGGCTGCTCGCCGTTTTTGACCGGAGAAGGTTCAGGACCGCTCCCTTGACAATTCGCAACATTCTGCTTGCGGAAGACAACGCCGAAGAAGCATTTCTTCTGCAACGCGTCTTCAGAAACCTCAATTCCGCCACCCGTCTTCTGCGCGTCAGCAATGGAGAAGAGGCGGTCGAGTATCTTTGCGGCAGTGGCGAATTCGCGGAACGCGAGCGCTATCCACTTCCTTCTCTTCTGCTGCTCGATGTCAAAATGCCAGGGCGCTCGGGATTTGAGGTGCTGTCGTGGGTGCGAACCCAGGAAGACCGCGCCATTCAAAACCTGCCGGCGGTCATGTTCACCAATTCCCGCGAAGAAAAAGACGTGCTGCGCGCCTACTCCCTGGGAGCAAGTTCCTACCTGGTTAAGCCCAGCACGCTCGACGAGTTGCGGAGCATGATGCGGGAATTCGACCATTACTGGATGGATCTCAACCAGCCGCCGCCACCGCTCGCCTAAACATCACCACACGGAATCCCGCCCAAAGCTCACGCCCGTTCGTGTGCCCTGGCGATTCCTCTATGGGGCGATTCCCTCAGGGCACAAAGCCGGGACTTCGAATCGAGGCAGAAAGCTCTTCCCCCCCCATTTGGGGGGAAGTCAGGAGACCGCCATCACTCCTAAAATACCGAGGGAATTAAGCTTCCTTAGTTTCAATGGAGAGTGAGCCCGGATTCCATGACGCGGTTGCACCCAACGATTGCCTTATTCCTGCTTGCGGCGCTAGTCGACGCTTTAGCGATAGCCCTTTTGGCCAAACGCGACTTGCTGCGAGCGCTGGCCCCCGCAGTGGCGCGCCTGTGCTGGGCAGAATTACTGGCGCTTGCGGCGGTGGCGCGTTGGATAGTCCCGCAAACGGGCGCATGCGTTGGGGACCTGCGACGCGCTTCCCTGCTCCTTGGAGTTGGCTTCTGGCTGTGGATGGTTTGGGATGCTGAGCGCAAGGTGCATCCCCTGTCCGGAGTGGTCCTGCGTTGGCTGGGAATAGCCACGTTACTGAAACTCCTGCTCAGCGTTTCGTCATCGCCTCTGACCGGTGGTTTAGGCGTGGTTGTGCTGGTCCTCTGCTGTGGCCGGGTTGCGATTGCGGCGTGGCAGTGGCACGAGGACCCGTGCTGCAAACTGGAGTGGCTGCCGGACGGGCGCTGCCGCCTGATTCCTCATCCGCACAGCGGCGATTACCTGCTTCGCCACCCGGAACTGCTTCTGCGTATTGTTGCGGTCAGCGCGCAACCGGATTATGGCCCCGCGCTGCACGCGCTGCTTCAAGAACGCATTCACCACCACACGCATTTCGGTTTGCGCTTTGGCAACTCCGACCGATTCTTGTGGCGGAGCGGACGCAACCAGAAAACCTCCGCCCGTCACGCCGTTGATCCTGTGCTCGCACCTACATCCATCGCGCCGCCGTTTTACCCCTCTGCGCCCTGGAAAACAGAGCCTCTCAGCGGCAGTGCTATCGAATCTGGAGAAAGCTCGCCCTCCCCACTGGAACCAGCGGCGCCCTGAGCGTGCTGTGCGTTCCACGGTCGCGTGCATGAGCGTCCCTGTATTGGCACGCCGAGCGCCCCGCCGGCGTTCTTCAGCGCAAACAAGAAGGCCCTCTCCGCGGGCGAGAGGGCCCTCCCTATGAGTTTGCGGCCAGAGCGATCTACTTCGAGACCAGATCGGCCTCCTGCGCCGAGCTGACCTGACGGAACCCGAGCCCGTCGTTTTCCAGAAAAACTTCGACAAAAGCGGGACGCGGGAGGTTGCCCTGGATGAGCAGTTCAGAGAGCGGATCCTCCACATGCTTCTGTAAGGCCCGGCGCAGCGGACGGGCGCCATAGGAGCGATCGCCACACGTCTTGTCGAGAATCCATTTCATGGCTTCCGGAGTCGCGGTGACGCTGACGTTCCTCTGCATGAGGTGCTGGTTCATCTGCTGAATCAGCAGCTCAACCACCTGCAGGAGATCGTCTTCGCCAAGGGCATTGAAGAGGATGATCTCGTCCAGACGGTTAAGAAACTCGGGATTAAACAGCCGCCGCACCTCGTTGCGCACCAGATCCTCGACCTTGGTGTTGGCGAGGGCCTCGTTGGCGGACTGGAAGCCCAGGTGAGTGCGCTTCTCCAGGTGACGCGCACCAATATTGCTGGTCATGATGATGATGGTGTTTTTGAAGTCGACCTGGTTCCCCAAACCATCGGTCAACTGCCCATCCTCAAACACCTGCAAGAGAATATTGAACAAGTCAGGGTGCGCCTTCTCGACCTCATCAAGCAGGATGACGCTGTAAGGCTTGCGCTTGACCCGCTCGGTGAGCTGCCCACCCTCTTCGTAGCCGACATAGCCCGGAGGCGAACCGATCAGCTTGGAGACGGAATGCTTTTCCATGAACTCCGACATGTCGAAGCGGATCATGGATTTCTCGCTGCCGAAGAGGAAGCTGGCCAGGGTGCGAGCCACTTCAGTCTTGCCCACGCCGGTGGGACCCAGGAAGAGGAAGGAGCCGACCGGGCGATTGGGATTTTTCAAACCCGCGCGGCTGCGGCGGATCGCCCGCGCCAGAGCGCTGATGGCCTTATCCTGCGAGACCACCCGCTTGTGCAGTTCGCCTTCAATGCGGAGGAGCTTCTGCATCTCCTCTTCTTTCACCGAATGCACCGGCACGCCGGTCCAGCGCGCCACGACATCCTCAATATCCTCACGCGTGACCACGCCCGCGCTGGTATCGTCGAGGTGGTACTTCTCACGCAAAACGCGCAAAGTTTCGCGCTCCTTGCGCTCCTCATCCGAGTAGAAACGCGCCTTCTCGTACTCATGATTGGCGATGGCGTTTTCCATGCGGTGGATGATGAACTTGAGCCGCTTTTGTACCTCGACCATGTCGTCGGGCAAGGTGGTCTGGCGCAACTTCACGCGCGCACCAGCCTCGTCCAGCAGATCGATGGCCTTGTCCGGCAGGAAGCGGTCCGGAATATAGCGATGGGAATGCGACACCGCGAAACGCAGGGCCTCGTCGGTGTAGGAGACCGCGTGGAACTTCTCATAACGGTCCTTGATGCCGTTGAGCACCTGCACCGCCTCCTCCTCGTCGGGAGGGGGCACTTTGATGGACTGGAAGCGGCGCTCCAGGGAGCGATCCTTTTCGATACTCTTACGGTACTCGCCGGGCGTGGTGGCGCCAATGCACTGAATCTCGCCGCGGGAGAGGGCAGGTTTGAGGATGTTGGCCGCATCCAGCGAACCCTCCGCCGAACCGGCGCCGACCAGCGTGTGCAGCTCATCAATGAAAATGATGATGTTCTGGTTCTCCATCAACTCCTTCATGATGGTTTTCAGGCGCTCTTCAAACTGGCCGCGGTATTTGGTTCCGGCGACAATGAGGGAGAGATCGAGCGCCAGGATGCGCTTTTCGGCCAGAAACGAGGGCACGTCGCTGTCGGCGATGCGCTGCGCCAGGCCTTCGACGATCGCGGTCTTGCCGACTCCCGGTTCACCGATAAGCACGGGATTGTTCTTGGTGCGACGGCAGAGGATCTGGATCATCCGTTCCAGTTCGCGCTGCCGGCCCACCAGCGGATCGAGCTGATTTTCCATGGCCGCCTGGGTCAGGTCGCGGCTGAACTCGGCCAGCAGTGAGGATTCCTTGGGACGATTGTTGACCTTTTCCTGACTGGTGCGGGCCAGCTCGTCGCGCACCTGCGCCAAACGCAGTCCGCGGCTGTGCAGAATCTCGGCGGCAAAGCAGCGCTCTTCGCGCAGCAGCCCCAGCAACAGGTGTTCAGTGCCGATATGTTTATGGCCGAGACGCTCGGCCTCCTCGGCGGCGTAATTGAGGACGCGCTTGCACTCCAGACTGAGAGGCAGATCCACCGATGTGGAGACTTTTTCCCGCACGGTGGTGCGGCCTTCGATTTCCTTGCGAATGGACTCAATCGAGGCGTGGGAACGCAGGAAGCGGTTGGTCAGCGCCTTGTCCTCACGCAATAAGCCCAGGAGAAGATGTTCGGTTTCAATATACGGACTGCCACACTGGCTCGCCTCATAACGCGCAAAGAAGATCACGCGCCGTGCCTTTTCGGTGTATCGCTCAAACATGGTCCCTGTGC
The DNA here is from genome assembly GCA_027459505.1 of Acidobacteriota bacterium. Taxonomy (GTDB): domain Bacteria; phylum Acidobacteriota; class Terriglobia; order Terriglobales; family SCQP01; genus DAIDIE01. The sequence goes on from DAIDIE010000030.1 coordinate 27,968, forward strand.
TTTCCCGGCTGATTAGGAGCGCCGGCAGCCCGCTCCCCGCCGCCTGCCGGCGACGCGGTATCGGGCCATGCCTCCAGTTGCCCGGCGTGTAGCCGCAGGACGCGGTCACAGCGCTGAGCAAACTGCCAATTATGGGTGACGATTAACGAGGTTAAACCATGCTGCCGGTGCAAGTCCCGCAGCAACTCCAACATTTGTTCGCCGGTCGCCTCATCGAGGTTCCCGGTGGGTTCGTCGGCCATCAGGCACTGGGGATGGGCGACGAGGGCACGTGCCAGCGCGACGCGCTGCTGCTCACCTCCCGACAGTTCACCGGCGCGATGGCCGGCGCGATGGGACAAGCCCACCTGCGCCAGCCAGTCCGCCGCCTGGCGGGCCGCCGCGGCTTTCGTCATGCCACCAATGAGCAGCGGCATCAGAACGTTTTCCAGGGCGGTGAATTCCGGCAGCAGGTAGTGAGCCTGCCACAAATAACCGATTTGGCGGTTGCGCAGACGGGCCAGTTCCGGCTCGTTCAAGCCGGAAAGGGCGTTGCCTTTGAAGAACACGTCGCCCGCCGAGGGCTGGTCCAGGCCGCTCAACAAGTGCAGCAACGTACTCTTCCCACAACCCGATTGCCCGACAATGGCCGTCATTTCGCCTCGCCTCAATGCCAGATTGAGACCGGAAAAGACCTGCACTTGCAGCGGACCAGAGATGTAGGTCTTGCCCAGGTTCTCTGCCCGCAACACCACCTCGTCTCCTTGTTCGATATCCAAGCCTCCGGGCGCTGCGCATTCGACGCCGATCTGAGCGCCGGCCGGGGTAGGCAATGGCGCGAACTTGCTTCCACCTCCAGTACAGCCTCCTGACCTCTTAGATGCGTCAAGCGCGAACTGGATACGAGCGCGTCGCGGAAGCACCGCGCCCCGGTCTGCCCACAGCCCTCCCCAACCCGCCGGACCACACCAACCGGAGCCCCACCAGGGGTCTGGAGGCCGGAGAGCGCCTGCCGGAGCACCGAAAATCAGCCGAGGGCCAAAATCCATACGCGTCGCCTACCGCCGTGTGCAAAAGCTAACACTATGATAGTCGGCCTGACAACGGCGGACTTCAGCAGATTGCATAAATTCCTTCGGTCCAGTGCTTTACAAGGCACGGCAACGAAGCAACAGGGCCATGAAGAGGTCCCCGCCCTCCCCTGTCTGAAGGACGGTGGCAGAGCAACGCCGGTTTCCACCGCTGACACCCATTCCCCTACCCTGCCTCGCATTCGACACGAAACCGCATCTCCTGCTCCCCTGACGATTGCTCCCCGGCCTTGAAACCTTCCCTGGTGGCAGTTCCAGCGTACGGGCGGCCCACTCGTCTAGACTCAAAGAGGGATAAAGCATGCCACGGTGATAAACAAGGCATGGCTGCCAAGAAGGGGGTATCCCCGGTTTGTTCGCGGCAGACAGAAACAGCGGCCCTGAAGGCCTGCCTCTGTCCAGGGTTGCCCAAGGCTACAATCCGGCAGGGCAGTCCACGAGTGACCCCACGATTGCGGTCAACGGCCTCCGGGTGAAGCCCAGCACAGCACATGAGCGTTGATACCTTTGTCGCCTTTCGCTACCTGCGTCCCCGCCGCCGCCGTGGCCTGCTGTCGGTGATCACCGTGATCGCCGTCGCCGGTTTTGCCGCCGGCGTTGGCGCACTGGTGTTGGCCCTGGCGGTGACCAACGGTTTCCGTGATGCCCTGCAGCAGGAGCTGGTGGGGGCTACCGCGGAACTCAACCTGCTGCATAAGACCAACATTGAAATCGCCCATTACCCCGCTCTGATCCAGCGGCTGCAGGGGGTGCCTCATGTGAGGGCGATTGCGCCAGTGGTCTACGACGAGGTTTTTCTCAGCTTCGGCAACCGTGGCGCGGAAGCTACCATCAAGGGCGTCATTCCACAACGCGAACTCCAGGTTGGCGACATGCTCCGCCACGTGACCGAAGGCAGTTGGCGGCCGCTACAGGAGCGCCCGGCGGAGCACACGCTCCTGCTGGGAGCCGACCTTGCCAGCAGCCTTGGCGTAACCGTGGGCGATTACGTGGATGTCTATGTTCCCCATGCCATCCTCACGCCCTTCGGCTATGCGGGACGCACCTTGCATTTCGAAATTGCCGGCATCTTCCGCTCCGGGTTTTCGGATTTCGATGGGCGTTGGGCCTACTGCTCCCTACAGTCGGCGCAAGACCTTCACGCCGAAGGCGGCGGCAACCTCGATTCCGCCAGTGCCCTGGAGTTCCGCCTTGACGACATCTACGCCGTCGACCAGGTGGCGAACACGGTACGCCGGATCGCTGGCCCCAGCTACGCCACCACAACCTGGATTTCACAAAATCGCGCGATCTTTCAAGCCTTGAAAATGGAAAGGCTCGGAACAGTCATTGTCATCGGCCTCATCGTCTTTGTCGCCGCGATGAATGTGCTGGTGATGTTAACCATGCTGGTAATGGAGAAGCGCAAGGAGATTGCCGTGCTGCTCAGCATGGGGGCGCGGCGAGCACAAATCCGGCGCATTTTTATCCTGCAAGGCCTGTTGATTGATGTGATGGGGACGGGGCTGGGGCTGGCTATCGCCTACCTGTTTGCCTGGGGCGCGAACCGCTACCATTGGATTCACATTTCCTCGGCCGTCTATGCGATCGACTACGTTCCCTTTCACGCCCAGCTCAGCGACGGCGTTTGGGTCGCGCTGCTCTCTCTCACGGTAAGCTTGCTGGCCAGCGTCTACCCGGCGCAGCGCGCAGTGCGCATCCTGCCGGTCGAGACGCTACGCTACGAGTGAGCCGGAGGCCGGCTCGCGCTGGAGAAATCCTCCGCGCCTGCTCAGGAGCGCGGCCGCAGAGCGCGTTCCAGATCGGCGGCGGAGCGGGTGTTGAGAACGTCGCCCGCGGTCAGCCAGCCGCGACGCGCGGTGGCGATTCCAAAGCGAATGTTGTCCAGATGCCGGGGATGATGGGCGTCGGTGTTGATGATGATTTTTACGCCATGTTGGCGGCACAGACGCAAGTGCTGATCCTTGAGGTCCAGGCGTTCGGGTGAGGCATTGAGTTCCATGGCGACTCCGTGCCGGGCACAGGCTTTCACCACCGCCTCCACATCAAAGGCATAAGGCTCGCGCCGCAACAACAGCCGCCCGGTGGGGTGGCCCAGCAGGCGCACGCAGGGATGCTCGACGGCGCGCAACAGCCGGGCCGTCATGCTTTCCGCCTCCTGATCAAAGCGGGAGTGCACGCTGGCAATCACGATATCAAGCTGGGCCAGCACCTCGCTGTCCAAATCGAGATGGCCATCCGCCAGGATGTCGACTTCAATTCCGGAAAAGATGCGGAAGTTCTCCCAGTTGGACTGCTGCCGCAGCCGGCTCTCAGCGGCCCGGATGCGCTGCAGATGAGCGAGGGCGCGCTCCTCATTGAGGCCATTGGCCATCGCCAGCGCCTGGGAATGATCGGTGATGGCGATGTACTCGTAGCCGCGTTCGCGGGCGGCGGCGGCCATTTCCTCAATGGTGGCGCGCCCGTCGGTTTCCACCGTGTGCATGTGGATGTCGCCGCGGATTTGGTCCGCCCGAATCAGATCGGGGAGTTGCCCCGTGGCCGCTGCCTCCAACTCGCCGCAGTCCTCGCGAAGTTCCGGAGGGATACAGGTCAAGTCCAGCGCGGCATAGATCTCCTCCTCGGTGCGGGCGGCCACCAACTCACCCGGTTCGCCGGCCGCCGCCCCGTCCCGCAGGCGGAACAAGCCGTATTCGTTCAGCGTCATACCGCGGCGCAAGGCGCGCTGACGCAGCGCTACGTTGTGCTCCTTCGAGCCGGTAAAGTATTGCAACGCGGCGCCGGCGCTGGACTCCGGCAACAGGCGCAGGTCCACTTGCGGACCACGATGCAGACGTATGGAAACCTTGTTGGGCCCGGAGACCAGCGTTTCCACGATTGCGGGAAAGCGCAGAAAAGCTTCCACGACGTGTTGGCCGCCACTGGGCAACTCGGGACCGCTGACCAGCAGATCGATGTCCCCAACCGTCTCTTTGCCGCGGCGTAATGAACCGGCCGCAAGCGCGGAACTCACCCCCGGAAGCGGCCGCAGCGTCGCCAAAATGGCTTCCGCGATGGCCTCCGCTTCGGAACGCAGAAAGCGCCCTGAAACACTGCGGTAGGACTGGATGCCGCGCAGGATTTTTTCCTCCGCTTTGGCGCCCATGCGCGGCAGGTCGCGGAGCTTGCCTTCTTTGGCCAATTGCTCCACTTCATCCACTGAGGCCACCTGAAACTTCTCCCAAATCAACGCGATCGTTTTGGGCCCCAGACCTTGAATATTGAGCAGTTCCAGCATCCCTGGACGGTATTTGCGCAGCAACTCCTGATGCAGATGGAGCTGACCGTCGCGGAGAATTTCCTGGATGTTGGCCAGCATTCCTTTGCCAATGCCGGGCAGTTGCAGAATGCGTTGCGGCTCGGCCGCCATGCTTGCCATCGGCGCAGGGCAGCCTTCCACCGCATCGGCGGCTTTGCGATAACTGCGGGTGCGGAAGACGTCTTCGCCGGCGATCTCCATCAGATCGGCGGTCTCGCGCAGCAAGTGGGCAATGGCCCGGTTGTCCATTCCTGAATTTTCTCCCGTGGAATTGTCGCTGTTTTCCCTGATGAAGCGCGCTCCGGCAGAGCCGCCCCAAGATGTTGTATCATCTATCACTTACGGAGGCTGCTCCCTTGGAGTCCGACGCGCTTACCCAGGAAGTCATCGAAATCATCGCCCGCGAACAGCGGCTACCCGCTGAAAGCATTCAGCCTAATGCGACTTTCGAGGAATTGAAAATCGATTCGCTGGACGGCGTCAACATCGTCTTTGCGCTCGAGGAGAAGTACAACCTCACCATTCCCGACGAGACGGCGCGCGACATGAAGAGTGTCGATCAGGTGGTGGCGGCCCTGCGTAAACAGCTCAACACCCCCTCTCCCGCCCTGCCCTCATAGCAATGAGCCACCATGAACGGCGAAAAAGCTGCGGCCGCTGCTTCCTGCACCGGATGAGCGGCTTGAGTGCGCGGCCTATTGTCTTCCAACTGTAATGGAACGAGTTGTCATAACCGGTTTCGGCCTTCTGAGCCCCTGCGGCAACAGCGCGCAAAGCTTTTGGGAACAGGTTTCCCAAGGCATCAGCGGTCTCGGCCCGGTCACACGTGTGGACGCCAGCCTGCTGGGAAACAATGTCGCCGGAGAGGTGCGGGGCTTCAATCCCGATGAGCACTTCGGACGGCAGATTGACCTGCTGGACCGCTTCGCCCAACTGGGGCTGGTGGCCGCGCGCCAGGCACTGGCTGATGCCGGCCTCGCAACGCGTTTGGAAGAGGGCAATGGCGGACCGGCGCCGCACCGGGTTGGCGTACTGACCGGAACGGCCTTAGGCGGCGTCGAGAGCGAGGACGCCTCCTTTTACCAGCTGTATGGCAAGAAGTCGCCGCGCCTGCACCCCTTCTGCATTCCCCGGATGATGTTCAACGCCGCCAGCGCCCACATCAGCATGGAGTCGGGAGCGCAAGGGCCCTGCTTTGCCGTCTCCAGCGCCTGCGCCTCCGCAACTCATGCTTTGGGCGAGGCCATGCGCATGGTGCGCAACGGTACCGCCGACATCATGCTGGCGGGCGGCGCGGATGCGCCGCTGACCTTAGGGGTGTTCAAAGCCTGGGAAGCGATGCGCGTGCTGGCGCCCCCCGAGCCCAGCGCACAGGCGGCTTGCCGTCCTTTTAGCGTGGATCGCGCCGGTCTGGTGCTGAGTGAGGGCGCGGCAATGTTTGTGCTGGAATCGGAGCGTTCCGCCCGCCGCCGCGGCGCGCGCATCTACGCCGAACTGGCCGGCTATGGAGCCAGCGCCGACGCCAGCCACATCACATTGCCTTCGCAGCAGGGGCCGCTGCGCGCCATGCAGCAGGCCCTCCTCGACGCTGGCTTGAACCCCGGCGACATCGATTACATCAATGCCCACGGCACCGCGACGCGCGTTAATGACCCCATTGAATCCGCCGCCATTGGTAGCCTGCTGGGCGAACACGCTTCCACAGTCGCAGTCAGTTCCACAAAGTCGGTGCATGGTCACGCCATGGGCGCTAGCGGCGCACTGGAACTGGCGGCGACCTTGCTCGCCATGCAGAACAACTGCGTGCCTCCCACCGCGAACGTGACCGAGGTCGACCCGGAATGCAACCTCGACATCACACCAAACCAGCCCAAAGCGAAAACCATTCGCGCCGCGCTGTCGAATTCGTTTGCCTTCGGCGGCCTCAATGCCGTGGTGGCATTGCGACAGTTCAAGTAAGCGCCTCTCCGCCAGAGTGGCCCTTGCGTCCCGCCCGTTTTACACGATAAGGAACAAATTTCGTGCTCCGCTGAGCAACCCTGCTCGTAAAGCATGGGTTTTTCAGGGCTTTTTCGTTTGGCATGCGTTTTGCATGTATTCCGGGCGTGAGGACGTTTCCTCACGGAGGGTGTCATGAAATTCCGTCAAATTGCAGTGGGCGCATTGGCCTGTTGGCTCGGGCTTGCTCTGATGGCGTGCAACAGCCCATCCACTCTGGCATCTGGCACCCAGAATCAACCGGTTGCCAGCACCCCGCAGGCGACTCAGGCGACAACGTACAGACCGACCTATACCGCGCCGCGGCGCTACGTGCGGGAAGAAACCGTAACCACCTATCGCCCGGTGACCGTGCACAAAAAGCGTAGCTGGCAGAAGTCGGCGTTGATTATCGGCAGTTCCGCCGGCGCTGGCGCACTCATCGGCGGCTTGGCGAAAGGCGGGAAAGGCGCAGCGGTCGGCGCAGCGGCCGGTGGCGTGGGTGGCTTCATCTACGACCAGTTGACGCGTAACAAGCAGTAGGCCGCGACGGGCCTTGCCAACTAATTGAGCGCTTCCGGGGGTGCATTCCATGCGCCCCCTTTTTTGTTTGCGGCCGTTTGCGCCCGTGTTGTTCCTCCTCCATTGCGGTACGCACAACCAGCACTGACAGCTTTTCGCAACACCACGGGACATTTCTATCGAGCTAACGATGGGGACATTTCTATTGAGGTTTGACAGGCCAGCAGTGACTATCTTGACTGTTTTGTATAGATTTGGCATTCTGGGGTCGCGGTTTTTTCATCGGCGGATCAGCCCTTCGCACCCCTGCGCCTTTGCTGTCAGCGCGCTGCAATCATCACAGTGGGATGTTTCCGGGCGAAGCGGCGCCGTGTGAACCGGGCCGGTTTGGCCAGCAGCGGCCCTTTGGCTGTATGCGGCAGGAGAAGAGATGAGCACCTCAGTCCCCAGCATTGAAGAGCTTGCCAACCAGGAATACAAGTACGGTTTTGTCACTGAAATCGAGTCCGACACCGTACCGCCTGGACTGAGCGAGGACGTGATTCGCCTGATCTCGGCGAAGAAGAAGGAACCCGCCTTCATGCTGGAGTGGCGTCTGAAGGCCTACCGGCAGTGGCTGAAGATGACGGAGCCGAAATGGGCCAACGTGAAGTACGACCCGATCGACTATCAGAAGATCAGCTACTATTCCGCTCCCAAGAGCGCCGAAGACCGCCCCAAGAGCCTCGATGAGGTCGACCCCGAATTGCTGGCCACCTACGAGAAGCTGGGTGTGCCGCTGATGGAGCGCGCGGCGCTGGCGGGTGTGGCGGTGGACGCGGTCTTTGACAGCGTTTCAGTGGCCACGACCTTCAAGGGGAAGCTCTCCGAGTTGGGCATCATCTTCTGCTCCTTCTCCGAAGCGGTGCGTGAACACCCCGAACTGGTGCAGAAATACCTGGGCTCGGTGGTTCCCACCAGCGACAATTTCTTTGCCGCGCTGAACTCGGCCGTTTTCAGCGACGGTTCCTTCTGCTACATCCCCAAGGGCGTGCGCTGTCCCATGGAGCTCTCCACCTACTTCCGCATTAACAACGGAGAGAGTGGCCAGTTCGAGCGCACCCTGATCATCGCCGACGAGGGCGCCTACGTCAGTTATCTGGAGGGCTGTACCGCCCCCAAGCGTGACCGCAATCAACTGCACGCGGCGGTGGTCGAGCTGGTGGCGCTGGACAATGCCACCATCAAGTACTCCACTGTGCAGAACTGGTATCCGGGCGATAAGGAAGGCAAGGGCGGCATTTACAACTTCGTCACCAAGCGTGGCAAGTGCCTGGGAAAAAACTCGAAGATTTCCTGGACCCAGGTGGAGACGGGATCGGCGATCACCTGGAAGTATCCGAGCTGCATTCTGCAGGGCGAGAACTCGGTGGGCGAGTTCTATTCGGTGGCGGTCACCAACAACTTCCAGCAGGCCGACACCGGCACCAAGATGATCCACATCGGCCGGAACACCCGCAGCACGATTGTATCGAAGGGCATTTCCGCTGGTTTCGGCCAGAACTCCTACCGCGGCGCGGTCAAAATTTTAAAGAACGCCAGCGGCGCGCGCAACTATTCGCAATGCGACTCGCTGCTGATCGGCGACAAGTGCGGCGCCCACACCTTTCCGGTACTGGAAGTGAAGAACAACAGCGCCCAGATCGAGCATGAGGCCTCCACCTCGCGCATTGGCGAGGACCAGCTCTTCTACTGCCGCCAGCGCGGCATCTCCAATGAGGACGCGGTTTCGATGATCGTCAACGGCTTCTGCAAGGAAGTGTTCCGGGAACTGCCAATGGAGTTCGCGGTGGAGGCGCAAAAGCTGCTGGGCGTGAGCCTGGAAGGCAGCGTCGGATAAAAGCGAGCGGCGGCGCGCCGGTCAAAACGGCAAGCCCACGATTACATAAACGAATTCAGGGCGCCGCGGCCCAGCGCCGCCGCCCAGGTCAATTCAGAGGACGCATGTTAGAAATCAGGAATCTGCAAGCCAAGGCCGGGGACCGCGAGATTCTTCGCGGCATTAATCTCACCGTGAAACCAGGTGAAGTGCACGCCATCATGGGCCCCAACGGATCGGGCAAGAGCACCCTGGCGGGCGTGCTGGCCGGGCGCGACAGCTATGAGGTCACCGGGGGCAGCGTCACTTTTCTGGGCCACGATCTGCTGGAGCTGGATCCGGAAGAGCGCGCCCGCGAAGGCGTCTTCCTCGCCTTCCAGTACCCGGTGGAAATCCCCGGTGTTGGCAATATGTATTTCCTGCGCGCGGCTCTCAATGCCATCCGCAAGCATCGCGGGGAGGAGGAACTGGACGCGGTCGACTTCCTCAACCTGGCGCGCAAAAAGATGAAGCTGCTGGAGATGGACGACAGCCTGATCAACCGCTCCGTCAACGAAGGCTTTTCCGGGGGCGAGAAGAAGCGCAACGAGATCTTTCAAATGGCGGTGCTGGAACCCAAACTCGCCATTCTGGACGAGACTGATTCCGGGCTCGACATTGACGCGCTCAAAATCGTCTCCCAGGGCGTGAACGCGCTACGCGACAAGGATCGCGGCATCATCCTCGTGACCCATTACCAGCGGCTGCTTAACTACATTGTTCCCGATTTCGTGCACGTGCTCTCTGGCGGACGCATCGTGAAGTCCGGCGGCAAGGAACTGGCGCTGGAACTGGAAGACAAGGGTTACGCCTGGATTGACGACACCGTGGCGGTCTAGACCGGCGCGCGGGCTCGCTGTGCAACGCGGGGCATCGGGGACCGCACTTAGAGGACACGAAGCAATGGCGGAAGTGAAAAACACAGCCGAACATCAGCAAGCTTATAAGGAGCGCTATGCCGCTCTGGGCCGCGGGGCCGCCGCTCACTGGCCGGCGCCGGTGCAACAGCGGCGCGCCGAGGCGTGGCAAGCTTTTGGCGCCCTGGGTTACCCAACCACGCGCGACGAGGATTGGCAGCAGACCAATCTGGCGCCCCTGACCCACATCGCCTTCAGCGAGGGCCGCGGGCAGGTCGCGCCGGAGCTGCAGCCGCGCCTGCAAGGCCACCCCTTCTTCGATCTGGGCGGACCCCGTCTGGTCTTCGTCAATGGCGTGTTTTCCGCCGAACTGTCCGCGCTGGAAAACTGCCCGGCAGGGGTCACGCTGCTGAGCCTTAACGAGGCGCTGGCTTCCGGCCGCCCCACTGCCGCTGCCGTCGCCCGCCACGCGGATTTTCAAAAACAGGCGCTGACCGCGCTGAATACCGCGCTCTTTCAGGACGGCGCGCTGATCGAAATCGGCCGCCGCGCGGTGGTACCTGCGCCACTGCAGATCGTTTACGTCTCCACCGGCGATCAGGCCAGTTGCGCCAGTTTCCCCCGCACCCTGATCGTGGCGGCGCCGGAGAGCCAGGCGACCATCGTCGAGACCTATCTCGGCTTTGGCATGGAGCGCTCCTTCACCAACGCCGTGACCGAGATTGTCGCCGAGGCCAATGCCTGGGTTGAACATTGCCGCGTGCAGCAGGAGGGGCCGGGGGCCATCCATATCTCCGCCGTGCAGACGTATCAGACGCGCGACTCCCGCCTCAGCACCCACTCGCTGGCCCTGGGTGGCGAACTGGTGCGCAATGGGGTCAACGCGGTCCTCGATGACGAGGGCGCCGAAGTCGTGCTCAACGGCCTGTATGTGCTCGCCGGACAGCAGCACTGCGATAACCACACCGTGCTGGACCACGCCAAACCCAATTGCCGCAGCCGCGAATACTACAAGGGCATTCTCGACGACCAGTCCAGTTCCGCCTTCAACGGCCTGATCCTGGTGCGCAAGGACGCGCAGCATACCGACGCGATCCAGAGCAACAAGAACCTGATTTTATCCGCTGACGCCACCGCCAATACGCGCCCGCAATTGGAGATCTACGCCGACGACGTGCGCTGCACACACGGCGCGACGGTGGGACAGATCGATGCGGAAATGCTGTTTTATATGCGTTCGCGCGGCGTCGGCGAGCAGGACGCGCGCCACCTGCTGACCTACGCTTTTGCCAATGATGTTTTGCAGCGCATCCAGTCCACCGCGGTGCGGGAACGGCTGGAGGCGGCGCTGTTTGCCCGTTGGAACGAAGCCCAGGCCCAGCGCGCCGGCCAGGCCGCCAAGCTCTGAGACGTTGGAAAGGGAGAAGCCGTGAGCGCCAATCAAGCCCCCATCTCCGCACCCCTGCCGGCGTCCAACGCCGGCGAGCGGAGGCGAGCCAACGCCTATGATGTGGAGGCCATTCGCCGCGACTTCCCGATCCTGCGCGAACTCATCCACGGCAAGCCGCTGGTCTACCTGGACAACGCCAACACCACCCAAAAACCGGAGCTGGTGATCGAGGCCGAAGCCGGTTTTTACCGCCACGACTGTTCCAACATCCATCGCGCCGTCTATCTGCTGGGCGAACGCGCCACCGAAGCCTACGAGGGCGCTCGCCGCAAAGCCCAAGCATTCATCAACGCCGCCCACGAATACGAAATCATCTTCACCCGTGGCACCACCGAGGCGATTAACCTGGTGGCCAGCAGCTTCAGCCGCATGACCCTGCAGCCGGGCGATGAGGTGCTCATCACAGGCATGGAGCACCACTCCAACATCGTCCCCTGGCAACTCGCCTGCGAATCCACCGGCGCCAAACTGCGCGTGGTTCCTATTACCAATGAAGGGGAGATTGTTCTGGAGGACTTCGAGCGGTCCATGAACGCCCGCACCAAACTGGTCAGCGTGGTTCACGTCTCCAATGCGCTGGGCACCATCAATCCGGTGAAGACTATCGTGGAAATGGCCCACAACCGCGGAATTCCCGTGCTGGTCGATGGCGCCCAGTCCACGCCTCACCAGCCGATTGACGTGCAGGCACTGGGCTGTGATTTCTTCGCCCTCTCCAGTCATAAGATGTACGGTCCCACCGGCATCGGCGTGCTGTATGGCCGCGGCGAACTACTGGAGAAGATGCCTCCCTACCAGGGCGGTGGAGACATGATCAGTTCGGTCACCTTCGAGAAGACGCTTTATAACGATCTGCCCTACAAGTTCGAGGCTGGCACCCCGAACATCGCCGGCACGGTGGCGTTTGGCGCCGCTATCGATTACCTCACCACGATTGGCATGGACCGCGTGGCCGCCCACGAGGCCACGCTGCTGGAGCATGCTCGCCGGCTCTTTGACGGAATGAAGGGTATCCGCATCATTGGCGCGGCGCGTGAACGCGGGGGCGTCTTCTCCTTCATGCTCGACGGAGTGCACCCCCATGATGTGGCGACCCTGCTCGACGCGGAAGGCATTGCGGTGCGCGCCGGACACCACTGCGCACAGCCGGTGATGGACCGCTTCGGCGTTCCCGCTACCACGCGCGCCTCCTTCGGCCTCTACAACACCACCGCCGAAATCGACGCGCTGGCGGACGGCATCGAAAAAGTGAAGGAGATGTTCCGCTGATGTCGCAGCACAGCCTCTACCAGGAGATGATCCTGGATCACAGTAAGCGGCCCCGCAACTTCCGCGCCCTGGCCGAAGCCAACCGCAAGGCCGATGGCTTCAATCGCCTGTGCGGCGACAAAGTAACAGTCTTCGTCCGGCTGGAAGGCGATGTCATTCGCGACCTCAGCTTTCAGGGCTCCGGCTGCGCCATCTCCACCGCCTCCGCTTCCCTGCTCACCGAGGTGCTGAAGGGAAAAACGCAGGCCGAGGCCGAGCGGATCTTCCACAAGTTTCATGACCTGGTGACCGGCAAAAGTCATCCGGAGGCCGAGGAGATGGGCAAGCTGGCGGTCTTCTCCGGCGTCTCCGAGTATCCGGCCCGGGTCAAATGCGCCAGCCTGGCCTGGCATACATTGCAGGCCGCGCTGCACCAGGAACCGGCAGCCACCGGAACCGCAGCGCCCCAACCCGTTTCAACGGAGTAGAGCCTCATCATGGACTTGAACATCGATCCTCTGAATCCGGTCTGGAGTTCCGGCCCCAACACGCCGCGGCCGGCGCAACCGGAAACCGCTCCGGTGGCGGTTCCGGAAAAACCCCAGGTAACTGAACCGGTCAGTCCGGAGGAGTTGTTGCCCAGAATCATCGCCGTGGCGCGCACTTGCTACGATCCGGAGATTCCGGTCAACATTTACGACCTCGGCCTGATCTACAGAATTGACGTCAAGCCGGACGGCCATGTCGATGTGGATATGACCCTGACCTCGCCCGCCTGTCCCGTCGCCGGTACGTTGCCGGCCGAGGTGCAAGGCAAGATCGAGAGCGTTCCCGGCGTGCGTGATGTGAACCTGCAGTTGGTCTGGGAACCGACCTGGACGACCGACAAGATGACCGAAGCGGCCAAACTGCAGCTCGGAATGTTGTAGAATGCGCTGGTCCGGCCAGCGCGGTAGTTGTCTATGAAATTCAGCTCTCAAGAAGAGTACGGACTGCGTTGCCTGCTGCGCCTGGGGCGGGAAGGTGAGCGTGGCAGTCTGACCATTCCGGAGATCAGCCGCGCCGAAGGCATCTCCAGCCATTACGTGGCCAAGCTGATGCGCATCCTGCGGCGCGGCGGGCTGGTGAAGAGCGCACGCGGCCAGGCCGGCGGCTATGCCCTCACCCGCCCACCCGAAAACATCGTCGTTGGCGAAGCGCTCGCCGTGCTCGGCGGACGGCTGTTTGAAAGTAACTTCTGTGATCTGCACAGTGGAGACGAGCACACCTGCACACACTCCATTGACTGCTCCATCCGCTCTCTTTGGCGGACCGTGCAGTTGGCGGTGGATCGCGTACTGGAGCGCACCAGCCTGAAGGATCTGCTGGGCGATGAAGAAGAGATGGCGGTGCTGGCCAACGCGCTGGTGGAGAAGGAAGTGGCAAAAGAACTGGCGAATGAACTCGCCAGCACCAATGCACTGGCTGGTAAAGAGCTGATCAAGCCGGAAACCCTCATCACCATCACCCCCCAGGGCGGCGCGCCGCGCTTGAGGTGAAACGGGGACGGGCTGACGCCTCACAATGGAGCTTGTTCCCCCAGGTCCTCGCCTGTTTGCCCCGTCATTATCGCCGTGGCCCATGCTAAAATGGGAACTCCGTAGGCGCGTAGCTCAGCTGGTTAGAGCGCTACCTTGACACGGTAGAGGTCTGGGGTTCGAGTCCCCACGTGCCTACCATCCTTTTTCAATCATTCCGCAAAGCGAGGGTGCAACGCGGCGCCAAATGCGCCCGCCCTCGACTTGCCCCCGTTCCCTCCTCTGCCCCTTCCGGCAACAACAACCCCGACACCCGTTCAAGGCTTTCCGTGCGAAGAATCCGGGGGCTGGAGCGTACCTCTTGCCACCGTTGTACGAAAACGAGCATGGGTACCTTACGCTTCAGGCGGCCGACAACTTGGCTTATGAACTCTACAAGGTGGCGGCAAATGCGGGAACACAGAGACCCTTGCGGACCCCACTGAAACGACGGCCGAAGACCGGAAACATTCTGCGCACCTTCCGACTTCAATACCGTGAGCTTGAGCTTATGGCGAATGCCCAGGAACATGGAGCACCCGCCGCGAACATTGAGCCTATCGACGTGCCCCTCAAAGTGCTCGGCGAGACGTAGCGCTGTAGAACAGCGTATAGAACTGTAGTCTTGAAACCGACTACAGTATAGTATTATGTACGCTATGGAGACGACGCACACATCCCGCCGCTTGCCTGTGCCCGCTCTCCGGGCTCTCCGCAAGCTCGGCCAGGACATTCGGGACGCCCGCCGAAGGCGGCGGATTCCCGTCGCGCTCCTTGCCGAACGGGCCTCCATAAGCCGCATGACCTTGAACAAAATCGAGAAGGGCGACGGAGGCGTTGCCATCGGCAACTATGCGGCGGTCTTGTTTGCTCTGGGTTTGATCGATCGGCTTGCCGCTCTTGCGGACCTTGTTCACGATGCGGTTGGGCGGGCGTTCGAAGAAGAACATCTTCCCCAGCGCATCCGCCTCCCCCGTCCGAGAAAACAGAGTGGCTCCTCGCCAGCAGGTGGGCAATAGTGGACCGCGAAGTTTTTGTTTACATCGACCTCCAGGGAACTCCGCAGTTGGTGGGGACCCTCTGGGCACATGTCCGCAAGGGGCGCGAAAGTGCGACGTTTGAATATGACCGTAGCTGGCTTGCGCACCCGGAACGCTTTTCCCTGGAACCGGCGCTGACACTTGGCCCCGGCCCTTTCCATGCACCGTCGGGCAAGCCGCTTTTCGGAGCCATTGGCGATTCGGCTCCCGACCGGTGGGGCCGCGTGCTAATGCGGCGCGCAGAGCGGCGGCGGGCGCAACACGAGGAGCGGACCCCAAGAACCGTCAAGGAGATCGACTACCTGTTGCTCGTCAACGATGAGGCGCGGCAGGGAGCGCTACGGTTTACCGAAAAGCTGGGCGGCCCCTTCCTTGCGGATGAGGGCTCCCACAAAATCCCGCCGTTCATTGAGTTGCCAAGGCTGCTCTCGGCGGCAGAGCACCTCCTGGAAGATAAGGACAGTGACGAGGACCTGCGGCTGCTGCTTGCGCCGGGCTCGTCCCTCGGCGGCGCAAGACCGAAAGCTTCCGTGCGGGACCGCAACGGGCAACTCGCGATCGCCAAGTTTCCCAACCAGGGCGATGAATGGAATACGGTAGCGTGGGAAGCGGTGGCTTTGACCCTGGCGGGAAAAGCTGGGATTGCGATCCCAAAATGGCGGCTGGAATCGATAGCGAAGAAACCCGTCCTGCTGTTGCAACGCTTCGATCGCGACGGCGCCGCACGGGTTCCGTTCCTCTCCGCGATGAGCATGCTGGATGCCAGGGATAACGAAGTCCGCAGCTATCTCGAATTCGTCGATGTGCTCCGCCAGCACGGCGCGACACCCAAACAGGATATGCACCAGATCTGGCGTCGTATCGTCTTCAGCATCCTGATCTCGAATACCGACGACCATCTGCGCAATCACGGCTTCCTGTGGGCCGGTCCGGCAGGATGGCGGCTCTCGCCGGCTTACGATCTCAATCCGGTCCCGGCGGACGTTCGGCCCCGCGTGCTTACGACGGCGATCAGCTTGGAAGACACCACAGCATCGTTGAAGCTCGCTTTCGAGGTCGCTTCCTATTTCGAACTCAGCTCAGCCGAGGCTCACGCCATCGCGCGTGAGGTCGGAAAGGCAGTTGGCACCTGGCGCAAGGAAGCGAAGAAGATGGGCTTGAGTGCAGCAGAAATCGAGCGCATGGCGTCGGCCTTCGAGCATGAGGATTTGCGGGCGGCTGTTGCCGGGAAGTGATGGTTCGTACGGCTTGGCTGCTCTGCTAGCCCTCTGCCCTTTCCGGCAACAACAACCGCGACACCCGCTGCTGCCCCTGCCGCTTGGCCGGCATAGATGTCCATCGTGATCCGGATGTTGGCGTTCCGGAGCAGTTCCCGCACTGCCTTCACGCCCTCCCCCTTAGCTCTCAACCGCGTCGAGTAGGTGTGCAGGAAGGTGTGCCAGCCGATGCGCTTGCGATCATTGTGAAGTCCCGGCGGACCCTCCACGCTGTGGCGAACGACCCATAGGTTTGCCGGGCAAGCACGGCGGCGGAGAGACCGGGCTCTGTCTCCAGCGCCGCCCACATATCGGCGCGGTAACTGGGGCCGATGATGATGCGCCACCGGTAGGCGCTATGGCGGGAGGCCAATTCGGCGGGCTCCAGGACATCGCCGGGACGGTCGCGGAGAAGGTTGGCTGGGACTCGGAGGGCGGAGTTCTTGAAGCGCTCGTCCTCACCATGCCGGGCGATCTGAAATTCAGTTCCCACCGGAAGTAAATCGATTGGTGATCCCGAATAGCTTTCGAGCCTGGAGAATCGGTGGTCCGAAGCTTTCCAGTGCGCGAGTGCCGACCAAAATGCGAGGATGCGCTCAGCGGGCCGCGCTTTAACGAGGTGAATCAAACGGTCGGCGTTGACCCACGGCGAATGAATTCCGAACCAGGTGACCAGCAGCGCGAGAAGCCGGAAATCAGCCCTCTCCAACGCATCCACCGAACCCGCCATCAACGTGTCCTCGATGTTCGGTTCGATACGAGGACCGGGGGCGGCCAAGGAGATCCCGATGCCGACCAAATTCGATGTCAGTGCGCCAGCGGTGGTCATTGCCGCGGGCACGGTGACGCGATTAAAGGGCATACCCCAGCCTCCCGGCCAAATCGGAGAGCGTGGCCCGGACGTGGGTGGGCCAGTGCGGGTTGCCGTCTGTACCGCGATCGCAAAGCGCGAAGAGTTTGGAGCAGAGAAGATCGAGGCGGCCCAGCGTGCGCAAGCACAGAGCCTGGCCGTTCAAGAGGTCTTGGAGGCGATCCTGCCACCCTTCCGGCAGGTGCACGATCAGCGTGGAGGGTCCATTGTTGAGCCAGTCATCGCCCAGTGTCTCTCCCGTGTCTCGCGCTGCCGCCGCAAACAGCTTGGCCTCACGGGCGATCTCTGTAGGAATTGTGGGAACGAGAACATCGCAATCGCGCGTCGTGCGATGGACGATGCCGAGCAGGTTGAGGGCGGTTCCGCCAATGACTACGACCTCGAAGCGCAGCTTGCGCTTGGCGAGGTGCTGATCGAAGGCGTGAATGATCTCTGCGGGCCCCATGGTATCTATTTATATGATACCAGAGGGAGCGTTGCACAACGTCATCTTGGTTTCGAGCTTGAAATTTATACCGAAATTATGCCGAAGACATAATTTTGCTAAACATCGAGACCGCCGCTACCGCTGAATGTTGGCGATGAAGCCCGACCATTCAATCCGAACCGCGGCGGGCCGCCTCGATGGCAGTTACATCGATTTTGGTCATCGTCATCATCGCCTCAAAGGCGCGCCTGGCTTCGCCTCCGCCAGCCGCCAGCGCGTCGGTCAGCGCGCGCGGAGTGATTTGCCAGGAGAGGCCCCAGCGATCCCGGCACCAGCCGCACGCGCTTTCCTGGCCGCCATGAGCGACAATCGCATGCCAGTATCGATCCGTCTCTGCCTGATCGTCGGTCGCGATCTGAAACGAGAACGCCTCGCTATGTTTGAACGCCGGGCCGCCGTTGAGACCGAGGCAGGCAACGCCCAAGACGGTAAACTCCACCGTAAGGACATCACCTGCTTTACCGTTCGGGTAATCGGCAGGGGCCCTATGGACGGCAGTCACTTCGCTGTTGGGAAAGGTTGCGGCGTAGAACTGCGCCGCCTCCAGGGCATCCTGGTTGTACCAGAGGCAGATCGTGTTTTTCGGCTTCATGGGGCGGTTCTCGCAGAGGGTTACCTTCCAGTTTGCCGGTGATTGTAGCACCCCCGCCGAAGCACCGAGGCTCAAAGAGCTGCCATTAGAAAATCGGCGCGGCGCGGACGAGCACCCCCCTTTCACAGCCAGGACGGGCCGTCCACGATTTGCGGTTGCCCACAATTCCACCTTTTGCGCCTGTCCGCACCGACAACCCGGTGGCATCGCAGCCGGTAGACGTTCAGGAGCTCTCCATGCCTTCACTGAAGCTGCAGCCGTCTGCTTCCCCGTTGCCTTGTTCGCCCCAAAAGCACCTTTTTGGATTCCTACGCCGGCCTTTTCAGGCGGGCGCGTGCCTCCTCGCGGCTCTGGTACTTGGATACCCGGGCGCCGCTCTGACGCAGACCTTCCACAGCACCGGCGAAATGGTCACGCCACGCTCATTTCATTTCGCCGTCCGCCTGCGGGATGGGCGTGTCCTGCTTGGCGGAGGCGTCTCCTCGGCAACACCGGGGTCTGTACTCTCCTCGGCCGAGTTGTATGACCCTGCTAAAGGCGTCTTCACCGGGACGGGCGCGCTGCTGACACCGCGGTATGGGGCAGCGTCGATCCTGCTGCGGGATGGGGATGTATTGGTTGCCGGCGGCTCCAACAACAGCGGGCCTTATGGCTTCAATCCCTTGCAGTCGGCTGAGTTGTATCACCCGGCCACGAATACGTTCAGCGCCACTGGCGAGATGGACGTAGCCCGCGCCAACCCCGTTCTGGTGAAGACCGCAACTGACGCCGTCTTTGTGCTTGGGGATGAAGCCAACTGCCCCAGCTATCCCTGCACCGAAACCGTGCAGCGCTACGATGAGTCCAGTGGAACCTTTGTTACCGTGGGCGCGCTACTCCTTTCGCGCATCGACCCGGCTGTCTGCACACTGTCGAATGGAGAGATTCTGATCGTCAGCGGGTACATAACAGGCTCGCCGGCAACCGCTGCCAGCTTCACCGCCGAAGTTTTTGATCCCGCTACCGGAGCGTCCCGGTTCACCGCGGGCAGCCCGCAAGCAGATGAAGAACACCCTCCCGCGGTCCGCTTACTCTCCGGGCCGGAACGCTCCCTGGTCCTGCTGGCGGGCAACCCTCACCACTCGGCGCCGTCCACCATTGCCGAGACGTACGACCCGGCAACGGACAGCTTCACTGCTCTCACCGCGCTGCTGCACGTTCCTCGGGTGAACCTGACGGCAACCTGGCTGCGCACACACGAAGTCCTGCTGGCTGGCGGCGATGCCACTGGCACGGCGGAGCTCTACCAACCCGTTACCCACGACTTTTCCGCGCTGATTCCCATGCTTGCCCCGCGCATGGGACACACGGCAACGCTCCTGGATGACGGCGACGTACTCATCGCTGGTGGCGCCGCCAGTGGATCCCCGAGCGCGGAGCTCTTCGTTCCAGCTCACTGACCAGCCACACGGCAGCGCCGGAGAAGCGCCAGAACGCACTGAAGTCTTACAGCTTACTCCTTCACTAAAACGAGCCGTGGGCGCAAAGCGGCCCGCGGCCCCTCCCTATCGAAGAGCCGCGAACCACCCCGCGCCCACTGCGCCGCGTGCCGTCCATCTGTGACACGCTGCTTTGCCAACCCGGCCTAATTCGTGGTGACCGAGAAGCTGTTTACGGCAAGGCCCTGACCGCCCTGCCACACTTCAAAGCCATACTCCACGTCAATCAGATACCACGACGGACTCAGCGCCGCGGTTCCAGAGGCGTCGCCTACCGCCTGTTCCTGAGTCGCGTCCGTGAAGATCGGGATCAGGTTCAGGTTGCTCACTGACGTCACCGGGTTGTTGAGCACGTAGGAGACCACGTTCCATTCCGGAGAGCTGCCAAAGCGGGCAACCCAAACGGTCCACGACATGCCGTCAATGGTGACCGTTCTGACTGGAGAGCCGCCAGGCTGCGGACAGTTGCTGGCATCGCAGGAATGGTTGATCCAGATCATCACCTCCGTGCCATTGGGCTGGCCGCTGGTGGTTGGCGTCTGATTGAACCAGATGTCGTAGGCGTCGTCGTTGGCGTAAACATCGCCCTGGGTGTTGATGTTGACGCTCGAGACCGCTGTCTTCAACTGGCTCTCCTGAATCGGCAAATGCGTATCGGCCGCACTGGTACAGGTGCCCCAATGGCAACCAAAATAGATCGATGCATACGTCTTCGGAGCGGTCGAAGCTGACGTGTAGTCGTTGGCGCCGAAGTTGGCGTTGAGATTGAAGCCCACCGCCGAGGTGCTCATCACCGCGGTTTGCGGGTCAGTGGAATTCCATTCATCGGATTGGTAGGTGTAATCGCCGCAGGGGAAGTTGTACGTGCCCCACGGCCCCGAGACGGTGGACCCGTCACCGGCGCAGCTCGCGGTCGAGCTGGTGACGTTGAGCGTCACACAACTCTGCGCGCTGTTGTAGGTGTTGGTGTCGCTCGGCGTGAACGTGGTGCACAACTGCACGTTGCCGGCGGTGTTCATCACCGTGCCAGCCGCCGGGTTATAGGCGAAGCTGCCCGCCACCGCGCTGCCATTCACCGTCGCCGTGGCGTCCAACTGCGTCGAACTGAGCGCCGTTCCCACCGGCACAGGCGCCGGAGTAGGCCAGTTGATCGTAGGTGTCAGCTTGCCGCCACTGACCACGTCAATGCCGCTCACTTTGGGATAGTTGGCCGCTCCCACCGTGAACGCGATGGTGATGTTCCCATTGCTGTCGGCGGTGGTGGTGAAGCTCTTGACGATGGCGATGTTTTCCCCACCGGCGGCCGCGAAGATGTCGAAATTGGTCAGCACCTGCTGTCCGTTGATGGAGACGTTGAACTCCCGCTGTCCCGCGGCGGTCCAGTAAATCTCCGCGAAGTGCAGGTTCACGGTGTACGTTGCGCCGGCAGTAAGCCCCGGCACGGTGTAAGTGAAGCCCGAGCTGCCGTAGCGCTCGGTCTGGTACACCGATTGCGGCGCCGGATTGCTCACCTTGGAGGTGTCGATGGCGCTGGTGGTCGAGGCAGTGCTTCCCCCGGAGAAGTATTCGTCGGCCGCCCAGGCGCCGCTCGCCCCGCCTCCGGCATTGACGCTGATTTCCGTCGCCGCCGGATTCACCGTGATCGACACCGAAGCGCTGGCGCTGGTATAAGACGAGGTATCCGTAGGCGTAAATTGCACGTTCAGCGTCTGTGTGCCCACCGGCAACACCGTCCCCGCCGCCGGATTGTAGCTGAACGTCCCGGGCACCGCCGAGCCATTGCAGGAGGCGGTCGCATCCAATTGCGTCGAACCCAGGGCCGTGCCATAAGTGATCGGCGCGGGAGTGGCCCAGTTGATCGTGGTCGTGCATGTCGAACTGGTCGAGGTCACGTCCAGGACCACGCTCCCTGTGGCGCTGTTGTAGTCCACCGTGTCGCTTGGTGTAAACGTGACGTTGAGCGCCACGTTTCCGGCGGTGTTCATCACCGTGCCGGCGGCTGGCGAGTAGCTGTAGCTGCCCGCAATGGCGCTGCCGTTCACCGTGGCGGCTGCATCCAACTGTGTCGAACTCAGCGCCGTGCCCACCGGCACGGCGGCTGGCGTGGGCCAGTTGATTACCGGCGTGACTTTTGCGGATGAGGAGGAGAGCACCTGGATGCCACTGACCACCGGATTGTTGGCGGCGCCGTTTTGGAAGTCAATGGTAATGGCACCGGAACCGCTGGCTGTCGCGGAGAAGGATTTATCGACTGCGATAAACGCTCCACCCGCGGCGGCCACGATGTCGAAGTTGGTCAGCACCTGCGTACCGTTGATCAGGACGTTGAACTGGCGCTGTCCCGGAGCGGTCCAGTAGTGCTCGGCAAAATGCAGCACCACAGTGTAGTTCGCCCCTGGCGTGAGGTTGGGAATCGTGTATGTGAAGCTGCCCCAGCGCTCGTTCTGGTAGACAAATTGCGGCGCCGGATTGGCCACCTGTGAGGTATCGACCACATTGGAGTAGCTCGCCGCGGTGCCGCCGGAATAATCCTGGTCGGCTGACCACGAGAAGGCGGCGCTGCCGCTGCCGGCGGCAATCGCGTCAACCGTTGCGGGCTGGGCGCCCTGCAGCGCGCGAATCTCGATGCCGCTGACTTTGGGCTGGTCCGCCGCGCCCACCGTGAACTGAATCGTTATGCCCCCGCTGCTGCTGGCGGTCGCCGTAAACGATTTCACCACGGCGATGTTCTCGCCGCCGGCGGCGGCGAAAATGTCGAAGTTGGTCAGCACCTGTGTGCCATTGATCAGCACGTTGAACTCGCGCTTACCCGCCGCGGTCCAGTAAATCTCGGCGAAGTGCAACCCCACGTTGTAGCTGGCGCCCGGCTCCAGGTTGCTGATGTTGTAGGTGAAAGCGCCATAACGCTCGGTCTGGTAGACCGACTGTGGCGCCGGATCGGCGACATTGGCGGTGTTGATCGCCGCGGTGGTGGAGGCGGTCGAGCCTCCGGAAATCATTTCATCGGCCGCCCAGGCGCCGCTGGCGCCTCCCCCGCTGTTGATCTGCAGCACCGGCTCGCCCTGCACCACCTGGATGCCGCTCACCTTCGGCTGGTCCGCCGCGCCGGCGGCGAACTGAATGGCGATGGCGCCCGAACTGTTGGCTGTCGCTGTAAAGCTCTTGACGACGGCAATATCCTTGCCGCCAGCGGCGGCAAAGATATCAAAATTCGTCAGCACCTGTGTGCCGTTAATCAGCACGTTAAACTGCCGGCTGCCGGCGCTGTTCCAGTAAATTTCAGCGAAATGCAAGTAGACCGTGTAGACGCCACCCGCCGTGAGGTTGGGGATGGTGTAGCTGAATGCGCCATAGCGTTCGCTCTGGTAAACCGCCTCCGGGGCGGTGCCCGAAACGCTGCTGGTGTTGATGGCGTCAGTGGTGCTGGATACTGATCCGCCGGAATAGTAGGCGTCCGCCGCAAAGCTTCCCTGGGCGGCGCCGCCCGCGTTGATGGCGACGGTGGACTGCGCTCGCGCTCTCCCGGAGGTAACCATCACCCCCAGCAGCAGCGCCAGCGCCAACAGGCCCGCCCGCCGGCTGCTCTGCCTCAGGCTGCGGAAATGCAACGTCATATTGTTCTCCTCGTGCTTTGGTGGTTGATCTGAACAGCCACTTTGGCGCGCCCGCTGGAACCGCTCCTTGACGAAAAGGCCTGTTTCCGCTGCCCCTCAGCAGGTGGATCTTTGGCGCGAGCCAAGCCGCTGCAAACTCCGCTGAGTGTTGAGCGGAAGCACTTCGTGCGGAAGTTAAGGACTGCTAAATTAACACGCAAGCATTGAAAACAAATGACTTAGACGGGCGCTAAGGAAGCAGGAAAGTCGCTGTTCCCGGCGGCCGGCAGGCACGTAAAGACCCGTTAATCCCACGTAAGCCGCGCCAGAAGGTCGGAACAGGACGGCAGATGAAGGTGAGCCCAGGGAAAAATCCGCAGATGCCGCCGAGGGCCGCGCCGGCGGTGGAACGAACCGGCGGCGACTGCTTCGAGAGCGGGGCACGCGCCTGGCTTACTCCGCCTCCACCGAAATCGCGTTCACCAGCGCGTAGTTCACTTCCGGCACAAAACGCAGGTCCAGCTTTCCGCGGTAATCGGGCGCCAGATTCCGGAAGCGGACCACCACCGCCCGGTGCCCGGCCTGATGCCGCAGCACGTCAAAGCGGGAGAGCAGCGCGGTTCCATTGCAACGGACATCAAACTGCCGTGAACCCACACCGCCGAACCCGGAATTCTCTTTTCCCCAGTAGCTCTCGCGCAGCAGAAGGGTCACTTGATAACGGAAGCCTTTCGCCACCGGTATGTCGTAATCGAAGGTTCCGTAACGTTCATGAGTCAGCAACTTCCCAAAGCCGCTGGCGGGCTGGCCAGGGTCTTCCACATTGCGTCCACCCAACTCGTAGCGCTCGCTCCGCCAATGACCGCCCTCCGGATCGGTAAACAGCTGCGGCAAGGTGGATATTCGCACCGGATTCGGTCGCGCGCCGCGCTGCGGCAGGATTTCAATGCCGCTCAACACGTCCTCTTCCGAGGTGAACTGCAGTCGAATCCGTCCGCTGGCGTCCGGTGAAACGTTGGCATACACCCGCTCGGTGGCGGTATCAGTGCCCATGGCATCGGTCACCAGATCGAATGATTCATTGATGCCGTTGACGCTGTAGTTTTCCGTTTTTGTCAGCGCCTCAACGCCAGGCCGCGTCTCGGCAAACAGCAAATGCACCTCATACCGGCCCGGTTTGACGGGAATAGCGTAGGTAAACTCCCCTTCCCGTCCTGCCTCGAAGAGGGCGGCATCCGAAGTGCGATAGAGTTGCGCTACTGTTCGCTGGTAGGTGTGCCCACCGGAAAAATAGCGATCGCTCAGCCAGCGCAAGCCATCGGAGTCGACGTAAGCGGCAGTGGAACCACAGCGGATGCGCAGCCCCTGGGACAACAGGTCGGGCGTCTCCCGCACCCGCGTAAACAGTCCCTTGGCATGCAGACTGCCGCCAACACTGGGCGTCAACAGCACCCAGGCGCTCTCGCGTGCCCGGCGCACCAGCCACCATCCGGCGCCCATCGCAACAGCGGCCAGCAGAGTGATGGCGGTAGCGAGCGCCGGCAACCGCCACCGCGCTGCAAGCGCTTTCGCTCCTGCTGGCGCGCCGTCCCTGGCCGCTTGTTCGGCCAGCGCGGCCGCCAACTCTTCCGCTGGCGTCGGGACAAACTCCGGCGCGTAAGAGCCGGGCGGCAAAACGATGCGCAGCGGGTCGCGCCGCCCCTCTCCGGCGTAATAGGCCTTCAGGCGGCGGCGCAACTGGTGCAGATCTACTCGGACAATCGCGTCGGCCTGCGGATCAAAATTGGCGGGACGGCCCAGCGCCTCGACCGCGATGTTGTATTCCTTGATGGCCTCTCCACGCCCTTCAAACCGCTCGTCACAGAGGTAGCTCAGGATGCGCGACAGCTTGACGGCTTTCTGAAACTGCGATGAGCGCAGAACCCGCTCCAGCGCCTCGCGCTCCGCCGCTGCGTTTTGCGGGGCGCCGCCCGCATCCCCAATTTCCAGGTGAAGTTCCCTCATAGACGATTCATTGCCGCTCAAGTGAAGCCATTGTACTTGGCCATCTCGGGACCGTCCAGATAGCGGAGGCGTATTTCGCGCGGGCATGCGGGCCTTCGATGGGCGGCTCGCGAACATCAGCTGCTCACCACACAAAAAGCTGGGGGGCGGCGCCGCGCCGCGGCCCCGCCCCCCTCGATAAACGCTTACGGCACGCTCGCCGCAAGCCTTGCTTAGACTGCATTGCCGCCGCTAATGGCAGCAGGTATTGGAAGTCCAGATGGCGCTTCCAGCGGAGTTGTAGATCACCATGTTGCCATCCGTTTGAATGGCCAGGTAATCGCCCGGGTTGTTCGAGGTGTTGGAGGCCCAGTTTGCGCCGGCGTTGGTGTAGGTCACCAGGTTGCCGTCCGCCTGCATGATGGCCGCTACCGTGGACTGTCCGTTCGTGCCGGTCGCCCACAGCGCGGTGCTCCCCTCATACAGCACCAGGTTGCCGTCGCTCTGCTGCGACAGCGTGAAGCGGCTGTCGCAGGAAAGCTGCGTCTGCCCCGGCAACAACTCCTGGTTGGCGGTCATCTTGCCGCATTGGGCGTTGTCCCCGGTCACGGTGAAGCCGCTGATCTTCGGCTGATCCGCCGCCCCCGTGGTCAACTGAATCACCACCTGCCCACTCGAGCTGGTGGTCGTGGTGAAGTTTTCCTCGATGGCCTTGTACTGCCCACCCGCCGCGGCGAGGATGTCGAAGTTGGTCAACACCTGCACGCCGTTGATCAGCACATTGAACTGCCGCTGTCCCGCGCTGGTCCAGTAGTTCTCCGAGAAATAGAGTTTTACTGTGGCCTGCACGTTAGGCGCAAACCCGCCCACAGTGTAGGTCGACGGGCCCCAGCGCTCGGTCTGGAAGACGGCCTGCGGCGGCACCGGCGCCGACACCAGCGACGTGTCAATGGCGTTGCTGGTCGAGGCCGTGTTGCCGCCCGAGTACAGGGCGTCGGCAATAAACGCGCCGCTCGGGCCGCCTCCGCTGTTATCCGAAACGCTGACCGCCTGGCCAATCCCCGAACTGGCGGAGTTGGAGGCGGGTTCGACATCGATGCCGCTGATCTTTGGCTGATCCGCCGCACCCACCGTGAATTGAATGACGATCTGGCCACTGGAGTTGGCGGTGGCCGGGAACGTCTTCACGATGGCCTTGTCGGCCGCTCCCGCGGCGGCAATGATGTCGAAGTTGGTCAGTACCTGCGTTCCATTGATGATCACGTTGAACTCACGCTGTCCCGTGGCCGTCCAATAGATCTCGGCGAAGTGCAGGTTGACGTTGTAATTGGCCCCGGCGGTCAATCCGCCGATGGTGTAGGTGGAGGCGCCCCAACGTTCGGTTTGGTAGACCGCCTGCGGCGCCGGATTGCTCACCAATGAAGTATCGATAGTCGCGGTGGTCGAGGCCGCGCTGCCGCCGGAGTAATCCTCGTCGGCCACCCAGCTTCCGCTGGCCGCGCCCCCACTGTTGATGAGCGTGCCGCTGGTGCTGCCGCCGCCTCCGCCCGTTCCGCCGCTGCTGACCGCCTCCACATCGATACCACTGACTTTCGGCTGGTCCGCCGCGCCCACCGTGAACTGCACCACGATCTGGCCGCTGGCGTTGGCCGTCGCGGAGAAGGTCTTCACGATGGCCTTGTCGGCCGCCCCCGCCGCCGCGATGATATCGAAGTTGGTCAGCACCTGCGTGCCGTTGATCAGCACGTTGAATTCACGTTGCCCGGTGGTGGTCCAATAGATTTCGGCAAAGTGCAGGTTGACGTTGTAGCTGCCACCCGCGGTGAGTCCGCCGATGGTGTAGGTAAAGGCTCCCCAGCGTTCGGTCTGGTAGACCGCCTGTGGCGCCGGATTGCTCACCAGCGAGGTGTCAATCGTCGCCGTGGTGGAGGCGCTATTGCCGCCGGAGAAGTCCGCGTCGGCCAGCCAACTGCCGGAAGCCGAGCCGCCCGCGTTGATCATCACGCTGCTCGCGCTGCCGCCGCCGCTGCCGCCGCCTCCGGTCCCTCCCCCGCCGCTGCCGCCACCGCTGGTGCCAGTGGTCCCATTGCCGCCGCTTATGGTGAAGCTTTGGTTATCCGTCTGCAGCGTTCCCGGCGCAACCGAAAGGCTCGCGCCATCGCTGAAATTCACGGTAATGGTCGTGCTGCTGGGATTAAAGGCCGCGTGCGTCACCGCGCCCGTGCTGGGGTTCTTGAACACGGCGTAGAGCGGCGTATTCGCCGTCACCGCCTCGTCCACCTCGCCCAGCTTCTGCAGATTGCTCAGCCAGTAGTACTCGTGCGCCTTGGTCTCGCCGTCAAATACATAGCTGGTGCTGTTGAATTCATTGAGCGCCGTGCTGGGATCGTAAAAGGCCTGGTACTCTTCCGTGAGGTCGGGCCAATTACTGCTGCTGGTGCTGAAGCTGCCGCCATCCAGGCTGACAATCTCATTGAAGTTGGTCTGGTTGTAGGCCGGGTCGCGGCCCAGGTACAGCGAGCCGCCGGTGAAGGGCAGGAACTCGATGTCGTGCTCCAGATCGGGCACCGCGCTGAACCAGGTTCCCGTGTCGCTCTTCGCGTCAAAGACGTTGGCCACTTCCACCCGATTGAAGCCAGAGGGGAAGGTCTTCACCGATCCGTCGTTGAACCAGTAGTCGTAAACCGAGTTGATTTCCGTCGTGTAGAGGTAGATACCCTCGTTTTCGACGGCGCTGTTGCCGGTCGCCGCGCCGTAAAGGATCAGTCCCACCCAGGCGTTCACCGCCTCCGAGCTGGACTCCTCGTTGCCGCCGTCCCCGAATGGCGCCTGCCCCGCCGCCCATGAGTGGCCGCCATAGACGTCAAAGTAGCGCAGGTAGGGGAAC
The DNA here is from genome assembly GCA_027459505.1 of Acidobacteriota bacterium. GTDB lineage: Bacteria > Acidobacteriota > Terriglobia > Terriglobales > SCQP01 > DAIDIE01. The sequence continues at coordinate 56,030 of DAIDIE010000030.1, forward strand.
ATGCTGTCGCCGCGCTGGTCTTCCGCGATGTCGCGCCGCAGCAGGTCAATCATGCCTCCGTAATTGCTGGAGGTGAGGAAGTTCGGGTCAAACATGTCCGCCAATGCGGCGGCGTGAATCCAGTACCCGTAATGGAAGTGGTGATCGTTGAGGCTGGTATCGGTGCCGTAGCTGGCCGGATAGCCGATCAGCGTGCCCCAGTTGCTGTCGTAATAGAACAGGTCGCTGGTCTTGCCCCCGCCGGCGTTGAACCAGGTCTGGTACTCGCCCTCCAGCCCGCTCAGAAAGTTGTTGTAGTCGGTGGTGTCGCCAATCGTCTTGGTGATGGGCAAAAGCTGCGCCATGCGGTTCAACTGCTTGCCCAGGCCATAGGTCTCGTTGTCGGTGAAGTGGTTCCCTTCCCCCGCCACCGTGTTGATAAAGCCCTGCATGCTGGAGGCGTTGTAGTTCCCCGTCGGCGGCAGGAACGGCAGCACTCCGGGATACTCCATCGCCGTGGTGAACGAGGTACCGCTCAACACGTCCATGGTTCCACGCGGGCTGGCGTAGGTGTAGCTCGTGTTGATCGAGCTGCCGGAGAGAAAGCTGTACTGATGGGGGTACAGCGCCATCAGGAACCCGGTGTTGGTCCCCTCCATCGCCTGCGTCGTCACCGTAAACGTGGTCGACACCTGCGAAGTCGACTGGTTGTAACTATAGGTCGCCTGCGTATTGGTGGGAAACGAGAAGGCGTAGCCGGCGTAGGTGTTCAGCGCCGCCTGACTCGGCAGGATGGCCAGTGAAAAGTAGTTGTGTCCGGAGGGCGGATTGCAGGTCAGGGTCGCCGACCCAATGCCGCTCCAACTCCCGCCGCTGGGGCAGAACAGTCCATAGTTGCTGCTGCCGATGCTCACGCCCAGCACGTTGCCGTTGTTGGCAAACACCGTCGGGGTTCCCGAGAAGGTCACCTGCGGCGCGCTGCCGTTGGTGTACATGTAGACGAACGGCATGCCGCGCCCGATACGCAGCGTCATTGGTCCCCAATTGAGGTCCACCGTCCAGTCGGAAAAGGCGGAGACGTTGACCGCCGAAGCGTTCAGGCCCGCCACCCCCAGCGTGAGGTCGTTCTGAAAAGGTTTGTTAAACCACGTCCCGTTGTTGTTGACGCCGTTGAAGTAGCCCATCTCCAGTCCGTTGGCGTTGGTCTGCACCGAGAGCGGCTCGGGAAACATGTAGTAGGGACCGTTGTTGGAGGTCACCACGCCAAGCGGATTCCAGTTCTTGGCCGTCCAGAACTTGTGTGTGGCCACCGGACCCGAATAGGTGCGGTAAATGGTGGATTGCGGCGCGGTATTGCCCGCCGGCAGCGCCGTCGTGTAGCTGCCCGCGCCGACATTGACCACCTGCGCGGAAGCGCCCACCGCTACTCCACACACCACCAGGAGCAGGGACAGAAGCTTGAAAATGTTACGGGAAAAGCGAGCGGCGTGGTCTTGCGTCTCGGGCTTGCCGCGGCGAGAGCCGCCCTCAGTCGGGGCGGCGGATGATGCAAGCACAACAGAGGACATAGTTTCCCTCATTACAGGTATGCTGGGCTTGCATAGTGCAGAACCATAACAGGGCTGGTGAGGAGATGCAATCCTATACAGAGGTATAGGTGAAGAAATTGCGCCGCCTGCCGCCGCGCAAGACGCAGTGTAAAGTCCACATTGCGCATGCGGCAGCATGGAAAGCGGCCAGTGCTACGGCAGCAAAGCGCGGCAACCCTCCTTGCATGGGCCGCCAGGTCGAGCGCGACATCCAAACAACCGCCACTCCCTACGGACAACTGGCAACGGACAACCGGCAACAGTTTCAGGACAAGCTGTCCGATACTGGCCGCCCCTCCGATACTGGCCTTCCCCCTGACGCTCTACCGCTTCCCCTCAAATGCGGCAATCTCTGCAATCTCCTCCGCACTCAACCGGAACTCCGCCGCCCCGATCACCCCTTCCACCTGTTTGGGCGAGCGCACCCCAACAATGGCGGCGGTAATCTCGGGACGCCGCAGCGTCCAGGCAATGGCCACCTCGCCGGGCGTGCGCCCGTGCCGCTTGCCAATTGCGCGCAGCAGCTCGGCCAGTTGCAGGTTGTGCGTCAACCTCGGTTCCTGAAACGAGACGGTGCGCTTGCGGAAGTCGTCCTCTGGCAGGCTGGCAATGCGCTCCCGCGTCATCGCCCCGGTGAGCAAGCCCGACTTCATCGGCGAGTAGACGATCACGCCAATGTTGTTGGCTTTTACGTAAGGGAGGACCTCGTTCTCGATCTCCGGCGACAGAATCGAGTACGGCGGTTGCAGCGAAGTGACCGGAGCGATGCGTTGCGCCCGTTTCATCTGCTCCACATTGAAGTTGGAGACACCGATCCAGCGCACCTTGCCCTCGCGCTGCAGTTCGGCCATGGTGGTCCATCCTTCTTCAATATCTTCGTCAGGCTGCGGCCAGTGCACCTGGTAGAGATCGATCACGTCAATCTTCAGGCGCCGCAGGCTGGCCTCGACCTCACGGCGAATCGATGCGGCCTTCAGCGAACCTCCAATGGTCCCCTGCTCATCCCACACGCGCTCGCACTTGGTGAAGACGTAAGGTCTGGATGAACGCCCGGCAAGCGCGCGGGCCACCACCTCTTCGGAATGCCCCAGACCGTACACGGCGGCCGTGTCAATCCAGTTCAGTCCCTGATCCAGCGCGGCGTGGATGGCGGCGATCGAATCGCGGTCTTCCTGCGGACCCCAGGCAAAGGCCCAGCCGCCACCGCCCATGGCCCAGGCCCCAATGCCGATCGGGGTGATACGCAGATCACTATTGCCAAGCGTGCGAAGTTCCATATCCCCATTTTGGCGCATTGGCTGCAGCCCAGGTGCGCATTGTTCAGGCTTCAGGAATCAGGGGGCGCCGGCCAGGAATCAGAATTCAGGGCTAACCCCCTGCTTCTCCCAGCTCTAAGGCTCAATCCCGCCCTGTGAACTCCAGCACTGCCTCCGCCCCGGCTCCCCTCCCCCCCTGCTACACTGTCCCCGTGTTGCACAAACTCCTCGCGCCGTCCTTGTGCCTCGCCACCCTTCTCCTGGCAGCCTGTGGCGGAAGCACGCCTACGGCTAGCCCCAGCCCTATCAACAACACCCCTGACTGTTCCAGCGGCAGCGTCGACAGCCGCGCCACCTGCTACGAAAGCCAGATGACGCAGGCGCAAAAGTTGCAACTGGTGACCGGCGACTCGTCCGCTGGAACCATGGGCGGCGCCGGCTTCATCCCCGGCATTCCCAGCCTGGGCATCCCCGATCTGAACTTTGTCGATGGCAGCGTCGGTGTGGGCAATGGCCTGGGACCGGCCACCGCGCTCCCCTCCTCCATCGCCAGCGCCGCCACCTGGGACACCAACGAAGCCTACAAATACGGCACGGTCATCGGCAAAGAGATGCGCGCTTACGGCGCCGACGTGAACCTGGGCGGCAACGTTAACCTGACCGCGGGCCGCGAGCCCCGCGATGGGCGCACCTTTGAAACCAAAGGCGAGGACCCTCTCCTCGCCGGCGCCATCACCGTCGCGCACCTGCAAGGCATCGAGGATCAACACGTCATCGCCGGCATCAAGCACTTTGCCCTCAACGACCAGGAGTCCGGGCGCACCACGGCCAACGTCATCATTGACGAGCGCGCCATGCGCGAGAGCGACCTGCTCGCCTTTGAGATCGGCGTCAAGCAATCGGGCGTTCAGTCGGTGATGTGTGCCTACAACCTGGTCAACGGTGTCTACAGTTGCGAGAACTCCCACCTGCTGACTGATATCCTCAAAACCAGTTGGGGCTTTCCGGGCTTTGTCATGTCCGACTGGTGGGCTACCCACAGCACCGCCGCTGCCGCCAACGCTGGGCTCGACCAGGAACAGCCCAATAACACTTATTTTTCCCAGTTAGGCGCCGCAATCAGTTCGGGAACGGTACCGCAGACCCGCCTCGACGACATGGTGCACCGCATCCTGCACGCCATGATCGCCAATGGAGTCATCGACAACCCACCCAGCAAAGGCACACTCGATGTCGCCGGCGACGAGGCCATTGCGCAGGAAGAGGAGGAGCAGGGCGCGGTTCTGCTGCAGAACAACAACACTCAACTGCCGCTCAACGCCGCCGCCCTGCATAACATTGCGGTAATCGGCTCCCATGCGGATGTCGGTGTGCTCTCCGGAGGCGGTTCCGCTCAGGTACAACCGATTGGAGGCGCGGCGCTCAGCTTTAAGCCCCTCTGCCCGCCCTGCTGGGGTGGCCAGATCTGGGATCCGTCATCGCCGTTGAAAGCGATCCAGGCCGCCGCTCCCGGCGCCACCGTAAGCTTCAATGACGGCAGCGACCCCACCGCGGCGGCCACGCTCGCCGCTGGCGCCGACGTGGCCATCGTCTTCGTCAGCAACTGGGAAAGCGAGGGTATGGACCTGCCCGACCTCGATTTCGACGACGATCCGGCAGCGGGCATCAGCGGCCAGGATGCGCTGGTCTCCGCTGTGGCCGCCGCGAATCCGCATACCGTGGTCGTGGTTGAAAGTGGTGGCGCGCAGATCATGCCCTGGCTTAACCAGGTCAACGCCGTTCTGGAAGCCTGGTATCCCGGCCAGGAGGGTGGGCCCGCCATTGCCAACCTGCTGTTTGGCGTGGTGAACCCCTCGGGCAAGTTGCCCATCACCTTCCCTGCCAGTGTCAGCCAGCTTCCGCGGCCGCAGATTCCGCAGCCGCCCGACAGCAGCACGCCCTTCAACGTGAACTATACCGAAGGCTACAACGTGGGTTACAAGTGGTTCGACTCGCAAAACCTCACCCCGCTCTTCCCCTTTGGTTTCGGGCTGAGCTACACCACATTCAGCTTCAGCAACGCCACGTTGACTAACAACCTGAGCGGGTCCAACCCCAACATTCAGATCAGCTTTAATCTGCAGAATACCGGCAGCGTTGCCGGCGCCGAGGTGGCCCAAGTCTATCTGCAGATGCCGGCTGCGCTCAACGAAGCGCCACGCCGCCTAATTGGCTGGCTCAAGGTCTCGCTGAACCCGGGCCAGACGCAGAGCGAAACCATCGAGGTTGACGAGAACACGGCGGCGCATCCACTCTCTTATTGGGACCCCACCAGCCAGCAATGGCAGTTGGGCTCAGGAACTTACAACGTCTACCTGGGAGACTCCTCGCGCAACACCACTTTGGTGGGCACCTTCCAGGCGCCCTAAACCCAGCACACCCCACTGCTAAGGCAGAAAACGCCAAAATCGTGACCGGGCGCCCCCATTCAACGCCTTTTGTTGAGTGGGCAACGCGGAGGTTTGAGGCGCCGCGGAGAGAGTGCACACAGTCTGCCACTGCAGCCTCGAGCACAGCATCCGACGCGTACTCCACTCCCCGCGGACAACTGACAACCGACAACCGGCAACTCGTCAACCCGGACCCCCACTCAACGTATTTTGTTGAGTGGGCGGCGCGGAGGTTTGAGGCGCCGCAGAGAGAGTGCAAAGGTCTGCCACTGCAGCCTCGAGCACAGCATCCGACGCGTACTCCACTCCCCGCGGACAACCGACAACTGACAACCGGCAACTCGTCAACCGGGTGCCCCAGTCAACGTTTTTTGTTGAGTGGGCGGCGCGGAGATTTGAGGCGCCGCGGAGAGAGTGCACACAGTCTGCCACTGCAGCCCGAGCACAGCATCCGACGCTCCACTCCCTGCGGACAACTGACAACCGACAACCGGCAACTCCTCAGCGTGACCGGGTCCCCCACTCAACGTATTTTGTTGAGTGGCCGCCGCCGAGGCGAGTACCCAAGCCGCCGTACACCCAACCCCACGGTGAACTGTGAACTGTTCACTGTTCACTGTGCACCGTGCACTGTTCGCTGTAAACTGTGCACTGGTTCCCTCTTTACATCCCACCAGAACCCTGGACCTCTGCATCCCACTCACGCTGGAACCCCAAGAACCATGCCGGAACTCTACTTTTCCGAAGAGGACGTTGACCGGCTCCTGCCCATGTCGGAGGCAATTGCCGCCGTGGAGCAGGCCGAGTTGGCGCTGGCCACCGCGGCTGGCGTCAACCTTCCGCGGCGCCGCCTCTCTGTCCCGCAAGGAGCGGTGCTGCACGATATGTGCGCGGCGCTACAACGCCCCGAGCGCTGGTACTTGGGATACAAGATGTACAGCACCAGCCGTTGCGGTGCGCGCTTCACGGTGGGCCTTTTCGATGGACAGACCGGGGAGCCGCTAGCGCGTTTTGCCGCGGACCGTTTAGGACAGCGCCGCACGGGAGCCGCCTCGGGTGTGGCCACGCGCCTGCTCGCCTCGCCCGAAGCCAGCGAACTCGGCATCATCGGTGCGGGATGGCAGGCGGAGAGCCAGGTGGAAGCCATCTGCCATGTCCGCCCGATTCAAAAGGTGCGCGTCTATAGCCGCGACCCAGCGCGCCGCGCCAGCTTCGCCGCAAAGATGCAAACGCGCCTGGATGTCGAGGTCCTTCCGGTGGACAGCGCAGCGGCCGCCGTGGAAGGCGCCGCAATCGTGGTCACTGCGACCAATTCCAAAACGCCGGTCTTGCCCGATCAGGCCCTGGCCGAACGCGTGCACATCAATGCGATGGGATCGAACGCGGTTCACCGGCGTGAGCTCGAGTCCGCTACCGTGCGCCGCGCGGACCGCATTGTGCTGGATTCGCTGCAGCAATGTCTGCAGGAGGCCGGCGACCTGGTCGCGGCCCTGGGCGACGCGCCTCACGGCTGGAGCTGCGTCGAGGAACTCGGCACTGCTTTGGCCGGGAAGCGCGGCTACAACCCCGAATCGCGCCTGACGATATTCAAGTCCACCGGCCTAGCCATCTGGGACGTAGCCTGCGCCGCCGTCATTTACGAAAACAACCGCGAGTAAGGAACCGGAACATACCCGGATGCCCCAGTACGTTCAAGACAGACGTGACCGGGTGCCCCACCCCACGCCTGCCGCTGCAACAGACATGACCGGGTGCCCCACCCCACGCTTGCCGCTGCAACAGACGTGCCCGGGTGTAGTGGACCCCAAAAACTGGACCAGGGAATAGGTTAATGTTTTGGCGGTGTCGTAACAAGGGAAAGTATGACGACGACGCGCAAACGGTACAGCCCTCAGTTCAAGGCCAAGGTGGCGGTAGAGGCGATTCGAGGC
>DAIDIE010000036.1 GCA_027459505.1 Acidobacteriota bacterium
ATCACGACCCATCGAAAGCAGCGGAGACCAGCATGTCCATACGTCCTATTAAGCGCCTGATTAGATCGAAGCCCACGACGGAAGGAGCGGGTGTGCACCTGCGCCGTGCGTTCGGATTCGGCAATACCACCGACTTCGATCCCTTCCTTCTGCTCGATGACTTCCGCAACGATGTGCCTGACGACTACCTCGCTGGCTTTCCATGGCATCCGCATCGCGGCATCGAGACCATCACCTACGTTCTGGCCGGCACGGTGGAACACGGCGACAGCCTGGGGAACCGCGGCCGCATGGGCGCGGGCGACGTGCAATGGATGACGGCGGGAAGCGGCATTCTGCATCAGGAGATGCCGCGCGGCGATCAGCAGGGGCGCATGCATGGTTTTCAGCTCTGGGCCAACCTGCCCTCCTCGCTGAAGATGACCGATCCGCGCTATCAGGACATTCCCGCCGCCGCCATTCCCGAAGTTACCGACGACGATGGCACGCGCGTGCGTATCATCAGCGGCGAATTCTGGGGAAAGCGCGGGCCGGTAGAGGGTGTGGCCGCCGACCCCAACTACATCGACGTTTCCGTTCCTCCGGGCCAGCGCAAGCGGCTCAAGGTGGAGACCAGGCGTAACGCCTTCGCCTACGTGTTTGCCGGCGCTGGCACGTTTCGCGACGCATCGGCGCCTCGTGCGGTGTTGACGGAACACACCGATCGTCCGGAAACCGAGCCCGTCTACGACGCACGAAATCACTCGCTGGTGCTGTTTGACCGCGGTGATGAAATCCAGGTCCAGGCCGGACCGGAAGGCATTCGTTTCCTGCTGGTTTCGGGCAAGCCGATTGAGGAGCCCGTCGCCTGGCACGGGCCGATCGTGATGAATACCCAGGAAGAGTTGCGGCAGGCAATCGCCGAACTGCACAATGGCGGCTTTATCAAGAACGGGCGAAAATGAGCGAGCGCCGCTACTTTACTGCAAAAAAAAGGGGAGCCTGAGGCTCCCCCTTCTTTTCTGCTTCCTGCTCCGGTTCTGTTAAACCAGGTCCGCCTCGGCGAAGAAGAACGCAATCTCCTGGCGGGCGGTTTCAGGCGCGTCCGAGCCATGAATCACGTTGCGCTCGATATTGCTGGCGTACAGTTTGCGGATGGTGCCCTCGGCCGCCTTGGAGGGATCGGTGGCGCCCATGATTTCGCGCAGCCGGGCGATGGCGTTTTCGCCTTCCAACACGACCGGGACCACCGGTCCTTCGGTCATGAAGCGCACCAGATCGCCAAAAAACTTGCGCTCGCGATGCACGGCGTAAAATGCCTCGGCCTGCGCGGTCGAAAGCCGCAGGCGGCGGATGCCGCGGATAGTTAGCTGCGCCTGTTCCAGCTTGGCCAGAATGGCGCCGGTAAGCCCGGCGGCAACGCCGTCGGGTTTAATAATCGTGAGTGTACGTTCAGTTGCCATAAATTCATTCCGAAGCGGCACGGCCGCTTCTCCTGAGCCGCCCGCTGGCATTGCTTTCCGTTGGGTCGCTGGCACGTTCTCCAGTGAGAACGTGAAGGCGCCGATGCCGGCTCCTCTCCCGCGCGAAGGGGCCGCCCTTCGGAATTTCGCGGCCCTCCACCTGCGACGGGCCCCAGCAACGGCGTTGTCTGCCGTTGCTGGGCGGGGATCTCCTCCCGCAGGGAGGACTCGGTGGCTCGCTCGTGGGGAGCGCAACGCGCCGCGTAACCCGCATCGCTATTTCCGCGAGGCCACTCCCATCACGCTGGCCACGGTCTCGCCGAGGTCAGCGGGGCTCACGCAGACGTGAATCCCTGCGTCGCGCATGGCCGCCATCTTTTCGGCGGCGGTTCCCTTACCCCCGGCGATGATCGCGCCGGCGTGACCCATGCGGCGGCCCGGAGGCGCGGTCTGGCCGGCGATGAATCCCACCACCGGCTTGCGCACATGCTGCTTGATGTAGGCGGCGGCTTCTTCCTCACCGGTGCCGCCGATTTCACCGATCATGACAATCGCCTCGGTTTTTGGATCTTCGTTGAAGAGACGAATGGCGTCTACGTGCGTAGTCCCGATGATGGGGTCGCCCCCGATGCCGATGGCGGTGGACTGGCCAATGCCGCGTTGCGTCAGCTGATGCACCGCCTCATAGGTCAGCGTGCCGCTGCGGCTGACAATGCCCACCGGGCCGGGGGTGTGGATATGGCCCGGCATGATGCCGATCTTGCACTCGCCGGGAGTGATGATGCCCGGGCAATTGGGGCCGATCAGACGGGACTTGGTCTGCTTGAGGAAGTCCCAGGCGCGCACCATGTCCAGAGTGGGAATGCCCTCGGTAATACAGATGATCAGCGGCATGCCGGCGGCGGCCGCCTCCATAATGGCGTCGGCGGCAAAGGGCGGGGGAACAAAGATGACGGTGGCATCCGCCCCGGTCTCGCGCATGGCTTCCGCCACGGAATTGAAAACCGGCACCTCTTCGTGAACGCTTCCCCCTTTGCCTGGGGTCACACCGCCTACCACCTGCGTGCCGTACTCCTTGCACATGCGAGCGTGAAAGCTGCCTTCCCGGCCGGTGATTCCCTGGACGATGACGCGCGTGGACTTATTAACTAGAATGCTCATGGCGTATTCCCTTCCTCAGCTGCGCGCGGCAGCGACCACCTTCTCCGCCGCATCTTTCATGCTGGAGGCGACGGTAATTTTCAACCCGGATTCGCTCAGGATTTGCCGCCCCTGCTCGACGTTGGTTCCTTCCATACGGATCACCAGCGGTACGTTCAGATTCACCGCCCGCGCCGCCTGCACCACGCCGGAGGCCAGCGTGTCACAGCGCAGGATGCCGCCGAAGATGTTGATCAGCACGGCTTTTACGTTGGGATCGCGCAGCAGGATCTGGAAAGCATGCTGCACCTGTTGCGCATTGGCGCCCCCACCCACGTCGAGGAAGTTGGCCGGACTGCCGCCGGCGTACTTGATGATGTCCATCGTGGCCATGGCCAGGCCCGCGCCGTTGACCATGCAGGCGACAGTCCCATCCAGCTTGATGTAATTGAGACTATGCGCGGAGGCCTCCACTTCCAGCGGATCCTCTTCGTTGGTGTCGCGGAGACCTTTCAGGTTCTGGTGCCGATAGAGCGCGTTGTCATCCAGGTTCAGCTTGGCGTCCAGCGCCACCACGCGTTGGTCCTCAGTCAGGACGAGGGGGTTGATCTCCGCCAACGAGGCATCCAGCGCGACAAAGGCGCGCGCCAGCGAGATCATCATGCTGACGGCGGCGTTCAGCGCCGGCCCTTCAATACCCAGGCCAAAGGCGAGGCGCCGGGCCTGATAGGGTTGCAGGCCGCGATCCGGATCGAAGGCCTCTTTCAGGATCGCGTCGGGATCCTTGGCGGCCACCTCCTCAATTTCCATACCACCCGCAGCCGAAGCCATAAAGACCGGCTTGCCGGCGGCGCGATCGACGACAATCCCGAGATACAGCTCGCGCTTGATGGGCAGAGTCTCTTCCACCAGAACGCGCCGCACCAGCCGCCCTTCTGGCCCGGTCTGATGAGTCACCAGCGTCATACCCAGAATCTGGTTGGCGACCTGCAGCGCCTCGCCGGGGTTGGCGGCCAGCTTCACACCTCCGCCTTTGCCGCGGCCGCCGGCATGAATCTGCGCTTTCACTACCACTTTGCCGCCCAGTTCGCGGGCGATCTGTTCGGCTTCCTCGGGAGTGTCGGCGATGCGTCCGCGAGGTATCACGACGCCGAAGGAGTGGAGCAGCTCTTTACCCTGGTATTCGTGGATTTTCATCGTTTTTCAGTGTGGTTCGTTCAGTATGGTTCGTCGATCCAGCGCCAGCCGCGGTTCCCGCAGTGCCCCTTGCAGTGGTGTATGCGATAATCACCGCACGATGCGCGCCGGGAAAGTCCAGAGCGCCAAGGGATTGTTGCGGCCGGAGCAGCCCGGTGAGCAGCCCTGAAACAGCCGCTTCCGGAGCCAGCCGCGAAACAGTCAGTATAACAGGCCGCCCTGCCCGCCGTTCAGCAGCCGAACCAGCGCTGCAGGCGCGCGAGGGGCCGCGACGCTTTCCTATGATCGTTTCCGCTCTGCAAAGAATCGTTCAGCGCCAGGACCTGACGCGGCATGAAGCCCGCGATGTGCTCAACTTCATTCTCTCCGGGCACGCCAACGAAATCCAGATTGCCGGCTTGCTGGTGGCGCTGGCCATGAAGGGCGAGAGCGTGGATGAGCTGACCGGTTTCGCCCAAGCCATGCGCGACCACATCGCCGACTCCGGCTATGAAGCGGAAAATCTCGCGCAAGTGCAGGAGAGCGGTACCGGACACGACGCGTTGATTTCCAATGGCGCGCTGGTTGACACCTGCGGAACCGGCGGCGACGCCAGCGGAACATTCAATATCTCGACCGCCGCGGCGTTCACCGCCGCCGGCGCGGGACTGCGCATCGCCAAGCATGGCAATCGCGCGCTCACCAGCCGTTGCGGCAGCGCCGACGTGATCGAGGCGCTGGGTGTGAACCTTTCCTTTCCGGTGAGCCGCCTGCGCGAGTGTCTGGACACGGTGGGGATCGCCTTTTTCTTCGCTCCCCTCATCCATACCGCAATGCGCTACGTACAGCCGGCGCGGCGCGAACTGCGTGTGCGCACCATCTTCAACCTGCTTGGCCCGCTTACCAACCCCGCCGGGGCGGACGCCCAGGTGGTGGGCGTCTACAGCGCCGCATTGACGGGCAAGCTGGCTCGCGTGCTGGCCGCCCTGGGAGCGCGCCGCGCCTTTGTTGTGCACGGCGACGATGGCCTTGACGAGATCACCACCACCGCTCCGACACGGGTGGCCGAGGTGCGCGAGGGTGAAGTTCATGAATACGTCCTGGACGCACGCGAGTTGGGCTTTGAGCGCGCCACCCTGCAACAGTTGAGCGGCGGCGATCTGCGCGAAAACGTGCGCATTGTCCGCGCCATTCTGGATGGGCAGCGCGGACCCAAGCGCGATATTGTGGTGTTGAACACCGCCGCCGCGCTGGTGGCGGGCGGCATGGCGCGCGATCTGCCAGAGGGCGTGCAGCGCGCCAGCGATTCGCTGGACAGCGGCGCCGCCCGGGCCGCTCTGGAACAGTTGGTGGTTTTTACTAACAGCTAAAAATGTAGCCAGGCACGCCGCGGGTTCGTCTTGACTGCCAGGCATCAGCATCCGAAACGAAAGGCGGAAAACTCGATGAAGTTTCTGTTGGGTCTCATCATTGGCATCCTGATCGCCCCATTGATCGGCATGGCAATCCTGAATTGGGGCGGATTTCCGGCCGGGGCCGACAATAAACCCATGGCCATGGAGCGCTACCTGGCGCATCTGGGCCTGAGCGCCTCCATGCGCGGCGCCAGCAAGATCCAGTCGCCATTGCCGGCCAGCGAGGCAAATATCGAGCAGGGCGCGAAGGTATATTCGATGAATTGCGCCGACTGCCACGGCCTGCCGAAGCAGCCGCCCACGCCGATGGCCCAGGGCATGAACCCCGGTCCCCCGCAGTTCTTCAAATTTCCGCAACGTGGTCCCGCCGAAGACCCCGTAGGCGACACCTATTGGATGGTGCAGCACGGGGTGCGCATGACGGGAATGCCATCCTACGCCAACGGCCTCACCCAGGATCAGCGCTGGCAGGTGACGTTGTTCCTCAAGAACAAAGCGCATTTGTCGCCGGCGGCGCAGCAGATTCTGGCCGGCAATCCTCCGTCAAAATAAGGCGGAACGCGGCTTTTCCGGCGGGCAGCGCCGTCGCGCTGCCCGCCCCCCTTTACCTTGAGCCACGCCGGAGTCGCCCGCCCCTCCCGGATCGTCCGCGGCACGGGGCGGCATCCCGCCTCAACAGCACCAGGAGCCCCACCATGAAGCGACGTTCCTTTCTGACCGCCGGAACGGCGGCCACTGCCCTGCTCGGCAGTCGTGCCTTTTCCGCCCAGCAACCATTGCCAGCCGAACGGGGTGACTATTTTCTTCTGCGTGAGTACCAGCTCAACCAGGAGCAACGCTCCGCGACCATGGGCTACCTGCAAACGGCGCTCGTCCCGGCGGCCAATCGCCTCGGCGTTTCGCCAGTGGGCGTGTTTGAGGTGGCGGTGGGCCACACCGGAAATGTCTACGTCCTGCTCCCCTCGCCCAACCTGGAACTTCTGGTGAACCTCGATCTCCACCTGGAACAGGACGCCGCTTACAACAAAGCGGCCCAGCCTTGGCTACGGGCGACGTCCGCACAGCCCGCGTTTCTTCGCATTCGCAGTGAACTCATGCGCGCGTTTCCCAGCCGTCCCGGCGTGGTGAAACCGAAAACCAACGGCGGCAAGCGTGTTTTCGAATTGCGAACCTATGAAAGCCCCAGTCAGGCCGAACACGAACGCAAGGTGCGGATGTTTGAAAGCGGCGAATATGACATTTTCGTCAGCGCCGGGTTCCAGCCAGTCTTTTACGGCGACATGCGCATCGGCGAGAGGATGCCCCAACTCACGTACATGCTGGCGTTTGAAAGCTTTGCCGAGCGCGACCGCCTCTGGGCGTCGTTTGGCAACAGCGCGGCCTGGCAAAAGCTCAGCCATGAGCAGCGGTTCGCTTACGACAACATCGTCAACAACATCGATAACGTGCTGTTGACGCCGGCGGGTTACTCGCAGATTTGAAAGAGCACGGGACCATAACAAAAGCGGCGGGCCCGCCGAGGCCCCTCACTTCCCGCCCCGCGCCGCCAGGTAAACCTGGTAGATCACCACCCCGACCATGAACAGCAGGTAGACGCGCAACAACCACATCAACGCCAGCTCATACGGGCGCAAATGGCGTCTGCCTAAGCGGCGGGAGCGTACCTCGGCGAGCTGTTCCTGCTCGAGGTTTAACAGCACGAAATCGGTATCAGCGGCCGACTGTTTTGGCGTTTTGTCCATCATTGGGTTCAACAATCGAGCTAAGCATCCCTGTTCCGCGAACAGTGTAGCGTTCCCGTGCGCTTCCCACCGCCTACCCAGGCAGCAGATGGCCAAACACCCGGACAAAAAAGTGTGGCGCGATGATGCTGAGTCCAAACAGCACACCCGCCGCCACCAGCACCAGCACTACCAGCCCGGTCACCACATTGGCCAGCGGAGGACTGACCAGGTCACCCATAATCTCGCGGTCATTGGCCAGCAGATAGAGAAACAACAGCGCGGGAGGCATGGCCAGCACCGCAATCACGTTGACGATCAGCACCACGTAAACCAACGGCAGACCCGGAATGAGCACAATGGCCGCCGCGGCAAGAGCGCAGAAAAAAAGCACGCCGTAGAAGGCTTTGCCTTCGCGCAGCGGCAGGTTCAGGCTATGCGGCCGCCGCGCTACTTCTCCAAAGGCGTAGGCGGAGGAGATGGAGATCGTGATGCAGGCGACAATGCCGGCTTCGGTCAGCCCCAGCGCGAACAGTGCCGCTCCCGCGGAACCCACGACCGGCCTAAGCGCCTGCGCAAATTGCGCCTCGCGGAGACTGGCCAGATTCAGGTGGCGCGCATAGAGAGGCGCGGTGGCAATCACCGCGGCCAGCGCACCGCAAGCCGCCAGCGCCGCCCCCGCCACCGTGTCCAAGCGCCCAAATCCCAGGTCGCGGCGGGTGAGGCCCTTGTCGACCGTGGCGCTCTGCTGGAAAAACAGCATCCAGGGCGTCACCGTCGCGCCAATATCGGACAGCAGGATGAGGAGCGTCTGCTGACTCGATCCGCTGGGCAACGGCCGCCAGGTGAACAGCGCGTGCCCCACCGCATGCCAATTGGGGTGCGCCAGCAGCGCCACGGGCACAAAGAGCAAGTTCAGCAGCGCCCCCGCCAGAGTCACCCGCTCCCAGGTCCAGTAGCGATGGGTCAGCAATGCCAATGAGAGAATGGCCAGCGCGGCGCAGATCGCCAGCCATGCCGGCACTCCGAAATAGCTCATCCCGGCGCGCACGGCAATGAACTCGGTGATCAGCGTGAGAAAATTTCCCACTGCCAGGTCGATCGCCGAAAACCAACCCCAAAACGGTCCGAAGCGGTCAAAGATAAGCTCGGCGTGGCCGCGCTGGGTGGCGCTGGCCAGACGCACCGTCATCTCCTGCACAACGACCGCCATGAGAAAGGTCAGGACGATGAAGGGAAGAAAGAATCCGATACCGTAACTGGAGCCAGTGCTGGCGTAGGAGAGCATGCTGGGGCCGTCGTTTTCCCCAAGCATGACCAGAATTCCGGGCCCCACCAGCAGCCACAAAAGGCGCAGGCGCGAGCTCCATCCCGTGCGCAAACGGGCGCGCGCGACCCGGCCGCGATCGGCGGCGCGGTCCACGTCTTCATGACTGATACTGAGCTGTCTCATCACAAGCCGACCTTAACGCAACCTGGACAAGACCGCTTTGGTAAATTCTTCCGTTCCCGCTTTGCCGCCGACATCGCCGGTAAGGTGCTGACCATCAGCGTAAACCGCCAGCAGCGCGCCGCGCAGGCGATCCGCGGCTTCCCGCTGCTCGAGGTGACGCAACATCATCTCTCCGGCAATCATCACCGCGGTGGGATTGGCAATTCCCTTGCCGGCAATGTCCGGCGCGGAGCCATGCACCGCCTCGAACATGGCGTGCCGCTCACCCAGGTTGGCGCCGGCCACCAATCCCAGGCCCCCGACCAGACCCGCGCACAAGTCGCTGACGATGTCGCCGTACAAGTTTTCCAGCAGCAAAACGTCGAACTGTTGCGGGTTCATCACCAACTGCATGCAGGCATTGTCGACAATGGTATCGGCAAACTGCACGCCGGGGTAGTTGCGCGCCACATCGCGGGCACAGCGCAGAAACAGGCCGTCACTTAACTTCAAGATGTTGGCCTTGTGAATGACGTTGATCTTCCTGCGTCCGAGACGACTGGCGTAATCGAAGGCGAATTTCGCAATACGAGTACTGGCTTTTTCGGTGGCGATCTTCAGCGACTCGACCACCCCCGGCACCACCTCGTGTTCCAGACCGCTGTAGAGCCCCTCGGTGTTTTCGCGGACGATCACCAGGTCGACGTTGTCGAACCGGGAGCGCACGTTGGGCAGATTGTAGACCGGACGCAGATTGGCGAAAAGCTCAAAACGCCGCCGCAGCGCCACATTGACACTGCTGAAGCCCGCACCCACCGGGGTAGTCACCGGACCCTTGAAGCACACGCCGGTGTGCTCAAAGCTCTCCAGCAGGTCGGGAGGTAATACCGCTTTGCCCTCGGAAACGGCGTTCAGCCCGGCTTTGAATTCAATCCAATGGAGCTTCGCTCCGGCCGCTTCCAGTACCTGCATGGTGGCCGTCACGACTTCCGGACCAATGCCGTCGCCCCGAACCAGTGTCACATCTCGCATGCCTATCTCCCTACCACGCACAAAAACTCGAGCAACTGCGCAGCGAACCCACGACAGCGTTTCGGTCTGGCCGCCTGATGCGGAACCCGGATTGTCGTTGCGCCCCAGTGCGCCGGGTTCGTGTGGTTACCCCGGCCAGCTGCGGCACGGCCGCTTTTATTCCACCCGCTTCGGTGTCCGGCCCCACCCCACGCCGCGCGGCGCGGCGTGGGGACCCCGGCCGAAGCTCACGGATGGTGGCCGCGCTTTAGTAGTCGCCAGCGGTGCGGGACCTAAACGGCAACCCCGAACCTTTGCTATCACTTCGGCCTGCGATTTCGAACTCGAAAGCAGTTCGACTCGGCCCTGGCTCATCTTGAAGCTAGCCTTTGGCGCCAGCCAGCGCCACATCCTGCAACTCATGCAGCGACGCGGCCGACTGCCGCTCGACGACGGCGTGCAGGCTGTCGCCGTGCGCATCCATGGTGACGACGGCGGGGAAACCCTCTACTTCCAACTCCCACATGGCTTCCGGAACTCCGAATTCCAGCCAATGAACGCCGCGTACGCGCCGGATCGCACGGGCGTAGAACTGGGCGGCGCCGCCCACGGCATTGAGGTAAACCGCCCCGCATTCTTGGAGCGCCTTCAGGGTGCGCTCGCCCATACCACCTTTGCCGATGACGGCGCGCACGCCATAGTTGCGCAGCACGTCGGCCTGGTAGGGCTCCTCGCGGCTGCTGGTGGTGGGCCCGGCGGCGGCAATGGACCAGCCCTCGCCCTGCTTCAACGCTACCGGACCGCAGTGATAAAGCGCGGCGCCATGCAGGTCCACCGGAGGGGGGTGCTGCATGAGATGAGCGTGCACGGCGTCGCGCCCGGTATACATCACACCCGAGAGCAAGACCATGTCCCCCACCTTCAACCTGCGGACATCCTCCTCGCGCAACGGCGTGGTGAGGCGGACGGCATCCTTCAGCGCGGCCGAAATGTCGGGCATCTCTGGGTGCGCATACGCTTCGGCGCCTTCTTTGTAGAGCCAGCGCCGAATTTGTCCGGTCCTGGCGTCGAGCACCACACCTAGCCGGCGAAAAGCCCAGCAGTCGTAGGCCACGGAAACGAAAAAGCTCGCCGGAAGCCGGTTCTGCGCGGTGATCTTGCAGCCAATCAGCGACACCCCGCCCCCAAAACCCATGGCGCCGATGCCCAACGTGTTGGCTTTGTCCAAAACGTACTGCTCCAGGGCAGCCAGCCGGGGATCGGGGTTGGTGTCATCCAGCGAACGCAAGAGTTGCTCCTTGGCGGCTTCATACCCCGAGGTGCGGTCACCTCCAATGCAGACGCCCAGCGCTCCCGGGGCACAGCCCTGTCCCTGCGCCTGCCAGACCGCGTGAAGAATACATTTGCGCACGCCCTCCAGATCCCGCCCCGCCTTGCCTAGCCCGGGCAACTCGGCGGGCAGGGAGTATTGGATGTTCTTGTTCTCGCAGCCACCGCCCTTGAGCAGCAACTTGATCTCCACTTCTTCGGTGTTCTCCCACTGCTCGAAGTGCACCACCGGGGTGCCGGGGCCCAGGTTGTTGCCGCTGTTTTTGCCGCTCAGCGAGTCGACGCTGTTGGGACGCAACTTGCCTTTCCTGGTAGCCAGCTCGACCGCCGTTCGAATCTGCTTCTTCAGTTCGATCTGGTTAAAACCAACCGGCGTGTGGATAAAAAACGTCGGCATGCCGGTGTCCTGACAGATGGCGCCTTCGTCCACCGCCGCCATTTGGATGTTGGTGTCGATAATGCTCAGCGCCTGCGCACTTTTGCTGGTGGGCAGTTCCCGTCCCGTGGCCCGTTTCATGGCCGCTCGCACATCGGGAGGCAAGTTAGTGGAGGTTTCAACGATCAGTCGGACAAGACTGTCCAGGAAGGCAGAGGAGTCATTGGCCATTTCGTTCACATTCCAGTATAGAGCGGTGAATTGCGAAACAACCCGCCAGCACGACCACAACCCGTTCCACCACCTGCAAACAAGTGCGCTTCCGCTCACATTTCTCAATGGGGCTGCACTGCCATCGGCAGCGAGGACAGCGGCCGGCCGGCTCCATGCATCCATCGCTTCGAAGCTTCCAGGCGCTTCAAAGCTTCCAAGCGCTTCAAAGCTTCCAAGCTCGCATTCACCAGAAGTGGAAAATGAGGAATTCACGGCAGTTCTGGACGGGTTTCGTTGCCGGCGCCGCCAGCGCCGGGGCCGCGTGGCTGGCTTGGGTAGCGCCGCGCATGGGGCGCATGCAAGTAGAGCGCATTGAAAAAAGCATTCAGATTGGGCGCCGCCCGGACGAGGTGTTCGCGCTTCTTCAGGATCCACAGCGTCTGGTGGGAATGCTGCCAGAACTCCAGGCGGTGCAGGTTAACGGCAACCGCCAGCTCTGGAAGGTTCGCTTGGGCGTGGAGTCTGTCGCATGGGAACACAACGTGGTGCAGGTCCATCCCGGCCAGTCGCTGGGGTGGCGCAGCGTGCGCGGACCGAAGCATACCGGGCGCATCAATATCGCTCCGGTAGGCGATCAGACCGAAGTGCACCTGATTCTGAACTACGTCCCCAGGCTCTGGATGACACCCTCGGGAGAGGCGCCCGCCGTCCCGGGGGCGCACTTGGAATTGAAGCGAGACGGGTTGGCGCGCGCCATTGAGGACGGGCTGCTGCATTTCAAACATGCCTTGGAAGACAGGGGATTTGAGCGGGACGCGGCCCTGCGGCCAGGCGCCGACCAGATCACCGCCTGAGCCCCGGCTTCGGGCTGGTGCGCGGGTTTTGTTCCGCTACGCAATTCAGGTAAGTTCCGCGCATTGGTACACTCGGGCATGCCGTTAATGGATGAAGAGCTGCTGGAAAGGATGCTGCCGCGGGTCGTGGAATGGGCGGAAACGTTTTCCCGGCGGATACTGACGAGTCCAGAGAGTCTGCCCCTAACTCCAACGCAGCTCAAAGTGGCGCGCTCAGTGGGAGTAAAGCGCCCCGAGGCGGTGCGCATCCAGATCGGAACGACTACCCCGTTTCCGCCTGATCCCGCCCTCTCGGTGGCGGCGAGAACATTTGGTATTTTGTGTAATGATCGCACCGTTCATCTCGTTTTAGGGGATGCAATCTGGCTGCGTGCGAATACCGGGGAAAAGCCCGAGGAACTGGCGCGCGCTTTGGTGCATGTGGCGCAAGCCGAGCGCTTAGGGGGACTCGCTGAATTTGTTTCGGCGTTTTTGCGGCAGTGCAATCAGTTTGGGATTGCGGGAGCGCCACTGGAAATCGAATCCGCCCAAATGGCGGCGCGCCTGCTGGGCGCCCAGCCGGATGCCCAGGAGGAACCACGATAGCCCCGCGTCAGGGCGATGGGAGCGCCATTGGGGGCTGCCCATCGCGCCCGCCACTCCCCCACTTGCGCACAGGAACAGCCGCGGCTAACTCAATGAATACACGGGAGATCGACGGTTCCAGGCAGCTCATTTCATGTTATTGTGCTCTGACCATGAACAAAGAAATTGTGCGCAAAAAAGACGGCCGCATGCTGTATCTCTACAGCTTTGAAAATGGTCTGGCGCTCCCGGGGCCTGCTCCGGAAACCGGCGTCAGCGAGCCTGCTGCCGATGCCGCCGCACAAGCCTCAGTACGCAAAACGCCCAAGCCGTAGAGGAACGCAACTGAAGCAGAAGAGGAACGCACACATTGTCTGAACTACGCTGGAATCCTCTCCTTGGGGAATGGGTAATTACCGCGACACAGAGGCAGGACCGAACATTCTTTCCGCCGCCAGGCTATTGCCCGCTCTGCCCGACTCAGCCGGGCGCGTTTGAAACCGAGATTCCCTTCCCCGATTACGACATTGCGGTTTTTGAAAACAAGTTTCCATCGTTTAAGCCACAACCTGATATCCCGGCCGTCGCGGCTGCCCCACTTACTCCCGTGGCCCCCAACGCGGGTGTTTGCGAAGTGGTGGTCTACTCCGCAAAACACGATGGCACGCTCGCGGACGAAAGCATTGAACAGATCGAGAAGCTGATTTATGTCTGGCGCGAACGCTTCGCGGAATTGGCGGCGCGCCCCGGAATTGATTACGTCCTGATTTTTGAAAACAAGGGTCAGGCGATTGGTGTTACCCTGCCGCATCCACACGGCCAGATTTACGCATTCCCGTTTATCCCGCCTATTCCCGCGCGCGAACAGAAGAATATGCGCGCCCACTGGGACCAGGCCGGCGAGTGCCTGCTGTGCGCGCAACTGGCTGTGGAACGGCAAGATGCGCGGCGGGTGGTGTTTGAAAACGCGGCCTTCACGCTGGTCATACCTTTTTACGCCCGCTATCCCTATGAAGTTCACCTGCTGCCGCGGCAGCATGCCGCCGACCTGCGCGACTTTTCCCCGGCCGATATCCGTAAGCTCGCGGAAGCCCTGAAGCGCCTGCTGGTGGGCTACGACCAACTGTTTGGGTTTTCTTTTCCCTACATGATGCTGCTGCACCAGCAGCCCACTGACGGACAGCCGCATCCCTACTGGCATTTCCATATCGAGTTTCTGCCGCCACACCGTACCCGCGAAAAGCTCAAGTACCTGGCGGGAGTGGAGTCCGGGGCGGGAAGCTTCATCAACGATACGCTCGCCGAGGAGAAGGCGGCGGAACTGCGCGCGGCGATTCAACGCGGCATCGAGGCCGAGGCGAGGGACCATGAATAGCGAGCGCCTTTCCGCCTTGCGACAGAGTTTCGCCCGGCTGTTTGGCCAGACCCCGCGTCTGTTCCGGGCGCCGGGTCGCGTGAATCTGATCGGTGAGCACACCGACTACAACGACGGGTTCGTCATGCCGGTGGCCATTTCACGCTCGACCGTCATCGCGGCCAGCCCCCGCGATGATCGCCAGCTTCACATGAGCAGCCTGGACTTCCGGGAAGCCAGCGGCGGCAACGTCCGGGTGAGCAGCCTCGATGATCCGCGGCCGGCCCGCGCGTGGACCGACTACATCACCGGCGTGGCGGCCATGCTGGAAAGGCGCGGCCTGCGGCTGCGCGGTGCGAATCTGCTGGTAGCCTCCGATATCCCGGCCGGCGCGGGCCTGAGTTCCTCGGCCGCTCTGGAAATGGCCTCGGGCTGGGCGCTGCTGCACACCGCCGGACAGGAGATGGACCGGACCGAGTTGGCGCTGGCGGGACAGGAGGCCGAACATGCTTTCGTGGGAACCCTGTGCGGCATTATGGACCAGTACATCAGCGCTAACGGCCGCGCCGGTCAGGCCACCTGCCTGGATTGCCGCAGCCTGAGCGCGGAACAGCTCCAACTCCCGGAAGGCTTTGATATCGTCATCTGCAACACTGGCGTCAAACACGAACTGGCCAGCTCGGAGTACAACGTGCGGCGGCGCGAATGCCAGCAAGGTGTGGAGCTGCTGCGACGCTTCCTGCCGCGGATTCAGAACCTGCGCGACGTCTCACTCCCCGACTTCGAGCGCTACCGGGATGCTCTGCCAGAGGTCATCCAGCGCCGCTGCCGCCATGTCATCACGGAAAATCAGCGTGTCCTGCGCACCCGGGAGGCCCTCCGGGAGGGCCACTGGAACAAGCTCTCTGAACTACTGGCCGCGTCGCACCAGAGCTTGCGCATGGATTACGAAGTCTCCTGCGCTGAATTGGATCTGATGGTTGACCTCGCGCAACGCGCACCCGGATTTCTGGCGGGCCGTATGACCGGCGGAGGATTCGGTGGCTGCACCGTGAACCTGGTCGAAAGGCAGCGTAGCGAAGCTTTTGTGAAAGCTGTGCTGACCGGGTACAACCGGCGCACCGGCGGGAATTGCGGCATTCAGGCGGAGGCATACGTGGTCGCCAGCGCCAGCGGCGTCTGCGCGTTGCCGGACCCCAGCCCGCAGCCCGAACTCGTTGAACAGATCCCCGGCGAACACTGTCAGTGACGGGTCGGCCTTGCTAGCCGGCAAAGCGCCGGTTGATCAGGGCCGCGCTGTAGCCCGCTCCAAACCCATTATCGATATTCACCACAGAGACATTGGAAGAGCAGGAGTTCAGCATTCCCAGCAGCGCGGTGAGGCCCCCGAAATTGGCGCCGTAACCAACGCTGGTGGGAACAGCAATGACTGGCGCCGCCACCAGGCCACCCACCACGCTGGGCAGCGCGCCTTCCATACCGGCCACGACAATAATGACGCGCGCCGCCTGCAGCCGCTCGCGATGCGCCAGCAGGCGATGCAGACCGGCTACCCCCACGTCATGGATCGCCTCCACCGGGCTGCCCAGCAGGTCGGCGGTCAAATGGGCCTCCTCGGCCACCGCCATGTCACTGGTTCCGGCGGAAACCACCAGCACCGTCCCCTGCGTCTGCTCGCTGTCATTGGGTTCGCGCCGCAACGTGATCACACGCGAGATGGGGTGGTAGACCGCGCCGCGCAGTTTCGCGCGCACCGCTTTGGCAATGGCGGGCTCGGCCCGTGTAATCAGGATGTTGGGCGAACGGCGCGCCAGCGCGGAAGCTATGCTGGCTACCTGCTGCGGCGTCTTTCCGGCCGCATAAACGACTTCCGTCATGCCTTGGCGTAAGGTCCGGTGGTGATCCACTTTGGCGAAGCCGAGGTCCTCAAATGGCAAGCCGCGCAGGGCTTTCATGGCCTGCGCGGGCGAAGTGCGGCCCTGGGCGACCGCGCCCAGGAGTTGCTCGAGTTTTTTAGGGTCCACATCAGCATTGTAGAGGAGCCGGCAGCAAGCTTCCCACCAAACGGACGAGCAATTTACGCTCAGCGGTTCTAAAATCAGAGAGGTTCATGAGTTCGACTGAATCCAACGCGCTGATTCTGGGCATTACCGGCGCCAGTGGCGCCATTTTGGGCCGCGTCGCCTTGCAACTCGCCTGCGCACAGCCGCGGATCGAGGAACTGCATGTCGTGGTTTCCGAAAACGCCGCGCGCGTGGCCCGGGAGGAACTGGGCATCGCGGACCTCGCCACGGAAAACTATATCGAGCGGCTGCTTGGAACGCGTCCCGCCAAGATCCGGCAATATGACAACGGCAATGTCGGGGCGGCAATCGCCAGCGGCTCGTTTGCGGTGCGGGGAATGCTCGTAGCGCCCTGCAGCATGGGAACCCTGGCGGCGATCGCGCATGGAATGTCCAATAACCTTATCGAACGCGCCGCCGACGTCTGCCTCAAAGAGCGCCGCCGCCTGGCGCTGGCGGTGCGCGAAACGCCGCTCAGCCGGGTGCACCTGGGAAACATGCTGGCTGCCCATGATGCCGGCGCCACACTGTTTCCGGTGATGCCGGCCTTCTACGATGGCGCGCAAACCATGGAACAGGCGCTGGTGCAATTCGTCTCGCGAGCCTTGGCGCACGTGGGCTTCCGCCCCGAAACGGCTTTCGAGTGGCAGGGCGGCAGCCAGGGTTGAGGCAGAATGCGCCAGTGCTCTATCGGGCCAGTGGCCTGGCAAGTCTATACACCTCTGGCGAAATCACCGTCTCCCCGGGTGCGGCATGCCTGAGCGGGCTCGCGCCCGCTGACCACGCGCTCCCCGGGTACTTCTGCCAATTGAACTGAAGACGGGCGGTGTACGGCCGGTAGTTACCTCCCCCGGCGACAAAGACAGCCAGGTCACTCCAGCCCATAGTGCGGGTTGTCAAAACGCGAATTGGAGGACGGGTAAGCATGATCCGCGATACCAGCCGAAAATGCTCCCCATGTTCCGCGAGGATGAGCGTTGTGCAGCCGCCCGAACCACAGTACCCACCGCCCACGAGGTAAACAATCGCATCCCGCGAGTTGGGACCGTGGAGCGAAACCATGGCAGCGTAATACCGCACTGGCTGTCCAGTTCCATCAGATGGGAGGTAAGCACAAAGGAACTGCTCGATTCGCCGCGCTTCCACGGACCTCGCGCCCAGACCTCGTGGATGGCCCATCCCGGAGGCCCCAACCGCGAAAATGGCCGCAATTAGAATTGCCTTCATCGGAACACCGTCGCGCCTTTAAGAGAGGCACGGCCTCGTCTCCTGAGCCGCCCGCTGGCATTGCTTTCCGTTGGGTCGCTGGCACGTTCTCCAGTGAGACCGTGAAGCCGCCGATGCCGGGCTCCTCTCCCGCGCGCGGGGGCCGACCTTCGGAATTTCGCGGCCCGCCACCTGCGATCTCCCCCCGCAGGGAAGACTCGGTGGCTCGCTCCTAATGTTTTCCAAATACCTGGTGCCCGCTTGTGGCGCATTAGCGCTTTTGCGGGCAGGGTGCCGGCATTTGCTCCAGATGAACGTAGCGGCGGACTGTGCCGATTTGGCCAGTACGGTTGTCGCGCAGCGCGACCGCCGCAAAGTATTCTTGTCCGGGCTGCGCTTCAAAATGCGCATAGTACTTCATGCCGTTCTTTTCAACAGCGGACGCCTGCGCAGGTGTCAACGTCCGCGCCATACGCACCATTTTATTGATCTCGTCCGGCTGCTTCGGATTGGCGTTTTCAAGCAGAAGTTGCACGGCAATATCCATCTGCACGCCCTTGGCGGTGGTGTGCAGCACCGATTGGGGCGCAATCGTCAGGGCAAAAGGCAAAATCGCGGTGCCGCGCACCAGCCCCGAGCTTCGCATCTGCACCGAGCAGGCGGGGGCGAATTGCACCGCCAGAGGTAAGGAACTGAGCGCAACTGGCGTGTGCAACGCCCACTTCAAATCGCGGGAGATGGTTTTATCATTCGCCAGGTACTTTTCGGGGCGCTGGATGTACTCACGCCGGAAGAGCGCCCTGGCGCCCCGCACATCGACCTTCACTTTTATTTTGTGCGCCTTGGGTTCGTACCCCCGCCCGGTTTGGGGAGGAGCGAAGCTGACGACATAGTACGAGGACCAGTCTCGCATTGCCTTGAGCACCTCTCCCCCAAAGTTGTTATCGATCAGCGCCGCTCCCCCGGTTTCGCTTCCCAATGTCTGACTCATTCCAAGACTCGCCATGCGAGCACTATTCGCCGCGATGGTCTGCCCTGCTTTGAATTGTGCGTACGTCAGGGTCACATCGCCCACCGGCGGGGGCGTGAGGCCTTGCAGTTGCAGTGGGTAAAGGCTGACGCTCGCGTCATTGAGTCGCTCGATCACTTTTTTGAAGCGGTCATTGCGCAGCATCAATGAATTGGGAGCATAACCCCTCCCCATGCTGAACCCCAGAGCACTGAGGTCATCGGTTACCCACACCACGGTTTTGTGGCCAGGGACATCCTGGAAGGTGCGCGCCAGCGATCGTAACGCCAGCAGGGTTTGTATAGCTCTCGCCCGCACCATGGCTTCATTTCCCATGGGATCGTAATCGTAGGCTGGCCGGGTCATAGCGGCTGTATCGGGAATAAATCCGCCGCCGGCGTTTGCCAGCCGCCCACTTCCAAAGACGCTGCTGGCCGCCACTGTTCGCCCTCGCAACAGCCAGCCGGTGATTGCAGAAATGCGCTTGGCCAGCAAAGCACGATCGGCGGTGCGGGGCTGCAACAGCGTCAAATTCGGCATGAATCCATAGATTGTGATCGGCTGGTTTGCCGGCAGGCGGTGAGCCACAAACTTTAAGAGTTGCTGGCGAATGCGCTGCATGTAGACGATGTCCTGCAGTGAGACGTTCAGAAAGTCAAAAAGCAGAACAACCTGATTCGGTGCTGGCGCCTACTCGAAATTCACCGAAACGCCCGGCGGAAAACGTCGAGGAGGAGGAAGGGACTCCGGCTGGCGCAAGTAGTCAAGACTGACCAGAGGAACCTTTTTGCCGTCGAGATAGAGCTGGAAATCGCTGGCCTGGAGCCCCGCGACCGGCGCGCCGTGCTTCAGCACCGAGACTGGAACCTGAACCAGCGCGGTTTGCGCATGAAAGGTAACGGTCTGAGCAACGCTCACTAAAGGCGTCGCGGCGGCCACGCACACTAATACCAGCAATAACAAAGCGCTACGGACTCTACCACATTCATACCGGCGCATAGAATTCGGCCCCTATTCGCCACACGGAATTGCACCATGGTAACGCAAATGCGCATGGACGGCGAACGATTGGGGACTATTTAAGAAAAACCGGGTTGCTATCTCGAAGTTTCTTCCAACAGCCGCAGGCGCAGTGCATTCAAAGCGTGCGCGGCGGCCAGGCGCTGAATGCGCTCGCGGTTGCCATGAAACTGCCGCATCCAGGTCTGCACGCCTGCTGATCCGGAAAGGCCAAAATAGACGGTGCCCACTGGCTTCTCTTCGCTGCCGCCGCTGGGACCGGCGATGCCCGTCACTGAGATACCCCAGTCAGCATGAAAGCGCTGGCGCACGCCTTCGGCGAGTTCCCGGGCGCACTCCCCGCTCACGGCGCCGTAGCGCTCCAGCGTCTCCTCCCCAACCCCAGCCAATTCCCGCTTGGCGCTGTTGGCGTAGGTCACCAGCCCGCCGAGATAATACTGCGATGCGCCGGCGCAATGGGTCATCCGCGAGGCGATGATCCCACCGGTGCAGCTTTCCGCCGTGGCCAGGGTCTGGCCGCGCCCGAGCAGCAGGTGTCCGGCGATTTGCTCCAGCAATTCACCGTTGTGGCTGTAAACGGCATTGCCCAATTCGGCGGCCACCAGCGCTGCCACTTCATGCGCCTGCGCCCGCGCCTCCGCTTCCGTAGGAGCCGAGGCGCGGAAATACAGCTCGATCTCGCCGGGAAGGCTGGCCAGAATCGTCGTTTCCACCCGCGGGAAGCGCTTGTAAACCGGCGCGGAACGCTCGTCCACCTCTGATTCGGCAAGGCCGGCTATGCGCAAGGTTTCCGTCACCAGCGCAGTAGCGGGCACGAGCCGGCCCAAGCGCGGCATCAGCTCCGCCTCGACCATGGGTTTCAGTTCTCCGGGCGGCCCAGGAAGCAGAACCAGCAAGCGCCGCTCCTGCTTCCGGTTTTCGGAAACCAGCCACTGGCCGGGAGCGCTGCCGTTGGGATTAGGTAGCAGCTCCGCGCCCGAAAGCACATCCGCCTGCTTCAGGTTGCGCTGGGTAACCGCGTAGCCGCGGCTCTGAAAGCGCTCCCGCAACCAGCGTTCCTGCTCGCAATCGCGGCGCAGTTCAACCCCCAGCGCGGCGGCGGCGCATTCGCGGGTAAGGTCGTCTTCCGTGGGGCCAAGCCCCCCGGTGACCACCGTGAGAAAACCGCGGTCCCAGCAGCCGGCAATCGTCTGAGTCAGGGCCTGTGGTTCATCGCCGATCACATGTTTGCGGCGAACCTGGAACCCCAGGCGGTTCAACTCCGCCGTGAGAAATAGCGAATTCGTATCCAGGCGGTGGGGCGTCAGCAACTCGGAACCAACGGCAATGATTTCGCAATCGTATGACATGACGGTGAGGAGCGAACCGGCCGGGCGGAGGCGCAGTCACCGGCGAGTGCGGCAAGCGCCAGAAACGTTCCTATCCGCGCGGCGCCGGAGGAAGAGGCTTGCCCGCCGTTGGCCAGGGAAGCCGAAGCAGGCCACTGTTGGTGGCCAGCACAAGACCCGGCCCCGGAGTAAACGCCAACCCAACCAGGTTGTTGCCGCTGACGCACAGCTCCGCGATTCCTTGCTGATTGATCCGAACCACTCCCCGGCGCCCGCGCAAAGAGCCCACCACATAAAAGTTGCCCAGTTCGTCAAAGGCGCAACCCTGTGGACGCCCCAACCCGCGATAAAAAGGCTCAACCACACCCGCCGGACTGATGCGCCAGATGGTATCGAAGCTGGAGGTCGTCGGTCCGGTGACGTACAGGTAACGGTCTGGTCCAAACGCCAGGTGATAGGCGGCCACACTCGGTTCCAGCGTGGCGAACACGAACGTGTTGCGATTGCGATCGATCTTGAAGATGGTCCCGCTGCGATCGCCGACGTAGAGGTTCTCGTCCTCATCAAAGGCCAGCCCGGTGCCAATGCCCATACCCTCGGCATACACCGCGCTCACCCCGTTGAGTGCCACCTTGTAAACAATGCCCTCCTGCCGCGAGGAGACATAGAGCGCGCCGGCGCGATCCAGAGCCAACCCGGTGGGGTTGATAATTGCCGCCCCCAACGGCTTCATCTGGTAACCGGCGTCGATGACAAACAAACTGTTTGGAACAGTCTGGCCGCGCGCCCCGCTAAACGTCGTGTAAATGTTGCCATCGCCGTCAATGGCGGGGTTGGCGACCGGGTGCAGATTGTCCGCAACGGAGATCGCTATGCTGAATTTTGCCTCATTGCTTCGCTGCTGCTCGGGCGCAACGCCGCAAGCAACCTGCACGGTGCCCGCGGTGGCGTTCTCCGGAACCCGGACCTGCACTACCCGGGGCGAGGCCATCAGCACGTGCGCCGGGTAGCTGCCCACGAACGCCTCGGGCAACTTCTCCCCCATTGGCTTCAGCCCCCGGCCTTCCACGCGAATGTCGCCGCCAGGCAGGGCTGCCGCTGGCGTAACTCGCTCAATAGCTGGGGTGGGACTTTCTGGATTCCGGCTGGAGTGCATGTGTGAGCTCAATCGGGTGAACCGGCCCGCGGGGCGGCATCCAAATGGGATTCTTCAGCCGCCAGCTTTGCTGCTTGGCCCTGCGAATCCCACCTACTTTCCTTGTAATTTACTATACAGCCCGGGGCGGGAGCGTGGCGCGCAAAGCATCTGTATGGACCGTCTGCAAGTGGAGCGACCAGAGACGGCATGGCCGCTTAGGTTCCACCCGCTTCGCTGTCCGGCCGCCGCTCCCGTGCTATCGTTACACCCACTCCCCGGCGCGCATCAACGGCTCGGGCTTGCCATTCCGGTCAATCCCGTCAACGTTCATTTTGCCGGAGCCAATCATCCAGTCCACATGGATGAGGCTCTCATTGGCGCCGCGGGCGCGCAGCTGCTCGCCACTCAGACTCTCCGCCTCGCGCATACAGGTGCTATAGGCCTGGCCCAATGCGATATGACTGGCGGCATTCTCGTCAAAAAGTGTGTTCCAGAACAGCAGCCCGCTTTGGGCGATGGGTGAAGAGTGCGGCACCAGCGCGACTTCGCCGAGATGACGCGCCCCGGAATCGGTGTCCAGCATGCGCAACAGCACCTGCTCGCCTTCGCTGGCACTCGCCTGGACCACGCGTCCTTTTTCGAAGCGGACGTGAATGTCCTTAATGAGGGTTCCCTGGTGGGAGAGCGGCTTGGTGCTGGTGACCTCGCCCTCGACCCGGTCCCGGTGCGGCGTGGTGAACACCTCTTCCGTGGGAATGTTGGGAATGCAGCGGACTCCATTGCGGGCGTCCGTGCCGCCCCCAAGCCAGAGGTGATCGTCGGCCAGTCCGACGGTAAGGTCGGTGCCCGGGCCGTGAAAACGCAGGGCTGAATAGCGTTTGTCGTTCAGTTTGGCAGCCCGCTGTTGGAGATGAGCATCGTGCTGTTTCCAGGCCTCGACCGGGTCGGACGCGTCCACCCGCGAGGCGGCGAAAATGGCCTCCCAGAGCTTCTCAATCGCGCGCTCCTCCGGCTCGTCCGGGAACACGGCGCGAGCCCACGCGGGCGTGGCATAGGAAACAATGGTCCAGTTAATCTCGTGTTTGGTGATCAGATCCAGCGCCGGCCGCATGGCTTTGGAAACGGCGGCGTTGGCCCGGCCAACCTTAGTGGGATCCTGTCCGGCCAGCAGGGCCGGGTTGCCGCCCGCGATGGCCAAACGGGCCGAGCCTTCCGCATAGGCTCGCGCCATGCCGTCAAACAACCAGTTGGCTGCCGCGTCAAAGGCGCTGTCAGGCGCATAACGGTAGCGCAGCAGCGTCGACTCCTCATCGGCCAAAAGCGTTGTGACCAAATTGGCGCCGGCACGGTAGGCGTGTTCCGAAATCCGGCGCACCAGCGGAACGGCTTCCAGTGGGGCGGTCAGCACGACCTGCTGGCCGGGCTTCAGTCCAAGACCCACATGCACCGCCACCTGGGCCAAACGATCCAAGCGTTCTTCGAAGCTCATCGTTCTATTATGGCTGAGCGCCTCCTCCGCCATGCCTCCCGTTGAACGCATCGCCAAACCAAGCTGTTTTGCATAAACTAGAAAGTGCAGCTTGGCTATTTTCCGAGTCTCTGTGAACCTGCCCAACGCACTCACGCTCTTCCGCATCTTCCTGGTGCCGGTGTTGGTTGCCGTCCTCTTCAGCACCCACCTGCCCTTCCGGGAACTCATTGCCAGCGCAATTGTGGTGGGAGCAGCGTTGACCGACCTGCTGGACGGCTACTTCGCCCGCCGGCGGCGGCAAATCACCACCCTCGGAACCCTGCTCGATCCCATTGCCGACAAGCTGTTGATGTCAGCCGCCTTCATTTCCCTGGTGCAGTTGGACTCCCGCATGGTGCCCGCCTGGATGGTGGTCATCATCCTTGGCCGGGAGTTTGCCGTCAGCGGATTGCGCAGCATTGCCGCCGCCCACAACTACATCATTGCCGCCAATGAACTGGGCAAGGCCAAGATGGTCACCCAAGTGGTCGCCGTCACCACCGTGCTGATTGGCCACCGCTGGCCTCATATCCCGCTGCTGGGCATCAACTGGGATGTCGATCTTTTGGGGAAAATCGCGCTCTGGCTGGTGGTCGTGCTGGCCTTGGGCTCTGCCTACAGCTACTTCCGCAAGTTCTGGCAGCAATTGGACGAGGATTTCAAGTTGCGCGAGCGCAAACAAGTGGCCAGCACTCGCAGCTAGAACCCAGTTCAACCGGGCGCGCCTGAAACACCATGGTTGCTTAGGTTAGGCCTGCCGCACTCTTCAACTTCCGCGGCCCTCGCCGCAGTCTGCCAGCACGGCGGTTCCACGATAGAAACGTCCGAATCACTCCGGTTGTGAGGGCAAGTAGCGCACCACCGGAAATGAGCGCCAGCGGAACGTACCACCAGCCTAACAACTCTTTAGCGGGCGGCGGGGGCGGGTAGAACTGCGTGCCGGAAGCAATCAGTTGCCCGTGCAGCAGCCAAGCCCCCGTACGTGCTGGCCAAATACATTTGGCTACCCCCGTCAACGCAAGCCCCAGCCCAAAAGAGTAGCCCAGCAGTCCGGCGGCAAAGACCGCCAGTGCCGTGACTCCTTGCGAAGCTAATCCCAAAGTCGCCCTCAGCAAGACGAAGGGTGAGAAGCTGCGACTGGACCGCCGTATCGTAGCGCTTTCACGGTAGCTTTCCGCCAGCGTCGCAGGCTCGCCCAGTCGCAGCAACACTGCGGCCGCATCTTCGCCACCCTCGACACAGTCGCGAAGATGTGCCTCCAGCTCCCGCACAATGTCTTCACGTTCGAGCTCCTGCAATGTGCTCAATTCGCAACGAAGTTTCTCAAGATAATCTTCCACCTGCCGGTTCATTGTGAAGCATCCTTCTGTTCCACCAGCTTGAGAAGCCGGTTCACCCCTCGCGAAAACTCGTCCCAGGTATTGACCATGGCAAGAAGCCGTTGCCGCCCCGCATCGGTCAGCGCGTAGTACTTGCGGGGGTGTCCCGCCTCCGCTTCCACCCATTGCGCGGTCAGCGAGTTGTCAGCGCGCAAGCGGCTCAAAATGGGATAAACCGTACCCTCACTCAGCGCCAGTGCCAACTCCCTCTCCACTGTGCGGATAATTTCCAAGCCATAAAGCGGCGTTCGCCACAACGCGGCCAGCACTACCATCTCCAGCGCACCCTTGCGCAGTTGCGACTCCCATTGCGCCGAGTCCAAGGCCGCAGCTCCACTTTGCTTTGCCATATATATTGGAATACATAGTATCTTGCCATACCGCATTGCTGTCAAGCGTCAGCTTGCACGGCGGCGGCTCGCCCCCGAACCACTCACCCAGATTGTCTATTTGTTGCGTTCTCCCGCTTTTATTGTCCGGCTGTGCTGCTCACCACCAGCGGCGGAGTCACCCTCGGCGGCACTGGCGTGGGGTGCAGCGGCGCCGCCGGCGCTACCTCATCGCCTGGCATCAGCAGGGTGTTCGAGTACAGTACTTGGGCGCTGGAAGCGTCGTTCTGCACCAAATCAATTTCCAAAAGCCCCACGATACGGTAGGGGTGG
Source organism: Acidobacteriota bacterium (assembly GCA_027459505.1). Taxonomy (GTDB): domain Bacteria; phylum Acidobacteriota; class Terriglobia; order Terriglobales; family SCQP01; genus DAIDIE01. The sequence continues at coordinate 25,343 of DAIDIE010000036.1, forward strand.
GGATACTTTCTCAATTGATGCAGGTCCAAGCCTGGTTCAGTCGTAGTAGCGAACTGATCGCTGACCGATCCCCCCATCATCTTCGAGCTGGGACTTTCCGGGCCTCGCACCACCAACAGTTCCTGACCTGGCTTCATGCCCGCCCTGGCCCCCAGATTGACGAAGACTTCATCGCCGACGCCGACTTCGCTTTGCATATGGCGCGTGCTCACCAACAGGCCAAACGGGGCGATCGGCTGCAGCAGGTCAATGCTCATGTTTTTCGGTTGTGCAAGTTGCACCCGGGGCACCCAGGGAATACCAAAGTCGCCGAACTGAATGGGAGAGCAGGTGAACTCCAGCCGTGCGGTGGCGGTCCCGTTCTCCACCTTGAGCACCTGTGCCTGCCCCAGCGTGCGGAAGTACAGCCCCATCCGTTCCAGATCGTCAGCCTGGTGCTTGAACTGGGGCGACTCCGCCTTCTGTTTCACAATGCGCAGCAGGCGGAACTCCTCCCCCGGCTGCATTCCAGCGGCATGGACAAGGAACACCTTGTCCCCGGCGGTGAACTCCGCCATGTGCTCCTCGCCATATCCGCCCACCACCCGCAGCACGTGGTGATAGACGCGATGGGAGTAGAAGTCCGCACACTCGGTCTGCGACAGCGGCACATGTGGCGCCACCTGCAACGGGGCGTCCAACTGCGGCATGCTATTGGCCTGAGGCCAGCTCAAAACCGCCAGAAACGGCACTGCCAACAACATTTGACCCAGCTTTAGTGCGGCTCTCATTCCTACTCCTGCAAGGAGAATTCGACAAAATGGACCGGCTCTCTGTGGCCTTCCTTACGACTATGGAGCGGTAACCGGCTTCACCTTACACCTTAACTGAGGCTCTCGCCAGCCCAGGATTACCTGAAATCGCAACTTTATCGTGGTGCCGCACGGTATCCCTAGGTTATCGTGGGTGTTTCAGGGACTGAGCCCCTGTACCATGTAGGCACTACTTAAGGTCCAAAGGTCGTGAGTATTATGCCCTCTCGTCCCAGCACTTTGGAGTCGATTTCGGCTAACACCGTAGCCATCCGGGTACCCCCCACCGGACTACCCCGGGTTTGCACCTCCCTGCTGGCCGAAAACACTGCGGCGCTGCTGGAAGGGGCCGACAAGGCGCTTCGCCATACCAGCCTGCTGGAGTTCCGCCTGGATGGTCTCAAGAATCCCGCCAGTGCGCTGCCCTCGATTGAAGAGTTTTGCCGTTGGAACCCGGATGTGCAGGTGATTGCCACCTGCCGGCGGGTCGAGGCGGGTGGATTGTTTAAGGGCAGCTTGGAAGCGGAATGCACACTGCTGCTGAAAGCCGCCAAAGCGGGCTGCAAGTGGGTGGACCTCGCCCTGGAGAGCGCCGAAGAGGTTTCCGCCAAACAACTGAACCAACTGCGCGACGCCGCTTTCCTGATCGTCTCGTATCACGACTATAAGTCCACGCGCCATCTGCCGGAAGCGGCCAAACGGTTGCGGGCGATTGCCGCCTCGGCTTACAAGCTGGTTCCCACCGCTCGCGATTTCGGCGACAACCTGACCTTGTTGAACTTTCTCGAGCACCAGATCCAGGAGGGCCGCACGCCCTGGATCGGCTTCTGCATGGGGGACGCGGGCGTACCGAGCCGTGTTCTTAGCTTGCGCGCCGGAGCCCTCTTTACCTTTGGCAGCGCTGCTCAGGGCAGTGAAACGGCGCCTGGACAAATCGATACGGGACGGATGCAAAAACTGTTCCGCGTCGAGCAGATCACGCGCGCCACCAGGGTTTATGGCGTGTTGGGCAATCCCCTGGCGCATTCACTATCGCCGCTGATGCAAAACACCGCGTTTCAGAACGAAGGCATTAACGCCGTGTTTCTTCCACTGCTGGCCAAGAGCCTCGATCAGGTGTTAGAGGGCATTGAGCCCCTGGGCGTTCAGGGCTTCTCCGTCACACAGCCATACAAGGTCGACATCATTGAACACTTGGATGGCGTGGATGCCCTGGCCCGCAAGGTTGGCGCGGTGAATACCGTGGTCCGCAGCGACGGCAAGCTGTTCGGTTTCAACACCGACGTGGCCGGCATCGTAACCCCTTTGGAACATCTGCGGCCACTGGCTGGCGCCAAAGTGCTGGTGCTGGGCGCTGGGGGCGCCGCACGCGCCGCGGTCTTCGGCCTGCAGGCCAAGGGCGCCCAGGTCAGCATCTATAACCGCACGCCGCCACGCGCCCAGCAGCTCGCCAAGCAGGCACAGGCGCAGACTGTCAAACAGAACCAACTCGGAAAGCTGCGCTTCGATATTCTTATTAACGCCACGCCCGTTGGCCAGACGCCGAGAACCAGTGAGTCTCCACTCAAGCCGGAGGATGTCAATGCCGCCATCGTCTTCGATCTGGTCTACAACCCCATCGAAACGACGCTGCTGAAAATCGCCCGCGGCAAAGGCGCCAAACTGCTCTCCGGTTTGGAGATGTTTGTGACCCAAGGGGCGCGCCAGTTTGAAATTTGGACCGGGCGTCCGGCGCCGTTGGCCGCCATGCGCCAAACCGTAATCAATCATTTCACGCCCAGCGGCAGCTAGCCGGCCGCCGCTCCGCCCATTTCCTCCACTGCAGAGGCACGGCCTCGTCTACTGAGCCGCCCGCTGGCAAGGCTTTCCGTTGGGTCGCTGGCACGTTCTCCAGTGAGACCGTGAAGCCGCCGAGGCCGGGCTCCTCCCCCGCGCGGGGGGGCCACCCTTCGGAATTTCGCGGCCCTCTACCTGCGATTTCCTCCCACAGGGAGGACTCGGTGGCTCGCTCCTAATGTTAAGGTGGAAAGGAAATGCGAGCTCTTCTCCTGATCATTCTTGCCGCCTTTGTTCTGGTCCGCGCGCGCGGGCGGCAACATCGCGGCGGCCAAGCCGGAGCGTTTGTTCGCGACCTCGGCATCGCCGCGGCAATCCTGCTGCTGGCCGTCGAAGGCTCTTCGTTCGCGCTGCAGTTGGCCTGGTGGCGCGAGTTAGGGCAGCAGCAGACGTATTTCCAATACCTCCGCATCCAGTGGCTGCCGCAGTTGGCGCTGGCGCTCGTGGCCGTTGGGATTCTGATCGCGGTATTTCGTCTGGCGCGCAGCCATGCCCGCCAGCAACTTGCCGAAACCCGTTTGTTCGGATGGGTGGGCTATTTGATCGCCATCGCCGCCGGCTGGCTGATCTCGTTTGGCATCATTGATCCCTGGACCCTCGCCTTGTACCTGGGCGCGCCCAAAACCAGCACTTACCATGACCCCATCTTTGGACACAGCCTGGCGTTTTACATGTTCCGGTTGCCGTTTTACCAGATGCTGTATGGCTGGCTCTCCGCCCTGAGCGTCTGCGCGCTGATTATTTATGGCGCCACCCTCGGCCTGAGTTCCTCCATTGAACGCGTTCGCCACGCCCAGGAGCGCATGCGCGAGCAGATGTCGGGCCGGCCGGCGCCCATTCATTTTTCCGTCCCCTCACCCGTCTCCCTGGGAGGCCTGGTGCGGACCGGCGGCGCCTTGCTGCTGGTGATCTACGCTGGTTCACAGTGGCTGGGCCGCTACGGCATTCTCTACAACCAGCATTCCTTCCTCTACGGCGCCGACTTCGTCGACCACCGCTTCGGCTTGCCTTTTTACTGGGTCCAGGTGGTCGCCGCTCTGTTGCTGGCGGCTCTCATCGTGGTCACCAGCCGGCGCAGACGCGGCCGCGAAGTGGCGGAGAACCCTTTATGGGGACCCATCTGGGTTCCCGTGCTGCTGATTGGCGGCTTTCTGGTCATTGCCATCGTGCCCAGCATTATTGAAGGCATTGTGCGCTCTCTCTACGTCGCCCCCAATGAATTGGCCCTGGAGCGTCCCTATATCGTGGACCATATTCAGGCCACGCGCCTGGCCTACGACATCGGCCAGACTTCCACGGAACGAGCGTTTCGCCCCACGAAAGCCGATAGCCTCGACCTGAGTCAGTTTCCCGCCACCGCGGATAACATTCGGCTCTGGAACACCGCCCCTTTCCTCAACAACATTACTCAGTTGCAGGCGTTGCGCCCCTATTACGTCTTCCCTTCCGTTCATGCCGACCGCTATACCATCAACGGCGAGCGCCGCGGTGTGCTGCTGTCCGCCCGCGAACTTGATCCCAGCAAGCTTTCCCAGAACGCGCAGACCTGGGTCAACCTGCACCTGCAATACACGCACGGTTACGGCGCGGTGGCGGCGCTCGTCAACGGCGCCACCGATGAAGGGCAGCCGGAGTTGTTCCTCAAAAATGCGCCACCGGAAACCACCCTGCCGCGTTTTAATATCACCCGCCCAGAAATTTATTTCGGTGAAAGCACCGTTCAGCCGGTCTTTGTCGACACCAGCCAGCCGGAATTCAACTATCCCTCCGGCGATGAAAATGCCTACAACAAATACCATGGCACTGCCGGAATTCATGTGGGCGGCTGGGGCATGCGGCTGGCCGCCGCGCTCGCCCGCGACGAGAGCAACATCCTGCTCTCGCACTACTTCACCCCCTCGACGCGGCTCCTGTTGCACCGCCAGATCATGGACCGCGTGGCTCGCCTGGCCCCGTTTTTGACCCTCGATCCGAATCCGTACCCGGTCATTAACAGCTCCGGCCACATGTTCTGGATGATCGACGCCTACACCAGCAGCGATCGCCACCCCTACGCCGAGCCCATTGACTTTGTCCCCGCCGACGCCACCGGGTACCAACCACAGGTCAATTACATTCGCAACAGCGTCAAGATCACGGTTGACGCCTACAATGGCACCGTCCATTTCTATGTTTTCGATTCGCGGGATCCGCTGATTCAGGCGTACCGCAACGTCTTTCCGAACCTGTTTCTGCCGCGCTCGGCCATGCCCGCCGATTTGCTGCGCCACATCCGCTACCCGCGCCAGATCTTTCAGGCGCAAGCGGATATCTACCGCACCTACCACATGACTGATCCCCAGGTTTTTTACAACAAAGAAGATATGTGGGACGTCACCAAGCAGGTCTCGACCCAGGAACAGACTCAACTGACACGGCCGTATTACGTGATGACGCAGTTGCCGCAAGACGGTGGGATATCCAAACAGGCGGAGTTTGTCCTGATGCAGACCTTCGCCAGCCACAACCGCGATAACCTGATTGCCTGGGTGGCGGCGCGTTGCGATCCCAAGCATTACGGTCAGATTCTTTTCTACCGTTTGCCGAAAGAGCAACTGGTCTACGGCCCCCTGCAGATCGCCAGCCGCATCGATCAGGATCCGGTCATCAGCAAGGACTTGAGTCTGTGGAATCAGCAAGGCAGCCGGGTCATCCGCGGCTCCACGCTGGTGCTGCCGGTCAACGGCACCTTCCTGTACGCTGAGCCCATTTATATCCAGGCCACACAGGCACACCTGCCCGAGCTGAAAAAAGTGGTGCTGGCGATGGGCGACCGGCTCATCTATCGCGACTCGCTTCCCGAGGCTATTGCCGATCTCGCGCAGCCGGCGGGATCGGCGCCGAGCGCGGCGCCTCCCTATAACGCCGGCGCGCCTGCCGGACCCGCGGGTAAGCCCGGGAAGAACGCCGCCCCGGGGGCACAGGGAACCGTCCCGGTCGCCGTGTTGCAATCCATTCAGAACCACATGGAGCGCTATCGCCAGCTCACCGCCCAAGGGCAAATGGGCGCGGCCGGAGCCGAATTGCAGGCCGCCGAGGATGAGTTACGCCGCGCCCTGCAAGGGCGCTGAAAAAGCACTATGCCAAATGGCGTTCGCTTTTCTCCAATCGCAACCCGAGCCACCAGAGCGCGCGCCCCCTCGACGGAACACTGACCCTTGCCCAATGCCGTCGGAAAACCAACGCAGTACGCGACGCACGTGACGGCCCGTACAGCCAGCAGAATACGCAGCCCTACTGCTTGCACTGTTTCTTGACTGAGCGGGGCAGCGACGCTCCTAGCTCCCGCTTCATCGGAGGCAGCCCCACCCTTTCAGAGGATTGTACGTGCGGCGTGGCTGATGGCTATTGCGGTAGGGACCTTGCGGTATGAGTCGCGTCGGCCGAGCCAGGCGGCGTTGCTGCATCGTCTGCGGGAACTGGCGTCGGTCCGCGTCCGGTTCGGATACCGCCGGCTGACGGTGCGCCTGAGACAGGAAGGGTGGCTGGTGAACGCAATGCGCGTCTATCGGCTCTATCGCGAAGATGGGCTAACCTTACGGACCAAGAGGCGAACGAAGGCCGCGCAACGGCAAGGTCGGCTTCTGTCCGCCGCGGTGCGGCCGAACGAGCGCTGGAGCATGGACCTCGTACACGATCGTTTGGCCGACGGCAGGAGCTTCCGTTGCCTCAAAGTCGTGGACCAGTTCACGCGCGAGTGCCTGGCGTTATTCGCGGGCGGATCGCTGACCGGGGACAACGTAGCTCGCCATCCCGAGTCCATTGTCCTCGCACGCGGCCTACCGGTGTCGATCACCGTGGATAACGGTAGCGAGTTCGCCAGTCGTGCGCTTGACCATTGGGCGTACCGCCGCAGTATCCACCCGCAGTTCATTCGGTCGAGACTAGAGGTGCTCACCGCCATTCCGTTCGATGTATGCACAAGGACTTGAGGTATAACACAGGGCAGGACCCGTCCGATGTCTAGGTCCCGGCGGGCGGCTCGTCTACGCATGTACAGAATCCCCACTGCAATGCCGACGACTAGGACTGCGACGGCTGCACGTGCAAGGTTCCTTTTCGCTAGTGGTGTGGGCATCGTCAACTCTCCATTAGCGCCATTGTTGGCCTGTGGCAACCCTTTCGTCCAGCCAGCTCCAGTGCACCGATCTGGTCCCAGCAATCTCCAGGAATAGGGTTTCAAGAGAGGCGTACTCCCTGCCGCCCCAGAGAAACGTGCGGTCGCCGCCCACCTCACCGCGCCACGCTACGCTCCCTGACACCAGCAGCGACGCACTATGGCACACAGTATTCACCGAAGCGAGATCGTGTGAAGTGATAATGATTCCGCGCCCGCCCGTAGCCAGCTTGCTGAGTAGGTTACGCATCATGGCGACGGTGGCAGGATCAATGCTTTCGAAGGGTTCATCCAGAAAAATGACTGTTGGGTTGTGAATGATAGCGGCCGCAAACGCAACTTTCTTGCGCATTCCAGTACTGAAGTCGCGCAGGCGCCGCCTGCCGGTATCGGCCAGTTCCAGGCCCGAAAGTAGTTCTCTAACCCGCAGTTCCGTAGTGTGCCGGTCCAGCCCGAAAAGGCCGGCCTGAAGTGTCAAAAGTTCATGCGCGTAAAGCTGGTCGAAAAGTGCGAGGTCTTCCGGCATGGTGCCGATGCGGCGTTTCAGCTCAATGGCGTTGGCATCATTCATTGGCCGATTCAATATCCGCACCTGACCGCCTGAAGGCGACAACAACCCAGCCATGCAGGCAACAGCCGTGCTCTTCCCCGCGCCGTTCGGCCCGATCAGAGCATGAATTTCGCCTCGTCGCACAGCAAGATCGACACTCTCAAGCGCCTTTACCTCGCCAAAGCAGTGCGACAGCCCGCAACATTCGATAATGACATCGCTATTCATTGATGCGTTATCCTCCCAGTACACGACTCCGAACTTTTGCATCGTTTGCCATCACCAGATGTTGGGTAACAACCCAGAGCACATATGTGGCGGCGCAGCTCAACAGTGCTGCTAAGGTGCTGCGCAGGCCCAGGCCAGAAAGTGGCATGACACCGGCCAGCTTAACAGCCAACGAGAATGCGCACACGGCGGGGATGCCTAGCCCGGCAATTGCCCCTACAGACATGTCATTGCCCGCGACCACGTTGTAGTCCGCGTCGTGCCTGGTCCAAATTGACGTAACCGTCCCGATGCAAGCATAGAGAAGCATGCCGGCCACTCCAAAACCCAACCCCGACAGAGCTAGAAGCCATGAATGGAAATATCCTAGGCCACAGAAGATGAGCCATGCCAATACAAGGTACGTGGAGCCGATCTGAAGCGAGGCTTGCGTGGACCAAATTGCGACTGCGCTCAATTTCACCGGCGCCAGAGTGTACCTGCTCAGACCGGTGCCGTCATACCCGAACTGATTCAGTAACAAATTGCGCGGGATCAACGCACCGGCGCAAAACAGTACAGCGAACGCAAGATAGACGGAGCCAGCCGGTCCATTCGGCAGGTGCTTGGCGTCAAAACGGACGATTCCTGGGTATATAAACATGCTAACTGCTGCCGCCCAGCGGACGCGAACGGACCGCAAATGATACACCAGACTCTTGGCGTTTGCCGCAGCCGCCTCCGGCGCCCGTCCGGCGGTCACTAGCAGCCTATAGAGCCTCCATACCAGCCTCCCGCCGGATTTCTCCCCTTGCTTGAGCCACCCGGCCGCAGCAATAGCCGCGCCGAGTGTAAAGAGCCAAATCAGTGCTCGCACGATTGCAGGCACACCTTGGAACCCGCTAGAAGAGACAATCGCCGACACGTCTTCCCAAGGCGTACCGAGTAGCCAATGTAGCGCGTACAGTGCAGCGGCCAGGGATACCGAAAGAAGCGCACCGCGAATCGTACTGAAGCCACTCTCCACCAGCGCCAGCAAAGCTAATGTTGAAAACCAGCACAATGGCATGAACAGAGCTAAGCTCGCCAAAGCGGCCTGCCACTCCACCGCCCCATAGAGAGACGCTGTACCCAAGTAGGCTGCGAATGCACTCCCAAGGCAGATCCAAATGGGATCGACGGCCACAACAAGAGCACGGGCAATCAGGCGCTGCCGGGCATTACATGGATACCGGCGCAAGCTTCGATCAGAGAAGGTGGGGAGTAGCCCCCGACCCCAAAGAAGAGTCCATAGAAGCCCGGTGGCTAGGAGGCTGCCAATAAACGAAGTTACAAAATGGGGCGCGCCGACAAGCCGAACGTGTGATTGTACCCATCCGAGACCAACGCCTGCAGTTGCCGCCGTAAACCCCAAGACCGTCATGACGCCGATTCCCAGCAGAAAGCCCACGGTAGCCTGCCGGTTCCCTCTAATCCTGGCCCACTCCATAACTAGCCTTTTTCGCACCACCGCGGCATATAACGAGCACCCACTCCAATTGGCAGCATTCTTTAGAAGCATAGGCATTGTGTCGACACTATATAAGTATACCTAAGGGAGCTATTTTCGTTAGATGAGGGGACCACCGCTCGATGTTCCCCATACGGCTGGGGGCCCCCTCTGGTCATCCACTGCCTACGAGTTTAGGAACAGGCGCTGTCGGCACCGATTACGCCGCCGAAAACTGCGACGGGATCACACGTCATAACTCCAAACCCTATCAGCGCTCCACTGGCAAAGCAGCCTAACCAGCCCCCGCCACTCACCTGTTCCAGATCCGCATTATTGAGAGCCTGACCTGCCCCCTAAATCCGCACAGGTGAGAGTATTACACCACGGGTTTGGGAGCGCGCAGTTGCGTTTGCGTTCCCGTGAATAAAACCGCCGCCGCCGTGCGGTGGGAAAGTGGGAAACCCGCAGGGTTTTCCAAGGCGGCAAAGCCGCCGTCTTTTCCACCGCTGCTGAAGGTACCCCCGAACTGCGTGGGTGTTTGATAGCGCAGCCTGCTGTGTGGTTAAGGCGATGTGGCGCAAAAATGAAGGTGTCAATCAAGGATTGATGTCTCGCAAGGCTATGTAGAATCAATGGATTACCTATTTGATCGCCGCAGGGGGCAGGTCACGGCCCCTTCTCCTCGCGGCAGCGTTCGACTGAATCTGAATCAATCAGAGGCGTATCACTTGCAGGGGCACTTGCCAGAAACGCCCTGCTACTTTTGTTTCTGACACCGCGGGCAGAAGTGGGCGCTGCGGCCGGCGAGGACTACGCGCCGCAAGGGCGTGCCGCAGCGCAGGCAGGGCTCGCCGGTACGGCCGTAAACGCGGTGCCGCACCTGGAACCAGCCTTTCTCGCCGCTGCTGCCAACGTAATCGGAGATCGAAGAGCCACCCGCGGCAATCGCCTCGGCCAACACCTCCCGCACTGCGCCATGCAACCGGTAAAGCCGCGGCCTGGAGAGTCGCCGCGCCCGGGGGTGGATGCCGGCGCGGAATAGACTCTCGTCGGCATAGATATTCCCGAGACCGCGCAGCAAGTTTTGATTCAGCAGCAGGTTCTTGATGGGCCCGCTTCGGCCGTGGAACAAGGCCGCCATTTCCGCGGCGTCGATTTCCAGCGGTTCCCGTCCACCGGCGACCAGCCGCTCGGGATCGCTCTCCGCACCGGCCGCGCCCAGCACAAAACGCCCAAAACGTCGCGGGTCAACGTAACGAAGCTGGCCGCTGCCGCCACTGCGGCGAAAGTGCAGGATGGCGTGGGTGTGCTTCTCCAAAGGCTCGCTCGCCTTCGACAAGAGCAGCTTGCCCGTCATCCCCAGGTGAATCATCAGCCGCAAATGCCGCGGCGCCGACTTCTGTTGCCGCGCGCCGGCTGGCGGGACGAGATCCAGCAGGATGTATTTGCCCTTGCGGCGCACCCCTTCGATCAATGCGCCCGAGGCTCGCTGATAAAGCGCCGGCGGCCCTTCCAGCTGCTCCGGAAAGAGAGCCTCAATGGCCAGGAGCCTGGCGCCGGTGAGCGCCGGCGCCAGGCCACGGACAACCGTTTCAACTTCGGGAAGTTCCGGCATGAGACGGAGCCGCGTTCGTGCGGGGAGCGCTCTGAATCAGCAGACCAGTAGCAAGTGCCGTGCCGGACGCCGCTATTCCCCGGCGCCGTGGCACTTCTTATACTTGCGTCCGGAACCGCAGGGGCAAGGATCGTTACGCCCCACCTTTTCACCACGAATCACCTGCTGGACGCCGCTGCCATCCTCAGCCCCGGAAAATCGCAGATCCCGCTCCTGTTTCTGCTTCTTGCGTTCCAACTCGCGCTCGAAGTTGCGCACCACCGTGGGCGCCTGTCCGGCGGCCACCGGCTGACCCATGTTTTCCGGCTCGAAACGCTGCTGCAACTGCTGCTGGAACATTTGCTGCTGCTGCGCATGGAGCTGTTGCTGCTCGAAAAAGCGCTGCTGTTCGAGTAACTGCTGTTGCTCGTAAGCGGCCTGCTCCTCGGCGGTGCGAATCTGTGCCAGGAAGAGAGTGCGAACGCTGTCCTCCTCGATTTCGTCCATCATCGCCTGGAACATGTCAAACGACTCCTTCTTGTACTCGATCAGCGGATCGCGCTGGCCATAGCCACGCAGGCCAATTCCCTCCTTGAGGTGATCCATGGCCAGCAGGTGATCTTTCCAGTGGTTGTCGACGATCTGCAGCATGACCACCCGCTCGAAGCGGCGCATGACCTCGGCGCCAATCTGCGCCTCCTTCTGGTCGTATCTTTTGCGCAGCGCTTCGGAAATAGCGGGCGTGATCTCCGACTGCCCCAGGTCTTCGGGCTTAATCCCTTCCGCCCCAAGGTCCACTCCAAAGCGATCGCGAACAGCTTCCCGCAACCCCTGCACGTTCCAGGTGTCGGGATGCTCCGACTCCGGGCAGAACTGCGCAACGTCGGCGGCCACCATGCCTTCCACAACGCCCATCAGGAAATCTTTTTGGTCGACGCCCTCCAGCAGTTCGTGCCGCATGCCATAGACGGCCTCGCGCTGCTTGTTCATCACGTCGTCGTATTCCAGCAGGTGTTTGCGGCTGTCGAAGTTGTGCGCTTCGACCTGCTCCTGGGCGGCGGCAATGCGGCGCGTGATGAGCTTGCTTTCGATCATCTCGCCTTCCTGCATGCCCAGCCGCTGCATAAGGCCGGAGATGCGCTCGCCGCCGAAGATGCGCAGCAGGTCGTCCTCCAGCGAAAGGTAAAAGCGCGAGGAGCCGGGGTCGCCCTGGCGGCCGGCGCGGCCGCGCAACTGGTTGTCAATACGCCGGCTCTCATGGCGTTCCGTGCCGATGATGTGCAAACCGCCCAGTCCGACCACCTCGTCGTGTTCCCGGTCGCTCTCCTGCCGGAAGCGCACCAGTTCCTGAGCGTACTCCGCGGCGGCGAGTTCCCAGTTCACGCCGCGGCGGCGCAACGCCTCTTTGGCCATGGCTTCCGGATTGCCGCCCAGCAGGATGTCGGTTCCGCGGCCGGCCATGTTGGTGGCGATTGTCACCGCCCCTTTGCGCCCCGCTTGGGCCACGATTTCCGCTTCGCGCTCGTGATACTTCGCGTTGAGCACCACGTGGTTGATCTTGTTCTTCTTCAACAGATCGGAAAGGCGCTCGGATTTCTCGACCGAAACCGTGCCCACCAGCACCGGCTGCCCTTTTTCCGCGCAGACGCGTATATCCTCGACCACCGCGTTGAACTTTTCCCGCTCGGTGCGGTAGACCACGTCCGGCATCTCCAGACGGCGCATGACGCGGTTAGTGGGGATCACCACCACTTCCAGTTTGTAGGTCGAGTGAAATTCCGTCGCTTCGGTTTCCGCCGTGCCGGTCATGCCGGCCAGTTTCTTGTACATGCGGAAGTAGTTCTGGAAGGTGATGGTGGCCAGGGTCTGGTTTTCGCGCTCGATACGCACACCCTCTTTGGCCTCCACTGCCTGATGCAGCCCGTCGCTCCAGCGGCGGCCCGGCATGAGACGCCCTGTGAACTCGTCGACGATGATGACCTTCTTTTCGATCCGGCCCGTCTCCTCGTCGCGCTCCTCCTTGACCACGTAATCCACATCGCGCTTGTACAGCGTGTGCGCGCGCAATGCCTGGTAAACATGGTGGATCAGCTCCATGTTGGCGATGTCGTAGAGGTTCTCCAGCCCCAACTTCTTTTCCACCTTGGCCACACCCTCTTCCGTCAGGGTGGCGGTGCGGTGTTTCTCATCGAGGAAATAATCACCGGTGGCGGGCTTTTCCCCCTCGGGCGGATCGCCGCGCTCCAGTCCCGGAATCACGCGGTCAATACGGTAATACTTGTCGGTGGATTCCTCGGAAGGGCCGGAAATGATCAGCGGGGTGCGAGCCTCGTCGACCAGAATCGAGTCCACCTCGTCGACAATGGCGAACGCGTGTCCGCGCTGCACGCAATCGGCCAGGTCGAACTTCATGTTGTCGCGCAAATAGTCGAAGCCGTACTCGTTATTGGTGCCGTAGGTAATGTCGCAGGCATAAGCCCCTTTGCGGTCGCCGTCGGGCATGTCGTGAACGACGATGCCGACGCTGAGGCCGAGAAACTTGTAAATACGGCCCATCCATTCGGCATCGCGCCGCGCCAGGTAATCGTTGACGGTCACGACATGAACGCCGCGCCCCGCCAGGGCGTTGAGGTAGACCGCCAGGGTGGCCACAAGGGTCTTGCCTTCACCGGTCTTCATTTCCGCGATCTTGCCCTGGTGAAGCACCATGCCGCCAATGAGCTGAACGTCAAAATGGCGCATGTTCAGCACGCGCCGCCCCGCCTCGCGCACCAGCGCAAAGGCGGGCTCCAGCACCTCATCGAGGACCTCTTCCAGAAGTTTGTCGCGCTCTTCCCCCTCGACACCTCCCAACCGTTGCTGAACGCGCTGCTTGAGTTCCAGGCTGCGGGCCTGTAATTGTTCGTCGCTCAGCGTCTGGAGCTCCGGCTCCAGCGCTCCGATCGCCGCCACGCGCGGCCACAGCCGTTTAATGACGCGATCGTTCTTGGTTCCGAATACTTTTGATAACAGAGAAGGCATGAAAAAGGAGTTCCTGACCCTGGCTTGCCGCGTTGGCCGCCTGCGCGGAGAACGCAACTCATCCTGATTTGATGCTGCCTGACCTGATGCTTCACTTGATGCTGAAAGAGAAGTGGAGTGACGGGGCTTATCCCTCTTGAGGGGCACCGCCTGCGTGATCGCCTCCCGCGCTTCTCAGCCCCGCTCACCAGAGCGTCTGCGCAGGCTGGCCCTGGCTTCGCCCCCACACCTGCCGGTTGCCCTTGATTGGGGTCAACCGCCCTCTCCCGGCCTGCCGGAGCGCATAGTCCGCATTCGGGCAGCACTTCTCATTTTAATCGCGATTGCCCACTGGCGGTGGCTTTTCCATTCTCTCCCGTAGCTGCCGTCCATCCCGGGGCCGGCCTTGTCACCGTCGATTGCGCGATTTCCTCTTGCCACCGCCCCACAAACTTTCTAACCTGAGAGGGAGCAGCCGTTCACGGCGGCTGCGCCGCAGAACTGGATGCTCCAGTTCCAGCCCTCCCCCGTGCAGCTTGCGGGCCGGGCCACTGATTTATGAGTAGCTGGACCAGCAATTTGGATGAACCTCACCCAGGCACACCGGCACTGGCCGGGCCGCCTGCTGCAGGTTCCCACCCTCTCGCCGCGGTGAACGCGTAGCCCTCCCCTCAGGGCGCTGCCCGTACATCCGCAGCCGCGGGTGTGCGACGCAAGCGCGTCACGATGACCGCGATGGGTTCCCCCCATCAATCGGCTCACCTGCCCGCTTGTCGGTTGCTGACTTTTGCCGGCGTTAAATGCCGCTCTTAGCCAGGCGAGGTGGACGATGTATTCCCTAACCGAACTGATTGGCATGCCCATCACCGACTGCCACGGCAAGTCGCTGGGCAAGGTACGCGAGCTGGTGGTGGAACCGGCCCACGATCCCAACCTGGTGCAATTGCTGGTTTTTCGCCAGCAGGGGGCGCTCTATCAGGTACCGCTGCGGCTAAAAAACCTCTCCTCCAGTTCCATTGAGTTGGCGCCGGGCTGCCCCACTCCCCGGCGTTTGCAGCTTGATTCCGCCCAACTGCGCCTGCGCCGCGACGTTCTGGATCAGCAGATCATTGACGTCAACGGCCGTAAGGTCGTGCGCGTCAACGACGTCGAACTGGAGCCGGTCCCGCATCAGGGTCACCTCGACTTGCGCGCCATCCAGGTCGAAGTCGGCGTCTTAGGCGCGCTGCGGCGGCTGCTTCAGGGGCTCGTGCCCCGCGCCTGGCTGGCTGGCCTTTCCAGATGGGTGCGCCCCCGCCCCATCCCCTGGCACATGTTCAACCTCATCGAAACCGATCCGGCGCGGCGGGTGAAGCTGCAGATTACCTATGACGCCCTGGCGCGTCTGCACCCGGCCGACTTGGCCGACATCATGGAAGAGTTGGCCCCCGCCGAGCGCGAAGCCGTCTTCGAGAGCCTGCAAAACGAGGTCGCCGCCGATGTGTTGGGCGAGGTCGAACCCCGCCTGCAGCGCAAGATCATTGCCTCGCTCGACAAGGAAAAGGCCGCCGATATTGTCGAGGAGATGGAGCCAGATGAGGCCGCCGACATCCTCTCTGGCCTGCCCCATGAAGCCTCCGAAGAGATTCTGCGCGACATGGAAGCGCAGGAGCGCGAGGAGGTCAGTGACTTGCTGGAGTTCCGGCACGATTCGGCTGGCGGACTGATGACGACCGATTTTCTGGCCCTGCCGCTCTCCGCTACCGTGGCCGACGTGCCCGGCGCGCTCCATGCCTTCGAAGGCAACCTGGAGGTCGTCAACAGTGTGGTGCTGCTGGAAGAAAACGGCCGCCTTGCCGGCCTGGTGCCCCTGGCGCGCTTGCTGCTGGTTTCCGGCCTTACCCCGTTGGCCCAACTTCTTGTCGAAAGCGCCAGCGTCGCCGTGGAAAACTCGCGCGAGGAGGTTGCCGAACTCTTTGACAAGTACAACATGCTGACGCTGCCGGTGGTGAACCACGAGGGCCAGGTTTTGGGCGTAATTACCGCTGACGACGTCATCAGTTCGCTGCGGGCACGCGAGCACTAAGCCCCGGGAAAGGGCGAACAATTTGACGCTTTCAGGGCGTTTGGGCGATTTTGTGCACTTTTAATTGACCGCGGGCCGGTGCGGGCGCTACTCTAGCCGCGCCGTGACAGTCACGCCATCCCTCGCCGATGATGCCCTTGCCGCAACCACCGTCCTGGTGGTGGACGACGAAGCCCCTGTTCGTGAGATCCTGCAGGAAATCCTCAAGCTCGACGGGCACCACAGTCTCGCCTGCGACAGCGGCGAGGCGGCCCTGAACGCCCTGCGGCAACAACCGTTTGATCTGGTCATCTCCGACCTGCGGATGCCCGGCATTTCCGGCCTGGAGCTGTTGCGGCAGGTACACGACAGCTATCCCCGCATTGGGGTGATCATGATCACCGCCGTCAGCGAACTCCAGGTGGGCCTGGAGGCGATGCGCGCCGGCGCGATCGACTACATCACCAAACCCTTCAACCTGGAACTGGTTTCCAGCAGTATCCGCCGCGCCTTGCGCATCAAGCGCCTCGAGCGTGAAGTGGAGGACTACCGTCTGCACCTGGAAGGCATGGTGCGGCAGCGAACCGCCGAGTTGGAAACCGCCCTCGAACAGATTCGCCAAACCTACGACGAGACACTGCGCGCCCTCGGCTCCGCGCTCGACATCCGCGCCACCGAAATGGGTGGCCACTCCTTGCGCGTCAGCCGCTATTGCGAGGAGCTTGGCCGCGCCATGGGTTGCGAGGGTGAAGAGCTGCGCAATCTGGTGCGCGGAGCCTTTCTCCATGACATCGGCAAGCTCGGTATCCCCGACGCCATCCTGCTCAAACAGGGACGGCTCACCGCCCAGGAACGCCGCGTGATGGAAACCCACGCCGCCGTCGGCTTCGAACTGGTGCGTCGCATTGCCTTCCTGGCGCCGGCCTCGGAAATTGTCCTCTATCATCAGGAACGCTACGATGGCACCGGCTACCCGCACGGCCTCAAGGGAGCGCAGATTCCGTTTGGGGCTCGCGTTTTCGCCATCGCTGACGCGCTGGACGCGATGACCTCCGACCGCCATTATCGGGCGGCCATTCCTTTCGAGCTGGCGCGCGAGGAGATCATTCGCGAATCGGGACGGCAGTTCGATCCGCAAATGGTCAATGCTTTCCTGGCCATCCCATCCGAGGTCTGGCCACGCATTCAGCGCGAAGTACGCGAGGTACGCGACAACGGCAATCCGGAGCACTCCCCCGTTCCCCGCACCGCATTGCACGCCTTGTCGCCCGTCCCCTGATGCGGAGCTGTTACTGCACCCCGCTGAACGCTTCCGCCCTACCTTGCTCATCAATCCGGAACAGCCCGGCAAACCCCTCCGACAAGCTGGGGACACGCAGCTTTTTGGCAAACTTCTGCATGACCGCCTCGGGCACCTGGCGGCTGCGGCCGCGATTGCGCCGCAGGCAGACATCCAGCGGCACATCGAAATAGAACGCGTACACCGGGTACATCTGCTCGGTCGCCATCTGAATCAGAGGCTTGCGTTCATGCGGGCTCAGGTTGGTGGCGTCCAGAAACGTGCGCGGCATGCGGCTCGTCAATCGAGCGCGATAGGCGTGACGGTAGAGGGAAAAGACCAGGTCCGGAGAACGCTGGTCGTCTTCATCGTCAAACAGGATGCGCCGCATCTCGTCGGTAGAGAGACCAGCGAGCCCGCGCTGCGCCAGATATGAGGATTTCCCCGCTCCCGGCAGGCCGATCAGCAGCGCCACGCAAAACTGCGGCAGGTGCGGCAATGGCGGCGCCTCCGGTCGCTCGGTCATTTCTGGGGCCATGACACCTCTGGTATTAATGTACCCGCATTCACCCCGCCACCGCGACGCTCTGCTAGCATGACCGCATGACCATCTCACGACGCGGATTTTTGTTGACCGGCGGCGCCGCCCTGGCTTCCGGAAAACTCCTCAGGTCGCTTCCGCCACAACACGATCCGGCGCAAAAAGTGGGCTACTGCATCGTGGGACTGGGACGGGTATCAATCAATGAGTTTCTGCCGGGACTGCGCTTTGCCCCTCATGCGCGTCCGGTGGCAATTGTCAGCCGTGACGCGCGGATTGCCCGCATCATCGCCAAACAGTACGGCATCGCCGAGAAAAATATTTACAGCTACGCCAATTTCGCGAGCATTGCCGACAACCCCGCCATTGATGCCGTCTACATTGCGCTGCCCAACTCCATGCATGCCGAATACACCGTGCGCGCGGCGCAGGCCGGCAAGCACGTGCTTTGTGAAAAGCCCATGGCGACCAGCGTGGCCGAAGCACAACAGATGATTGCGGCCTGCCGCAAAGCTAGCCGCAAGCTGATGATCGCCTACCGCTGCCACTTCGAGCCGGTGACGCAAAAGGCGCGCGAGCTGGTCGAAAGCCGGGCCATGGGAACTCCCCAGATCTACACCGGAACCTTCGGCTTCAGCATTTCCCCTAGCTTTGAGCTGATGGGCGAGAGGCGCAAGGAATGGCGCCTGGTGCGCGCCATGGCGGGCGGCGGACCGCTGATGGATGTGGGCATCTACTGCCTCAATGGCATTCGCTACGTCTCCGGCGAAGAGCCGGGGGCCATTGATGCCGTGATTGGACGTCAGCCGCAAGACCCCCGCTTCCGCGAAGTGGAAGAAAACCTGAGCTGGACGATGCGCTTCCCTTCCGGCGCCACCGCGTCATGCTCCACCACGTACGCCAGCGATACCGGCGAACGCCTGAAGGTGTGCTGCTCGCACGCCACCCTGACGCAGGAGCCGGCCTACAGCTACGCCAGCCACCGTTTGCATGTAGAGGGCGGCCCCAACCTGGACTTCACCCCACACTTTCCAGGACCGCAGCAATTCGGCGCCGAGGCGGAGCACTTCGCGCAGTGCATCCTGCACAACCTGCAGCCGCTCACCCCCGGCGAGGAGGGCTTGCGCGACATGCAGATCATTGCCCGCATCTACGCCTCCGCCGCCAGCGGAAAAATCAGCGCCTGACCCCTTGCTCGTGTTGACAGATGGTTGGGCATTTGAGAGCATGGATTCGCGGGGTGGAGCAGCCTGGTAGCTCGTTGGGCTCATAACCCAAAGGTCGTAGGTTCAAATCCTACCCCCGCAACCAAACATTCGCGCCCCTCGCTCCTCCTTCCGGCTTAAAACATTCCCGCCCGGGAATTTTTCTAGTCTTCCCAGCCCGAAAACATCGTAATATTCCCGTACGGTAACTTCGATCCAGGAGCCAAGAGCCTTGAAGTACACACCGACCACCATCGGCAAGCTCATACGGGAGACTCGCAAAAACCTGGGCATCAACCAGAAAGCGCTCGCGCTGACCTCCGGCACCGGCCTGCGGTTCATCATCGAATTGGAGAAAGGCAAAGAAACCTGCCAGATAGGCAAGGTGCTCACGGTTCTCCAGACGCTCGGCATCAAGGTGTCGCTGAGGCCGCCCGCGACGGCGGCGCAGGAAGGATCAAGCAATGCCCCGCACGCTTGACGTCTACCTGTACGCCGACCTTGCCGGACATCTGAGGCAGGACGATGCCGGCGATATGAGCTTCCAGTACGCGCAAAGCTGGCTGCAGCAGCCGGGCGCCGTCCCGCTGTCCCAATCGCTACCGCTGCGTTTGGAGCGATTTCGCCGCAAGGAATGCCGCGGCTTCTTCGCGGGCATCCTGGAACACAGGCTGCAAGCCATTGTCGAAGGCGATGAGGATGCCGGCGCCGTGTTTAACCCCGTGCGGCAGATCCTGGCGTTTCGTGAAATGTGATCACGAATCCGCCGAGCTGTGTTACTTTCCCCGTCTTACCGCAGCACCTCGACCCGCGCCGGCGCGAGCTTGGGCGACAACCATTGGATTACTGCCAATGCCAGCACATAGGCGCAGCAGGCAATGGCGAACAGCAGCATGTAGCTGTGCGTCCAGGCGATGATGTAGCCGGCGCTATTGGAGAAAAGCGCCCCGCCAATCGAGCCCGCCATGCCCCCAATGCCGACCACGCTGGCCACCGCGGCTTTGGGAAAAACGTCGGAAGGGATGGTGAAGATGTTCGCCGACCAGCCCTGATGCGCGGCGGCCGCGAGTCCCACCAGCGCGACCACGACCCAAAGATTATGCGAAAAGGGGGCGAAGATCACCGGCAACACCGCCAATGCGCAGATCAGCATGGTGACCTTGCGGGCGAAGTTGGCCGGCTTGCCGGAACGCAAGAGCCGCGCCGGCAACCAGCCGGCCGCCAGGCTCCCCGCAATCGAGATCACGTAAACCGTTGCGAAAGGAACACTGGTCTGCGCCAGCGTGAGGTGGAAAGTTCCTTGCAGATAGCGCGGCAGCCAAAACAGCCAGAACCACCAGATCGGGTCAGTCAGGAACTTGCCCAGCGAAAACGCCCAGGTCTCCTTCACTCCGAGCAGTGCTACCCAGGAGACGCGCTCCACCTGCTCCACCGTCCCTCCAACCGCGCCCGTACCCTTCTCCGCAGCCGCTTGCGGCGGCCGGCGATAAATCAGCAGCCACAAAACCAGCCAGACCAGCCCGAGCGCTCCCGTACCCACAAAGGCTTTGCGCCAGCCAAACTGCTGCGTGAAGTAGACAACGACAAAGGGCACCAGCATGGTGCCCACGTTGGCGCCCGAGTTGAAGAGCGCCGTGGCCAGCGACCGCTCGGCTTGCGGAAACCACTCCGCCACGGTTTTGATGCAGGCCGGAAAATTAGCCGCCTCGCAAACTCCCAGCAGAACCATCGCAATCCCAAGGCCCATCACGCTATGGGCCGCTCCCGGCAACATGGCCGCAATACTCCACAGCACCATGGAAAGCGCAAACGACAGGCGCGTACCCAGCTTGTCGGTAATACCGCCAGCGACCAGAAGGCCAATCGCATAGGCCATTTGAAAACCGGCAATGATGTGCCCGTAGGTGACGGGAGTCAGCCCCGGAATGATGCCTTCCAGCATCTTCTCCAACTGGCTGAGGACGCTGCGGTCCACGTAAGCGATCACTGTGGCGAAAAACAGCAGGGCGCAGATCACCCAGCGCACATTCGAACGGGAGGCGGTCTTATTGGAAGAAGCGATGGGAGAGCTCATAGACTCGGTTTCGAGCCTTTATACACCCGGTCGCGTCTGGATTGGAACCATTGATTCACACGGCGAAACAGGGCAATCATCCTTGCCGTCAGTTTCACCGACACGCGATTTCACCAACACGCCAGCGACGCTGTCGCGGACGACAAAAACGGCCGCGATGGCCAGACAGGGGGCACCCGGAGTTCCACCTCTCCCCCCCGAGGAATGGCGGCCGCCAAGACGGACAAACTGCCGCAGCGGCTGCACAACTTTGAAATCCACATGCTCTTGGGAGACCGGGACGTGAATGGGCAGAAGGCAAAAAAATAGGGGAGAGGTTGGGTTCCTCTCCCCAGATGAAGTGTGTGTGCAGGGGTGTAGGGCCGGGGTAGACCCCGGCCCTGTCTCGCGGTCCGAGAACCGCTAGAAGTTGTACTTCAGCGCAAACTCCACGACGCGGCGGCCCACGGTGTACATGGGACGTCCGTTGGTGTTGTTGTTGCCGTTGACAAAGTTCGTGCCGCTCGCATTGGACTGGCTGAAGTTGAGATTCACGTCATTACCCAAACCAAACTGCGGCAACGGGTGATTGAGGAAGTTGAAAGCGGTCAGCCGGAGCTGCACCGTCTGCTTCTCGCGCACCGTGAAGTTCTTGTAGAGCCCCAGGTCGGAGTTGAAGAAGGCCGGCCCCTTGATATATGGCCAGATTACGTTGCCCTGTTGTCCCTGAGCGGGCACCGCAAAACAATTGGGATTAAAGTACTGTCCCGATTGCAGACCCTGGCGCGGATCGCAGGTGAGCAGCGGCGCCAGGGTTGTGACGTCGGTACCCAGTGAAGCGGAACTCCCAAAGCCGTTCGGCCACTCCGCCTGTTGCGCGGCAGTCACCGCCTGGCTGGGCCAGGTGACGTTCATGGTGCCGCCAGTGTTCGGCTGCAGCGGCGGACCACTCTGCAATTGTGTGTCGCCCGACAACTGCCAGCCGTCCAGGACCTGCTTGCCCAGCCATAGACTGTGGACGGGACTGGGCAGGTTGATCACATAGGCCGCGTTGAAGACGTGGGTGCGATCATAAGCCAGGACGCCATAGTTGTTGGCCATGACAAACGAATCCAGTGCGGAGCCGGCGCCATAGCCGTCGTTGGTCTGTCCATCGCGAATACCCAATGCCTTGCCGAAGGTGTAGTTCAGCATGAAGGTGACCGGGCCGGACTGTTTTTGCCAGGTCGCCTGCAGGGCGTTGTAGTTCGCGTAACCGCCGAAGCTGTCGATGTTTATGGCGCCGTAGTTACGATACGGCCGGTAGTCCTGCCAAACGCTGCTCGGCGCCGGCCCCTTGTAGACCGTGCCGGTCACCGGGTCAGGCCCGAACAGCGCACCCAGCGGAATCTGGTTGATGTTGGCGAGGTTGCCGGAGATCAGCTCGTTCCGGGAGCTGTTGCCCGTGTATTCCAGCTCCAGCTCCGACTTCAGCGGCAGGCGCTGCGAAACGATGAAATCCCAGGTCTCGGTGATCGGAGTCCGGTTCTCATTCATCTGCATGGCGCTAATGTTGCCGAAGAGTCCCGTAGCCGCCGAGCCGTTGAAACTCGCCGCCTGCGCCAGGGAGGTAAGTCCTGGCGTGGTCACGCTCATGATTCCCAGCGACTGCGTCGCCGCGCCGGACGGAATCGAGTTCGAGATCTGGTATTGAAACAGACCAAAACCACCCCGAAGCACCGTCTTGCCGTTGCCAAACAGATCGTACGCAACACCAAAGCGGGGCTCAGGAAGCACAAACATTGACTTGAATCCGGAGATGGGAACCGATGGGTTCTGGGCGTGCCAGGTAAGCCCGGTCCAGGCTGGCGGATTGCTCCCATTGTTGTAGGTGCTGGGATCCCACACCGCCAGACCGGGTGTTCCTGGCCAGTACCATGCCCCCTCGTGATTGAAGCGAACTCCGTAATTGAGGGTCATCTTCGGGGTGACCTGCCACTGATCCTGCGCGTACACGGCGTATTCGTGATACCGCATGTTGAATACGGGATCGGCGTTGGTCTGGCTGTAATTGGCCGCCTTGCCCAACAGGAAGTCGGCAATAGGATTGTTGGTCGAGTACTGACCCCAGGTGTCGAACTCGTAGGCGCCCTGCGGCCAGGAGCCATAGCCACTGGTCTGGTCATTGCCTTCCGAATCCCAATAGCCACCGAACTTCATGAAGTGGGTGCCCTTGACCCAGGAAAGGTTATCCGAAAGCGAGGGCACGCGCTTCTGCGCGCCAAATGCGCCGTTGTCAAATCCGGACGCAAACGCCGGGCCGTAGAAGCCGGGGAAGCAGCCATTACTGCCGCCGGTCATACAGCCCCAACTGACCAGATTGGGCACTTCGGGCATGATGTTGGGGCTGTAGACGCCCTGTGCGGTGTAGCCGACCTTGGAGGGATTGACGGCGGCGGAATTTTTCGGCCGCACCGGATTGATATAAGAGTTATAAGCGAAGGTGAATTCGTTGGTCAGGGTCGGGCTGAAGACGTGCGTCACTCCCGCGCTCCAGGAGTTGGCGACAGTGAGCGCCTCCAACTGGCCCGGATACGGCAGTGTGTCAGTGGGCCACCACCAGACGCCAAAGGTGTCGTGATCGGTTTCGTGCTGACGGTCGTAAGACAGGTACGCGCGGGTATTTTCGGTGGGACTCCAGTCGGTACGGATGCGGTATTCCCAACGGTTGACCGGCGCATTGTCCAGAATGCTGTAGTTGTATCCGTTATGGCTGGCTGGATCCATGTTGGGCGCCGGGAACAGCTTGGCCAAGGCCAGGGCGTTGGGGTCCATGGCATTGGGATTGATCTGGCCGTTCAACACTTGCGCTTGTCCGGAAGAGGTGCCGCAATAGCCGCTGTAGTTCCAGTTATTGGGATCGGCGCAGGGCACATTGCCAATGGGGAAATTGCTTACGCCAAGACTCTGCAGATAACCCGGAGTGAAATTGCCGGCCAACATCGCGGAAGTCGGCACAAATAACTCGTGCAGCGTGCCGTCCGGGTGCTGATCCATATACTCGTAACCGGTATCGAAGAATAGCTTCTTGTGCATACCGGGAACCGGTCCGCCAAATTCAAAGCCGGGGTAGTAGTAATGCTCGTGCGGCTTGGGCGAGCCCTGGCTTTTCATGTAGGAGTCTTCGGCGTTGTACTGCCCAAGGCGGCTGTACAGGTAAGCCTCGCCGTGGTAGTGCGCGCCACCGCTCTTGCCGGTGGCCTGAATGACGATCGGACCGCGCGGATACTCGGCGTCGAATGACGAGTTCATGATCGTCATTTGAGCGGTGTTGTCCTGGTTGACGTTGGCGATCTGCGTTCCCTGGTCGCCGGGATCAATGAGGTTGCCACCATCGCTGATGATCGCCATGGCGCCATCCGGTTGCGTCCCGTTGGCGGAGAAGTTTCCGCCCGGCCCGGTGTTGGTGCCGGTGATCATGCTGCTCCACTCGCTGTTGTTCAGACCGCTGTTGAGCGCCATGCCGGGCATGAACTTCACCAGCTCCAGCGCGTCGCGCCCCTCAATCGACAGTTGCGAAACCATCTTCGAATTCAATGTCAGGCGGCTTTCCCCGGTGTTGACCGGGGCCAGCGACACCGCCGCGCCTTTGACAACAATTTTTTGGCTCACGGTGGCCAGCCCGAGCTTGATATCCGTCAGGCGGCGGCTCTCGTTTGCGTTGAGGACAACGCCATCTTCCTCCACCGAGGCGAAACCGCTCTTGTTGGTGTGCACGTCGTACGTGCCCGGACGCAACGCCTGAAAACTGTACAGGCCCTGCTGGTTAGAAGCCGTGACGCGGCTGGTTTGAGTGGCCGTGTTGATGAGCAGAATCGTCACACCGGGGACTACCCCGCCGGTTTGATCGACGACGCGCCCACTCAGGCTGCTGCCGGCCCCCTGGGCGAGGCCGAGCGGCGCCAACAGCGGCAGCATTCCGCACAACAGACTCAGATAAAGGCCCGCCCGCGCGGCCAGGCCTGTTTGGTTTTTCATAAGTTCCACACCCTTTGCTGCGCCCCGTTTCCCCGCGTGCTCCGTTTGCGCAAGCGCGGGGCCTATGATTTGCGCGAAAACGCATCCGGGGCCTCGCGGAGACTGTGGCCGGTGTACGGACAGTCGCACAAGTAAGGAACGGTGTTGTTACCGTAACGGCACGACTAAGTTGTACAGCGCCAGCGGTTTAGCGAAAGCGCTTTCCGCGAACGGTGCGCTTGCGCTCTGCCGGAGCGCGGAGTAGGATTATGTGTCCGAGACAAGCGGTGCGCTGCACAAAAGCGCTTGCGCAAGCAGAGACTGTATGGCGGAACGCAATAGCAGTGATACGAATGGAGCAGTAGCGGCTGAGCATCAGGGGAGGCCCACTCCAGCCGAGGTCGGCGCCGAGATCGCAAGGGTTTTTGCCAGTCAGTCGTTCAGCCAGGCCACCCGCTGCCGCGAATTCCTGCACTTTGTCGTCACCAGCGCTCTGCAGGGCTGCGAGGACCAGTTGAAAGAGCGCTGCATCGGTATCGAGGTATTTGGACGCTCACCCGGCTACTCCACTGGCGACGATCCGGTAGTGCGCGTCAAAGCCGGCGAGGTGCGGCGGCGCCTGGCGCAGTATTACGCCCAAGAGGGCCGCAACAGTTCTTTGCGGATCGAATTGCCGGTAGGCAGCTACCGGCCCGAGTTTCTCCGCGCGAGCGAGTCTGAAGAGATGCCGCCCGAAGCGGTCGCTCAGCCGACTTCAAATCTGCCGGGAGACTTGCCGGTGCCGGCGCCAACTAGCTTGGAGAATCCCCCAGCCGGGTCCCCGGCATTCGCGGAAGATGGCCGGCAGGCCGTGATCGCTTCCAGCGCGGGCGCCAAGGCCGCGCGCTTCTCAACCTCGCTTGGTTTGTTCGCCACCGCCGCCGTGTTCTTATGTCTAGGAGCGCTGGCGGCGTGGCTGTTGGCGTGGCAGGCGCAACAAGCACCGCGGGCGGTTCGGCAATTCTGGGGTCCGGCGCTCGATAGTCCGAAAGGCGTGGTGATCTACGTACCCTCTCCCATCACCTACCAGCCCAACATGCAACTGTATGAAAAGGCTGGCGCCGATCCCCGTTTTCAGACGCTGTTGGGACGCACTCGCAACCTGCTTAAGTTTCCCCCGGGTCAGATGGTGCCCTGGAATGAGATTTGGCCGTTTCCGCATTTTTACGTGGCCGCCGCCGATGCCCGCGCTGCGATTACGCTGGAGAAGGAGTTTTCAGCGCTGCATAAAAGGGTCGTGATGCGCCTCGGTGAACGCTGCACCTTTGATGATCTACGCGGCGCGCCGGCGGTGCTGGTCGGCGGCTTGGACAATCGCTGGTCCATGCGGCGCAATAGCGAACTGCCCATACGCTTTGTCGAATCCCCCACAGACCAAGAGCAACTGGTGGACGTTACCGGCCCGCAACACCGCTCCTGGGGACAAAAATGGGAGCAGTTGCAACAAAACGAGGATGTGGGCATCATCGCCCGTCTGCAACAAGGGGCGATGGGAGGCTTTCAGGTAATCGTGGCCGGGCTCAGCCCCAATAGCAATGAGGCGGCCGCCAATATGATCAGC
This sequence comes from Acidobacteriota bacterium, assembly GCA_027459505.1. Taxonomy (GTDB): domain Bacteria; phylum Acidobacteriota; class Terriglobia; order Terriglobales; family SCQP01; genus DAIDIE01. The sequence goes on from DAIDIE010000036.1 coordinate 51,687, forward strand.
GATCCCAAACAATTGGCCAGACTACTTGCACAAGCGCCTCCCGGCTGGCAACACAAGAACCTGGAAATCGTTTTTGGCACCAATGTAGTCGAATACGGCACCGGAAGCTCGCGCCTGATTACTGAACGCATTTGGTGAGCGGCTGCCTGACGGGCAGAAACACCCGGGGTTCCCTGGTGACGGCGTGGCGACTTGCTGTCGCCGGCAGCCATCCTTCGCCGATGAGGCGCGTTTCTAACAACTGGTACCTGCAGCGTGAGGTTTGTTGATGCCCAACGATCCGCAGCGGCCCCTGCGCCATCAATTGATCAAGCTCCTGCAAGGAAGCGATGCGCACCTCCAGTTCAAGGACGCGGTTGCTCACTTGGAGGCCACTCTGCGCGGCCGCCGGGTAGCGCCATTACCGCATTCCGCCTGGGAGTTGCTGGAACACATGCGCATTGCGCAGTGGGACATTTTGGAATTCAGCCGCAACCCGCGTCACAAGTCTCCGGCCTTCCCCAAAGGTTACTGGCCGCAATCCCCCGCCCCGCCGGACGCGCGCGCCTGGCAAACCAGCATTCGCGCCTTCCAGACCGATCTCAAGGCAATGATCGCCCTCATCAAGGACCCCGCCCATAACCTCTACGAGCCCTTTGCCTATGGCCAGGGCCAGACGCTGCTGCGGGAGGCGCTCGTGCTGGCCGATCACAACGCCTACCACCTCGGTCAATTCGTGCAGCTCCGCCGCTTACTGGGCGCGTGGGAGTAAAGTGCGGAAAGGCCGGCCGCTTACGCCGCCCAGCGCATCTCCTCCGCTTGCGGTGCACGCGGCGTGCAATACAGGTGTCCGCGGACGGCGATTCCCGCCTGCCCCGCCGTCACCGGCCGCCCCGACTCGACATGCACAATGCTGTAGTCGTGGCGCAGCAGAAAGGCCGTCACCTGCTCGGCGTTGCGCAGCTTACCGTTTTCATCCGCGCCGTGCATTTCCACAAACAGGCGCGGACGGCAGGCGCGCAGTAATTGATGCATGCCCTCCAGCGCCTCCAGTTCCATGCCCTCGACATCGATCTTGATGAAGTTGGGCCACGGCAACTGCAGGCGGGGCACCAGTTCGTCCAGCGCCTCCACGCGAACCGTCCCCTCGGTTGCAATCCCAAGCGGAGCTGCGCAGCGCTTTGCGTCCGCAACAGTACGTTGGAGCCCGCCTTCGGCGGATCGGCCTGCCGGTTTTTCATTGCCACCGGCGGAACCCTCTGTCACCAGTCGTGGACCCAATGCACGCTGGTGAACCGGCGCCTGACACTCGCCTTGCAGCGGGCCTTCGCCAGCCTCTTCTCCACCGTCACTTAAGGCGATCTCCACCTCCCGCTCCAACGGCTCCAGCACAAACGTCCCGCTGTCTTCCCCCTGTTGATGCATCCGCCGCCGGCTGCTGCCGCCCCCAATCCCAACCTGGAAGGCGCGAACGTTATGCAATCTGTTGGTACGCAGGTTCGCCAGCAGCCGCTCGTAGTTTTGCGGCGCCGGCTCAAAACTGTAAACCTTGCCGCGCGGCGCGCTGCGCGCCGCAAAAAACATGGTGAATCCGCCCACATGCGCCCCAATGTCGTAAATGATCAGGTTGCGCCACTCCAGCGATTCCAGCAGCAATTCTTCGCCCGTGCGCCGCCGTGGCAGCCCCGGCAAGCCCAGCGCATCCGGACTGCGCATGCCGCGCGCCAGCCCCTGCCGGATCCGCCCCGCATAACGCGGCCAAACCAGGTGAATCATTTGTTGCGTAGTCGACTTGAGCACGGAAGAGTAACGCATCCTGCCCCTAGCATGCCGCTGCCCTCCGCTCCCTCCCAGCAAATTCCGCATCCCACCGCCACTCTGCCTGCAGAAATAGAACGGCCCGGCGGAAGTTTCAAAATGAACCCTCCACCGGGCCGCCACTGTACCTGCCGCCTCTCCCCTACGGACGCGTCGCCAGAATCAACGGCGAAGCTCCCGGACCTTCCAGGGTTCTCGGCGCCACAAACCCCGCTTGCTTCAGCCATTCGCTGATCTCCTCAAACGAGTAGGTGTCGCCCTCATCGGTGTTGACCAGCATATTCACCCCAAAGATCAGCCCCATCACGGGTCCGGTGCGATCCGCATTCACCAGAAATTCGGCGATGGCAATCGTACCGCCCGGCGCTAGCGCCTCAAACACTTTCCTCAACAGCCGCTTGCTGCGCTGCTGGCCCTCGCTGTGAAGAATGTGCCCCAGCGTTGCAACCTGGTAGCCGCCCCCAAAATCCGCGCTCATCAGGTCGCCGGCAATATACGAAAAACGTTCCGCAAGACCAAAGCGCGCCACGATCTTCTTGGTCACCTCAATTACCGGTGGCCAGTCCAGCGCCGTCGCCTGCACGTTTCCGCCGCTTTGGGCCAGCGCAATGCTCCACACCGCCGATCCAGCCGCCAGGTCTAACACCTTCACCGTCTGCGGCTGCCCTCCCAGCTTCAGGTGAGCTGCCAGCCCCTGCGCCGCCGGGTAGTTCATCGGGAAAATCTCCGGAACCAGCTTCTGGAAAAACTCGCTCCCCACCGCCTCCTGGTTTACGCCCTTGGACGGCTTCCCGCTCGCCACCACTTCGTCAATCTGCAACCAGGAAACGATCAGGTCCTTGGTGGCATGCCGCAGCAGCCCGCCCATAAAGCCCGGCTTGCCCGACACCAGAAAAGCCGCGCTCTCCGCCGTTAGGGCATACTGCTCGCCGCTCTTGCTCAAAAATTCCAACCCCACCAGCACGTTCAAAATCGACCGCAGTCCCCGTTCGGAGGTGTGCGTCTCACCTGCCAGTTCGGCGAGAGTCTTGGGACCGTTCTCCAGCCGGTCGAAAACGCCATGCCGCAGTGCGGCGCCCAGCACCAGCGTGGGCGCGAAGCCCCAGTTTAGTTTCATTATGCGTTCTGGGGTGAGTTGAGCAGAGTTGGCCGGTGCAGACATAGGGGAAAAGCCTCCGGACTCCATTCTGGCAAATTTCGTGCGCTTCGTCACGGAACCCGCCGCCTTGCAACAGCAACGCTTCCCCATCGCCTCCGCTCTTTTGTGTTGCTCTTCTAGTACCTTTGCCCCGGCCTCGCTACCCTCCCCTGCTCAGCGCGCCTACTCGTTCTTCCCTCTCCACCTAGCCCCTACTGTGATGGCGCTCACACCGGCGCCTCGCCGACAATCACTGCACTCCGCCTGCACTGCAAGGTTTCCAGGCAAGCGGGACGGAGATCTCTGTCGTAAAGGACAAGGTGTGAATATTTTGGTTTCTAAACCGCATCGGTCAGTTTTTCTCGCTCTGGCGATCGCCGGCATGGTAACCGGCGCCGCCGCGCAAGGTTGCATCATTGCCCATACCACCGGCGCCGGCGCCGGCGGACCGCAAAGTCAGGGCGGCTACCTGAAGCCCAAGCATTGGCAGCTCACTATCGGGGAGCGCCATCAGTATTCCTTCCGCCACTTTGTCGGCGATGTCGAGCAGGTCTATCGCGAACAAAATGGCAGCGAAGTACGCAACCGCATCAACCTGCTGGACGCCAACCTGACCTATCAGATGACTAATCGCTGGAGCGCCTCGCTGGATATCCCCGTCGAATTTGCCAGCCGGCAATACACGATCGCCGCTGGCGTTTTCCGCCCCTTTGAAACCGATGGCCATTACGCCACATCTGGCATTGGCGACATCGTGCTGGGAGTTCAGCGCTGGATGTGGGATCCAACCGCCAATCCCAGTCACAACGTGCAACTCGGCCTTGGGTTGCAGATGCCCACCGGCAATGACGCGGAAACCAACAACCTGGTCATCACACCAGGCCAGCCCCCTGTGGATGCGCTTGCCGACTACTCCATCCAGCCGGGCACGGGCGCCTGGGGCATCAACTTCAACTGGAACTCATTCCAGCAGATGGGGCCGCAGACGCAGGCCTACTTCAATGGCAGCTATACCGCCATGCTCTCCCAGGACAATGGCGTCTCGGCGAACTTGCCCGGCTTTCCGCCACATCCGCCACAAACAGCTTTCGTCGCCACGTCGGACGAATACGTCCTGCAAACCGGCGTGGCCTACAGCTTCAAATCCATTAACGGCCTGACGCTCACATTCGGACCCCGCGATGAAGGTGTTCCTGCCAGCAATCTCCTCACCGGCAGCGAGGGCTGGCGGCGTCCGGGCTTCGCCATCTCCCTGGAACCGGGCCTTACCTGGGCCTTCCACGGAGGCAATGACGTCCTGAGCGGCAGCGTCGCTCGCGCTCTCTACCGCGACCGCACCCGCAGCGTTCCCGACAAGCAGTTGGGCACGCACGGTGACGCCGCTTTCGCCGATTACGTCTGGTTCGCCAGCTTTACCCACCGCTTCTAACAGGCGGCCTTCACGCAAGGGCGGCAGCCTTCATGGCAGCCGCCCTTGCTCAGCGGATACTGCGATGTTTCATCACACCACTCGCATCACCTGGACATTGCTCTGCTTAAGCGTGTTGTCCTTCTCCATGCGCCAGCCCAAAGCCGCCGAGCTGAAGCTGAAGAACCTGCAAGGCCGCACCGTCAAGCTCAGCCAGTACCGCGGCGAGATTGTCGTGCTGAATTTCTGGGCGACCTGGTGCGGGCCCTGCAACCAGGAGACCCCTGCCCTGGTGGCGCTTGCAAGGCAGTTCAAGGGGCGCATCGTCTTCATCGGCGTGTCGCTCGATTCCAGGGACACGGAAGATCACATCCCCGCATTCCTCGCCCGTTATCAGGTCCCATATGCCATCTGGCTTGATCCCAAGCTCAGCGCCATGAAGAAGTTTCAACTCGGCGAGGAAGTCCCCGACACGGTGGTAGTTGATGCGGATGGCGTGGTGCGTTTTCGCCTGCTCGGAGAACTACGTCCGGCGGAACTAAGCCAGCGGCTCGATTGGCTGCTGAAGGGCAGCACCGGTGTGGCCCCCGCACCGCTGGTTCAACACTTGTAAATACCAGGCGTCGGTGCTCACGCCGGCCTGCGAGCTCGCCCTTGAAAGCCGCTCGATTCTACTCTGGCTCGTTTAGACTGCTGAGTATGTTTTTCGCGAGGCGCCCTCCTGACTCCGCCATTCGGCAGTTTCTGCGCCAACAGCAATCCGCCGCGTTCTCCTATCCAGACGTCGGCGCCTCGTTGCGAAATGCCGCCCCGCGCTGCTTTCAGCTCGATCACGTAAGAAGTCAGATTGGCGCGGGCACCGGGAACTGGCGCGCCGCTCAACGAGCCATTCTGAGCTGGAAAATGTTTGACATGAACTGGATACATGTCTGCCTTTCCGCCTCCACCCTCCGTCCGGGCATTGTCGCCGCCGTTTTGATTCGGCATTACGGGTTTTGGTCATTAAACGCCTGCCGGGTGATCGACTTAATTGATGAACAACGCGATGGCATCGACCGCTTCGGCTTTGCCTACGGAACTCTTAAGGAACACGGCGAAGAGGGAGAGGAACGCTTTACTGTTGAATGGCATCGTGGTGATGACTCGGTCTGGTACGATCTTTATGCCTTCTCCCGCCCGCACGCGCGCTTGGCCAGGCTGGGCTACCCTTGGACCCGCAAGCTGCAGGCCCGCTTTCGCCGGGACTCCGTCAGGGCAATGGCAAGGGCAACCGCGGAAATGAACTGCCGCTGAGTCCCCTCAAACCCCGGCCGCAGCCAGCGCGCTGACAGTGTTGCAGTGAATCCGGACGGTGTCTTCCACCTGGACCGCGTACCCTCCCGCCAAGGTCACCATCACGGGAATTCCGCGCCGCGCCGCCACCTGGAAAACCAGTGCGTCGCGCTGCCGTAATCCTTCGATCGTCAGCGCCAGGCCTCCGAGCTGGTCTTTCGCGTAGGGATCGGCGCCGGCAATGTAGCACAACAGGCCGGGAGCGAAATGCGCGAGTGCGAGATCCAGTGCGCTCTCCAGTGTTTCCAGGTAATCGGCGTCGGAAACCCCGTCCGGCAGATCCACATCAAGCGATGATGGCGGCTTGTAGGCGGGGTAATTGGCCGCCTGATGCATGGATAAGGTAAACACGTTGCCGGGATCCTGACTCTGCAACACCGCCGTTCCGGTGCTGAGCTCCAGCCGCCGCGTGGAGCGGATCGCACCCGCTGGGCTGGCGAAAATGGCGGCGCTGCCGTTGCCCTGGTGCACGTCGCAGTCCACAACCATCGCATCCCGCAGCGCGCCCTTGTGCTGCGCAACCCGAATCGCGACGGCAACGTCGTGGATGGCGCAAAAACCCTCACCATGATCGGGATAGGCGTGATGAAAACCGCCGCCGAGGTTCACCGCGCGTCCCTCCGTCAATGCGCGCTGTGCCGCCAGGATGGAGCCCCCGGCCGCCAGCCAGAACGCCTCGACAAGTTGTGGAGAGTACGGAATCTCCAGCGCGGCTTGCTCCCGCGCACTCAATGTCCCGCTCTTCAGCTTCTGCACGTATTCCGGGGTATGCACCAGCAGGATGTCTTCATCCCGGGCGGGCTCGGGTTCGAGGAAATCTTCTGCGCTGGCCACACCGCTTTCTATTAGCCGCTGCCGCACCAGCCGGTACTTCTCGCCGGGAAAGACATGGTCGCCCAACGGCAAATAATAGCGGTCGGAATAGATGATTTTGAAAGGCAACATGAGGCGCGGCGGCACGGACCCTGGCTCCAACGGCTAGCGCAGCTTCAGCGTGGTCAGCGCGAACAAGGCAAAAATCCCGCTCAGAATCCAGAAGCGCGCAATCACCTTCGATTCGCTCCAACCCAGTTGTTCGAAGTGGTGGTGCAGGGGCGCCATCTTAAAAATGCGCTTGCCGCGTAATTTGTAGCTGCCCACCTGCAAAATCACGGAGAGACCTTCCAGGATGAAAATGCCTCCAATAAATGGAAGCAGCAGCTCCTGCTTGATCATGACCGCGACCGTTCCGATGGCGCCGCCTAAAGCCAGCGATCCGACATCGCCCATGAAAATCTCGGCGGGGTGCGCGTTGTACCACAGGAAACCGATGCTGGCGCCCACCATCGATCCGCAAAATACCGAGAGCTCCCCCGCCATGGGATTTTTTTGCAGTTCCAGGTAGCTGGCAAAGATCGCGTGTCCGGAAATGTAGGTCAGAGCGGTCAGCGCACCGGCGGCAATGATGGTGCAGCCAATTGCCAACCCGTCCAGACCGTCGGTGAGGTTGACCGCGTTGCTGCTGAAAACAATCACCAATGTGACAAAGACCACAAACGGCAGGAAGGCCAGCAGAAACAGATGATGAAACGTCAGCAGCGAGTGGATCGCCAGGTCCGGGTGGTACTGCTTGAAAAATGGAACCACTAACTGGGTGGAGTACTCCCCTTCGGCATGGAACCCGACCAGCGCGCTGGCAATGCCTACCGCCAGCAGGCCCTGCAGAAACAGCTTTTGCCGTGCCGTCAGCCCCAGGTTGCGCTTCTTGCGCACCTTCGCGTAATCATCCATGAAGCCAATCAGGCCATATGCCAGCAGCGAGAAAACCGCCACCCAGACAAAACGGTTGCTGAGATCGGCCCACAAAAGCGTCGGCACAACGATGGCTATATTGATCAGCAGCCCGCCCATGGTCGGCGTTCCCGCTTTGACTTGATGCGATTTGGGCCCTTCTTCGCGGATATACTGCCCAATCTGAAATTCCTTCAAGCGCCGGATCAGCCAGGGCCCAACCAGAATCGAGATCGCCAGGGCAGTCAGGCTGGCAAAGGCCGTGCGGAAAGTCAAAAACCGGAACAGCCGCAGCGGGCTGTAGTAGCGATGCAGCTTCAGGTAGAGGAGCCAGTAAAGCATAAAAATAGGTAAGGGACAGCTTACGGCGGCCAGGCCATTTCCACAAATGGCGGCACGGCCGCCTTTATACCACCCGCTTCGGTGTCCGGCCCCACCTACGCCGCGCGGCGCGGGGACCCTGGGCGAAGCTCACGGATGGTGGCCGCGCTTTACTAATCGGCAGCGGTGCGGGACCCAACGGCAACCCTGGACCTTGGCTATCACTTCGGCCTGCAATTTCGAACTCGAACGCAGTTCGACTCGGCCCTGGCTCGTTGGCCGCACTCCGGCTCACGACATCAACTGGGCGGGCCGGACCAGTGCCACCCCTCAAAACTGGCGTACGGGACGATTGAGCCTCAATTGCCGCCTAATGGCGTGCTGCGCCGGCGTTGACAATGCCCTTCAGCGCATTTTCCAGCCGCACCCCGCGCGAGGCCTTGGCCAGCACCACATCGCCAGGTTGAACCAGCTCAGCTAAGGGAGTGGCGCAGACTTCGGCATCCTCAAAAAAGCGCATCTGCCCTTGAAAGCCAACCGCCTCCGCCCCTTCCAGGTAGTAGCGCGCCAACCCGCGCACCGCGAAGATGGTGTCCACGCCGGCCTCGGCCATGGCTTTTCCGCATTCGCGGTGCAGATCCGCCCCGCTGGGCCCCAGCTCCAGCATCTCCCCCGCCACGACGATCCGGCGCTTTCCCGGCATCCCTGCCAGCACTTGCACCATGTGCTTCATCGCGGGAGGGTTGGCGTTGTAACAATCATCCAGAACGGTGACGCCGGCATTGTGCAGGATCTGCCCGCGGGAGGGCGGCGCCGCCATCGTCTCCAGGGCCAGGGCCCCTTCCCGCAACGGCACGCCGAAGATCGATCCGGCGGCCAGGGCTGCGGCGGCATTGCTGATGTTATGGGCGCCCAGCAGAGGCAGATGGACGTGGGCCGTCTCCTCGACCGAGCCGGCGCGAGCGGTGACCCGGAAGTGGCTCCCACGCTCTCCCTGCAGCTCGACCTCGTCGATCAGCAGTGTGGCATCGCCTCGCAACTGCCCCGCCTGCCTCCCATAGCGGATCACGCGGCCGCTGAAGTTGCGGTCAAAAGTGCGCACAAAAGGATCGTCCTGGTTCAGCACCAGGACCCCCGCCGCTGGAATTGCGGCGGCCAGCTCGTATTTGGCATCGGCAATACGGTCAATCGAGCCAAAAAACTCCAGGTGGACCGGACCGACGTTGGTGAACACCGCCACCTGCGGTCCTACTATGCTGGCGAGCTGGGTTAACTCCCCGGCGTGATTCATCCCCAGCTCCAGCACCGCCAGCTCATGTACCGGCGTCAGCCGCAGCAACGTGAGCGCCGCCCCGTAGTGGTTGTTGTAGTTGCCCTCGGTTTTCAACACCCGGTAGCGCGACGAGAGCACCTGCGCGGTCAGCTCCTTGGTCGTGGTCTTGCCCGCCGAGCCGGTAATGGCGACGATCTTCTTTCCCCAGCGCCGCCGCACCGCCGCCGCCAGCGTCTGCAGCGCTGCCAGCGTGTCGGGCACGGCGAGCATGCGGTTCCGAAACGGTTCCGCATAGCGCTCGTATGCCGTTTGCTCCACCACTGCGGCCAGCGCGCCCCCGCCCAGCGCCGTCAGAACGAAATCGTGCCCGTCAAAGCGTTCGCCGCGAATCGCAAAAAACACCTCTCCCGGACGAATGCTGCGCGAATCAATGGAGTAGCCGCTGGCCAGTCCTAATACCGGCGGCGGCGCACAGGAGAGAATGCTGGCAATCTCCGCCAGAGCTAGCTGCATACGTTCAAGGATAGCAGCGCCGCCACCCGCTGGAGGCACGGCCTGCATTCAGGCGGCACGGCCGCTTTTATTCCACCCGCTTCGGTGTCCGGCCGAAACTCACCAATGGTGGCCGCACTTTACTAGTCGCCAGCGGTGCGGGACCTTAACGGCAATCCCGGACCTTCGCTACAACTTCGGCCTGCGATTTCGAACTCGAAAGCAGTTCGACTCGGCCCTGGCTCGTTATGTTTGACTTGGTAACGGCGTCCGCAGAGTTGAAACCGGCGGCGGCGTTGTCACTTGCCGGCTGCCGAACGCCGCTTGCCGGCTCCGTGGACCTCGCGACCGCTTTCGCTTGCTCTCTCCCGGCTGCCAGCCTCGACCTCAAAGCACGTAGCCCAGCTCCTGCAGCGCCTTCAGCGCCTCTTCGCGATCGTCAAAATGCTGCTTCTCCGTGCCAATAATCTGGTAGTCCTCGTGCCCCTTGCCGGCCAGAACCACCACGTCTCCGGGGCGCGCCTCGTGCATGGCCAGCGCAATGGCCATGCGGCGATCGGGTTCAACCAGCCGCGGCGTGGATGTACGCTGCAGCCCGACCAGGATGTCGTTCATGATCAGCCGGGGATCCTCGCTGCGCGGGTTATCCGACGTCACCACCACCAGATCGCTCAGCCGCGCCGCGGCTTCTCCCATCAGTGGACGCTTGCCGCGATCGCGATCCCCTCCGCAGCCGAACACGGTGATAATGCGCGGCCTCAACCCACCAGGATTCCGGACCGCATCTGTACTCTCTGTACCCGCCAGCGCCTCGCTCCCGCTCACCATCTCACGCGCCAGTTCCAGGACGTTCACCAGTGCGTCAGGCGTGTGGGCGTAATCCACAACCACGGTAAACGGCTGTCCAGCGTAGACCCGCTCAAAGCGCCCACGCACGCGCGGCAGGCGGGGAACCTCTGCCAGCACCTTCTCCCGGTCCACGCCCAGGGCGAGCACCGTGCCGATAGCCGCAAGCAGGTTGTAGACATTTACCCGCGCCAGCAGGCTGCTCTCCAGTGGCGCCTGCCAGTCCGGTCCTTGCAGTTGAAAACGCACCCCGGTGGGCAGCATTCGCAGATCGCCGGCCAGCAGCAGTTCATCGTTGCGGCGCGAGCGAACCGCTTCCGCACGCGCGCTGTACCAGAGGCGGCGCCCGGCAAATCCCGCAACCATCTCCTCCCCGGCGGGATCGTCGGCGTTGACGACGGCGGCATTGGGCGCCCCCGCTCCCGTGCCCTCAAACAGACGGCGCTTAGCGTCCCGGTAAGCCGCCATCGTGCGATGAAAATCCAGATGGTCCTGCGTAAGGTTGCTGAACACCGCCACGTCGAAGTGACATCCCCAGACGCGATCCATGGCGAGCGCGTGCGAGGACACCTCCATCACCGCGGCCGTGCATCCGGCCGCCACCATCCTGGCAAACAGCGCCTGCAAGTCATACGATTCCGGCGTGGTGTGCGGGGAAGCGATCACCTCGCCGCCCACGTGGTACTCCACCGTGCCGATGAGTCCGGTGCGCCACCCGGCCGCCCGCAGCAGCGACTCGGTCAAAAACGCGGTCGTCGTCTTGCCGTTGGTTCCGGTAATGCCCACCAGCTTCAAACGTCCGGCGGGGCGCCCAAACCAATTGGCCGATGCCGTGGCCAGCGCGCGCCGCGCCTGCGCCACCCGCACCCAGCACACACCATCAAGACCGGGGGGCGCCGGCTGCTCGGAGAGCACCGCGATCGCGCCGTTCTTAACCGCGGCTCCAACAAAGTCGTTGCCGTCCGCCACCTCGCCCCGGATCGCCACAAAAGCCTGTCCCGGTTGTATGCGGCGGGAATCGTAATGCAGGCCCTGGATGGAAATCTGCTCGGCGCTGGGCGCGACAGGTTCAACCAATTCGATTTGCTCGAGCAGCGTCTTTAAGTCCATTCAGTACTCACGAACCCCGTTTTTCTTATACTAAGCTGCGCCGGCCGTACCCAGCGGCGCACGAGTGGGGAGTTCCGGGTTGCGTCTTGTTTCAGGGCCGCGCCGCTACTCCTGTCCTTTGCTCAAGCATCCACAACTTATTCGCTGAAACGGATCAGAACCTTGCTGCCTGGCACCACCGCGACCCCGGCGGCGGGCGATTGAGAAACGGCGACACCATGCCCTTGCAGGATGGGGTCCAGCCCCAGCCGTTCGCATTCTCCGGCAACGACACGTACCGGCTGCCCGCTGAAGCTGGGGACGGTCAGCCCTTTCCCCAGATTCACAATCACCGAGCCCGGCGCCGGCGAATACGGCTGCTGGTCGCCGTTGATTTCCGCCGTGTCGGACGTGCCGGAATCCGTCACTGCCTGAGCGGCATCGGCAAGTTCGCCACGGGAGCGGCCGGAACCTTCGCTTGCTGGATGGGCGCCGGCAAGCAGCGATGGTGGCGCGCTGTTCACCGGCACATCATGCGGCACACCCAGATACGGCAGCACCCGCTCCGCAATACGCTTGAAGACCGGACCTGCAACCTTGCCGCCCTCGTGCCCGCCCCGTGGTGAGTCGATTACCACCAGCACGGTGATGGCTGGGTTCTGCAGGGGAGCAAAGCCGGCAAAGCTGGCCACGTAGTCGGTCTTGGAATACCCATGGCCGCCGGGATCAACCTTTTGCGCGGTTCCCGTCTTGCCCGCGGCGGTGTAACCATTGAGCTGTGCCGGCTGAGCCGTGCCGGCCAAGACCACCTGCTCCAGCATCATCTTCATTTCGTTGGCCACACGCCCGCTGACGATGCGCCGTCCCAGCGGCACCTGGTACTGCGGCAGCGTGGCCGGACGGGGGCCGGTAAAGCGGTCCAGAACAATGTGCGGAGAATGATACACGCCGCCATCAGCCACTGCCGACACCATCGAGACCACCTGGATCGGCGTGACCGCGATCTCCTGGCCCATGCTGATCGCCCCAATCGACATCGGCGTCCAACGGTCCGGCGGACGCGCCAGGCCCCGCGACTCCCCCGGCAGTTCAATGCCGGTCTTCTGGCCAAAGCCATAGGCGCGTATGTACTTGTAAAACCGGTCATCGCCCAGCCGCAACCCCAGCTTGATCGCTCCTACGTCGCTGGAGTGCTGAATGATCTGCGTCGGCGTGAGAATGCCAAACCGGGCGTGATCGTGAATCAGACGGCCACCCACCCAGATCGATCCCATCTGGCAATCAATTGGCTCGTCGGGATTGGTGAGGTGCTCCTGCAGCGCCGCCGACACGGTAACAATCTTGAACACCGACCCGGGCTCATAGACGTCGGTGACGGCCGGGTTCTGCAGATAGCTGGGGTTGGTGTGAGCGTAATCGTTGGGATTAAACGACGGCGAAGTGGCCATGGCCAAGATCTCGCCGGTCGAAGGCCGCTCCACAATGACGGTGCCGCGCAGCGCGTGCGTGCTGGCCACCGCGGCGTCCAGTTCCTGTTGCGCGATGTACTGGATGTTCTCGTCAATGGTGAGCACCAGGTTCTCACCCGCGTCCAGGTGCTCGGAAAGATGATTGTAGGAGTGCTGGTGCGCGTCCACCTGCACCAGCATGCTGCCCCTCTGCCCCTGAATTTCAGGATTGAACTCGCGCTCGATGCCTCCCAGGCCCTTGTTGTCCAGCCCCACGTAGCCCAGCACCTGCGCCGCCAGCGTGCCCTTGGGGTAAAACCGCTTGGGCTCTTTCTGGAAGTAAATGCCTTTCAGATCAAGCCGGTGCAGCCGCAGACTCTGCTCCGCGGTAATCTTGCGCGCCACCCAGCAGAAGCTGCGCGAGGCGTGCATGCGCCCGGCCAGGTCCTTTTCGTCCAGTCCCAGCACACCCGCCAGCGCATGCGCGGTCGCTTCGATGTCATGGATCTGGCTGGGAACGGCAAAGACCGAGTCTACCCGCAGGCTCATCGCCAGCGGATGCAGGTCGCGGTCATAGATCACGCCGCGCGGCGCGCTGACGTCAATCGTTCGCAATTGCTGCCGCTCGGCCTTGTGCAGGAGAAACCCGTAGTTGAAAACCTGCAGATCGAAAAGCCGCGCACAGACCAGCACCGCCCACCCGACCAGCACGGCTTCCATAAGGGTGATGCGGCGAGGATTCATGTCAAAGGTCGGTTACTTTGGGAAATCAGAACCGGCGCGGCCCTTCCGGGCTGCCGTTCAGCGATCGTAAGTATTCGAAGTAACGTCTTGGAACCCCTCAGCTCCCGCTCACTGCCCAGCCTGGCCGCGGCTCTGCGACCACAGCGATCCCGGCGACGCAACCGGCAATGACTGACTGGCTTCCGCCAGCACCGGGGCGCCGCTATCGCTCGGCATGGGCTCATCCATCCGGATCACCTGTCCGGGCGCCGCCGTCGACATGCCCAGATCCTGCTCGGCCAGGGAATAAATCCGTATCGGGTCGCGCAGCGAAGCCTGCTCCAGGCGCAGCGAACGGTTCCACTGCTGCAGCCCGTTGGCTTTGGCGCGTAACTGTTCGGTCTCATACCCCAGCCGCACAATCTGGAAACTCTGCCAGGCGTAGCCCAGAACGCAGAAGAACAGCAGCGCGATGCACACCGCCAGCACGCACTGCTCGCGCTCGCGGCGCGGGTCGCGAACGGGAATCAGCCGGGAGTTGTCGATGTTCTGCACGAAGTAAACGTCTGTCATTTAAAACCCCCTGCCCCTCACAACCGTTCCACTGCCCTGATCCGGGCGCTACGCGCCCGCGGGTTGGAGGCGATCTCCGCCTCCGTGGGCCACACCACGTGCTTTGTCAAAATCCGGTACGCTCCCGCCTGCGCCTGCGCCCGGAACGCCTCTTTCACCGGCCGGTCTTCCAGCGAGTGAAAGCTGATCACCACCACACGTCCGCCCGGCGCCATCACACCGGGCAAAAAGTCCAGCCAATCCGAGAGGTCCGACAGCTCTGAGTTCACGAAGATGCGCAGCGCCTGAAACGTTCGCGTTGCCGGATGAATGCGCGCCGGCTCCTTGAACATTGGCCGGTTCGCGGCCGCTACCACCTCCGCCAGTTGGGCGGTGGTATGCAGCGGCCGCGAACGGACAATGGCTCTGGCGATTCTCCGCGACCTCCTTTCCTCACCGAATTGATAAATCAGGTCAGCCAGCTCGCGCTCGTTGCTCTGATTCACCACCTGCTCCGCCGTCAGCTCCTGGCTGGGGTCCATGCGCATATCCAGCGGACCCGCGGCGGAAAAACTGAAGCCTCGCTCGGCCCGATCCAACTGCATCGAGCTCATTCCGAGGTCGGCCAGGGCGCCATCCAGTTGACTTACCCCCAGCCGTTGCAACTCCCGCGCCGCCCGCGCGAAGCTGGCGTGCACCAGCTCCACCTGCGGCTCGACCCCGTCCAGCGCCCGCGCCGCCAGGCGCAGCGCCTCGGGATCCTTATCAAACCCAATCAGCCGGCCCTTGGGGCCCAGTTGCTCGGCGACCAGCCGGGCGTGACCACCGGCCCCCACCGTGAAATCCGCGTACGTGCCGCCCGCTTTGGGCTGCAGGTACTCCAAAACCTCGTCCGGCATCACCGGTACGTGCTGCCGGCGCCGCTCTTCCCTCTCCGGCCGCTCCTGATCTTCCCGGGGCATAAGCGGCTAGATGCCCAGATCCGACAACGTCTGCTTGTCCTCGTCCGTCATCGGCTTGTCCTGCATGTCGCGCTGCAGCCGCTCCTGGTTCCAAACCTCCAGGTGCTTGAGGTAGCCCAGCACGGCTACGTCGCCCTTCATCACCGCCGCCTCGCGCAGCACCGCCGGAATCAGCACCCGCCCCTGCGCGTCCATTTCGACCACCTGGCCGTAGTAGTTGGTCCGGCTCAGCAACTTCTGCTTGGTCGGGTGCATGGAGGGCAGCGCCGCCAGCTTTTCTTCGATCTTTTCCCACTCCCGCATGGGGTACACATGAGCGTTCTGCCCGTCGAAGCTGGTGATATAGAACTTGCCGCCCGGGTACACCTCATCCAGATGGGCGCGGAACTCCGTCGGGATCTTTAAACGTCCCTTGTCGTCCACACGCGCCGGATAGTTGCCGCGCAGCATTGTGTTCCCTGTGGCGTTTTCGGGTTTCTGGGAAGGCCCATCCACCCACTTGGCGACCATTTTAGACCACTGGCCACCCTTTTTTCCCACCCACGACCCCCATAGTAGCGGAGTGGATCAAGGTGTCAAGAGAAAAACGACCCAAAGGGGGAAAGAATCTGCGGGGTAAACCAGCTACCCATTGACAGGCTCCCGGGCCGCGGTGCAGGAGAGGAAGCGGTGCTGCCGGGGCAATGCGCTCACAGTTTGGGCAGGGACGCTCGGCTCGGCCAGAAACCGACGTTCCAACCCACTTGCCAACAACAGAGAGAGCCCAAAGCACTCCGAGCAGATCGAACGTCGCAAAGGGTAGATCGCGAGGGGCGGCTCACGGATGGTGGCCGCGCTTTACTAGCCCGAGTTCGTCACTCAGCTGCGCTTCTGCGATCTAGCGGCATGCGGCTTTTCCTGTTGGGAAAAGCCGCACTCTTCTCCGTCCCAACAACCCTCCTGGTGACGAACTCGGGCGTCGCCAGCGGTGCGGGACCTAAGCGGCAACCCCGGACCTTCGGCTTCGGCCTGCGATTTCGAACTCGAAAGCAGTTCAACTCGGCCCTGGCTCGTCAGGAACCCACTGGCGCGAGCCACCGAGTCCTCCGCCAGGGGGAGATCGCCGGGGGAGATCGCCAGTGGAGGGCGGTCGCAAGGCCGCCCGCACCGCCCCACGGTGAACAGTGCACTATCCACCGGCAAGGCCGCTAGAACTGCACCTTCGGCGGCGCGGACCGGTTCGCATTCGAGGTGGTGAAGTAGTCCGAATCGTAGTTCATGCCGCTCATGTGCGCCACAATGCTGTTGGGAAAGACGCTGACGTAGGTGTTATAGGTCTGCAGCGCCTGGTTGTACTTGCGGCGCTCGATGGAGATGCGGTTTTCCGTGCCGGTCAGTTCGTCCTGCAAAGCCAGGAAGTTGCGGTTGCTGGTCAACTGCGGATAGTTCTCCACCACCACGAGCAGACGGCTGAGCGCGCCATCAAGCTGGTTGTTGGCGGAGATGGTCTGGGCGCGCGTCTGCGCGCCGCCCAGGGCGGCGCGCGCGGCGGTAACCTCTCCAATGACTTTTTGTTCCTGGGCGGCAAAGCCTTTCACGGTGGCCACCAGGTTGGGAATCAGGTCGGCGCGCCGCTGGATGACCACATCCACCTGATGCCATTGCGAACGCACGCTCTCGCGCATGGCGACCATGTTGTTGTGCATGCTGATAAAACTGGCCACCAGCCAGAAGACCACCAGCACGATCACAATCACGACAATCAGCAGTACGTTGGTGGCGCCGCGCCGGCGCAGACGGCGTCCGTTGACCTGGGTTGCGGGAACGGTGGACGTGTTCGGGGCTTCATTCATGGCATCTGCTCCAGTGATCGTTCGACTTTTTGGATCGCTTCCAGATATTGCGAGAAGAGGGGCAACACCTCTTCTTTCGTGAGCTTCGGCTGACCGCGGCGAGCCTGCAACAATCGCGTAAAGGGCTCGGCGGAAAAAGAGAAGTAATGCGCAGCGGCCTCCACGGTCGCCTGCTTGCCGGCGCAGAGGGGCTCCCCGGCGGCCACCAGGGCGTGACGGAAAAGGGTGATGAAGCTGCCCACCGATTCCAAAAGCAGCGCTCCCACGGCTTTACTGTCTGGCGCGGTGCTCATAAACGCGCCACGCAACCGGATCAGGCGGCTGCGCAGGTCGTGTTCCACATGCAGGCGATGCAGTTGCGGATGGCGCGGCACATTGGCAAACACGTCTTCGCCGGCCAGAACGCGGTGATTGGCCTGGATGTCGAGGTACTCGATGGGAAACACATCGGCGGCATCGGCCTGCTCATCGCGCGAAAGCAGCACCAGCGGAGGATTGCCCTGCTCGCGCCACCAGCGCACGGCCGGAGCGCCCGTTTGCAGCGCGGCCGCATCAATGCGGTCGAGCACGCACAACAGATTCAGGTCCGAGTAATCGGAAAGCTCATGACCCAGCGCCGCCGACCCATAGAGAACCAGCGACACCAGCCGCTCTTTGAAGATGGTCTGCAGCCAGCCGGTAATCTGTTGAATCGCCTTTTCCGGTTCCAAGCGTTTGGGCATGATGTTCTACTCCAACGTTCCAGCGAACCACAATGTCTCAACCATGCTTCATCTGGGATCGCCTTCATCCATCTGCGGCGCATCCCCGGCGAAAAATGCCTCGTAGGCATCTTTGGCGCGCTGGTAATCCTGCCGCTGCACCAAGAGCCTGATCTCGGAAAATCCGCCGATTAGCGGCAGCGGCTCCAGCGCACCATAGTTTGCGCCCTGCAAAACGCAGGGAATGCCGCTATTGGAAAGCAACTCGCAAACCATTCCGGCCTCTGGCGCCCTTGCGAAGGTTGCCAAGGTTACCAGTCCCTCGCCATCGTCTGTCATCGCCACTCCCCGCTACCAACTGCCACCAGCGCCGCCGCCGCCGAAATCGCCGCCGCCGAAGCCGCCAAAGCCGCCGCCTCCTCCACCGCCGGAACCAAACCCGCCGCCCCAGCCGCCGCCACCGCCACCGCCGCCCCAACCACCCGGCCCGCCCCACAGCAGCGGCAACAGGCAGCCCGGACCACAGCCGCCACCGGCGCCGCGCGAGGAGATAAAGAGGAAGAACAAAACGATGACGATAAAAAACAGGAACGGCCCAAAGCCGATTCCATTGCCGGTATTGCCGGAGGGCGCGGCCGCGGGTGGTGGCTGCGCACTCAGTGGCGGCACAGTTTTGCCGGTCCGTTGCGCCACCGTCTGCTGAATATGCGCCAGCATGGCCTCGTAGACGCTGGCATACTGCCCCTGCCGCAGCAGAGGAACCAGATTGCGCATCCAGGCGCCAGCGTCCGCGTCGGTGATATACGGTTCCAGCCCGTAGCCAATCTGTGTGTAGTACTTATGATCGTTAATGGAGAGAAGGATGACGACGCCGTTGTCCTTCCCTTTTTGGCCAACTCCCCACTCATGTCCCAGCTTGTACGAATAGTCAAACGCGGATTGCCCGCCCAGATCGCTCACCGCCACCATGGCGACCTGAATACCAAGCTGGTTTTGCAGCGTCTGCGCCTCCGCATCGAGGCGGGCCACGTCATCGGCGCTGAGCACGTGGGCAAAGTCGCTGACGTAGCCCTGCGGCTTGACGGCCCGGGGGTCGGGCGGTCCGGACTGGGCACGCGCCGCAGTCAGCGTCAGCAAAAGTGTCAAAAACAAGGCCAGGCGGGTGCGAATGAGTCTTCGAGCCCCCTGAGAGCTAGCGGGTGGCCAAAGCACATGCGCACCCCGCGGGCTCGCAACTCCGTTGTTCGTATCCCGCCGCTTATTCAGGACCAGCCTCATACGCCGCCCCCAAAGATGTAGCGTAGCGCGAACAGCAAACCCGCGCCCAAAAATACCAGCGACGCCATGGCGATGCCGGGCTCGCGGTTCACCTCCGGCAGCAGATCGGTGGCGGCGACGTAGAGCGTCACACCGGCGGCCAGCGGGAATGTATACGGCAAACCCAGCGGAAAGAGCGCCATCAGCAATACGCCCGCGATGGAGCAAATCCCCAGCCCCAGAGCGGAAAGCAGCGCGACGGAACGCGTCTTGCCGGCCGCCAGCATGACCGATGCGATGGTGACCCCCTCGGGAATCTTGTGCATGAAGACGGCGAAGAACAGCATCCATCCCAGCCAGTCCGAGATCAGGAAGCCGCTGCCAATCGCAACACCATCAAAGAAGGTGTGTATGCCGAGCCCGGTCAGCACCGAGTAGGGGATGTGACCGTGGGAGAACTCCTCCGCATGCGTCTCCTCGCCAAAATGAAAATGCGAAACGATGGAGTGCTCCACCAGATGCACCAGCAGGAAGCCGATGATCAGCAAGAGCGGACCGCTGGAGGGATTGCGGTGCAGGCTCTCCGGGACCATCTCGGTGAGGGTGACGCCCACCATGAAGCCCGCGCCAAGGGCAACAAAGTAGCGGACGTACCGCCGTTCCCAATTGCGGGCGGTGATGACTATGCCGCCAAAGACATTGGCGCCGGCAGCCACAGCCCCGAGCAGATACGCAGTCCACGGGAGGCTGTGGACCATGTGGTGGTTCCAGAGGGGCACGGTTTAGAGTAACAGACCCGAGTGGAAGAGGCGCCAGCGGGAGAGGTCCAGGGTGCATTTCAGGGCCGCCACCAGCACCGGCCTGAGGTCGTGACGTATGCCGCGGTTTAGTCAAGCTCGGACTCAACCTACAGGGGCCAAGGTCAGGAGGCCCTGCGCTTGAGGGAGTCAGCAAATGCCTGTTGCGATTGCGCCGGAGATGCTGTTTTCCGCTCCGGTTCCGAGGAAGATCGTTGCGAACAATCTCGAGGTGAAGAGGACGTTTCGTTGGAGTGCGCCAAGGGGATCTGCTGCGTGGTGCGCCGGCGTTCCGGGCCACTGTAGCCCATCTTTACGCCGCGCCGATCACCACGCTCAACTTCCTGCGAGGCGGCTTCCGGCAAACTCCCGGTGTCCGGATTGGCGGGGGCTGGCGGTGCTGAAGATGCCGTTTGCGCCCCGTTGCTGGAACCGTGCTTTCTGGAGAATGGCCAGCGCAACGAAATACCCTCCACACCATGAGATGCGCGGAAACGCCCGCAGTCACCAGGAACATCCAACGCCACACCATAGCTCAGTCATAATCTCAGAGAGCAAGCAGGGCCAGAGGGTGCGCGCGAACCGTGTCCTCCAGCAGGGCTCTCTTATAGTAAAGATGCGCGCAGTATGCGGCTCGTTTCGCCAGTGATGTCGATTGTGATCAGCAGGGCGCGCTGTTGCGGGTGCAGCGGCAATTTTCCACCCCATTCCACTGCGACCACGGCTTCGCGGAGACCACCAGGCAGCAGGTCTTCCAGCCCGAGCGTGGCAATTTCAGTAGTGCCTTCCAGTCGATAAAGATCAATGTGATACAGGCGGCGGCCATTGCCTTCGTACTCGTGAATCAGCGTGTAAGAGGGACTGACCACATCTTCTTCTCGCGCCACACCCAGACCTTCGGCCAGTCCTTTGACCAGCGCCGTCTTTCCCGCGCCGAGATCGCCCTGCAAAAGCACTAAGGCGGAATCAGACAGCACCGAAGCGAGAGTGCGTCCATACTCGAAGGTCTCTTCGGGACTATGCGAAGCAAACTCGCGCAGCGCGGGCGGCAGAGATACAGGATCATCCACAGTGGTCGTCACGCCTTTATTTTAAAGCGTCACCTTTGTACACCCAAGCGAATATGCGCGTCAGGCGCAGAGGCGCAACAGACAGGATGGCGCGGCAGCGGCGCGAAGCTGGCGCAGCGCACGCCCGATCATTTGCGTGATATCGGTAGCCACCAACGGCAACTCTCCCTCCGCAGCGGCGGCTTCGTCGCCGGCTGCGCCGTGCAGCAGCACCGCGGCCGCCACGATGGTCAGCGGAGAGACACCACTAAAAGCTCGGCGTTGCGCCAGCAGTCCGGCGATCATGCCGGTGAGAACATCTCCGGCCCCGCCGGTGGCCATGCCTGGATTGCCAGTTGTATTCACAAAAACCTGCCCGCCGGGAGCGGCGATGAGCGTGCGGTGTCCTTTGAGAACGACAATGCACCCCGTTCGATCCGCAAGATGCGTCGCCGCGTGCAGACGGCCGGCCTGCACTTCGGCAACGCTGAGACCAAGCAGGCGTGCCATTTCTCCGGGATGCGGCGTCAGCACCGCCGCCGCTTCACTTCCCTGCGTGCCGGCGTGCGGCAGTTCGCCCGCACTGGAAAACGCATTCAGTCCATCGGCATCGAGCACCCACGGCAGCCGCAATTGCGGAAGCAGTCGGCGTATCGCGGCGGCGCTCTCCGCATCCTGGGACAGGCCGGGGCCAATCGCGACAACGTTCTTGCCGGCGAGAGCCTGCGCGAGCACATGCGGTTCCAGCAACCCGCGCGAGAGCGTGCCGGAAGCGGTTTCGGCGAGCGGCTCCAGCATGATCTCCGGCCGGTAGCCGGCAACGATGGCCTGAATGCCGCGCGGTACCGCGGCAGTCACCAACCCCGCACCCACGCGAAGGGCGGCCTCACTCGCCATCGCCACCGCGCCCGCTTTGCCAAGCGAACCACCCAGCACCAGTACATGGCCGAAGCTGCCCTTGTGCGACTCGCGCGCGCGTGGCGCCAGCAGGAAGTCAAGATCGGGAGCGGTAAGCACCTGTCCGCGCGGCGCACTCCGCGCATCACCGTTCAGCGCCGCGGCAATCGTCTCCCTGGACGTACCGATCTCCGCCACCCAGAATTCTCCAACCGCATCGGCCGCGTGCAGCGGGATCAACTGCCCCCATTTAGGAGCCGTAAAGGTGACGGTGACATCGGCGCGAATACAGGGGCCGGGCTCAGCCTCCGGTTCGGCGGAAGAGGTCAACCCGGAGGGCGTGTCAACGGCAACCAAGGGGATGGAAGCCGGCCGCTGATTGACGTGGGCAATCACCTCGGCAAAAAAACCAGTCACTGGGCCCTTCAGGCCGGTGCCGAAAACAGCATCGACCAGCAGCGACGCGGAGGCGCATTGCTCCTTCGCCACCCGCCACTGGGGCGGCTCGGCCTGACCGCTGCCAACCGGCAAGAGAGCCAACCGAAGTCCGGGATGGCTCAGGCTCGTGGCCCGGATGGCCTGGAAGGCGATTTGGGCGTCGCCATGCAACTGTTCCGGATCGGCGAACAAGACGACATTCACTCTGACGCCGGCCTCGGCCAGCAGCCGCGCCACCACGAATCCGTCACCGCCGTTGTTGCCCTTGCCGCAAAGCACACACACTTCGCGGAGAACCTCATCGAGATTTCCGGCGGCGCCGAACTTGCGCCGCAATACCTCCACCACCGCCCCGCCCGCGCGATTCATCAACTCGATGCCGAAAATCTCCTGCCGTTCCGTGGTGAGGCGGTCGGCTTCGCGCATTTGTTCCGCAGTAAGGATAAACATGGGGCCGCCTCCTATTGTGCATCGAGCGCGCACTCGCCAGCACGGCCTCCA
The DNA here is from genome assembly GCA_027459505.1 of Acidobacteriota bacterium. Lineage (GTDB taxonomy): Bacteria > Acidobacteriota > Terriglobia > Terriglobales > SCQP01 > DAIDIE01. Next base: position 74,310 of record DAIDIE010000036.1, read on the forward strand.
GTGCCGATCAGCCCACCGGCGTTACCCCTCGGCGGGCCACTGTCCCGTTCGCAATTTTGGCAGTGAAGCTCGATCTCAATGCGCCTGCTTTTGCGCCCAGGCCGCGCCTTGGGGCGAGCGGCGCCAGGCGAAGTAGGCGTCCAGCACCTTCAACTTGTTCAGATTGGCGACGCCCCCAACCTGGGGCGCGCTGGTGAAGTGCATCACGGCGGCGCGCCTGCTGGTGAAGGCCGGCCAATGCGGTACGCCGGCACCGTTCGGGTTTCCCTGCTTGGCGAAGTTGGTCCAGTAGACGGCCATGTCGTGCGCGAGCAGGCGGTCCGCCTTGGTCCATGGCAAAGGCGGCGGCTGATCCAGATGCTCGAAGACGTACATGATCTCCTCCGAGTGCACCGCCCCAATCGCGTTCTTCCAGGGCGAGTTGGCCGGCCGCGGTGGCACGTGGTCGAAGTAGTAAAGGTAGACCCGGGATTTGCCGGTGCGCGCCTGCAGCCGGGCCCATGCCCAAGTCTGCCAGGCGAAGCCCGCATCGCGCATGAGGTCCATGCTGGACTGGCGCCACTGCCCGGCTGTGGCGGGATAGGCCCGCAGAACGCGATCGGCAAACGGCCCAAAGCGCCTCCGCACCATCCGTTCATAAACCAGGCGGCTGGGTGGCGTGCCAAACAGCGCGCCTTCATCGGAGTTGGTGCCAATCAGCACCGGCGTATCGTTATAGCGCCCCTGTTGATAGAGCTTGTATTGATCGCCGGGAATGACCCAGCCATCCAACACCGGCCAAAACTCGATCGGCCCCCGTTGCGCGCGCTGCAGCGTCGATGCCGGAAGGCGCCGCAGTTGGGCGAGTGAGCTGGCCCCAACGCGGCGCTCGAACGCTGTGCCCTCGCGCTCGGCGTTGGCCAGTGTCTGCACGTTCTCGCCCGCCGTCGGTGGCGTGCGCGGCGGCCCAAACGAGCCTCCGCTCTCCGAAATGGCGCCCTGAAACAGTCCATGCGCCAGCGGCGAGGCGGCCAGCATGCTTACCGAAATGGCCCCCGCCGATTCACCAAATATGGTCACGCGGTGCGGATCGCCGCCAAAGGCGCGGATGTTGCGCCGCACCCAACGCAGGCTGGCAATCTGATCGAGTAAGCCGTAGTTGCCGGAGACATGATGTTTGGATTCGGCGCTGAGAGCGGGCAGGGCAAGAAACCCGAGCGGCCCAACTCGATACGACACAGTTACAACAACCACACCATGCCGAGCCAGGTTTTCGCCGCTAAAGACCGGAACGGCGGTCGATCCGGCGGAGAAGCCGCCACCGTAAATCCAGACCATCACCGGCAGCGCCGCATTGGCCGACTTTGCCGGCGTCCATACGTTGAGATAAAGGCAATCCTCGCTGGGCTGCCGCCCCTGCGTTCCCCAGCCAGCTCCTTGCATACAAGGGGGGCCGAAGTGGTCGGCCTGCAAGGTACCGGACCAACTGCCGGCCGGCTGTGGCGGACGCCAACGCAGCGGTCCGACGGGAGGCTTGGCAAAGGGGATGCCCTTATAGACGGTCAAGCCGCCGCTCGTCACGCCACGTACCCATCCACCCTGGATGTGCACCGGCGCCGGTCCGGCCGCCAGACCTAGAGAGGCGCTGCTCAACAGCGCACCCGCGAACACGATTCGCCTCAGGATCACATCAGCCTCCAGTCAACGTGCGGTCTCTGCGCTGCAATCAGCATAGCGCAGGGGAGTTGCCAGTTGCCGGTTGTCAGTAAGCCGGTTGTCCGTTGCAGGTTGTCAGTGGGGCGCTGCCCTGGGCTGGCGGCGCGCACGAGCCTGGCAGTGCACAGTGATGCGGGAGCGGAAGCGTTGGAGCTCGCCCGATCGCGGAGGGCTGCGGTTGGTTGTACGCTCCGCCGGCGCCCGCCTCTGGCGCTTACCGGCCAGCGCCGAAAATATTCCAAGCGCATCAGTTCGCTACTATGGCCTGGCTCAGTGCTGCGGCACAATGTGCGCAAGGGCACGCCCCTGCCGCGTTTACCGGCGGTCACCAGCTGCGTACCGCTACCCGTTCTGGTAGCCTGTGAGCGCGCAGCGCCGTTGCGAGCCAGGGGCAACTCGAACTGGTTTCGTTCTCGATACGGCCGTGCCGCTTCTGAATTGGAGAAAACATGCGGCCAATTGCATTCCAAACATTTCTAACTGTTGGTCTGTTTGCTCTGGCAGCGAGTCCGCTACTGGGAGGCAGTTACTCCCCGAACCATGGCAGCCGGCATGCGCGGCCGGAGGCGTTGTCGAGCGCCATGCGGCGGCTGGTAAAACGTGCGCAGGCCGGTGACGCGAATGCCGCCGACGACCTGGGGCGAGCCTACGAGAGGGGCGCGGGGATCGAGCGCAACAACGCTGCCGCCCTGCGCTGGTTCCGCAAAGCGGCCGCCGGCGGCAATGCCAGCGCCATGCTGAGCCTGGCGGGCGACTACGAGGCGGGCCGGCGCGGCGTTGTCCACAACCGACATCTCGCTGAGCTCTGGTATCAGCGTGGCGCCAAGGCGGCACAGGCAGGGGCAGCGCGCGGCGATGCCCGGGCGGAAAACTCGTTGGGCTGGCTCTATGCGCATGGACGAGGCGGTATTCCCAGAAACCTCGCCCAAGCGGCTCGTTACTTCCGCCGCGCCGCGGCGCAGGACAACGCCGACGCCATCACCAACCTGGGCTGGATGTATGCCGAGGGCTGGATAGGAGGAGCCCAAAACGATTCCCAAGCGATCCCTCTGTTCCGCAAGGCGGCGCTGGCGGGAAACGACATTGCACAAAATGACCTGGCGCTGGCCTACTTGCATGGCAAGGACGGCCTCCGCGTGGACAATGCCAAAGGCCTGCGCTGGCTGAAGATAGCATTGGCACAAAACAGCAACGCCGCCTTGAATACCATGGGAGAGCTTTACCAGTACGGCGAGGGCGGATTGCGCCAGGATGAAATCCGGGCGGAGGGTTACTTCCTGCGCGCCGCGCACAATGGCGACGACATCGCGGAAAACAATTTGGCATGGCTGTATCTGACCGCCAAAGACCCGCGCGAACACAAACCGGCCGCCGCCCTCACGTGGGCACGGCGCGCGGTTGCCGGGGAACGCGACAACGACAACAACTGGGACACGCTCGCGGACGCCTACTTCCAGAGCGGACGCCTGCGCGCGGCGGTGCGGGCCGAAGAACGTGCATTGGCGCTGGCTACTCCAGCGGACAAGGCGGGCTTCAGCAAGAGTCTGAAAAAGTATCAGGCGGCGGAGAAGAAACACTGAAAGCGGCACGGCCGCTTTTATTCCACCCGCTTCGGTGTCCGGCCCCCACCTCACGCCGCGCGGCGCGGCGCGGGGACCCCCGGCCGAAGCTCACGGATGGTGGCCGCGCTTGACTAGCCCGAGTTCGTCACACAACGGGGCTTCTGTGATCGAGCGGCATGCGGCTTTTCCTGTTGAGAAAAGCCGCACTCTCCTCCGCTCCAACGACTCGCCTGGTGACGAACTCGGGCGTCGCCAGCGGTGCGGGACCTAAGCGGCAACTCCGGACTTTCGCTACGACTTCGGCCTGCGATTTCGAACTCGAAAGCAGTTCGACTCGGCCCTGGCTTGTCTGGAATGCAGCTCGCTCCTGTTGCGGATGGGGTGAACGCAGAAAGAGCGACGGCCTTGTACAGGTTCAGAGGGCGTCAGTTGCGGTATCAGTCAACTCCTGGGCACCAAATACCAGGTGCCTCCCACGGGAGGAGCCAACCCGCGCAGCCAAACTGCCTCTAAAAAAGTATTACGCTTGGCTATGAACGTTGCCCGACCGTTGAGCTTTGTAATCACGGCTGCCGCCACTCTCTGCCTCGCTGTTGGAATACAAGGGCAGGCGCTGATCGCCCCCCAGCGGCAAATTGCGACCCCGGCAGGTGCTCCGGCGACGGCGGACTTGGCCTCTTCGCCTCAAAGCCTGATTGCGACTGTCTTCGCTGCGCCCGCCGGCGCGTTCTGGGAGAAGGCAAGGCTGACGCGCCCAATTTTCCTGAACCAGTTGCCGCTTTCCGCCAGCCGGCCCATTGACATCGGCATACGCCGAGAGCTTTCCCAAAACTCCGCCGCCGCTGCAAGGCCGCCGGCAAGTCAGCGGGATGCGACCCATCCCCCCGATATCTCCCAGCAGAACGGGGCGCCACAAGTCTCTCTCGGCAGCCTGGGCTTTCCGTCAAGCGTGGTGAAGGGCAATGCGCGTGAGCAGGCGCTGTTGGACCGACGTACGCGGATGCTGCAGATTCATCAGAAGCTGGGGCTACTGACGGCTATCCCCCTTGCGGCCACCGTCATTGCCGGAGGTTTCGCCAAAGGCCCGCGCATTCCGCGCGGCGCCACGAGCGGGCCGGCCGGAAGCACGACCGGACGCAACGTGCACGCGGTGCTCGGTACGGTGACGGTGGGAATGTATTTGGCGACCGCCTATTACGCCATCCGGGCGCCACGCCCTCGCGGCGTGCGGCTCACCAAGGCCACCAAATGGCACGAGGCGTTGGCTTGGATCCACGGGCCCGGCATGATCCTGACTCCGGTACTAGGCGCGATGGCGTATGCGCAGCGCAACCGCGGCGAGCGCGTTCACGGCATAGCGCGAGCCCATGGTCAGGTTGCGGCCATCACGCTGGGCGCCTATGTTGCCGCGCTCCTGGTCGAGGCACGCCCCCATCTGTGAGCAGACGTTTGGAGCGGCACTGCGACCTGGATGATCGCGCCGCCGGCGCCCGGCAGTCCAGTAACCCCGCTGTCGATGAGCGCGTCGAATAAAAGCGAGGCGGCCTCAACATCTTCGACCGGACGACATCATGAACACACCCATGTCGCTTGTTTCAGCGTTGTTCCTCGCTTTCCTTCCGGTGTTGCCCGCCGCGACCCAAAGCAGCCCTTCGGGATGGGCACTGGCGCAAGGAACGCTCACCTACCACGTCTCCGACGCTTTGCACGCAGTCAGTGGAGTAAGCACAGCGGCGCGCGGCAAAGGACTGTGCGGCAGTGGCGAATGCAATTTTCTAGTGGCCGCGCCGGTGCAGTCGTTTCAATCCGGCGACACCAATCGCGACCTGCACATGATTCAGGCGGTCCATGGGGCGCAAAACTCCATGGTCGTGGTGCGCACGGAGTTGCCGGAATCGAAAATCCATCCCGGTTCGCTGCGCGCCGATATTCAGGTCCAGTTTGGAGGCCAGACACACATTTATCGTGCGGTCCCCTTCACGGTAACCGCGGAGGGCAAAGATCTGCGCCTAACCGGGACGCTCCCCCTCCGGCTTTCGGACTTCAGCATCAAACCGCCGCAGTTTCTGTTTATCACCGTCAAGAACTCTGTGCCGGTGGATGTGGACCTGCTCTGGCAACCGGCGTTGTAGAACGGAATTGAGGGCCGCCTACCCTGCCTTGCCTTTGCCAGGCTGGCCGTTGTGGGCCTTGCTTTCGACTGCGCTTCTACCCTCGATCACATCACTGCTTACAGACCCATCGGTGCTTTCGGCGTCGTGGTCGAACTTACCTGAGGGCTCGGAGCGGCGCTCGCCCCAATGCTCCCAGAAAGTCACCTGGGAGAGGGGCAGGCGCTGCAGCCAACCCACCTTCTCCAAATCGGGTTTTTCCGCGAATTCCCGGACATGGCCGAGGCAGAGATAAGCGACCAGCTCCTGATTGGCGGGAATGCCAGCAATCCGTTTCACTTCTTCCGGATCGATGATGCTGACCCAGCCCACACCCAGCCCTTCGGCACGCGCCGCCAGCCACAAGTTCTGAATGGCGCAGCAGGTACTGTAAATGTCGGTCTGACGCATGGTGTTGCGGCCAATCACCTCGGGGCCATGGCGTTCGCGGTCGCAGGTGACACAGAGGTTAATGGGGGCTTCGAGGATACCTTCCAGCTTGATGCGGCGGTAGAGCGCAGCCTTCTCTTCCGGGAAGCGCTCAGCGGCGCGCTCCGTCTCGCGCAGGAAGACGTCGCGAACGCGGGCGCGTCGTTCCCGGTCACTGATTACCAGAAACGACCAGGGCTGAGAGAAGCCCACTGATCCCGCGTGATGGGCGGCGTCCAGCACGCGCCACAGTTGCTCAGGAGCGACGGGATCGGGCAGGAACTCGCAACGCACATCGCGGCGGGCAAAGATCACCTCATAGAGTGCCTGCCGTTCGGCGGCGGAGAAGCGCAAAGGAAAGCGGTCGCGCATAGGGATATTCTTTCACGAGCGTATTGAACTCGAACGTCCTTGGAAACAGACTTCCTTATCAGAGCCGCGGCACAGGAATGCCGGAGTCCGGGGCGACCGCAAAAGGGACGCCAAAGGCCCAGGCGAAGGTGGCGGCGCCCTGCGCCGCTTGCGATGTCTCCACCAGACGAACCTGCGCCTGCCCGCGTTCCGCGGCGCTCAGCACCAGCAGATGTGTACAAAAACGCCAGGCCAGCGCCAGATCGTGAATCGCAATCAGCACCAGCTTACCGTCACGCTCGGCCAACTCGCGCAGATGCCGCATGACCCGGAGCTGGTGCAGCAAATCGAGGTGAGCCAATGGCTCATCGAGCAGCAGCGCGGGCGTATTCTGCACCAGCACCTGCGCCAGGCAAACGCGTTGCGCCTCGCCACCACTCAGCGCGGTCATGCCACGGCCATGCAATGCTTCCAGGTCCAGCACTCGAAAGGCCTCGCGGACTTGCCGGGAATCCTCGCGGCGCGAGCTACGGCCGGCGCGCTGCCAGGGCAGACGCCCGAAACCGGCAAACTCTTCCACGGTGTAGGGGAAGACGGCGGGTTGGTGCTGCGGCAGAAAAGCGGCCTCCAGGGCCAGTTGCGGACGCGGCCATTGCCGCAGTGGGCGATCGCGCCAGAACACCTCTCCGGAGACCGGCTTGAGAATTCCAGCCAGGGTGGCAAGCAGAGTGCTCTTGCCGCTGCCATTGCGGCCGACAATCCCCCAAAGCTGTCCGGCGGGAAAGCGCAGGTCCAGGCCGCTGAGGAAAGACAGGCCTCCGTGACCGGCGGCGAGTTGGGAAGTACGGATCATCGGCTTCAGGCAATCTCCCCCGGCGGGCGGCGCCAGTAGTAGAGGAGAAAGAAGAACGTCCCCACGATGCCGGTGATGGCGCCTACCGGAAGTTCCAGCGGTCCAAACAGGCTGCGCGCCAGGGTGTCGGCCAGCAAAAGAAACAGGGCGCCAGCGACCGCTGTCATCGGCAGCAGAGCACGGTGGCGGGCGCCGGCAAGATAGCGAGAGAAATGGGGAACCAGGAAGCCAACAAAGGCGATAATGCCGGAACTGGCAACACAGATCCCGGTGACCAGAGCGGCGGCAGTGAAGAGTAGCCTGCGGACGCGGGGGACAGCTACCCCCAGAGACAATGCGCGTGCCTCGCCAATGCCGAGCACGTCCAGTGTCTGGCAGGAGGCGAACATATAAATTGCCGGAACGGTCATGCCGGCGAACGCCGCCCAGACGGTGCGCATGTCCGCGCCAGCCAGTGTCCCCATCAGCCAGGTCATGGCGTTTTGAATCGCCTCCGGGCGCCCAAAGGCGAAGTTGAGCAGAACCAGCGAGCCGAAAAACGAACTCAGAATAATGCCGCACAGGACCAGCGCCGTGCTGCTGAAGGCGTGGCGATGGGCGAGTCCAAAGACAATGACCGTGGCCAGAGCGGCGCCGGCGAAGCCGGCCAGCGGAGCGGCGTAGGGGCGCGCCAGCAAAGCCGGAGCGAAGGCGGCCAGGGTGGTAACCAGAAAGCCCGCTCCGCCGGAGACGCCCAACGTAAATGGCTCCGCCAGGGGATTGCGCAGCAGAGCCTGCAGCACCGCGCCCGAAAGCGCCAACCCGGCTCCTACCAGCATCGCCGTCAAGGCGCGAGGAAGGCGCAACTGCAACACGATGACCGCCGCAGTGGAGTGATCCGAACGCGGAGACCACAGCGCCGCCAGCACCTCACGCCAGGTAAGGTGCACCGGGCCGATGCCAAGGCTGGCGATGAACGTTATGCCCAGCAGCAGGCAAAGCAGTGGAAACCACACCTGACGAAGGTAAGAAGTATTCACTGGGCTGCCCCTGTGCGGAGGAATCGAGTGGAGGCGGCAATGCGGTGGCTGCCGCTCAGCCCGTTCGCCGCGGTGCGATCCAGCCGCGAGGCGCGAACCCAACCGAGGGCGGCATTACCGGCCAAGGCGGCGCCGACGCCGCAGAGCAAAAAGAGCACCGCGGTGGTCCAAACCAGGCGCACGGCGCGGACGATGTCGCGAGGCCGCGGCGGTGCAGCCGATTCGTTCAACCGCGGCTTCTCGATGGTCACTCCCTGATAAATGCTTGGCCCGCCCAACGCAATACCCAGCGCGCCCGCCACGCCGGCTTCGGGAATACCGCTATTGGGGCTGGGATTTTTTAGTCCATCGGCACGCATCACATGAAGGCAACGCGCTGCGCGGTTGCCGGTAAATAAAGTGGCGGCGGGAAGCGCCAGGTAGGTGAGCCGAGCGGGAACGTAGTTCAACACGTCGTCAAAGCGCGCCGACGCCCAACCAAAGTGGAGATAGCGCTCGGTGCGGTAACCAACCATGGAATCAAGGGTGCTGGCGGCCTTGAAGGCAAAGGCGGCCACAGGTCCGCCGAGCAGGGCGTAAAAAAGTGGAGAGATGCTGCCATCGACTAAATTTTCCGCCAGCGATTCGACGCACCCGCGCGCCACCTCGCCTTCCGGCAGGTATGCCGTCTGCCGTGAAACGATGCGCGCCAGCAGTCGCCGTGCGGCCTCCAGATCGCCATTGGCGAGAGCGCGGTAAATGGGCACGCAGTGATCCACCAGATCGCGGGTTGCGAAGGTGGTCCACAACAGAAATGCGTTGACCGCGAGTTGGACCGCGAAGCTCGCCCCCCGCACCAGCCAAAGCAGCAGCGCCACTGGAATACAGGTTGCCGCAAGCACCAGGAAAAGCAGGAGCACGCCGGCAAGGCGGTGGTTGCGAAGGCGGCGCAGAGGCGGCTCCAAAAGCTGAATGAACGCACCGATGCCCCGTACCGGATGCGGAAACCATTGCGGGTCGCCAAACAAAACATCCAGGAGAAAGGCCAGCACAACGCTGAGCAGGCGCAGGCTCACAAGAGGCCCTCCGGCGCACCGGCACGCACGGGCGCCTCATGCGCTTCCTTCTGCCGCCGCAGCAGGGCGAGGAGCGCTTCGTTTTCTTCATGGGACCGCACGGCGCAACGGAGATAGGTCTGATCCAGTCCGTAAAAGTTGGAGGCGTCACGCAAGAGCACGCCTTGCGCTGCCAAAGCGGAGAGAACGTCTGGAGCTTCAGACGTTGAACAGAGCAGGAAGTTCACCGCTGAGGGAAAAACGCGCCAGCCCAGTCCGGTCAACTGCGATGCCAGCCACTCGCGTTCGTGAGCGACCGCCGCCGGTAGCTCATCGACGGAAAGCGCGGCCAGCGCGACGCCCAGGCGCTGCGCGGGAGTGGACACGCTCCAGGGAATCAGCAGCGGCCGCAACGCGCTGATCCGCCGCTCGGGCCCGAGCAGAAATCCGAGGCGCAGGCCAGCAACTCCGAAGCACTTGGTGAAGGAGCGCAGCACGAGCAGATTCGGATGATCCTCCAGGCAGCCGCACAGCGACTCACTCTGGGGAACGAAATCCATAAAAGCCTCGTCGACGATGACGTCGACGTTTTGCGCCTCACAGGCGTGCAGCCACGAGCGCAGGCGTTCACGGGAGACCAGCGCGCCGGTTGGGTTGTTGGGATTGCAGAGCACCGCGACGCCCTCGCTGGGAACCTCGAGCCGCGGCCGGAAGTTGTCCCCGGCATCAGCCAGCACGTGATGGATGCGCAGCGGCTCGCTTCCGTTTAAGCAACTGGCGCTCCACTGCGCGGCGCGCAGGTATTCGGAAAAGGTTGGCTCAAAAATGGTGAGCGACCGGGGGCGCAGCGCATGCATGGCCAGAAAGAGCGCTTCGGTGCTGCCATTCGCGGCCAGGATTTGGCCTTCTTCGACGCCGTAAAAACGCGCGGCGGCGGCGACGAGGGCGCGGCAGTCGAAGTCGGGATAGGGCTCCAGATCGGCAACGGCATTGGCGGCCAGACGCTGCGCCGCGGAATGCGGCCAGATACTGGCGGAAAAATCCAGCCGCGCGGAACGCTCCCCTTGCGCGTCCCAAACCCTGCCGCCGTGATCGTTTCCGGAACGGATCATCGCAAGCCCCAATGCCCGGACCAGCCCCATGAGGTCCACGCGATATCTCCGGGATGGCTCAGCAGGCGCAGCATCAGGTACAGCAGGAGCAGAAGCACGGCGGACTCGACCAACTGATTCACCGCTCCCAGCGTATCGCCCGTTTGGCCGCCCAGCAACCGCCGGCACAGGAGATCAAAAGGGAGGGTCACCACAAACAGCAGAGCCAGCAGCAGCAGCGCCCAGCGCCAGTTGAGCAGAGCGGTCAGCCCCACGGCGGTCAACACATTGAACAGCACTGCTCCCCAGCCAGTGGAGTCGATAAAGGCCGCTCCCAAACCTTCACGGCGGGCCGGCCGCGCCACCCAGGCGCTCAGGACCATGCCGGACCGCCCCCATAGAGGTGCGAGGCCCAAGGCAATCGGCAACCAGAGTGGGGGAAGTGATTGCAGAGTGGTGAGTTGCAGGAGCAGGACGAGCAGCAGCGCCATCGCGCCAAAGGCGCCGATGCGGCTATCGCGCATGATCTCCAGCCGGCGGCCCGCGCTGGCGCCGCCCAGCAATCCGTCGGCGCTATCGGACAGGCCATCCCAATGCAGGCCTCCAGTAAGAAGGAACTGGACGGCGATGATCAGCACCAGACGCGGCAGGACGGGGAAAACAACGAGCAAGGCCCGATTCAGGCCGATGCTGATTGCGCCCAATAACGCGCCGGCCACCCAGAACCAGGCCGCACCGGTGGAATACCCAACCGCGGTGGAGCGGTCCGCCGGCAGCGGCAGGCGGGTGAGAAAACGTAAAGCTGCGAGTAGCGATCGCATAACTAACTGCGACTCCTTAAATCTTGCCGGAGACGCCAGCGCTTTCGAATGTCGCCATTTCAGCAAGGATGCGGGTGGCCGCCTCGACCAGGGGAAGCACGAGCGCCGCCCCCGAACCTTCGCCCAGGCGCAGATCCCAATCCAGCAGCGGCTTCAGTTCCAGTTGCCGCAGGGCCAGCTTGTGTCCCGGCTCGGCGGAGCAGTGTGCGGCCAGGAGGTATTCACGAATGGAAGGGGCCATCTCGGCGGCCACCAGCGCAGCAGCGGTGACGATGTAGCCATCCAGCACAAAGGGGATGCGCTTTTCAGCGGCGCCCAGAATGAGGCCGGTAAGTCCGGCGATCTCAAATCCGCCTACGGCGCGCAGCCAAGCCAGGCCGCGGGCGACACCGCGCGGTTCCGCGGAGCTGGCGCCGGAATGGCGTTGCACGGCGGTGCGAACGACTCGGCATTTGTTGCGCAGAGCGGCATCGTCCACGCCAGTTCCCCGCCCCACCAAGATATCGAGCTTATCCGCGTCCATATTCAGCGCCAGCGCCGTCAACGCGGCGGCCGAGGTGGTGTTGCCAATGCCCATTTCCCCTCCCGCAAGCAGGTCCACGCCGTTGGCGGCCAACTCATGGGCCAGCTGCAGGCCGTGCTGAACCGCCTGTTCCGCCTGCTCGGCGGACATGGCCTCGCCGCGGCAAAAGTTCCGGGCGCCGGGCGCGACTTTGCGCATGAGCACGCCGGGAGAGGTGATGGGGACCGCTACCCCCATATCGACTACCAGCACCTCGGCGCCGGCATGGCGCGCCAACACATTGATGGCGGCGCCGCCCGCGCAAAAGTTGGCCACCATCTGCGGAGTTACCGCGGCCGGATAAGCGCTGACGCCCTCCTCGGTGACGCCGTGATCGCCGGCCATGATGACCACTTGCTTGCGCACCGCATGCGGAGCGGTGGTGTTCTGAATCAGGCCGAGGCGAATCGCGATTTCTTCCAGACGGCCGAGGCTGCCGGGAGGCTTGGTCAGCACGTCCAGGCGCCGCTGGATCGCGGGCAGCAGTTCCGCGTTGACGGGCTGGATGGCGGCGCAGGTATTAACGATCTGTTTCATGTTCGGAACCCTCAGGTGGATCGCCAGGCGATCCCAAAATTTGATGAGCCGCCATCTGGGCAGTCGCGGCGGCCGCTTTGATCTCGATGGCCTGTCCGCAGCTCAGCAGATAAACACGCTCGGCGGCTTGAGCGAGCCATTGATTCGCCGTGCCGGCGCAGTCGCGAAAGCAACGCCCCAATGGCGTCTCCGGCACCAGCCCGCCGCCAACTTCCTGGGTGACAAGCAGGACGAAGCCCGCACGGCATTGCCGCAACTCGGGAAGCAGCTCCCGCACTTGCTGCAACACGTTTGCTTCGGACAGGGCTTCGCTTTCCTGTCCCATCCCGGTGAGCAGGTTGCCGAGCCAGGTCGGGATGCAATCGAGCAGGACGATTCCGCCCGTATCGAGTCGAGACGAGTCAAGGCGGCGCAGGGCCGCGGCGAGGTCGCGGCTCTCTTCCAGCAGACGCCAATGGCTGGGGCGCTGAGCCTGATGAGCGGCCACGCGCTGGCGCATTTCCGGGTCGGCGGCCTGGCAGGTCGCCAGAAACGTCACCTCGCCAGCGCCGGCGCGCTCCAGTTCACGCGCCAAGCCAACGGCAAAGGCGCTCTTGCCACTGCGGCATGGGCCGGTAACCAGGATCAGACGGCTCATGCGGCCACCTCCGCCAGATCCACGATCACATGGCCAGCCAGCGGCAGCTTGGTCTCCCAAAATTTCTCCAGGGACTGACCACGAAGATGCAGCAAGGCGGCGGCGATCGAGCCCAGGTGGGCCACGACCACCACAACCCCTGCTTCGGAGAGTGACAGAAGATCGGGAAGTGCGGCGCCAACCCGCGCATACACCTGAAGCAGGCTCTCACCACCGGGAAATGTGAAGCTGGGATCAGCAATGCGTTCAGGGTTGAACGGCGCCGGTGCGTTCGCGGTGGCCTCGGCATAGGTTTTCCCTTCCCATTCACCGAAGTCGATTTCGCGCCAACGCGGGTCGCCGTCGATGGGCAATAACGATTCACCCCCGGCCAGCAATTGCGCGCTCTCAGCCGCGCGCCGCAGCGGACTCGCAATGATAGGAGTGGTTCGGCTCAGTAGCCCCTGGGAACGCAGTTGCAGCCGGAGCCGCAGCACCTCATCACGCCCCGGGCCGTTCAGAGGCGGATCCAGGCGGCCGCAATAGCGGCGCTGCACGGAAAGGTCCGTGCTGCCGTGACGCACGAGGATGAGGCGGCCGGCTATGGCTTGCCTCCTGAATCGCCCTCTTCTAATAAATCGCGCCGCAGGGCGACGGCAAGTGCGGCGCGCACCACCTGCGCCACAGAGGCGCCGAGCGCCGAGTGGGTGCTGCTATTGGAAAACCGCCGTCTGGAGCGCGGGTCGCATACCAGGGTGAGTCCATCGGTGCCGGTGCCGGTGGCGAGGTGACTGGAATAGCGGCTACGCACCCCGTTTTCGCGCAGGAGATCAGCCTTAACCTCGGCGACGATGGTGAACAAATGCACGAGGGCGTGCGCATCCAGCTCGGCATCGAGGAAGATGGTGGTGTTGATGGTGCCGGGTTCGCTGACGCGCTTACTCTCTCCGTTATCTTTAATGGCGCAAGCCGCTCCCTCACCGTTCATTGAAGTAAAGCGGCGATAATCCGGCTCCTGGTAGCCCGGCGGATCACCGGCCCAGACGGCGTTGTGGCGAACCCCGGCGGTGATGGACGCGGTAAGGCAAACGCCGGAAAGATGGTGCTGCGCGACGCTGGCCCGCTCCATCGTAGCGGCAGTGAGTTGCAGCGTCGAGTCTTCGGGGAGTTGGGCATTGCTCAACACCTCGCGGCAGAAACGGGCCAGGGCCTCGGGAGAGAGTCCACAGCAGTCACCCATCTGGTGATTGGCAACGCCGGGAGCCAGGTCGCGCCAGCCACCAAACCAACTAGTGTCCGAGAGCACGCGTTTGGGCGTGGCGAAGGCGGCGCCGACGGTGGTTGCGTTGAGGCGGCGCAATAATGTGGCGGGCTCGTTGGAGAACAGGCTCCAGCCATCACGGCCATCAATCAGCATGGGAAACCTCCACTGGGATTGCGGGGAGGCGGGAAGCCAACTCCGGGTGCAAGCGATGCGCGGCCACGATTACCGCAGCGGCGAATGTGAACGGCGTCGGAGTCGAGAAGATGTGAGCCGGCACGCCCACGACCTGCCGCCGGCGCACCGCCCGCAGACCGGAAAATGCGCGCCAAGCTGAAGCAATCGTGGCGGCGCCAAGGTCGCCGGAGAGGAGAATGAAATCCGGGTTCTGCGCCAGCACCGTCTCTTCTGAAAGGCGTGGATAGCGCATGGACTGGCCGGCTTCGACGTTGATTCCACCGGCACGGCGCAGCGCGTCGCTGATGAAGGTTTGGCCATTCACGCTAATCACCGGCGAGGTGGAGAGTTGAAACAAAACAGTTACGGGGGGCTGGTTCCGCAGCGCTTTGGCGACGGCACTGAGTTGGGCGCGACAACGGACGAGGACCCGCCTCGCTTGCGCTTCCCTGCCCAGCATCTGCCCCAGAATTTCGTAGTGCCGCGCGATGCTCGACCAGGAATTGCTCGAACCCATGACGTAGACGGGAATGTGCAAAGCGCGCAACTGTTCGACGGTTTCAGCGCGATCGCCCTCCTCGGTGGCCAGCACAAGGCTGGGGTGAAGCGAGGCAATGACCTCCAGGCTGGGCTGGAGCATTGAGCCAACCTTGGTCACGCGGCGCGCGGCATTGGGATGGATGCAGTAAATCGTGTCGCCAACCAGCTGTCCGCCGGCGCCCAGGCTGAAGACTTCTTCCGTCAACGAGGGTGCGATGGAAACAATGCGCAGTCCGCGCAGCGGAACCTGGACCGTGGTTCCGGTGGCATCGACGAAGCCGCGGTAGCCACCTACCCGCGGCCCCGGCAGGGGGCCGGCGTGCGCTGCGATAACGCTTGCAGCGCACAGCAGGGCGGCACAACGCAACAGGCACGGCCACAACATCAAAGCCGTCCGCTGGCTTGGCTCTAGCCGGAATCGCAGGCGCCTACCCCGGTCAGACCGCGAAGCCTCCCGCTCCGGGCGCCACTGCTGCCCAAGCGGGCCATCCTGAAAAATGCCGCGGCTCTCCGCCTGCGGCCTGCTCCCGGCAAGAGGAGCAGGGGGCTCGCTGCTTTTACGAA
The DNA here is from genome assembly GCA_027459505.1 of Acidobacteriota bacterium. GTDB lineage: Bacteria > Acidobacteriota > Terriglobia > Terriglobales > SCQP01 > DAIDIE01. The sequence continues at coordinate 89,572 of DAIDIE010000036.1, forward strand.
TTGCAACTCTGAAACGCATGCTTTACCCGAGCCTCACCGCGGCCATTTGGGCAGGAAACGGAAGCGGATGCCAAGCTCCACGGTTGTCCCCAGACCGGGATAGCCAAAGACCTGCTGCGGATGTTGATCGAGCAGATTTTGCGCGGCGGCCTGCAATATGACACCAGCCCGCAGGCGATACGTACCGCTCAGGTTGAGAAGCTGGTAGGCGGGCGCGAGGTCATGATTGGGGAGAAGCATGGCCGGACCGAAATTTGGATCGCTGAGAAACGTGCTGTCGTCGCGGCGGCTGGCGAAATCGGCATTGGCATCGGCGGTCCAGCGCTTGCGGCTGTACAGAATGTCAAAGCTGCCACTGTCCGGGGCCACACGAAACGGGCGGGCGCCCACCAGGGGAGAGTATGCACCGATGGGAATATTGGGAAACGCCGGGTTCACCGCGGGCGCGACCGCATCGGAGGAAAGGCTGTGCAGGACTACCGGATTCTGATGGGTAAAGCTGCTGGTCAGGCGCACGTTCCAGGGGGTGCTCCAGCGGGCCTCCCATTCCATACCCCGGGAGCGCTCACTGAGCGAGTTGAGATTGGCGCCAAACACATTCTGTACCTGGCTGATCTGCGCTCCCAGGCCAAACAGCGCAAAGGCGCTGCTGGGAACGTATTCGATCAGATCGTAATAGTGCTGATCGAATACGCTGACGCTGAGGCGCACACGATCGCTGAAGAAGTACTGGTCAATGCCGGCGTCGAAGGCGCGACTGCGTTGCGGGTGAATCGGCGTGATGGCCAGATTTTGCAGGACGCTGCTGGCGCCGGCGGCCTGGAGTTCGTCATACAGCGATGTTCCCTGCTGAAAAATGTTGGGATCTTCGAGGGCCGTGCCACCACTGACGCGCAAGCGAGTCATGGCCAGAACCCCGGTCTGCCCCGCGCGAGCGATGTAAGCGAGACTGCCCTGCGGATTTGCCGTGGCGCCAAAGGGCGTATTGCGATCGGCGGAGATTCCGGCGCTGCCGAAGAGGCGATTGCGCCACTTGCCGTTGATCTCTCCGTAAACGCCGTTGTCATGCCGGCTAAGCCCCTCATTGGCGGTCAAGCCGCGCTCGTCGTAATAGCGGTAACCGCCAGCGAAGGTCCACTGATGGCTGGCTGCCCAGAGCGAGTTCCAGGCCAGGTCGCGGCGGACGGTATCTGAACTGAACACCTGGGGGTAGACACCGCCGTAATCCAGATACGCCTGACCGGTGACCGAATATCCGTTGGCGCCTTGAATGGTGACGGTGTTTCCTAAATAGTTGGCGCCAAAGCCGTAAGGGTCATACGGCGTTCCCGTGGGGGAAGGATTATCAAACAGGTAGTCGACCTTGCCCAGACTCACGGTGAAGCGATTTTGCCAGTGCGGGCTGGTCTGGTTGGTCCAGGTCAAACCGCTATAGGTTTCGCCTTGCTGCTGGAAGGAATCGTCTGGCATCCCGAACAACAGGATGGCGTTGGGTTGGCCGGCGTGGCTGGCCGTGTATCGGGAGGTCAAACGCAAGCGGTTGCTGCCAGAAAGCCTCCAGCCCACGTTGCCATGGTAGGCCGCATCATGATAGCGGCTGTTGGGTACTTCATTGTGGGTGTCGAGGTAATCGAATCCGAAGCCGTAATCGAGCGCGTTTCGAAAGCCGAGCAACTGATCGGAATTTTGCGCCGTGCTGAAGCTGCCAAAGCGAGTGGCGCTATCGAGTTCGGGGGCGAGCACATCACGGCCGCTGCGGCTGCTGATCGCCAGCACACCACTCATGGCGTCGGAGCCGTAAAGCACACTGTCGGGCCCGCGCACAATCTGCATCTGCTGGATCGCGCCGGGCAGCAGGGTGGAGAAATCAAACGCACCGTAGTCGAAACGCTGTACTGGGACGCCATCAATGAAGATCTTGATGAAGCTGGCGTCGCCGCCGCGGAGGCTGAGGGTGGTAAGTCCACCTATTTGACCAGTCTGCGTGACCTGAACACCGGTTTGCAGGCGAAGTACCGCATCGGTGGTCAATCCACCGGTGGCCTGCAATTGCTTTCGGGTGACAACAGAGACCGGCTGCCCAAGTTGGACCGCGGGAGTTGGAACTCCGGTAGCCACCACCACAATATGCTGATGCAAGAGAGCAGGATGGAGCGTGACGCTGAGCCGAACTCCACCTGCGCGGGAGCGGCTGCCGCCAAGGTGAATGATCTGGCGTTCCGTGGCAAATCCGGGCGCGCTGATCTCGACGACCGCCGATTGCAGGCTCGAGCGCACGCCAGCGGGAACGCGCAGCCTGAAGTCGCCATGGCTGTCCGCGGTTGCGGTGGAGACCAGCCGCTGGTCTGGGGCAAGCAGGCGAATGGTGGCTGCGGCGAGGGGTGAGCCCAGACTGGTGCGTACGCTGCCGGACAGGGTCATGGAGCCGTGGTTGGGAGCGACAATCGCGGCTGGAGCGCCAGGAGAGGAGACCGCGGGTGCGGCGAAAACCGCCACGCCACAGAATAGAAATGCGGCAACGATGCTGGCCCGCGCGGAGACAGAGGCGTTCATGAGTGACCCGTGCCGGACAAACGGTCCGGCTCGAAAAGGCCGGCCCGCGCCGGCGCGCGTCCGCTCAGATGGCGTGGGAGATGGAGGCGATGTGGCGGGAGGGCTTCAAATGAAGCGTTCTCACCGGCATCCGACGATTCCCGCGAATCGTGAGTGGACCAGAAACTTAAGGCAGGTCTCCTGACTCGCGCGTCAACGTTGCGCTTCGCCTTCCCCTTGCGAGTGGCATTATGAAGCGAACTCAGCGCTTACAGTGGCGGGGCCGTGTGGGAATCGCACCCAACTTCCCTTTTTCAATCCCCCCAAACGGTGGGGGAATCACCTTAAGCAATGCAGGAGGGTAGTGTAGCACGGGCGGGGTGAACTGGCGCTCGGGAGTGAAGTCCGGGCATTTTAACTTGCGGGCATAACGGGCTGGGCTTGTTGGGTGCGGACGTGGCGATAGTAGGGCTCGAAGCCGAGTTCCCGGGCGCGTTGCAGCAAGGCATTGAGGTCGTGACTGATGACCGCTCCGGCCTTTTGCGTCACTTCATCTTCCACCGGCAGATCGAAATCGTCGGCGCCATAGAGCAGCCCCTGCAAAGCATTTTCGTTTTGTGTCAGAACGGACGTACGCAGGCGCGGGATGTTATCCAAATAAATGCGGCTCAGGGCCAGGTGGCGCAGGTATTCGCGTGAGCTGATCTCGGCACCGCCGAGTGGGGTGTTGTAGGGCTTATAGGTCCAACAGAGAAAGCTCGCAAGCCCGGAGGTTTCATCCTGAAAACGGCGGGTGCGCTCGAGATGTTCCAGGCGTTCCTCGATGCTCTCGTCGAAGCCGATCACCATGGTGGCAGTGGTGGCCAAGCCGGCGTCCAGCAGGGCGCGCTGCGCTTGGAAGTATTGGGCGACGGTGTACTTGAACTTGCTGTGGCGAGCACGGAAGGCTTCGGTCAAAATCTCGGAGCCCCCGCCGGTGATCCAGCGCACGCCCGCATCGCGGAAGCGCTGCGCGGCGGCGGCAAAGCTGAGCTTGGCGTGATCGGCCAGGTACATGAATTCGGCGATGGTCAGAGCGTAGAACTCGATGCGATCGCCATAGTGCTGACGAATGGCGGAAAACAGGTCGCAGTAGTAGTCGAGCGGGAGATGGGGATTAAAGCCGCCATTGAAGCCGACCAGGTCACCGCCAAGGGACAACAGTTCGTCGATTTTGGCGAACACCGCATCGCGGCTCAGGACGTAACCGCCAGTCTGACCGGGCAAGGTATAAAAAGCGCAATAGTCGCACTGGGCCACGCACACGTTGGTGTAGTTGATGATGCGCATGATCAGGTAGGTGCATTCGTTGGGCCGGTGGTAGCGGGCGCGCACGAGGGCGGCCAGCTGCCGCAGTTGTTCGTCACTTGCCTGCTCCCAGAGCAGTTGTGCCTGGGCGGTAGAGATGCGTTCCCCGGCCGCCACCTGATCAGAGATGGATGAAAGCTGCATTGCGGTGCCCTGCCTTAAGGATACGGGAGGAACATGTCGATGGTTAATAGTCGAGAGTTTTCCGCCGAGCCCCGGGTGGGCGCCGAGGTGGGCGCACCCACGCGGGACGGAGATCGGTGGCTCTCACCGGGATCTCGAGGGTTAAGCGAAGTTTTACCTGGGTAGTCTTGTGCCACGGGGGCGGCGACCGTTATGATCGGCGCTTCCGGGGAAAGAACATTTGAGGCGGAATCAGCCGGACTTCCAGGCCTGGGAGGCGGCTACGAAGGAGTACGAGCTATGGCGTGGGTTGTTTTGATCGTTCTTGTCGGCCTTCTGATTTGGTGGGCGTCGAAACGTGAGAAGAAGCTGGTCGCCAAGCTGCAAGCCGAAGCGCAAGCGATGGGATTCACCTATGAAGGTTCGGGGGACCCTTTCCGCGATGCGCCGGTGGACGCGGGTGGGTTCAGCCTGTTTACGCATGGGGATCAGCGGCGGATTCAGCACCTATTGCGCGGCTCGGCAGAAGGACTTGACACGGTCATTTTCGACTACACCTATACCGTTTCGGGCGGGGGCGCTGACGATTCCGACCAGAGCTACACGCAGACGGTGATGGCGTTCCGCATGCCGGGCAGCGGTTTGCCGCAAATGCATGTCCAGAAAACCAATTTCGCTCTGAAGGTGGGCAGCAAGCTCGGGTACCGGCGGGTGGAGTTTCCCGAACACGACGAGTTCAACAAGAAATATTTTGTGCGTGGTCCGCAAGAAGACGCGATCCGGCAATTTTTCTCGCCTGACCTGGTCTCGTACTTTGAAAACGGCTATGACGCGACGCTGGTCCTGGATCTCAATGGCGATTGGGTTCTGGTCTACCGCGACCACTCCCGCGTTACGGCCTCGGAACTGCGGAACGCACTTCAATTGCGGCTCCAGGTGGCGCAGCATATGAGGCAGTACCGGGCGCGGGCCGCGGGAGCGTAAACAGCGCGTCCAGCCACCGTAAACCTTGCAGCCCACCCGCCATTGGGTGGGCTGAACTATTTCCGCCAGGGGAATTTCAAACCGAAGGGGGCGAGCGGCTTGCAGGCGGTGCCCCGCAGCTTTTCCAGGTAAGGGTTGGAAGGCGGCGGGCCGTTGTTGCCGGGCGGTAGCTGATTTTCGCCGAACTGAAATTCGAGCTGCTCGAGTTGGTCCAAACCTTCCGCGGTGGAGACCAGGGTCAGCAGCCCCTCGCGCGCCTGTGCGTCGCCGCGCAGCGCGGATTGGACCCACTGTGACAGCAACAGGGGTGCAACGGCGCGCACTTGGCGCACACATGACTGCGAAAGCCAGTCCACAAAGTAGTCATCATCGAGCCAGGTAAGCAGGGCTTCAGGGGTGATGGCCGCGGCGGCTGCGATCTGTTCCAGTGAACCGCAGGCCCCGGCTCCCAGAAGATTATCAAGCAGCCGACGCTGATCCGCGGTGGGATGAAAACGGCCCATACCGATTGGATGGCGGAGAGGCCACGGCGCACTGTTTTCAAAAAAGTGATGTTTTTGTAACGAAATTGTTGCTGCTACGTTGAATGCAGCAGGGCCTGCGCGCGCGGCTCAGGCCGGTTTTGCGCAAGAGCACGGGCGGCAGTGCCCTATAGCGGCAGTTGCCATATAAGGGCTTTGCCGCCGAGCGGAAGGCGTTTAGGATAAAGGGCGTAGAACGATTGCAACTAGACGGCCCGCAACTGGAACATGGAACCGGGAAAGCCGCTCCGTCGTAAGCTGTAATGACCATTTGGCAGACCAGTTGCCGCGGGCCTCACAACTCCTTCAGGGGCGAGTGCCTTCTCATGACCTACAAGAATCTGAGCTTTGCCGTGCTGGCATTGGGACTAACCGTCGGCATGAACACACAAAATCTTTCCGCCACCACCACCCATCAGACGCACCATCCCGCCGGACAGCTGTTTGGCACGCTGGACAACGGCAAAAAGGTGGAGATTTACACGATCGCCAACGCGCATGGCATGCAGGCGCGAGTAATGACGCTGGGAGCGACACTCGTATCGCTGCGCGTCCCCGACGAACACGGCAAGCTGCGGGATGTGATCCTCGGTTACGACAAGCCACAGGATTATCTCACCCATCACACCTTCTTCGGCGCCACTATTGGCCGTTACGGCAACCGCATTGGCGGGGCGCGCTTCACGCTCAACGGCAAAGAATATAAACTGGCCGCCAATGAAAACGGCAACATTCTGCACGGCGGAGTGGGCTTTGACCAGCGCATCTGGAAGGTTTTACACGTCAGTGCGCACAGCATTGAGCTGGGCTATCACAGCCCGGACGGAGAAGACGGTTTCCCTGGCAATTTGAACGCCACGGTGCAGTTCACCATCACGCCCGAAAACTCGTTGCGGATCAGCTATGGTGCCACGACCGACAAGCCGACGGTGGTAAACCTGACCAATCACTCCTACTTCAATCTGGACGGCCAGGGGAACGGAACCATCCTGCACCAGATCCTGAAGATTGACGCCGATCATTACACGCCAGTGAATGCGCAACTGATTCCCACCGGAAAGATTGAGCCGGTGGCGGGCACCCCTCTGGATTTTCGCAAGCCGACTCCGATTGGAGCGCACATCAACGAAGATTTCCCGGCGCTGAAGTATGGGCACGGCTATGACATCAACTATGTCCTGAACAAGCGCGGACCGCACACCCCCGCGGCGGTGGCGTACTCCCCGAACAGCGGAATTGAAATGGAAGTCTTCACCGACCAGCCGGGAATTCAGTTCTATACAGCGAACGGCTTTGACGGCAGCCTGCATGGCAAAGAGGGGAAAGCTTATCAACTGCATGCCGCCTTCTGCATGGAGACGCAGCACTTCCCTGACTCGCCTAATCAGCCCAGCTTCCCATCCACCGAATTGAAGCCGGGGCAGCACTACCACACGGTGACTACCTACCACTTCACCATCCATCGCGAGAAGCACTAGACCGCTGGCGATCACCACGCCAAAGAGCGCGGCCCCATAGGGCCGCGCTCTTTTTTTGTTTCGCGGGAAGTACGGATTTATCTCCTGCGCCGCGCACCGGTATTGCTGGCGGCGGATTGCTGGCACATTCTCCAGCGATGCCATGAAGCCGCCGATGCCGGGCTCCTCGTGCGAGCTCCCAGGAAGCCAAACTGCGGCTTCCCGGATACCCGAAGAATTTCGCGGCCCTCCACTGGCGATCTCCTCCACAGGGAGGACTCGGCGGCCCGCTGCAAGTGAGGTGGCGGGTTAACGTGAGAACGAACGCAGAGCGGCGACCAGTTCCAGCACGACCAGCAGATTCAGCAGAAAGGTCAGCCAGAACAGGACGCGAGCCATGCCGCAGCCTGCTCGCGTTGCGCGCATCGCGAGAAAAGATAAGCCGTTGCAAACGGGCGTCACCAGCACGAACCAGATCGCCCACCATCCCGCCGCCGCGAGGCCGAACAGATGGCGGCTGCTCGGAAAGCTCAACAAATAGACGATCAGGCCCAGCCAAAAAGGCAACAGCAGCGCCAGAGCGCGGCGGGGAGAGTCTGACCGCATGCCCAGCCGCATCTCAGATGTTTCCTCGCTTCAACTCGCCCGTCAGGTAATCGGTGGAACGGACCGCCAGGGCCATGATCGTGAGGGTTGGGTTTTGGCAGGCGGTAGAGGTAAAACCAGCGCCATCCATGACGAACAGGTTTGCGACGTCATGGCTTTGCTGAAACTGGTTGAGCACGGACTTTTTCGCGTCGTGTCCCATACGGGCGATGCCCACCTCATGAATGGCATTACCGGGAATCGAGGGGCGCAGGTGTTTTTCGACATGTTGCAAGCCACACGCTTCCAGTAATTCAGCGGCTTCGTCAGCCATGGCCTGGTGAATGGCGAGGTCGTTGTCGCCATAGCTCATGTGAATTTTCAGTACGGGAATGCCCCAGGCGTCGACGCGGTTTTTGTCGATTTCGACGTAGTTGTCCCAGCGCGCCAGGCACTCGCCGAAGCCGACCAGGCTGAATCCCTGGGGGCCGGTCTGGCGCAGCGCCTTCTTGTAGTCTTCGCCAAAGCCTGGCGCGCCCCAGTTGAAACCTCCCCAGCCACCGCCGCCCTGAAAACCAAAACCTCGAAGGTACTTCTTGGAGCGAGGCTGTCCGAGGAGATTGGCGTAGCGCACCAGATAAATACCATTGGGGCGATTGGGACCGTTGACATTCACGCTGGCCTTGGTGCCGGGCATAAGGCCCCAGGCGGTCGCGCCCGTGACGTGATCCATCAGGTAATGGCCCAGCACGCCGCTGGAATTGGCGAGGCCATTGGGATAGTCGCGGGTGGCGGAATTGAGCAGGATACGCACCGACTCCTGTGCCTGAGCGCAGAGCACGACCGCGCGGGCATTGACTTCACGCAAGGCACGCGTATCGCGGTCGATGTAACTGACACCGCGGGCGCGCTTGCCATTGCGATCCATCAGCACCTGGTAGGCCATGGCGTTGGGGATGAGCGTGCAGTTTCCGCTGTGCACCGCGTCGGCAACGGTAGTGAAAGAGGAGTTGAAATAGGCGTGCACCACGCAGCCGCGCTCGCAGGGTCCACAGTAGTGGCACGCCGCGCGGCCATTGATGGCTTGGGTGAGGTTGGCGGTGCGGCCAATGGTGAGGCTGCGATTCAACTTCGCCAGGCGCTCGCGCATGTCGTTTTCCAAACAGGTAAAGGGCATGGGCGGCTGGAATTGGCCGTCCGGAAGTTGCGGGAGGCCTTCCCGCCGGCCGGAGACGCCCACGTAGCGCTCGACAATATCGTAGTAGGGGGCAACGTCCTTGTAGCTGAGCGGCCAATCTTCTCCATAGCCGTCATGGGAGGCGGCTTTGAAATCCAAATCGCTGAGCCGGTAACTCTGCCGTCCCCAGACGTTGGTGCGCCCGCCGATCATGCGCACACGTCCCTGCCAGCTAAATTCCTTATCTTTGGGGTAACTGTAGGGCTCGTCGAGATCGTTGGCAAACCACTCGTAAGTGTATTCAGTGCAGGCGTAGCACTCGCTCTGGCGCGGCCGTGTCTTCTTGATGAGGCTGGGCGCCTGATCGCGGTATTTGAGCTCGAAGGCGGGTTTGTGTTCGGAAAAATTGTTGTCCGACTGCGGACGGCCGGCGTCCAGGAGAGCCACTTTCAAACCGGCTTCCGCGAGGCGCTTGCTGGCCCAGCCGCCGGAGGCGCCGGAACCAACCACGATGACGTCAAAGTGCGAATCGAGAGAAGACACGAAGCTCCTTTACGCTGCTGAGAAGAATATGCTGGAACGCAGACGGCCGGGGTGGAGTTATTGCCCAAGGATGCCGCCCACAATGCCGCCGAGAGCGCCCAGGCCGGCCACCTCGGCGCCGGTTTTATCCTGTTGAAACTGCGCCTGCGCCATGATGCGGCTGACCAGGCGATCGAAGGAAAGGGTTTGCAGAATGACGGTTCCCGGCCCCTGGAGGAGCACAAAGAAAAGGCCTTCGCCACCGAAGAGCACGTTCTTGAAGCCGGGCACCATCTGGATGTCGTATCCCACACTGCTTTGAAAGGCGACCACCGTTCCGGCATCGACCCGGAGCTGCTCACCGGGAGCGAGGTCGCGGCGGATGAAATGGCCGCCCGCGTGAAGCAGCGCCTCACCGGCGCCGCTCAGCTTTTGCAGGATGAAGCCTTCGCCGCCAAACATGCCATAGCCCAGCCGTTGCGTCAGAGCGACGGTGACGGTCACTTCCGGACTGCAGCAGAGAAAGGAGTGACGTTGGCAGAGCCACTCTCCGCTCTGCAAAGAGACGGGATGAATGGTGCCGGGATAAGGAGCCGCAAAGCACACCTCGCCGTGGGTGGCGGCCGAGAAGCTGGAAAGAAAAAACGAATTACCGGCAAGCGAGCGCTTCAGCCCCGCCATGAAACCGCCGCCCGTTCCAGTGTTCATGGTGACATCGCCATGCATGTAGAGCATCGCACCGGGCTCGGCCAGCACGCTCTGCGCGGCGGAAAGGTGGACAACCACCGCCTGCATTTCGTGTCCGACGATCTCGTACGGGGCGCCCCCAATGGTTCCGGTGGATGGCACCTGCATCGCACTCGCAGCTGACGAGGGTGGCGGAGGCAGCTGGCTGGAGGGAGCGGCCGCTGCCAGGCGGTTCCCACATTGCGAGCAGAAACGCGAGCCTTCCACATTGGAGGCGTTTGGGCACGCCGGACAGATGACCATGCGAGCAAGGTACCACAGGCGAGTGGCGAAAATCTTGTGAATACCCTTGCCGATACAGCCCTTTTTGCAGCGGCGATCCTCACAGCTTTATATGAGTATTCGCAAAGCGAGTGGCGGAAAGAAGACTGAAGGGAGAGGCGGTGATGCGAGACGCCGCCCGTTGGCGACAAGGGCGGCGACAACCGCTTCCATCCCACTCACGGCAGGTCTGGCCGGCAGTGCGCCGGCTGATTTCCCGGAACTCGACTTGCCGCTACAACCACCGCTGGAACCGATGGAGGCGCGCTCGGCGGAGCGGCTGCCCAGCGGGAGCCAATGGCAGTATGAACCCAAGTGGGACGGCTTCCGGTGCCTGGCCTTTCGCAGCCGCGGCGAGGTCGTTTTGGAATCGAAAAACCAGCAGCCGCTCGGCCGGTATTTCCCCGAGTTGGTGGCGGCGCTGATGAGCTGGCCTGAAATTGACGTGGTGTTTGATGGTGAGATCGTCATCTTCGACGAGGCTCGCCACGGCGCGCCGAATTTTGATGCGCTTCTGCAGCGCATTCATCCAGCGGAAAGCCGCATTCAAAAGCTTTCCCGGGAGACGCCGGCGCGCTACTTCGTCTTCGACCTGCTGGTAAAGGGCAAGCGCAGTTTGACCGCGGAGCCGCTCCGGGAGCGGCGCCGGATGCTGGAGGCGCTGTTCGCTGGGACGGACAAATCCAGCAGGATTCAGTTATCGCCGGCCACCCTGGAGCGCAACGAGGCGAATAGCTGGTTTCAGCATCTGGGACCGCACGGCATGGATGGGGTGATGGCGAAAAGGCTGGACGCCACCTACGCCGCGGGCAGCCGCGACGCCATACTCAAGATCAAGCGGCTGCGCACGGCCGATTGCGTGGTGGGAGGCTTTCGCTGGAGCCAGACCGGAGGCCGTATTGGTTCCCTGCTGCTGGGTTTGTACGACGGCAACGGAAGGTTGAACCATGTGGGCTATTGCGCCAGCTTCAGCGGAGAGGAGCGAAAGGCTTTGGAAGAGATGGTGGAGCCATTGCGCGGCGGCGCGGGTTTTAGCGGCAGCCACCCGGGCGGGCCAAGCCGCTGGAGCGGGGGACGCGAAACCAGCTGGGAGCCGTTGCGTCCGGAACTGGTCTGCGAGGTCCGCTACGACCATTTCAGCGGCGGCCGATTCCGCCATGGGACAAAGTTTCTACACTGGCGCCCGGAGAAATCGCCGCGCCAGTGCACTTACGAACAGATTCTGGGTCCGGCACAGGGCAAAGCGGCCTAGCCGGTGATCGTTGCAGTCCGCATATAATAAGACTAATGAGCGAGCGAGAAAAAGAACCGACGAGTCCCTCATTTGTCGTCAGCGACCGGCGTCATTTCACCTCGGCCGGCGAGCGCAGGCCGGAAGTTCCGGACGAGCCGTCGTTGGTGACGCCAGTTATTGAAACAGGCAAGGCGGCGAGCGGGCAGGCGCCGCAACGGGAGGCCGCGCGCCCGGCGGCGGGTCCGCAGCCCCTAAAGCCACCGCCACAAACGGCGCCCGCGGAACCGAAACCGCAGGCCGCGCCCGCGGCAGCGGAGCCGGAAGAGGGAATCAGCTTTGCCGCGTTCCTGGAAGACCTCTACATCGGCGCGATGGCGCAATTGGGAGCGGCGCCTCCCGGCGCGGTGGCGCGTCCGGAACCTGATCTGCAGGGCGCGCGGGCAAGCATTGAAATTCTGCAACTGCTGCAGCGCAAAACCCAAGGCAACCTTACCGCGGAAGAAAACCAGCTCTTTCAGGAGATCCTTTACGAGCTGCGGGTCGCGTACGTCAGTGTGGTCCAGCGCATGAAGGCCGCCGCGACGCCGCCCCCACCGGGTCCGCAGCGGATCCGCTCCTGATGAAGGGCCTTCTCACGGTACTGGGTTCGGGCACATCCACCGGCGTGCCCACCGTGGGGTGCGACTGTGCGGTCTGCCATTCCACCGACCCGCGCGACCAGCGCCTGCGGCCGAGTGTGCTCTTGCGTTACGGCAGTTGCGCGGTGGTTATCGACACGACGCCGGACTTCCGCACTCAGGCCTTGCGGAGCGGGCTACGCAGTCTTGATGCCGTGCTCTACACCCATGGCCACGCCGACCATATTCTGGGGATGGATGACATCCGGCCGCTGAACTTTCAGCGTGAAAGCCCTATTCCGCTGTACGCGGACTGCGCTACCGCGGCGGATCTGAAGCGCGTCTATCAATACGCGTTCACACGCGCCTACACGTTGAGCGCGATTCCCCGCATTGAACTGTTGACGGTGGCGCCCGGCGAGCGCGTGCCAATCGGCGGGGTGGATTTTGAAGTACTCCAGGTGATGCACGGACCCAACCCCATCACCGCCTACCGGTTTGGCAACAACGCCTACGTAACCGACGTCAGCGAAATTCCCTCCCCCGCCCTTGAACGGCTCAAAGATCTGGACATCCTTTTCCTGGACGCCTTGCGGCACAAACCGCATCCCACACATTCCCATCTCGCCAACTCGCTGCAGCTGGTGCGGGAATTGAAGCCGCGGCTGGCGTTTTTTACCCACATCAGCCATGACCTGCCGCACGCGGAAACGCAGCAGAGTCTGCCTCCCGGCGTGCAGCTCGCTTACGACGGCCTGGAACTGGAGATTGAGATTTAAATGCGTGTGATTCGTTCGCAGGCGCAACCCAACCTGATTCCCGGCGCCGCCGTCGTTTCGGTGGGAAACTTCGATGGGCTGCATGCCGGGCACCGGGCGGTGCTGCGAAGCGTGGTTGAAGATGCGCGGCGCCGCCGCGCCGAAGCGGTTGCCCTGACGTTCGATCCACATCCGCTACGCGTTTTGCGGCCGGAGAGCGCGCCCCCGCTGATCACGCCCCTGGAGCACAAGATTGAGCTTTTTGCGTCGACCGGCATTGACGTTTTGCTGATCATGGCCTTCACGCCAGCGCTTTCCCGGCTCTCCCCTCGCGAATTTGTCGAACAGGTGCTGGTGCGAGGGGTGCACGCCTCGGCTGTGCACGAGGGGCCAACGTTTCAGTTTGGCTACCGGCATGAAGGCAACATGGAGACGCTGCGCGCGCTGGGAACGGAGTTTCATTTCGATGTTGTCAGTCACCCCGAACAAATCATCCGGGGACTACCCGTCTCCAGCACACGGATTCGCGAATTGATTCGAGCCGGCGAGGTGGACCGCGCGGCGCGGTTGCTGGGCCGGCCATTCAGCGTAACGGGCCCGATTGTGCAGGGCCACGCCATTGGACGGCGGCTGACCGTGCCCACCCTTAATTTGGCGCCTTATGGCGAGCTCTTGCCAGCTAACGGTGTCTACGTCACCCGCACGCGCGTTGGCGAGCACTGGTTTGATTCGGTGACAAATGCCGGAACCCGGCCCACGTTTCAGGGCAGCGGCATCACCGTTGAAAGTCACCTCCTGGATTTTCAGCCAGTGGACGCGGGCGAAGAGGCCGGGATGGAAGTGTGTTTCTGCTGGCGTTTGCGGGAGGAGCGGGCATTCGAAAATCCGGAACAGCTCAGGACGCAGATTCTCAAAGACGTGGGGCGCTCGCGGCATTACTTCAGTCTGCTGAAGAAACTGGCCGCGCCCGGCAACCAGTGACTCAGTGCGCCGAGTGGGGCAGCGCGCCGGGAAGCTGAGCGGTATTCCAGGCCCAACTGGCAAGCACAGCGGCATTGAAGTTGGCCGCCTGCGGACGGACCTTGTCAAAGGTATCCGCCTGGCTATGATGCGCTTCGAGGTATGCGGCAGTCCGCTGCACCGCAAAGAAGGCGGGAACGCCCTTGTTCAGGAATGAGTCCTGATCGGAATAGCTGAAGTCGCGCATGGAAAACGGCTGCAGTTCAAAGACATCACGCAGAGGCTGATAGAGACGCCGAAAGAGCGGCTCGGCCTGGAGTTGATTTTCCAGCGCCAGGCTGAAAATGCGGCCAGTTCCGGTATCGAGCACCAGGACGGCATCGATGTCCGGCAGTTCGCCGGTGTGGCGAGCCACATAGGCCAGGGAACCGAGCCCGCCCTCTTCCTCTCCGGTGAAAAGCAGAAAGGTGATCGTGCGGCGCGGCTGCCAATGCAGGGCGGCGAGGGTGTGAGCGGCTTCCATGACGGCGGCGGCGCCGGCGCCGTTATCCAGCGCGCCTTGCCCCAGATCCCACGAATCGAGATGAGCGGCCAGGATGACCTGGCCTGGCCCGGTCCCCTGGATTTGAGCGACCACGTTTGCGGAGCGCACTGGACCGCGGGTGACATGTTCGTCCAGGCGAAGTTTCATGCGGACGCCGCCAGCGGGGGCGAGGCGCGCGAGCCAACTGTAGTCCTCATGCGTGAGCAGAGCAACAGGCAGAGGCGATAGATGGTCGCCATTGCTGCTGCCCATGGTGAAGAGTGCGTCGGGTTTGCCGCTATCGAGTAAGACCACCGCGGCTTTTTGCCGTTGGAGAAAGCGCAGGGCGGTTTGCCGATCCAATTGCGGCCGTGCCGGCAGTTTGCGGGTGCCGATCACCGCGTCGTAAGCATCGGGTGCATTCAACTCGTAATGCGTTTCGCGTTTGGGCCAGCCCAGCAAAACAATTTTTCCCTTGAGATGGCCGCGGTAGGGGGCAAGGCCGGCTTTGTTGGACGGGGTGAATAAAACCACATCGCCACGTACCCATCCGTTGGTGGCCGGTGCCCAGCCCAAGGAATGAATGGGGATGGGACGGCGCATGGGCGCCAGCATTTCGGCTTGCTCGCTCCCCCGCAGCCAGCCGTGGTGGAGGGTGACCGGCTCCTGCCAGACCTTCAGGCCGTAGCCGCGCAACAGTTTAACGGCCCAGGAATCGGCCGCCGCCATCGCAGGCGATCCGGAAAGGCGAGGTCCGATGCGGTCGGAGAGGAACTCCAAGTTGCGCACGAGTTGCGACTTGGCCTGGACCGCGGCCCGAATGGCCTGATCGCGGCGGTCCATTCGAGCACGGTAGTTGGAACGCTGGGCGAAGGCGGTGCAGAGCAACAGCATTGCGAGAGGAGCAAACCGAGGAGGTGAAATAACGCCCTTTTGCATCGAAAAAGCGAGCCCCATTTTGGATTGAATCGGCGGGAGCCGCTCTCCCGCTAATCTTTTTGCTGAACTGGCCGATGAAGTGGTAGAAGAAGTTTGGTTATTCAGGACCCTATCATGTCGAAGCCGCAGACAGGAGCCGCCCCCCAAATAAGAGCAGGCGGAGACCCGAGCCTGGTCGTGCAGTTGGAGACCCTGGTTCGCGTCAACGAGTTGCTACTCAACGGCGTCAAGGACGACGAAGCGCTCCAGCAAGCTTTGTCAGTGGTACTGGAAAGCTTTGCCTTGCTGGTAGCCAGTGTGTATGAAATCAGTGCGGACGGCAATTGGCTTCACCTGCGCGCCGCCGCCAGCAAAATCAGCACGGAACAACTACTGCCCAGGATGGCACTGGGCGGCCCAGGAATCATTCCGGAAACGGTGCGCAACAAGCAGCCGCTCCACGTCGAGGATTGCCACTCCCACAGCAGCTACGTTGCCCGCGATTCCGCCGTGTTGTCCGAATACGCCATTCCCCTGCTGAGCTCTTCGCGCGTGGTGGGCGTTTTGAACCTGGAGGCGGCCGCTCCCTTCGATGCAGAGATGCGGAAAATGCTGGACCGGGTCGCCCTCGCAGTAGGGGCAGTTCTGTTGAACCGGCAACTTTACGATGAGGCGAAGCGCTCGCGCGATCACTTGCACGACCTGTACCATAATTCACCGCTTTGGCACCACAGCTTCGACAATGAGACCAAGATTACCGAGATTAACCAAGCGGGGCTGGACTATCTCGGACTGAGCCGCGACCGGGTGATTGGCCGCAGGCTGTCGGAGCTCTGCACTTCGGCCAGCGCACGCCGTTTTCCGCCGGTGGAGAGCGTGATTGAGGAACTAGCGCAGCAACGCGAATTGACCCCCTTTGATGTGGAGCTGCCCACACGTGGCGACGAGCCGCGGCTGATGCGGGTTTACGCCAACGCGGTGATGGTAGAGGGCGAACTGCACGGTGGGCGGGCCGTTTTGCTCAACGTGACCCAAGAACGTGAGTTGCAGCGGCAACTGGTGGAAGCGCAGAAGATGCAGGCAGTGGGAACGCTGACCGCTGGCATCGCGCATGATTTCAACAATATCCTGACGACCGTCCTCGGGCAGATCGAGCTGTTGAACATGCGTCACGGGGCGCGGCTGCCGGAAGACGCGCTGGAACGGCTCAAACGGATCGAACGCTCCGGCAGACGGGCCGCCACCCTGGTCGGCCAGCTCCTAAGCTTTTCGCGGCAAGACCCGCGGCAGATGGGGGCGGTGGACCTCTGGGCGATGGTCGGCGCCACCATGGAACTGCTGCGGCACGGCGTGCCGGAAAACATCGAGCTTCATAAAGAGCTGCTGCGCAGTGGTAGCAGCACCGTGTGGGGCAATCTGGGGCAGTTGCAGCAGATGCTGGTGAACCTGGCCAACAATGCTCAGCAATCCATGCCCAAAGGCGGCAAGCTGAGCTTTTCGCTGCAGGATAGTGAAGGTCCGGAGGGAGAGCCACGCGGGCGCTGGGTGCTGCTCACGGTACGCGACACCGGCATGGGCATGAACGAGACGATTCGCGAGCGCATTTTCGAGCCCTTCTTCAGCAACGAACGCCACCATGACGCGGCGGGTCTGGGGCTGGCGATTGTGTACGGAATTGTGCAGGCGCATCAGGGCGTCATTGAGCTGGAGAGCGCCCCTGGACAGGGAACGACGTTCCGCATTTACCTGCCCTTGTGGCAGTCGGCGATCGAGCCGATGCCGAACAACCAGCAGCCCGAACCAAGCACCGGCAAGGGGCGCATCCTGCTGGTGGAAGACGATGTGGCAGTGGCGGAAACCACTGGGCAGATGTTGCTCAGCCTGGGCTACGAAGTGGAGACGGCGACGCTGCCCAGTCAGGCGCTGGCGATCTACGAGAAGGAGCGCGACGGCTTTGATCTGGTGGTCACCGATATAACGATGCCGGAGATGAACGGCTACGAGTTAGCGGAACGGATTCAGGCGCGCTACGGACCGGTTCATGTTTTGTTTGTAACCGGATATGATTTCAGTGGAGTAGGACCCTCCTCGCGTTTTCTGTTGCAGAAGCCGCTTACACTGCAATCGCTAGGAGAAGGGGTCCGTATGGCCATGGCTTCGGAGGCGCAATGACGAAACCGGCGCAGCGCGTTCTCATTTGCACCCGCCAGCCTTTGCTGGGCCGCTTGTTGGCCGAATCGCTGGGCAATCGCGGTTACGCCACGATGATGGAGCCCAACCTGGCAGCGGTGCCACACGCGGATGAGACGTTGCATCCCAGCGCCATTGTGCTGGACGCCAGTGGTGAAGCGCTGGAATGGCTGCGCACGCAGGACGCCAGCCTGCGGCACCGTTGCCTGGTGCTGGGGGAAGGCGACCTCTCCGAATTTACGGCATTGGGCTGCCGCGCCATCTCCCCGGCCGATAGTGTGGACCGCGTCGAGCAGGAGGTACGCGAACTCTCTCCCAAGGGCAATGCGCCACGCCCCCTGCTGCTGATCGTGGATGACGACCCAGAAACCCGCGCCACTGTGCGCGATTACTTCCAGGCCGTGGGTTACGACTGCGCCAGCGCCGATAACGGTATGGAAGCCTTGAACCGCATCCGCCAGGAATTGCCCGACGTGGTGCTGCTGGATCTGAACATGCCGGAAATGGGCGGCCTGGATTTTCTCAAGGTGGTGCGCCAGCTCAATAACGCCTTCGGTATTATTGTGATTACCGCGATGCGCGATCCCAAACTGGCGGCGCGCGCGGTCAGCGCCGGGGCCTTCGACGTGGTGGAGAAGCCTATTAACTTCCAGCACCTGGCTTACCTGGTGCGCATTCAATTGAACTACCGGCAATTGCGCGAACGGCTGCGGCTGAAGACCACCTGAAGCGCCGGCCAATACGAGACAGGGCAAAGCAAGAGGGAGGCCACGCGGCCTCCCTCTTGCTTTGGGGCCGTTCAGCCCGCGATACGTTTCTGGCGGAGCTCGCGCAACAAGCGTTCTACCCGCTCTTCGCGCTCAAGATTCGTGAACTGTTCCTCCAGCGCGGGCTGCAGCAGTTCCTGATGCGCCTGCCCCAGGGCTTCGGAGTGGCGGATCTTATGGCGCATGCGCTCCCACGCGCCACTAGCGGCCTCGGGCTGGGCCGCCACGCGGGCGGCGTTCGCTTTGTGGGTGACACGCGCGCGGCGGTACTGTGTCAGCAGCAACTCCTTGCGTTCTCGGGTTTCCCGCAGCTTGACCGTGAGCTGGTCAAAAGCGCGGCGCAGTTCCAGCACCTGCGCCTGCTGAGTGGTCAACTGCTGCTGGAAAGCCTGCGCCAGTTCGTCGTTCTGCTCCGCGCGTAGAAGGGCGGCGCGCGCCATCTCTTCGTTGTTCTTGTCCAGGGCCAGCTCCGCCTTGCGCCGCCACTCCTGCGTGGCGGATTGCAGTTCCGTCAGCCGGTTGCGAAGCTGGTTTTCATCGGCGATCGCAATCGCCAACTGGGTTTTCACCTGCATGAGCTGGTTTTCCATGTCGAGCACTACCTGATTGAGGAGCTTGGCCGGGTCTTCCGCTTTCTCAATGAGGTCATTCAGATTAGCGCGGAGCAGAGTCGAAATGCGTTCAAAGAGTGCCATACTCGAATCTCCTTAAGTTCTGAAGCGCCGCGGCCTATGGGGCCGCGAGTCGCTGCTTACCCTCGTCGCGAAATCCAGCGCCGCCCCCTCCCCAGCGGGCATGGTCTGAGGCGGCATGCCTGGAACATGTTCCCCTGACCCGTTACTGGCCGGAGCCGGCAGCCTTGACGTCCGGTTTCTCCGCCTTGTCGCCGATCAAGCGAACCTTGCTCAGCAGCTCGGAAAGCTGCATTCCAGAGAGGGCTTCGAACAGAGCGGGCACCTGCGCGGCAATCCGCGTCATATCGCCAGTCAGCTTGTTGGCGCCCGCACTATCACCCCCAGTGGAGACTATGGTGATCTTGTCGACCTTGGCCAAGGGCGCGGCCATAGCCTGCACCACCTGGGGCAGGCTGGTGATCAACTTGTCAACCACGGCGGCCTGGTTGTACTCCTGGTAGGCAGCGGCCTTGACGTTCATGGCGCGGGCCTCGGCGTCGCCTTTCTTGAAGATGACCTCGGCTTCGGCTTCACCCTGGGCGCGGATGGCGCTGGCCTGCCCTTCCGCTTCGGTGGTGAGACGCAGCCTTTCGGCCTCGGCGAGGTTCTGGATACGCTGCTTTTCGACTTCGGCCTGTTTCAGGACGGTTGCGATCAGCTCCTTCTCGTGGCGTGCGATTTCCGCCTCCTGCACCTTGATCTGCTGCTCTTTTTCCACTTGCTGCACGCGCACCGCTTCCGCGACGACCTGCTGCTGCATGACATTGGCCTGGATCTCGTAGGCCTTGTCGGCCTGCGCCTGCTGCTTCTTCACCGTCTCCTGATATGTCGCCTGCTTCACCTGCAGGTCGCGCTGGGCTTCGGCCTGCTTGGCCTGCGAGAGGGTTTCGGCCAGCACACGCTCCTGGTCGGCTTGCGCTTTGGCCACGGCGGCGGCGCGTTGCGCCTCGGCGCGTTTGATGGCGGTGTCACGCTCGGCTTCGGCGGCGGCGACATCTGCGTCGCGCTTGATGCGCGCCACGTCCGGGCGCCCCATGTTGCTGATGTATTCGTTCTTGTCGCGCACTTCCTTGATGGTGAAGGAGATCACCTCCAGGCCCATTTTGCTGAGGTCCTCCGCGCAGGTGGAGCGCATGCGGTCGCCCACCATTTCCGGCTCTTTGACGATCTGCTCGACCGTCAACTGGCCGATGATGCCGCGCAGATGGCCTTCCATCACCAGGCGAATGAGCGCCTCGCGCTGCTGCGGCGTTTTGGTCAGAAACTGTTCGGAGGCGGTCAAAATGGACTCCGGATCGGACTTCACCTTGATTTGCGCGACGGCTTCGACGGTCACGGCCACGCCTTGCGAGGTGTAGAGATCCTGCTGCGGCGCCACGTCGAACGACATCAGTTCCAGCGACAACTCGCGGCACTGCTCGACCATGGGAAGAATCAAGGTGCCACGGCCCTTGATGATGCGGGTGCCGCGGAAGCCGTACACCACCAGCGCCTCATGCGGTCCGGCCTTGCGGAACATGCGGGCGATGGCGGTGAGAATAAGCAACGTGGCCAGAATGAGCAAAGCGATGAAGATTGCGACGTGAGCCATGTTTATTGCGCCTCCTTGACAGTTGAATCCGAATCCGCGGCCGTTTCGCCAGCGTTGGAGCTGGTGGCCAGGTGGCGGTCCCAGGAACGCACCAGCGCTATTCCACCCCGCAAAGCGGTAATCACAACTTCCTGCCCCTTCGGCAAGGCAACACCGTCCTCACTACGGGCGGGCAGCGCGCGCCGTGTGCCGTGCTGGGAGAAAATCATTTCGCCTGTGCCGCCGCCGGCTCGAATGGGATGACTCAAGCGGCCGGGAATACCCACAAGTTCGAAGTCCTCCGCCTCCAGTCCCTGCTCTCCTCCCGCCATCAGCCGCGTAAAGACCCAACCAACCAGGGTTGCGCCAGCGAACCCGCCCAGCACCGCGAAGCTGAGGTCAAACAACAGCCACAAGCGCCCATACGTCTCGAGCAGATAGCCAATGGCGCCAAACCAGGCGAGAAAGGCGGCAATCGCAAACAGGTTGAGATAACGGCCGAGCAGTCCGCGCAGACCATGGACACCAACATGAGCGACGTGCCCGTGCCAGCGCAGGTGCAGACGCGACCCGCCCGCTGCCGCGAGCAGGCTCAGCACAAAGCCGGTTATGAAACAGAAAAGATAAATTTGCGACCAGTTCATTCTTTCCTCCTGGCACGAGGATCCTTTCCCGGGAGCGACGCCGCCGCGAGCGCGCCGGAGTCTTCCAAAGCCATGGCATTCCAGAGCCGGTCCAGGAGTGCTGGCGTCTCAAGAATTTTCCCCAGCAACAACAAGCAGCGCCGGGAATCGGCGTGGCGAGCCAGCGCCAGGAGCGCCTGGGCCAGCGGCTGATCGCGCTGGAAGCGCTCCGCTCCGGCAATCAGCCACAGGTCGAGGCGATCCTCCTGGGCGCGCAACTCGGAAAGCAGTTCGGGGTGGTAGCCGGGCGGGTCATCCACCAGGTAGCCGGGATGCACGTTGAAAAACCGGGCCAGCAGGGCGCGAGTGCGATTGCTCAGGTGGGGGCGCGCGCCGCTTTCAATTTGCGAGAGGTAGGCCTGGCTCAGGGTGGCCCTGAGTTCGCGCCGCATGAGGGCACAGACCTCCTGCTGGGTGAGCTCGCGTTGCAGGCCGCGCAGGCTGCCTTCGACGCTGCGCAAATAACGGATTTTCTCTCCGGTGGTCATCGCTATTGCAATTTGCAATTACATCTTTGCAAATTGCAATATTCATGTCAAGCCCCTTCCCGCACCGCTGCCGCGCGAACTCGGCGCGGTCCCGGCCTGCAAAGCTGGACACCGCGCCGGGCTCGCGGCGCATGGCAATCGGCATGCTGTATCCGGACGCGGGCGGCATTCGGCACGAGGAAGCTAACAAGAAAGCCTTGGCGGGACGGCGCTTTCATTGACGGCGCGAGAGAGCTAGCGAGCACTTTGCCGGAGACAGGTGCAAAAAATTGCGGAAAAAAGGCAAGTACGCTGGCGGACGGCCCAGCCACTGCACTCTTGAACGAGTCACTAGGGCACTGCTATGCTCCAACAGGGCCAAATTGGACGGGTGAACCTGTGTCTGAAAACGGAACTCAAAAGCGAATCACGGTTTGCGTCTTAACTCCGCATCCGCTGGTATTGACGGAGTTTCAGCGCATTCTTGCGGAAGCACCCTTCCAGGTGAAAGCCATCCGGCTGGAGCCGGGGCAGACCGATCTTCTCGATGGCGTGCCCATGGCGGACACTTTTTTGGTGGACGTGCACGCCGCCGTGCCGCGCGGGCCGGCGCTGATCGCCAGCCTCATGGCGCGCTACCCCGATTGCCGGGTGATCGCGGTTGCGGAGCGCTTCAGCGAGGAAAGTGCGTTCCCACTGCTCAGCGGCGGCGCCAAGGGCCTGATGACCTATGAGCAAGCTCCGCGTTTCGCCCAGAGCGCAATTGAGTCCATCGCCGCGGGCGGATTCTGGGTTCCGCGCATGCTGTTGTCGCGTTTTGTGGACGCCATTCTTTCCCGCACGCCGGTGCGCCGCCTCAACAACAACACCCAGGAGCTCAGCCCCCGCGAGCAGCAGGTCCTGGAAGGTCTGATGACCAATCTGTCCAACAAGGAAATCGGCAATCAACTGCACATTTCCGAACGGACAGTGAAATTCCACGTTTCCAACCTGCTGACCAAATTCGGAGTACGGCGGCGGGCGGATCTGATCGTGCTGGGCTATCAGCAAGCGCCGCGCGTGGCGGTTTGAGGCACGCCCTCGTCTCCTTCAGGCCGCCCACTCCGGTTGGCCGCTGGCGCAATTTCGCGGCCCAAAAGCGGCCATGCGAAACGATTCCGTGCCAAACCCTGGCACAACCAACGTGCACTGACCAGTGGGCATCTACGCTCCTCAGAATCCGTTTTGAGGAGGAGCCGTGTTCATTGCCCTTTTTGTGATTCTTTTGATCATCTGGCTGGTGGCGTTTGCCGCTCTGCACATTACCAGCGCGCTCATTCATCTTCTACTGCTGTTTGCCGCAATCAGCCTGATTGTGCATTTTGTGCGGGGCAGCCGCAGCACAACCTGAAGAGGGCGGGAGTCGGCCTCCTCTGAACAGCGCCGCAGCGAGCGCCCGGATTGTGCGCCTGCGTTGCAGCCTCACGGAGGAATGCGGCTTGGAATCCGCCTAGCCGCCGTGAAGGTTGCACAGCCCCGCGCACGCTGGAGGGCCGGTTTGCGCCGGTTTTCCTCCGCTCCGACAACAGCGCATGCACTCCACCGCGTGGGCTACCGCGCATGAGCTCTAGCGCGTGAAATCTCCAGTTGACCTGCGCGCTGCGCTGCGCCTTCTGCTCCGGCGAATGCCACTCCTCCATTGAAGCCGCTTGCTGCCTTACCACGAGACTCGCCAGGCAGCGTGCCAGCAGTCTCTCGCGCCGGGGGCTCGCGACAGAGCCCAGGGCAAAGCTCAAGCGGGCATGAGTTTTACTGCGGCTCAAGAATTCGCGCTAGGCTGGTAACAGTTGCAGTTCCTCCATGCTTCCTCCATGCACGATCAGCAAACCCTTCCCATCAATGCCCTGCCGGCGCGCGACGCCGGACCTCGCAGCTCTCGCCTGGGAGTCTGGCGCGCGGGTGCGGAAACCGATGTTCTTCTCTGGGCTCCAAAGCTGAAGCAAGTGGAGTTGCTGGTGGAAGGCAAGCCGGTGGCCGGCAAAACAATCGCCGGCTCTGCGAAAGCGTGGGCGCTGCAGCGCCGGGAAGACGGTTATTTTCACGGGCGGCTGCCGGCACTGGACGCCGGGACGCGCTACTGGTTTGCTTTCGATGGGAAACGGCGGCCCGACCCGGCCTCACGCTTGCAACCGCTGGGTCCACATGGACCTTCGGAGTTGGTGGATTTGGGAAGCTTTTCCTGGCGCGACCAGAACTGGCGCGGCATTCCTTTGCGCGATCTGATCTTCTACGAATTGCACGTAGGAACATTCACGCCCCAGGGCACCTTCGAGGCGGTGATTGCAAAACTGGACGAGTTGCGGGAGCTGGGCATTACCGCGATCGAGGTGATGCCGATCGCGCAATTCCCAGGGGTTCGCAATTGGGGTTACGACGGCGTGCATCCTTTTGCCGCCCAGAACAGTTATGGGGGCGCACTGGAATTTTGCAAGCTGGTTGACGCATGCCACCAACGCGAGCTGGCGGTGATTCTCGATGTGGTTTATAACCACTTAGGTCCGGAAGGCAATTACCTGGGAGAATACGCGCCGTATTTCACATCGCGCTACAGCACTCCCTGGGGGCCGGGGATCAACTTTGATGGACCTGGCAGCGACGAGGTGCGGCGTTATTTTGCCGAGAACGCCCTTTATTGGCTGCAGGATTGCCATGTGGACGGGTTACGCCTGGACGCCATTCACGGCATCGTTGATCCCAGCGCGCGGCCTTTTTTGGCGGAACTGGCAGCGCAGGTGAATGAACTCGAGGGGAAAGTGGGGCGCGCCCTACACTTAATTGCCGAAAGTGACCTCAACGATCCGCGGGTAATCCGGTCGCGCGAGGATGGTGGTTACGGTCTGGCGGCGCAGTGGAACGACGACTACCACCATGCGGTGCACGTGGCGCTGAGCGGCGACCGGACCGGCATCTACGGGGATTTTGAGGGGGCGGACGATATTGCGCGCGCCCTGCGCCAGGGATTTGTTTATACCGGGCAACGCTCACCCTATCGTCAGCGGCGGCACGGTGCACATTGGCCGGGGCTGCGCCCTGACCACCTGGTGGTCTTTCTTGAGAATCACGATCAGGTGGGCAACCGGGTCGGAGGGCGAAGGCTGAGTCAGATGGTGGGGCCGGAGCGGCTGCGGCTGGGGGCGGCCCTGATGCTGCTCTCCCCCTTTCTCCCCTTGGTGTTTATGGGGGAAGAGTGGGGCGCCGACACGCCCTTTTATTATTTCGTCGACCACAGCGATGCGGAGCTGCGCGAAGCGGTGCGGCGTGGCCGGGCGGAGGAGTTTGCACATTTAGGGGCGGCGGAAAGCGCCCCGGACCCGAGCAGCGAGCAGGCGTTCACCCAAAGCAAGCTACGCTGGCAGGAGTTGCAGTTGCCGGAACACAACAAACTTTGGGCGTGCTATCGCGAACTGCTCCGGCTGCGCAAGCAGCTGCCAGCGCTGATCGAAGCAGATTTCGCGCATAGCACCGTTGGAGTTGAACACGGGGTGCTGCGCTTATTGCGCTGGACCGCCAGCGAGGGTGGACAACACCGCGGTCTGCTGCTGGCCAACATCAGCGCGGAACATCAACTCGCCAATGACCAAGCCGTGAGCGGCTGGCCGAAAGCCTGGGAGTGTGTCTTTGATTCCTGTGATCCGCGCTGGGGCAGCAGCGGCCCCGCCGGCGCCGGAAGCGGCGGCCCCCTCGATCAGGCGCCACCCCCGGCAGACACAACGGCGCAACTGGCATCTAATCCACTAGAGCGCAGGCCGGGAGCTCCGCTGGACATGCAAATCCGGCTGCAACCCTGGCAATGCCAGCTCTTGGTATCACCCCGGCAACGGTAGCGGCCAGAAGTGGACGACTGCGGCAACCCGGTAAGCGAGACACGAGAACCAGACACGAGAACCAGGCACGAGAACCAGGCACGAGAACCATGGAACGATTCGTCTGCATTCACGGACATTTCTATCAGCCACCAAGAGAAAACCCTTGGCTGGAAGCGGTCGAGCTGCAAGAGTCGGCGGCGCCTTTCCACGACTGGAATGACCGCATCACGGCAGAGTGTTATGCCGCCAATGCCGCTTCACGTGTGCTGGATAACGAGGGCTGGATTGAGCGGATGGTGAACAACTATTCACGCATCAGCTTCAATTTCGGGCCCACCCTGCTCTCCTGGATGGAACAGGCCCGGCCCGAAGTGTACAAGGCCATCCTGGAGGCCGACCGGCAAAGTCAGGAGCGCTTTAGCGGACACGGCAACGCGCTGGCGCAGGTGTATAACCACATGATCATGCCGCTGGCCAACACTCGTGACCAGCGCACACAGGTGGAATGGGGCATCCGCGATTTCCAGAGCAGATTTTCGCGCAATCCGGAAGGCATGTGGCTGGCCGAAGCGGCGGTCAATACGGACACACTGGAACAGCTCGCTGCCCACGGCATCGCTTTCACCGTGCTCGCGCCTCGCCAGGCGCAGCAGGTTCGCAAGCTGGGCTCCAACCATTGGCACGATGTCGGTGACGGAAGAATAGATCCATCAATGCCGTACCTGGTGCGGCTGCCCTCGGGACGCCACATCAACGTCTTTTTCTATGACGGGCCGATTTCGCAGGCGG
Organism: Acidobacteriota bacterium; assembly: GCA_027459505.1. Taxonomy (GTDB): domain Bacteria; phylum Acidobacteriota; class Terriglobia; order Terriglobales; family SCQP01; genus DAIDIE01. Next base: position 115,823 of record DAIDIE010000036.1, read on the forward strand.
TGGCTTTTGAACACCTTCTGAACAGTGGCGAAAGCTTCGCGCGGCGGCTGATGGATGGTTTTTCTGCGGTGCGCAAGCACCCCCAACTGGTTCACGTTGCCACCGACGGAGAGAGCTACGGGCATCACCACATGCACGGGGATATGGCCCTCGCCTTTGCCCTGCAACTGCTCGACAGCCGTCAGGACCTGCGTCTGACCAATTACGGAGAGTTTCTTGCCCGTTTTCCTCCTGCCCAGGAAGCGAAAATCGTCGAGAACAGTTCCTGGAGCTGTGTGCACGGGGTGGAGCGCTGGCGGGCGGATTGTGGCTGCAACTCGGGACGGCCTAACTGGAATCAACGCTGGCGCAAACCGCTCAGGGAGGCTCTGGATTGGCTGCGCGATCAACTGGCGCCGCGTTTTGAAGAGGCTGCCAGTAGCTATTTCAAAGAGCCCTGGAAGGCGCGCAACGGCTATATTGACCTCATTCTGGACCGCTCGGAGGAGAGCCGGAACCGCTTCCTGGCGCTTTATGCCAGCCACGAACTGAACGCCAATGAGCAGATGCAGGCGCTCAAGCTGATGGAAATGCAGCGCCACGCCATGCTCATGTTCACCAGTTGTGGATGGTTCTTTGACGAAATCTCAGGTATCGAGACGGTGCAAGTGATGGCCTATGCCGGGCGCGCCCTGCAGTTGGCCTCACAACTGTTTCCCGGCGATGAGCCGCTGGAGACGGAGTTCCTGCAAAAGCTGGAGTTGGCGCAAAGCAATTTGCCGAGTCCGCGCAATGGTCGCGCGATTTACGACCAGTACGTGCGGCCGGCGATCATCACGCTGCCCAACGTGGCGGCGCATTACGCCATCAGCTCGCTGTTTGAGGAATATGGCGAGGAGGTACGCAAGGGCGCTTATCTGCTCCGCGCTCTTGATCGCCAGCAACTGACGGCGGGCAAACTCCGCGTCGCGACCGGCACGGTGAACGTGACCTCGACCATCACTACGGCGAGCGCGCGGCTCAATTATGCCGTTCTGGATCTGGGCGAACACAACGTCAGCGTGGGTGTGCGGCCGGCGGACGACAGCCAGGGGCTGGAAGCTTTTCTGGGTCAGTTACGAGCGGCCATGCGCCACGGCGACATACCGGAATTGGTGCGCATGATGGACCAGCACTTCGGCCACAATCTTTACTCGCTGAAGGTGCTGTTCCGCGACGAACAGCATCGCATCGTGCAGCGTATTCTAAGCGCGGCGCGCCTTGAGGCGGAAACCGCGGTTCATCAGCTTTATAACCACCACGCGCCCATGCTGCGCTTTGTCACCGACCTGGGCATTACGCCTCCCAATTCCCTGCAGGCGGAGGCGCAACTGGCGCTCAATCATGCCCTGCGCGAGGCGGTCCACAAACTGGACGAGCGGCAGGCCGCGTCGATTCTGGACGAAATGAAGGCGGCGGGGGTGGTCGTGAACGAGCCCGCGCTGCAGCAAACGCTTCATCACCGGCGCGAGTCGCTGGACGAGCAATGGGCGGCACACCCGGACGATCCGGAAGCCATGAGTGACCTGATCCGGCTGGCGGAACTGGCGCAACAGCATCAATGGCAGGTGGACTGGTGGCGCACACAAAACATGTGGTCGCATCTGCACATGGAAGCTTTCCCCGGCAAGGTTTTACAGAGCCGGGCTGGACACCCGGAAGCGCAAGAACCGGCGCGCACCTGGGTGGAGCGGTTTGAGCGGCTGGGACGGGCTCTGCACATCCGTTTTGCGCCCGCGGACGAAGCGGTTGCCGAGCCAACCATCGAAGAGTGGGCGGAACACTCTCCGCTGATCGAAACCGGCGCCGAACCGGTGGTTCAGGCCGGCGATTGAGGCGCTGAGGCCTGCCGGATCAGCCGTTGACTCCGTAGTTGCTCTGCCTGGCATGACCATCATGCGTATACCGCGCGCCACTTACCGGCTTCAATTTCACGCGGGCTTCCGGCTTGCGGACGCGACGCGCCTGATTCCGTACCTGAGTCAGCTCGGCATCAGCGATGTGTATGCCTCTCCGCTGCTGCAGGCGCGCAGTGGCAGCACTCACGGCTATGATGTCACCCACCCCTTGCGGCTGAACCCGGAGTTGGGCAGCCCGGAGGACTTTGCCGCCTTCAGCGCCGAATTGCGACGCCACGGCATGGGGCTGCTGCTCGACATTGTTCCTAATCATATGGCGGCGCACGGGGAGAATCCCTGGTGGCGCGATGTGCTGGAGAACGGCGCCAGCTCGCCCTACGCGGGCTGGTTTGATATTGACTGGGACTCGATGGCGGGCGCGCCAGAGGGCAAAGTGGTTTTGCCCATTTTGGGCGACCATTTTGCGCGGGTGCTGAAGCGTGGCGAACTTACGTTGGAATTTGGACCGGAGGGATTGTCTTTTTGCTATTACCAGACGCGCCTCCCCGTGGCGCTCACGAGCTATGCGACGGTTTTTGGCAACACTGCCACATTTCCCCTAAAGCGCGAGCGGCGCAAGCAGCCTCGGCTGCCGGCCGCACGGGTTTGGAGCCAGTGGGAACGCGCCGTCAGCGGGGTGGCTTCACCGCGGAGCAGTGACGAGGAACAACAGGCCGGGCTGCACGCGGCCGTGGAAAACGTGGGGCCGTTGGCGCAGGAAGCGGTCCTGGTCAGCGGCCAGGATCAGGCTATCCCCCCCGGATTGCTTTTTCGAAGGCGCCGCGAGCGAACGCGGCGCCAATTCAAACTCAGTGAACCGTTCCATGGCGATCTGCCCGAGCCGCCTCCGGCGCTTCGCGAGCTGATTGCCCAGATTACAACTGGACCTGGCGTAGCGGCCCCGCGGATTCAAGCGGCTAAAGAGCAGCTTTGGCACGCTTTTCAGCACGATCCGGAATGCCATACCTTCATGCGCGGCCGGTTAGCACTGTTTGGGGCGGAATTGGCGGGCAAAACCTCCAGCGCCGATCCAGGCGCAGGCAGTCCTCGCCCGGCTCAACCACAGTCCCCGGCCGTGCTGGCGCGCCTGGACCGTCTGCTGGACCAGCAGCATTACTGGTTGACGTACTGGCGCGCGGCGCACAACACCATCAATTACCGCCGGTTTTTCGCGATCAGCGATCTGGTCGCCATGCGCGTGGAGCGCGCCGATGAGTTCCGCGCCAGCCACTCGCTGGTGGGCCAGTGGATCAGCGAAAGCAAAGTGAATGGACTGCGGATCGACCACATCGACGGCCTGCATGACCCGCTCGGCTACTTACGACGCTTGCAGAAGGAGCTGGCGCCCGGCGGCGGATTGTACGTCATCGTCGAAAAGATCCTGACCGGACAAGAGACCCTGCCCCCGGACTGGCCAGTGCAGGGCACTTCGGGGTACGAGTTTTTGAACGCCCTCAATCGCTTGCAGGTGGATGCTGCCGGACTGGCGCAACTGCAGACGACCTATCGCTCCTTCATTCACCGCGACTTGAACCTTGAAGACGTGGTCTATGGCAAAAAGAAGCAGATTATTGGCGAGATGTTCGCCGCAGACATGCATGTGCTGGCCAACCGTCTGCACCGGCTGGCGCTGGCGCTGGGGGACTTCCCGGAGGGCGCGCCGGAGATCAAATCCACTCGCCGGCTGCTGACCGAGATCACCGCCTGTTTGCCGCTGTACCGCACCTACATGCGTGACTTCGCGCCGGCGGAACGGGAGCGGGCATGGGTAGACGCGGCGGTCGCGGAAGTAGTACGGCGAGAGCCGGCGCTCAGTTCCGAATTCCATGAGCTACTGGAGCGCATTCACCGCCTGCTGAGCTTACGCGCACTCGGTGCGCTTGGCGCTGACGACCGTCTGCGGGCTTTGAGCCTCGTCATGCGCTGGCAGCAGTTCACTGGCCCAGTCATGGCCAAAGGCTTTGAAGACACAGCGGCCTACGTCTATAACCGATTGGTGTCGCTCAACGAGGTGGGCAGCGGCCCCGCACTGCCCCGCTTTGACATCGGCGGGTTTCATCATTTTATTAAGAGCCAACGCGGACCCTGGCCACACAGCCTCAACGCCAGTTCCACGCACGACACCAAGCGCAGCGAAGATGTGCGCGCCCGTTTGAACGTTTTGTCGGAAATGAGTCGCGAGTGGCGCGCCCACCTGCAGCGCTGGTCGCGTTTGAACCGGCAGCACCGCGAGTTGCTGGAGCGCAGTCCGGTACCCGACCGCAACGACGAGATTCTGATTTACCAGACGCTGCTGGGCGCCTGGCCAGTCAATGACGCCGAAGAAGCCGGCATGGTTCCGCGCCTCAAGGCGTACATGCAAAAGGCGGCGCGCGAGGCCTCCGTTCACACGCGATGGAACGAACCCAACCGCGCCTACGAAGAAGCGGTGGCGCGTTTTATTGATCGCATTCTGACCCCCGGCGTACAAAACCTGTTTCTTTCCGATTTTCTGGCCTTACAGGAAAAGCTGGCGCGCGCGGGCACCATCAATTCACTGGCCCAGCTCACCCTGAAAGCCTTGGCGCCGGGCGTGCCGGATTTTTACCAGGGATGCGAATTGTGGGACCTGCATCTGGTCGATCCCGACAACCGCGCCGCGGTGGATTTCGAAACGCGCAGCCATTTACTAGGACAACTGCTGAGCGGTGATTCCGACCCCGGCGAGTTGCTGGAGACGTGGGAGACCGGCGCGGTCAAGATGTGGCTGACGGCGAAACTGCTCGACATCCGAAAAAGCCGGGAAGCTTTGTTTCAAAACGGCTCCTACCAGCCGCTCGCCGCCGAAGGCCCGCGCCAGGAAAACATCTGTGCTTTTGCGCGGCGGCACGACACTAAGACGCTGGTGGTGATCACGCCGCGGCTGGTAAGCCGCTGGAGTTTGTCGCCGCACTTCCCGCTCGGCGAACGCGTCTGGGCAGAGACGTTGCTGCCAGCCCCCGTATCCGCTGCAAGCGTTTGGAAAAATCAGCTGACCAACGAACTCGTCAGCGCACGTCAGGGGCAGTTCAGCCTGGCGGAACTGCTGATGACTTTCCCGGTGGCGGTCCTGGAGCCGGAACAAGCCTAGCGGCCTCCCGCAACGACTGGTTTTCTGTCGCAGGCAGTCCTGAGCTAATCTAGGTACATTCCCAGCTCGCGGCAGCGATGCTGGCTCATTTTCACGAGGTGTAAACGCATGTCGCTCCGCCACAAAATGCTTTTGTCCTGTGCGGCAGTGTCCGCAAGCTTCTGCCTTTTCGCGCCCGGCCTGCGGGCGCAATCCTCATCGAATCCGGTGACGCGAGCCGTCCGGGATTCGGTCCAGCATCACGCCAAGATCATGGTCGCCGCCGCTGAGGAAATGCCGGCGGCGAAATATGGTTTTAAACCCACCTCCGGGCAATGGAGCTTTGGGCATTTGATCCTGCACATTGCGCAGTCCAACAACTTCGCCTGCAAACAACTGGGGGGCGCTACACCTCCCGATCTTAAGAATCTGAAGCCAAACAGCGGCAAGCAGGCGTTAGTCAAGGCGCTGCGGCAGTCGTTTGATTACTGCTCCAGCACCCTGACAAAGGTTAACGACAGCAACCTGAACCAACAGATTCCTTTATGGGGCGGCCACAAATTCTCGAAGGCCGCGGTGTTGCTCATGGTGCCAGCCGATCTGGCCGACCATTACGGCGCCGAGGCAATGTACCTGCGCCTGAATGGCAAGTTGCCACCCACAGCGCAAAAAAAGAAAATGTGAGGCCAAGAGAGTAAAAAAGCGAGAGCGCGGAACGGACAACAGGCCCGTTCCGCGCTCTCGTTTTTTTTGCGCTCCGCTGCTGGATCAGGCCGCTTTGGCAGGCTCGAAGCCATCACAGCCGCTGATCGGCGTGACCTTCAAATGGAGGCTGGCGTGACGCGGATGCCCGCATTCATCAACCACGTTTTCCGCCGCCGTGTGCGAGGCTCGAATTTGTAGCAGCGTCCGGACGCTTGGCGTGGGTTTCGCCGAAGTGGGCACACAGGCCACACTGGCCGTCGTGCAGGTTCTGCATGGAAATACCCCTCCTTGGCAGCACGCTCATTTGGATGAGCCGCCAACAGCGGGCGGTTGGGCGGGCGGCGCTGCCGACCTCAGGTCCAATTCAGCTTGTTGCGCAGGACTTCGAAGAACGAGCCCCGCGCAAGGCGCACCAGGGTCACCACATAAGGACTTTTGCGGCAAACCAGCCGGTCGCCATCTTCAAGGGGAATGCCCTGCTGGCCATCCATGGTCAAGAAGGTCTGGTCGGCGGCATCCACCAAAGTGATCTCTATAACCGAGCTGTCACGCACGATCACGGGCCGGTTGGTGAGCGCGTGGGGACAGATCGGCGTCATGACCAGGGCGTCAACCGCGGGGTGGATGATCGGTCCGCCGGCGCTCAGCGAATACGCGGTAGATCCGGTAGGCGTGGCGATAACCAAGCCGTCGCCGCGGTAGATGGAAACACGGGCGCCATCCACTTTGATCTCGAAGGCGATAATGCGGGCCAGCGTTCCCTTACTGACGACGGCATCGTTCAGGGCGTCAAATTGCGCCACCATCTGACCGCCGCGATAGATTTCCGCGGCCAGGACGGTGCGGATGTCGTAGAGGCAGCAGCGGGAAAAGATTCCTTCCAGGTTGGCGTAAAGCTGGGGAATGGCCACTTCGGCGAGGAAGCCGAGCGTACCGAGGTTCACCCCTAAAAGCGGCACTTGCGCGTCGCGCAGCAGACGGGCTACGCGCAGCAAGGTGCCATCGCCGCCGAGGACAATGGCAAGGTCGGGCCGCAGGCCCGCCCAGTCGCAAACGGCGTCTTCTTCAAAAGAGGCGCCCACGGTTGCCATGGCTCGGGCCGTGGGATCGTCAAGCAGTGTCTTGTAGCCGCGCTGCCGCAGCCACGCCACCAACTCGGGCGCCACATGCGCCACCTGGGGGTGGTTGGGCTTGGAGAAAATAGCGACCGTGCGCATGACGCCAGGAACGGCTGTGGCCGGGGGCGCGGGCTTTTGAGAGTCACCCATCAATAAGAGCTTACGATACCTCTCCACCCAGCAAGCCGTACAGGAGAAACTCCTGGTTTCCCTCCCCGCCGAGGATGGGGCTGGGAATGGATTGCAAATTGACCAGGCCCAAGGCCGCCGCCGCTTCACGAACCTTTGCGACGCAGGCGGCGCGCACCTGGGGGTCGCGGACGAGTCCCCCCTTGCCAACCTGTTCCCTGCCCGCTTCAAACTGCGGCTTCACCAGGATGATGGCACGGCCTCCGGCACGCAGCAGAGGCACGCTGGCGGGCAGCAATAATGTGGCGGAAATGAAGGAGACATCCATGGTCAGCAGATCGACGGACTCGCCCACATCTTCTTGCCGCAAGTAGCGCGCGTTGAACTGCTCGCGGAGCCGCACGCGGGGATCGTTGCGCAGCTTCCAGTCCATCTGGTTGCTGCCGCTGTCGAAGGCATATACGCGCGCAGCTCCGTGCTGCAACAAGCAATCGGTGAACCCGCCGGTCGAGGAGCCAATGTCCAGACAGGTCCAGCCGGTGGGATCGACGGCGAAGGTCCGCAGCGCCGCTTCCAGCTTCACGCCGCCGCGGCTCACGTAACGCTGCGCTTCCCCCAGCAGCCGCAATACGGCGTCGCTGGGCACCAGGACTCCGGCCTTGTCGAGCTTCTGGCCATTAACGAGGATTTGACCGGCGAGGATGAGGGCCTGCGCCTTCTCCCGCGACGGCGCCAAGCCCTGCTCAGCCACTAGACGGTCCAGCCGGATTTTTTCAGGGGAACTGGCCACGTTGAAAATGGCGTTTGGTGCTGGAGGGGGGAATCGAACCCCCAAGGAGACAAGCTCCGGCAGATTTTGAGTCTGCTGCGTCTGCCAGTTCCGCCACTCCAGCACAGTTGCACGAGACGGGAATCGGGACAAATATCTCCTCAACGATTCCCGCCAGCGAGTCCTTCCCATTATACCGGGCATTTGCCTGCCAACAGAGGGCAGCACCTCGTCAGCCGGTTTTTTGACTCCACGGCCGGTGCTAACGCGCCGCTCTGGCGCGGTTGCGCGCGGTTCTGTCGGTGAGAGCTCCAAGGTGAGCGCTGGCCTGAGGGAAATGGGGCGCCAGTTTCAGAGCGGTGCGGTATTCGCGAATGGCCTCAGTGCGTCTGCCGAGCTTTTCCCAGGCCAGTCCCAACCCAAAATGGTTGAGCGCCTGTTGATTGCCGTTGGGCGCTGGGCAGGCATGCTGAATGGCGTATTGGAAATCACCGCGCGCCTGCTGGAGAAGCTCTGGCGTGACGTGGGTTTGAAACAGCAGCGCTTTGCCACGGCCAAAGCGCAGGCGGCAATCCCCGGGCGCAAGGCGCAGAGCGCGGTTGTAGATATCCAGCAGTTCCGGGTTGGGAGCTGCCTGAAATGTCCGCAACACACGGGCGGCGCGACGCAGGTTGTCGGCATTGATGCTGAGACACTGCAGGGCGGCGCGCGCCTGCTGCGTAGCGTTTGTTTTCCTGTTGAGACTCTGAAAAAGCTCCGCCTGGAGGTCATGGCTGCCGGCACAATCAAACTGTGCAAATTGCCGCGCGTCCTCCACTGCCTTGCTTTCGCCTCCGCCCATATACCAAGGGGCCTGGAGCTCATAGAGTTCCAGGGCATTGTGGGCATGGTAGCTCTGCGGCGACTCTGTGACGGCGGTGGTGAACTCGGAGTGAATCTGCCGGCCAAGGTTGAGCTTTTCCAGTGTCGAATCGGTTTGAGCGAACTGCGCGGCCAGACACTCGCCCTGCCGCTCGTGATAACGGCCGATGTCGGGCCGGAGTTGCACCGCGATTGCCGCCCAGCGGCAGCCTTGGTCCCCTTGACCCTCAATCTCTTTCACCACTGACATTTGGTAGGCGGCCTCGGCATTGCGCGCATCCTGGTGAAGCAATTGCGCGAGAAGCGCGTCAGCTTTGGGAAGGTCGATGCGATCACGAACGAGCGCGCTTGCGATCTGCAGCGGATCGGCGGGCTTTCGCGGCTGCTGTACTGCAACACTCCGTTTGCGCGGCACCGCGGAACGGACTGCCGACGGCCTCGCGGCTTGCTGCGCAATGGCGCAGGGAGGGCGCCAGAGCAGCCCAAGCAGGAACAACGGAACTCGAACCTGACTCCAAAAGGGGCGGCACAGGCCTGCCGCCCGGCGGCGATCCAAGTTCGAATTCCGTGTTGAAAAAAATGCCATTCGGAAAGATCTGGTCATGGTCCTGGGCGGCGCGGCAGCGCGGCCCAGGACGGGGATAACGCGCTATGGATTCGAAGGCATTCGCAGGCCCAGCGCCCGCACCACTTCCGGGTCGGGAATGGTGCGGTTATTCATCTTCGTCACCACGCCAAAGTTGGCCTGGTAATCCCACATCGCCCACCCAATATGGTACTTCTCCAGCGCCACGCGCATGTCATGCAGCCATTGCGCGCGCATGGCGGGCGGCGCGTAATCGCGGAAGACCCCAAACTCGCCACAGTAGACCGGGACATGGTGAAGCGCAGACCACTGCGCGGCGTAGGAGATGTAGTCATCCACGCGGGCCGCGTTCCAACGGTCTTGTCCGTACTGGTCGAGGAAGAACTTGCCTGCCAGCGTAGGTTCCTGTTGTAGATCGGAGGAAACGGCCTTGGGCGAGGAGGGATACGGAATGCCGCGTTCCGGAAGCACATCCGCGCTGGCCCAGGTCGCGCCCTGATGGGTAAAGGCGAAGGGCTCGTAATCGTGGAAGGTGTAAATGACATTGGGATCGGCGAGCGGCTCCAACACCAGCAAATCGCCCAGCCCCGACCAGTGTGCGCCGCACGCGATGATCGTCTGGCGGGGAGCAACCTGCCGGATGGCATCGGCAACGGTGGCTTCTATGCCCTGCCAACGGTACGGATCACTCTGCTCGGGCTCATTCATGATTTCGAAAAACACGTGATTGGGGTCATAGGAGGCGTAATGCGCCGCCAGGGCGCGCCACAGCGCAGTGAAGTTCGCCACGCCCTGCTCGCCGTGGAAAAGCCTCGCCTTGAAGGCGCTGGTGGGGTGAATGTCAATGATGACCGAAAGATGATGACGCAGCATGTCGTTGACCACCGCGTCCAATTGGGTCATGAAGGGCGTCTGCCGGCCGGCATGCAGCCAGTTCATGAGCTGACCACCATCAATGCTCAAACGGCAGTGGTCAAAGCCCATTTGCTCAATCAGGGCGATGTCGGCGGGTGTGGTGTAGCTTTCGAGATGGTGCACCGAATAGTCCGCGGACTGGGAAAACCACATGCTGGTGTTAATGCCGCGTTGCAGACCCTGTGCACGTTGAAAGGCGATACTGCTGGCCTGCTGCGCAACAACCGCAACCGGCACGATGACGGTGAACAGCAACAGCGTGGTCAGACGATGGAAAGCAGAGCGCATGAGAGTGGTTATAGCACGGCGCCAGCAAAAACGGTGTGGGGCGCAACAAGTTGCGCTCCACCGGCAGGCCGGCCAGCCGCTCCTGATCAGCCCGGGCAGCGGGATTGGGCTTGCCCACCTTCCAACCAGGAATGGCGGCGATTCCCCGCATTCAGACCGGGCCCCCGGATCCTCCGCCCTGGCGAACGGCGCGCATTTGGGTGGGAACGTCGGGATACACCTACCCACATTGGAGGCGGGGAGCGTTTTACCCCGAGGGACTGGCGGCCGCGGCGGAGTTGGAGTACTTCGCGCAGCGCTTCTCCACCGTCGAGCTCAACAATCCCTTCTACTGTCTTCCTTCGCCGGAAACCTTCGAAGGATGGCGCCTGCGCAGCCCCAAGGGGTTTCTGTTTGCGGTAAAAGCCAGCCGCTACATCACTCATATCAAGAAGCTCAACCAGCCCAAACAGGCGGCGGGGCTCTTCCTGGAGCGGACCGCGCGCCTGGGCAGAAAGTTGGGACCGATTCTGTTCCAATTTCCACGGCAATGGCGCTGCCATCCGGAACGGCTTGAGCAGTTTTTGCGGGTGCTGCCCAAACGGCGCCGCTACGCATTTGAATTCCGTCACGTCGAGTGGTTCAACGAGGAGGTGTACGGCCTGTTGCGGCGCCGGGGAGCGGCCTTTTGTTGGGCCGTGCACCCCCAGCTCCCGCCCGTTCCGCCGGTAGTGACCGCCAAGTTCAGCTATATACGCATGCATGCCGGGCAGGAGCCGTCCGGCAACTTCGGCGAGAAGGAACTCCGCATTTGGGCGGAGCACGTCCGGCAGCTCCCGCCAGACCATGAGGTGTTTATTTATTTCAACAACGATTGGCACGGTTTCGCACTGCACAATGCGGTGCGCATGCGGCAGTTGCTGGAGGTTCCGCTGAAATTTCCGCTCCATCGGCCTGCGGTATTGAAAATGCCGGTCGCAAGTCAGGTAAGCGAGCAGCGCGGCAGCGACAACCGGCGGAAACACGCTTAAAGAAGAGGCCTCCCGTGGTAGACTAACGATCTACCCCGTTGAATGGATTCCAGTTCGGGACGTAGCGCAGCCTGGTAGCGCACTTGCTTGGGGTGCAAGGGGTCGCGAGTTCAAATCTCGCCGTCCCGACCATTTCCTCCCCCCCTTTCCACCTTCAGACCGCCGAGCCAGCAGCTCATCTTTCGGCGCTCTTATGCGCCTTCAGGAAATCTGTTCCCAATCGTTCCTCAATGAGCCGTAGCAACGGCGCGCGGCAGGAGTTGGGGGCGGAGTGCTCCACCAGCTGCACGATCAGTTCCGGATGATCAATGAGCAAATCGGGTTCGCCATGCGAGCCCGCCAGGTAACAACGGCCATCCGCACTCCAAATCAAGCGGGGAGGGGGCGGGGGAAGGCGCACAATCAAAACAGCGCTGAGAAGCAAAATAGCGATGTCGAGCAAGAGAGCGGTTGCCCCGTTCGCAGCAAACATCCCTCGCGCGGATGGCGGTGCCGCCCAGGCAGTTTGCAGCAAAAGGGCCACGCGCGCCAGGAGCAGAATCAGCAGGGTGTTTGCCGCCGTCAGCGGCGCTCCGCTATGGCGGCTGCAAACCGTTTCCGTCGCGACCCAACTGAAGCCGCACAGCGAAATACCGAGCGCCACCAGCGGAGCGTGCCGCACTATCGGCAGTGTGGAGCAGAAAACGGCGAGAACCAATGCCACTGCCCAAGCCAGGCGTCTCCTCAGCATGCCAGACCGGGATTGGACGGCGATCCAGGAGACCAACCCTGCCAGCAGCAGCGCCTGCCCACGCCTGAACACGAACCCGATCTGCATTGAGCTCGCCATAGCCGCAGCGGCGAAAACATCTTGCCCGCGGTTTCAGGCTAGCAAAACATTTTTACAACATTGTTACGGTGGCACCGGGCGGTCTACCCGGAGATGGCGCAAACCAGAATGGGCCTCCCCACCCGTTGGGGTGGAGGGCACGCGAGGAATCCGCAGGCCGGCAACTAACGCCGTCTACTTTTTCTTGGCGGCTGGCTTAGCCGGCTTGGGATTTTTCTTGTCGATATGGCTGATGGCCAATTGAACGAAATCGCCGACGGTGCGGCAGTCTTCCCACTCGTCTTCGGTGAACTCGCGTGCCTGGAACTGTTCCTCAGCGCACTTCAGCAGCTCGGCAATGTCGATCTCATCCAGACCCAAATCATCGCTAAAGCTGGAATCAGCGGTGAGTTCCGCTTCCTCAATGGCCATCTCCTCGGCGATGAGGTGGACGAGTTTCGCCTCCAGCGTGTTTTCCACCGCCGGGCCCACCGGAGTGGGCGGATTCTTCACGACCTCGCCTTTGTCGGCTTTGGCCGGCTTTTTGTTGCTCTTTGCGCTGCTCTCGATCGCCTTTGCCATCTCAGATCCTCGCTTCTTTACGCCCCACATGCCTGTCGAGGCCACAAACTCTTATATTACCTGACCGGCGAGCACAGCAGCTGCGCCCCTGGCGTCGCGTAGACTGAAGGAGAGGCACCGTTCTGAAGCGCTAGAGCCCCGGAAGGAAGCACCGGAAGAATGTTGCCGCCCTGAGGAGATTTCCCCGGATATGCAAATGCAGCTCGTCTTTTCCCCCGCCGCCGAGGTGGATGCCGATGCCCTGGTGGTGTTCATTCCTGAACAGGAAACGCGTATTCAAGGGGGGCTGGCCACCCTGGACAAGTCCCTGGGAGGGCTCCTGAGCGAGATCACCGGAGGTGAGTTCACGGGACGGGCGTTTGAGACCCAACTGTTGTTCAAACCCTCGGGGCTGCGCGCCCGGCGTCTGCTGCTCGTGGGAACCGGCAAAACCGGCAAGCTGGGAGTGCTGGAAATGCGGCGCCTGGCGGGTGCGGCGGCGCGACAGTTGAAGGCCAAGGGACTCCGCACAATCGCGTTTTTCCCACCCCCGGAGCTGGCGCCCTCCAATGCGTTGAAAGCCATTATTACCGGCGTGCACGGCGCCAATTTCGATCCCGGCAAATACCGCAGTGATCGCAAACCGGATGCTCCCCAGATCGAAACGGTCACACTGATCCTGGAGAGCAACATGGAAGCACAGCGCGAGCGCCTGGAACTGGCGATGCGCATGGGTGAGGCCATAGGAGCCGCCCAGAACTTCGCCCGCGAGCTGATCAATGAACCCAGCAATCAACTGACGCCCACGGTCCTGGCGCGGCGTGCGCAGGAAATGGCGCGGGAATGCGGGCTGGAATGCGAGCTCATTGACGAAAAGCGCGCCCGAGAGCTGAAGATGGGCGCCTTTCTCAGTGTGGCGCGGGGCAGCGCCGAGCCGCCGGTCATGATCGTCCTGCGCTATAACGGCGCTCCCAATGGCACGGGACCGGTACTGGCTTTCGTTGGCAAAGGGATCACCTTTGACACCGGCGGGATTTCGATCAAGCCCGCCGACGGCATGGAAAAGATGAAGTACGACATGGCGGGTGGCGCCACAATGCTGGGAACCATGCGCGCTCTGGCGCAGCTCAAACCGCGTTTGAACCTCATTGCGATCATCCCCGCCACCGAGAACATGCCCGGCGGCCGTGCGCAAAAGCCGGGCGACGTCCAGCGCTCCATGTCGGGGAAAACGATTGAGGTCCTCAACACCGACGCCGAAGGCCGCATGGTGCTGGCCGACGGGCTGACCTATGCGCGGCAACTGGGCGCCACGCACCTGATTGACGCGGCCACCTTGACCGGGGCCGTTTCAGTGGCGTTGGGGACGGTTCATGTTGGCGTATTCGCCAACGACGACAACTTTTTTCAACAGTTCGCAAAAGCCACGGAAACAGCAGGGGAAAAAATGTGGCGTCTGCCGCTGGATGACGAATACTTCGAGCAGATCCGCGGCACGGTCGGCGACATCCTCAACACCGGGGGGCGTTACGGCGGCGCCATCACCGCCGCCATGTTTCTCAAGGAATTTGTTGACGAAACCCCCTGGATTCACCTCGACATCGCCGGCACCGGCTGGCTCGACAGCGATAAGGCATGGCTGGCCAAGGGGCCCAGCGCGGTGGCGTTGCCCAGCCTGGTGGAGCTGGCGCTGGCAATGGCGGATGCCCAAAAATAAGCCGTTGCCGGCGGAATACCTTGAACCAGGGGTAACCCCGGGCCGGATACCGGCGGCCGCCGCGGCCGTTGGCGCCGGGCTCACAGTAAAATTGAGGCTTGCATGAGCGCCGATAACCAAAACCTCAAAGATCAGCCGCGCACGCTGGTAGGCATCATCATGGGCAGTCAGTCGGACTGGCCCACACTACGCGCCGGAGCGGAAATCCTGGAACAATTCGATGTGCCCTTCGAGGCCCGCATCGTGTCCGCACACCGCACGCCGCAATGGCTGGCAGAGTATGCGGCCAGCGCGACGGGACGAGGACTGGAAGTCATCATCGCGGGCGCCGGAGGGGCGGCGCACCTGCCGGGCATGACGGCTGCCCAGACACTGCTGCCGGTGCTGGGTGTGCCGATTGAGACAAAAACGTTGCATGGCATGGATTCGCTGTTGTCCATCGTCCAGATGCCACGCGGGATTCCGGTAGGCACGCTGGCCATCGGCGAAGCGGGCGCCGTGAATGCGGCCTTGCTGGCCGTGGCCATCCTGGCGACCGGGCGCCCTGAACTGCGCCAACGCCTGGAGAAATTCCGGGACGAGCAGACGCGCAAGGTGATGGAACATAACGAGGTGCAAATCCACAAAGGCAACCTCGGCTTCATCCGCACGGAAAAGCCGCGGTGAGCCGGCCACAGGGACAGAACGCGACGAGCCCCATTTTGCCGGGAGCAACAGTTGGCGTGCTTGGCAGCGGGCAGTTGGGACGCATGTTCACCATTGCCGCCCGCCGCATGGGCTACCGCGTCCACACGTTTTCGCCGGATCAGGACACGCCTACGGGCCAGGTCGCCGACCTGGAAATCACCGCCTCCTACGACGATCTGGCGGCGGTGCGCGCCTTTGCCGCCGCGGTTCAGGTGGCGACGTTTGAGTTTGAAAACGTCCCGGCCCCCACTGCGCAGGCCGCCGCCGATGAAACCCTGGTGCGCCCCGCGGGAGGCGTGCTGCACACCACGCAAAACCGGTTACGCGAAAAGAAGTTCCTCGCCGCCCACGGTTTTCCAGTCGCTCCCTTCCGCGCGGTTCACAACAGCGAGGAACTGCGCCGCGCAGTCGAGCAACTGGGGACGCCGGCGGTGCTGAAAACCGCTGGTTTCGGCTACGACGGCAAGGGACAAACCAAACTCAAGAACGCCGCCGATGCCGAAGCCGTAGCCCGCGAGGGTGTGCGCCAGGAGATGGTGCTGGAGAGCTGGATTGACTTCGAACGCGAGCTTTCCGTAGTGGCGGCGCGGGCTATTGAAGGCCATTGCTGCGACTGGGGCGTCATTCAGAATCGGCACAAGAACCATATCCTGGATGTCTCGGTCGCTCCGGCGCCGGTGAGCGCCGCTGTTGCTGAACGAGCGCGTCAGATGGCGCACCAGGTATTGGAAGCGCTGGACGTGGTTGGCGTCCTGTGCGTGGAGTTCTTCCTGACTCGCAGTGGCGAGTTGCTCATCAATGAACTCGCGCCTCGTCCTCACAATTCCGGGCATCTCACCATCGATGCCTGTGTGACCAGCCAATTCGAGCAGCAACTGCGGGCCGTCTGTGGATTACCGCTGGGCTCGACCGAGCAATTGCGGCCGGCGGCGATGGTCAATTTGCTGGGTGATTTATGGAGCGACGGCGAGCCCAACTGGGTGGCAGCCTGCGCCATGCCCGGCGTCAAGCTGCATCTTTACGGGAAGTCTCAGGCGCTTCCGGGACGAAAGATGGGGCACCTGACCGTCCTGGCCGGCACGATCGAAGAGGCGCAAGAACAGGCGCTGGCGGCGCGCGCCGCACTCACACAAAAACCGCCCCGCTAAACAAATTGAGCCGTCCGCTCCTTCCCGGAGCGGACGGCTCTGATTGCCGCTTTTCTCAAAGCCAGCCTACAAATGGTTGAGCAGGTACTCCGCCTGTGCAAGCAGCGCCTGTGCCGTACCCGGGGCAATCTGCCCCGCATTCGCCATAGCACTCACTTGATGGATGAACGCCTGCAGCTTACCCGACGCGGCCTGCAAATTGCCGCTTGCGATAGCTGCCTGCGCCGAGGCGACCTTGCTGGTGAGCGAGGTCGTGCTGGAGGTAATAGCGCCCGCGCTTGCGGTGATCTGTCCCGCAAGGCTGTTATAGGTCACGGTTACCGTAATGGAGACCTGGTCTGAAGCGCTGGTATAGTCCACCGCATCGGTGGGACTGAACTGGACACTCAGTGTACTGGTCCCAATCGGCAAAATGGTTCCCGCCGCGGGAGTATAGGTAAAGCTGCCCGGCACGTTGGCTGTGGCATTGAGCTGCGTTCCACTTAGCGGCGTACCGTAAGTGATGGCGGCCGGTGTTGCCCAGCCCAGGACTGGGTTGGCTTTGGCAATCGAGTCATGCACCGTTCCGCTGGCATTGTTGTAGTTGCCAGTGACGTCCGTAAACGCCCAGGGGTCGGCGGGGTAGTCGCCGGCTTGAACGTGCGCGGTACCGGAAAGGTTTAGGCCGGAGAGGGGCTCACCCTTCACTCCCACCACGGTGCCTGACGCAACATGGGTGCTGCCGTCGTACGTTACGCTGTAAGGCGTGACCGTGACCGTCGCATTGGCCTTGTTGATCACATCACTGACCGTGCCGCTGGCGTTGTTATAGTTGCCAGTGGCGTCGGTAAACGTCCAGGCATCATTGTAGGTTCCGGCGCTGGTGTGGGTTGTCGCCGACAGGCTCAATCCCGTCAAGCTTACCCCGCCCACGCCCGTCACCGTTCCCGTCGCGGTGTGTGCGTTGCCGTCATACGTCACGCTGTAGGGCGTAACATTGACCGTCGCGTTCGCCTTGTTGATGACGTCGTTAACCGTGCCGCTGGCGTTGTTGTAATTGCCCGTGGCATCGGTAAACGTCCAGCCGTCGTTGTAGGTTCCGGCGCTGGTGTGGGTTGTCGCCGTCAGGCTCAGTCCCGTCAGGCTTACCCCGCTCACGCCCGTCACCGTCCCCGTCGCGGTGTGCGCGTTGCCGTCATACGTCACGTTGTAAGGGGTGACGTTAACGGTCGCGTGCGCCTTGTTGATGATGTCGCTAACCGAGCCGCTGGCGTTGTTGTAGTTGCCCGTGGCATCGGTAAACGTCCAGGCGTCGTTATAGGTTCCGGCGCTGGTATGGGTCGTCGCCGTCAGGCTCAGTCCCGTCAGGCTTACCCCGCTCACGCCCGTCACCGCCCCCGTCGCGGTGTGCGCGTTGCCGTCATACGTCACGTTGTAAGGGGTGACGTTGACGGTCGCGTTTGCCTTGTTGATGATGTCGTTGACCGAACCGCTGGCGTTGTTGTAGTTGCCGGTGACGTCGGTAAACGTCCAGGCGTCGTTGTAGTTTCCGGCGTTGGTGTGGGTCGTCGCCGACAGGCTCAATCCCGCCAGGCTTACCCCGCCCACGCCCGTCACCGTTCCCGTCGCGGTGTGTGCGTTGCCGTCATACGTCACGTTGTAGGGGGTGACATTGACCGTCACGTTTGCTTTGTTGATCACAAACGTGCCCGTTGCCGTACCACTGTAGTTCGAATCGCTCACCGTGGCGGTCACAGAATACGAACCGGCGTGAGTTTGCGGAGCATTGCTCCAAACGATACTCAGACCAGACGGGCTGGTGATCGCCGACGGCGATAACGCGGTCCCATTGTAGGTCTGACTGAGATTTGAAAGAGTGACTGTCGCAACCGCCTTTTGCGCCGCGACCTGCTGGCTGACGTTAGAGGCCGCGTTGTAGTCGGTGTTGCCTGCCTGCGAATACGTTACCGTGCAGACACCGGTGCCGCTGGTCATGGTAATGGCGGCGTTCCCGCTGCCATTGCCGGAGCATGCTCCGCTCCCGGTAATGGTCACCGGCAAGCCCGAACTGGCGGTGGCGGCAACATTGAAGTTGGCGTTAAAGACCCCTGACGCGGGCGCGCCGCTGGTGACCGTAATCGTCTGGTCGGATTTCAAGGTCTGTCCGACCAGGGCCACTTGCGGTGCATTGGACGCATTGCTCACGATAGTAATCGAGCCGGTGTCGCCCCCAAAGGCGGTCGGCAGGAAGGTGACCGTCAGCAAGCAACTTCCCCCGGGAGCGATAGTCACACCCAGACAGTTGTTGGTTTGCGTGAAGAAACTGTTGCTGCTGGATATCTGAACCGCGGAGATGCTCAACGGATCGGCGCTGTCCGCATTGGAGACTTCCACCTGGGAGCTACTGGACTGATTGAGCAGTGCGGATAACGAGACAGCCACGGGATTCACCGAGACAGTGGGGAATCCACCGACACCGGTGAGGTAGACCGTTTGTGGGCTGTCCGGGGCATTATCGGTAACCAGCAGAACGCCGCTGACAATGCCATTCTGTGTCGGGGCAAAGCTTACGCCGATCGTGCAGTTCCCTCCCCCCGTATTCAGCACCGCGCCATTGCAGGTGGTGTTCAGGCTGAATTCCGGTGATCCGAGCAGGCTTACCGAGGAGATCGAAAGGGGCAGAACGTTTCCAGTCGCTCCATTTTGCACGGACAACTGGGTCACTTGCGTGCTGTTGAGCGCGGTGTTGCTGAAAGAAACAGCCTGCAACAACCCATTCTGTCGCGTGCCACTCAACACCGCCTGCGCATAGGCGCTTGATGAATTCACCGTCGCGCTGCCATTGACCTGGGTATTGACCAGGTTGAATGAGGTCGCTGCGGCGCCATCGATATCGGTCACCGCGCTGGGTATTTGAGACGCCGCCGTATCACCGCCGTTGTGGGAAACGTTGTAGAGATCGGTACCGCTGGTGGCGGTTCCAAAGGGCGAGGCACTGGCGTTGAAGATCGCGACCGTCCCGTCGAGGTTGAAGATCCCTCCACCCAGTCCTTGGCCGCCCGCCGCGCCGCTACCTCCGGAACCACCGCCATTCGCGTGGTTGGAGCTGAACTCATCGGAACCGGCTATCACCGTACCCAACTGGTTGAAGATGGCGCCACCCATGCCGGCGCCGCCGCCGCCCGGACCACCGCAGCAATAAGAGAAGCCGGCGCCATGACCGGCGCCAAAGCCACCTGCGCCGCCCGCGGCAAATTGGTAAATACCCGCGCCGCCACCGCCAAAGCCGCCAGCCCCGGTGTAATCGCCATCGCTGCCCCCACCACCACCGAAGCCGCCATTACCGCCACCGGACGTGCCGCCGCCGCCACCGCCGCCGACGCCGCCGCCACCGCCACCGCCAATGCCGGCGCCCGATCCACCTCCACCAAAGGCGCCCCCGCCGCCGCCGCAAAAGCCGTTCCACTCACCAATGCCGTACCCACCGTTACCGCCACCCTGGGCGCCGGCACCGGGGTAATAAAAGAACGGATAGGTGTTGGTGTAGCCGTTGCTCAGGCCGCCATTTTCGCCGACCAGGAAGCCGCCACCACCACCGCCGCCGTTTTCCGACTGACCCGAGCCGGCGCCGTTGCCGCCGTAGGTACTGGTCCCGCCGGAGCAGCCGTTGCCGCCTTCGTTGGCGATAAAGCCTCCGCCCGGAACTGCGCTATAGCCTCCATCGCTGCCGTTACCGCGGAAGCCGCCGCCGGCGGCGCCGTAACCGTTATCCGAGCTTCCACCGTTGCCGCCCATGCCGCCACCGCCCCCGCCACCGTAGCCGTAAGCGCCACCAAAGCCGCCACCGCCGCTGCCGCCCTGAGCGGTATTGCCGCTGAACTGCACGCGAACGACATGCAACGTCCCCTGGTTGAAAATGGCGCCGCCCATTCCGGCGCCGCCACCGCCACCCGCATAGCCGTGGCCGCCATTGCCGCCCAGCGCCAAGCCGTTTTGTAAGGTCAGATCACTCAGCGTCAAACTGCCCGCCGGAACACCCGCCGCATACCCGCCCGCTACATAAAAGAAGCGAAACTTGGGCGCGTTACTGGCCCGCACGATCGTCGCGCCACCACCGACAATCAAAATGCTGGAGGTGATGGCCGGAAACGCATTAGGTCCATACCAATAGTTGTCCGGCTGACTGACGATGTACTGCCCGCCCGAGGCCAAAACGATTGTGCCGCCACCGTTGTAATTCAGGGTGTTAATCGCCGAAATCAGGCCGGCAACATCGCCGTTCGCAACATCAATGACCTGGTTTTGAGCGTAGGCAGGTAAGCACAAGAAAAGGCCGATCAGCAGCAACAACGAAGTTCGCGTGCGGCTGAACCAAGAGCGTGTATTGGTCGAACACTGCGTTGATCTTTGGAAAGAGCTCCGGCGACGGGCAACCATGAGTGATACTCCAGTGAGGCGAAGTAGACGCGATTGTGAGTTGTATCACAGAAGTGGGAGCGCCCTGCACTATTATTTTTTGCAGCGCCTAATTATCCGCAACTAATATGCGCAACAGCCCCAAAAAGTGTGTCCGCCGCGAAGAAAGCGCTTATATTCGGCTCCTGGCAAAACCCACCCCCACAGGTGGACTCACGGGGAAACAGGACGTGACTGGAGCACGAGATTTCTCTACCTGCGCTCGACGAAAACGCACCAGGCCGGCATCCAAGGAACGGCATCGCCGCTGAGCCGCCTGCGGAACGCGGTGGCTCGTTCCGAAGGAGCCGAATAAAAAGCTTCACGGCGCGCAGGCAGTCCGCCGGCAGTGCTCGCGAAGAGCAATGATCACAAGAGTGGTGGCGCTTTGAGCTTCGCGGTCCGGCGGCAACAAGAAACCTGCCTCCATTGCCCGGGGCCGAACGAATCGGGCATCATAGAAGGTCAGCGTTGCCGCTCGATTCACGCTGAATGCTTCCGCCGCCGTGATCGACAATGCTGAAATTCTATCGACAAGCCATTCTGCGCTGGGAGAAAGAGCTGGCCAGCCACGATCCCTACCGCTTCACCAGGCCTTTTGAGTGGGGCTGGGAATGGCTGCGCGTGGGACCCATCCAGGGGCTGCCGGCGCAAATTCCGGACAGCGTTCCCGCCAACATCCAACTACAGATACTCAAGCAGTGGAACCAGCGCGTGCTGGCCGGTAGCGACGCCTTTTTCAGCTACCAGCGAGTTCAGGATTACCGGCTCGACACCATTGCCGGCCAACGCGAGCGGGTGCTGCGCTTCACCTCAGCGGTACCGACACCCTATCCGGAAAACAACACCGTGCATGCCCGCTGGTATCCCGCCAATCGCGGACGCGCGGTTATTGTCCTGCCGCAATGGAATTCCGATGCCGAGGGACATCTCGGGCTGTGCCGCATTTTTCAGAAATTTGGCATCGCCAGCCTGCGCCTCAGCATGCCCTATCACGATGACCGGCGGCCGGCGCATCTGCAGCGCGCGGAATACACCGTGGACAGCAACATCGGCCGCACGATTCAAGCCGCCCGTCAGGCGGTAATTGACATCCGCGCCTGCCTGGACTGGCTGGAACTGCAAGGCTACGAGTCGCTGGGGATTGTTGGGACAAGTCTGGGCTCCTGCTACGCGTTCTTAGCGGCGGCGCACGAATCCAGGTTACGGGTCAACGCCTTCAATCACGTCTCGCCCTACTTTGGCGATGTCGTCTGGACCGGCATGTCGACGCGCCACGTGCGCGCCGGCCTGGAGACGCATTTGGATCAGGACGGGCTGCGCGAAGCCTGGCGCGTGATCAGTCCCGCCAGCTATCTGCCGAAGATGCAGGGGGCCAACAAGCGGAACCTGCTGATTTGGGCGCGCTACGATCCTTCGTTCCTGCCGGAGTTCAGCCGTGAGGTCTTGCGCTCGTTCCGGGAACTCCGCCTGGATCATCAGGTGCGGGCGCTGCCCTGCGGCCATTACACCACCGGGCAAGCGCCGTTCAAGTATATGGACGCCTACCATCTCACGCGTTTTCTGGCGCGCAATCTCTGAAGCGCAATAATAGTGAAAGGAATGAATTCAGACCCGGTCAAAGTCGACGTTTCCCTCAGCCAGGGGGTGACCATTCAATGGCGCGACGGGCACGTCAGCCGCTATGCCATTCGCGCCCTCCGCGAGTCCTGTCCGTGCGCCGGCTGCACGGGCGCCCACGGCGAGGTCACCACCGCGCCCGCGCCGCTGCCCGCCTCAAACCCACTGCAAATCTTCAAGCCCAACGGCTCGACCCTGCTGCGCGTCGCGCCGGTCGGCAACTACGCGCTGCAGTTTTTCTTTAGCGACGAGCACAACGCCGGCATTTTTACCTGGGAGTACCTGCGCGAGCTGTGCCCGTGTGAAGAATGCCGGAAGGCGGTTGACACCCAACAACATCGGACGAAAACCTAGACGTAGATCCGCTTCGTGCTGCCGTACTGCAGATGGAGTTGGGTGATGTAGTTGTCGGTCATTCCCGCCAGATAATCGCAGACCACCCGATGGGGCGGCATGGCGGCAATCTTGGCCTGATACGACCGGGGCAGCAACTCGGGATGCGTGGTATAGAGCTCAAACATTTCCGCTACCAGCGCACCGGCATGCTCCTTTTCCGCATGCAACTGGGGGTGCTGATAGACATTCGCCAGCAGGAAGGCTTTGAGTTCTCGCCGCTCGCTCTCCACATCTGATGAAAATCCGACCAGCCGGTGGGGATGAGCCCGCACGGCTTCCACGGCGGCTTCGTGATCGTCGCCGGGGTCGGGCAGCTGTTCTACATTCAAAGCCGTGCTTCGAATGAGATCGGTGACAAAGTAGTCAATCATCAGGCGCAACGCTTCATTGAAACGCAGTTTTTCCGGTGCCTGTGGCGACTCCAAACGAACTTCTTCCAGTAAACGTCCAAACAGGCTCACACCCAAACGAAGCTGCTCGATCGAGACGAGGTGAGCTTCAAAGGCGTCGTCCAGGTCCGCGGCCCCGTAGCTGATCTCGTCGGTGAGGTCGATGAGCTGCGCCTCCAATGGCGGGCGCTGATCGAGACGATATTCACTCAATTCCAGATGCTCGCCGGGTTTGTAGTCGTGGGAATGTTTGATGATCCCCTCGCGAACTTCGAACGTGAGGTTGAGGCCGGGAAAGGCGGCATAGCGGACTTCGAACTCCTCGACGATGCGCAGCGCGTGCAGGTTGTGATCGAAAGAATCACCGTGAAGACGCATGGCGCGGTCGAGTGCCTCCTCGCCGGAATGGCCAAATGGGGGATGGCCGATGTCGTGCGCCAGCGCCAGTGTCTCCACCAATTCGCTGTTCAGACTCAGGGCCTGCGCCACGGTACGGGAAATTTGCGAAACTTCCAGCGTGTGGGTCAAACGGTTGCGGAAATGATCCGAATAACGGCGGGTGAATACCTGGGTTTTGCTCTCCAAGCGGCGGAAGGCGCGCGAATGCACGATCCGGTCGCGGTCACGCTGGAACTCGGAACGATAGGGGTGGGCGGTTTCCGGGCAGCGGCGGCCGCGCGACAATTCGTCCCGAAACGCGAAGCGGCCCGCAGGCGACATACAGCAATTATAACGGTCCACCGGTAGTGCATGCTGGGCTTCCACCGAAATGGCACCCGAATGGGTGTTTCGGGGCGGAAGATGCGCCCGAGCCCCTGGGCGCGTCAGGCGTGGTACTGCTACCAAAGCAGCAGCACTCCTTTCGCGAGCTGCCCGGCATCTCATCCCCACAAGTACTCCAGGTGGTTGAGGCGATGAATTGGGCTAGCACGGTTGCCGCAAGCGTGACCGCGGCGGTGGTATTGTGGGGCGCGTTCTTGCAGTTCGCCCACTACAACCTCAAGGGCAAGCGGTCGCGCAACAGGTCGTACCTGCTGGCAGCCGCCGGGCTGCTGCTGGTATTCGTGTCACTGATGGGGACCCAACCGTTGCGTCCGGTGCTTCTGCTGTTGACACGGCCACAAATGCGTCTAGCGACGTTCCTGGCGGGCTGCGTCTTTTTGTTAAGCGCGCTGGCAACATTTCTCTACCTCACCTATCTGCGCCCTTATCGGCTGCGCTTTGAAGACCGGCTGGTGCAACATCTTCCCGATGGTCCGGCGCCGGAGGATCAGTGAAACCCGCCCGCTCCGGGCGGAGGGCGAGCCGCTGGCGACAATGGCGACGGGCGGTGGGGCCTGGACTGGTGGCTGGTGGCGCCAATAATGATCCCGCCGGCATCGCCACCTTTGCGATGGTAGGGGCGCTGACCGGCTTCACGCAGCTCTGGATCCTGCTGATCACCACCCCCATGCTGATCGCCGTGCAGGTCATCTGTGGGGTGGTCGGAGTGGAGACCCGGCGGGGACTCGCAACGCTGCTGCGCATCCGCTTTGGGTGGCTCCTCGGCCTGCTGCTGACATTGGCCTTCGTCATCGGCAACTTTGCCGCGCTCACGGCCGATACGCTAATTCTGAGCGACGCGCTTGCGCTGCTGACTGGGCTCCCGCACTGGTATTTTCCCGTCCTGATCGTCTTTCTCGGTTGGAGTCTGCTGGTCTTCCACAATTTCCGCAGACTGATCGGCACGCTGGTACTGCTCAACCTGAGCTTCGTGACCTACATCATCGGAGCGTTCCTGTTGCACCCGCACTGGCTGATGATCCTGAAAGACAGTTTTCTGCCTCATTTCCATGCTCCGGGAGTGGGGCGGCGGGAATTCCTCACCAGTGCGGCCGCTCTCTTCGGCTGCCGGCTCTCTCCATATCTGTTTTTCTGGCAGGCCAGCGCGGAGACGGAGAAGTACACCGACGTGCGGCTGCGCGGGCAGACGGAATTGGACATTTCAGTGGGAATGGCCGTATCGAATCTGATCGGTTACTGCATTATTGTGACGACCGGAGCAACACTGTTTGCGCATCATATTCGGGTCGACTCGGTGGCGCAGGCCGCCGAGGCGCTGCTGCCGGTTGCCGGACCGGCGGCGCACCTGCTTTTTACGCTGGGCATTCTGGGCTCAGGCTTGATCGCCATCCCCGTGCTGGCGGCCACCTCCAGTTACGCGGTGGCGGAGACCATGGAATGGCGCCGGGGACTGCAACAGCGGCCCTGGCAGGCACGCCGCTTTTACATGGTGCTTTCCGGCGTTTTATTGCTGGTAGGGATCATGAGCTACCTACCGATTGCAGCCATCAGCATCGCCTTCTGGTCGCAGGTCTTCTGGGGAGTCCTGGCTCCGGTAATTTTGTTTTTGGTGCTCTTTATTGAACGCCGCCAAAGCCGGGAGCGGCGTTTACCGATCTCGTTTCCCAAGCGCTTCTGGCTGGCAACCGCTGGGATTATGATGTCGCTGGTGGTGATCCTGATGCTGATTTGAGGCTACGATCACGCAGTTTGTGAACGGCGAAGCGAGCCACGACCGCAGCAGGAGCGAAGGTGCGCCAACCCGCACTCAAAAGGTACGTGGCGCCTCTCGCCGGTACATCTTTTCGACACCGCGCCCCCCAACTCCTAGGGATGCGAGCCATTGGCATCCGAGGCTTCTCGTTCATTCCCCCCCACCGGCTTGGGCTGCAACGGCTCGTCATCAGCGCGAAACTGGGTAGCCAGATGATGCATAAGGACGCGAACGGCGGCGCGGGCGTCCTCGCTGGGGTCGTTCTTCCAATGAAAGATGGCGTTGGCCAAAACCTGCTGGCCGCGAAGGTAATCATCCACGCTGAGCCGGCGGCGGTCGCCACGCGGCGGGAGCGGGGGCGGATTCATGGAAATGATCTCGGCCATAGCAAACCTGTTAGATGGTAAGGAGGGCTGGCCCGTTGGCCCGGACGCTTTCCCTCATAATACTTCAGATGAGCGCGTCGAACTCTGGTTTTGAAAACCCGCCGCCGCGCACCTCCCCGGTGGGCCGCATGGCGGCGCTGGACTTGGGAGAACGCCGGATTGGAGTCGCCGTCTGCGATCCCTTGGGCCTCACAGTCACCGGCTTGCCAACCATTCCGCGCGGCAGCCGCTACCGCGATGGGGAGGCATTGCTTGAACTGATGCAACAACAGGAGATTACCGGCTGGCTGATTGGCCTGCCCTTGAACATGGATGGCAGTGAGGGGGGCCGGGCGCGCAAAACCCGTCAATTCGGCGCCTGGCTGGCACGCATCAGCGCGCTCCCGGTCACTTACTGGGATGAACGACTGACTTCGGTGGAAGCACAAAAACAGGTCTACGGAATGGCGCAGCGTGAGCAGGCACGCCGCGCCGTGGACCAGGCCTCCGCCGTCATTCTGCTGCGCAGTTATCTGGAGCGCACTCCCCAGGACCAGCGATTGCGCTATTGATCAGGGGACGTGGGGCTGTCTAGTGTCTAACAACTGCGGTTGCAGAATGCCCTGGGGATGACGGTCTTTCAGCACGATTTCGGAAATGACCGTCTGTGGCCGCGGTTTGCCATCCAGCATGGCGGGGCGGTAACGCCATTTTTTGCGGACGTTGCGCAGTACCGCGCGCGCTTCTTCGGCATCGACCGCGGATAAAAGGCGCACCCGGTGCAGGTGGCCGTCAATACCGACTTCCGCGCTGAGCATCACTCTGCCCGGCGCCAACACATCTTCGGGAGCCGGAGAGGGACAACGGCGGCAAACTGCCGGCTGCAGGCTGGCATTATCCGGCTGCGATTGCAATCCCGAAGTTGGCGCCTGCTGCGCAATTTGTGGTGTGGTCTTCGTCGTCAGTGAACACATCAGCCGTGAAGAAACCGAGCAAAAGCTGCCCTTGGCGGCGGCCCAGGGAGCGAAGTCCACATGCGCGGGCCGTGTCCAGAAAATCGGCTGCGCACGGTCCAACTCAATCCAGCCGTTGGCCGTCAGACACCCCTGCGCGGTGCAGTTGGGCCGCGCCTCGGCGTGCAAATGCGTCACCTGCCAATGAGCGCCATGGGCGGAGGTCAACTCCAGTAACCGTCCACTGGCATTCACAATTGATGAGGACCCCTCTGCGGAATGCCGCAGCGCATAAGCGGTGTACCGCCCATTGCGGGCAAGCACGTAGCGAATGTCCGCCTCTGGAAGCGCATCGCGGGTCCAGGTTTTACCGCCATCGCTGCTGCGATCAAGAAACGGGGCCGGCCCGGGAGAACCGTTGGCGTTATCGGCATAGGCCACCAGCAAGTGCTGCGCATCGGTCGCGGCGATGCTCTGTATCCAAAGTCGCGGACCGCCCATGCCTTTAAATTTCTTGCCGTTGGTGGTGAACTCAAAGCCGTGTGTGGTGGCGAGCAGACCGTGTTTTTCGCCGCTGAAGCGAACACGCACCGCGGGTTTCGGCGCGCGGGCAATCCGTTTCCAATGCTGACCCCCGTCTTCAGAGCGCCAAACCTCGCCCATACTGCCCGCCGCGAAGGCCAGCCGATCATTCACAAACTGAATGTCGAACAGCATTTGTCCGGAACCACTCTTGTGATGCGTGATCCAGGTCTGGCCTCCATCCGCCGAGGAGGCGATCATCGCGTGATCACCCACGACCCAGAGCGTGCCCTGATGGGCGATCAAGCCCAAAGCCATCGCGGGCAGCTTAGGATGCCAGGTGTTGACTGGTGGAGCGGGCTGCGTCGCCGCGAGCGGCAGGCACAACAGGAGCGCTATCTGCAAAAACGAGGAGAGTCGCTTCATTTGCGCACATCTTAGCTCAATCCCAAGCCGCTGCTCAAGAACAGATCGTGAGATCCTCCACGCGCATCTTCGTGCGAGCCCAGCGCACGACTCAGCCGGTCCCTGAGCGCCTGCAGGCGTTCCAGCAATACCAGCGGCTCAAGAATGCGAAACTCGATGCCGCTACTGGCAAGCAGCGCACACACCAGTTCCGGAGGACGCTTTGCCGCTATCAACCTGCAACCGCCTTCCACCTCCTCCAGAGTGCCTGCCCCCGCGGGAATAAGCTTGCGCACCTCCTGCAACGACGCCTGCAGCAGGACGATGAGCGGCGGGTTCACGCCCTCACGCGAAATGGAGCGGGCCACATAAGCGGCATAGCCGCCAGCGGGTGGCTTGCGCGCCGTAAAGCGGCGGCGCAGAACGGCTGCGGACTTGATTCTATCCAGGCGAAACGTACGCCAATCCCCTCGCAACCGGTCCCACGCTGCCAGATACCACAGGCCGTGGACTGGAACCAGGTGTCCCGGCTCGACTTCTCGAATTGTCTCCTCACCACTGCGGCCGCAATAGTTCAAACGCACCAGTTCCCGGTCGCGGCACGCGCTGAGCAGAAGGGCCAGCACCCCGCTATCGGTAATCGGCGCACCTCCGTCCAGCGGCGTCACCGAGGTTTGTACCGCCTCCACACGGGCACGCAGCCGCCGCGGCAGGATGGGAATCAGTTTGGCCAGCGCCCGTACGCTGGGTTCTTGCATACCGCCCTGGGCCGAGGTCAAACTCAGCGCCACCGCGATCGCCACGGCCTCATCATCCTCCAGCATCAAGGGGGGCAGCGCCCCACCAGCGGAAAAGCGGTAGCCTCCCGCCACGCCGGGCGTGGACTCGACCTGGTAGCCCAGTTCACGCAAGCGTTCCACGTCGCGGCGTAAGGTACGAGGGGTAACCTCCAGCCGTTGCGCCAATTCGCCTCCGCTCCAGTAACGGCGGCTTTGGAACATGGATAGCAGGCGCAAAAGCCGTGGAGAGGCGCCGGGCATGGCTCCGATCATGCCATAACATTGAGGACTGTTTCTGTCCTCAATAGGAAATAGTCTGTTCCTGCCCGCCCCAGTTTCAGATCGACGGCGGGCCAGCAAGGAATTCAGCTATGACACTCACCAGCTTTTACCTCGAACAGCTTCGCAGCGAAGTCGCCATCAACCGCAAAATCCTCGCCCGGGTGCCGGCGGGCCGCAATGACTGGCAGCCACACCCCAAGTCGATGCCATTGGGCAGGCTGGCTACCCTGGTGGCCAACATGCCCGGCTGGATTGCGATGATGATCGAACAGGACCAACTGGACTTTGCTCCTCCCGGCGGCCAGACACAACGCCCACCGCTGGCGGAGAACGGCGAGCAACTGCTGGAGCAGTTGCGCCTGGCGGCGGACAAAGCGGAGAAGGCACTGCAGTCCACCAGCGACAACCATCTGGCAACGAACTGGCGTTTGCTGGCTGGCGGGCACCTCATTCTGGAACAGCCCCGATCCATCTTCATGCGAGATGTCTTTCCGCACCTGGCCCACCACCGCGGCCAGCTCTCGGTTTACCTGCGCTTGAACGAAGCGCTGGTACCGGCCATTTATGGCCCCAGCGCCGACGAACAGTGACATCCGCCGCTAGCTTTCCTCCCCTGCCTGCGGCGCTCCACCCGGGGCGCCGCCGTTTTCCGCTTGCAACGCGCTCCACCATCGATCTCGAACCGGCCCGATCTCAAATTGGCGTGATCTCGAACTGGCGTGGCGAAGCGGAAGCCGCTACCCTAAATGTGGTTCCGCCGCTGGTTGCTTGCCGGTTCGGCGCACCTGGTTTCCATGTCTGACTTTTCTCAGGACCTCAAGGCACGCGCTGACATTGCCGCCATTGTGGGCGAGTTCGTGGTGCTGAAAAAAAGCGGCAGCGGCTGGACCGGTCTCTGCCCCTTCCATTCCGAGAAGAGTCCATCTTTTCAGGTGCACAGCCAGAAGCAGTTTTACTACTGCTTTGGCTGCCACGCACACGGCGACGTCTTCCAGTTCCTGATGCAGTTGCAAAAATTGAGCTTCCCGGAAGCGGTGGCGGCGGTGGCCGAACGCTTGCACATTCCCTTGCCGGAACATAGCGGCGGGGGGGAAGGCGGCAAGGAGCGGCAGGAACTGCTGCGCCTTCACGAGGAGGCGACGCAATTTTTTTGCCGGCAACTGCAGGCCGTCGAGGCCGCGTCGGCGCGCGCGTATCTGCAGGATCGCGAGGTTGCGCCCGCGGCTCTGCAGCGGTTTCAAATCGGCTACGCGCCCGACGGTGGGCGCACCCTCTCCAGCTTTCTGCGCAGCCGCAACTACGATCCGCAACTGGCGTTGACCGCGGGACTGTGTCAATTGCGGCGCGAGAGCGCATTGCGGCAGGAGCAGGAGGAGGCCGCCGGCGGGCAGCTGCGGCCGGGCGCCACCTGGGACGACATCTATGACCGCTTCCGCGGCCGCGTTGTTTTTCCTATCTGCAACGACCGGGGCAAGGTCATCGCCTTCGGGGCACGCGCTATTCACTCCGATCCAGCCCGCCCCGCCCCCAAGTACCTGAATTCCCCCGAGACACCGGTCTACACCAAGGGAAAGGTGCTCTACAACCTGGATAAAGCGCGGGAAGCAATTCGGCGCCTGGGCTATTTCGTGTTGGTGGAGGGCTACCTCGACTGCATTTCGGTGTTCATGGCGGGCTTTGAAAACGTGGTGGCCAGTTGCGGAACCGCGCTCACCTCCACGCAGATCGCCTTGGTGGCGCGGCTTGGCAAGAACGCGGTGGTCAACTTTGATCCCGACAATGCGGGCAGCAACGCCGCCGAGCGCTCCATTGGCTTGTTGCTCGAAGAAAACTTCCAAATCCGCGTGGTGACACTGCCGGGGGGACTCGATCCCGACCTGTTCATCCGCAAAAATGGGGCCGAGGGGTACAAACAGCAATTGGCGCAGAGCCGTCCCTACTTTGACTACCTGCTGGAGCGCGCCAGGAAGAACTTTGACGTGCGCCGCCCGGAAGCAAAGGTGGCCGCGATGGCCTTTCTCATGCCCTACATCAACCGCGTGCAGGACGCCATTGTGCGCAGCGAGATGGCCGACCAGATGGCGCACCAGCTCGGACTGGAAAGCGACGTGGTGCGCCAGGAGATCCGGCAGGCTAGCCGCCAACGGCGCTCGCGCCTCAACGCCACGCCCGAGGCTGCGGCGACCCTGCTGGAGTCGGAACAGCTCATTCTGCGCGCCTGGCTGGAGTGGGATGAGCACCGCGCCACCATCACCGGCCTGCTCCAGCAGGAGCAATTGCTGGAAGGGTTGGCCAGTCAAGCCTTGTTTGAACAACTCCTCCAGCGTCACTCGCAAGAAAAGTCCCTGGACGTGAGCGCCATTGCCACCGAACTGCCCGAACCGGATCGTCGGTTGCTGGCACAGATTCTCATGGGCCAGGGCGAGCAACTGTCCGAGCCGGCCGTGGCTGGGGCGGTCGAGGCGCTGCGTGACAGACGTCTGGACCTGCGCCGGCGCGACCTCAACAGCCGCATGCTGGCCGCCTCCCAATCCGGCGATCGAGAAGCGGTACAGGAGATTTACCGCGAGCGGCAGGAGTTGGACCGCGAGTTTGCCGAGAGGCGTTCCCGCTTTGAGATCCGGCGCCAGTAAATGTGGGGGCGATGGATGGCCATCCAGATGGATGGCCATCCAATTGCAATTCCTCATGAACGGCCGCATGCGGCCTGGGTTCCGGCCCCCGCGGGAATACCTGAAAACCCCCACCCCAGCAGGTGTTTCGACTTCCCCGGCACGCCCGCAAACCCCTTTGAAGTAACGGACGGGGACTGCCGATCATCTATACCATGGGGCGAGAAACTGCGGGGTTGACGGCTGGGGCTCGGGTGCGGCAAAAGGCTGCACTCCTCCACTGCGGTGCAAAACTGCTACACTAAAGTTTTCATTGGCGGCTCAGGGGATAGGCACAAACGGGGCGGGCGGGTCCATTTTTCCGGACACGGTTTAAAACCTTCCATCCTTCGCAGGCAGCGAGCTCAATGGGCTCCCGTACTGCCCTTTCGCGTGTATCTCCATATGCCGTTCTGGCATCGAGCCATATAGGTATCCCGGCCGCCGGTTGTGCGCCGCGGGATCGCTGCTGCCTTCCCTCAAAGGAGTGAACTTGGCCATCGACGACAAATACGATGACATCAAAAAGCTGATCAACGTCGGCAAAGAGAAAGGTTATCTTTACGACGAGGTCAGCGAGGTACTGCCCGCCGACGATGGCGCGGGCGAAGACTTGGGGGAGATCCTGACCAGCTTTGGTCGCCCCGCCCCGGCCGAAGGTCTCGACGAGGTTAAAGAAGAAGTGGAGCGCGACGAGGAGGATGTCGAACTCGACCTCACCCCCGGCGCCCTGGAAAAGACCAACGATCCGGTCCGCATGTACCTGCGCGAGATGGGCACCGTTCCCCTGCTCACCCGCGAAGGCGAAGTTGAGATTGCCAAGCGCATTGAACGCGGTCAGCTCAAGGTGCTGAAAGCGCTATCGCGCTCGCCGATCATCATCAAGGAAATTGTCGCGGTTGGCGAGGACCTCCGTCGCGGCCTGAAGAACATCAAAGAGGCCGTCACCGTCGACATCGAAGAGGACGAAATCTCTGAAGAGGTCCTGCAGCGCCGCACCAAAGAGGTCGTCGGCCGCATTGATGAGATTTCCGCCTTCTACAAGAAGTTGGGGCAGTGCCGGGAAAAGCTGGCCGCCATCTCCAAGGTGAAGGATCCGCGCAAGCACCGCAAAGCGCGTTACCAGATCGCCCGTACCCAAGTGGAGATCTCGCGCTTGATCCGCGGCATGGGGTTCACCCACCCGGAACGCAAGCGCCTCATCGAAAAACTAACGCGCGTGGTGGACGAGCTGCGTCCGCTGGAGCAGCAGATCACTCGTCTGGAACGCAAGATCGAAGTCACCCGCAACCAGGACGTCGTCAAAGATTTGCGCCGCGACCAGCGCCAGATCAAGGATCAGATCGCCCAGGTGGAGAGCGAGGCTGGCGCTTCGGTTCCTGAACTGAAGCGCACGCGCAGCACGATTCTCTCCGGCGAGCACAACGCCGAGCAGGCCAAACGCGAACTGATCGAGGCTAACCTGCGCCTGGTCGTCTCCATCGCGAAAAAGTACACCAACCGTGGCCTGCAATTCCTGGACCTGATTCAGGAGGGCAACATCGGGTTGATGAAGGCGGTGGACAAGTTCGAGTACCGCCGCGGCTACAAGTTCTCCACCTACGCAACCTGGTGGATTCGCCAGGCGATTACCCGCGCCATTGCCGATCAGGCCCGCACCATCCGTATCCCGGTGCACATGATCGAAACCATTAACAAATTGATCCGCACCTCGCGGCAACTGGTGCAGGAACTGGGACGCGAACCCACCAGTGAAGAGATTGCCAAGCGCATGGACATCCCGGTGATCAAGGTTCGCAAGGTGCTCAAAATCGCCCAGGAACCAATCTCGCTGGAAACCCCGATTGGAGAGGAAGAAGACTCGCATCTGGGCGATTTCATCGAGGACCGGGCGGTGATCTCGCCCGCCGACGCGGTCATCAACGTCAACCTGAAGGAGCAGACCTCGCAGGTTTTGAAGACCTTAACGCCTCGCGAGGAAAAGGTCATCAAAATGCGCTTTGGGCTCGACGATGGCAGCGAGCACACCCTGGAAGAAGTGGGGCAGTCGTTTGCCGTTACGCGCGAGCGTATCCGGCAAATTGAAGCCAAAGCGCTCCGTAAACTGCGTCACCCTTCGCGCAGCCGCAAACTGCGAGCCTTTGTGGAAGGCATGACCGAATAGTTGATCCTGCAAACAGACAAAAAAGGCAGGCCTCTGGGCCTGCCTTTTTTCTGCGCGTCACTTTC
The DNA here is from genome assembly GCA_027459505.1 of Acidobacteriota bacterium. GTDB lineage: Bacteria > Acidobacteriota > Terriglobia > Terriglobales > SCQP01 > DAIDIE01. The sequence continues at coordinate 149,690 of DAIDIE010000036.1, forward strand.
TTACCTTCAGTGCGGCTTACGCGCTCGGCGGCACGCAAGCGCCGGACCCGCATCTTATATGCCCCGATGTTGCATGCCTCGATCTTGCATGCCTCGACCGAACTGCTGGCCAACGAACTCGGGCTAGTCCGGGCGATAGCGAAGGTTGTTCAGCAGCAGCGCCAGCAGGAAGAACGCAATCGCGCCTAGCAACCACTGCACGCGCCAAAGCTGCACGGCCTGCCAATCCACCAGGTTCTGCTGCGCAAACACCACGCCCGTCACCAGCGCGGCGAGAATGCAGCCCACCCCGATCAGCAGCGAGATGAAAACGGCGAGGTTGACGCGCTTGGGAAACCAGCTCGCCTGCACCCCCGGTACCACTGGAGGGCGTGCAGCTCCCGTCGCTTGTAAAGGCTTGCCGCATTGCAGGCAGAAGCGGGCATCGGGGGGCAGAGTGGCGCTGCAATTTGGACAGGCCACAAAGCCGACCGAAGGCTCATTGGCGTCCATGCTGGGAATGTGCATTGCAGACATCATAGCCGTAGACTCCTGAAAGCTACTTTTGCCCTTGCACGTCATTTGCCCATGCCTAAATCATTGAAAATGCGAGGCTTATTAGCATCCACTCTGTCCACCCACAAGGCAAAAAGCGCCATCGCAAAGGTCAGAATTGCGCTCTCGCTCACCAAAACGCGCGCTCGCCGCTCAGTCCAGGGCGAGGGCCATCAGAGAAGAGCTTGTGCCAGAAGCAGGGCTTTGTGCGCCAGATTCTCGGCGCTGACCACATCCCCATTGCGGAGCGCGGTCTCTGCCTGCTGCACATATTGGTAGGCCTGCTGCCGGGTGGCGATCTGGTCGCCATTGAGTGAACGCCGGCCGGCAATGGCCAGATCATTCCGGGAAAGCGCCAGCCAGCGGTTGGCGGTATCGCGGTACTGCTGCGCCACTCCGGGCGCGAGCGCCACCGTGATCTCGGGTGGCGCGCTGGGCGGTGCGGCGGCACGCGCCACCTGATTCGCCGTGTTCTCCCCGCTGTGCCGCGGCGGTTGCGCACGATGACTGGCGGATCGCCCACTCGGATAGTTGTAGATCACCACCCGCTTGGGTTTGTGCGGGCGATGAATCACCCGCCTTGGCTTGGCATGCGAGATTGCGGGCTGGCGCGCCGGCGGCGCCGGAGTCCGCACGGGCGAGGCCGGCGGCGCCGGCTGCACGATGGTTGGCGGGACCGGCTTAACCTTGCGATGAAACCAGAAGCAGCCGCTCTGCCCCAAACCCAGCAGCGCCATCGCCCCGGTCAATAGCCACCGCGGCGCGGCCTTCAGGAAAGTGCGCTGAACGTTGGCGCTCACAGTTGGACCTCGCCGGAACCGTTCCCCGATCCCGCAGCCGATTGCAAAGGGGGCTGGGTAGCCACCGTCGCGCTCTCTGAGGGAGCTTCCCCCTCAGCCAGCGCCAATCCCTGCGCCCGTTCCGGACGGGGCTGACGGCGCGCCGGGAAGCGAAGGATAAATGTACTGCCCTGTCCTGGGGGGCTAATGAGGTCCACCGAGCCATTATGCAATTGCATGACCCGCGCTGTCAGTGCTAATCCGATTCCGCTGCCCTCGGCTTTGGTCGTGAAATACAGGTCGAAGATTTTGTCGCGCAACTCCTGGGGCACGCCGGGACCCTGGTCGCGCACCCACAAAGAGACGAAGTCCGCGTTGGAGGTGACGGCAACGGTCAGGGTGCGCTCCTGGGGCGCATCACCGCCTTCGTGCTGTTCCATGGCCTGCAATCCATTGCCGACCAGGTTCAGGATGGCCTGCTCGACCAGATCGCGATCCAGCCAGACGGTGGGATGCGGCTCTTCGAACTGCAGATCGAGGCGGATGCCGTGCATTTGCGCGTCCGCCTGGACCAGTTCGACCACGCTCTGCGCCAACTCCGCCAGATCGGTCTCCCGCAGTTGCACCTCCACCGGACGGGTGAAATCCAGAAACGTCTTCACCACGCGGTCAAGCCGGTCAATTTCCCGGCGAATCACTTCGACGTGGTTATCCAGTTCCTGCCCACCGCGCTGGCGCGCCTTCTCCCGCAGCAGATCGAGATGAATGGCCATGGCGTTGAGCGGGTTTTTGACTTCGTGGGCCACACCCCGCGTCAACCGCCCAATCGCGGAAAGACGCCGCGCCACCTCGATTTCGTCCTCCAGGCGGCGTACTCGTTCAGCATCGCGCAGAATCAGCAGCGAACCAATGACCCGCTCGCGGTCCCGCAAGACATCGAGCCGCATCAGCAAGAGCTGGCTCCCCGGCCGCCGCTCCACTTCGCGGCCCGGTAACGCAACTTGCTGCCGCACGGCCAGACGAACAGCGCGATCCAGGCTGGAATTGCTGGGAAAAATTTCTTCCACCGGACGTCCGACAATCTCACTGGGCAGCATTTCCAGAAAGCCCTGGGCGGCGGCACTGGCCATGATCGCCCGCCCCTCCGCGCCAAACATCACCACGCCCTCCTCCAGGCTTTCCAGGACTTGCGTGACGTTCTCCTGCAAGGTGCTGTAAATGTGCCGCGCATCTTGCAACTGGCGGCCAATCTGCTGAATTTTCGACGACACCGCCCCGTATTCGGCGCCCCACGCCTCCGGGCTCTCCGCCACCGGCTCGCCACGCGCGGCCCGATCCAGTTGCGCACTGATGACCACCAGAGGCGAAAGCACAAAATCAGAAAAGGCAACCGCCAGCACAACGGCAAAAAGCACAATCAGGCTGGCGACGAAAAAGATGCTGCGCATGCGCGCCGCCAGCGCGCTGCGCACCAGCACCGTGTCGACGCCGACGCGAATGGTCCCCACCGGCTGCCCATTCAGCAGCAGCGGCGGCAGGCTTACCTGGTAAACTTTTTCCCGCCCAAAAATGCTGCTGATTTGCGAACGCCAGTTGGCCAGAGTCAGTGACTCCAATTCCGGCCGCTCTGGCATCGAATTCCCTACCAGGTCGGGATTGGAATCGGCCACGATCGTGCCCTGCGCGTCCACAATCGCCACATCGCGTACCGAACTGGTCGCCGGATAGGCGATGGCGGACTGCAACAGGTCGTTCAGACTGCGGCTTTGCCCTAAACAGGCGAGCGGATGCTGCGGATCAAACTGGCCATCGGCCGCGGCTTTGCGCAGGTCGCCTGGCACTTGCTGAAACACGGAATGGGCAATGAAGTCGGAATGCGAGTAGATGTCGTGCATCTGCTCGTGCAGCAGCCCATTCAGGTACAGCAGACTCGCGGTGACCACAATCACCAGCACCAGCAACGATATGCTGATGGTCAGTTTGGTTTTCAGTTTCACTGCGGTTGCGCGCTCCCGGAGGCCCAGCTCGAGTTCAGTGTTGACGCGCGCCGCCTAGCCCTCGCCGGGCGAGCCGGCCGCATTGGCGGCGGCGCCGTACTCCTTCAGCTTGTTTTGCAGCGTCTTCAAACTGATGCCCAGCTTCTCCGCCGCGCGCGTCTTATTGTTGCGCTCCTGGGCCAGCGTTTTCAGTATGAGCAGACGCTCGGCTTCGGCAACCGTGGTGCCCACCGGAACGCGCACAATGTTGGCATCGTCATCCAGCGGGGGTGGCGTACTGCCGAAGTCGGGAGGGAGGTGCCGGGTTTCTAATTGACGCCCTTCGCACAGAATCACCGCCCGCTCCAGCGTGTTACGCAGTTCGCGGACGTTCCCCGGCCAGCTATAGCGCTGAAATGCGGCCATGACCGGCGCCGTTACCGCTGCCACCTGACGGCCATGCCGCGCGTTTAGTTTATGAATCAACGCCTCCGATAACGCGGGCAAGTCTTCCAGGTGCTCGCGCAGCGGTGGCAAGTGCAGATGAAACACGTTCAAGCGGTAAAACAGATCGTTCCGCAACTGGCCCTGGGCCACGGCGCGCCCCGGATCTTTGTTGGTCGCGGCCAGAACGCGAACGTTGACCGCCAATTCCGCCTTGCTTCCCAGCCGCCGCAGCCGCCGGTCTTCCAGGACACGCAACAGCTTCGCTTGCGTGGGCATCGGCATTTCGCCGATCTCGTCCAGCAGCAACGTACCATTCTCGGCCAATTCGAAACAGCCGGCGCGACGCTCCAGAGCACCGGTAAAGGAACCCTTCTCGTGTCCAAAAATCTCGCTCTCCATCAGGCTCTCGGGAATGGCCGAACAATTGATGGCCAGAAAGGTGCGATCCCGGCGTGGACTCAGGCGGTGAATCATGCGCGAGACCACTTCTTTACCGGTCCCGCTTTCCCCCGTGATCAGAACACTGGCGGTCGTCGGCGCCACCTGCTGGATCACTCTGCGGATGGTAACCACCTGGGGCGAGGCGCCCACCAATTCCATGTCCTCACCCGCCGCCTCGGCACGCCCCGGCGTCGGCACCGCTAACAGATCCGCGAGCCGCTGCTTGAGCTCCTCACTGCGCACCGGCTTTTCAATGTAGTCGTTGGCGCGCAAACGCAGACATTCAATGACGCCCTCTTTCGAGCCTTGACCAGTGAGCACAAGGACCGGCAAGGCACCGTAATCGGAGCGGATGCGTTCCAGCAATTGCAGACCGTCCAGGCGAGGCATGCGGATATCGGTAATGACCGCGTGCGGCAGCCCCAAAGCAAGTTTTTCCAGCGCCTGCTGCCCGTCGCTGGCACTGTCAACCTGATAACCCCAGGCGGCGACCAGTTCGGTCAGCCCCTGCCGTTCGTTGCTTTCGTCGTCGACGACGAGAATTCGCAAAATGGCTCTCCTGGCGCCGCACGGCCTGTTGCCGTTTCGGATGCGGCGTTACTGGAATGATGCCCGGGAATCCGGGGAAGGGAGCGGCAGCGCCGCAGGCGGGAGATGGCCAGCGAAGTCACCCTATCCTGCTAAGAATACTAGCCCAAAGACCGGAGTGCAGCAATCTGCACCGGGTTACGCAATCCCGATCTGGCGCCAGCAGCTGCCTTTTTTTCCGTCGAAAGGCATCCCGGCGGGAAACCAAAATCAGTGAAGTGGAATCCAAATCCATGTCATAGTCTAAGGGAGGAATGGGTAGGGGTGCGTCTGCTCCCCGTGACACATTCGGCCCTTCCGCAACGGCACATGGGTGCCAGAAAGTTTTGCTTCCGGCTGTCAACCATTTCAAACATTTTTAATCATCTACGGCAGGAAGCGAGAACAGAAACATCGTCCGAGTAAGGCTTTAAGGAGGCTTTCATGGCAAGGAAGTTATTCAACGGGAGGCGGACTGCGGCAGTGCTGGTCGTGGCCCTGTGGAGCGCTCAGCTCGTCTCCGCGGCAACCACCAGCCGTCATAAGACCGCCACCAAGCGGCAGGACAGCTCCAGCAGCGCGGCGCAGACCACCGATTCCAGCACCAACGCCCCGGCTAGCGCCACGACTACGCACCGGCACGCGCTGAGTTTCTGGCATCCGGGCTTCTACAACGTAGCCCCGCAAGGCTCGCTGGCTGGAACACCGGGTCTGTGGAACACCCAGTTCGCCGAAACCTTGGCGCCCGGCGCCTTTTCGGTGGGCGTTTACGGCAACCGTTACACCCGCGAACCAGGCGGCATGGTGATTACCGACGTCAACTCCGGTTTGGCGGTCGGCATCACCAAAAGGCTGGAGTTCAGTTGGGATAGCATCGGCTACCGCCGGGTGCGTACCACCTCGCCCGAACAGCTCTCCTTTGCGCGCGGCGCCGGCTTTACCTCGTTCAACGAGGATGTGCCGTTCCCCCGCGGCTTCCTGACCACCGGCCCGGCCAATATGCAATTGGCTTTGACCTACAACCTGCTTTCCCAGGAACGCGGCGCTCCCTTTGGACTGGCCGTCCAGGGCTTTGTCAATGTGCCCTATTTCCAGGATTACGGCGAGGTCGTCAATCACTTCGGCGTGGACACGGGCGAGTACTCTTTCGGCGACAACGTTTTGGTGGACAAGTGGATGGGCTCGGCGGGCATCATCGCTGCCAACATCGGCTATCGCCACATCAATGCCGCCGACGCCGGTGGCCGGCTGTATATCCCCTTCCGCGATGAAATCCTCTGGTCCTATGGCGTGGAATTCCCGCGCCAGAGCCGCCTGCAAGGCATCGTCGAGTTGAATGGCGAGGTGCCCTTCGGCGCCGGTGCCCACCCCGATATGTTCGGCCCCACTTCTCCGGTCGATAGCACCTGGGGCATCCGCCTCAGCCCGGTTTCCTGGATGGGCCTCAATGCGGGTTATCGTTTGGCGGACAATGCCAAATACGGGACCAGCTCCGGCTTCGTTGTCGGTCTCAGCTTCGGAACGCCGGAAGCCCCGCCCGCGCCCCCCGTTCCGCCGACGCTCACCTGTCAGGCCGACCAGGCCACCGTTGAGCCCGGTACCACGGTCAACGTGACGGCTACCGCTAGCCCGGCCGGCACCTACAGCTATTTCTGGACTACCACGGGTGGCAAGCTTACCCCCAACCAGGCCCAGGCGCAGTTGGATACCACCAACCTCGCCCCCGGCATGTACACCGTTGCGGTGCGTGCCGACAACGGCCAGGGTGGCTTCGCCGACTGCAAAACCAATGTCGAGGTTCGCGAGAAGCCCAAGAATCCGCCGACGGTGACTTGTACGGCTGATCCGACTACCGTGAAGCCCGGTGCGGCCGTAACCCTGACCGCGCAGGCCTCCAGCCCCGACAATCGTCCGCTGACCTATGCCTGGACCACCACGGCCGGCCAGCTCGACACCAATAACCAAGCCACTGCGCATCTGGACACCACCGGCGTTGCCCCCGGTACGGTTACCGCTACGGTCACCGTCACCGACGACCGCAACCTCAGCGCCCAGTGCAGTAGCACCGTGACCGTGCAGGCGCCGCCGCCGGCCCCGACCGCCAGCTTGGGCACCACGATCCGTTTCAAGCGCCGCAGCGCTCGCGTCGACAACGCCGCCAAGGCCGCCCTCGACGATATCGCTCTGCGCCTGCAGCAGGATCCCAATGCCCGCGCCGTGGTTGTGGGTTCCGGCAGCACTACCCGCCTCGCGAAGGAGCGCGCCATCAACACCAAGGCGTACTTGACTCGCGAAAAGGGAGTCTCGGCGGACCGCATCGAGCTGCGTTATCAAACCGGACAGGGCCGCAACGCCGAGGTCTGGATCGTGCCGCAAGGCGCCTCCTACACCGGCAGCGCGCAGACCTTTACCCCGGTGACGCGGCGTGTGCGCCGCCGCTACGTCCGTCATCATGTGGTTCGTCACCATGCCGCGCGTCATCACGCCAAAAAGTCTGGCGCGACGACGACCTCGACGACGACCACGACCACCACAACCACGAAGTAGCTGAAGGGGCGCCTCATCGCGCCTCTTCCCCGTTTTATCGAGGCGGAGGGCTTGCTCCCTCCGCCTTTTTTTATCGCTGCCCCACCTCAGGTAAATTGCTGCTGTTCACCGTCGAAGGGCTATGAAAAAATTGAATGCAGGATGGCCCGCATTTATGTTGTTTGAGCGCCAGCGCCGTCTGGCTTTCATTTCGCTCCTGCTTGCCGCTGTCTGCGTCGCCCAGACACTGAACGCTCGCAAGCCGGCGCCGGCGTTTTACTCCAGCACCCCGCTGCTCACCCCTCCCGGCGGCGATGTGTCGGCATTGCTCGCCGACCCGTTGCAACCTAACCGCATTTTGTTGGGCACGCCCACTGGAATGGTGTTTGTCTCCACCGACGACGGCAAGAGCTGGAGTTGGCTCAGTTCCGTCAGCGGACACGATCACTGGGTCGTCTCCCATCTGGTGGCCGACACCCGTCACCAGGGTCGCTTCTATGCCAGCCTCTGGAGCCTCACTTCCAACTCCGGTGGGGTCTTCAAAAGCGATGATGGCGGTCGCCATTGGACAGCGCTGTTGCTTGGCCATTCCGTCCGCGCTTTGGCCGTCGCGCCGTCAAATTCCGATATCCTCGTTGCCGGCGCACTGGACGGCGTCTTTCGCAGTACTGACGCCGGCCGCCACTGGAACCTCATTTCGCCTCCGCATAACAAAGAACTGGTCAATATCGAATCGGTTGCGATCAGTCCTCGCAATCCCAACGAGATCTACGCCGGCACCTGGCACCTGCCCTGGAAGACGTTCGACGGCGGCCGCAACTGGATTCAGATCAATCACGGCATCATTGACGACTCCGACGTCTTCTGCATCGCCATCGATCCCCAACAGCCCAGCCATGTCTATCTGTCTGCCTGTTCGGGCATTTACGGCAGTACCAGCAGCGGTATTTACTTTCAAAAAATTCAGGGCATCCCTTACACCGCACGCCGGACCCGCGCCCTGGTTCAGGATCCCGGACAGCGCCAGACAATTTTCGCCGGCACCACCGAGGGGCTATGGCGTACTACCGATGGCGGCGCAAGCTGGCTCCGCACCACCATACCCGACCTGGTAGTCAATGCGGTCGTAGTTGACCCCTTTCATCCTGGTCACGTGCTCTTGGGCACCGACCACGCCGGCGTGCTCAGCAGCCACAACAATGGAAATAGCTTCCAGGCCTGCAACAGCGGATTCAGTAACCGACGTGTGACCGCCATGGTGGTGAATGCCCAAACCGGCACGCGCTATGCGGCCGTCATCGGGGATGGGCGCTGGGGCGGGGTCATGCGGTCCGTCGACGGCCGCGCTTGGTATCAATTGGCCCAAGGCCTGCAAGGCCGCGATGTCTATCACCTGCTGCTGCAGAAGGGGCACCTGATCGCCGGCACGGATCGTGGTATTTATCTGTGGCATTCCCATCTTCCAGCACGCTCCCGCCGTTGGTCGCGCAATTTCGTCGTCACCTCGCCGCGCTCTGGCGCCGCGCAATGGCTGCCCGCGAAGGGGTTTCCCGGCCTGCAGGTGCTCGACTTGGCTCGCTCCGGCGACTTCGCCTTTGCCGCCAGCCAGAACGGGCTCTATGCCAGCGACAACGCTGGGCGAAGCTGGGCCTTGTTACCGGAAAGCCCCTGGCCCAGCTTTCATGTGACCGCGGGCGGCGGACACGTTTGGGCATCCGGTTTGAGTTTCGTCGTCCGCTCTGACGACGAGGGACGCCATTTCGACCATGGCCTGCTCTACCTGCGCGCCCGCATCAACCAAATGCGTACCGCGCGTGGCATGCTCTTCGTGGCCAGCTCCAATGGACTTTACCTGTCCAGTGATGGCGGCCGCCACTGGACTGTGGCGGGACACGGCCTGCCTCAGGAAAACATCTCTTCCGTCCACTTCTCCCCCGACGGCATTTATGCGGTGGGCGAATCCGACGTCTACTGCTCCACCGATGGCGGCCAGCACTGGCAGGCGGTGCGGCTGCGCAAGTCCATTGCGGCGCTGGGACCGCTCACGCGTGACAACGACGCAGTCTGGCAGTTGAGCGGCAATGTGCAGCAGACAGCGGCCACCGCACTGTCCACCGCCGTTCCCCAATTGGGAACGCCGCTTCCCAATTTGAAACCCGGCGCCGAAGCGCGCTGAGCCCCGCCCCCCGCTCGTCGCGCTAAAGACCATATCTGCCAGACGTTTGCGGCCCACCACCCAGGGCGCGTCGCTTTGGCCCTCACCTTGCAACAGACCGCAAGCGCGGCAATGCTCGCGCCTTCGGATCTGTGCCATGTCTAGCCTTTCGCTTCCCTTTCGCCCTCACGTCGTCATCGTTGACCCCCGCACCGAGGTGCGCGAGGTCTGCACCAGTATTGCCGAACAACTGGGCTATGAAGCCACTGGGCTCAGCCGTGGCGGCGACGCGCTGCAACTGCTCAACCAAAGCGCATGCCATATCGTCGTTATCGAAGCGCGGCTGGAAGACATGAGGGGGATCGACTTCATCAGCCAGGCTCGCCTGCTTGCCCCCCGCACCTTGCTGATTTTCACCTCCGCCACCGGGGATGGCAGCCTTGCCGCCCAAGCCATCAAAGCTGGCGCCTGCGAATATCTGCCCAAGCCCTTTGAGGGTGAGGAGTTTCGCGTCCTTTTGGAGGCCGTCATGCGCCGTGCCGGACGGCTCGGGGATGCGCGAACCGCGCGCGACCAGGCGCGCATCGTCGCCAGCCTCGGAAAGCTGGTGGGGGACTCCCCACCCATGCAAAAGGTCTTTCGCCTCGTCAGCAAGGTGTCGCAGAACCGCTATCCGGTGCTGGTGCTTGGCGAAAGCGGGACGGGAAAAGAGTTGGTGGCGCGCGCCATTCATTACCAGGGGCCGTGGTGCGACCGCCCCTTCCTGCCCATCGACTGCGGCGCCCTTAGCCCCACCCTCATTGAAAGTGAGCTGTTCGGACACAGCAAGGGCGCCTTTACGGGCGCCGATCGCGAGCGCAAAGGCCTGCTCGCCGCCGCCAACGGCGGCACCGTCTTTCTCGATGAAATCGGCGAACTCCCCCTGGAGCAGCAAACTAAAATCCTGCGCGCGATTCAGGAAAAAGAAGTGCGGCCGCTGGGCAGTTCGCACGCACAGCGCATCGATGTGCGTGTCATTGCCGCCACCAACCGCAACCTGGAGACCGCCGTCGCCGAGGGCACCTTTCGCAAGGATCTGTTTTTCCGCCTCAACGTGGTCAGCATCAAGCTACCCCCGCTGCGGGAACGCCCCAGCGATATCCCTCAGCTCATTGAACATTTCATGCTGAAAGCTAACCCATCCAATGCGACCCCCAAAAGTTTCACCAAGGAGGCCCTGCAAAAAATGTTGGACTATAGTTGGCCGGGCAACGTGCGCGAACTGGAAAACTGCATCGACCGCGCCATGGCCATCAGCAACGAACGTTTAATCCAGGAGAGTGACCTGCCGAGCAATATTTACCATGCCCTTCCCGCAACCGCCGCACTGGCTCCGGCGCCGGTTCTGGTAAGGCCCATGGCCGAGGTCGAGCGCGACGCCATCCTCTCGGCGCTGACCTACTTCCGGGGCGACAAACTGCTGGCCGCCAAATCACTCTGTATCGGCAAGACGACCCTGTACCGCAAGCTCAAGGAATACACCGTTGGCGGCTGAAGACCGCTCTGTGTCGCGTTTGCAGTGCCCACCTGGGATGTGCTGCCCCGAATTTAATCCCGGGCACGCCTCCCTGAAGAGCCGAGGAGACGCGCCTTTGGGGAGACGAATGCCAATACAACCGAAACTCTTGCTCTTGACCGCTGACCCGGAACTGCGCCAGCTCGTGACCGGCGCCTTGCGTGGCGAGCGTGTGGAGCTCAGCATGGCCGATTCCCTCCATGCGCTCTCTTCCTCCCCGCCCGACCTGCTCGTTTTGGATGCGAGCCTGGTCAGCACTCTTCCGCAGCTTGCCTCTTGCGGCGCTTTCGCCTCCACCCTGGTGGTCATCGGCGATTGCGCCGCACCGTTACACGCTTTCCTGCTGGAGAGCGGCGTCGTCGACTTCATACCAAAGCGCGATTGCAAGGCCAAGCTCCCGTTCGTTTTGCAACAACAGCTAACCTTGACCCGGCTGCGCCTGCTGCGGCAGCGGCGCAGTACCCAGACCATCGCGCCGCTGCGACTGACCGAAGTGCGCGATCTCATCACCAGCATTCTGGGCAATGCCGAGCTGGTGCTCACCGCCGGCCAACTGCCCTCCCGCTCCCGCTACCGCATCGAACAGATCCGGCTGGCCGCCGAACAGCTCGCACTGGCTTTGCGCGGGAGCAGCGCGAGCGGCACGCCGGCCTGAGCAGGCTTCCGGCCCATCGCCTCTATTGATGCGGGCCGCCCCCGCAAAAGGGGAAATTTCGCGCACAGACAGCGCCAGTCGCAAAATAACCATCTAAATTGTTATCTGCGCCCGACGTTGACCACTGCCAGCCGACCCGGCTCGGAAGGACACCTGCGGATTATGGAGAATAGTGCGAGCTTTAGCGTCAAATGCGGTCGCTGTGGCGTCCGCTTCATTACCCCCCACTGCCCCAAACTTGATCACTTCAGCATCTATCGCGTCACCTGCCCGCGCTGCTCTTGGCCCGGTCGCTACCTCGCCTCCGAACTTCGCCCTACCGGCGCCAGCGAGCAGAAACTCCCTCCTTCGCCCCGCAAGGCCTCCTAGAGTCCGGTACTCCTTTTCTTCCCTACCCTCCCCACCTCTTCCTGCCACTCTCACTCAGGCTGCTGGGCGCCGGCGGCTCTTTGCCCTCGCTCACCCGCTTCCGATGCCCAGCCCCGCTCTCCCGGCAGCTTCTGGAAGACGTGATCATGCCTCTTCGTCTACAATGTTGCCGGTCCCTTTATCATGACGAGCCAGCGCGGAGTCGAACCGAGTTCGAGGCCGCAGGCCGAAGTGATAGCGATGGTCCGGGGTTGCCGTTGAGGTCCCGCACCGCTGCCGACGCCCGAGTTCGTCTCCAGGCGAGTCGCAGGGACGCAGAAGAGTGCGGCGTTTTGCAACAGGAACAGCCCCACCGGTCCGCTCAAGCGGGGGGAATAGCAGCGGCCGTGCCGCACGGCGGTTCTGACCGGCTGCCGCTTCCCCTCGAGCGTGCCGGCCTGCCCGTGTGGACGGCCGCCAAACTCCAATGAGGACATGCGCCCTTGCATCAACACTTGATTCAGCAATTCACGCTCGACCGCGGCGCGCCGGAGATCGAGTATATGGAGCAGTTCTTCGCCGAATTTGAAGAGAAGAAGCTCGCTCACGAACTACTGCGCCGCCTCAGCAATCGCCGCCATCTTATCCTGATCTCCATGGCGCCCGCCCTGGACGAGCCCGACCACCTTGTGCCCGTCGCTTTCAAAGTCGGCCATGAGCTGCGCGCCGTGGAAACCGATGGGCCCTTGCTGGATTTGGCCTGGCACCTGAACGATTGCGTGAACTTCAGCGAACGAAAAGTCTTTTATAGCTGGATCGGTGGCACCCGCAAAGAATGGCGCGGGCAGGGGCATTATCGCGCGCTCACTGAACAGCAGGAAGAGTGGGCGCACAGCCAGGGTTTTGACGAGATCGTTGTCAAAACCAAGAACAAGTTCCACGCCATGCGCGCCACCCTCGACCATCTCAACTTCGATGTGCTGAAGTTCGAACGCCATCCCTTCGACAACAGCGAATCCAAGGTCTACCTGCACAAGTTGATCTCGCCCGAACTGCTGCGCGCCCACCTCACCTCACGCGTGGTGCAGGAGGCGGCCTGATCCAGGCAGTAAAAAAGGGCACGCCTTAACAGGCGTGCCCTTTTTTATGCCGGTTCAAAATCACTTACCCCGGCAGGTGACAGTGCTTCTGTCCACTTTTCGCCAGATAACGCTGGTGATACTCCTCGGCCCGGTAGAAAGGCGCCGCCGCCACAATCTGCGTCACAATGGGGCGCTTGTAATCCCCGCTGGCCGCCCGCTCCTGCAGCGAAGCAAGCGCCTCGCGCTCCTGCTCCGCGGAATGAAAGAAGATCACCGACCGGTACTGCGTGCCCACGTCCGGCCCCTGCCGGTTCAAGGTCGTCGGATCATGATTTTCCCAAAAGACCTTCAGCAACGCGCGGAAAGAGACCCTCCCCGGATCAAACTCCACCTGCACCACTTCCGCATGCCCGGTCTGATCGCTGCACACGTCCTGATAGCTGGGATCGGGAAAACTTCCGCCCTCGTAGCCCACCGCCGTATTGACTACGCCGGGAACGCTGCGGAATGCCTCTTCCACGCCCCAAAAACATCCTGCTCCGAATGTGGCTTTCTCCATGTGTGCGACTCCTGTCCCTAGTTTAGCGTCGCTTGTGAGAGGCCGCCCGCTCACTTGGGCGAACCGCCGCCCGCTATTCCGAGAAGATGTCTTCTATTGCGCGGCCAAAAATCCGCGCCAGCTTGAACGCCAGCGGCAGACTGGGATCGAAGCGCCCGGTCTCCACCGCGTTCACTGACTGCCGCGATACTCCGAGCTGCTCAGCCAGATCGGCCTGACTCCAGCTTCGCTCCGCACGTAATTGGCGCAGGTTGTTCTTCACCGTATACTCACCTTGCTGCACGCGCATGCAACCGCCCCTTGTGCCGGGGTCAGCGGTGCGCTCCCTTACCGGTAGCTCCAGCGCAGGATGCGGAAGGAAATACCGGTTGCCGCAAACATCAGGTCGGCGTTGAGCATCGCCATGGGAAACGGCGCCTTGTAGGTCACCATCAACACCCCGACGATCGCGTCGCCCGCCATGGTCACCGCCACTCCCCACAGCACCGCCCGGATCACCAGCATACGAATGAACTCATCCGGCTCGGATTTCAGGTAGCGCCCCACAATGGCCACTGCCCAAAGCACTGGGATAACAGAGAGCAGCGCCACGGCCACGGTCAGCCCCGCGGAGGCATGCACCACCGCGGCGGCGCGCCAAAGCGACGGGTAGGCCTCCAGCAGCGGATTGGGCTTGCCCGGAACCAGAAACGTGCCCACCACGGTCAACAGCAGGGTGGCCGACAGCAAGAGCACCGTCCGGCGTTGCAGAGGAGTGAGTTGAGCTTTGCAGAACAGAGCCATAAGGGTTCTCCTGATACAGCAGACAAGTACACTTTACATTCACCTGACGCGCTTGTCAAGTACGCTTGTCATTTTTGCGGCCACTGCCTCTCCCTCGGCTCGCAGCACGCACCACGTATAGTGGAAGAAGCAATGCAATTCAGCTTTCACTGCACGGACGAAGAGTACCGCGAAGCCATGCACGGCTATGAACATGCCGGGCGCATGCTGGTCATCCTGTTTTGGGCGCTAATTTTCTTTGGCGTCTTTGTCGGCATCGAGTTTCTGGCGCAACTCGCACTCCAGCACACCTTCAATCCCGCTACGCTGGCGATGAGCGGTGTCTGCTTTCTTTTGGCGGCGCTGAACTGGAAAGGTCGCAAAGGACGCGAAGCGGCGCGACGGACGGGACTCTCACAGGAAATTCACGGCGATATCGACGCCAATGGCGTTGCCTTGGCCACTAAAAGCGGCACACGCAGCTTGCCCTGGGAAGCCTTCGGAGAGTTTCGCGAAACCCCCAACTTGTTTCTCTTGTTTGAAAGCCGGCGCGTCTACATCTTTCCCAAACGCGCTTTCAGCGGCGCCGAACAGGAGAGTTTCCGTAAACTGGCGAGTACGAAGGTGGAGCCGGAGCGCTGGCGCCGCCGCAAATAACAGCACTCCTGCCGGAGGGGCGGCGTGAGTGCCGTGGGTTGTGGCACGGCCGCTTTTACGCCACCCGCTTCTTCATCTGGCCGAAGCTCACGGATACGGGCCGGCGTCGCCAGCGCTGCGGCTCCAAAACAGCAACCTCGGACCTTCGCGACTACTTCGGCCTGCGATTTCGATCCCCACAAAGAAAGAAAACGCAGGCGCGCATTCTTCAGATACCTTGCTGTTTCACAGCGGCTGCTGCTACCCAAAGCAGCCGAGTTGTGGCAAGATAATGAAGGCGTGGGGCTGTGGCGCAGTTGGGAGCGCGCTTCAATGGCATTGAAGAGGTCAGGGGTTCGAATCCCCTCAGCTCCACCAAACACATCTTCTTTCTCCCTCACAACTGAATAATTCGCTGCGAGGTGCTCAGGCGGACGGTGCGCGCCCTCGGCGCTCATTTTGTGCCCTCGCGCGACCTACGCCTGAGACCCTGGCGCTAAGCACGGTCAAATGGGGACAAAAGCCTGGGGCAAAAGCATCTTGGCGAAGCTGCCTCCCTCATCAGACCGTTTCTTTTTCCGCCTCAAGCGCGGCCAGAGCTTCACCGGGATTCAGGAGGAATTTCCCGATATAGCGGCGCATGCGAATCTGCCACCAACGCAGGCCGCAAGAGCGGGCTTCGCGTAATGCGCGTGCCGTGCTCCACCCCTCAACAGACACGCGATAGACGGCAATCACTTCTCCAGTGCGCTCCGTTCCCCGGCGGCAATGCACAAACACGGGCTGCCGGACGGGGTCCAGCAAAACCGACTGAATGCGCCGCATGGCTTCTAAGCCCGGCGGGTTGAAGAAGGGCAGCGGCTCGCTAACGAAGTTCATGCCCTGCTGTTCAACCAGCGGGCGCTCGGCTAACGCCTCTTCGGGTTTGCGCAGGTTGATCACGGTCCGCACCCCCAGCCGGCGCAATTGCGCAATACCCTCGGCGGTTGGCTGGGCGCCGCGGTAGAGCGTCTCATTGACGCGGTGGAAGTTCGGCAACGCGGGATCCTCTCCCTGCCGCAGGGGTGGCAGCAGCGCCTTACGCGCGCCCGCCAGAGCGGCCAACCCAAGCAGTGCGATTTCGGCGTACTCGCGCGGCCACAACGGCCAATGGGGATGCAAGTGGCGTAACCAGCCCCGTTCCATAACTTGGCCGTGCAGCAGTCGAGTACTGTCCATCAGCTGCTGCAGTTTTGGCGAGGCGGAGTTCATGCTTTTGATGCGGCCTCTCCCGCCAGTCCCAACTCGCCCGCGATAGCGCGCATGGCGTTCAGACAAAAGCTGATGTGCTCGTCCAGCGGCACGCCCAGTTCCTCCGCGCCCCGGTAAACGTCATCGCGGCTGACGCTACGCGCAAACGCCTTGTCCTTGAGCTTCTTGCGCACAGCCGCCGGTTCCACCTCGGCCAGGCTGCGGCCCGGCTTCACCAGCGCACAGGCGGTTAAAAACCCCGAAAGTTCGTCACAGGCGAACAGCGCCTTCTCCATAAGAGACTGGCGAGAAACCCCGGTGTAATCGGCATGGCTCAAAATCGCTCGCCGGATGTGATCGGGGTAGCCCAAGGCGGTAAGAATCTCATTCCCCTTCAAGGGATGGTCGGGGGCCTCGGGCCACCGCTCATAGTCGAAATCGTGCAGCAGCCCCGCCACGCCCCACTCCTCCTCATTTTCGGCAAAGCGGCGCGCGTAAGCCCGCATACAGGCCTCGACTGCGAGCATGTGCTTGCGCAGGCTGGGTGATTCAGTGTACTGGCAGAGCAGTTCCCAGGCTTGTTGGCGGCTGTGCATTCGTTTCCCGCTGAGGTTCGCCCGGCCTGGAGCAAACCGGAACAAATCAGTACTGCTCCTGCCGGACCAAGCGGCACGGCCGCTTTTTTTACTACCCGCTTCGATCTCTGGCGCCCACCCGCACGCTCGACCCCGCGTGCACGGGGCGGCGCGGGGGCACCGGCCGAAGCTCACAAATGTTGGCGGTCTTTACGAGTCGCCAGCGGTGCGGGACCCAAACGGCAACCCCGGACCTTTAGTCGCGGCCGTCAGTTCGCCTCGGCCCTGGCTCGTTTAGCGCGCCGGAGCGGCTTCAATTTCCGTCTCCAGGTTAAGCACCTTCCGGAAGCTGCCACGCTCGTTTTGGATCTTCTGCTGCAACAGCAGGATCGCGTATATCAGTTGCTCGGGACGCGGCGGACAGCCGGGCACGTACACGTCGACCGGCAGGACCTGATTCACCCCTTGCACCAAGGCGTAATTGTTGAAAACGCCGCCGGAGGTGGCACAGGCGCCCATGCTGATGACGTACTTCGGCTCCGGCATCTGCTCGTACAGCTGGCGAATCACAGGCGCCATTTTCTGCGACACCCGCCCGGCAATAATCATCAGATCGGATTGCCGCGGCGAAGGACGGAAAACCTCGGCGCCAAAACGCGCAATGTCGAAGCGGGAAGCCGACATGGACATCATTTCAATCGCGCAGCAGGCCAGCCCGAATGTCATCGGCCAGATCGAGTTCTTGCGCACCCAGTTCAGCGCATTGTCCAGGGTGGTGAGCACAAACCCATCCTGCTGTTGGTTGCCATAAAGCCACTGCCGCGAGTCGTGCGGATCTAGATTGAGATAGCGATCGCGACCCACGCTGTGTGCCTGCAGCTCATTGCTATTCGGCTCGGTCTGAAGGCCACCGGCAGGCCCTTGCGGCGCCGTGCTGTCGTTGCTCATAGGAACATTTTCCCACACAAAACCTCCACCCGGCTGCTACCAGCAGGTGCTCGTGCTCACGCGAGCACCCCCGCCGCTGTCCCCCGTCGGTGTTCCACGGTTCCGCGCTACACTGGTAAAGAGTCTGCCGGATGAATTGCGCCCGTTGTGCGCAGGATGGTGCACGCCAGGTCCGTGCGCGTGCCGCGCGGCCGCTTCCCGCCCGGGATTTGCCGGTGGCGCACAGGTCTCCATCATTGGACGTCTCAGCTTAAAGTTTTCAGAGAGGCTGGCCGCTTGATCGCCAGCCACGGAAGGATGAACCGCATTGGTCGACGCGACGTTGGAATGCAAGCGCGAACTGGAAATCGAGATTCCGGCCGCTGAAGTGGAACAGGCTTTTACCCGAATTGCTGGCGAATACCAGCGCAAGGTGCGTATCCCCGGCTTCCGTCCTGGCAAGGCGCCGCTGTCGCTGGTGCGCCAGCGCTTCCAGGACAGCATCCGTCAGGAGATCCTGGAGTCGCTCATCCCGGCTCACCTGCGCAGCGCCTTTGAACGCGAAAACCTGGAACCCGTCTCGCGCCCCAGCATCGACGATCTTCATTTCCATGCCGGTGAGCCATTGCGCTTCAAAGCCAGCTTCGAAGTCATGCCGGAAATCCATTTGGCCGACTACACGTCGCTCCGTCTGGACCCTGTTCCCGAGCCCCCCACGCCGCTGGACGAAGAAGTGGAAAAGCGCCTGGAACAGATTCGTAATCAGTCGGCTACCTACGAAGATCTCAGCGGCGACGAGGCTGTGCTGGCCGATGGGCTGGTTGCGGTGGTCAGCTACGACCGAACCGATGAGGGCGAGCAGGAACCCCGCCATGTGGCCGAGAGCCGCATTGAAATCGGCAGTCCCGACGTGGTCAACGATTTCAGCGAGCACCTGCGCGGCGCCCGTATTGGCGACGAACGCGAATTCGACATCCACTACCCGGCCGACTTTCCCCACGAGGAAATCGCCGGCAAGACCGTGCATTACAAGCTGCAGGTGAAGGCCGTCCAGCGCAAACAGCTTCCCGCCCTCGATGACGAGTTCGCCAAGAAGGCAGGGCACGAAAGTCTTGAGGAATACCGCAACGCGCTGCGCGACCGTGTTCGTCATCAGCGCGAGCATGAAAAAGACGAAGCTGAACACACCCAGCTGCTCGACAAGCTGGTGGACATGCATCCCTTCCCTGTACCTGATGCCCTCATTGAGCATCAAATCGATCAGCGCTTGGATCGCGGTTTGCGCTCGTTGGCGGCCCAGGGTCTGGATCCCCGCAAGTTGCAGCTCGACTGGGGACAAATTCGCTCCGCCGAGCGTGAGCAGGCAGCGCGCGACGTGAAGATTTCGATCTTATTGGACAAAATCGCTGACGCGGAACACTTGGAAGCCTCACCGGAGGCCTTGGAGGCGGAACTGGCCGGCTACAGTGAACGTTTACAGCAGCCGGTGGATGTAGTGCGCCGCCGTTTGACAGAAACTGGCACGCTGGATACGATCAAAAGCAGATTAAAGAGCTCCAAAACGCTCGAGTTCCTGCACAACAGTGCCACCGGAAAGAATCCCCAATAATCCCCTTTCTTTCCAGCATCACTACCCAAAGCACATGAAGAACGATCTCTACCAAAACCTTCCCGGTGCGCATGCGGCGCTGGTGCCCATGGTGGTGGAACAGACCAGCCGCGGAGAGCGCGCTTACGACATCTACTCACGGCTGTTACGTGACAACATCATCTTTATCGGCACCCCGATCGACGATGCCATCGCCAACCTGGTCACCGCGCAATTGCTGTTTTTGGAGGCGGAAGATCCCGATAAGGATATTTCCCTTTACATCAACAGCCCCGGCGGATCGATTACCGCGGGCATGGCCATCTACGACACCATGCAGTTCATCCGCCCCGATGTCACCACCATTTGCATCGGTCAGGCCGCCAGCATGGCCGCGCTGCTGTTGGCGGCGGGAGCTGCCAAGAAGCGCTTCGCGCTGCCGCACTCGCGCATCCTGATTCACCAACCCTCCATGGGCGGACTCTCCGGACAGGCCACCGACATTGACATCCATGCGCGCGAGATCCTGCGCATGCGCGAGATTACCAACGATATTTTGGCCAGTCACACCGGTCAGGACTTAAAGAAGATCGAAAAGGATGTCGAGCGCGACTTCATCATGAACGCGCAGCAGGCTAAGGAGTACGGCATCGTGGACGATATTATCTTTAAGCACAAATAAAGGGCGGCGAGACGCGCGCCCTGCTGGCCGAAACCGGCCTCGGCCTCCCAGACTTGCCCGGGATGTCCGCCGGACTAGTGAGGTAATTCACCGCTGTTGACCCAAAGGCCAGTCCGCAGTACGCTGCGGAGTAGATGTCCGGGAAAGCGGGCTAGCCACAGCAGCTAGCAGTCCTTGTCCAGCAGTTGCCTGCGGGCGGGGGGAGAAACAAATTGAGACCCAAATCCGGCACTGACGACGTTCTTCGCTGCTCGTTTTGCCACAAAAGTCAGGACGCGGTAGCGAAACTGATTTCCAGCCCCAGCGAGTACCCGCGCGCTTACATCTGCGACGAGTGCGTCGCAGTCTGCAATTCCATCCTCGAGGATGACCGCGGTGAACCCGCCACCCATGGCCTGCAGCAACTCCCCAAGCCGCACGAGGTCAAGGCTTTCCTCGATGAATACGTGATCGGGCAGGAACGGACGAAGAAAAAACTTGCAGTGGCGGTGTATAACCACTACAAGCGCCTGCACATGAACCGCACGCGCTCCAGCCACGAAGTCGAACTTCAAAAGGCGAACATCCTGTTGATCGGCCCCACCGGCACCGGCAAGACTTTGTTGGCCCAAACCTTGGCCAAAATGCTCGATGTGCCATTCGCCATTGCCGACGCCACCACCCTGACCGAAGCCGGCTACGTCGGCGAAGATGTTGAGAACATTGTTTTGAAGCTGCTGCAAGCGGCTGACGGCGATGTCGCCCGGGCTCAGCAGGGCATCATCTACATTGATGAAATCGACAAGATTTCCAAGCGTGACGAGAACCCTTCCATCACGCGCGATGTCAGCGGCGAGGGCGTGCAGCAGGCACTACTGAAGATTCTGGAAGGCACGGTGGCTCATGTGCCGCCTCAGGGTGGCCGCAAGCACCCTCACCAGGAATTTACACCCGTTGATACCACCAACATTTTGTTCATCTGCGGTGGAGCGTTCGTAGGCCTGGAGCGGACCATCGGACGCCGCATCGGCAAACGCGCTATGGGCTTCCGTGGCGATGAGTCCAGTCCGCAGCAGGACATGGTTCGTCAGCAGCAACTTCGCGACACCGAACTGCTGAGTCAGGTGCAGCCCGGTGACCTGATCAAGTTTGGCCTCATCCCTGAGTTCGTCGGCCGCTTACCAGTGATCGGCGTGTTGGACGATCTCGATAAGGCCGCGCTCATCCAGATTCTCACCCGTCCGCGCAATGCGCTGGTGCGGCAGTACCAAAAGCTCTTCGAATTCGAGAACGTGAAACTCAAGTTCGAAGATGACGCCTTGGAAGCGATTGCTTCAGAGGCGATGGCTCGCAAAGTGGGCGCACGTGGCCTGCGCATGATCCTGGAAGAGCTGATGCTCGACCTGATGTACCACCTGCCGGCACAAAAACGGCTGCGCGATTTCGCGGTCACCAAAGAGATGGTGGAAAAGCGCGAACTCGCCATCAGCAATCTTGAAAAGGCCGGCTAGGGTAAGCACCGGCCCCGGTTTTTCCTCCATTTCTTTCACCAACGCCCACCCTCCGGGTGGGCGTTTTACACTCCGCGCAAGTTGCTCTATAGCAGGCCGGCGGCACGCATCGTATGCAAGCCTCGGGCTGTCAAGTGCCCCCGGAAAACGATGGCGGCGGCACGCGATTCTCTCCGCCCTGGCGGGCGCGCATCGTTTAACATGAAGTGAAGCAGATGGCCGGTGGCAGCCGTCTGCCGGTTTGTTTCCATCGCCACTCTGCTGCAGTAAAGAGGTGCCATGTCTACTCGGGAAAAAGCTGAAGTTCGCCGTCTGCCGATGATGCCCATTCGCGATGTGGTCATCTATCCGCACATGATGACCCCCTTCGTGGTGGGCCGCCAGTCGTCAGTACGCGCCCTCGAGGATGCCCTGGCTCAAGACAAGAAGATTTTCCTCGCCACCCAGCATGATGCCTCCGTGGACGAGCCCAAACCCAGCGAGATCCATTCCGTTGGCACCATCGTCAGCATTGTCCAGAGTGTGCGGCTGCCGGACGGCAACATCCGTGTCCTGGTGGAGGGCTTGGAGCGCGCCCGCATCGTTCAGGTCGCCGCCGACGAAGGCTTCTTCCGCGCCACCCTGCGCATTCCGCAACTGCGCGGCGACGTGGTCACTCCGCAGGTGGAAGAGCTCATGCAGCGCGTCACCGGATTGTTTGAGCAGTACGTCAAGTTGAGCCAGTCGCTCAACTACGAGACCATGCTCAACACCGTGCGCGTCGATGATCCCGGCCGGCTCAGCGATACGATCGCCGCCAACCTCGGCCTGACCATCGAGGAAAAACAGGAACTGCTGGAGATCTTCGAACCCGTCGACCGCCTGGTGCGCCTGGCGGAGGTTCTCGAAATCGAAATCGAAAAGCTCAACGTCGATCGCGCCATCCAGGGCCGCGTCAAAAAGCAGATGGAACGGGCGCAAAAAGAGTACTACCTCAACGAGAAGATCAAGGCCATCCAGAAGGAACTCGGGCGCGGCGAGAAAAGCGAAATCGACGAACTGCGCAAGAAAATCGAAGCCGCCGGCATGCCGAAAGCCGTGCAGGAAAAGGCAATTCAGGAGCTTAAGCGGCTGGAGCTCATGCCACCAATGTCGGCCGAGTCGACCGTCTCGCGCAATTACCTGGACTGGATGCTGGCGGTGCCCTGGAAACAGAAGTCCAAGGAAATCCGCGACATTGCCAAAGCCGAGGAGACCCTCAACGAGGATCATTACGGGCTCGAACAGATCAAACAGCGCATCCTCGAATTTCTCGCCGTGCGCCAGTTGGTCAAAAATCCCAAGGGTTCCATCCTTTGCTTTGTTGGACCTCCAGGTGTCGGCAAAACCTCGCTGGGCATGTCCATTGCCCGCGCCACGGGGCGTAAGTTCGTCCGCCTGTCTTTGGGTGGCGTGCGCGATGAAGCCGAAATCCGTGGCCATCGCCGCACCTACATTGGCGCCCTCCCCGGCCAGATCCTCCAGATGATGAAGAAGGCCGGCACCGTCAACCCCGTTTTCCTGCTCGACGAAGTCGACAAGATGAGCGTGGATTTCCGCGGCGATCCCTCCGCCGCCCTGCTCGAGGTCCTCGATCCGGAACAGAACACCGCCTTCATGGATCATTACCTCGACGTGGATTATGACCTTTCCCAGGTCATGTTCATCACCACCGCCAACGTCATGCATACCATCCCGCAGCCATTGCAGGATCGTATGGAAATCATTCGCCTGTCTGGCTACACCGAGCAGGAAAAGATGGAGATCGCCAAACGCTATCTCATCCCGAAGCAGCGCAAGGCGACTGGTCTCACCGACGAGAACCTGACCTTCTCGGATGCTGGAGTGCAGGCCATCATCCAGGGCTATACGCGTGAGGCAGGTGTCCGCAACCTGGAGCGTGAGCTGGGCAACGTGTGCCGCAAGATCGCGCGCCGCGTCGTGCAGGAAGGTCCGGAGGTCAAGGTCTTCATCACCGCCGAAAATGTGAACGAATTCCTCGGCATCATCAAGTTCCGCGACACCCGCGGCGAGGAGAAGAACGAAATCGGCCTGGCCACTGGTCTGGCCTGGACCGAAGTCGGGGGACAAATGCTCGCTACCGAGGCCACCCTCATGGATGGCCGCGGCAAACTGACCCTCACCGGCAAGCTCGGAGATGTCATGCAGGAATCGGCACAGGCCGCCATGAGCTACATACGCTCGCGCGCCCAGTTGCTGGGCCTCCCCAAGGACTTCTACCGCAACATCGACATCCACGTGCACGTACCGGAGGGCGCCATTCCCAAGGACGGCCCCTCGGCCGGCATTACCCTCGCCACCGCCATTGCCAGCGCGCTCACCCGCATTCCGGTACGGCGCGATATCGCCATGACCGGAGAAATTACCCTGCGCGGCAAAGTGCTCCCCATCGGCGGCTTGAAAGAGAAGCTCATGGCGGCGCACCGTAACGGCATCTTCAACGTCATCGTGCCCAAAGACAACGAAAAAGACCTGCCCGATGTCCCCGAGAACATCCGCTCGGTCATGAATATCAAGCTGGTGGAAACGGTGGATGAAGTGCTGGAGTTCGCTCTCGAACGTCCCCTGGTGGTACTGGAGGCCGCCGAAGCGGTCGGCGCCCTCGCTCCCGAACAGAGCGAAACGCTGCATCAGTAAACGCGTATCATGGCTTTCTCCGCGAAAGATCTTTCCGTGCAGTTTGTGCTGAGCGTGGCCGCGCCGGCACAACTGCCGCCGGGGAACCGGGCGGAAATTGCCTTCCTGGGCCGTTCCAACGTGGGCAAGTCCAGCCTGCTCAACTCGCTCACCCACCAGCATGGCCTGGCGCACGTCAGCAAGACCCCGGGCCGCACCCGCTTGCTCAACTTCTTTGAGGTCAAGGTCGCGCCCCAACGCAACCGGCCTACCCCGCCCGCTTTTTTCCTCGTCGATCTGCCCGGCTACGGCTACGCCAAAGTGCCGCGCAGCATGACCGAAGAGTGGGGCGTCCTCATCGAACCCTACCTCGCCCGCCGCGAACAGCTCACCGCCTGCATCCTGCTGGTGGACAGCATGCTGCCGCCGCAACCGAAAGATCTGGAACTCTTCGCCTGGCTGCAGCGACGCGGCCGCAACATTATCCTGGTCGCAACCAAAAGCGATCGCCTCTCCGGCAACCAGCGCAGCAACTCGCTGCGCGCCCTCACCGAAGCTTTCGGCATAGCGCCCCTGCCCTACTCCAGCGCCAGTGGCGAAGGCCGCGACTCCCTGTGGAACCTGCTCTTTGATTCCGCGCTGCTGCCCGAATCGTAAGCGGGGAATTCGCTGCAGGCGAATGCAAGTACCAGAGGACGGGTTTGCCGTGAAGCTATCATGCCTCCGGATGGTCGCCTTGGCTCAGCAGGATGAGTGCGCGAGAAGTTGCCGGAACGCCGCCAAAAGCACATTCACGTCAGGAACCATAGCCGGCCGCGTCCTCCAGTGAGCGGTTGCTACATGGGTCAATCCCTTCCCGCAACCCGCCCTTGCACCGGGAAACCGGAACCGGCGCCGCCAGCCGCGGTTTCAACGACGGACCGCGCAAGCGCAGCGTCAAGCCCTCTTCAATGATCGCCGTCAACGACTTCCGTTCACGCGCCGCCAGCACCTTCGCGCGCACGATCAGGTCCGCGTTGAGATCGAGGGTGGTTTTCATGAGTCGATTGTACAGAAATCTGTATCGTCACGTCACCAGCAACGCCGCCTCCCCGCGCAGGCAGAGATAAGGGCGGCACGGCCGCTTTTATTCCACTCGCTTCGCTGTCCGGCCGAAGCTCACGGATCGTGGCCGGGCTTTACTAGTCGCCAAACTAGTCGCCAACGGTGCGGGACCTGGTAGGCAGCCCCCCCGCTTCGGCCTGCGATTTCGAACTCGAAAGCAGTTCGACCCGGCCCTGGCTCGTTGGGCTGTGCCTGCCACTCCGCTAAGTTTTCTCTTGCGCTCCCGGGCACGGAGTGCTACATTGCATTGCTATATAGCAGGAGAACGCATTTTTCACCTCTCCTGGGCCCTTTGGGGGAGCTTCACAGATGAAGCTTTTAACCTGCATGCGTGACCTCTGCTCCGCCTCTTCTGTCGGGTGGCAACACGCTTCCGCGACCTGCACCGCGGACTCGCATCGGCTTCGTTCCGCATTCCGGAGCGGCCGCTTCTTCCCCATCTTTCGCCCGATTAATGCCTGCCTTCTGCGATATCGACCTCCTGACAGTCCGCCGGTCCCGTTGACTGGCTTTGCAAGCCGGACTGTGCCGCTGGAGTTGCATTGAACGCTTCGGGCGGCTCCCCGCAGGGGGCGCTGTCCACGGCCGGACGGCAGGAGGAAGCCCCTCTCCTTCAACCACCCCGACCGTCTTTCAATCGCCGGTTGCGCTATATAGCTACTGGCGAGTACGGGATGGAGAGACTCATGTTTTCTTTCGCAAGAACACGTACCTGGCGCTCCACCTTCGGCGTCATCTTCTTGACGCTGGCGGTCTTTTGCACGCTGAGCCGTGCCCAATCCGTTGACTGCAGCAACGTCGCCGCCTGGTCCGGCAACTACGTCTACTATGGCGTGGGCGCCTTGGTGACCTACAACGGCAGCGAATACACCTGCATTCAAGCCCATACTTCCGAGCCCACCTGGGATCCGGCCGATACGCCGGCGCTGTGGTCGCTGGACGGCAGCTGCTCGACCAGCCCCAGCCCGACCCCAACCCCGACCCCAACTCCGACCCCGACCCCCACTCCAACACCATCACCAACGCCCTCCCCGACTCCATCCCCAACGCCAACCTCCAGCGGCTCCTGCTGGGCGCCCTGGGTCTCTACCACCGCCTACACTGGGGGCGCTCAGGTGAGCTATCAAAACGAGAATTATCAGGCTGATTATTGGACACAAAATCAGGTTCCTTCCAGCAATAGCGGACCAGCAGGCAGTGGCGAGCCCTGGATTCCGGAGGGTAGTTGCAGCACCTCTCCCACTCCAACGCCCACGCCAACCCCGACACCCAGCCCCACGCCCACACCCAGTGGCGGTGGCAGCTCCCTGTTTGCTCCCTATATTGATATGAGCCTGAGCCCGGATGAACAGATCGAAACCATTCAGCAGCAGTCCGGCGTAAAGGCGATGACCCTGGCTTTCGTGGTGGGAACAGGCAACGGCTGCTCGTTGGGTTGGGGCGGCGTTGGTGGCACCCTCCCTACCGATACCCTGCCTAACGGCACAACCATCTCCTCGCATGTCGCCAACCTGCAGGCCGCCGGAGTGACCATCATCATCTCCCTGGGCGGCGCTAATGGCAGCGACGTCTCCTCCTCATGTACCAGCGCCAGCCAACTGGAATCTTCTTACCAGGAGATCATCAACCAATATCACGTCAACATGCTCGACTTCGATATCGAAGGCGGCAACACCACCAATCAGACCGCACTGAACCTGCGCGATCAGGCCCTGGTCATGCTGGAACAGGCCAATCCCGGTCTGGTCATCTCCTTCACCCTCCCGGTCATGCCCACCGGCCTGATCTCCAGCGGTGTCAACGTTTTGAACACCGCCAAGAGTGATGGGCTGGACCCCAATGTCATCAATGTCATGGCCATGGACTATGGATCGTGCTGCGATAACGGCGCGGCCATGGGTCAGGACGCCATCGATGCGGCCCAGAACACCTATAACCAGGTGGTCCAGGCCGGTCTGACTTCCACCATCGGCGTCACACCGATGATTGGGGTCAATGACACCAGCACCGAAATATTCCAACTCTCCGACGCCACCGACCTGCTCAACTTTGCCCAAAGCAACACCAGCTATGTTTCGCGGCTGGCCATGTGGTCAATCGCACGCGACAACGGCAGTTGCGCCGGGCAGACATGGGCTTCGCCCACCTGTAGTGGCATCTCACAAAACAACTACCAGTTCTCACAAATCTTTGAACCTTTCTAGCCATTCCTGCTAGCATGCCGCACGGGGGGAACACTACCCTCCCCGTGCGGCTTTTTTTACTCGCTTTGGCCCCGGCCGAAGCTCCTGTAATTTGGCCGGGCATTAGTCGTCAGGATTTGGGGCCTCTTTTT
Source organism: Acidobacteriota bacterium (assembly GCA_027459505.1). Lineage (GTDB taxonomy): Bacteria > Acidobacteriota > Terriglobia > Terriglobales > SCQP01 > DAIDIE01. The sequence continues at coordinate 177,298 of DAIDIE010000036.1, forward strand.
TTGGCTTCGCCACTCCGGCCTGCTTTCTCGAACTCGAAGTTCAGTTCGAACGGCCTTGGCCGGTATCGACTCATGGGCGCTATTCCCATTTTTCTGTTGCTTTGGGCCACGCTGGCCGGAACGGCTGTCAGCGTCACCCTTTACCAAGTCACGCAAGCGCGCCGCCTGTGGACGGCTACCACAACGGTGCCCTTCACGACGCACCTTGCCGCCGGCGCCGCCTATGGGCTTGGGTTGTGGTCCACCGCCGCATATCTCTGCGCTTCCCACTTCGGACTCACACCTGCGGCGATTGCCTGCTCCTGCCTCCTGCTGACCCTCTGCTTCGCGCCACTGCTGCTCTCCGGTGTTCGCAACGCCGCCGCCGCCAGCTTCCACATCCTCAGCGCTTCCACCATCCGGCGGTTCATCGATGGCGGCTTGTCCTGGGGCAGCGTCGCGGCGATCCTCGTGCTGGTCATGCACCGCGAAATCGGCATGGACGGCTTCGGAAACCTGTACACCGGCCTGGTGAACACCTACGGAGATTTGCCTTTTCATCTCCACGTGGTCAACGGCTTTCTGCATGGCGCGAGCTTTCCGCCACAGGATCCCGCCTACGCCGGCACCCGGTTTACCTATCCCTTCCTGGCCGATTTTCTCAGCGCCACTCTCATGCGCGCGGGCGCCTCCCTGAGCGCCGCTCTGCTGTGGCCCGCCGTGCTGCTCGCGCTGGCCATGCTGGTGTTGCTGCAAGCGCTCACCCTCGAACTCACCAACAGCCGCCTGGCGGCGCGCCTTGCGCCTTTTCTCCTGCTGGCCAGCGGCGCCGGCCTGGGTTGGCTTTCGCTCTTTAACGATTGGGGCGCGTCCGCTCGCACCTGGAGCGATTTCCTCCTCCACCTGCCGCACGACTACACCCTGACCCCTTCGGGGCCCTTTCGCTTGGGAAACCTCTTCACCACCGCCTTTGTTCCGGAGCGCAGCTTTCTGATGGGCGTTCCTCTGGTGCTCGGCCTGCTGCTGTTGTTCTGGCGCACCTTTCCGGCGGCATCCGCGATAACCCCCCAGCCGGTGGCGGCTCCCTCCCTGGCGCCACCTCGCGTCTGGGAACAGGCGGGCTGGCTGCTGCCTGGCGCGCTCGCCGGACTGTTACCGCTGTTGCATACCTATAGCCTCTGTGTGCTCGCCGGTGCCGCCGCCGTTTACGCCCTGCTGCAGCGCCATTTCTTTCCCTGGCTGTGGTTTGCCGCTGGCGCCGCCATCACGGCAATCCCTGAACTACTGTGGATGCTCCACGGCAGCCGCACCTCGAAAACCGCTTTCGTCGCCTGGCACCTCGGATGGGACCACGGCAAACTGCCGGTTGCCTGGTTCTGGCTGCTCAACACCGGGATATTCATCCCTCTGCTGGTCTGGGCCATGTTGCTCCGCACGCGGCGTGAAAAACCCGGGCGCGCGTATCGTGTCTCCACCCAGGCGCTGCAGTTCTACGCGCCCTTTGCCGGATTATTTCTGCTCGCCAACCTGGTACGCCTGGCGCCCTGGATTTGGGATAACATCAAGGTCCTGCTTTACTGGTACATCGCCTCCCTGCCCTTCGTGGCTCTTGCCATCGCCACGTTGTGGCGGCGTAAAGGGATGCGGCGCGCGGCTGCCGTAATGCTCCTGACGATCCTCAGCGCGGGTGGTGCGCTCGATCTGTTCCGTGTGGCCAGCCGCCAGATTCACCTCGACGAGTTCGACCAGAATGGACGCGCCATTGCCCGCGACATCCAGCGCCTCGTCCCGGCCAACGCCATCGTATTGCACGCGCCTGTTCCCAATTCCCCGGTGGCGCTCAGTGGACGCCGTACCCTGCTGGGCTATCCCGGTACGCTGTGGTCGCGCGGCTTGCCGTTTCAGCGCCGCTTAGATGCCATCCACGCCATCTACTCCGGCCCTTCCGCCGCAGCGGCGCTGCTGGCGCATTACCGGATTCACTACGTGCTGCTCGGGCCTCAGGAAACGTCGTTCGCTCCGGTGGATCAACACGCCTGGCTGCGTCAGCCCGTCATCGCCCAGGAGGGCCCCTATCGCCTGCTCCACCTCACTGCTTCCTCCGCACTGACCTCTCCTGCCGCCTCAATCACAGGGGCGAGCACCCCGATGCGCCTGGGAAAGCCGGGAGGCGCGCGATGAGCACCAAAACCAGAGCCGCACTGGCGCCTGTGGAGCCGGCGCTCCCGATCAATCCCGGCGATCTGCTCAGCCCTCGCCTGTGGCGGATTTCCGCCGCGGCAATCGTTGCCGTCGCGGCGCTGCTGCGTTTCCTCTGGCCAACCCTGGCGCCCTTGCATAACGATGAGGGCGTCAACGGCGATTTCCTCAGCAACCTTATCCATCTGGGGCAATATCGCTACGACCCCGCCAATTACCACGGGCCGTCGCTTTACTACATCACCGCATTGTTTGCCAGGCTGGCGCACCTGCTGCACCTCTGGCCTCCCGATGGACTCAGCACCGCCCTTATCCGCCTGGTCCCGGCAGCCTTTGGGCTCGCCATCGTGCTGCTCATGCTGCGCCTGGCGCGCCACCTCGATCCGCTCAGCGCCCTCGTGGCCGCCACCCTGACCGCATGCAGTCCTGCCGCGGTTTATTACTCGCGGTATTTCATCCACGAGTCGCTGTTTGTTTTTTTCGGCCTGGCCAGCATTGTCCTGATCCTGGAGCACCGCGCCGCTCCGCGCCTTTGGAAATTCTGGCTGGCATCCGCGACCCTGGCGCTGATGGTCGCCACCAAAGAGACCTGGCTGGTGGACCTGATAACCGCTCTCATCGCCTGGGGGTGCACGTGGTTGTTCTCCACTGATAAGGCCAGTTCACCTGACGAGAGGGGGGACCGCCCATCCCGGAGAGCCTCTTCATTCCGGCATGCGCCCTGGCTTCGAGCGCTGGGAGCCATCGTTATCTTCGCCACTATTCACGTGCTGCTCTACAGCTCCCTGCTGCACAACTTCCCGCAAGGTGTTTACGATTCCGTCCTCACCTTCAAACGTTGGGCCAGCACCGGCACGCACGCGGACGTTCACCCCTGGAGCAGCTACATTAGATGGCTTTCCGGACAGGAAACCTGCATTTTCCTGCTCGGCTTGCTGGGCCTGGTGGCCGCCGCTGAAATTCGGCGCCGCGTGCCGCTGTTCTTCGCTTTTTTGTCGATCGGCATGCTGGCCGCCTACTCGCTGATCCCTTACAAGACCCCGTGGCTGATCCTCAACATCACCGTTCCCTGGGCGATTACCGCCGGTTATGGCGTCGCCTGGTCGCTGCCTCGCCTCCTGGGCAGCGGCAATCGCAGAGCGGTCGTGGCATTCCTCGCGGCGGCCTTCCTTTTACAAGCGGGGGATTTGTACAGCAGTGTCCGGCTCTCGTTTTTCGAATACGACAACGACGCCATTCCCTACGTCTATGCCCACACCGTGCGCCAGGTTTACGGGCTGCTTGATCTCATTCGCCTGGAAAGCAACGCCAATCCGGCCAGGCAGAAAACCAGCATCGCAATACTCGCCCCTGACTACTGGCCGTTGCCCTGGTACCTTCGCAAGTATCCCAACGCCGGCTACTGGGGCCGCCTGCTCGCCACCAACGATGATCTGGTCATCGGCGAGGAGACGCAACAGCCCATGTTGGCCAATGTCCTGGGAACCCGTTACCGCCTGGTAGGCCGCTTCCCCCTCCGCCCAGGCGTGGTGCTGCTGCTCTACTTGAAAAACAAGCCGCAATGACCTGCGCCTGGCGCAGCCCTCCGCAGCTGCACAAGGCAGCGAATCGAACGTGCATTAGCTGACTTCAACTGCTACCATACCCGCGGATACCGAAGAACTGAAATGCCAACTACTGCCGCGCAAACTCGTTTGGAAGGGCCTGACCGTCCTCAGCTCCTGGCCCCGCTGTGGCACACCTGGACGTTACTGATTTTGCTGCTAAGCTTTGCGCTGCTCAGCGTCTGGCAGACGACCCATGGCGTGCTCGGGTTTGGATTCCACCTCGCAAACTCTCACCAATCGTGGTCGAAAATCACCCGGCTTTATGTGAGCACCATTGGCTTCGAAGGTCTGCTGCTGGCGTTTGTCGCATTTGGCGTGCAAGGGAATGGTGGCTCGCTGGCAAAAGTGTTCGGCCCATGGAAAGGATGGAAGGAGCTTTTGCTCGGCCTGCCGCTGTGGCTGGTGCTGACTCTCACCAATGCTCTCATCGCAAAAGGCCTCTTCCATGTGGGCTCTAATCCCACGCTGTCTGCGATGGCCCCACATTCCAATCTGGAGCTGACATTCTGGGTCGCATTGAGCATCACTGCCGGGTTTTCCGAGGAAATCATCTCCCGTGGCTACTTGCAAAAACAGTTCAAAGTCTTGTGCAACAGCGCAGGCATAGCCGTGCTCCTTCAGGCAGTCATTTTCGGGTGCCTGCATCTGTACCAAGGCTGGCGCAATGCCATTGCGCTGACTGTGTTTGGCTTGTTATTAGGACTCGTGGCGGAGTGGCGCAAGACCTTGTGGGCGCCCGTCATCGCACATAGCTGGAACGACGCTGTCTCTGGTATCCTGTTGCGCCTGATGGTGCACTGAGGCCGATGCGGCACGGCCGCTTTTATTCCACCCGCTTCGGCGTCCGGCCCCACCCGGCGCCGCGCGGCGCCGCGCCGGGACCCCGGCCGAAGCTCACGGATGGTAGCCGCGCTTCACCAGCCCGAGTTCGTCATGCTACGGCGCTTCTGCGATCTCGAACTCGAAATCAGTTCGACTCGGCCCTGGCCCGCAAAGTGAATCGTTGCGTCCTCCACTCGAGCTTTGCGTAGCTGAGCTTGCAAGCCGGGGGAGCGCGACGCAGAAAACAACGGCGGTCTTTCTCCCGTGAATTTTCCTGACCACAAGTTCGGACTAACTCTCGATCACGAGCGCCGAGTATGGCTCCACTTGCAGAAGGAGAGACCCATTAGTAATGGATGGTGCTGGATTGAACTGGGGTTGGAACGGCTGACTGGCATTGACGCTCCGTTTCCCAAACTGAACCCCATCCGTGCTGTCAATCGCCGGTCCTTTTAATTGCAACCGGCGACTGGATGGGCTCTGGGGCAGGCCGAGTACGCGGACATTGACCGTTTCCGCGGCTTTATTAATCAGACCAATCGCGAACCGGCCGGGTCCGTCCACCCCCGCATAAGCCACCAGGTTCTGTTGCTGCGCTTGAGAGCCTACTGTGCATTGCACAAGCGTTCGGCCGATAAACTCTTTGGCAAACAACATTCCGTAATACAGCGGGCGCGCGCTGCTGTGGCGACCGCGATTTGTGGCAATAGGAGTGTAGGCGCCTTGACCGCCGCCGTGCAGGTTTACACCAATCACCTGCGCCTGAGCAAGCTGCAAAAGATAGTCAGCCCCCCAAAGCGCTGACGCGTAGGTATTGCTGACACCCCATTTGCCTCCGCCATAACAGGAGTTCCCTTCCGTCATTCGAAACGGCCGCTTCAGAGCACAGACTGCCTGGTTAACGAGTTCCAACCCGGCAGTCTTCCCAAAACGGCCGCGACGTAGCAAAAACTCAATGTTCATGCGCGGATCCGCCGGCGGCCCTTCGGCATAGTAATGGCCGCTCAGAAACCGCAGGTCAGGGCAACGTTCCGCCATGTCGACCAGCCAACGGTACTTGTAGGCAACGTCAGGTCCGGCAAAATCGGCTTCCGGAACGGCGCGTTGCACGGCGTCGTGGTAGTGCTTCCATTTCATCCAATACTCGGCAAAGCTCCAGCGGTGGCGAGGGTCGGAGTGTTGTGGATCGAGTGGCATCAGGTCGGGCTCATTGCCGATCTGGAAGGCGAGCAGCATCCGCCCCAAAGTCTGGCTAACAAAGCGTGCCTGCGAGACCGCTTCCTCCACACTGCCAGTCTTCAGATTTAGGCCGTAAATTGCCTGCCAGCCTGTTTGTTCCAGAAATCCGCGCAGGTTACGAATGGCCTGCCGGGTCACGCGAGCACCATGCCGGCCTCCTGGCCGGGTGCCGCCTTCCGCATCCCATACCGCAAAATCCGAACTGTTTCCGCCGATGCGAAGCACGCCGCGAAGTCCCAGGGTACGCACCAACTGAATCAGTTCCCCATTATCCGGCGCAAACATTTGAGGGTCCGCCAACTGCGACGTTTCGTAGCTCAACCCAATGAAATCCCCTGGCATGGTGGCCAGAGGACGGTCAGCATCGACGCGAACCTCGAGCGCTGCGTTAGCCCCGCTACTGTGAAGTTGTGCGAAGGCCGCTGGAGTGAGCAAAGCAGCGGCGCCTGCTTCGGCAGCTCGCAGAAGAAAATTCCGGCGTGAGGGCATTGCAGTGTCTCCTAAGCGCGGCTTCAGAGCTCACTGATAACACATTCGGGGCACAACTGTCGAAGACAAGCTCCGCCGACAGCTCAGTAGCGCTCTTGGAAACGTTGACGCTTTCGCCAGCATCCTGTTGCGCCTGATGGTGCACTGAGGCCCGGTTTAACTGCGCTCCAGCCGGCAGGTCCCTTCACAGTCGCGATTCCAGCGATAGCGGTTACGAGCCACCCATTGGTATGCCTTGGCGGCCAACGCATGCACGCCGGGCGCTTCCATGACGTGAGCGATCCAGCGCCGGCCAGGCAGTTCGCGCAGCACCCGCGACCACGCGTCAATTCCGCGATAAACCCGCCCCTGACCATCAACCAAATGCACCTTCGCCAGCGCCTGCTCTAGCTTGACCTGCGGAAACTGCAAGCTGGCCTCGGGAGCATGCAGGTCAAGCAGCCGCACGCGTTGCCCCGCATCCCAGCGCCGCACCCGTTGCGCACTGCGCTGGCATAACCGGCACTGCCCGTCATAGAGAAGCGTCACCGCCATCCTTCCTAGTTTAGGGCTTGCTTGAGAACCAGCGCTGGGCAACAGGAAGGGCCGCGGCTTGGCCATGGAACGCGCTCTCACCGGCATTTCAAGAAGCTGGAAAGCGGGACGCGGCTTGCGATCGTTGTTGGTGAAATCGTTGAATGACATAAGATCTGCTTTTCCTGAATAGAATTCAGCGCGCTGGGAACAGTTGGCACTGGTCACGCGAGAAGAGTCAGGTGCTCGAATATCGAGTCTCCTGCGCAACTGGCGGCCGGGAGCGCTTCTCTTTGGAAAATTAGTTGGCCGTGGCCGCCTGCGCGCGCGTGGTCTTTAATTGCTGCGCTTCCAGCAAGCGCGCGTACCGCCCCTGACGATGGGCCAACTCGTCGGGGGTCCCCATTTCGGCGATGGCGCCACCGGCAAGAACCAACACGCGATTGGCGCGCAGGGTGCTGGCCAGCCGGTGCGAGATCAGGAACGTGGTCCGCCCGCGCACCAGGTTCTGCAGTGCGGAATTGACCGCCTGCTCGCTTTCCGCGTCGAGTTGCGAAGTGGCCTCGTCAAGAATCAAGATGCTGGGATCGCAAAGCAGTGCGCGGGCAATAGCCAGCCGCTGCTTCTGTCCACCGGAAAGACGCGCGCCGCGCTCGCCCACACGCGTCTCATATCCCAGCGGCATTTTCTCGATGAATTCATGGGCGTAAGCCGCGCGCGCCGCCAACTCAATTTGCTCCTCGCTGGCGCCGGGACGCGCGTAAGCGATGTTTTCTCCGATCGTTCCGTCCAGCAGCACCGGCTCCTGCAGCACTACCGCGATTTGCGAACGCAAGTGCTCCAGCCGCATCTCCTGAATTCCGACGCCGTCAATGCTGATCGCGCCCACTTCGGGATGGTAGAAGCGCAGCAGCAGATCCATGAGTGTGGTCTTGCCCTCGCCGCTGCCACCCACCAGCGCGATCACTTCACCGGGCTGGGCCTCGAAGCTGACATCCCGCAACACGCGCCGTCGCGGACGTCCCTCCTGCGCCGGATAGGCAAACGACACCCGCTCAAAACGCACTTGCCCGGCCCAGCGCGGGGCTATCGCTTCCGCCCGATCCACGCTGGCTGGCAACAACTGCTGTTCGGTCGGCCGGTCCAGAAATTCGAAGGCGCAACCCACCGCCACCAGGCTCTTGCGCACCGAGGTGTACATGCTGGTCAGCAGCGTCATTGGCGGGTAGATCATGCTGGCGTAGGTAATTGCCGCCACCCAGGTGCCCGGCGTGATGCGCCCCTGCAGCACCAGCGCCACCCCGTAGAGCAGCACCGAGGCGCGCCCAGCCAGCGCCAGCAACCCTTTCAGTCCCTGAAAACCGGAATCCACCCAAACCAGCCGCCATAGCTTGTGAAACAGCGAGCGCGCTCCCTGGTCATAGCGCTCGATCTCGGCGTCCTCGCGCGCCATCGACTTCACCGTCTTGATCACGCCCAGGACTTCATAGACGCGGCGGTAAATCGTGCTCCAGCCCTCCTGCACCTCTTCCTCACCGGCAACCAGCACGCGGGTGGCGGCGGAGGTAGTCCACAAAAACAGCGGCAGCGGCGCCAGCGCGCACAGTGCCAGGCGAGGCGATAACTGAAAGAGCAGGTAACCCATCATCAGCAGGTTGGCGATGTTGGGCACCAGGGACTGCAGCAAGTCACCGATGAGCTGCCCCATGGCGGCCACGCCGCGATCCAATCGCGTCATCACATAGCCCACGCCGCTGCTCTGTTCGTTGTTGTCCGAACCCAGATGAAAACTCAATGGCTGCTGGAAGATGTGGTGCAGGACCTGGCGTGACAGCCCTGAACTGGCGTCAAAGCGCACCTTGTTGACCACCTGTGAAAGGCCGGTCTGTAGCACCTGCTGCACAATCGAAATCGCCGCCAGCAGCGCCACAGCTTTGGCGGCGTCGCCCAGCAGGTGTCCGCGCAGCGCCGCGTCGGCATGGCCGCGCATCATCAGGTCCACCAGGTAGCGGAAAAACAGCGGCTCGACCGCGCCTCCGGCCGCGGTGGCCACACCCAGCAATCCCGCCACCCAGATCCAGCCCTGGTAGGGACGTAAATGCGCCAACAACTGACGCTTGGCTTGCGGACGAGCTTCGGGCAATGAGGCGAACTTTTCCAGGCTGGAGGTGGGCACGCAGGCTCCGGGGGGACGAGGTTGCAACCAGCATAGAGAGCCCCGCCCGCTGAACCCATCAGGTGAACACTAGGGCGAAGTACGGGAGATGCCCTATCCCCGCCTGTCCTACTTTCCTTGCTCCTTGTGCAGTTCCATCACGCGGTGCAGCACCTTCTCGCGCGTGCGGTAGCCATGGCGAAACGACCATACCAAAGCGCTGACCGTGATCGCGCCCAGCAAAATGGGAGAGACCATCAACACCTCCGCCGGCGTGAGCGTATAGATCAGCGCCAAGCGGATCAGCAGTTCGGAAACCAGCGCCACTCCCCATACTCCAGTAATCAGGCGTAGCGAAAAGCGCACCTCGGGCAGCGCCCAACTGGCGTTGTAGTGTACCTGCTTATGCGGATCGCTGCCCGCCATGAAGTGCCGCCCGAAGTAAAACATCAGCGGCCGCGGAAACAGCAGCGACACCAGGCAGGCAACGCCAAACGCCCCGGTAAAGATGGATTCCCGCACCAGCAGCAGCCGCGGGCTGCCACCCAGGGTGATGGCAATGCCGTCGGTCAGAATGCCCAGGAAGACAATGATGGCGATCGGATCGAGTTGCCGGAAACGCAGCAAATCCCAGAGGCTCTTGGCCAGGGGGAACAGCGACGCCATCACCAGCGATTTGAATTCGCTGGCGCCGTAATGCCGCGCCACCTTGTAGCACAGGGTGGGAATGACGGCGTTGAGCACGATGTCCCACAACACGCCTTGGAGCGGCGGCCGCGCCGCCGCGGCCTGTTCCTCCGGTGTTGCCGGGGGATTGCCAGGGGATGGGTTGGTCGGAATGCTCAAATCAGGGTAGTCCAGCGGAGGCGGATTGCTGCAAAGCCAGCGAAGGCTGAGCGACTATTATTGCATTCCCAGCAGGCGCGACAACACTGGGGTTTCGCGCCCCTCGCACCACGCAAAGGCAATTTCGCTTTGCGGCAGGGGAGCGCGTAATGACCGGTACTCCACTCCCCGCTGGCGCAGCCCGCGCATGGCCTCCGGCAACAGCGCCACACCCAGCCCGGTGGCGACCAAAGCGACAATGGTCTGCATTTGCGTGGCGTGCTGCGTGATACGCGGACTGAAGCCGCTGTTGCGGCAGGCCGCCTGAATCTGTCCGTAGAGGGCGGGAGCGGCCCCCTCGGGAAAACAGATGAAGTCTTCGCCGGCCAGCTCGCGTAATACCAGCATCTTCTTCGCGCGCAAGCGGTGCCGCGCCGGAAGCGCCGCCACCAACCCCTCACGGCGGATCGTCTGAAAACGCAGGCCGGGAGCGGGCACCGCCAGCGGCAGGCGCACCACGCCCACATCCAGTTGTCCTTCCTGCAGCATGGCCACCTGCAGTTCCGAGCGGCGCTCCATGATCTGCAGCTCGAGTTCCGGCGCCTCCCGGCGCAATTGCCGCAACATCTCCGGCGCCGGACTATAGGGCGCCGAACTGCACAGCGCCACGCGCAGACGTCCCGCCCGCCCATGAGCGGCGCGCTGTGCGATCTCGAGCACGGCTTCCGCCTCGCGCAACACATGGCGCGCCTGCGCCAGAACCAGTTCACCGGCGCCGGTCAGCCGCAACGGACGCTCCCGGCGGTCCAGCAGGCTGACGCCCAACTCCTCCTCCAACTGCCTGATCTGCAGACTCAGCGGAGGCTGCGCCATGTGCAGCCGGTCCGCCGCGCGGTGAAAGTTGCGCTCCTCCGCCACCGCAATGAAGTAGCGTAAATGCCGAAGTTCCATAGCCGTGGACGCCCCGTGTTGAAACATTCAACGTATCGAAAGATACAAACTCGATATTTGCACAATCTTATCGCAATCGGCCATGCTGACAACGATTCGCAAGGAGCGTGCACATGGCAAGAACACGGGTTAAAGGCAATTTCAAACAGCTTTTGCGGAATGGGGATTGGCCCTATGCGGATTTGCCGGTCTTTGCCCCCCCTGATATGGATCCGCCAGGGGCGGATTCCCCCGCGTTGGAATCATTCGCTGGGCTGCACCAGCGCGTGCGCGACCAGTTCGGGGGCAGCGCTCAGGCCTACACGGCGAGTCCAGGCCACGCCGATACGGCGGTATTGGATCGGCTTATGAACCTTCTGCAGCCCGCGCCCGGCGACCGAGCCCTGGATATCGCCACCGGCGCCGGCCATGTGGCGCTGGCGATGGCGGAGCGCGGTGCGGAAGTGACCGCGCTCGATCTCACCCCGGCCATGCTTGAAGAAGCGCAAAGCAATGCCATACGCCGCGGTCTGCCTATCACCACCACGGAAGGGGCGGCTGAGTGCCTTCCCTTCACCGGAAACATGTTCGACCTGGTCAGCGTGCGCCAGGCGCCGCATCATTTCGCGGATGTCGCAGCGGCGGTGCGCGAAATGGCGCGCGTCCTTCGCCCTGGCGGCCGTCTGCTGCTGGTCGACAGCGCCGGACTGGAAGACCGGGCACTCGATACCCAATACGATCTCATCGAAAGGCTCCGCGACTCCACGCATGTGCGCAGCTACACGCCCTCACGCTGGACGGCAATGCTTTCGAGCGCCGGGCTGCTCCCCCGGTCCGTGGAAACCAGCCTCTACACCGAACACGGCCGCCCGATGGAGTTCTATTCCTGGACCGCCCGCGCCCGTACCAGCTCCGAAAATGTGCGCCGCCTGCAAGACCTGCTGCTCACCGCTTCGCCGCAACTGCGCCAGGCGCTGGGGATCGAAATCGCCCCCGGCTTCCTCGGACTCTGCATCCCTGAGGTGACCATCCTGGCGGAAAAATCCGCGGCCCGGGAATGCGACCCGGGAGCATGATTCATCGGGCGATAGAGACTGAGCCGGTGCGAAAACGACCCCGCTATTGAGCTGCAAGTGGGAGGGCCCATCTTATGGCGGGGACACTGCGATCCAGTCAACGGCGGGCGAAGCCAATTCAATTGCGGTCTTCACCGCAAACGTCCGCTCGGTTTGACAGCCAGCGCCGCCCATCGTATTCTAAATAAGCCTCTTCGCACAGCCTGCGGGCTGTTGAGGCCTGCTTCATCCCCCTCCAGTACCCGCGCCCTTAGCTCAGTTGGATAGAGCGTCTGGCTACGAACCAGAAGGTCGGGAGTTCGAATCTCTCAGGGCGCACCATCTTCTGAAATATTCTGGCGGTATCCGCCGGCGCCATTCTCCGCCCATGAGCGGATCAACTGAAAACGGCAAACTGCCACAGCCACCCTCGGTCTTGCTTTATTCCCGGAATCGTTACCCCTGGTTTGCGTGCGCCGCTCGACCTCGCCTCACCACCCAGCCGCCCATTAATCCGGGGCTGGGCGACCGATGCTAGACTGACCTAAACACGCTGCTCCGCACGAAGTTGGTGAGTCATGAGCCCGTTCAACTTCCGTATCTTAGTTGTTGACGATTATCCTTCGACTCAAGCCGTTTCCAAAGCCATTTTGGAAACGAAAGGGTATGAGGTGCACTGCGCCAGCGACTGCTTTGCCGCACTCCTTGCCCTCAAGGATTCCCTGCCTGACCTGATCATTTCAGACTTGCGGATGCCCCGCATGAGTGGTTTTGAACTGCTCTCGGTCGTGCGCCGCCGCTTTCCCCAGATCCCGGTCATTGCCATTAGCGCGAATTTCAGCGGTGAAGATGTACCCTCCGGGGTGCTGGCGGACGCCTTCTTTCAAAAGGCAATTACACTCCGGCGCGGCTCTTTGAAAGAGTGGCCGAATTGGTGCGGATTCTCCCGCAGCGCCCGCGCCCAGGCCAACTCAAAACTCCTCAAATCTGGCGAATGGAGAGCCCGGGCCAAACGCTGCTTGCCGTTACCTGCAATCACTGCCTCCGCAGTTTTCCAGTTCGCATGCCAGCCGTGGCTGGGCCGCAAAAAGCGGACTGCGATTTTTGCCAAACCCAGGTGGAGTTCGTTTGCTCGGAGATGTTTCTCAGCAAGAGCAGCGCGTAGACGAATCGTTGGCTGGCTCTCCAACCGGCACGCATTAAGGAATTTCGCCGCCCTCCACTGGCGACAGGCCCCAGCAACGGCGTTGTCTGCCGTTGCTGGGCGGCGATCGCCTCCGGCGTCTTTCCCACAGGGAGGACTCGGTGGCTCGCTCCTATAACTGCTGTCCAGCGCGCGCCGCTACTTCCGTCCGCTTACCTTGGTCTTGATCAGGATGGGCGTGCCGGCGAAGCCGAAGGCGCGCCGCAACTGGTTTTCCAGGTAGCGCTGGTAGCTGAAGTGCAAGGGACGCGCCTTATCGACGAACAACACAAACGTAGGCGGCGACACCGCAACCTGCGAGATGTAGTAAATGCGCAGCCGCAGGCTGATGGGCACCGGCGCGCGATCGAAATCCGCCACCGCCAGGAAACGGTTCAGCTCCGCGGTTGAAACCCGCCGCCGCCGCTCGCGCGCTACCTTATCGATCTCGGTGAACAGGCGCCCCATTCCCTGTCCGCGCTGGGCGGAGAGAAACACCACCGGCGCGAACGCCAGAAACTTGAAACGGTCGCGCACCAGTTGCTCAAACTCTTTGCGCTCCAGCCCACGTTCCTGCGCGAGATCCCACTTGTTGACCACCAGTACGCACGACTTATACCCTTCGCTGGCGTAACCGGCAATAGTGGCATCGAGTGCGACCACGCCCTCGCTGGCGTCCAACACAATCAGCGCCACGTCGGCCTGCTCCAGGTGCTTGCGCGCCATGACCACGCTGAGTTTTTCCGCCATCAGCTTGGTCTTGCCCTTGCGGCGGATGCCGGCCGTGTCAATCAGGCGGTAGCGCCGCCCGCTGCGCTCAATCAGCGCGTCCACCGCGTCGCGCGTGGTGCCCGCAATATCGGAGACGATGGAGCGCTCCTCGCCGGTCAGCTGGTTCAGCAGCGTGCTCTTGCCAACGTTGGGGCGGCCGATGATGGCAATCGAGCAGATCGCATCCGCTCCCGCCGCGACAATTGCCGAGGGGCGCCGCTCCTCCCCGCCTGCTTCAGTTGCCTCGTGCGCCGCGCCTGACCCGCCTTCCGGCAGCGGCGCAACCCCCTTTTCTGCTTCCGCCGTGGCCGCCGCCGCCCGCGCGGCGCGCCGCAGACTGCGCTGGCTGCCGCGAGGCCTCTCCTCGCTCACCAGCGCGGCGGCGCTCGCCTGCTCATCGGCGGCAAACTCTTCCGGAGGCAGCAGCGGCCGCAGGTAGTCGCGCACCTCTTCCAGGCCGTGGTTGTGTTCCGCGCTGACCGGAAACACCGGCTGCAGGCCGAGCTCGTAATACGGACCCAGATCGCGCAACTGCTGATCGGTTTCAATCTTGTTTACCAGCAACAGCACGGGCTTGCCGCTGCGCAGCAGCAACTGCGCCAGTTGCAGGTCGGGAGCGGCCAGCGGCGTCCGCCCATCGACCACAAAGAGAATGGCCAGCGCCTCTTCAATGGCCACCCGCGCCTGGCGGTAAATCGCTTCGGGAATAATCTCCGGGTCGTCCGGCAAAATGCCGCCGGTATCGACCACCGTGACGCGGCGTCCCTCAAACTCGGCCACCCCGTAAATGCGGTCGCGCGTGATGCCGGGCTCGTCGCCAACAATGGAGCGGCGCGTGCGCGTGAGCCGGTTGAACAACGTCGATTTGCCCACGTTGGGACGGCCCACAATGGCAATCACCGGCAGGTTTTCCGCCGGGGGGGGCGCCAGCACCGCGGGAGCTTCCCCGGACCGCACGGGCCGGCCCTCCGTTCGCATGGGGCGGCTCTCGGCTCGCCCCAAGCGGCCCTCAGCGCGAGCCGGGCGGCCTGCGGGGCGCGCGGGGCGTTGCCCGGAGCGCGCGGGGCGTGCCGCACTAGTACCGCGATGGCTCCTGGCGCCCGTTTTCCGCACGGGAGTTTCGCGTCCTGAGCCCTTCTTTCCACTCTTTGGCATAGGTTTCCATCGTAGCGCAGCGGGCCAGTGTACGGCGAATTCAGTTGTCAGTTGTCGGTTGTCAGTTGCCGGTCGGTTGTCAGTTGTCAGTTGCCGGTAGGGAGTGGCGGGATTCCGGACGCCGTAGCCCACGCAGAAGGGGTTCACAGTTTACGGTGCACAGTTCACCGTGGGGCGTTGCGAGTGGTTGGCGTCGCGCTTCACTCAAGCTAGCGGGCGTCGCAGGGGTCAAGGGAGTAGCCGGTTGTCGGTAGTCAGTTAGGAATGACCCAGGCGAGGGGAGGCGCGGGCGCGGTGCTCAGCTTGCCTTCTGCAGCTTCCTGCCGGACTTCTTTCTTGCGCGAGACTTGGTATGGGATTTCGCAGCCGTTTCCTTAGCGACCCTATCGCTAGACGAGAACTGGGCGGGACGCGGCTGCGCATCGCGCCAAGCATGGTGTGGCAGGCTTTGGTGCGGCTGGCTTGGGTGCGACCGGCCTTCGAGCTGCTGGGTTGGGTGCGACTGGTTTTGGCGGTGCACCAGGAAAGGGCGGTAGCGCTCGGAGTGATCCAGCGGCTGGGTCATGGCGGAGACGGCGGCAAAGGAGGCAATCTTCTGGCGGACAGACTCGACCGAGACCTGATGGCGGGGCAGGATGAGCACATTGTTGTGCAGGCGGTCGCGGAACCACACCAGACCACCGGCTACGGCCAGCAGCTCTCCGCCAGCCTTTTCCACATGAGAGCGTAATTCATCCACGCTGCACGCAGCGGATTCGCTAGCGTTCAGGCTCTTTACGGGTTGTAGCAAACGGGGCAATGGCGTCTGTCCCTCCCCGTGTCATAAGATGCCGGGGAGACAGGATTTCGTTGTGGCCAAGAGCGGGTTACCAGCGCGCTACCCGCTAGAGAGCGATGGCAGCGCCAGTCTGCTCAGCTTCGATGGCCAGCGTGGATTGGCGTGGCTAAGGCCACACGGCCCAGTGGCTCGAAGCAGTTTGCAGCAGCCAGGACCCGCTGGTGCAAGGCGCTAGCAAGAGGAGAGGTCGCCGGCGTCGGTATCTAGCAAACGCCGGAGGCGGCCGGAAAGCGAGAGTTTTTCTCCACTCACGCCGGCCGCCGAAGCGTAGGCGGCGATTTTGGCGCGCACGGCGGTGACGGTGAGCTGGTCAAGGGGAAGGGTGAGGACGTTTTCAGTCTGCGGATCGCGGAACCATACCAAACCACCCACCAGGCCGAGGAAATGTGCGTCAGCGGACTCGACCTTGCGGCGGCAGGATTCCACCAGTTGTTGCGTCACAACAGTAGCGCTCACGCTAGAAAGCCCCCTCACTGAGAGAAGATGCACGAGCGGGGCACCGGAGTTGCTCACACCGTTGGATATTCGTCTAGCGGGCCAGCTTGAACTTCACCGGAACCCGGACCGCCACCCCCGGCTGTGGCGAAGCAGGGCGTGTGGCCATCCGCGCCACTTGCTTCCCAGGCGCCGCAGAGTGGGTTCCTGGCTCTCCGGCCAGCCGGCCGGGCGCCGCCGCCTTGCGGATCTGCGCCAGCCCCTGGCGGAACTTCAACCCCACCGGCTGCGGCAAAAAGTCGCTGAACACGCCCCCCACACGCAGAAAGTCCGGGGCCAGCAGCGAGCCCTGCAGCTGCCCGAAATTAACCGGGAAGGCCGTCATCATCATCAAAAGCACAGTCACGATCACCACGCCCCGCACCAGCCCGAAGGCGGCGCCCAGCAGCCGGTCAAACCAGCGCAGCGGGGTGGAGTGCACCATGCGCGACAACAGCCGCCCCAACACCATGGCCAGCAGGATGCCGCCGCACAAGATCGCCACAAAACCAAGAAAGCTGCGTACTTCCGGGGTGCCAAACCCGATGTGGCGCGCCGCCCAGTGATAGTGCGCGAAGGCCAGGTAGATCAGCACGATGGTCGCCGCCATCATCAGCACTTCGTAGACGAAGCCCTTCACCATGGCGGGAATCATCGATAGCAACAGAATGGCGAGCAGGATCCAATCCAGCAGGTTCACTCGTATTCTCCCGGCAATTCCCGGCCCGTCAACTGCTTGTAGGCGGCCAGGTATTTTTCACGCGTGCGCTCGACCACCTCGGCAGGCAGCTCCGGCCCCGGCGCCTGCTTATTCCACCCAATGCGCTCCAGGTAGTCCCGGACAAACTGCTTGTCAAACGACGCCTGCGGCCCACCCGGCTGGTACCCATCGCGGGGCCAGAAACGTGAGGAATCCGGCGTCAGCACCTCGTCGCCCAACACGATCTGTCCGGCCGCGTCCAATCCAAATTCAAACTTGGTGTCGGCCAGAATGATGCCGCGCGACTCCGCGTGCGCCGCCGCCCGGCGATAGATGGCCAGCGTCAGTTCCCGCAGCCGCCCGGCGTAATCCCAACCTATGCGTTCTTCCACGCTCTCGAAGGCGATGTTTTCGTCATGGCCCTCGCTGTTCTTGCTGGCCGGCGTAAAGACCGGTTCCGGCAGCCGGTCCGACTCTCGCAGGCCCGCTGGTAACTGTATGCCGCAAACCGTGCCGCGCTGGCGATACTCCTTCCATCCGGAACCAGACAAGTAACCCCGCGCCACGCATTCAATGGGAAACATACGCAGCCGCCGCACCAGCATCGAGCGGCCGGCCAGTTCCTGGTGGAGGGGCTGGCAGGCGGCGGGATAATCCCGCACCCGGGCGCTCACCACATGGTTGGGGACGACGTCGCGCAGCAGGTCAAACCAGAACAGCGAAATCTGCGTCAGCACGCGCCCCTTGTCAGGGATGGGCGTAGGTAAGACCACGTCAAAGGCGGAGAGGCGGTCGCTGGCGACCATCAGCAGGTCCTGTCCGCATTCGTACAGGTCGCGCACTTTGCCGCGGCCCAGCAGGCGCAGTCCAGGCAGATTCATATCAGAACGAGTGCTCATGAGGTGCCCTCATGTTAATCCGCGCGGCAGGCTGGCGGCAATGCGGCGCGCCCGCCGCCGCTTCAGGCCCCATGTTTGGACCCGGAGCCCCGCCGGCCGCCGCTTGACGGCGGCTAAGTGCTTCACTACACTGGGCTTACGCTCCGGCGAGAGCGCGCCTGGAGCAGCCTCCGGCATCCCCGCCCCGTGGCAGGCAGGTACTTCATGATCAAGCTCGACATCGTCAACCAGGTTGTCAACCGCACCGGCGTCAGCAAAGCCAAGGCCGAAGAGGCCGTGGAAGCACTGTTTGGCACCATGAAAGGCGCTCTCGAACGCGGCGAGCGGATCGAGCTGCGCGGGTTTGGGGTCTTCAACGTGAAGCCGCGCAAGACCGGCATCGGACGCAATCCCCGCACCGGCGCCGAGGTCAGCATCCCTCCCGGCAAGGCGGTCCGCTTCCGCCCCGGCAAAGAGCTGCAGGCCATCGACTAATCCGGCTCATGCTGCGGCGGTGTCTCGGCAACCCTGCAGCGCTGCCCTTCAACGGGTTTCCTTGCACGGTTTGCCGTGCACGATTTTCTAGTTCCCGGTTTGACCGCCCATGGCGGGAGGCATCACTGCATCCGCGCCCTTTCCGCCACGGCGAGTTCATCTTCTTTCATGTCGAATTCCCTTCCCCTGCCCGGACCGGAAGATCGGCTCAACCCGGAGCCTCCGCTACCGGAACAAGCCCAGCCCCTGCCGCCCCTCTACCGGTCCCAGGAGATACCGCGGTTGGTGCAGCCGCAGTACCGGCCGCGGCGCGCGCTGCCCATCGTGTTGTTGCTGGCGACCCTGCTGACGACCACCGTAGTCGGAGCGCGCCTGGCGCTGGACTTCCGCCTGCGTATTGCGCCTTTCAACAGCGATCAGGATGTGATGCCCTTCGGCTGGGCCTGGCAGCATCCGGCAATGTTGGTTCATGGGCTGCCCTTCAGCATCTGTCTGCTCTTGATCCTGCTCTGCCACGAGCTCGGTCATTACCTGGCTTGCCGTTACTACCGCATCCCGGCAACGTGGCCCCACTTTATCCCCGCACCAACGCTGATCGGCACGATGGGCGCGTTCATCCGGATTCGCGGCATTTTCCCCAACCGCCGGGCGCTGTTTGATGTGGGCGCCGCGGGTCCCTACGCCGGCTTTGTGCTGGCCGTGCCGCTGCTGGTCTGGGGACTGGCGCATTCGATCGTGCTGCCGCAAGCCGCATCGAGTGCGATTGCGTTTGCCTGGCCGCCGCTGGGGCGCTTGGTGCTGCATTGGCTCTATCCGGGCGTGTCCCCGCAACGCATCCTGATGAGTCCGCTGGCGCGCGCCGCCTGGATTGGACTGTTTGTGACCATGCTCAACCTGGTCCCCGGCGCGCAACTCGACGGCGGTCATGTGCTCTACTGCTTTTCCCCGCGGCTGCATCGCTGGGTGTCGCTCGCCCTGCTTCCCGCGCTACTCTGGATGGGATGGCGCTTCTGGCCGGGCTGGTACGTCTGGGCGGTGTTTCTGCTGCTGATGCGCGCCCGCCATCCCTTCGTTCCCCCGCAGGCGGAGAGCTTGCGCGAGGAACTGGGCGCCACCCGTCTCCTGCTGGGAGCGGGAACATTGTTCATGCTGCTGTTGACGCTGATGCTGGCGCCCTTCCGCATCAGCTGAGCGCGGCGCGCGGGGAGCGAACCTACTGCAATGGTCACTTTGAAATTTGGCGGCACCTCGGTGCAGGATGCCGCCGCCATGCAACGCCTGGCGGAAATCGTCTCCGGCCGCCTGGCCGAACAACCCGTGGTAATCGTCTCCGCCATGGCCAAGGTCACCGACCGCCTGGTGGAGATGGCGACGCTGGCGCTCACCCCACGCGGTGAAACCGGCCTGGACGCTCCCGGCGCCCTGCAACAGGCCCAGGAACACATGCTCGCTTCGCTGCGCGAGCGCCACCTGGAAACCTTGCGCGCGCTGCGCCCCGATGCCGCCCAGGAGGCGGAGGCGGCGCGCCAGATCCATGAACTCTGCGCCTCCCTCGGAGAACTGCTGCGCGGCATCGCCGCCGTCGGCGAGCTGACCGACCGCACGCGGGACGCGGTGCTCTCGTTTGGCGAGCGGCTCTCGCCCATCCTGGTGCAGATCGCCCTGGACCGCGCCGGCATTAAGGCCACCCACGTCGACGCGCGCCGCCTCATCGTCACCGATGAACAGTTCACGCGCGCGCAGCCACTCTACACCGATATCGAGAAGCGCGTGAATGAGGAGCTCAAGCCCCTGCTGGCCACCGACTCGGTGCCGGTGCTGGGGGGCTTCATCGGCGCCACGCGCCGCGGCGTCACCACCACCCTGGGCCGCGGCGGGTCGGACTTCAGCGCCTCCATTCTGGGCGCGGTGCTCAACGCCAGCCGCGTGGAAATATGGACCGATGTCGACGGCATGCTCACCGCCGACCCGCGTATCTGTCCGCTGGCGCGCCGCATCAAGATCATCTCCTTTGCCGAAGCCGCCGAATCGGCCTACTTCGGCGCCAAGGTGCTGCATCCGGCAACGCTGCTGCCGGCCATGCAGAAGAATATTCCCGTCTGGGTGCTCAACTCCCGCAACCCCTTTCCCGGCGCGCCCGACGGCGAGAAGACGGGTACGCTGGTGACCACACGGGCGCCGCGCTCGCGGCTGCCGTTCAAATGTATTTCCAGCAAACGCAGGATCGCCGTTATTGATGTAGTCTCCACGCGCATGCTCATGGCGCACGGCTTTCTCAAAGCCATCTTCGATGTGTTCGCGCAGCACCAGTGTCCGGTGGACATGGTGTCGACCTCGGAGGTGAGCGTCTCATTGACGGTAAGCGAGCTGGAACAGCTGCCCGCCATCACCGATCAGCTCGGCAAATTCGCTGACGTCCGCTATGAAGGCCGCAAGGCGATTGTCTGCCTGGTCGGGGAAGGCATTCGCGACACGCCGGGACTGCCGGCGCGGGTGTTTTCCGCGTTGGGCAACATCAACCTGCGCATGATTTCGCAGGGCGCCTCGGAGATCAACCTCGGTCTGGTGCTCGACGACGATGACGTGCCCGCGGCGATGGAGCGGCTGCACCAGGAGTTCTTCAGCGAACCCGACCCCGCCGTGCTGGCGTAACGCCGCCGCGGGCGGGGTACGCGATGGGCTCGTTTGCCGCATAGCGGCAGGGGCCGCGTTTTGTCGTCTTGTACTATGCTTGCGCTGTGGGCTGGAGGTTTTATGCTGGCACTCCGCGTTTCCATGATCGCGCTGGTCGCGGCTCTTGCGAGTTTTGGACAAACGGGGGCCGCGCCGGCAGCGCAACCATCGCTGCAACGATCTCCGCAACGATCTCCGCAGCCAGCTCCGCAGCCAGCACCGCAACCAGCACCTGGGACGGCGCCGGCGCCATTACCCTCGCCGGCGACTGCGACCCAGCCGGCACCGGCCGCAAAGCAGGCGCCGTTTCCCGCAAAGTCCGAACAAAAGGCGGAGTACAAGGCGCTGGTCTCCCAACTCCGCTCCGGAAACACGGCAATCAACTACCAGAAGTTCCGGTTATTGGCTTACAAGAACCAGGGGCCCTGTGAAATGCACGGCGCACCGGATGCGCGCGACGCCATGTTCAGGGCCTGGAACCATGGCGATTCCAAAGCGCTTTTGCAGTCCGCGCACAAGGTGTTAGCCGGCTGCTACGCCGACGCTGACGCGCATTTCGCTATCTACTCCGCACTTCCGCCAGGTGACCTGCGCGGACGGCTGCACCGCGCCATTGCCGTCGGCCTGGTCAGATCCATCCTGCACTCCGGGGACGGCAAGACGCCGGAAAGCGCGTTGCAGGTCGTCAGCGTCGATGAGGAATACACGATCCTGCGGGTGCTGGGCTTGTTTCCCTCTAAACAAAGCATGTGGAGTCACCAGGGCCACTGGTATGACGTGCTCACGCCCATGGACGCTAAAACGCGCAAGCCGGTGGCGAAGATCTACTTCAATATCGACGTGGTCAGGGCTAATGAGATAGCGGCGTTGGCAGAGTGAGAGGGTCCCGCGAGGAGAGGAGGCACGGCCTCGTCTCCTGGGCCGCCCGCTGGCGTTGTTTTCCGTTGGGTCGCTGGCACGTTTTCCAGTGAGAACGTGAAGCCGCCGATGCCGGGCTCCTCTCCCGCACGAGCCACACAACGAAGCCAGACATTCAATGCCAAAGGGGCTTCGCGGGGGCTCCGGCGCGAGGGGGCCGACCTTCGGAATTTCGCGGCCCTCCACTGGCGATCTCCTCCGGCGATCTCTCACAAGGGGGGACTCGGTGGCTCGCTCCTATGGAAGAGGAAACTATTCGTTGTCGACGTCGCCGGGACTGCGAGGCGGGACGGGGCGTGGAGGCTGCGCGGCTTTTCTTTCTCTTCTTATTGTGCGGAGGCTGACCCGGCATACGCGCTTCGCGCTATGCCGGGCTAGTCTTGCCCGGCGCCAAACGTTTTCTCTTTCCTCGGCATGCTGGCAGGCGCGCGGGCTGGGACGCAGTACCGCCTTTGGTGGCTGGAACGTTCTCCGGTGAGACCCACAGGGAGGACTCGGTGGCTCGCTCCTTGCGCATCCTCTGGTCGCCGCAGTCGTTGCGCGATCTGCACGCTATTCACGAGGTCATCGCCAGCGGCTCCGAGAGCCCCTGCCCTGCTTTGCACCGCCGTGGCCTTTCAACTTGCAATTGTGGTTCGCGCATGGCACGGGGATCTCCTGTACGAACGGCTGTGGGTTGGCGTTCGGGGGCGGCTTTTTTCTCTTTCCGCTGTGCCTGGGCAGTGTTTGCCCTAGGCGCGGCATTGAGCAGCTTGTTCTTGCCCTGTTGTCGGCGCCTTTCGGGCTTGGGCGGGGTGTTCAGGGGATCGAAAATGAGACACCCGGATTTTGTTCTTGCCTGCTGGTTCGCTCCTAAGGTGCTGATTTGACTCTGGTTACGCGGCTTTGAGTGCCGCGGCGCGCGTTAGCGCGCTGTCGCGTTTTCCCACCCGTTCAGGCGGCCCCTTTTGTGGGTCCTGCGACGGCGGCGCGCGCGGCGGGGCGAGCGGCGGCGCCATCGGAAGAGATGGAGACGGGCTTGCGCTCCGCGGTCGCGGCATTGCCGGTACCGGCTGGATTGCCGATGGCTGCCGGATTACCGGTGGCGGCTGCGTCGCCGGGGGCGATCGGGTTGCCGGAGGCGGTTGCTGGTTCCGCGGCTAGTTCCGCGGCGGGATCGTTCGCCGCGGCGGCATCCGCGGCGTTGTCAACAGCAGCGTTGTTTACTGCTGCGGAATCGGCGGCGGGAACGCCCACCGGGGCCGCTGCTGGGGTGTTCAGCGCTTCCCGACCGGGCATCTCCGGGCCGGCGACCTCGTTGGCCGCCGCGCCGGCCACAGCATCTTCCGCGAGCGGGCTGTCCATTGCGGCTGCGGGGCCGGGCTGGGTGGTGGTTGTGGTTTCGGCGGCTGATTGAGCCGCATACGAATGCTTTGGCGCTTTCGTTTTTAACTGCTGGGTTGCGGCGGCGCGGGCGGCGCGCTGGGCGCACTCGGCCTCCCACTCCAGTTGGCAAAGGCGTTCGTCTTCTTCCGGCGAGAGCGGGTTGGGCGCGGCAGCGGCTTGCCTGGTGTACTGATCGAGGAACGTGTTGAGCCCGCCAAAGCGGCGCGGCAGCAGCATGGCATTGAGGTGACGCGAGGAGTGCGGATCGCCGTTCATGGCGCGATGATGCAGGGCGAGCAGCGCCCAGGGTCCGAACGACGAGACATGGTTCACGACGTTGGCGGAAAGCCACGCCATGAACGCGGGATCTTCCGACCAGCGGTAATAAGTGCCGCGGCTGATGCCGATGCGTTCGCAGACGGCGGTGACGTTGGGGACCGTGTCCCAGTCGGGGCTGAGCATGGCCCTAAGCAGGCGCAACTGGGCGCGGGTGGGGCGGAACTCCCAGACCGGCTCGGGCGGCTCGGGAGGCATGCTGAAGGCCTGCCAGGCAGAGAAGGCCGGGAAGGGCGAGGCGGAGGCGGCGGAGCTGGACGCGCCGGATGCGGAAGACCCGGAAGCGGCAGAGGCGGACGCGGGAGGCCGGGGACTGGAGTGGGCCGTTGAGGGAGAAGGCGGGGCGGCGGCACTGGCCGACGCGGCGGTGTATCTATTAGGTTGGTGGACGTCGTTGCGCACGGCGCCGGAGGTAACTGCGGCGGCCGCAACTGCCGCGGACGCTGCTTCTTTTTCGACCGGCGGAGCGGTTGCGGCGGCGGTTCCCGCGTTGGCGGCGACGCTGAGCGCCGCTCCTGGTGTGGCGGCCGCGGCTGTGGCGGCGGCTTTGCGGACTAAGTGCAGCGGACGGTTGTGGTGATGGTTTTGGTGATGCTTTTTGCGTTTGCGTGATTTGGGCATGACGCCTGACTCCAGAGCGCAAGCGGCGCTCAGGTCCATCGTGGTACGGCGGGACACGCTTGTCGATTCCCCCAAGTTGGGGGAGAAGAAATTGTTACAGCGGTTGTAACAATTGGGGCGGGCCGGCCAGCGCACGTCTACAGCGGACAGTTCACAGTGCGCAGGCAGAAGTTGACGGTTGCCAGTTCACAGTTAACCGTGCGGCGTTGCCATTAGTTGGCGGCGCGGTTTACCTTGGCGGGTTTCGCGCTCAACAAACAACCTTGAGTGGGGAGCACGGCGATGGGAGCAATCCGGGATGGCAGCGGTTCCCACCCGAATGGGTGGGAGCCTGGCGGTTTTGGTGCGTGGTGGCTGGGCGGCGGTGGGCGCACTAAAGTGCCGCTTTGCGGCGATCAGAATGGGTCATTCGACGCACACTCTGCGTTGAATGGCGTTGAGCGCGATCCTTGCGAAAGCGCGTTTCTGGGACCGCATCCGGGGAGTTCCGCTGAACGTGCGGCAGCGTCTGGTGCTGAACCGGCTGCTGGACAGCTTCGAAGGCAAGCGCACCAGTGCGAAATACGCGGCGCTCGCCAAATGCTCCCACGACACAGCGCTGCGCGATATCCGGCAGCTCGTCGCCGGAGGCGTGCTCGTGCGTAACGCGGAAGGCGGACGCAGCACCAGCTATTCACTCACGGGAATGTAGACAGGGCGTCGAGTAGAAAGAACGTCGGCCGCCTTCGGCCGGCGGGAGCGCTGGGACATGGACGCGCCTATGGCGCTTCAGGTCCGCCCCTGGCAAGCGAAGTAAGAACGCAGTCTCCCCCTTGACTTCTACTTATCGTGGATGTCGCCTTCGTCCAACACGTCAGAGTGCTCCGCGCTACGACGTGGATGCAGCTTCCCGCCTCGCTTCGTCGTACTGGAAACGGATGCTGATCGAACCGTCCAATAGCTCCGCGAGGACCGCCCCGCCCGCAAACCTCACCCCGATGCCCCATTCTGCGCATTCCCAGTACTCGTCGGATTGGCGCCTGAACGGCACATCGCCCCCGCATTCAGGAGGGGTTAGCTTGATCGAAGCGGTCGCAAATGTGGCGATGTTCGTGATATTGCAGCGCCGGGCCTGACGGGAAAACTCAAACCGAAGCTTGTCTATAACGACGGCGGGAGCCGAAGTCACACCTAGCTCCCGCCTCACGTTTTCCTCCGGCGCTATCGGCGCCGGCTTCGAACCCGCTGGCTCGGACCGTTGCCAGAAATCGGACAATTCGAGCGGGCGGAGTACTGGGACAGCTGGAAGCCTGTCGAGCCGCTGAGCGTCAATGCCAAGCTTTTTCAAGTCCTCCCGGAGGTCATGGTCTATTTGCGGTTTGCCAAGGGCTTTCTCGTGCTCGGCGTGTCTACGACGGCACAGCAGCCATCGGTCGGTGGCCCAATCTCTAATGCTCTTGTAGCGCGGGTCCAACCGTACCGCATTGTAGAAAGCAACCGCGTCGACGTAGCGCCTTCCCATCTCCAGCGCTGCTCCTGCTTCTTCAAAGCTCACCGAGCGCTGCCAGGAATTCTTGCTGTCATCTTCACGAACCCGAAGGAACTCCCGGAGGAACTCACAGATATCTTTAACTGGAGCTCCGTCGAATCCGCTCGAACGAGCGAAGCCTCGCACGAACGCCGCCCTTACAGCTGCTTCCTGGGCCTGAACGAATCTCTGAACCTCACGGTTTCCACGCCAGGCCTCCACTGTTGGAATGAAACCGCTCCGTCGGAGTCCACTAAAGGAATCCCACTGTTGTCGCTGTGCCAATAAGATGATGCCAGCCTGAAGCGCTCCCTTGGCGAGTTGCTTATCGGGTCCGGCGAGCGCTTCCGGGACGACAGACAACATCAGCTTTGCGCTCCCGCTCCTCCAGGCAAGTTCAGCCGCATCCTGAACCGATCCAGCTCCAAGGAGGGCCTCAGCAACGATTTCAGTCTGCGCTGGTGTCAAAGGTAAATCCGGCGCGCCACGCCATGCCTCGGAAATTTCGAACAGGGCTCCGCAACGTTTCATCGCCTCAAGGTTGACTGGATACGGCTCGACGGCCGCCCGTGCCATGCTGTACTCACGCGGCTTTTCCGCTTGAGTTTCATCCCAGGCGCGGATCGCCCTATCATATTGACCCGCTCGGAACCACAATTGAGCTCGAACCGCCGGTGAAATAAAAACGCCGCATGCCCGAATCTGGTCAAGCGCTTGTGCAATCGGCGCCCACGCGGATGGCTCTACACCCGCCGCGTGTGTATCAAGTACTGCTTGCCCGAGGGTTGAAACCGCATCACTCCATATGCTGTCGCCAAGGCAGTTCTCCAGGAAAACTGGGTCGGAGACTAGAATCATCGCAATGCGGCCAAACATTTCGGCTGCGGCGAGCGGTTTTGGGACTCGCTCGACTGCCTGAGCCAGTACACATTCCGGCTTCCCCATTAGTGCGGGGTCATCTCCCACCGCTGCCACGAGCCTTGCCCACCCCTCCCGGCCGGCACGCCAATAACACCGGACTGCGTCGCCGGGTAGCCCGACATCGCAGTATGCGTCGCCGGCCGCGATGTATTCCCGGTCTGCCTCGCGCGCCCTAGCTTGACATTCCAGGCTTTTGGCGCTATTTCCAAGATTTCTCCACGCCTGCGCCGCCTGAAGTAAGAGATACGAATCTTGGCGGGATCTTCCATCCTCCTCGAAGGTACGGGCGGTCTGAAGCCGGTCGGCAGCGCTCCGGCGCGTAAGATCGTCCGGATTCCCCGCCATCATTGCTTCAATCTTGTCTTCCCATATGTACCGGGCGCTCCCCAGGCGGTCCAACATGGCCGATTCCTTCTCCTGGTTTCGCGCGAACTCCCAGAGTCGGTGCAGCCCTTCGTCGCTGTCTACTACCACCAGTCGCTGCTTCGGACGGCTAATCGAGACATACAGCCGATTGATAAAATATTCAATAGGTAAGCGTTGATTGGCATCGAAGAGCGTCTCTTCGCACGATTCGATATCCGCCATCAGATCGCGTGGTGCCTTCGCACCGAAGCCGTAAACAACCACAGCGGGGTACTCACAGCCCTTGGCTCGCACAGCACTGAGCACGTTTACAGGAACGCCATCTCGAATTTGAATGTGCTCCTTGAGGACGGGGTCGCTTTCGACAAAGGCCCTCTCTTCGCCCTCATCACAGGGCACAATCACAACGAACTCCGGGTTCTCTTGAAACTTGTTCCAAAAGTTTCCGTCATCGATCCGAAACCAGCTCACCGGGAAGGGGTTGCGTTCAAGGCTCCATGGAACCTGTGGCTGCAGGCCCTGTGGGTCCAACAGTGCTCCCCGGAGAGCCTGAACACTGTTTCCGAAACGCACAATGCTCTCGGTAGAACGGTAATTGAACTGCAGCTCTTTATAGTTGAGATCTACGATTCCCGATCTCTGCGCGGGATCCAGCGCGAAAATGAACTTCTCAACGAATGTTGCCTTAATGGCCTCCCATCGAAAGCCCGTCGGATTTAGAGTCTGGAACGGGTCGCCAGCAAAGGCGAACGGGACACGATGGACATTGCTTCTGGTCAATGTCCTATTAGAAAACAGGTTTAGCCTCAGCAGAATCTCGAGCTCCACTCTAGTAAAGTCCTGTGCCTCGTCGCACACTACGGCGGGACGTAGAGGCTTGACCAGTTCGTTTTCCAAGACGTAGCGCGCCAAGTCCTGGTCATCCCAGTAACCATCTTCGGCAAGGCATTGATACCAGCCGATCCACACGCGATCATGAACCGCTCGAAATGCAGATTCGGTAACTGTGATCTGGTTCTCAGGTAGGCCAAGGTAGTCATCAGGATCCATCCAGACTTCGGAATTCATCCCCTTTATATAGCTTCGGATGACGTGCCAGGAGAGGTCTGGGCCGAATTCGCGCTGCGCTGCTGGAGTCTTGCCGAACTTGCTGGTCCACATTTGCCGAAATCGCGCATAGTCGATCCGCTTTGAGCGCGGAAAAAGGTTGCGCCCATCTTGGGAGAGCAATGAAAGCATGTGCAAATGGAACTCCTGGAAGGCCTCATCGAGGATCGCAGGGGCTATGCCTTCGGCCAGCGACTCGCCGAGAGCCACTTCGGCCTTCATAAGGCGCTCGACAAACGTGCGAGCGCGAGCAAGGAGGTCAGCGTTTGCGGTCAAATAGATTGGCGCTTCCATTGCCGTCCGAGCTTCTGGTCGGGCGACATAGAAGAACAGCAGATCCGCAAACAGGTATTGAAGGATGGTCGACTTGCCGCTCCCCGCACGACCATTAATAAACAGGGGAAAGGGGTGATCCGACCTACGCGCCTTGTCCAGCACCTCCGATTCTTCTGGCGAAAGCGCCATCCAGGCAACAGTTTCCTTCTGGGTTTGGATCCAGAGGTCGTCATCGGCAAGAAGCAGCGCGGGATAGGCGCGTCGGCTCTCGCGAAGAACGGCATCGTCCGTTGCTCTTTCCCCCCCAAGGCGAAGGGCGACCCGTTCCGCAAGTTCTCTCTTCGCACCCGGGTCCGACTCCACGGAGATCAGTAACAATCGCTCCGGTAGCCGCAGGACCCACACGCCCCACCCAGCCTTCGCTGCCGGAAGAAAGTGAAGTCCAGCTTCTTTTCGAAGTGCATTTAAGCACGGACCGAGAAGGATGGCGAGTTGGTTCGCAACACGCTCCTGGGTGACCTGCTCGACCCATTCCCGCGTCTCGCACACCATGTCCTCGGCAAACCGACCCAGGGACCGAGCGAAAGCGCCGTAGAGGAAATTGCATTCTTCATCTGTGGGATCCGGTTTCGGGGCAGCCACGGCCTCTCTAAGGCGCTCCCCTATTTCCCCTGAAAGTTCAGTGTTGCTTGGAACATTACGAAAGTAGCGCTCTCCGTACCCGACAGCGTCAAGAGAAAACTCCGAGTAGGCGCGATCGGCGCGTATCATAACAGCGAGACAAATGATGACTCCGTGCTCTTCAAGCTGCCGATACTGAGCGATCAGGCGACCTTGGCGCCCCCCCAATTTCTTCTTAACTAGGTAGGGCGCCGGAAAGGGATCGAAGCGGCTGGTCGATTGCGTCCGCTCGACGCCGCGCGCAAATTCCTCGAGTTCTCTTAGAAGGTTATGCGCTTTTGCGTTTCTGCGGCACTCATCAGTAATGTGCACAAACAGAGCCATTGCAAGCCTCCTGGCAGGGGTACCCTAGGTGGGCCTTAGTGGCACGGCCTCACTTTTTTAAGCCCGTCTCGGCTTCCGACCGATGCTCGCTAATCATGGCAGGCAAACCGGAGATCAGTTCGAGTCGGCCCTCGCTCCCACGACCTGCAAGCCATAAGGCCACCGAAGGCGTTGCGAAGTCACGCGCATTTTACCTCGGCCCACATTTTTGCACAACACTTCTCATGCAAGCTAACCAGATTTGGGGGTTAGCGCCGTTGCGATTGCCTAAAAGCTGGTTTCGGCTGTGTAAATGGCGGTGGGCGTGTTCTTCTGAGCGCGAATCACGGGCCAGTAAAATGGCGTGCCGCGCCAACCGCTCGATTCCGCGCCGTTTTGGCGAAGCAGGAAAACAATCGGGTGGTTGATGGCATATTGCTTCGCAAGCTGGCCTTCTGTCTTCTCCGAGTCCGGGGTTTCAATATAGGTAGCGTGGCTGCCACCGCTGGCCATTCGCGAGGAGTCACGACCCGTGGCTGCCCATAGCAACACTTGGCCGCGATCAGAGAGATGTGGGGCCTGATTCGATAGATAAGCCAGAACCGCGCTTGCGGCGACCCAGTCGAACACCGGAGCGTCGTCGTCGGGAAATTCAAGTGTGCCCTTGATTCTTTCAAGGATTCCTATCGCCGTTGCAACAGGAACCAACGTCGGCGCGGATGCATTAAAGCCACACAGTTGTTCGATTTCTTGGTCAAGAGCCCTGACTGCGTTGCCTATGCCGTTCGCTCCGGTCCGGTAACCAGATTGAAAGCCGATCGGGACAATGCGCCGGAACGGGCGCAACGTCTGGGTTGTAGCCACTAGAATCTTGTTCGGACTGCACGGAATTATGGTTCCGTCCGAATTTTTACGGATAAACTGGACCGCTTGGTCCCCTCCCGCGTCGATGGCTGCGCGGAGGGACGCGTCGAACTCCTCCATTTGATACATTGCCGCGCGAATCGCAATCGAAGTGTAGAACCGAGTCACGGCCAGATCTCTACGCCGGAAGCCGAACATGCGCGAGTGTTGCATAACAGTGTCTTGCTGATACTTATTAGGTCTACGTCCATAATAAAAACCGATGAGGTTTGCCAGAGTCACGCCACGGTCCAGCACCTGACCGCCAATAAAGATGTTGAACAAATTTCTCAACATGAGCTGGCCGGTGTCATCAAGTAAGGCTGAAACATCATCGTCAGAATTCACCTTCACGATGTTGATCTGATCTCCAAGCAGTGCATCGGATACAGCGGCGATGACCTCGTCGAGCTCCGGAATAGGTTCACCTCCGATCGCAAGTGAGCGCTTTAAATCGGAATAGGCCTCCGTAACGAGAGCGATAAAGACCTGGTGCCTCTTTTTCGCTGCATCGCCCAGCTCTTTAATGAGTGCCTTGGTGAGGGTCTCTTGCCAAGCATGGGCCCCTTTCCCCGCCTCCGAATGGAGCAAAAATGAATAGCGGATCTTCTTAGATTTCTCGCCAGCTTTAGTTCGATTGATTCGTTGAATGCTCCCGCCGACAAGAAAATTGAGGATTGCAGCGCGATACCCCCTGATCGCGCCGGACGTGAGAACATGTTCGAGCTTGAGGGATCGGCCGTCGGGCTTCTTTAGCCGCTCAAATTCTCGGTGATCAATTGTGAAGTGAATCAAGCTCTCCAATGTACCCTCGGAACTCTTCGAGGCTTCTCCAAAGTAGGTGTCCCCGCCAACGTAGTCCGGCGGAACCGGTACAAGCTCCGTGAAAGCTGGCCGAACCGGCTTAAAGGTGACGACGTTGGCGACTTCGACCTCTCCAGGCTGTAGGTAGAGCGAATATGGAGTGGCCGTCACCTGCAAAAACGATGAACTTTCAATGGCGGAGCGGAGCTCGCTCACTTGTTTCGCAATCTTTTTGGCCTCGATGATTCCTTGCTTTTGGGTATACCCAATCGAGGCGGAATCTGCTTCATCGTCAATGACAATAGTTCGCATGGCGGACATGATTTTGTCATTCTTAAAAAGGTGAGTCAGGCGGCGGAGGTTGTCGGTCTGCTTTTTTGCTACCAAGATCAACTTGGACTCCAGTTCGAACTTGGAAAACTTCTCAGGCGCAGTCATGATGTCGTAGATCGCAAGTTCTTCGTCACCAAGGAACGCTTTGAACTCACTCTTCAGCCTCTTCGCGGTCTGCTCGACCAGAGCCCGTGAGTTCTTGCTGAGCACGATTGCGATGTCGAAGCCGTTATCGAAGGCGAGGGCTAAAATGCTGATAAATGTCCGCGTCTTTCCGCTCTGGACTTTACCAAGCAAAATGCCTGGATGGTCGGAGCTTGTCGCCGTTTCGAGCAGCTTTTCGACCGTTTCCTCCGCACAAGCAAAGGTGGCTGGATTGAAGGAGGCGTTTTGCCGCTTGTACCGTGGGTAGAACTCACCGTTCAAATTTGCCATGCGTGCGCTTTCTCCCTCTCATTAGTTTAGAATGCTGATTGGATATGCAGCCATTCTAGGCTAACCACGCCGGAACGCCAAATGCGATCAGGTCGGTATCTCTCAGTTCAATCAGCTTCCGGAACTCGCCGCAGTTGGGCTTCCCAGCATGTACTGACCGGTAGTTGGTGGTCTCGAAGGCTGTTCTGGCGCCTTTAGTAATGGCTTCGATCGCTGCGTGCTACCTCGCTACCCGCGCATTCACATTTCCTCCTGAATGCATTTATCGGAAGAGACCACCGCCTTATGGGGCACACCATCGATGGCGGCGTGGGCTCGATCCAGGTGGCCAGGAGCCTAAATGCGCAGTGCCTGCATTGTGATTCAGCCACTTTTGGAATCGACAGAGGCTCGTCGATCCTGCTCGAACGGTGCCAAACCCTCACCTTTGCCAGTCCTACCGCTCTCCTAAGCCCCAAGAGAGCTGCTCGCTTCGGTGAATAGTGCTAGAATCGTGTCGCATGAGGTGTGAGGACATGCACCGCGCGAAAGGTGATCCCGAAAATAGCGGGGGCAGACCTCTGCGCCGGGTCACACTCACCGTCGACCCTGATGACTACGTGATGATGGAGACACTTGCAAGGAAGAGCAAAGTTTCTACCTCCTGGCTTGTCCGCCGCTCGATGCGTGAGTTCCTGGAACGGGCCGCAAAGGACTCTATTGACCCGATCGCCCGAACACAAGCGACGGACACCGAGCCTGCCGCATGAGCATGCCAAACGCACGCGCAATTCATGAGAAGATCGGACGGCTTTCACAAGGGGGAAAGATGCGCGTCCTCGATCTTTTTAGCGGTTGCGGTGGGATCTCATTGGGATTTCAAGCCGCTGGATTCGAAATTGCCGCTGCAATCGAATCGGACATCGACGCCGCCAGATCGCACGGAAATAACTTCCATCTCGGCGAGCTTGCGCACGTCAAAGCGCGCGACATCACGAAAACCAAGCCGCTCGCGCTCACGAAGGAGTTGGGACTTCCGGAACCAGCCTTCGCCTTCGATGTGATCGTTGGAGGCCCGCCTTGTCAGGCGTTTGCGCGTGTCGGCCGCTCCAAGTTACGGGAAGTCGCAGAGCACCCGGAAGCGTTCCGGCATGACGAACGCGCTCGTCTTTATCTTCAGTACGTCGAGTTCGTTGAAGCGTATGCGCCGCTCGCGGTGCTCATGGAGAACGTACCGGACATGCTTAACCACGGAGGGCACAACATCGCCGAAGAGGTGTGCGATGTCCTGGAAGTCAAGGGCTACAGGTGCGCGTACACGATTCTAAACGCCGCCCATTACGGAGTGCCGCAACTTCGGGAGCGGATGTTTTTGATCGCATACCACGGTGACCTTGGAATTGAGCCGACTTTCCCGCCGCCCACGCACTGGATTGCGGTCCCGCCTGGATATGACGGGTCGCGCGCCGTGGCGCTAAAAATGCTGCGCAGGAACAACGAAGGGGTGCAGGCGAGCCGATACGTCGCGCCGCCGGAGCCAACCGATGATTTGCCCAAGGCGATTACGGCACAACAGGCCATTGGCGATCTTCCGGCCATTTACGCCAGAGCGTTGTTAAAAAAAGGTTTGCTCAAACGTGGTGCACGCCGATTCGACCAGCCGATCGCTTACGAAGCATCCGGGACCCAATCGGACTTTTTGAAGGAGATGCGCTCTTGGCCAGGGTTCATGGGTGGCAGGATCATCTCGGACCATGTCATCCGCTATCTCCCGCGCGACTACGCGCTCTTTGCGATCCTGCAGCCGGGCGATCAGTACCCGGAGGCATATAAACGCGCTGAAGCCTGCTTCGCCGCCAAGCTCGATAGCCTGGGCAGCCAGGCACCGAAACCCGGCAGCAACGAGTGGAAAAGCCTTCGGGGAAGAATTGTACCGCCGTACGACCCCAAGAAATTCCCGAACAAATGGCGCAAAATGGAGCGGGATCAGCCGTCCCGTACGTTGCTAGCCCATCTCGGCAAAGACAGCTACAGCCATATTCACTATGACAGCAAGCAGGCGCGCACGATCAGCGTTCGGGAAGCCGCCCGCCTTCAGTCATTTCCGGACGGCTTTGCCTTTTCCGGCACCATGAACCCCGCTCTCCGGCAGATCGGGAACGCTGTTCCGCCCTTGCTTTCCAGGGCACTTGCCACAACAATGGCAACTTCCATAACAGGTGCGCTCGCTCAGCGCACGGCGGTCGGTGCGTAAGGCAGGAACATGGGCCAGATCATAATTGTCCGGTCGCTGACAAATTCCGATCTCGGCATCTTCGCTGCGCACCGCGCCAGCGCCACAAGCAAGCAGCGCGCGATCAACATTAATGCGCCTTGCGCCGAAAAATTGCTGACCCCATCCTTATACGGGAAAGGCGGCACCGAGCTTGACTGCATCGTTACGCTCGCAAAGTTCAAAGTGCGCGAGCCGCGCTGGTTTGGCAAAATCCACAAGAACTGGCGGCTTGGAGGGAACAAGATTGAAGGGCATACATTCGCGAGCGTGGATAGCCGCGACTTCATGCTGCTGCGTTCCGAGGCGCCGAATGACGGCTCGGCGCCTGTGATGGTCACGTTTGTTGCCCGGGCGCTGGACCGCGCGCTCCACGCGAGAATCGGCGGCATTGTCGCGTACTCGCTCAAGGGCAGCATGCTAGTTTACGACGAAGCGGATGCTGACTTCGCCCTGCTCGAAAAAGCTGTTAGTGAGCCTCCCCGGCGCGTACCATTACCTACGCATGGAAGGAAGAGTGCGTCGGTGCCACCGACGACGCCAGTGCCGCCGATGCCTCGGGAAGAGCCTAGAAAAGTCCGGGGGCGCACGGTCAAGGAGAAGGTCCGGTCGGCAGCCTTAATTGAGCAGATGCTCAAGGTTTCCAGCGACTTAAGCGCTCCTGCACAGCTTAGATTTATGGATACCGTTGAGCAGCTTGCCACTCAGCTTCGCGACCTCCTGTTGCACACGAAACGAATTATTACAGTCCCAAAAGATCACGCGGCGCTATGGGGAAATGTGGCCGGGCAGAGGATCGCATTCGTGGACGGCGGCATGGCTAATCTGGCAATGATTGGCGCCGCGCCAGTGGCCGTCCGGGTAGGTGGGTATCTTGTTACCCCTGGTGATACGACGGCATCCCGCGAGCAGTTCACCATCCTCAAGAAGCTGATCAGTGAGCTTTACGCGGGCCCGGGTGGCGGCGTCTACGATGGAAGTTTTCCCGATTACGGCGCCTTGCGAGATGCTGCCAGGATCAGCCTCGAAGCGGCGGGTTCAGTAACACTTCTGAAGGACAATCCGGACGTGCGCTGGTTGTTTCTGCACGGCGCCCTCGTGAACCCCGTTAGCCGGTACACCGATGTGATGCGCGACAGGAAGGCCCACAGGTCGTTTCCGGATTTTACGGCCATGTCGATGGGGGAGCTTTTGCCCGGTGAGGCCGCACGAGCGGGCCGTGACACAAACTTCATCAGTGTTTATCTTCGCCAGCTTGAACTGCTGAACGCAAATCAGGCGGTTGTCTGCGGTGTCGTGGAACGGGAGGGCCACACGACAACGGTGATGCGCGCCATCCTGGACGCGCTTAAGGATTACGAGATCCAAGCCGTTCTGCCGGATCCGCCCGAACAGTGGAAGGCGTGGTTCAGAAGTATGATTGACCCGGCCGACGATCCGGATGCCGAAGGACCGCGGATTACCGACACATTGCTGTTCCGCTGCGTGCTGGAGCCGGGCGAGGCGCTCCTTCCCGTGCCGATCAACCGGAACGACCTGAGGCGCGCTCCCGGCGCATGGAAAGACAAGATCGCTCTGTATCCAGTGCCGTGGGTTTCCTATATCCAGGTCACTGAATGGTCAGCGCCGCTCCGGGTCGAAATCTTCGAGAAGGATCTCCCCCGGTATCCGGCGATCGCAGCGCTTGCCTTTCACTGCGCCCTGCTCCTGCCACGATATGCGTTCCCCGTCGGCCTCGATATCGTGGACAAGTTCGCGCACATACCCAATTGGATGAGCAGGCCGGTCAGCACCAACACGGCCGTCCACGCGCTGAAGATCGCACTGGATCGAGGTGACACCCAATTATTTAACGCGCTTCGCAGGATGCTGTGCGGTTCACAGCGGGAATGGCTCCTGCGACCGAGGACCTAAAAACATGAGCACACCAGCGACCGCAAAGACAAGGGGACCCGGGCCGGCTGAACCATGGCGTTCGGTGGGAACTGTAGTCGGCAACGCCGGGACGAGCGAGTTTACATTTATCCTTCGCCAATTCCAAGCCAAGGTCGGCGACGTGGTGGCGCTCAGCATGGACGTGCCGGACAGCGCTTACGGTGCGCTTCAGCGCATTTACGTCTGGGCGCGGGTGATGGACATTCAACGGTTCAATCCGTTTTTCCCTTACGAAGCGGCGCAAGAGATCGCGGGCGAAGGGATTTCGCTCGAAGATACGGTGCTATCCGGGACCCGCGATCAGCTCCAGGCGACCGCGCTCATCCTCGGTGCGACCAGCGATGGCAACCTCGCTGCACTGTTCCCGTTGACGTACCCGGTCAAACCAGCGACCGAGGTCTATCAGCCACCAGCGGAGGCGATCAGGCAACTGCTGGTGGGGGGGCGAGAGAACGAACGCAGCGTTGCCATCGGGAGCCTCATCGCCCGGGATGACGTTACGGTAAGGCTGAGTGCGCCCCGGCTGGTCGCCCGCCATCTGGCGATTCTGGCAATGACGGGCGGCGGCAAGACCGTGGCGGCGCGGCGCATCATCCGCGAGTTGATTGGACACGGTTACCCCCTGCTTATTCTCGACCCCCACGGCGATTACATCGGCCTGGGCAAATTCCAGCAACTCCTCCGCGAGGAAGCGCCCGACTGTGAGGTGCGGCTCTTCTACCCTGAACTCCTGATGCAGGAAGATGGCGAAGAGCTGGTGATTAAGCTCATCAGCCAGATGACTGACGGCCTGAGCGAGCCCCAGTCCGATTTTCTGAGGTCGGCATTCGCGGCCACCAGGGCGAAAACTGGCGAACCGACGCTGGACTATATTGTGCGCCTCGCATCATGGGTTGATCACAGCATTGGAGGGGGAAATGGGCGGCAGATCCCAACCATGTATGCGGTTCGCCGCTCCCTCCGAATCGTGCACGATCGGCTCACGCGGATGAGCCACACAAGCCAGATGATGCGGCAAAGCCGGAAGTTGCAGTCGTTCGACTTCGAACCGCTTCCGAACCCCTTCAGTCAGCCGGAGAAGATCATCCGACCTGGGCAGACGAGTATCCTTTACCTCGGCGGCTACGACCACATCACGCAATGCAGCATCGCCGCGATCACGCTGGAAACGCTCTTCGAGTTCCGGGCAAATCTCACCGGACGGATCGCGCCATTCTTCAGCGTGGTCGAGGAGGCCCACACTTTTATTCCGTCTACGCGCGAAGGCACCGATGATGCCGTCAGCCTGCCGGTCATCCGGCGCATCATCACGGAAGGGCGCAAATTCGGGACGGGACTCATGCTGATCAGCCAGCGCCCGAGCCGGCTGGACGAGACTATCGTGTCCCAATGCAACTCCTTTCTGATCCTGCGCCTCGTCAATCCCAAGGACCAGACTTTTGTGCGGGCGATCATGGAGAACCTGACCGAATCGGATAGCCGAATGCTGCCTGGGTTCGGCCCAGGGCAAGGCATTATCAGCGGTCAAGTCGTACGCTTCCCGCTGCCGGTCAAGGTCCATATGGACGCCGACTTGCTTGCTTCCGAAATTGGCGATGAGGATTTCTTTGAGCAGGCCGAAGCCTGGGCACCCGACGTCAACGAACCCCAGCGCGCGGCGGTGGCGAAATCCATGGAGCGCGTTAGCCGCAACCGCTCCGGCCCCAAGCACCGAAGGGGCGGACGCCGCTGAACTGCTCCTCATGGCGGATGTCCTCACACCGGAGCAGCGCAGCTTCAACATGAGCAGGATCAAGGGGGCTCACACCAAGCCCGAACTGCTCATCCGCAAGGCGCTCTACACACGTGGCTTCCGATACCGCCTTCATCTGCGGAACCTTCCCGGCCGGCCGGACATCGTTCTTGGCCGGCGGCGCGTCGCAATTTTCGTGCACGGCTGCTTCTGGCATGGCCACAACTGCCGTCTTTTCAAACTGCCGGCAACGCGAACGGCGTTCTGGACGACGAAGATCGACGCCAACATCAGAAGGGACAAGGCTGCGCTGGACTCTTTAAGGCGAAGCGGCTGGCGGGTGCTGGTCGTGTGGGAGTGTGCGTTGCGCGGGACCACGGCGCCGAACGCCACCGGAACCTTTAAGAGGGTCGTGAAGTTCGTTGAGGGGAATCGCAAGCTGCTCGAGCTTAGGGGCCGATGAGAAGGACAGTCCCCATCGTGTCTACTGCTCCCGCGTAACCACCATGCAAGTGCCCTTGGGCCCCAGAAAAAGAAGCGCAGAGCGCAAACTGGGCTGCACCGTTCAAGTTGTCGCAGTTTTGGGCCACATGAACGCGAGACGCGGACTGCGGGACGCGGACTGTGTAGCGCGGGATGAGGGCGATAGCGTACGCGCGGAGCAGAATCCGAGCTACGGCCCCGAAGATGTCCTGGAGCTCTAGGCATGACGGCCTGACGTGGTTTGCAGGGTGGCGCTGGCCTTAACGGCTAACAGCGACAGCCTTCATTTGTCGCACTCTTTTTCCCAGGAGGCGAGGACTACCCATGCGACCTGCTTCGGGTCCCTGGCATAGAAGGAGAGCCAATAGGGCCGGCTCATTACGACCACGATCGAGCGACGGCGGCCACGGGCCGACCAGCGATAGACGACGCGTCCGCGCGCGGAATGTATGTTGCGGATGCCGCGCATTGCGGCCTGCATGCCGCCAACCTGTTCAGCCAGAAAGGTGGCGGCCGCACGTCTGGGGTCATTAAACCGCCATTGAGCTTGGTCGCGGTCGGCTGCGCTTTGAGCCTGCAGCAACGCGGCGTTCATCAATGCGGGGCCGGTCCCTCTGGTCAGCTCGCAGTTGTCATCGTCAGGCAATGGCGGGTCCGGCGGCGGGGGCACGGCCTGGTCTCCTTGAGCCGCCCGGCGACATTGCTTCCTGGCGGGTCGCTGGCACTCTCTCCGGTGAGAACGTGAAGCCGCCGGTGCTGGGCGCCTCTCCCGCACGAGCTACACAGCGAGGCCAAATCCTTCAATACCAACGGGGCTTCGCCGGGAGCCCGGGAAAAATTTTGCGGCCCTCCACTAGCGATCTTATCCGGCGGTCTCTCCCAAGGGAAAGGCCCGGTGGCTCGTCCCATCCCGCGGACCGCAGCAGGCCGGCTGACGCCGGGGCCCCGTCCCGCCTGGGGCGGAATCGGGCTTTCACATCAAGGCGGGGACGGGGCGTGGAGGCTGCGCGGCTTTTATTTGTTGGTCGTTGGCTGTCAGGCGCACCCGGCATACGCTCGCTTCGCTCGACTATGCCGGGCTAGTCTTGCCCGGCGCCGGACGCTGTCCCTATCCTCGGTATTCTGGCAGGCGCGCAGGCTGGGACGCAGTACCGCATTGAGTGGCGGCCTGCTCGTGCTGGGCTCGCAGCCAGCGACTTCGTCGCTGGCTACCTTCCTTGCGTGGCTCCGCCACGCGGGAGGCGGAGAGCGCCAACGTTCATGGGCGCGCAAGGGAGTTCTTGCCGGCAAGCTCTCGCCGGCCAGCGCTCGCGGCGAGTGCTGGCCGGCGCCCACCCAACTAAAAGACGTTGGGTGGGGCACCCGAGTGTTGACCGAATCCGGAAATATCGTTGGGTGGGCCGCCCGGGCGCGTCTAACCCGAAGCGCACGAGGGTAGAGTCACGCCGGCCCGCGATTCCGAACTCGAAACCCGTTCGACCCTGCCCGGGCGCGGCGCGCGCTTCGCGGCGGCCTAGCGTCCTGTCCGAAACCAGGGTTATTAATGGCGTGCCACCAAGGAGATTGGCCATGAAAGCAATTGTGGGAATAGCGTTCTTCATTCTGGCTGGAGTCTCATTAGGAGCGAGCCACCGGGTCCTCCCTGCGGGAGGAAATCGCAGGTGGAGGGCCGCGAAATTCCGAAGGGCGGCTCCCTCGCGCGGGAGAGGAGCCCGGCATCGGCGGCTTCACGGTCTCACTGGAGAACGTGCCAGCGACCAACGGGAGCGGGCGGCCTGAAGGAGACGAGGCCGTGCCTCGTCCGCCGCCAACGCTCCCCTGGAAACCTCCTCCCGTGGCCCAAGAGGAGGCGAGCATTCGGAACAAATCACCATAAGCTACCTTAGACAGAAGCTCAAGGCTACAAACACGCCAGCGGCGCTCTACTATGAATCCGAATGCATCCCGGCTGCGGCGGGGGGGGCTGCCCTTCCCGCTCATTCAGTTAAGGGAGCCCTCCTCACAAACGGATCCCCTGCGCGCTGTCCGGCAAATATTTCCGGGCAGTAAACGAATCCGGGTTCGGAAACTACCCGGAGGGTTGATACAGATCGTAATTGGTCATCCAACCAGCGCAGTTTTTCGGACCAAGATCCGCAATCTCAGATTGACACCGGATGAGCAATACAACCCTCTTTCCGCAATTACAGCGATCGACAACACGGGTGAAGTGCGAGCAGTGATGACGCATCTCGGCCTTGCATTTCCTCTAACGTACATTGAGGAGCTTATTGTCGAGCCGGACAAAAAGCTTCCCCACCTCCCGCCAACCGTGCAAGACACAACTGTCGGTGCGAGCAGCGAGAGGTCAACTGTGAGATTGGACGTCGACAATACGAAACAGCATTGGTATGATCGCGCGGAGCGGGCCCGACGCGCGAGGCGGCACGCACTCGCGTTAGGGAACTACCTGAAGGCGGCTGAACTCGGTGACGTCAGGGCAATGTATACGGTCGCGCAATATTACGACGGCCTTGCGCCGAGGTCCATAAGGCCGGATTTTCCGAAGGCCCTATCCTGGTATAAGAAGGTGTTTCGCCACTGGAGGGACGGGTTTTCCGCAAACAATATCGGTTGCATTCTTCGTGATCAGGGCAATAGGCGAGGGGCAATGAGGTGGTTCAAACAAGCCATCGCCGCAGGCGCAGTGGATTCCAACCTAGACATTGCCAAGATGTACATCGCTAAAAATGACTACGTGCGCGCCAGGCCATACCTCCAGGCCGCTAACAGAAAAGCGGCCATTGCTGACGTCAGGATACAGGCGGCCCGGCTCCTCTCGAGCCTACCCGCTGGGACGCAGAGAAGGCGCGGGCGAGTATCCAAGGACTAGTTGAAAGTGCCCTCCTTCGAGGACAGGCGCCACTGGCGGTCTACAATAATTGTGCCCGCAAGGTACGGCAAGCGGGTTTGAGGCCACTGGCGTGCCGGGAGGCGACTCATGATCTGCAGAACAAGGCTTTCGTTCCAGCGTTTCCTGCGCGCGGTTCCTTGCGCCCTTGTCTTGGTAATTCTAGCGTCCGTTCTGGGGGCGCAGGCTCCGCCCAGCTACCGCTGCATCGGTACGCACGTTCAATCCTACGTGGTTTCGAAACAAGAGCTACGCGGCCGTTGTCCAGTTTGCGGTCCCGTGACTGTCCGCATCACCTACTACAACTCATTCGCCCTGCTCGAGACGGGGCAAGGGACGCTCTTCCTGGTGGCGAAGGTGAGCGATCTTTATCCTCACCCGCTGAATACAGATTCCTGGTATACGATTTCGCACGACAGCAGTGGAACCATCACGGTATATCGTTTGCAACAGTACCCGGATGGAACGACGTCGCGGGTGAGCGAGGGTTCGGGCTGGCAAGAGGCCTCGTACTCACGGCAACTCTGCCAGCAGGAGCAAATCAGCGTGTGTCCGTAAAGTGGTCAGCCCATGGTCAGCCCATGGGGGAGCGTTTTCGAACCCGTCCCGGCAAGCCGGGCCTTTGAGCGGCAGGCAAAGCGATAGTGAAAGTTCCGATAATACAATCCGGCCTGCTGAGCGGAGGCCGGCCGGCGGCTCCGGTCGAGGAGGCGCCGCCTCTCGCCGCCGCAGCTGCCCTGGATACAGCATTATGAAGCCGGTTTTCGCAGTGTTGTGCAATTGGGTCTGGCGGGACGCACGGCCTCGTCAGGCGGCCGGAAACGATCGCTCCGCGGCCGGCGGGGGCCGGCGTTTGCCGCTGCTGGCGTGCCTGGTTCTGGCAAGCCTTAGTTTCGGTTGCGGCAAGACCGCCTACAAGGTGGCACTCTCGCCTGAACTTGCCCGCTACGCCTCCACGGTTCGCATGGAGCTCGGAGGGCGTCTCGCGGGGAGCTTCACTCCCGCCACGCGAAGTGTCGAGGTCCGCATGCGGAAGGGGGATCCTCGTGACGCGGCGGGGCTGCCGCAGTTCACTCTGGATGTGGAAACGCCTTGCGGTTGGCGGAACGGTCTGCCGGCGGAGACGCTCAAGACTTCCAAGCACTACGAGGTGGGGGTTTCTTGGCAGTACGAAACCCAGGCCATGGCGCATACGCGCCGCGACCTTGCGGGAGATGGGCCCGGCCTTTTTGATATCCATCTTTACTTCGACAATCGCGGCGGCGGCGCGCTGCCGATCAGGGTAGGCCAGCTCACCTTGCAACTCCCCGCCAACACGGCGGGCGATCTCTGGTTTCCCATGTTCGGCTGCACCGCGGGGGCGGCAGTGTCGCTGGGAAACGTGCGGGCCGGAACGATTCCCTACGATGATCCCGACGCGGAAACCGTATTTGTCGGTACGCGGAAAAACCGCTGCTATCGTCTTCGGCAACTCGTGTATTCGCAGAACGGCGGGGAACCCTCAATGCCTCCGCAAACGCTGCTTGGCCAGAGCGTCTATCCGTTGGGAACACGCCAGCTCGCTTACTTTTTCAAGGCTCCGCCCGCCAGTAAGATGGCCCCCTCTTCCTTCGTCGCCAAGGCGCTCACGGATGACAAGTGCCCGAAATGACGCGATTGCGCGCTCTGTCGCCCAAATCCCGCTTCGGGCCGATCCCCACCGCAAAGATGTGGACAACAGCCGCGATCCCGGGATTGGTCTGCCTAGGAATGCGTAGCGAATGCGCGACCAAGTGACGTAATCGCTATGGGCCGCCGCGACGACAATGAAGGGCACGTAGGAATCGTTATGGGGCCGCACGGTTGTCACGCCGCGCTCTCTATGTGGCGCTCGCATTGGA
The DNA here is from genome assembly GCA_027459505.1 of Acidobacteriota bacterium. GTDB lineage: Bacteria > Acidobacteriota > Terriglobia > Terriglobales > SCQP01 > DAIDIE01. Next base: position 220,325 of record DAIDIE010000036.1, read on the forward strand.
CGCTCGAGTCCCGGACGCGCGATAGCCGCCGCGCCACAGTGCCGCTCCGGCGAGCCCCAATCCGAGCCCCAGGCAGAGCCAGCCGAAGAGATCCCCGACCCGATCGTAGAGTGTCGACCCGCCCCGTCCCGCAATTGGCAATTTACCGGTCACGGTGGTGAATCCCGCCACCGTCGGCGCCTCCGCTACCATGCGGCCGTAGCGATCGTTCAGAGTGAGGAGCCCGTTGCGCGCGTTTCTTGCCATCGGCACGCCGTTCTCGACACTCCGCAGAACCGCATCGCGGGCATGAAACCATCGGTCCGCGCCGAAGTCCCAGGCCGGAACGGCCAACACTTTCGGCCGCGTCGCCCGCTCGTCATGTCGCAGCATGCGCTGGAAGTCCATGTCCAGACAGATCTCGATGCCAACCCCGTTGGGCAACACTACAGGTCCGGAGCCCGGCTTGAACACCGATGACTCGAGCACCGGAATCAGATGCCGTTTCTCGTAAATAACAGGAGCTGCGGCGCCCGGCGCAAAGGCCCAGGCAACATTGTGCGCCACGCCGTTGACCTTCGTGCCAAAGCCGCCAACGACTGTTGCTCCCGCCGTCTCGGCCGCCGCGGCGAGCTTCGCTTGCGCGACACTTTGCAGCGCGGAATCGATCTGCGAGATGTTTTCCGGCAGCACCACCAGTTCCACCCCGCGTCCCCGCAGCTGCGCGATCTGCGCGGCGTAGCTGTTGACCGCCGCAAGCTCCGCCGGGTCGTTCGGTTGGAGATGCGCGCCTGGGTTCAGATGCGGTCCCATGACAGCGTCGCTGTCGATCAGGGCAACGCGCATGCGGTCCGTCACGGGTGTCGAGATGCGCCAGTAGCCGTAAGCGGCATTCGCGGCGAAAAGCGCGAGCGCGAGCAGGACGGGAGAGCCGCGGCGGGTTCTCCAGCCGGCCGCGACTCCCGCGGACACCGCGCCGATGAGGAACGTGACTCCGCAAAATCCGGCCAGCGCTGCGCTCTGAACCAGCACGGGCGCGGCGGCTTCCGCCGTCGCGGGCGAGCTGATCGAACCCGCGGAGCCGGCGAGAGAGACGAGCAGATCGAATGCCGCCCACAGCGCGCCGAAGGCAAGCATGGCTGGTATCGGCCCGAGCGCGCGCCGCACCCGCCGCGAGGCCAGCACCGCGAGAGCAAATAGCAGTCCCGGCACGATCAGATCCAGGGCCAGCTCCGGTACCGGGATGATTCCGCCGTAAGCGCGCAGCAGATTCGACAGGCCGAGCGCGAACGCGGCCCAGGACGCCATCAGCGCGACCCAAAGCTTCGTCTCGCCGAAGGCGAGCCAGAGGACCGGCACCGGCGCGATCCAGAGCAGCCACCACTGACTGCCGATTCCCAGTGAGAAGTAGAACCCCGCCGCGCTGAGCAGCGTGCAGACGATCGCGATCATTGAGGTTTCTCCGCCGCGAATGATTCCAGCACGCGCCGCATGGCGCGTTGGTACAGGCCGCGAAACTCCTCTTCGCCACCGGCGATGCGTCCGGCGCGATAGAGCGTTACGAGACCCTGACTCAGCGCCGAGATGACCAGCATCATTTCGACCGGCGGCGCCCCCGCGAGCTTCCCCTGCCGGATGGCCTGCTCCAACGCAGCCAGGACGACGCTGCCGGCGGGCGAGCGGCCGGCCGCGAAGTCATCCGGATACCGGCGGGCCTTGCGGGAGGAAAGAAGGAAGGCCGCCTCAAAGCGCCGCGGCTCGCGCAGCGCGAACTCGAGAAACGCCTCGCTCAGCTGCTCGAGCTTCGCAACCCCTTTCGCCGGCGGCAACGCCTCGACACGGGCGAACCACTGCTCCAGCCCATCGAGTACCAGCGCATCGACCAGTGCCTCTTTATCGTTGAAATGCCGGTAGATCGCCATCGGTGTGATGCCAACCTTCGCCGCGACCTCGCGCAGCGACAACCCTTCAATGCCGCGACGATCGAACTCCTTGCGGGCGGCGGCCAGAATTTTCTCCCGCGTGCGCATGTTTACACTGTATACATAAGCCGCAAAGGAAGCAAGCCCTCACCCTTACGAGCCAGGGCCGAGTCGAACTGCTTTCGAGTTCAAGATCGCAGGCCGAAGTAGCAGTGAAGGTCCGGGGTTGCCGTTGAGGTCCCGCACCGCTGGCGACGCCCGGGTTCGTCACCAGGCGAGTCGTTGGGACGGAGAAGAGTGCGGCTTTTCCCAACAGGAAAAGCCGCAGGCCGCTCGATCGCAGAAGCCCCGTGTTGTGACGAACTCGGGCTAGTAAAGCGCGGCCACCATCCGTGAGCTTCGGCCGGGGTCCCCGAGCCGCGCCGCGCGGCTAGGGGTGGGGGCCGGACGCCGAAGCGGGTGGAACAAAAGCGGCCGTGCCGCTGGACGGCAAGACGCGCAAGCCGGTCGCGAAGATCTACTTTAATATCGACGTGGTCAGAGCTAATGAAATGGCGGCGTTTGGAAAGTAACAGGATGCTGGGTTGATTCCCAGGAGCCCGGATCACGCGTCGCGCCCGGCCATGTCACTCGTTCAAAGTTGTAGGGGCGCCGGCGGAGTGGCGTTCGCGACATCCGCCGAGGACGTTCCTGGAAATGCTATCTTCAGAACTGAGATGCGTATTGGAATTGATTTTGGGGGCACCAAGATTGAAGGCTTGG
>DAIDIE010000045.1 GCA_027459505.1 Acidobacteriota bacterium
GGTCATCAAGATCTACCGCGAAGGCGACCCGCGCAACCCGGTCCTGCCCAAGCTGTGAACGCGGGCGGAACGCCGCATACGAAGAGTTCACAGTTTACAGTTCACAGTTCACCGCACATCGCGGCGGATTCCACGCGGCGCTGACGAGTTGCCGGTTGTCGGAACGAGTTGCCGGTTGTCAGTTTTCAGTTGTCCGTGGGGAGTGGAGTACGCGCCGGATGTTGTGCTCGATGCAAGGAGAGAGGGACAACCGGCAACTGACGACAGACAACTGACAACTGATAACTGACAACCCTTCAACGTGACCGGGTGCCCCGTCTTTTGTTGAGTGGGCGGCGCCACACCATCTACTACCGCGTCTTTCCGCGGTGGCTAACAAGGGGTGGCGCCGATAGCAACTGCAGGTTATATAGTGCAGGTGTCCGGAGCCGTGGCGGCGCTGTAGTCCAGCTGTCATTGCGAGAGCCTACCGCAGCGTGCTCCAAGTCTCTCCGTGCATTGAGCAAAGCACCCGACGTACGCTACTCCCCAGTGTCAACCGGCAACTGACAACTATTTCGTAAATGCCGAGAGGAAATCCGCGGCCACTTGCGGCTGTGGTGTTCCACAACTGGGGCAGAAGCGGCCGCCCGCGGGTATGTTCAGCCAAAAGCCGTCCACGATGCCCTGTACCGACTGAGCGGCTCGCAGCACCTGCTGCGCGGTCACGTGGCGGCCCATGGGATTGGTGCTCAGGCCGGCCAGAATCACAATTTTCGGATTGGCTTGGCGCGCCTGCCGGGCTTCGGCTTTTACGAAGTCGCGAAACATGCGCGTATTGGCCTCCGCCCCCTGTGCCTGGATCTCGTAAACGTCGGCACAACGGGCGATTTTCGCCGCGACACCAGTGGACTCAAAACGCCCAAAGCGCCTCTGTCCGGCGCGCGCTCCGGGCTGCAAAAAGCGCACCAGATCGATGGCCGGCGTGACAATCAGTATCTTGCCATGCTGATGGGCAATAACCTGGGCCTTGCAGGCCGCCACGTCCGGGCTGGTCTGCTCCTCGCGCGGCGTCATCGGCCACGCTTCGGGATCGTACAGCAGCGCGGCCACTTGAGCATCTTGGGCGGCTTTTTGCAGGCCGGCCAGACTGGGCGCCGAACGCGTCCAGGTCACGCTCCAGCCCGCGTAGGCGGAGGGCACCCGCGGCCCACTGACCAGATACGTGCATGGGGTGTCGAAAACCTTCTTCTGCAACTCGAGAGATAACTGATCCCGGCTCCTCCACAGGCTTCCGGCGTTCACAATCCAGCGGCTGGAACAATTTGCTTGACCGTAAGCGGCGGCAAGCAACAGGAGGGCAGCGAAAACAGTTCGCATATTGGTATTCAGCAGGGCAAGCTACAGCTACAACTTCACTGCGGCGGCGCGCACGACAGCGCCATAACCGCTTTCACGCCTCCTGGCGGCCATCGACGACCTTCAACGGACGCACCCCAATCTGCCGCAGCACGTTTTCGGGGCAGCCCTCCCAGTCGAAGTTCACGCGATTGCCGAGGTAGCCCAGGTATTCGATCCCCTGCTTGCTGCTGAAGTAGGCATTGCAGACCAGGTCGCGCAAGTTATTAAAGAAGGCGGCGGCGTGGCGGTCATGCGGCGCGGTGCGCTTGGGATAGGCAATGCGGTCCAGCAATTGATGCTGCACGGTAGACGGAGCGTTGGCAAAGGGGCGCCCGGTCTGACGGTTGCTCTCCAGATCGAGCCAGACCAGGCCACCGTAGATTTCCGCTACCTGGTCGCCCTGGAAATGGTGCAGCCAGTCGTCAATGAATTCCGGCACGCCCGCGGCCACGGCGCCGGCGCCCTGCTCGTCGGCGGGAATGATGAGATCGCACAACACGCGCAGCGATTGCCATTGCGCCGCATCGAACATGCGGGGCTGGTAGCCCGGGGTGTCGACGTCAACTTTGGAATCGGGCATCTGCCGCGAACTTCCCGGCATGGGCATCGACATGGGCATCGGCATAGCAGGGGCGCCCGCGGACGCCAGCGGCGGCTGCGCCGCCGCCGGCTCAATTTGCACCAGAACCGAGGAAGCCACGGCAATGGCCGGAACCGTTCCCATCGCTTTGAGCATGTCGCGCCGCGTCTTGCGCGGCATTCCGGACGCTTTCGGGTCCGCCGAATGGTTGTTCTCGCTCATTTGCCATCTCCTCTCGTGCGGCACTTCAAATGCTGCGGGCCTTGACCTGCTGGGCGAGGTGCTCGCTGCTGCGCCAGGCCAGGGCCATGATGGTCAGGGTTGGATTCTTGTCGGCGTTGCTGACAAACGGAGCGCCATCGGTGACGAACAGGTTCTTGCAGTCCCAGGCCTGTCCGTACTGGTTCAGCACTGAATTTTTCGCGGTGCTGCCCATACGCGCCGTGCCCACCTCGTGAATGATCACGCCGCCATCGTGAATACCCCAGTTCTTGTCCGCGCCGCCGGAACTCCAGGTCACCTTGCCGCCCATGGTTTCGATGATTTCAGCGAAGGTCTCCTGCATGTGTTTCGCCTGCAGGATCTCGTCCTGACTCCACTTGAAATGGAAGCGCAAGACCGGGATGCCGTACTCGTCGGCGACATTGGGGTCGATTTCGCAGTAGCTGTTCTCGTTGGGAATCATCTCGCCGCGCCCGGAGAAGCCGACAAAGCCGCCGTAGGCTTTGCGCCAGTTGCGCTTCAGTTCCACTCCGTAACCGCCGCCAAACATGCCGCTGGCGCCACCGAAGCTGCCTGTGTTGGGAAGGCCATGACCGCCGCCCACTTCAATGTGGTAGCCGCGGGCGAAAGGCAACTCCCCTTTGAGTTGTTTCTTATAGTTCCACCAGGGGACGTACATGTGCATGCCCCCCACGCCGTCATCGTTGTGGGGCGGCAGGTTGGCAAGCCGCGGCACGAAACCACCCGCATCGGAACCGACCGTGTCCATCAGGTATTTACCAACCAGGCCGGAGGAGTTGGCCAAACCTTGCGGGAAATGGCGGCTGCGGGAGTTGAGCAGCAGCCGGGCGGTTTCACAGGCGCTGGCCGCCAACACCACGTAGCGGGCGCGCACCTGCACCTCCTTGCGCGTCTTCTTGTCGATGTAGGAGACGCCGCTGGCCAAACCATTGGCGCCCACCAGCACTTCCCGCGCCATGGCCCCGGTGCGGATTTCCAGCTTGCCGGTATGCATGGCCGGGGGAATGAGCACGGTGGGCGAGGAGAAGTTGGAACTGGTGGCGCAACTGCGCCCGCATTGCCCGCAGTAATGGCAGGGCGGGCGGCCATGAATGGATTTGGTCAGAATCGACAGCCGCGACGGAATCATGGGAATGTGCAGCCTGGTGCACGCCTCATGCATAAGCAATTCATAACAGCGCGGCGCGGGAGCGGGCAGAAACTTTCCGTCAGGCGTGTTTTCCAGCCCCTCCAGGGTGCCGAAGACGCCAATCAGCTCTTCCACTCGGTCGTAATAGGGCGCCAGATCGTTGTAGGTGATGGGCCAGTCGAAACCCTTGCCATCGCGGCTGTAGGGCTTGAAGTCGTAGGGCCCCATGCGCAGCGAGATGCGTCCCCAATGATTGGTGCGGCCGCCCAACATACGCGCGCGCCACCAGCGGAATTTCTCGCCCTGCGCGACGGTGTAGGGCTCGCCCTTCACCTCCCATCCGCCGACGCAGGCGTCGAAATAGCCCCAGGAACTGGTGCCCAGACCCGCGCCGCGGCGGGGCACCTCATAGGGCCACTCCAGCATGTGCGACTGCTTGGCGGTGTCGTACCAGTCGCCCGCCTCCAGCATCAGGCAACGCGCCCCCGCGTGGGTGAGCACATACGCCGCCATGCCCCCGCCGGCGCCGGAGCCAACAATGACGACATCGTAGTGATCAGTTCTGGATTGGGTGTGCGGCATGCGATCTCCGTGGATTCAGCGCTGGCACAACGCAGCTACTCTAGCACGCGCACCGCCCTTGCGGCGTTGCGGGAATTCAGAAAATTTTCTTGCCCAGGGCGCTTTGCATCAGCTCGACCGCCAGCTCCGCGGTGCGGTTGTGTTCATCCAGCACGGGATTCACTTCCACCATCTCCAGCGACAACATGGAGTCGCTGTCGGCGATGATCTCCAGGGCAAGATGGGCTTCCCGATAGGTGACGCCGCCGCGTACTGGCGTGCCGACGCCAGGCGCCCAGGCGGCATCGATGAAATCCAGATCCAGCGAGCAGGCATAGCCGTCGGCGCCATTGGAGGCGACCGCGATCGCCTCCTCCATCACCGCCCGCATGCCGCGCTGATCCAGATCGCGCATGGTGTAGACCTTTACCTGCGCCTTCCTGAGCAGGTCGCGCTCGCCTGGGTCGAGGTCGTGGACGCCGACCAGCACGGTATTTTCCGGGCTGATTTTGGGGCTATAGCCGTAAAGCTGCGTCAGCTCCGGAGGCCCGAAACCCAGCAGGCAGGCCAGCGCCATGCCGTGAATGTTGCCGCTGGGACTGGTCTCGGGAGTGTTGAAATCGCCATGCGCGTCGAGCCAAAGCAAACCCGCGCGGCGCCCGCGCTTGCGGCAGAACTGGCTGACGCCGGAGCAAGTTCCAATAGCGATCGAGTGATCACCGCCGAGCACCAGCGGGAACTGCCCGGCCTCCAACGTCTCCACCACCCAATCGGCCTGCTCTTGGCAGGTGCGGGCGATGTCATGCAAATACTTGGCTTTGGGATTGCCCGGCTGCCGCTGCTCGGCCAGGGGCACGGGGACGTTGCCGGCGTCTTCAATCTGAAAACCCAGGGCTTCGAGTTTCCCGCTCAGGCCGGCAACCCGCACCGCGGAAGGCCCCATATCAACCCCGCGGCGGTCCTGCCCCAGATCCAGCGGAACGCCGATTACACAAACGCGCTTGTTCATGAACGAGTTCTCCGCCCTGCGGCAACTTTATATCGTAGCCGCCAACGCACCGGCCGGAATCGCAGGCAAGAGGGCTACGGGAAGATGCGGTAGATGGTGCGTGGGAACGGAATCGTCTCCCGCACATGCTCGACGCCACACAGCCACGCGACGACCCGTTCAATGCCCATGCCGAAACCGCCGTGCGGTACGCTGCCGAAACGCCGCAGATCGACATACCAGGAAAAGGCCTGCTCGGGCAGCTTGTGTTCGGCGATCCGCTGTTGCAGCAGCTCAAGATCGTGAATGCGCTGGCTGCCGCCAATGATCTCGCCATAGCCCTCGGGGGCGAGCATATCCACGCACAGCGCCAGTTCAGGCCGGACCGGATCGGGCTGCATGTAGAAGGCTTTCACGCTGGCGGGATAACGATGCACCATCACCGGGCGGTCAAACTGCTGGGAGAGCAGCGTTTCATCGGTTCCCCCAAGATCGGTTCCCCACTGCAGCGTTCCACCCGCCGCCCGCACCCGCTCCACGGCCTCGTCATAGCTGAGGCGGGGAAACGGCAATTTGATCTTCCTGAGCGGTTCGATATCGCGCTCCAGCACCTTCAATTCCGCCGCGCGCCGGGTCAAAACCCGTTCGACTACGTAGGCCACCAGCCGTTCGGCAAGCTGCATCACGTCGTCGAGTCCGGCAAAGGCCATTTCCGGCTCCACCATCCAGAACTCGGTCAAGTGGCGGCGCGTCTTGCTCTTCTCGGCGCGGAAGGTGGGGCCAAAGCAATAGGTTTTGCCGACCGCCATTGCGGCCGCTTCCGCATAAAGCTGTCCGGATTGGGTGAGGTAGGCCTTCTCCTCGAAATAGTCCACCTCGAACAGGTTGCTGGTCCCTTCGCAGGCGGCGGGCGTGAGAATGGGAGCGTCGGCCAGCGTGAAGCCGTCCTCGTCAAAGAAGTCGCGCACGGCTTTAATGACTTCATGACGAACGCGCAGGATGGCGGCCTGGCGCTGGCTGCGCAGCCAGAGATGGCGGTGTTCCATCAGGAATTCAATGCCGTGCTCTTTGGGAGTGATCGGATAAGGGTGCTCCAGCGGCACCGCCTGCAGGACGCGCAGGTCGGTGACGTCGAGTTCATAGCCCCCCACCGCGCGCGCCTCGGCGCGCACCGTTCCGGTGACTTCAACCGACGATTCCTGGGTCAGTGTGCGCACCCGCTCAAACAGCTCGGGCGGCACGTTTTTCTTGAACAACACTCCCTGGATGAGGCCGGTACCATCACGAAATATGGGGAACAAAAGCTTGCCGCTCTCGCGCAGGTTGTAGAGCCATCCGTGGATGCGAACGCTCTGGCCGGAATGGGCGCCGATACCGTGAATGGCGACGGCGGGAGGCATGGCGGGCTGACCGCTGCTCATGAGGCTATTGTAGTCGCGAAGGCGGAAAGGCGGCCAGCGGCGGGACCCTGCGCGTATGGGCGGGACCAGCCCCGGTGCAAGCGCTCACAGTGCACGGCAGCGCTCAACGGAACTCCATAATATGGCTCCAAGCGCCGTTTCTCGTGGCAAAATGGAAGTCAAAGATAGCCACTGCGCCGCTGCTTTTTTTGCGCGGTGAAGCGGTCAGAAAACCCTCTCCAGCGCCCGCTGGAGCCGAGTCGAGGTGTTACGTGCCCGAAAAAAAGACTTCCAGCCGGACCAAGAAGCGCACCGCCAGCCGCAATGGCGAGACGGCTGTTCCCGATCCAGCGCTGCAGGCCCAGCCCCAGGCCGATGGCGTCGTGCGCGCCGAAACCAAGGTGAAGACCGCCGCCAGCCGCGGGCGCAAGGCGCCCGCCAGTGCCGCCGCCGAGGAGCTCCATATTGAACCGCGCACCGCTCTGGCCGATCCCCCGGGCCATGGCTATACGGGCGATGATCTCGCCGAAGAGATACGCCGCCGCGCTTACGAGCTCTATGAGCAGCGCGGCCGCCAGCACGGTTATGACATCCAGGACTGGCACCAGGCGGAACACGAAATCCGAGGCCGGCGCAAGCGCGCCTGAAGACTGTTCCCCCAGCAAGCGGCGCAATCAGCTTCCGTGCTGAAGCTGGTGCGCCTGCTGCTCCGCAACCCCCTTGGGGTAAAGCATCAGGTTGTGGGCGCTGTTGATCAGGGCCATGTGGGTAAAGGCTTGGGGGAAGTTGCCCAGCAAGCGTGTGGGCTTACCGGGGTTCACCTCGATCTCTTCGGAGAACAGCTTCAGTTCATTGCAATAGGTCAGCATCTCCCCGAGAAGCTGGCGGGCGCGGTCGCCTTCGCCGGCCAGGGTCAGGCAGTCAATACGCCAGAAGCTGCAGATCGAAAATGCACCCTCATCTCCGCCCACACCATCATCTTCGGTGTTTTCGTAGCGGCTCACGAGCGGCCCCTGCGCCAAGCTTTGCTCCACGGCGCGTAGCGTAGAGATCATCCGGGGATCACAGGGCTTCAGAAACCGCACCAGCGGCATCAGCAACACGCTCGCGTCCAGGACATCGCTGCCCAACGACTGGGAGAAGGCCTGCCGCCGGCTGCTGAATCCTTCCTGATAGACAGTATCGTGAATGCTGGCTGCCTCCTTTTGCCAGCGTTGCAACGGAGCTTTGAAGCCGTGGCGTTGCGCCAGCTTCAAGGCCCGATCGAGGGCGACCCAACACATTACCTTGGAATACACAAAATGCTGGCGGCCGCCGCGAACCTCCCAGATGCCGTTGTCGGGTTCGCGCCAATGCTGGCAGGCATAATCGGCCAGGGCGCAGAGTCCTGGCCAGAGATCCTCTGGCAGGCCTTTGCGCCATTTGGCGAAGGTGTAAGCGGCATCCAGCGTCTCGCCGTAGATATCGAGCTGGTACTGGGCCGCCGCCCCGTTGCCCACCCGCACCGGACGCGAGTTCTGGAAGCCGCTCAGGTAGGGCAACTCCTGTTCCGGCAGGTCCGCATCGCCATCTATCCGGTAGCAGACCTGCAGCGGCAGCGGATGGCGGTCAGTCAGTTTGACGATAAAGCGCAGGAAGCGCTCGGTGACTTCGTGATAACCCAAAAGCGATAAGCCGTAGAGTGCAAAAGAGGCGTCCCGCGGCCAGCAGAATCGGTAGTCCCAATTGCGCGGGCCGCCAATCTGTTCCGGCAGGCTGGTGGTGGGAGCGGCGACGATAGCGCCACTCGGCTCGTAGACCAAGCCTTTCAACACCAGCGCGCTGCGTACCAGATGATCCTTCCACTCGCCCTCGGGAAAATCCCCTTGGCTCACCCACTCTTGCCAGGCGCCGCGAGTCTGCTCCAGCCACTGGTGGACGCGTTCCTGATCGCACTCCAGCGCCTCGCCCCAGTTCAATACCAGCCACCCGCTCTCGCCAGCCCGCAAGCGAAGCCTGGCCTGCAAAACACCATCTTCCATGGTCAGACTGCTCACGTTACCGCCGCCGGACCAATAGACATAAAGCTGTGCTTCTCCGCATTGGGCGCGGTACCCCTGGCCCGGCAGAGGCTCCCATCGCGCAGCCTCTTTGCCATAGTTGAAGCGCGGTTCACAGCGTATTTCCAACTCAACTTCCCCGTCGACCACCTCGTAACGGCGGCAAAGAGTACCCGCCAACTTGCCCGCCCAATCGTCTTCCATTTCCGGCCCTGGCTGCTTCTGAGCCTCGTGCGCGGATGCCAGACTAAATGGCAGCCAATCCAGCAGACGCAGCTTGCCCTCCTGAGCCTGCAGATCGGTTTGCAGAATGTTGGTGTTGGACCAATACGATTGCCAAGAGTTGGTCAATTGTGAGGGGCGGATGCTACAAGTGCCACCTCGATCCGCATCCAGGATGGAACCAAAGACCGAGGGGCTGTCAAAACGGGGCACGCACCACCACCCGATCGAGCCGTCCCGGCCGGCCAACGCACTGGTGTGGTCATTGGCGAGGAATCCATAGTCACCAATTTCAGCTACCCAACGATTCGGGGTGGACGCGAGCTGGACTGCTGGGCTCATCCTCTTAATCAATGGGCTCATCCTCTTAAAGGAGAATTGTTTGGAACGAGAAGTTGTCCTAAAGCGGCGACCAGTAGAGCGGCGGCCCGCCGCTGAGCGCGTCTTTCAGAGTGGCGCGCCCGTGCACTTATGTGCAAACGTTTGTCGATCTGATGCAGCGATCAGGCAGAAACGCCGAAACCCTTGACATTCCCCCAAGGATTACGTTAATGCCGCCCAGCACGCAATCAACCCCCTTTTGTGGCGAAGGCATCTGAACTAAACAACAGGAGGAGCTTATGTATCTGCTCTGGTGGATCATCGTTGGACTTATCGCCGGATGGGCAACCGGGAAGATCATGCGCGGGGGCGGGTACGGCCCCGTCATGGATATCGTGATTGGTATCATCGGCGCCATTATCGGAGGGTGGATCATGCGCGCGCTGGGCTTTGCCAGCAGCGGGGGCACGATCTACACCATTCTGGTGGCCATCCTGGGCGGTGTGGTTCTCACGGCTATTGTCCGTGCCTTCACTCGTGGCACCACGGGCGGAAGCAGCAATTTGCGCCGCGCGGCCTGAGCCAACTCCAGCCGCTAGGTGAATTGTGGAGAACAGCAAAAACAAACGGCTGCTCGCAGGAGCAGCCGTTTGCTTTTTATCCGTAACCAACCGCCCTTACAGGTCACCGCGCTTCATCTGGCCGGCAATATAGGCCGAAGCGCGGGCCGCTAAGGCCAGGATGGTGAGAGTGGGATTCTTCTCCGTCGCCGAAGAAAAGCTGGCGCCATCGACAACAAACAGGTTTTTGACGTCGTGAGCCTGGTTGTAGCCGTTCAGCACCGAGGTTTTGGGGTCAGCTCCCATGCGGGCCGTTCCCGATTCGTGAATGCTCCAACCCGGCGCCAACAGCTTGTCGCGCATGGTGACGTTCTCGAATTTGCCGGCGGCCGCCACCTCGTGACAGACGTTCATGATGTCGCGAGTCATGTTGTATTCGTTCTCTCCCCAGCTCACGTGAAAACGCAGCACCGGCAGCCCATAGGCGTCTTTCACCTGGGGATCCAGCTCGCAATAGTTGTCGGGGCGCGCCAGAACCTCGCCAAAGGCGGTCATGGCCACCGGCGCCATGCGCCACTTGCGAACCTGCTGCTTGAACTCCCCTCCAAAGCCCGGCATGTAGTGGGCAAAGCCCGGGTAGGAAGAAGACCCCCCATCGGTCTCGAAACCATAGCCGCGCAGGAAGTCCTTGCTGCGATCTTTCCCGATATTGCGGAACCGAACAAAGTAGGGGAACGAGCCATCGCTGCGTCCATCGTCGGGGTGCGCCGGATCGTACTTCGCACCCGCCAGCTGCGGCACCAGAGCGGTGAAGCCCGGCCCCATGAACTGTTCGGCGTAGTTGCGCCCCACCTGGTCCGAACTGTTGGCCATGCCGTTGGGATAAATGCTCGATCTGGAGGCCAGCAGCAGCCGCGTGGTCTCCAGTGTTGAGGCCCCAATGACCACTACGCGGCCACGCACGCTGTATTCCTGACGGCTCAGCCGGTCCAGGAAGCTGACGCCGGTTATCCGGCCGTTTTCGTTGTGATCGATACGGAAGACGATGGAATTGGGACGCAGGGTCAGCCGTCCTGTGGCGAGGGCGGGAGGAATGAGCGCGCCCAGCGAGCTGAACGATGATTTGGTCTGGCAGACGTGATCGCAGTGGCCGCAATAGTGGCAGGGGGGACGGCTCATTCCCGGCTTGGTCACGATGGCGCTGCGCCCGGGAATGAGCCGCCGGCCCGGGACGCTCTCCACCGCTTTGCGCAGGAACTCCTCCGCACAGGACATGTTCACCATGGGTTGGAAAACGCTGTCGGGAATCTGCGGCAGCTTCTCCACCGATCCGGAAACGCCGATCAGGCGCTCCACGTGGCTGTACCAGGGAGCGAGATCGTCGTAGCTGATGGGCCAATCAATGCCCGCTCCATCGTAGCTGTGCGATTTGAAATCCTGCGGACTGAAACGCAAAGAGACCAGGCCCCAGTGCAGGGTCTTACCGCCCACCGTCCGGCAGCGCACCCAGACGAACTGCGTACCGGGCGCGGTGGTGTAAGGGTTCTTGCGTTCGTCCAGGAAATTGATCTTGTTCCATTCGTTGGCGGCGTAGCAGTATGCCGCCCGTTCGCGCGGCGGAATCGTTCCGCGAAAGCGAAAGGCATAGGGCGGCACGTGATGCTTGTAGTCGGTTTCGATATTGGTCTGGCCGCCCGCTTCCAGCATGAGCACGCGCAGGCCGCGCATCACCAACTGATGGGCGGCCATTCCGCCCGCGGCTCCCGACCCCACCACAATTGCGTCATAGGTTTGCTTCAGTTCGCGCGCCATGAATCCCCTCGTCTGTTCGGCTGGATGCAGCGGTTTCCGATGAGACCGGCGACAGCACCGGACCGTGTCTCTCTTCGCCCAGTATATAGACTCCCAGGATGAATGCGGCATGGGCCGCTTTTGTTCCACCCGCTTTGGCGTTTGGCCCTACCCGGCCATTCAACCCCGGCGCGCGGCGCGGGAGCTCAACGTCAACCCCGGACCTGGGCTCCTACTTCGGCCGGCGATCTCAAAGTCGCAATCAGGAGGCACGGCCTCGTCTCCTTCAGGCCGCCCGCTCCCGTTGGTCGCTGGCACGTTCTCCAGTGAGAACGTGAAGCCGCCGATGCCGGGCTCCTCTCCCGCGCGAGGGAGCCGCCCTTCGGAATTTCGCGGCCCTCCACCTG
>DAIDIE010000024.1 GCA_027459505.1 Acidobacteriota bacterium
TTTAGTATCTCTCTGCCAAACAACGAACAGGTTTTCGACGATAAATCATGCGGCGAAGGCTGGCAGGATGATGCGTTCCGTCAGTTGTAATCCCGCGATGACGAGACTTTCGCCGCGCGCCGTCGGATAGTATTTGCGGGTGCCCGCCACCGGTTTGATGAGTTGGAGCACGCGGAAGCGGCGGAGCGCGCGCCCGATGCGGGAAGGTTTCCAGCCCGGCAGATGCGGCTGGAGCGTGCGGTTGCGCACGCCTTGGATCTGATGTTCGCCGCGTTGCAGCGCCCGCAGGAACTGGAGGTCGTCGGCGCGGAAGAAGTTGACACCCCGCACCGAGCGGTCTTGTTCGTCCCGCCGGGAGGCGGTGATTTCCCCCAGCGCGTGCCGTTCCCGCGTCCGGTCGGGCCACTGGCTGATGTAGGCCAGATAACGCCGGTTGCACGCGCTCATCGCCCCGGCCACCGCGCCGAGGCTGTAGCAGGTCTTGCGCATCGGTGCCCACTTCATTGCTCCGCTGCTTCCCGCGCCGGACTGGCTTGCGCCAGTTCCGGCACTTCGGCGCGGCTCCACCTTGCGGCGGTGTTTGAACGTAGTCACGTCACTGGTGGTGCATTCAATGCGCAAGACGCTGCCCACCTTATCATACATTTTCAGGGAGGTCGCCCCCAGAGTGTGCTTGAGGCGCGTGCCTTGGACGAGGGTTTGCAGCCGGCTGCTGGGCTGGGCCTTGCCGTTGGCGCGCGGTTTCTTCCCCAGGAAACGGTAAATGTCCGCGCAACCCACTTCGATGGCCGCCGTGCGCACGATCTGGCGATACAACTCCGGCAGCACGCGGTCGTTTTTGAAGACGATGTCCGTGCTCCACTCGGCCTGATACACACTCCAGTGCAGGCTGGACCCAAAGCGCCCATGCACCGCCACCCAGCGCGCCGCCATCTGATCCAGCATCCGATGCAAGCACTGCGGTTCAAACTTTTTGAGCAGCGCCTGCGCCGCCGCAAAATCGCTGACGTGCGTGAAGCAGTTGTCGGTCTTCTTAAAACGGATGCCCGCGGCCCGCATCTGCCGCTCCAGCCAGTCATGGCCGTTGCAACAAAACTGGAGCCGAAACGGCGCCCACGTCGGAATCCGCAGGTGGCACAGGCCAAATTCCGCGTCGATGAAGTAAACGTAGAAGTGCTGGCATTTGCCCGGACTCCACTGGAGCTGGAGAAAGCCCGTCGTTTGATTCTTGCCCACCTTGAAACACCGGCAGCGCTCCATCGCTCCAAGGATGCAGACCACGCCGGTGCGCCGTCCGCGCGCGGCGAGAAGTTCCTCGACGATGGCCTCTTTGCGCTCGCCGTAATTGACCTGTCGGATATCAATGCCTTCGGCCCGGGCCAGCGTGCGGACATGGTCAGCCACCTCCAGCCGCAGTTCGTTGGCATAGCTTTTATTGAACTCCATGAAGCTGGTGCCGCGCCCGTGCAAATGCTGCTCCATCGCCCCCGGCCAGCCAATGGCCTTGTAGGTGCCAAAGAGCACCACCCGGTCAAAGCACTCGATCACGCCCTTGATGTCCTGTGCATGGCGATTCACCAACGTCTGGGTTTTCATACCTTCTTTCTACCCCAATCGCATTCGCACTTCATCCACCTTTTGGTTCCGGCTCCGCCGGGTTGGG
>DAIDIE010000033.1 GCA_027459505.1 Acidobacteriota bacterium
GGTGGAGGGCCGCGAAATTCCGAAGGGCGGCTCCCTCGCGGGGGAGAGGAGCCCGGCATCGGCGGCTTCACGTTCTCACTGGAGAACGTGCCAGCGACCAACGGGAGCGGGCGGCCTGAAGGAGACGAGGCCGTGCCTCCCGGCTCCAGGGACTTCGCAAGCCTAGCGGTACCCTCGCGCCGTTTGTGCGTGCTCGAACACAACCACGAGCCTGGGCGTGAATGGTGCTGAATCCATTTAGGTCCCAGCCGTCGTAAGTCAGTGACGCCAGCGCCGGCTGCGTGGCCTACCGGAAGCGGCGGATGAAGAGGGTATGACGGTCGGAGCGATAAAGACCCACGACGTAGACGGTGGGGCGGGCCTGGCTGGTGTAGATGACCTGGCAGAGGCGCAGCAGGGGAGCGCCGCGCTGCACGCGCAACAAGCGCGCGGTGTTGCCGTCGGCGGCGGTGGCGTTGACCTCCTCGTCGGCGTATGAGAGGGTGAGACCGTAGTGGTGCTCCAGGACGTGGAACAGGGAGTGATGCTCCAGGTCGGTCTGGGTGAGGTCGCTGAAGTCCTTGAGGGCGAGGTAACAGGTTTCCAGCGCAAAGGCTTCATTGCCGGCGCGGCGCAGACGCTGCACGCGAAACAGGGCGGCATCAGAGGCTAAAGAGAGGCGCGCGCTAATCTCCGGTTCGTTGCTGACCTGCTCCATGGAGAGCAGGCGGGAGACGGCGTTGAGGCCGCGGCTGGCCATGGCCTCGGAGAGGCTCATCAACTTGTTGAAATGAATGCGGGGCGGGGCGATGAAGGTGCCGGCGCCGCGGCGCCGCTCCACAATGCCCTCACGCTCCAGGCCGCCCAGGGCATGGCGCGCGGTCATCAGGCTGACGCCATAGCGGCGCGCCAGCTCGCGCTCGGACTCGACCAGGTCGCCGGACTTCAACTGACCCTCCTCCAACTGCTGCCGGATGGCGTTTTGAATCTGGCGGTAGACCGGCACGGCGGCCGGGCGGGTACGTAGGGCGCGAAGTTTCATGAGAAGCCGGGGGGAGCGCCGCGCGTGCGGGCAGGTGTGGAGAAGGATGGCGCGGCACTCCCATACAGCTATATAGCACGCTCGCCACGTTGTCCGCCAATAAATTTTTTGTCCATAGCGGCATTCGACATATAGCTATATAGCTATACAAAAGCATGGGGTGGCGGCGGAAGGCTTGGGATGCTAGGAGAAACTGGTAAACGCGGCGCTGCGGGCGGGAAAAGCTATGCTTTGCCGAAAACCCACGGCTTGCGCGGCATTTTTTGACGAGAGAAAAAGTGCGTTGCCCTCAACCCGCTCCCGCGCGCGGCAGGCGCCGGGCGGACGCACCGGAATTTCTGGGCGAGCATCTCCCGGCCGCGGACGTTAGCGGAAGCGGCGGATATGCAGGCTGTGGCGATCGGAGCGGTAGAGACCGAGTACGTGAACAGCGGGCTTGCCCAGGGTGGAGTAGATGACCTGACGGATGCGCAGCAGCGGGAAGCCGCGCTGCACGGCCAAAAGTTGTGCGGTGCGGCTTTCGGCGGGAGTGGCGTCAACCTCCTCATCGGCGTAGGCGAGAGGAATGCCGTACTGCTGCTCGATGAGGGTAAATAGTGAGCGGCGCTCCAACTGCAGGCGCGAGAGGTCGCCAAAGATGCTGGCCGGCAGCGAGCAGATTTCCAAGGCGAAGGGCTCGTCGGCGGCCTGGCGCAGGCGTTCCACCCGCAATAGCTCGGAATCGGAGGGCAGGCCCAGGCGGGCGGCCACCTCGGTCTCGTTTTTGACCAGGCCGCAGTGCAGCACCTTGGTGGAGGCGCTCATGCCGCGCGCCGCCATCGCCTCGGAGAGGCTCATCAGCTTGTTGAAGTGAATTCGCGGCGGAGCGACAAAGGTGCCGGCGCCGCGGCGGCGCTCCACCAGCCCTTCCTTTTCCAGTTCGGCAAGGGCGTGGCGCGCGGTCATCAGGCTGACCTCGTGCAGGCGGGCCAGTTCGCGCTCGGAGGGAACTACGTCACCTGGTTTCAGCGCGCCCTCTTTGATGCGTGCCGCCAGTTGCGACTGAATGCGTTTGTAGGCGGGAAGCGCCGGGGTAAGGATGGGCGAAGAGATGGGCATCGGTAGTCCTGGCAATAGTTTACGCCGCTGCGGGCGGCCGGGGGCAAGGGGAACTGTAACCCTATAGCTATAGAGCGGTACGGAAAAGATTTGTGAAAGTTTGTTGACAGGGCCTCCTATAATGCTATATAGCTTTATGTGTTCCGCAGTTTGGGCGGCACCCTTCGAAATCAGGAGCGTTATGAAAGCGAGATTGTGGTTGTATCCTCCCCGTCCAGTGTGGTGGATGGCGGCGCTGATGTTGTGCTTCAGCCTGCTGCCGCCCCGGCTGGCGGCGCAGGACGTTACGGCATCCGTTGTCGGCGTGGTCACCGATCCTTCGGGAGCGGCCGTGCCCGGCGCAACTATCAGCATTACCGACGTGCAGCGCGGCATCACGCTGACGGCGGTCACCAACAGCAAAGGCGCCTACACCATCCCCCACCTGCAGGTGGGCACCTATAAGATGAGCGTGAAAGCGCGGGGCTTCGCCGAGGCGAAACAGACTCCGTTCACGCTGGTGCTCAACCAGGTGGCGCGCGAGGACTTCGCCTTAAAAGTGGGCCAGACCACGCAGGCGGTGACGGTTACCGCCGGCGCTCCGGTGCTGCAGACGCAGAGTCCCATGCTGGGCACGGTAATCAATGCCCGTACCAACGTGTCGCTGCCGCTGGCCACGCGCAACTACGTGCAGCTCACGCTGCTGGCCCCCGGCAGTGTCAATCCCAATCCCTCGACGCTGACCGGTGAAACCACCATTGCGAGCGCGGGCCGCCCCTACATCAACGGCAACCGCGAGCAGGACAACAACTTCCTGCTGGACGGTATGGACAACAACCAGGTGTCGGACAACCTGGTGGGCTACACCCCCAGCGTCGACGCCATTCAGGAATTCAACCTGATCGAGCAGAACGCGGGCGCGCAGTTTGGCAACTATGAAGGTGGCATCGTCAATACCACCATCAAGTCGGGTACCAACCAGTTCCACGGCGATCTGTTCGAGTTTCTGCGCAATGACAAGCTGAACGCCAATAACTGGGCGAATAATTTCAACGGTGCGCCTCGTCCGCTGCTGCGCTGGAACATGTTCGGCGGCACCATCGGCGGTCCGATCATCAAGAACAAATTATTCTTCTTTGGCGATTACCAGGGCGAGCGCTTCGATCACCCTGCCACGCAGCAGTTTGCCTGGGTCATGCCGACCGCGGAGCGCGGTGGCGATTTCAGCGGGTTGACCTACACCGACGCCAGCGGCACCCATCCTCTGAACATTTACGACCCGAACACGACCACAGCAAACGGAACCAGGACGCAATTTGCCGGCAACATCATTCCCAGCGGCCGCATTGATCCGGCGGTAGCGGCGTTGTTCAACAGCGGCCTCTATCCGGACCCCAATTGCACTGGCTGCGGGAGCGGCAATTACACCTATCGTCAGAGCAGTCACCTGAACGTCAACCAGGAGGACGTGAAGGTCGACTTCGATCCCAACCAATCGGATCGCTTCTTTGCCCGCTATTCGCACAGCTTTGAAGACAATCCGACCCTCAATACGTACAGCCTGATCGGCAACGGCTTCAATCAGGCGCCGACAGATAACATCGTGGGCGACTGGACGCATACCCTGGGCAGCAATATCGTGAACGACGCCCGCCTGGGTGTGAACTACGTGAAGCTGAATACTGGCACGGACATGAGCGCGCTGGGCGACCTGGCCAACAAGATCGGCATCGCCGGGGGTAATAATCCCGGGTCCGGATTGCCCGCGTTGCAGTTCAGCGGCAACAATCCCTCGCCGTTCACCGCTTTGGGCAGCTCGAACGTAACGCAGCTTTTTGCCGACACCGTGATCCAGTTCAACGATGGTTTGGTGATCACCGCGGGACGCCACAACTACCAAGTGGGTTTCCAGTACCTGCGTGAGCGCGTGAACACCTACTACTCGGGAAACAACGGAAGTCTCGGTTACTTCAATTTCGACGGCCAGTACACGGCGGCCAGCACGGGCGGCGTTTCCAACAGCAGCGGCGTCGGCGCGGCCGACTTCTTGCTGGGCTTGCCGAATGACGAGGGCCGTGGCGTGGTGGGCGGCACCTGGGGGCAGCGCGCCAACATCATCTCCGGATACATCCAGGATGACTGGCGCAAGACCGACAACCTCACCCTGAACCTGGGATTGCGGTGGGAAGACCACACGCCCTGGATCGAGGTGCATGACCGGCAGCTCAACTTTAGCCCGATCAGCGGGGCGGTGGAGTACGCCGGTTCCAGTAACACGCCCTACAGCAACAATCGCGCGCTGTACAACAACTACAACGGCATTTCCAACTTCCAGCCCCGTCTGGGTTTTGCCTGGACGCCGGCGATGTTCAATGGTCAGACCGTCATCCGCGGCGGTTATGACATCTCCACCTACATGGAAGGCACCGGGACCAACCTGCGCCTGACCATGAACCCGCCGTTCAGCTCGGAAGTGGAGAGCAACTACACATCGCTGAACTATCCCTCGACCACGCTTGACCAGGGGATTCCGACCGTCCTTCCCAGCAATCCCTTCTATGGCGCGGTGCTGCGCATGTGGAATCCGAACGTGCGCCCGTCAGTGGACCAGCAATGGAACCTGACCGTCGAACACCAGCTCGGTAAGAGCACTGCTCTGCAGGTGGGCTATGTCGGCCAGCATGTCACGCACATGATGGTGCCCATGCCCTACTCGCAATTGCAGCTTCTGCCGAATGGCACGACCGCACCCAGCCCCTATCTGTCCGGAAACTCGAGCCTCTCGGTGCCGCTGTCGCAGGGCATCGGAACCATCTCGGGTACCGAATCCAACGGCAACATGCGCTACGATGCGCTGCAGGCGACGCTGAAGAAGGACTTCAGTCACGGCCTGCAGTACCAGGTGGCGTACACCTATGGCAAGTGCATGACCAACTCCAGCGGCTACTACGGCTCCTGGGGTGGGCAGGTTGTGCCGACCTCTCCCTATTGGCAGAACCTGTACAACGGCGCCGCCGAGTGGGGACCCTGCTACTACGACGTGCATCACGTCCTCACGACGTATGCCGTTTATCACCTGCCCTTCGGCCATGGTCGCGCCTTTGGCCACAACATGAACGGCGTGGCGGACGCCATCGTGGGCGGCTGGAACGTGAGCCCGATCTTCACCTGGCGCGGCGGCTTCCCGCTCACCATCTGGGGACCTGATAACTCGGGAACCAATTCGCGTGGTGCACGCGCTGATTGTATTGCTCCGCCCCACGTGTTTGGCACTTCCAATCCGTTCCCGGGAGGCGGGTACCAGTGGTTCGACCCGAACTCCTACACGGATGCGGCCCCTGGGACGTTTGGAACCTGCGGTGTCGGTACCGTCCGTGGTCCGGGCTTGACTGACCTCGATCTGAGCTTGCAAAAGGAGTTCCATTTCTCCGAAAGCAAGTACCTGCAGTTCCGTACGGAGTTCATCAACTTCACGAATACGCCCATCCTGAACACCGGGTGGGGAACGACCTGGGAGACCCATGCCTCAGGTAGCCAGTTCGGTGTTGTCAACAGCTCACAAGGCGAACGCAACATCGAGTTTGGATTGAAGTTGTACTTCTAACGTGGCACCTTTGGGGCAGGCGATGGGCGCCTGCCCCAAACTTTCATGAACCGCCGATTCTTCTCGTACCTTCTCGGCTCAGCGTTGTTCGCCAGCGGCACTGCCGGCCTGAGCCAAAGCAAGACTCCTCGCAAACAGACAACCGCCGCCGCTCAATGGATGCGCCTGGCGCAACAGGGGCACTGCCGCCGCGCGCTGCCGCATATTCAGGCCTTGCTGCCGGCGCAAGCCAGCCCCACTGGACGCGACCTGGCGCTGGCCGGCGTGCAATGCGCCCTGTCGTTGCAGAACAACCCCGCCGTGCTGCATTTTCTGGGATGGTTGGGGGAAAAGTTTCCCAAAGATCCGGAAGTACTCTACGTTTCCGTGCACGCCTATTCCGACTTATCGACGCGGGCGTCGTTGGAGCTGCTCTACAAAGACCCCTCCGCATATCAGGTGCATGAGCTCAATGCGGAAGCCCTGGAAGCGCAGGGGAAGTGGGATAAAGCGGCGGCTGAGTACCGGACCATTCTGGCGCAGCATCCGCACTTGGCGGGCATTCACTACCGCTTGGGACGCCTGTTGCTGTCCAAGCCGGGACTGAACGCCGCGGGCATGCAGGAGGCCAGAAAAGAGTTTGAGGCGGAGTTGGCGATTGATCCGAAAAACGCCGCCGCTCATTTCGTGCTGGGAGAGATTGCCGTGCAAACCGGCAGCACCGCCGCGGGCGTGTCGCAGTTTCGTCAGGCGGTAGCGCTGGACCACGACTTTACCCAGGCCTACCTGGAGTTGGGCAAGGCGCTGATGCAATTGCAGCAGCCCGCCCAGGCCGTCGCACCCTTGCGGGAGGCGGTGCGGCTGGAGCCTAAGGATTCGACTGCGCATTACCAACTGGCCGTGGCGCTCAGCCGCACTGGCCAGTCCGCCGCGGCGGCGCGGCAGCGGATGATCTATCAGAAGTTGAAGGTGCAACAGCGGCAGCAGCAGGAGAGCGTGCGACGGCAGGTCACGGGAGGCTAGTGGGTACGGTTGTGGGTGGTCAGTTGTCCGTTGGGCCTCCTGAAGGTTGATGTTCATAGTGCACGGTTCACCGTGAGGCGGTGCTGAGGGTTGGGCGGCGCGCACGATGTGGGCGATGCCCACCCAACAAAATACGTTGGGTGGGGCACCCGGCGAAGTGTGCGATGCCCACCAACAAACACGTTGGTTGGGGCACTTGGTACCCGGATTCAGAGGAGTCGCCGGTGGCCTCTTCTAAGCGGGTTTGAGTTTTGTTGAGAGATTGAGGCGGTTGGAAAACCTTATGTCGAAGATGCTTGAGGAGATTCAGCAGCAGCCGGAGGCGCTGGAGCGCACCCTGAAGGCGGCGCTGCCGGAGGCGGCAAAGCTGAAGAAGGTGCTGGAGCGTGATCCGCCACGCATGGTGCTGTTCGCGGCGCGTGGCACCTCCGACAATGCCGCACAGTTTGGGCGTTATCTGATCGAAGTGGCGGCGGGGGTTCCGGCGGCCATGGTGGCGCCCTCGGTTTATACCCTGTACCGCAAGCGGCTCGATCTGCGGCACATGCTGGTGGTGGGCATCTCCCAATCCGGCGAATCAACCGACACCAATATGGTTCTCAAGCGCGCACGGCAGTACGGAGCGCGCACGCTGGCCATCACCAATGAACCCGAGAGCAGCATGGCCTCGCTGGCGGACCACACCTTCCTGGTGCGGGCGGGCAAGGAAAAGAGCGTTGCGGCCACCAAGACCTATACCGGGCAGCTCGCTGTACAGTACCTGCTGGCCGAGGCGCTGGGGGCGGGGTTTGCCAACGCGGAGCTGATGCGCATTCCCGAGCGGGCGGCGCAGGCGCTGCGCCTGCACGACAAGATTGGCCTGCTGGTGGAGCGCTACCGCTATATGAGCCGCGCGCTGGTGATTGGCCGCGGCCTCAACTACGCCAACGCCTTTGAATTCGCTCTTAAATTGATGGAGACCAGCTACGTGGTGGCGGAGCGCTTCTCCTCCGCCGATTTGTTGCATGGACCCGTGGCAATGGTGGAGAAGGGCTTTCCAGTCTTTTTGTTCGCACCCTCGGGGGTTACCTGGCGTTCGCTGCGGGAGACCTTGCACCGCGTGCAACAGGTGCAGGCGGAGACGGTGGTGATTACCGACCAGGGCAATCCGGCGGCGCGTGGCCTAGCGGGGCGCTGTCTGCAACTGCCCTTCGAGTTGCAGGAGGCGTTTACTCCCATCCCCTACATCATTCCAGCGCAACTTTTCGCGGCGCTGCTGGCGGTCACCAAGGGACTCAACCCCGATCAACCCCGTACACTAACAAAGGTCACCCGGACCCTGTAAGCAACCCATGCGTACGATCTTTTCAGCCAGTCAGGTCATCACCGCCGAGCGCATTATCCCCAGCGGTTTTGTGGTCGTTGAAGACGGGGTGGTCGCCGAGGTGGGGGCGCGCGCCGAGCAGGCAATGCCGAAAGGCGAGTTGCACGAGTACCCGGAGGCGGCGATTGCGCCTGGCCTGGTTGACATCCATATCCACGGCGGCCGCGGCGTGGATGTGATGGCGGCCAGCGAGCGCCAGTTGGACGAGTTCGGTCGCTTCCTGTTGGCGCATGGCGTGACCAGCTATTACCCGACTACCGTGGCGGCGCCGCTGGAGCGCATCCGCGCGGCGCTGGAGCGGTTGGGGAATTACGTCAGACGGCAGCCGCAAGGGACGGCGCGAGCGCTGGGCATTCACCTGGAGGGCCCTTTCCTCAGCCACGCGCGGCGTGGCGTGCATCCTCCGGAAAACCTGCTGGCGCCGGCGCCGGAGCTGCTGGAACAGTTCCAGGAGGATGCCGGCGGCGCGATCGGGATTATCACCATGGCGCCCGAGTTTGACGGTTCGCTGGCCACGATCCGGCGGGCTCGCAAGCTGAACATTGTGGTCAGCCTGGGGCACACCGACGCCACACTGCAGGTCAGCAACAGCGCCATCGCGGCGGGCGCGAGCCATGCCACACACACCTTCAACGCGATGCGCCCGTTACACCATCGCGAGCCCGGAGTCCTGGGGGCGGCTCTCACCTCCTCGCTCTTGACCGCCGATCTCATTGCGGATGGCATCCATGTGGCGCCGGAGCTGGTGAAGCTGTGGTTGCGCGCCAAAGGACTGGACAAGGCGGTGCTGATCACCGACGCCATCTCGGCCACCGGCATGCCCGACGGAACGTATGACCTGGGTGGGATTACCGTCGAAGTGAAGGCCGGCCGGGCGCTCTGCCAGGGCGCGCTGGCGGGCAGCACCTTGACTCTGGATCAGGCGGTGCGCAACACGATGCGTTTCGCCGGAATCAGCCTGGGCGAGGCGCTGCGCCTGGCAACGGCGAATGCCGCCGGCGTGGTGAGCAAGCCGGTGGGACGCATCCAGGCGGGCGAGCCCGCCGACTTGATTGTGCTGTCGTCCGCCGCCCAGATCCGCCAGACCTGGCTGGCGGGGAAGTTGGCCTACTCGGCCTGAGGAGTGCTGTCCATGCGGCTGCGCGCGCTGCCATTGCTGTTGGCGATGCTTGGAACTTCTCTGTTGGCGCAGGGACATGGCAAAGTGGCTCTGCGCTGGCGCCTCGATCAGAACTTTACGTCCGCACCGGGCGTTTCCCGGTCGACGTTCATCCTTGTGAATCAGGGAGAAAACGATTTTCCGGCCTCCGGCTGGACCCTGTACTTTAACTTCGCGCGCGCGCTACGCCCGCAGGATGTCCCGCGTTCGATCCGCATTACCCACATCAATGGCGACTTCTACAAGATCGAGCCAGCCGCAGGGTTTCCAACCATCGCCCCCGGCAAGCGCCTGGAGCTGGCGGTATCTGAAATCGGAGCGGTGACGAACGTCTCCGGCGCGCCCGCAGGGCCATATCTGGTGTGGTCCAATGGCGCCATTCAGCCGATTCGCGACTACAGGGTCTTACCAATCCTTCATACGCGGCGCAGCCTGGCGGATCATGTCCCGCTGTCGACCCCGAAGGAACGCTATGAAAAGAACCTTGCGGTGCACTTGCTGCCCTCGGGAGAGTTGCCGCCGGTTTTGCCGACCCCGCTGCATTACCAGCGGACTGGCGGTCACGCACAGATCAGCGCGCAGTGGACGATTGATTACGGCAAGGGTTTACGGCAGGAGGCGGGATTCCTGCAAAGCATCCTTGCGCGGCATCTGGAGCACACGCCGGGTTTAGTGGCCCAGCCCGGGGTGGCCAAGCCCGAAACGTTGCGGGCGTCCAGTTTGCACAATAGCATCCTGCTGCGTATCGGGACGGTTCAGCTTCCGGATCCGCTCAGCGCCGCAACGCAACGCGAGGCGTACCGCCTCTCGATCGCGCCGCACCGCATCGTCATCACGGCCGCATCGGCATCGGGGGTGTTTTACGGGGTGGAGAGCCTGCGGCAGCTCTTGCCTATTGCAGCCGCGCGCGCCCGGACGGCGACTGTTGCGCTTCCTGGGTACACGATTATCGATGCCCCACGCTTTCATTACCGCGGACTGCTGATCGATGCGGCGCGTAACTTTCATCCCGAGCCGGAGATCCTGAAGTTTCTGGACGCCATGGCGCTCTACAAGATGAACCGTCTGGAACTCCACCTGGACGATGATGAAGGCTGGCGGCTGCAAGTGCCTTCATTGCCGGAATTGACCAGTGTGGGCGGCTTCCGCGGACAGACAGTGCGCGAGATGCACCGGCTGTATCCATCGTTTGGTTCTGGCCCTTACGCCAATCCTGCCATCTCGCACGGCAGCGGGTACTTCACCGGACGGCAGTTTGTCAAAATTCTGCGCTACGCGCGGGAGCGGCATATTGAAGTTGTCCCGGAAATTGAATCGCCGGGACACAGTCGCGCGGCCATTGTCGCCATGAAGGCGCGCGCGGCACGGCTCACCGCCGCCGGAAAGCCACTGGCCGCGGCGGAATACCTGTTGTCCGATCCGCACGATCAATCCGTCTATGGCTCGGTGCAGGGTTGGAACGACAACGTCATCAACGTCTGCGAGCCGTCGACCTACCGTTTCTATGGCGCCGTCATTGACCGCTTGCAGGCGTTGTATCGCCGCGCTGGATTACGGCTCCGGGTGATGTCATTGGGAGGTGACGAGGTTCCCGCCGGCGTATGGGAGCGCTCTCCGGCCTGCGCGTCCCTGCTGCGCTCGGACAAGAGGCCGCTCTCTGGCGCGGGGCCACATAGCGTGGCCGCCCTGCCGGCCTACTTTTTTCAACGAATGGCGGGGATGCTGCAACGGCGCGGTATACGCATGGCGGGATGGGACGATGTGGTTCTGACGCGTCCGGCGCGGGGCAGGGAACGGCAGCCGGTACAGGTCGTCGCTCCGCAACAGTTTCGGGCATTTAGCTGGGACAACGTGTGGGGCGATGGCAATGAGAACAATGCCTACCGGCTGGCCAACCTGGGTTATCCCGTGGTTCTTGCCAGCGCCACGAACCTCTACTTCGACCTCGCCTATGATCGCAACGCGCTGGAGCCGGGATATTCCTGGGCGGGATACGTCAACACACACAGCGCATTCAGCTTCTCGCCTCTCAACGTCTTCGGCGATTACGAACGGGACAGTATGGGGAATCCGATTGCGGCCGGGGCGGTGGCGGCGAAGCGCGTCACGCTGAGCGCCAGCGGCGTTGCCCACATTCTCGGGTTGCAGGGTAATCTCTGGGGGGAAAACGCCAAAGGGAATCGCGTCTCCGAGTATCTCGCCTTTCCCAAACTGCTTGCCGCGGCGGAGCGCGCGTGGGCGCCGGAGTCCCGCTGGGAGGCGCTGCCGGCGGGAGCGCGGCGGCAACGTGAGTTGGCCGCGGACTGGAATGTGTTCGCCAACGTTCTCGGCCAGCGCGAGTTGCAGCGGCTGGCGTATTTCCACGGCGGGATTGCCTGCCGGCTGCCACCTCCCGGCGCGGTTTTGCGAGAGGGCCGCTATGCCGCCAACGGCGCCTATCCCGGGCTGGTGCTACGTTACACCCTGGACGGATCACGTCCCACAGCGCATTCGCCGCGCTATGTCGCTCCAGTGACCGCCGCGCCCAAAAGTGTTTTCCGCGTGGCCGCGTTTGATTCCGCGGGACGAAGCAGCCGTACGACAACCATCTCCAACGGGTTGAAGCCATGAACCTCAGCAATAACCTCGTGTGGTACAACCGCTTTCTGCTCCTGGTGGCCGGACTGGGTGGGCTGCTCTACGGCATCGACGTGGGCATCATTGCCGGCGCTTTGCCCTACCTGCAGGACACGTCGAAATTCACCGCGGGACAGCTCTCGCTGGTGGTGGCCGCGGTGCTGTTGGGCTCGGTGCTCTCGACACTGTTTGCCGGCCTGCTCGCCGACCTCCTGGGGCGCAAGCTGGTGATGAGCCTGAGCGGCCTGCTGTTTGTGATCAGCATTCCCTCCATCGCGCTGTCGCACGGATTTTCTCAACTGCTGATGGGACGCCTCTTACAGGGCATCAGCGGTGGCCTGATCGGTGTCCTCGTGCCTCTCTACCTTGCCGAGTGTCTGATCGCCGCCAAGCGCGGCCAGGGCACCGCCATTTTTCAATGGCTGCTGACGGCGGGACTGGTCGTGGCGGCGGTGGTGGGCATGTACTTCAGCCTGCGGCTGGAGCATGTGACGGCGCATGGCACCGCGCATCAGGTGTTTGCGTTCAAGGACCACGCCTGGCGCAGCATCTTCTGGGTCTCGCTGCCCCCCGGGCTGATCTTCGTGCTGGGCAGCCTGCTGCTGGCCGAGTCGCCGCGCTGGCTGTTTCGCCGTGGACGCAAGGAGGCCGCCCTGCGCTCTCTGCTGCGCTCGCGCACGCCGGACGAGGCGCATGCCGAACTGCGTGAAATCGAGGAGATCACGCTCGCCGAGCGGCAGCGCCGCAAGGAGGCGGGCGCTTCCGATTCGCTGCTGCGCCGCAAATATGTGGTCCCCTTCCTGCTGGCCTGCGTGATTTTGGCCTGCAACCAGGCGTCGGGCGTGAATTCCATCATCCAGTACAACGCCACGATACTGATTCAAAGCGGTCTCTCCGACCTGCAGGCGCATTGGGGATACCTGTTGCTGACTGTGGTCAATTTCCTGATGACCTGGGCCAGCGTGCTGCTCATCGATCGCAAAGGGCGCAAGTTTCTACTGATGCTGGGCAGCGGCGGAATGATTTTCGCGCTGCTCGCGGTGGGACTGGTGTTCCGGACGGTGGAGCGCTCGCGCGTGGACGCGGGGCCGCTGCTGCAGGCGCAGGTTACGCCGGCACAGGCGCTGCATCTGCGCTATGATCCCGCCACCGCCGCGCAGTTGCTCGGCGCCGAACACGCCGCCAGCCTGACGGCGCACCCGAGTTCACTGGTGGTGATCTACTCCTGCGGAGGCTTCCGTGCTTCCACCAACGTGCTGCGCTCGGATCAGGTGCCCGCCGGGGAACTCAGCCTGAGCCGCGCTCAGTGCCTGCCGGACAATAAGGTGGTCGCCTTCTTCTCGAATCCATTCGCCAGCCTGGCGCAGGCGCGCACGGCGCCCCTGCGCATTGAAAACGCGCTGATTACGCCCGTGCCGGGTCCGCGGCAGGGCTGGACAGTGGCCATCTGCCTCTACATCTTCATGGCGTTTTTCGCCATTGGACCGGGGGTGGTGGTGTGGCTGGCCCTATCCGAGCTGATGCCGACCCGGATCCGTTCCAATGGCATGAGCATTGCGCTGGTTATCAATCAGGGCGTTTCAACCACGATCGCGGCGGTGTTCTTACCCACCGTGGGCAAGTACGGGTATTCGACGATGTTCTTCATCTTTGCCGGCGCCAGCGTGGTGTATTTCATCGCGGCGGTGTTTTTCCTGCCGGAGACCAAGGGAAAGACGCTGGAGGAGATCGAGGCGCATTTCGAAGGACGGGTGGAGGTGGCGCGGTAGGGAGAGGGAAGGGACTGGCCCGCCCTGACGACACCTTGTAATTGAGACTGCAAAGCCGTTCGTCCCGTTGAAGTGCTGGCACGCACATCAGGCACATTCGCCTTGACATGCCAGCTCCGGCTCAATAATGATTTTGCGCAGCCAATGGACGCTGGAACCAAGCAGGCGAAGGTGGGGCCGGGAATCCCGAAGGGTTCCACGCAGCTCTGGACTCATGCCATCGTTCCTAACGCGGTCGGGCTGTTTGTCGCAGCGAAGGCCTCTTTTGGCGCCTATCACGATCTAGCCAGTGCGTTTCCCGCGTTTTTCTATTACATGGGCGCAACGCTGGGCGGAGCGTACCTGTGTGCTCTCTTTGCTTATGGGTTCGGTGCCTTGGGCAGAATGGGCGAGCGCGGCAGGGTTTGGTTTACAGGGATGATCTTCTGGCTCGCGACATTCGCTCTTGCCTACGCCTATCTGCAGGGCCGGCCGGCGGTTCTGCCGTTTCCATACTATCGAGATGCCGGTTCATATCGCCCCTGGCTTGAAGGTTTGGGGACTCTCCCGCTTGTCATTCCCTACTTTCTTTACAAACTCAGCCGTGAGTAGATCAACTGCGCCGCCTCGTCCCATCCGCTAGCGAGCCCCGTCAGGGCGGAGTGGCGGGGGGCCAGAGGCGGAGGCTGCATGGCCCACTCGCTCAGTGCCTCGGCCAAGGCCCTGGGGTCGCCCGCGGGAATGACGCGGCTGTTCTGGCTATCTCCGACGAGTTCCGGCAACCCTCCACAATCGGTGACTAATAACGGAAGGCCGGCGGCCTTGGCGAGGTGGCCCACACCGCTCTGCGAGGCGGCGCGGTAGGGGAGCACGGCAAAATCAGCGAGACGGAGATACCAGGCGATTTCCGCTGTCGGAATGTAGCTGGGTATCCAGCGCAGGAAGGGCGCGACTCCCGCCTGTTCCGCGCGCATTTGCAGGCTGTTGAGCGGAAAGTCCGCGGCGGGAAACCCGGCGATCACAATGACGGGCCGATGCTTTTCCTGGAGCAGGGCCAGGGCTTCAATGAGGACGTCAACACCTTTGTATTTGGTGAGCGTTCCTAGTAACAACCCGGTGGTGGCGCGGGGGGGAATCTTCAACCGCCGCCGCAGGCCGGGATCGTTTGGCGAGGCGGCTTGCAGTAGCAGGTTCTGATTGCCATGCGGAATGGCAATGGCGGGGCGGCCCAGACCGCGCCAGAAGGAGTGGCGCAGGTTTTCGCCGTGCACAAAGACGGCGTCGAGTTCCCAGGCGAGCCGCCGCCGCCAGCCGGGCTGGCGAGTGAGAGTTCCCGGATTTGCGTGCAGGCGTTCAAAGGCTTCCACGTTATGCCAGATGTCGGCGACGCGCACGCCGCGACAGAGCCGCTGAAGCGCCAGGACGAGAAGCCGGTCACAACGATGCTCGAAATCACCCAGTAAAACCCAGCCGGGACGGGTACGCACGGTTTGCAGGACCACTTGCGCGCAGGCAATCGTGTAGCGCAGGCCGTGCATGAGGCGGCGCAGCGGCGCCGGGAGGCGGCTCGGCGCGCGCGGGTTCCAGGTCAGCAGGCGCGCCAGCATCGTGCGGCCCTGAACCTGATCGGGAATGAATTCCGGGTTCCGGCCAGTGAGGAGAATGACCTCGCCTCCGGCATGCGCCAGCGCGGCGCTGAGCTGTACGGAGTAGTGATAAAGGCCCGCATGGGAAAACATTTCGACCATCAGCACGCGAATCGGAGTGCGGCGCGCTCCAGCCCGGGTTCCCGAATTGTTTCCATTGCAGGACATCGTGGACGGTTCGGCTTTGAGCTCGGCGGCATTGCTTCCGGCAATGCCGTTTTGCGCTGCACGGGCGTGGGCGGCGGATGACAAGGGAGACGAAAAGGGAATGACGTTGCCGAACCTGAGCACACCCCCACGCATGGGCAGCGGCAGGTGCGGAGCGATCGTGGACGGCGATTCCGGCGAATGAGGGTCGGACTGACTGGAGTTTTCCCGCCCCGGCGATTCCGGGCTCGATAAGTCCGGGCCTGCCACCAGAGGGGCGGCCGCTTGTGAGCTCTGTTGCGAGGCTGCTAGCGAACCCGGGATCGGAGACGGGGCGCCAGTGGCGAGCGAGGGGGCGAGTTCGCTCGCCTGCCCAGTTCCGCGCGAGCGAATGGCAGCCGGCATGAGCAGCAGGTTGCGAGCCGGCGTGCGACCAGCAACCTGGTCCGGCTTGCGCTGCAGCAGCCGCTCGTATTCGGCAAACAGGCGGTCGCGCCATGCGGAGGCGGAATAGGTGGAGAGAAAGCGCTGGCGCCCGGCTTGCGTGAAGCGCTTCCGCAAGGTGGGCGTTCGCAGCAGCTTGACGCAGCCTTCGGCGAACGCGCGTGGGTCTGCGGGGGGCACCTGAAGGCCGGCCCCCTGAATCACTTCGCTGATGGCGGGCAGAGTGGTCGTGACAATGGGAACGCCGGCCGCCATGGCCTCCATGAGGGCGGTAGGCTGGGCTTCGCGCTCGGAGGGAAACAGGAACACGTCCGCCGCTTCGAGCCAGCGTTCGATATCCGCGCGGCCGCCCGCGAGATACAACTCGTGGCTGAGGCCTAACCGGTCGCGCTCCGCTTTAAAACTCTGAAAATCCGGCCCGCCGCCCACCCAGATGAAACGAGCTTGGGGTAAGGCAGTGCGCACGCGGGGAATCGCTTCCAGCAGCGTTCGCCAGCCTTTGGGCTCGCGCACCACGGCGACGGTGAGCAAAACGATGTGGTCGAGACTGAAACCGCATTGATGCAGGATTTCCTGGCGGCTGCGCGGGGCGGCGGGAGGCAAGGTGACGCCGTTGGGGACGAGGCGTAGTTTGGTGGCGGGAACGCCGAAGCGGCGCCAGGCTTCGGCCTGTTCGCCTCCAACGGCAAAGACCGCATCGCAATTGCGGCGCAGGGCCCGGCGCTCCAGGCGCTCGAGCAGGCCGTTGCGGAGTCCGCCGCTGACATCCGGCATGACATGCAGCGTGGCGACGTTGGGGATCTGATCGCGGCGGGCGAGTTCGCTTCCCCAGAGTGTGGCGTAGCGCAGGTGGCAGTGGATAAGGTCCGGTTGAAGATGATGAATGATCCGCCGCAGCCGCTGGTAGGCGTGGTGATCGCGAAGATGGCGGGCGCGCAGGCGATACCAGTAGAGGCCCGCACCTTCCAATTCGTTTTCCAGCATCTCGTTGCCCGCAGTGGCGTCACGCAGGCTGACCAGGTGAACTTCCCAGCCCGGGTGCAGACCGCGGCGGAAGAGATCCGCCGCCAGCCGCTCGGCGCCGCCCAGCGAGAGCGAGTCGATGATCCATAGCAGGCGTTTCATACGCGAGATCAGGCGGCGCCGGTCGCAGGCGCCGCGGAGTGCGGAAGGACTTCCCCAACCCCGGGTTCGTCCGGCCGGAACTGATCGGGACCGGAAACGGTCTGAGCGAGATGCGCCAAACGCTTTGACAGCAGGACGGCGCAGCCCGCAAGAGCCAGCAGCATAAGAAAGTGGCGGAAGAAGGCGGCGTGCAGAAACACCGAGAGCAGCAGATAGGTGAGCATGGAGAGTTCCAATCCCCAGGTCAAGCGCGACAGGGAATCAGCTCCGAGATGGGCAAAGCGGTGGCGGGCGCGCCGCGAGGCGTAGAGCACAGTCCACAGCAGGAACAAGAACGCGGCTGCGCCCAGTAGCCCCGTCTCCGATAGCACCTGCGTGTAGAGGCTGTGTGGATCGCGCACCTCATTGCGGATATCGGTGCCGAGCATGGCGCTGTAGCGCTCGTAATTGGCGCTGAAGCCGCCCGCACCCACGCCGGTGATGGGGTGGTGACGGAACATTAATAACGCGGTGAGAACTTCGTTTTCGCGGCCGCGGAAAGACTGGTCCTGAATCGAGCTGACGTTGGAGACATGCTTCAACTGCGTCAGGGTCAGCATGCGCTGCCAGTAGTTGGAGGGCAGGATAGCGAGCACAACCAGCACGCCCGCAATTTCCACCCCGGTAATAAGTTTGCGGCGCGGATGCCACAACAGCATCAGGGCGGCGAAGACCAAGCCAATGAGGGCGGCGCGCGAGTAGGTAAAAATCGCGGCGGCAAGGCAGAGGGCCACGCTGGCGCCGGCCAGCAGCCGGCGCAGAAGCGGCCCTTTCTCCAGCAGCACGATCACCGCCAGGGGAAGCACTGCCACCAGTACCAGAGCCAGGAAGTTGGGATCGCCAAGGGCGCCGCCCGGGCGGTAGCCCATCACCCCGGGGGCGGTTTCCGCCCACTCCATCTTGCCCAGCCCCCAGAACTCGAAGTGGCTGCCAGTCAGACGTTGAATGACCGGGGGCAGGGCCAGCAGGGCCGCGGCGGCCAGCAGCGCATCCACGCCCAGGCGCAGCAGGCGCGGGGTGCGGAGCAGGTTGACCACCAGATAAATCATGACCAGATCTTTGCCGTATTCCCACAAGCTGGCGGTAACCAGCCGGGGAAAGCCGGTACTGGCGAAGGTGGCGATCTGCGCCGCCCCGTAAAACAGCAGGGCGAGCGCAAACGGCCAACGCCAGGGGCGGCGGCGCGCGTTGGTCAGATCGCGCAGCAGCAACCCAATCAACGTCAGTGCCAGAATGGAGCGTAGAACCCAGCTAAATCCGGTCTGTTCGGTGATGATGTCAGAGAAATTCCAGAAGCCCACCAGGAGCAGCGCCAGGCTGCCCCACTCGGGACGCATCAGGATGGTTGCCGTGGCTGCGGTGATGGCGCCGGCAAGCAGCACGGCGAGCGCGGGGTGAGCGGGAACGCGGGCCGCGAGCAACAACATCGGCGAGGCGCACAGCAGGGCCAAAATGGCGATCGTGAAATCGCCGAGCAGGTGGGGGCGGCGCAGGGGCGCCGCGACGGGAGGCAGCGCCAGGGTATTCATTTGCCCCCCTTACCGGTGACCACCACGCGCACCGTCGCCCATAGCAGCCAAAGGTCCAGGCCCAGGCTGTAGCCGCGGACGTAGGCGACATCGAGGCGCAGTCGCTCGTCAAATTCCGACTCGCCACGCGCCAGCACTTGCCACAAGCCGGTCATGCCGGGCAGCACCTCCAGCCGCTCGGTATGCCAGGGCTGATAGGTGTCGCTGGAAAAAGAGGTGGGGCGCGGCCCGACCAATGACATGTCGCCGCGCAAAACGTTCCACAGTTGTGGCAGCTCGTCCAGGCTGCAGCGGCGCAGCCAGCGGCCGACGGCGGTCACACGCGGGTCCTGGGAAATCTTAAAATCGGGCCACGCCAGTTCGTTGAGCGCCTGCAGTTGCGGCTTGAGCTGTTCCGCGTTCTGCACCATGGTGCGCAACTTCCACAGGCGGAAGCGGTGTCCGTGGCGACCAGTACGCCACTGGCAGAACCAGGGCGCGCCGGGCGATTCCAGACGGATGAGCAGCATGGCAACGCCGACCAGCACAGCGGCCAAGGGAAGCAGAAGGCCGCCAAGGCAAAGATCCAGAGCCCGTTTGACGTACTGTTCCGCCGGGCTCAGTCCGGTGCGGTTGCGGAGCAGCGCGCGCTCGCGCAGCCGTTGCAGCAACGCCTGGCATTCGGTTTCGCGCATGCCGCTGCAGCCGAGGTGATGGGCGGCTGTTTGGGCCGCCGCTGTCCCGGTGGGAACCCCAGCCGGTTCGCTGGCTGCCGGGGAGGGGAGGACGGGCGGATTGGTAAGGGTGGAGCCGCTGGCCAGATCCAGTTTCATGCCGCCTCCTTGCCTCCGGCACGCGCGGCGCGGCCGGGATGGGCGAGTTGCTGCCGCAGACTCTCCAGCGTGAGGCCCTGGGCGGGGAAGTGGGCCAGGGAGGCCTCCAAACGCCAGCCCTGGCCGCCGAGGTGTTGCAGCCGGCGCAGCACGGGAGCGGCGTCGTCGGTTTCTTCCAGCAGGAGCCAGAGCACGCGCATGCGGGGTTGCCACCAGAGCAGATCTCCAATGCGCAAGCGCGCCGCGATTTGCAGCGCGAGACGGTGGGAGGAGACGCGCGCCATGCCGGGCAGCGGGCGGCAGCGCAGCCGCACCAACACCATGGGCTTGCGGCCGCGGCGGGCGCGGCTGAATAGGCGCAGCAGCCCCGCCGCGGCGGCGCGCTCATCGGCGAGTACGGGTTTGGGGCCGCCGCTCATTGCGCCTCCTGGGGCGCAACGCTGATGAACGTGGAGAGGCGGGGCGCGGCGCGCAGCCCGCGCAATCCCGGCGCGGACAGGTCGGCGCCGTTGAGCACGGTCCCCAGCAGCGGGGCACCCGCCCGCGCCAGGTCTTCCGCCCAATTGGCGAGATCCTGCTGGCGGGTAAAGCCCCACCGCGCCACCAACACCACCGCATCACTGAGCCGGGAAAGCAGCAGCGCGTCTCCGCTGCGGCTGGCGGCGGGAGAGTCGAGCAGCACGTAATCGTATTGCCCGGTCCAGACGGCTTTCTGCTCGGCAATCTTGCGCGGCAGCATGGTGGCCGTGCCGTTGCCGTTGGGCACATACAGTTCCAGGTTGGGTCCCAGCCCCTGGACTTCGCCGCCAGCACTGGGGGCGCTGAGCAAGGTGGCACAGCCGGGGCGCAGCGGGTCGGCATCGACGATCAGGGTGCGATAGCCGGCCTGGGCCAGCGCCCGCCCCAGATTGCAGACGGTTTCAGTCTTGCCCTCTCCGCTGTGGGTACTGCTGACCACGATCATTTTGTGTGGCGCCGGGCAGCGCGCGGCAACGCGCGCGGCAAGCTTGGCATAGTAATCCGCGAGTGGGCCGTTAAGGTTAGCCGCGCCCGCGGCGAGCAGCCGGGTGCCGCGCAGGTTGGAACGCAGAGCTGTGGGTGACGACGGCGCCAGCGGAATGACGCCCAGCGAGGGCAACAGTTCCGGTGTTTCGCCATCCTCAGGGCCAGTGACCACGCCTTGCCAGCGCTCGCGCACAAGCGCGGCCCCGATGGCAAAGGCAGCGCCCAGCAGCACGCCCAGCAGCAGGTATAGCGGACGATTGGGGTACTGCGGCAACAGCGGAACTTGCGCGCGGTTGAGCGGGCGCAGGTTGGCGCTGGGCAGACTGGCGGCCAGGGTGGCCTCGCTCAGCTTGTCGTGCAGATCGTTATACACGGCGGTGGCGAGATCGGCCTGCCCTTTCAGGTTCTGGTAACGGATTTCCGTGGCGCTCTCGCCGGCGGCGCGGCGGCGCAGTTGGCGGACCAGGGCGGTCAATTCCGCCTCGTGCAGCGCTTCCTGCTGGACCCGGCCGCCGAGTCCCTGCCGCAGTTGCACGACGGCATGGGCCAGCGCCGCCTGGCTGAGGTGCAATTGCTGGCGCGCATCGGTGACGGCGGGGAAGTTGCGGCGGTAGGTGGCGCGTAGCTCGTCAAAGTGCGCCTGGGCGGCTTCTACCGCGGCGCTGGCGCTGTTGAGCTCAGGTGTGCGGTAAGCCTCCGGAAGCTGTTGCGGATCGCCCTGGAACGCTTGGAGCGCGGCATTGTCGGCGAGCCGCTGCGCCTCGGTGGCGGTCAACTCGCGATTGGCGAGATCAAGCTGTTCCAGCAGCACATTTTGCT
This sequence comes from Acidobacteriota bacterium, assembly GCA_027459505.1. Lineage (GTDB taxonomy): Bacteria > Acidobacteriota > Terriglobia > Terriglobales > SCQP01 > DAIDIE01. The sequence continues at coordinate 21,157 of DAIDIE010000033.1, forward strand.
GCCCGCCGGGAACCACCAGCGGGGTGTAAGCATGTTGTTGCTGGAAGGCAACCAGCGCGGTCTCGGCCTGCTGGCGCTGGCGCGCCACATCCTGCAATACGCCGTTCAGCCATTGGCTCATCTGCACGCCGGCGGCGAGGCGGCGCTGCTGGGCATAGGCCCCGAAAGCGCTCATGGTCTGGTTGACCACCGCCGCCGCCAGCGCCGCATCCTGGGCGCCGTAGCTGACCAGAACGGTGCGGCTGAGCTTATCCGGCGCGGCGCTGAGCTTGTTGAGGAAAATTCCTTCCGCAATCTGCAGCCGCAGCGCCGGGCTGGCTTGCTCGTGCTTTTTCGCCAGGCTGGCGGCCAGATCGTCCAGCGAGCGCTTGATCTGCGGATCGTTCTGCTCGAGCTTGAGTTGGGCGATCACGCGGGCCGCCACCGGCTGGCTGTGCAGCACCGTGAGCTGGGTCTGGATGTCGCGATCCTCATCACTGGGACTGTAGCTGCCACCGGTTTCGTGCAGTTGCGTCATGCGTTGCGGCGGCCGGTCGAGCACCAATGAGCCAGTCGCCTGGTAATACGGACGGATGAGCAGGGCGACCGCGGCGGCCAGCAGCACGAAGGTGGCAAATACAATCAGCGCCAGCCCGCGGTGGCGGTAAAGGGCGGTGCCAAGGCGGCGGGCCCAGGGCGTGCGCCGGGTTTCTTCCTCAAGCCAGCGTTCCACGCCGGCGCGTCCGCGCAGCGGCCCGGAGTAAGGGGCGGTTATCAGTTGCATGGCAAATATCCTTGGTAAGCGCCGCACTGGAGTGGGCGCTGTTTCACGCAGCGGCCTCGCGGGAGGCGGTTCTAGAAGTGGGTGAACGCGGCGCCTTCAATGCGCCAGCGTGTGGCGGCGCCGATGAAGTCCAGCACCGTAAGTCCGACTTCTTTGGATTTGGACGAGGGCACCAGCACGATGTCATCCGCTTGCAGGGGCAGGTCGGGGGCGCGATTTTCCCGGATACGGCTGAGATCGCAGAGCAGGATGCGGCGCTGGTCGCCGCTGCGGCGCAGCACCCGCACATGATGGATGTCGCTTTGCGGCAGGCCGCCGCCGGCGCGGCTAAACGCCTGGGCGAGAGTCAGGCCAGGGCTGAGCGGCATGCTCCCGGCGTGGTTGATTGCGCCGCTGATATAGATTTCGTCGGTAGGGGGCACCTCGACGCTGTCGCCGGGGGCCAGTGCTAAATCCAGGCGCGGGTTGCGCAGCAGATCGTTGGTGGCAATGGTGCGCAGCACCGTCTGCACGCGCAGGTGGGCTGGTTTTCCCGGCGTGACCTGAACGGGGCTGGCGTGCAGCACGTACAAGCTGGCCCCATCGCGGGCCGGGTCGAGCCCGCCGGCCAGGGCCAGTGCCTGCCGCAGGGTGAGCTGACCGCTATAGGCGTAGACGCCGGGACGGGGCACGGCGCCGGTTACGGAAATGGTGCGGCTGTTGTTTTCCAACACGCGCACGCTGACGCGCGGCGAACGCAGCATGCGGCCATACAGAGGCGTGAGCTGTTGCTCCAGTTGTGCCGGGGTTTCTCCGGCGGCGGCGACCGCGCCGAGGAAGGGCAAATCGAGCGAGCCATCGGCGCCGACCCGCGCCGTGCCGCTCAGTTGGGGCTGGCCGAGGACCTCGACATCGAGCAGGTCGCCGGGGCCAACCGGGTCGGCCGCGCCCGCACCCCAGGTCTGGATGACCCCGGAACTGGGCAAACTGGGCAGCGGCTTGATTGCCGCGACGCTGGAACGCAGCGGAAGCTGTGCCAAACCAACGCCCGTGCCAATGGCAAAGCTGAAGGCGGCAGCCAACGCCATCAGCAGCGCAGTGGATAAGTGAGTAGACCGGTGGCCCGAGGCTGGCCCCTCCTGGGTTTGGAGGGTACCCGGCAAGGCGCAAAAAACGCCACTCGGTCCGCTGAGAGCGAGACCACCGGGAAGGGGGAGGGAAACGCGAAAAGTCTTCATGCCATCTCCTATGTGCTGCGGCGCGTCAGTCATGCGGCGGGGGCGAGGCCATTTCCGCTACCGCTGTGCACCGGCTCCAGGGTTGAAATTGCAGGGCGGGAATTGAGGAGCGCGGGCCGTGGCGCCGCCTGGGCGCGCACTTGCAGGTTGAAGGCCTGCACCGCCTCCAGCAGTGGCGCGCCCCCAAACTGGCGCCCCACGGCAATCAGAGCGGCCAAGTCTTTGGGCAGGCAGCGGCCGCCGAAGCCGCGCTCGTCGGTAACCAGGGTGTGGGAGCGGTTGACGCGGCCATCCAGCAGCCAGAGTTCGCGAACCTCGTTGTAGTCGACGCGCAGACCCTGGGCGAGCTCATAAATCTGGTTGACGAAAGCCACCTTGGTGGCGAAAAAGCAGTTTTCCATGTATTTCACCAACTCCGCCGTGCGCGCCGACGTGATGCGGTATTGCGGCGCGGGGCCGAGTACCTCCTGGTAAACCCGCACCACATGTTGCGCCGCGGCCGGCTCCCCTCCCACGATGAGGAACCCGTGCGTCTCAATCTGTTTGAAGGGGTGCCAGGTGGTTTCGCCAACATATTCCGGACTAAAACAAATGCTTTTTCCCGTTTTGGTCACCAGCCGGTCCACCGTCCCAGGAGGAACTGTGGACTTAATACAAATGGGCGCTTGCAGCCAACCCACGACGTCTTCGATGGCGTCCAGCTCGGCGGCGCCGTCGGGACCTTGCGGGGTAGGAACCGCCACCAGGGCGAGATCGCAGGCATTAATGCGCTGGCGTTGTTCAGCGCCGTTGCAGCCGTCGCGAAATTTGTCATAGATGGTGACGCGTTCCGTGCCGAACAGCGCCGCCAAAGCGTGTCCCACTACCCCATAACCGACGATGCCTACACGTTTCATGCTGTAATCGACTCCTTTCAGCGAGCATTTTGCCCGCCGCACTCCCGAGTATCCCCAGCCGGGTGGGCAGAGAACAATCAGGCATAAGTGACAAAGTAGCTGGGTTATGCTGCCGGAGCGCCGAGTTAGCCCGCCAGCGTTGCGCTGGAGGATGCTGCTGAAGGAGTAGGCGGCTGACCGGAGATCAATCAGCCCCTCGCTATTCACTGGAAAAAGGCGCGCTCCCAGGGCTTCGCACGCGTTCTCCGGGCACCCAGCATTATTGAGAAGTGGCGAACGCCCGCGCCCATTTCCACTCCGAGCCCAAAAAAAGTCTGTGCCTGCCGTTGCCGTTGAATTCAGCGCTCCAGACCCGGTTGCACCGCCGGGCGTAGGCGGAAAAGGCTTCCGGCGCGGGCAGCTCTCCAAACCAAATCCGGCCCTGGTTGGGAAAACTGGCGACAATCCAGTCGCTGCTGACAGAGAGGGTTATGGAAGGCTGGCGACGCAACAAATCCTCAATGATATAGGGGTTGCTATAGAAGCCGAGATAACAAAGCCTTCCGGAGGAACGCCCGGCGTGGTCCTGCAATACCTGGCTGAGGTGGCGCATTGCCACTGCCTTCCGGTTGAGCAATTGCGCGCTGGAGAGGAGGTTTCCGGAGGGGAAAAGCGTCACGTTGGAAGAAGCGGGGACGGCCCAAAACGTGACAGCCATGGCGAGCGCGGTCGCCGGCGCCAATGCGGGTATGGTGTGCTGGGGGCGGCTGTTTTGGACTCGTAGGCCTTCCGTGGTGGATCGCGAGCCGTCTCGCGCGCTCTCGCTGAAGGTTTGGGATGCATCCCGCCGGTGAAACAGAGCACGAAGGCTGAGCTGCTCGAGCGCCCACCAAAGAATCGGCACAAAACAAAGTGCGACGTGGCGGACATTATTACCGCGGATCAGAAACCAGAAGGTGAGGGGAGGAGCGCTCCAGAAACAGGCTAAAACTGCCAAACAAAGTGAGCGTTGCCGCTGGGAGGCAGTTTTGTGAGCAAAAACGAACCACGCCAAGGCGACGGCAAGCAAGAGCCAAAAGCCCACGCCTGCAGCGAAGGCTACAGGCGCTAATTGCTTCAGCAGGGCGAGGCCACGCGGCCATTGCAAAAATGAGGCCACCGTCGCTCCCGCTTTGTGCTGTGTAGCGGATAGGGAGGCGCTCAGAAGCCGTTGCCGCAGCGTCAGGAAAAGGACAGCGCTCAATCCCCACAAAGCGGCGGAAACGACCAAGGGCCGCAGCCACAGACGCCAGCGGTGAACGGGGACGGGCGCGGGTTTATCAAGCAGCAGCGCAACGCCGGCGAAGGCGCCGCAATACAGCACGGCGTCGCTTTTTAGCAGCAGCGCCGCCGTGAGCGCGGCGGCGCTCAGCGCGGCCCAGGCGTATTGCAGTTGCGGACGGGAGCGCCGGGCTGTGGCGCGCCAGAACTCCGCCCAGGCCGCAAGCGCGAGCAGCAACGCGGCGTAGGAGAGCATTTGCGGGTGGGCTTCTACGCTCAGCCACCAAAACGCCGGAGAAAACACGGTCAAAAGTGCGGCGGCATAGGCCACCGGCCGGGTCGTGATCCGCGTTCCCAACCAATACAATGCGAATGTGGCCCAGAGGCTGCTCCAGGCGCTCCACTGCTGCAGATGCGCGGCGAGAGCGGACAAGTCCCAATGGTAAAGGCGCGTGAAGAACGTGGCGAGGGCGTAGTAGGCGGGCGAGAAAATGGCGCCATAAGCGATATGCGCTCCTGGTCCAAAGCGTACCCACTGCGTGATGCCAATCAGAAAACGGGAACAGTCGGCCTCTCCCGCGGCCAGCGGAAGCAGAATGAAACGAGAGGCCGCGGCGGTAGCCAAAAGCGCCACCGGTGCGGACCAGGAGGTGAGGCGAGCGCGTGTCTTGAGACGCCACGCCGGGACCGATCCGGCGGGCATCGATTGAGAGGACGACGCTGGGCTAGTGGTACTGGCCATGGTTATTGCGAGGGTTGTTCGGAATTTGTTGTGAGCGTGTTTCCGGAGCAGGTATCAGATGAGAAAAGTTGGGGATACGGCCAGTAGTTGCGGTAGTCCGCATCATGGGCATCCGCGTAGCGGAAATACAGGTTGGGGCTGGCCAGACTGCAATAGGCCCGCAGCGCGTCGCTCAGACGCTCGGGTTCGCGGCGACCGCCCTGGACGACGGCAATGACGCTTTTGCCGTGGGCTAAGGCCAAACGGATATTGGTGAACTGCCGCTTGCGCTGCGCGGGATCGAGCGGGGCGTTGCGCCAGCCAAGGGCGAAGTCTTCGACCATCATGCCGTTCAGGAATGGGAGATAGGGTGCCCACCCGCCGCCATCATCGTGCACGAGGTTGGCCCAAAGTGGAACATTCCTGGGTAGATGGCTGCGTATAAATGCGAGATAGCCGCGCATGGCGGCTTTCCATTGCCGGGCAGAGGAGTACTCGCGGACACCGCCTGGATTCAACGGGTCCTGAAAAAGGCCATCGCGGCTGAGCGCAACGTTGTCCAGAAAAAAACCGTCGTAACCGAGCGCACGCTCGGCCAGCAGGCGTGAGACGACGAAGCGGCGCCAGCCGGGGCTGGCCGGGTTCATGTAATAGATGTTGCGGAGAATGCCTCCCGCGGAGTGCCAGGAGGTGTAAAGGCGCTGTCCCTTGCGGTTATGCAGGAACCAGCTTTCATGCGGGTGAACGGCGCGGCAGAACAAATCGGGCTGGTTGACAACAGTACGTTGGTAGGGGGTGTAACCGCGCCGGCAGGCTTGCGACTTGTATAGATAAGGACCAGGACCTTCCGCCTCATTGGCCGCCAGGCATTGCAGGATCAGTCCGGTGTAGCCGTCCTGACGAAGCCGGCGTGCGTAGGACTCGTCGTTGTGCATGAGGATGATCAGCGCCATGTGACGCGCCAGAAAGTGCGCAGAGGTGCCGTCCTGGGGCGGCTTGTAGAAGTAGGCAAGCGGAATGTGGCCTGAGGCGGATGCACGGGCATCCGCCTTTGCGGGAAAGGAGGCTTGCGGAGGCAACGGTACGGCGAGGCCCAGCAAGACGGTGATCGGCAACACGGTGATCCACGAACCAAGCTGGCGGCGAGCCGCGCGCATGCACTTCATGTTAGTGGCGGACGCGCTGGAGTTGCGGAAAAGGGTAGCGGCTTAGGCCATTCGGCGGGGAGGCGGCAGAGTACTTTCCACTATTAGCCTGGGGTGGGAGGTGCGTGGTGCGATCGCCTCGGCTCAGGCCCTGTAAGACAACAGCACCGCGCTTTACTTCGGCGCTGAGCCCAGCTCCTCCCCGGATCAGATTCCGTAAGTGCGGCGCAGCAGGCGCAGGACGCGCGCATGCAATTCCGGGACGGCGAACGGTTTGCCCATGTAGTCATCGGTGCCGACGAGGAAACCCTGGGTGCGGCTCTGCTCCTCGACGCTGGCGGTGAGCATCATGATCGGGATGAACGCGGTCTGCACCTTGCTGCGCAGTTTTTGACAGACCTCGTAACCGCTCATGTCCGGCATTTGCACGTCGAGCAGGATGAGATCGGGTTTGTTGGCTTCCGCGCGTGCCAGGGCCTCGGCGCCATTTTCCGCTTCAATCACTTCCGGCGCAAAGGGCAGTTCCTCAAGCACCTTGGCAGTAATGCAGCGCATAACCTCGTCGTCATCCACCACCATGATGCGCGGCTTGCGGCCACCGAGTTCTGCGAATTCATGACGCGGCTCGCCCAGTCCGGCGGGAGCGGGGGGCGGGACGGGAACTGCGGGAGTGCTAGCTGGGACAGGTTTGGCCTCAGGGGCGGCGCTCGCAGCCGCGGCGCTGGCGGCCTGGGCGGGGACCTGCGCAATCGCCGCCGTGCTGGGCAAATTGGCAGGCGTGCCGCAGACGGGGCAGATGCGCCAGCCGCTTTGGAGCGTCTGGCCACAATTGCCGCACGATAAAGAGCTTCCCTGTTGACCAGAAACGCCTGCTCCCGCACCGCCCGCCGCAGTGGTTTGGGCGGACCCGGAAGTGAGATTCGGCGCGGCCGAGGCTCCGGATAGGGCTTGATGTGCCGCTCTTTGCGGGTCGACCGCCCAGTCCAGTTCGGTGGCATCGACCTGCAGCACGCGCAGTACTTCATCCAGAGAGGTAAGGCCGGCGTAGACCTTGTTGAGCGCGTCCTGCAGGAGGAAGGTGGTGCCGCTGGCGACGGCGGCGGCGCGCAGCGCGCCTTCGCCAGCGCGGTTGCGGACAAGTTCGCGAAATGAGGGGGTGAGGCGTAGCAGCTCAAAAACGCCGATGCGGCCGCGGTAGCCGCTATGGCGGCAGTTCTTGCAGCCTTTGCTGCGGTACACCGGTGCGTTGCTGAGGGCGGCCCCGAGGCGTTCGCGTTGCGCGGGGGTCGGAGTGGCTTCGACGCGGCATTCGGGACACAGTTGTCGTACCAGGCGTTGCGCCACGACGAGGTTCAGCGCGGAACTGATGAGCGGGGCTTCCAGTCCCAGGTCCATCAGGCGCACCAGGGTGGCAATGGTGCTGTTGGTATGAAGACTGCTCAGCACGAGGTGACCGGTGAGCGCTGCCTGGAAGGCGATTTCGGCGGTTTCCAGATCGCGGATCTCACCGACGAAGACAACATCCGGATCCTGGCGCAAGATGGAGCGCACCGAAGCGCCAAAGGTCAGTCCGGCGCGAGCGTTCACCTGCACCTGATTAAGGCCGGGCAGTTGGAACTCGATGGGGTCTTCCACGGTAATGATGTTGAGGGAAGGGTCGCGCTTGTGCTGCAACATCGAGTAGAGGCTGGTGGTCTTGCCGCTGCCGGTGGGCCCAGTCACAAGAATCAGTCCCTGGGGCTGACTCAGAGCGTGGAGAAGCTTGCTTTGATCGGCGGGGGCGAGGCCGATGCGCGGCAGTTCCGGCAATTGGCGGATGGTGCCCAACACGCGCATGACGATCTTTTCGCCGAATTGTGTGGGCAAGGTGGAGACACGCAAGTCCACGTCTTCCTGGCCAACGGCGATCTTGATCCGTCCATCCTGCGGGGCGCGGCGTTCGGTGATATCGAGATTGGCGAGTACCTTGATGCGGGAAATCAGCGCGGGCTGCAGCCATTTGGGCAGCTGCATGAACTCCTGCATGAGGCCGTCAATGCGCGTGCGCACCTGAACCAGCGTGGCGGTGGGCTCGATGTGGATATCGCTGGCGCCCTGGGTGATGCCGTCGTGAATGATCAGGCTGACCACCTTGACGACCGGCGCGGTCTCCGGCGATGGTTCCACCTCGTCAACGGGTGCGTCGAGCACGCGGACGTCATCGCTCTCCTGCACGTTCTTGAGAAAACTCTCCAGCCATTGTTCCGGTGCGTAGGAGCGGGTGATGGCGTCGCTGAGGTCGGTGCGCGTGGCGACCACGGGCTGAATGCGGCAACCGGTGGCGAACTCGAGGTCCTGGAGAACGCCGAGATCGGTTGGATCGGGCAGCGCCACGACCAGCGCGGGGCGGCGGCGGGCGGCGCCGGTTCCCACTTCGGCTTCTTTGCGAATGGGGAGCGCCAGGTGTTTGCGGGCGACGGCTTCCGGAATCGCCTTGATGAGCTCGGGGTCGATGTTGAGCGTGGCCAGGCGCATGTAGGAGAGCTGCAGCCCGCGCGCAATGGCTTCCGCCAGGCGCACCTCATCGACGTGGTAGTCGCTGAGGAGGACCTCCCACAGCGGGCGGCGGCTGGACTGTGCCGTCTCGAGCGCGGCAGCGATCTGGGCGTCGTCGAGGAAGGCTGTCTTCTTGAGAATTGAGGCGAATTGCCGGCTCATGCACCACCTGGAGCAGCGGGAGTGGTGCTACTCCGGCTGTAGTGTGGCACATAGCGAAGCAAAACGGTAGGCGTGCTTGTGCCCGGCACGATTGGCGCACACAAGTTTAGGATCGGAGGCGAGAATGTCCTTAGAGGCTGGGGCTAAACAGTCGCGGCGAAAAGCGCGGACGGGAGGGGCCGGATGGCTGCTCAGGCGGCCAGCGGTTGCTGTGTCGCTTGCTCCTGCTGCCGCAGGTCGTTGCGGCGGCGCAGCTCCTGGTGAATGGACTGGACGTCGCTGGCAATTTCGTTGCGGATGGAGTTGCTGGGCAGCAGTGCCTGGTAGAGCGCACAGGCACGAACGAGATAGCTGGCTAGTTCATGGTCTTCGAGGCGCTCAATCGTTTTGGAATCACGGAAGAACATGGCTCACCACCTGGGTCGCTACCTAAGTTCTTCGATGCCGAGCGGCACGCTGGCGATGTCCTGCTGGCGGACACCGCCGGTCTCCACGAGCGCTGCAATGGCGCTCTCGCTGCCGCACGCAGCGGCCGCGGCTGCAAAGCAGTCCTTGCCTTTTGTGGCGAATTCGCCGAGAATTAATTTCTGCCCGACGGGCGATTAGCTCAGTTGGTTAGAGCGTCTGCCTTACAAGCAGAAGGTCATCCGTTCGAGCCGGATATCGCCCACCATTTTTCCGGCCGGGGAGCCAGTTTGCGCGGTGCCGTCCAGGACCGCCACAAAGCGCGGCGGGGTGGTAGCGCCGTTCAGATGCGGGGACGTAGTTCAGCTGGTTAGAACGCCGGCCTGTCACGTCGGAGGTCGCGGGTTCGAGCCCCGTCGTCCCCGCCAAATCCTTCCTTTGCCCTTCCGGCAGCGAATCTTATTGCAACGAAACAACTTCGAGCTCTTCCCTGGCACACCGTCGGGAGCCTGAGGTCAATCCAGGGAGTGAGCTCAGGCAAATGCCCCAGGCGGCCGTATTTTGCTTGGAGGCGATCCAGCTCTGTTTTAAACTAGCGCTACTCCTGTGCGGTATTTATTCAGCACGTCCCGCGACGAAGCGGCACTGTTTGACTTCCCCCCACTCTTTCTGCCTCTGACAGCGCTGCTGGCGCTGGTAATGCAGGCCTATTTGCCGCTGCTGGCGCCGCGCCTGGCGGCTTTTGTGGACTTCCCGTTGCTGGTGGTCGCCTATTACGGGCTGAGCTCGCGCAACCAGGTGAATGCGATCTGGTCGGGCTCGCTGGTGGGCATTGCGCAGGACAGCCTCACCCACGTGGCTTTGGGACTCAATGGGCTGGCCAAGACGCTGGTGGGCTATCTGGCGGCCTCGCTGGGATTGCGGCTCGACGCCGAGCATCCCGGAATGCGCTTTTTGGCGGTGTTTGGCCTGGGCTGGTTGAACGCGGTGATGGCGTTTGCCGTGGAACGTTTCCTCATGGTGAAGCCCGTTACCTGGCTGCCGGCGCAGATGACGGTGGCGGCGGTGGTGAATGCCGTTTTGGCGGTATTGTTGTTCCGTTTTTTTGATCGCTTCCGGCGCTACGCCTGAGGCTCCGCAGTCCTATGTTTGACCATGAACAGAAGTTGCCGGTAGCGCGCCTGCTATTTTTGCAGTACCTGCTGCTGGCGTGTTTTCTGGGGCTGGGGTATGGGCTGTGGCGCCTGCAAATCCTCGAGCAGGGCGCTTATCAGCTCATGGCCGAGCACAACCGGATTCGCAGCGAGCCTATTCCAGCGCCGCGCGGTCGCTTCCTGGACCGCTTCGGTCATTTGATCGTCGATAACTACCCCTCCTTCAGCGCGTTGCTGGTGCCGGAGCAGACCAAGCATCTGCAACGTGATCTGCCGCGCATCGCCGACGGCCTGGGCATGCAGCTTTCCGATCTGCAGCAGACGCTGGCCCACTTCCGCGGCGCGCCCGACTATCAGCCCATCATCATCAAAGAAGACATCACGCAGCGCGATCTGGCCTTCATTGACGCGCACCGCGACGACCTGCCCGAGTTGGAAACCATGACCATCAGCCGGCGGCTGTATCCCAAAAACGGCTTCGCCGCGCATGTGCTCGGTTATGTGGGCGAGGCCAATGAAGACGACATCCGGCGGATGCATGTCGCGCCGGGTACGCTGGTGGGTAAATTTGGCCTGGAGCAGTACTACAACAAAATTTTGATGGGGAAAGACGGCATGCGGCAAGTCGTGGTGGACAGCCGCGGCCATGTCGTGCAGGAGGCGGCAACCGTCGAGCCGGTGCCCGGCCACGATTTGCAGTTGACCCTGGACGACAACCTGCAAATTGCGGCGGAGGAGGCCATGGGGGAGCGGCCCGGAGCGGTCGTCGCTTTGAATCCGCAAAACGGGGAAGTGCTGGCTATGGTGAGCCGCCCCACCTTTGATCCGAACCAGTTCACTGGAGGCATTTCGCCCGAGGCCTGGAAAAAGCTGATTACCAATCCCGACAACCCCATGATGAATAAGGCCATTCAGGCGCAACTGGCGCCGGGATCGACTTTCAAGATCATCATGTCAACGGCGGTGCTCGAAACGGGGCGCGGCGACCAGAAGGTGGTCTGCAACGGCGGCGCCGTGTTCTATGGCCGCTATTACAAGTGCTGGATCAGTGCCCGCCATCAGACGCATGGCCTCACCGATTTGCATAAGGCGATCGCGCAATCGTGTGATGTTTTCTTCTATACCCTCGGCAACGAGATGGGGATTAACACGATTGACAAATACGCCGATGAAGCTGGAATCGGACAGCGCACCGGGATCGATTTGCCGCACGAGTTTGCCGGGCTGATGCCGTCACCGGCGTGGAAAGAGCGCCGCTTTCACCAGGAATGGTGGAAGGGCGAGACCATTTCGGTGGCGATTGGGCAGGGGGCAATTGAAGTCACGCCGCTGCAACTGGCGCGTGCGGTGGGCGGCATTGTGAATGGCGGCGTTTATTTCCGCCCGCACCTGGTGCTGCATCCCGGCGAGGTGCCGCAGCCTGCACATCAAAAGCCGCTGGAAGTTTCTTATCCACTAAAGCCGTCGACGGTGTCCACCATCCTGGGGGGCATGCGCGATGTGGTCCAGCCGGGGGGCACGGCGGCCAGCGCCGAGTTGCAGGGCGTGGACTTTGGTGGCAAGACGGGAACCGCCCAGACCATCTCCAACGAAAAACTCCAACAGATCGGAATGCAGCACAAGTTCGTCGACAACGCCTGGTTTGTTGGCGTCTATCCCTTGGATCACCCACAGCTTGTGGTCGTGGTGCTTTACCAGCATGGTGCGGAAGGCTATTTTGCCGGCCGCATCGCGGCGCAGGTGATCAAAGCCTTTGTCGACGAGCAGCACGCCGCCGGCGGGGCTGAGTTTGCGGGCGGCGCCAGTGGGGCGGCCGCTAACGGGCAGGCCGCGGCGCGCCAGCCCCAGCCGCCGCATCCTGCCGGCGGGCAGGGTGCAAGCGTGGCGCAGGCCAGTGGCGTTGAACCGCCCCGCGAGGTGAGCAAGGCAAGAGGGCCGAATCTGGCACTCGCGCAGCGGCAGGGAGGAGGGAACTGATGCGCTCCGCATGGCGGGACTTCGACTGGTTCCTGTTTGCTCTGGTGCTGCTGGTCTGCGCCATCGGCATTGTGGAGATTTACAGCGCCACACTGGGGACCAAGTTCGCCTCGGTGTACATCAAGCAGATCTACTTCTTGGGGGCCGGTCTGTTCCTGATGGCGGTCTTCAGCCGCATCGACTACAAGGCTCTTTTAGAAGTAGCGCCCTGGCTCTACGTCGCTTCAGTCGGGGCGTTGCTGACGGTGTTGGTGGTGGGGCGGGCCATTTTTCACTCGCGGCGCTGGATTCCGATTGGCGGGGCGCATCTGCAGGTCTCCGAGTTCGTCAAACTGGCTATAATCATCGTAGTGGCGCGGTTCTTCGCCGAGAGTAAGGCTCCGCCTGGCTTTGGCGACGTACTGCGACTTGGGGCGCTGGTGGGGGTGCCGATGCTGCTGGTGCTGGCCGAGCCAGACCTGGGTACGACGCTGACCTACGCTCCCATCGCTGTGGTAGGACTGTTGTTGGGCGGATTGAGCTGGCGCCGATTTGGCGTGCTTTTGTTGGGTTTTGTGCTGGTGTTGCCGCTTGCCTGGCATCATCTGCATCCCTATCAAAAGGCCCGGCTGGTGAGTTTTGTGCATCCCGAGGCGGATCCGCTGCACTCCGGCTACCAGGTGTTGCAGTCCAAGATTGCGGTCGGTTCAGGTGGATTGTGGGGCAAGGGAATGGCGCAGGGTTCACAGACCCGCGGTGAATTTCTTCCCGTCCCCCAGACGGATTTCATTTTCGCCGCCTTTGCGGAAGAGCATGGATTCGTCGGGGCGATCATCGTCCTCGCGCTGTATTTTTTGATTTTGACGCGTTTGATTCAGGGCGCTCAGCTGGCTCCGGACAAGGGTGGCGGGCTCCTGATCATGGGTTTGGTTGCGGTTTTGGCTTTCCACATCCTGGTGAACGTGGGTATGGTCGTGGGCTTTATGCCGGTGACCGGAATTCCACTGCCCTTGATGAGTTCGGGAGGCAGTTCGCTATTGTTTTGTTTTGCGGCGCTCGGCATGGTGATGAACGTGCGCATGCGCCGTTTTGTTAATTAAGAGCCGGGCTCGTGAAGAGCTCGCGTGGACGAGCCGGTCGAATATGCCGGTCAGCGTGCCGCTGATGGCCAGGTGCGAATTCCGCGCCGCAAGCCGCCGCGCCGCTGGCTGGTGTTGTTCCACCCAGGCTCGTCGGCATACGGATTGAGCAAACGATTTTGAATGGTCGAGCGCTGGAAAGGCCTCGGCTGAAGATTTTTGAACGCCTGTTTGGCCCCGGAGCGAGGGGCTGGCGCGCTGGCGGCATGGCCGCGCAAGCGCCCGGCGGGCGGTAAAGGATTCAGGGTGCAGCACCGGAACCGGTTCACGAAGCCGCCCTTGGGGCGGGCTTCCCGGCGGCGATCAGGATGTTGTCGCGTGGCCGCATGCGCGCCCCGGGCGGCGTGTCTCTGCCGCGCCGGCTCCGGCTGTTGGCCTCTCCCCCTTTCCCGTCTCTTCCTTGCTTCCCCGGCCTGGGGAAATTCGCATGAATAAAGAGTTGTTTGTCTCGTCGACACCGCACGAGACACGGATCGCCATCTCCGAAGACGGGGAATTAACCGAAGTCTATATCGAGCGCGAAGAGGAATACACGCTCGCCGGCAGCATTCATAAAGGGCGCGTCACGCGCGTCCTGCCCGGCATGCAATCCGCCTTTGTGGATCTCGGGCTGGAACGCGACGCGTTTCTCTACGTCTCGGACTTTTTCGAAGACAGCGAGGAATATGAGCGCGTCGTCAGCGAAGCCGAAGAAGCGGTGGCCAAGCTGAAGACGGCGGGCGCGGCGCCAGCCGAGTCCAGCGGTCCGGCCGCGGCGCCGGGGCCGGGTGGACGTGAAGCTGGCGGCCGCCGCCGGCGACGCGAGCGTGGACGGCGTGGCCGGGGAGGCTTTCCGGATTCGAAGTTCGCACGCCCGGACCAACTGCAGGCGCCGGGAGCGGAGGGCGCCGAAGGCGGCGCGCTGAGCGAAGCCCGCGAGGATAGCGACGCGGAAGCCGACCTGGATGGCGGCAGCAGCGAATTCGAGGAATTCGGCGGCGACGTATCCGCGCTGGAGGACGGCGCGGAAGGCGAGCGCCTCGAAGCGGAAGGCTTTGCCGAGGAGCAGGTTTCCGGCGAAGAGGAACACGCCGAGCTGCTGGACACGCCTCCCAGCTTTACCCCGGAACCTGTCGGCGAGACTGCGGCGATGGAAGCTGCCGGCGGCGAGCCGGAACCCGAAGTGGGCGCGAACCAGGCCCGGCAAGCTGGCGAACAGGAGTCCGCCGGCGGCGCGTCCTCACGTTATCGCGATGAGCGCCGCGGCCGCCGCCACGGGCGCGACCGGCGCCACCGGCACGGGCGCGATGGGGAGCGGGAGACGCCCCGGGAAAGCGCGCCGGAGCCGTCACGGCCGCCCGAGACCAGCGCACCAGCCGCAAAGGTAACTTACCCGTTTGTGCTCCCCGGCGAGTCGCTGGCGAAGTATCGCGGCGCGGCCCCATCTTCAGAAGGCGTACCGCAGGCAGGGCCCCACTCCGCGCCAGCGCAGTCCGCGAGCGAGACCGCCACGGGAAAGCCGGAACGGACCCCGGATTTCACCCTGCCCAACGGTTTTGACGAGGAACAACCCACCGAGCGCGCCTGGCACAACGAAGTGCTGGAACAGCACGTGCAGCCGGAAGCGCTGGAACAGCGCGCTGAGAAGAACATCCTGGAACAGCGCGTTGAATCTAAGCACACGGCCGAGCCTGCCGCGCCTTTGGCGAACGAATCCGGCAGCGCTTCGAGATTTGAGTCAGCAGTTGAGCCGGAGCAGGCGGCCAGCCCCGCTCTTCCGGAGTTGGAGAGCATTGAGGCGCCTGCCGGTGACGAGGAAAGTGAGCAGCTCCAAGCCGAGGGCGACGGAGAAACACTGGAACCCGAAGGCGACGGAGAACCTGACGCCGAAGGCGGAGACGCGGCAGCGGAGCCGTCCGCCGAGGTGCGGCAGCAGCCCGGGCAGGCGCGCTTCGAGGCGCGCGGCCGCCGCCGCCGCCGGCGCGGAGGACGGGGTGGCGAAGGTCGCAACCTCAACCCGGCCAGTGGTGGGCAGCAGTTGGCCACCGCGGAGCCGCCGCGCCTGGTTGAAACTCAGGTTCCCGGGCGCCCCGCCGAGGCGCGCGCGGAAGATGGTGATCACCGCCAGCGCGCGCCGCGCCTGATTGGCGACCTGCTGCACGCCGGGCAGGAGATACTTGTGCAGATTTCCAAGGAGCCGCTGGGCAAGAAGGGGGCGCGCATTACCAGCCACCTCGCTTTGCCGGGACGCTTCCTGGTTTACATGCCGACCGTGCATCACATCGGCGTGTCGCGCAAGATCAGCTCTGACGAGGAGCGGGCGCGGTTGAAGCGCATCATCCTGGAGAACACGCGCGATCTTCCCGGTGGCTTCATTGTGCGCACTGCCGGTGCGGGCGGCACCGAGGAGGAGTTCAAGGCCGATATCCGCTTCCTCAGTAATCTCTGGAACGAGATCCGGGAAAAGTTCGAGAACTCGCGGGCGCCGAAGGTGCTCTACCACGATCTGAACCTGGTCGAGCGCACGCTGCGCGATCAGCTCTCGGCCGAGTACACCCACATCTGGGTGGACAGCGAGGAGCAGTACCAGCGGGTGGTGCGCTTCATCGGATACTTCATGCCGGCGCTCGCGTCGCGGGTTCGCCTGTACACGCGCGACGAGCCCATGTTCGAGCACTTCGGGCTGCAGGAGGAGATCAACAAGAGCCTGAAGAGCAAGGTGTGGTTGAAAAGTGGCGGCTACATCGTCATCAACCAGACCGAGGCGCTGGTGGCGATTGACATCAATACCGGCAAATACGTTGGCAAGTCCAACCGGCTGGAAGACACCATCGT
The DNA here is from genome assembly GCA_027459505.1 of Acidobacteriota bacterium. Classification (GTDB taxonomy): domain Bacteria; phylum Acidobacteriota; class Terriglobia; order Terriglobales; family SCQP01; genus DAIDIE01. Next base: position 37,303 of record DAIDIE010000033.1, read on the forward strand.
CAAGACCAACATTGACGCCATCAAGGAGATCGTCCGGCAGATCCGGCTCCGCGATCTGGGCGGCATCATCGTCATCGATTTCATCGATATGGATGAGCGCAAGAACCGGCAGAAGGTGATGCAGGCGCTCGAAGAGGCGATGCGCGCCGACAAGGCGCCCTCCAAGCTGCTCTCGTTCAATGACTTCGGGCTGGTGGCGCTGACGCGCAAGCGCGTCAAGCAGTCACTGGAGCGCACCCTCGGCAGCCCCTGCCCCTACTGCGCGGGCGTGGGTCTGGTGAAGTCGGTGGTGACGGTCTGCAACGAGATTCACGGCGAGATCAGGAAGATGGCCCGCACCATCAACCGTCCGGATCTGGTGCTGCGCGTGAATCCGGAGATTGCCAAGGCGCTCAAGGCGCGCAACGCGCGTTACTTGAACGAAATGGAAGAGGTGACCGGCAAGACGATCCTGATCAAGCCCGATCCGCTGGTGCATCAGGAACAGTTCGAGATCTTCTAAGCGGAGATCGAAGCGAGAACACGAAACGGGGCGCCTTTGAGGCGCCCCGTTTTTTTGGGGGAGGAGGGGAAGGCCGCCGCCGCATATCCCTGTTTTCGGCAAGCTCGCCCGCAACAGGAATGCAAAAACAAAAACCCTCCTAACAAGGGTAAAGTGTCAGGGATGTGCCCGCACTAAAGTGTCAGGATTCTGCCCAGCCGTACACGCTTCGGCGTGGGAAGGGGCCGGACACCGAAGCGGGTGGAAAAAGCGGCTGGGCCCTGCGCCTCAACTTCGCCTCAATGCTTGAGCGCGCCCTGCAGCAAATCGCGCAGCACCACCGCTTGGTTATGCTCCTCGTCGCGGGCGCTGTAGACCAGAGTGACGGAGGATTGGCGGGCGGCGTCGAGCAAGGGCTGCCAGGCTTCTTTGTTGGCGCGCAATTCCGCCAGGTACCGCTTGCGGAACTCCGGCCAGCGTTCAGGGTCGTGACCGAACCAGCGGCGCAGGGTGGTGCTGGGTGCGGCGTCTTTGATCCACGCTTCCAGCTTCAACTGGGGCTTACTCAGACCGCGGGGCCAGACGCGATCCACCAGGATCCGCTTCCCGTCATTGCGGGCGGGAGCCTCGTAGGCACGCTTGATTTGAATCATATCGAGCTCCTTGGTTCTATGGTACGGCAAGCATGATGATCACAACTGGATCACTTCGTCACCAGGTATGATCAATTCGTCGTTCAGCGGAGATTGCCTCGCCCGTTCCATAGAGGTACCAAGCAGCACCGCAGGTCTCTTGAGAATTGATACTGCATTTTCCTGGGTGACGAGCGCATTGCCGACATCCGGGGCGGCGCGGTGAGCTACTACTTTCCCGGCCACATTGGCTCGACGGCGCTGATGCCGGCGGCAACGGCAACGAAATGTCCGGCTGGGTCAACCACGCCTACACCGCCTTCGGCGAGGACTGGGTCGGCAGCGTCAGCGAGCGCCGCCGCTCCACCCGCAAGGAGCGCGATCCCAACGCCGACTTTGAAGTCCGCTACAATAGCCAGCCTGAGCCGCTTCATGACCCCGGACGCGCTGCAGGGCACCATCGCCAACCCGCAGACCCTGAACCGGTTCGTGAAAGCAGAAAGGAGCTGCATGAAACTCGTCGAAGTGGTGCTCACCGTTCTTTTACTGGGCGGTTCGATCCAGTGTTTGAACGCACTGGGGAGTCGAAGCGCTCAGCCGGCTTCCCGAACAACTAGCCAGCGCAGCGATGAAACCGTCGTAAGATACCTCCAATCGGTACTGCCTCCATCTGGTAACGCCGTCCGGATTTATTTTCATGGGATCTGCAGTTCTGCTGGAGCGGATCGTATGCTCTTCCCTGCGATAAAAGTGCAGCCCCCAACGAATGGTGTGACAGGATTAGTTGCAGTTCGAGAGATATTTCGAAATGACAAAAATGTCACGGTCCTGGAAGGCCCTTCGAAAATAATCAAGATTAGGATAGGGAATGTATTTACATCGATCTTGGATGCGAAATTGCCCATCCTTAAGCTGAGCGGGACCGCTCGGTACAACCCGGGTGGGCCAGGCGGAGCCATTGACACAATCGAAAGCGCGGCAGCCGTGAAAGCCCCGTACACAAGCTCGGAATCCATCAGGAGTCCTACTTCTACATCGGCCTCGTGGAGCCACCGATGACAACACTTCCGCATCTCCCCCCCGAGATGAGGAATGTGACTGTGGATCAGGCGCTGGACGTTATTGCAAAAACGTTTCCGGGTGTTGTGGTGTATGGCGAATGCACAAGACCCGACGGCGGTCGCCTCGTTGACATTAAGTTTGACTGGTTCCATAGGGTGGCTCAATAGCCGAGACGTCCTATAGGCGGCCCAACAGCAGGTGACAACCAGAATGCGCCGCAGCCACCGCCCACAGACGCCAACGGGAAACCAATTGCGCCGCCGGTCCCCGTGCCCGGCTGTCCGACGTGCGGGTGGGTATGGCACGGTGACAAGCAAAACCCGCGTGGAGGCAGATGGGATCTCCTTCCAATTGGAAGGGGCCAAACCCTCAGAATGGGAGTGGGGGCTCCAGCGGCCATCGCGCCGAACCGGCGCAATCGCGGTAAAACGCAAGACGGGCGGAGCCTTCGCCGTTACTGCCGCCGCTGGAAAGTGGAGCGCCTGTTTGCTTGGCTTCACAACTTCCGCCGACTTGTCACAAGGTGGGAGTACCATGTG
>DAIDIE010000034.1 GCA_027459505.1 Acidobacteriota bacterium
AGGTGGAGGGCCGCGAAATTCCGAAGGGCGGACCCCTCGCGCGGGAGAGGAGCCCGGCATCGGCGGCTTCACGTTCTCACTGGAGAACGTGCCAGCGACCAACGGGAGCGGGCGGCCTGAAGGAGACGAGGCCGTGCCTCATTGAGCTCTCTGGACGCCGAGCCTGCCCCGCCGGAGCCGCATGGTAACCTGAAGCAGTGAGCAGTCTCGGCGAAAAACGCGCCCGTTTGCACCACATTCTGCGCGAACAGGGGCCTACCCTGGTGGCCTATTCCGGGGGTGTCGACTCGGCTTGCCTGGCCTTTGAGGCTTGGCAGGTAATGGGAAATGACATGCTCGCCGTGATTGCCGATTCCCCCAGCCTGCCTCGCCGCCATCTCGCCGCCGCCTTGCGCCTTGCTGAGCGGCAAGGGATTCCCTGCGAGGTCATCCGGACCCAGGAGTTGCAAAACCCCGATTACCAGCGCAACGACGAGCGCCGCTGTTTCTTCTGCAAAGACGAGCTGTTTCGTCAAATGGAGAGCGAGATGAGCCGCCGCCCCCGCTTTCGCGCCTTAGCCTATGGCGTCAACGTGGATGATCGCGGCGACTTCCGCCCCGGCCATCAGGCGGCCGCGCAACACGGCGTCACCGCGCCTTTGCTGCAGGCCGGGTTGGGTAAAGCCGAGGTTCGCGAGCTGGCGCGTCAGGCCGGCCTGGAGGTTTGGGACCGTCCCGCCTCAGCCTGCCTCTCTTCCCGAGTGGCTTATGGAACGGCGGTAACTCCGGAAATTTTGCGCCGTATTGAGGCCGGCGAGGAAATCCTCGAGGAGTTGGGTTTTCGCCAGTTCCGCGTGCGCTACCATGGCGAGATTGCTCGTATTGAAATTGCTCGTCCGGAGCTGCCCAGGGCGCTGGACCTGGAAATGGCCGACCGCCTTACAGAACGCTTTCGCACTCTGGGATTCCGCTACGTCACCCTCGACCTGCAAGGTTATCGCACTGGTTCCATGAACGAGGTATTGGCGCCGGAGTTGATTTCGGCGTCCAGTTTAATGGCCGCCGGCCGGAACTGAACGGCCAAGGCACGATTCTATGTCGCAATTGCACTCGCTACGCCCTCATGAGCGCCTGATTGTGGCGCTGGATTGTTCTGAAGCCGCCGCCGCCGTGCAATGGACGCGGCGTTTGCGCGATCATATCGGGCTGGTGAAGATCGGCTTGGAGCTGTTTGTTGCCGAGGGGCCCCGCGTCGTGCATGAAATCAACGATCTCGGGGTAGGCATTTTTCTCGATTTGAAGTTCCACGACATTCCCAACACCGTAGCTGGAGCGGTGCGCTCGGCTGGCCGGCTGGGGGTCAAAATGCTCAACGTGCACGCGGGTGGCGGCGTTGCCATGTTGCAGGCCGCCGCGCTGGCGGCCGAGGAGAGTCCCACCCAGCCGCTGCTGTTGGGCGTTACCGTCCTGACTAGCCTGCATGAGGAGTCGTTGCGCGCTTTGGGCATTGCCGGCCCGATCCCCGAACGCGTTGTGGAATGGGCGCGCTTGTGTCAGACCTGCAATCTCGGCGGTGTGGTCGCCTCCGCGCTGGAAGCCGCCCCCATTCGCCGTGCCTGTGGTCCGGATTTCGCCATCGTCACCCCTGGCATTCGCGCCTCTCAGGGCGCCCGCCACGATCAGGTGCGGGTGGCGACACCGGCTTCCGCGCGCCGCAATGGCGCCGATTACGTGGTCGTTGGCCGGGCGATTACCGGAGCCCCTGACCCGGTCGCGGCGGCTCAGGCCATGGCGGAAGAGCTGGGCGGAGTGACTCCCGAAATGGCTGTGTCCTGAATGGCTGCCACCCGAGCCAGGGCCGGGTTGAACTGATCTCAACTTCGAAATCGCAGGCCGAAGTGGTAGCAGAAGGTCAGAGCGGCCGTGCCGCAAAGTTGTAGCCTTGGACTGCTCCCGTCATGAAATCAGTCGTTATCGGTACTGCTGGACACATCGATCACGGCAAGAGCGCCTTGGTGGAAGCGCTCACCGGCACCCACCCCGACCGGCTGGAAGAAGAGCGCCGCCGCGGCATTACCATAGACCTCGGTTTTGCCCATCTCACCCTCCCCGAAATTTCTGGACATCAGCCCCTCCGGCTGAGCTTTGTTGACGTGCCCGGGCATGAGCGCTTCGTTCGCAACATGCTGGCAGGCGTTGGTGGTATTGATCTCGTTCTGTTGGTGATTGCCGCCGATGAAGGCGTGAAGCCCCAGACCCGCGAGCATTTCGAGATTTGCCGGCTGTTGGGCATCCCGCGCGGGCTGATCGTACTATCCAAAACCGATCTGGTCGAACCCGAATGGCTGCAGTTGGTGGAATCGGAAGTGCGTGAACTGGTACAAGGCTCGTTTCTGGAAAACGCCGCGGTGGTTCCGGTCAGCGCCCGCACCGGCGCCGGTATTGAGGTGCTGAAGAACGAGCTCCGTGTGCTTGCGGAACAGGTGCCTGGTCGCGATACAAAGCAGCCCTTCCGGCTCCCCATTGACCGCGCTTTTACTTTGAAAGGCTTTGGCACGGTCGTTACGGGCACACTGCTGCAGGGCGAAATGCAGCGCGAGCAGCCGCTTGACCTGCTGGGCTCATTGCAGGACGGAGGTTTTGCCCAACAGGAACGCCGGCATCCAGCATTGCCCGGAGGTTTGGAGCGTTCCCTCGCGCGGCCGCTGCGCTCGCGTGGCCTGCACGTCCATGGCGAAGCGACGCCGGTCGCGCGCGCCGGGCAGCGCACCGCGGTGAACCTCGCCGCCATTGAACCAGCCGAGATCCGCCGTGGCATGACCCTGGCGCCTCCAGGCCTGTTCCGCTGCACGGTCCGCCTGGATGTCCGCTTGCAACTGCTGCCAGGCGCTCGTCCGCTGAAATCCTATTCGCGTCTGCGACTCCATATCTACAGCCTGGATGTCACTGCCACGGTCGTTCTTCTGGAGGCCGACGTGCTCGCGCCCGGGGCATCGGCGCTCGCCCAGTTGCGTTTGCACGAGCCAGTGCTCGCGCTGCCCAACGACCGTTTTGTCCTGCGGCAGATCTCTCCCGCCGCTACGGTTGGTGGGGGCACCGTGCTGCGTGCGCTGGCGCGCCGCCCTCGCCAGCGCGAGAAAGCGGCCGCCAGCCTGCGCGATTGGGAACACGCGGGCTGGGAGGAGCGCGTCAGTGGCATGCTTGCCGAAGCGGGTGCCGAGGGCCTTGCCGAAGCCGACTTGATCGCCGCTACCGGCTTGGTGCCTGACTTCCTGCACTCTCTGCTAGAAGCGCTGCGGCGGCGTCAGGCCTGCTATGCGGCAGGGCAGAATCCACGGCTTTTTCTCCACGCCAACACCGTCCAGGAGCTCTCCGCCGCCTTGCTCGGAGCGCTGCATGCGTTTCACAGCGACAATCCTCTTTCTCCGGGCCCCGCCATCAGCGACCTGGAAGCGCGTACCGCGGCGGCCCTGCGGCTGCGGCCGGCGCCTTCCTGGCCGGTGGTGTTTCGCTTTGTCCTGCATGAACAAATCGAAGCCCGCAAGATCGAACAGGCTGGAGAGATCATCCGTGCAGCCGGACGCCAGCTCTCTCTCACGCCGGAAGAAGCCGCGGCGCGTGACCGCATTGAGAGTGCTTTTCGCGATGCGGGACTGCGTGTTCCCCCCGTCCCGGAAGTACTCTCCGCCCTGCAACTCGATCAGCGCCGTGCCCAAAAGCTGCTGCAGCTCCTGCTGCGCGATCGCGTGCTGGTGCGGGTCAATGACGACTTGTTGTTTCATAGTTCTGCGCTGGATGCCTTGCGCACCCTTTTGCTGCGCCAGGCCAAACTAACGTCGCGCTTGAATGTCGCCGCGTTTAAGGAGCTAACCGGAGTCAGTAGAAAGTACGCGATTCCATTGCTGGAGCACCTGGACCGCTTGCGCTGGACACGGCGCGTCGCTGATGAACGCGAGATCCTGCTGCGCACCTGATGGAGACGAGGCCGTGCCTCGGCAAGGCTGGCGACAAAGGTTCGGGGGTGCCCTTTAGGGCCCACGCCCGCGGTTTGGGGCGGGGCCGCACACCGTAGCGGGTGGAATAAAAGCGGCGGCCGTGCCGCCTTGAGCTTATGTTTCGCTGGCTTCCATTTCGCCGCCCTTGGTCCTCAGCCGCCCCCGCCAGCCGGCAAGGCATGCTGGAATTGCTGCGGCGGCAGGGAATCCGTGATGAGCGTGTGCTTAGAGCAATGGCGCGCGTCCCGCGTCATTGCTTCGTGCCTGAGGCGCTGCAGCCCTTGGCCTACGCCGACCAGGCCCTGGAACTGTCGTCCTGTGCCACGATTTCGCAGCCCTACATGGTCGCCCGCATGACCGAAGCGGCCAGCCTGTCGCCCGCAGACCGCGTCCTGGAGGTCGGCACCGGCAGCGGTTATCAGGCCGCGCTCCTGGCCGAACTGGCGCAACAGGTCTTTACCGTCGAACTGGATCCTGATCTGGCCGTTGCCGCCGCGGCAACGCTGCGCCAGTTGGGCTATGCGCACCGGGTTCAGCTCTTAGCGGGAGATGGCAATCGCGGCTGGCCCGAGTTCGCACCCTTTCAGGCTATCCTTGTGACCGCCGCCGCCCCTACTTTCCCCCGCACTTTATTTGAACAACTCGCCGAAGGCGGCCGCCTCATTTTCCCGGAAGCCGCTGCCGGCCAGTCCTGCAGCCATCGCCTGTATAAAGTGGAGCGCCAGCATGGCCAGCCTCGTACCAGCTTGCTTGGCTACTGCCGGTTTGTACCGCTGCGCAGCGCTTGACGGCCAAATATCTCCCGGGCGAGAGCCCTCCCTAGGAGCGAGCCACCGAGTTCTCCCTGCGGGAGGAGATCCTCGCGCAGCAACGGCAGACGACGCCGTTGCTGGGGCCCGTCGCAGGTGGAGGGCCGCGAAATTCCGAAGGGCGGACCCCTCGCGCGGGAGAGGAGCCCGGCATCGGCGGCTTCACGTTCTCACTGGAGAACGTGCCAGCGACCCAACGGAAAGCAATGCCAGCGGGCGGCTCAGGAGACGAGGCCGTGCCTCCCTCGCTTTTTCCCCCTCTCTGCGGCCAGTGACAACCTCTGCCTTCCCACCGGCTTCCTAACTTTGGAAAAACCCGTGCACTCAGCAGCACTGCCGCTGCGGCCGGGTTCGCGAGTTGTCTCGCAGGAGGGTCACAGTGGCTTCACATGCAACCAGGGATCACGAAGAAATTCGCAATTGGGCGGAACAACATGGCGCCTGCCCCACCGTGGTGAGCCGCACCGGCGGCATGTTGCGCTTCGAGTTCAACCCGCAGGACTCGGGAGATACACTGCAAGGAATCAATTGGGATGATTTCTTTCAGGTGTTTGATGAGAAAGGATTGGAACTGCTCTACGACGACAAGCCGGGAAGCCGGTTTCACAAGTTCGTCTACCCGGAAACCATTGAGGCCAAGGCCGAGCACAAGCCGCCTGCCCGCCCGGCTCGGTCGCGTCTGCGGATGGACATTCCGGAAGCAGAACGCTCCGGCGGAAGCAAACGCGCCGCGTCCGGTTCCCGGGCCAAATCCACTGCCGGAACCGCAAGTGGCCGGACTACTCGCGCCGTAGGTGCGCGTGCCGGCGCCAGTTCCAAAGGGCGCGAAAAGCAAGCCTATGCGCTGCCCAAGCGCGGCGCCGGTACCTCCGCACGTTCTTCTCGTTCCTCCAATTCGCAGGGCGGCCATTCCGTCAACGCGGTGAGCCGCACCCGTGCCACGGCGGCCACCGGACGCACTAGCGCTGGCCGAAGCACCACGGCCGGGGCTAACAAAACCACCGCCCGCGGCAAGACCAATGCACCCGCCAAGACGGCCGGAAAGGCCCATGGCGTCTCCGGCCGCGCCAGCCGCACCGGTAGCCGTGGCCGCAAGGCCGCTTAACATCCGGTACTCCCAATAGAAAAGGGCCTCGCTGAGGCCCTTTTCTATTGGTTCCCGTCTGCCGCTACAATTCCCGTCTGCCGCAACTCAGATCGCGAGATCGGCCCGGTTGATTTTCAGCCCGTTCAGGTTCCCCAACGCGGTCAGGGCGATCTTCTCGGTGTGGAACGTGTCCTGCGCGATTTCGCGAATCTCTTCCGCGTTAACCGATTCGATGCGCTGGATCAGTTCATCCATGTTCATGTAGCGCTCGAAATAGATCTCCTGCCGGGCCAGGTTCGACATACGCGAGCCGGTCGATTCCAGCCCTAGCATCAGGCTGCCTTTCAAACTGTCTTTGCCCCGCCGCAGCTCTTCCTCGCTGATCAGGTTGTCGCGCAGGTCCCGCAATTCGTGCAGAATCGATCCAATCACCTGCGGTACCGTCTGTACGCTGGTTCCGGCATAAACGCTGAACACGCCGGTGTCGCGATAGGGATTCAGGTCGCTGAAAACGGCGTAGGCCAATCCCTGGCGCTCGCGAATATTCTGGAAAAGACGCGACGACATCCCGCCTCCCAGAATGCCGTTCAACACCGACCAGGCATAGCGCCTTTCATGCGTGATGGGGTAGCTTGGCAGCCCCAAAAAGACCTGCACCTGCTCCAGCTGCTTCTTGTTGCGCAGCGTGATGCGCGAGTGGCTCTTGGGCGCCAGTTCCTCAGCCCCGGAGTCTTCCGGCCGCATGTCGCGGAAAAACTGGTGCGTCAGATCCACGAGCTGACCGTGTTCCAGATTGCCGGCGGCGGCAATGACCAGGTTGGAAGGACGAAACACCTGTCCGTAAAAACGCCGCAGCTTTTCCTGATCCAGCTTGCCAACCGTATCCTTGGTGCCCAGGATCGGGCGGCCGAGCGGATGATCTTTCCAGAAGTTTTGCGTGAAGATCTCGTGCACGAGGTAGTCGGGATTGTCCTCGTCCATCTTGATCTCCTGCAGAATCACCCCACGTTCCTTCTGGATGTCGTCTTCCCGGAAGAGTGGATTGAGGACCAGATCGGAAAGCACCTCGAAGGCAATTGGCAGGTGTTGGTCCAGCACCTTCGCCGAAAAGCAGATCATCTCTTTCGACGTGAAGGCGTCCATGTTGCCGCCAATGCAGTCCATGGAGCGGGCAATCGCTTCGGCGCTGCGGTTGGTGGTGCCTTTAAACACCATGTGCTCGATAAAGTGAGCAATACCGTTTTCTTCCGCATTTTCCGCTCGCGAACCCGCTTTGATCCACATTCCCAGCGAGACCGAGCGGACGTGCTTCATCGTTTCCGAAAGCACACAAAGACCGTTCGGCAAAATGGTCTTCTGTACGGCTTGCGGCTCTTGTGCGAGTGCGGTGGTAGACAAGGCAGCCTCCAAGGACCTCTAAACCAAGAACTGCTCGAATCCTCTTGGCAAATACGGCGTTACGGGCAGTGGTGACGCATGGTGGCACTAACGGCCGTTCCGGCCAGCGAGGGGACTCCAATCTTTGCAGATGCCCACGTCTGGCGAACCGTCCACCTGAAACCGGCCTACTTTGATGAATGCCGGGAGATTCGGTGGGGGATGCGGCTCACCTCAGGGTCCATTTCCCTGAAAAACCGTTACTGATATTCTGACACAATCCCGGCAGGTGGAGGAAGTTCTTGTTTTTCAGTAACATAGGAGTGTTGGCAGGGCGCCTGCCGGTTACGTAGCCTGTCCTTTTGAACTCTGGAAAATGCCCATGTCCCAAGGTCGAGAAAACATTCTCGGAATCGAGCTCAGCACCCTGCGTGATCAGATGACGGCTCAGGGCTTTCCCCCGTTCCGTGCTGATCAACTTTTTCGAGCCGTGCAGCGCAAACATGTTCCCGCATGGGACCACGTCCACACCTTGCCGCTGCCACTCCGCACCCGTGCCGGCGCCCAGTGGGGCCTGTCCTGGCCGCTCATCGAGCAGCGCTTTGTTTCGCTAGACGGTACAGTGCGATATCTGTTGCGTCTGCACGACGGAGAGACGGTGGAAGCCGTCTACCTCCCGGAGGAAGTGTTCGACGCCGAAGGCGAACGCATTCGCCACCGCTACACCTTTTGTATTTCCACGCAGGCGGGCTGCCCCGTCAATTGCCAGTTCTGCATGACCGCCCTGCTGGGACTCAAGCGCAGCCTGGAAGCCGGTGAAATCGTCGGCCAGGTGCTGACCTTAATGCGGGAGCATGGCCTGCGCGCTGGCGACGCCGGCGCCCACAAAGTGAACCTGGTCTACATGGGCATGGGCGAGCCCTTCCTCAATTACGATAACGTCCTGCGCTCGGTGCGGATATTGACTACGCCAGAGGGCGCGGCCCTGTCGCCCCGCCGGATCACCATTTCCACGTCGGGGATTATTGACAAGATTGTGCGCTTTGGAACCGAGCCCAACCGTCCCCATCTGGCCATTTCTTTGAACGCGACTACCGACGAAATGCGCCAGCGTATCATGCCGCTCAATAGGGGTCAGGGAGGGCTGCAGCGGCTGCTGCGGACAGCGCGCGCATTTCCCCTGCGCGAACGGGAGCGATTGACCTTTGAATATGTGCTGTTGGCTGGTGTCAATGACAGCCTCGAGGATGCTGCCCGCATTGTTGACCTCACCCGCGGCATACGCTGTAAGGTGAACCTGATTGCCTGGAACATGGGTCCCGAGCGGCCGTTTCAGAGTCCAGACGCCGACCAGGTGGATCGCTTTCAGCACGCGCTCACGCAGGCTGGCGTTCCCGCCTTCATCCGCCGTCCACGCGGCCGCGATATCTATGCCGCCTGCGGCCAGCTCAAGCGCACTGCTGCTGATGGACAGCAACCCTAGCGAGCCACCGAGTCCTCCCTGTGGAAGAGATCGCCGGAGGAGATCGCAGGTGGAGGGCCGCGAAATTGCGAAGGGCGGCCCCGCCGGAGAGGAGCCCGGCATCGGCGGATTCACAGTCTCACTGGAGAACGTGCCAGCGACCCAACGGAAAGCAATGCCGGCGGGCAGCTCAGGAGACGAGGCCGTGCCTCTACGGAACCAACTTCACTGTCCCGCTGGAATGTATGGTCGTTGTGTCGTTCTCGCTCACGGGCCCCGCGATGGTGAGCTGCAGCGTGTTGGTTGACTGGCTGGTGCTCTGCTGCAGGACTCCCGACGCAATGCGGTATTGATTCTGCGAATGCGCCACGATGGTCATTTCGGCACTGACCATCTTTCCCGCCAGCTCCGCTGGGCTTAGCCCCAGACTGCTCGGGGGTAATGCCGTGCTCCCCGTCATATCCATGTCGATCGTCGCCACGTCCCCGTGCACTTCCGCAAGAACACATTTCATCTGCAGCGGTACGCTGGTGTGCAGGCTGCTGACGTGCTGTACCCGGATGCGGCTCCAATGTGCTCCGGGGGCTACCGCATGATTGGGAAACAGATCCGCGTAGGCAAACTGCTGCAGGATCGTGAGCGCCTGGTCGAGCTCTTCGTCTTTCGGCGCAGCAAGCGTGTGAATGGCTCCGTGATCGAGTACCTCGATCTCGATGGCGCCCATCTGTGCGACCTTGGCCTGCTCCTCGCCGGCTCGCTGCCGCAGCCTCGCCTCAAATCCCGGATCGTCGCTGCTGACCTGCGTGCTGTATTGCTGATAGCGCAGCGCAACCTTTCCTTCTCCCGGCTTGTCCGGTTTGAGGTCGCGCTCCTCCACACGGCAGTGCTGGAGCAGGTGCGCGCCCAGCATGCCGCTCGCGCCATTCATTTGAATGTCGGACCGGACCACGATTTCGTAGTGGCGCACTTTGCCTGGCGTAAACCGCCGGTTCAATGTGATGGTTGGCAATGTGATGGTTGGCCGCTGTGCCGCGGCGGTTGCGGGAACGGTTCTGCTCTGAGCGCTTTGGGCCAGCACCCCGCTTGTCAACGCCAACCATACCGCCGCCATGAGCATGGGGCTGCCAAGCTGCGTACGCTTCTTTTGCCTCATGTGGGAAAGCGCCATTGAGATTACCTGTTTTCAGTGTAGCTCTAAGCGTCCACCCCGCGTTTGCCCTTCCGTTCCGCGCCCCGCCTTGAGCGAATTGCCCGCCCACCCTAAAATCAAAGTCGGCCTTTTTCCTTGAACTACTTCAACTACTTCACCGAGATCGAAGAGCACTTTCAGCGGCAACGTGGCCAGTTGGTTTACCTTTCTCCCGTCGACTGGGCTCTGATCGCCTCCTGGAAAGATGCCGGCATTCCCTTGCCGGCGGTCCTTGACGGCATTTCCCGCTCCTTCGAAAAGTTCCATTCTGGAAAGCGGAAAGACATTTCCCGCCTCCGCTCCCTGCTCTACTGCGCTCCCGCGGTACTGGAGGCCGCCGAAGCCGCGCGCGAAGCGGCCGTTGGCGGCCGCCCGGAAAGCGCTTCAGGCGAAAAAAACGAAGATGCCGACGCCGGCTTGGAGATTGGCCGCATTCAGCGCCATTTGCAGCGCGCGATTCAGCACTTCCAGGCGGCAATCGACCTGCCGCAAACGCCCTCTGGCGCGAAGTCCACCTTCGCGGAGATCATCGCCGAGCTGAATCAGCTTTCTTCGGCGCTCTCGCAACAACGCCTGGAGGAACTTGATCGCCACCTTTCCGTGCTCGATGAACGCGCCGTTGCCGCTTTGGCGCAAAACACCCCAACCGCGGCACAACTGGAAATCAAAGCCTCGTTTGAACGTGAACTGGCGCCCTATCGCCGCGGCATGCGCCCCGAGCAAGTCGTCATGCTGGAGCGGCAATTTTTGCAAAAGCGCCTGCTCGAATCCCTGCATCTTCCCCGCCTCAGCCTCTTCTACATGCTATGAAGCCTCTGACCAATCCCAAAGACGTTGTCATTGAAAAGCTCATCTACGGCGGTGATGGGTTGGCGCGGCTCGCCGACTCGGGTGTTTCTACTGGAAACGAGGTGGTCGAGGCAGGGCCTGCGCCTTCGACTGATGTCGCCCCGCGTCCGCCTGAGCCTGGGTCCGCCCCCGCGGGCCGGGGAAAGGCGCTTTTTGTGCCTTTCGTGCTGCCCGGCGAGCGCGTGCGCATTGTCGTGGAGGAGCAGAAGAAGGGCTTTGCGCGCGGCCGCGCTCTCCAGGTGCTGCAGTCGTCCCCGGAGCGCATCGCGCCCGCCTGCCCCTACTTCGGCGAATGCGGTGGTTGTCAATGGCAGCACATCGGCCCCAGTGCTCAAACCGTTGCCAAACGCGACATCCTCCTGGAGACGTTGGCCCGTCAGGGCGGCGTGCGGGTCGCTGAGAGCGATCTCGAGGTTCAACTGCATGCGGCCGCGCCCTGGCAATATCGCAATCGCACCCGCCTGCGGCTCAGTTCGCGCCAGCAAACGCACGCGCAATTGGCCTACTACCGGCGCGGCTCGCACCAGCCGCTCGCGGTTGAACAGTGCCCCATCAGCGCGGCGCCGATTCAGGACGCGATTGCCAGGGCGGCAAAACTATCCCCTCCTCCCGCCTCGTTGACGGAGTTGGAAATCGGCTGCAATGATGACTCCTCCGCCATGCTCTTCACGCTGCAGAAGGAAAGCGGCGCACCCGGCGCCAACGCACTCACCAGGCCTGAGCTCTCCTTTGCGCAGGAGCTTCTGGCGCTCGCCGGCGAGCGCCAGGCCTCGGTGGCTATTCAGACCGGCTCCCACGTTGCGGTTGTTGCCGGTTCCGGCGCCATGCAATATGCGGTCGGGAACGACCGCTTCCGCCTGAGTCATGGCGCTTTCTTTCAGGTCAATCGTTTTCTGGTTCAAGAACTCCAGGCAGTAGCAACCGCTGGCGCCTCCGGCGGCCTCGCACTGGACCTGTTCAGCGGTGTGGGACTGTTTACTCTTCCGTTGGCGCGCCAGTTTGAGCGGGTCATCTCCGTCGAAAGCAACCTGGCCGCCAGCCAGGACTTGCGCCACAACTGCGCGCCATGCGCGCCGGCTGTCGATGTACAGGCAGCCGATGCCCTGGTATTTCTACGGCGCTTTCGCGACACCCCGGACTTGCTGCTGGCCGACCCGCCGCGCGGCGGACTCGATAGCTCCATGATTGCCGAAGTCTTGCGCCTGCAGCCCCGGCACATCCGTTTAGTCTCCTGTGACCCAACCACGCTGGCGCGTGATCTGAAAACCCTGCTGGCGGATGGCTACCGTCTGCAACAGCTCGATCTTTTCGATCTGTTTCCACAGACCTTCCATTTGGAAACCGTCGCCCGGCTGTGCCGCTGACTAGCCGTGGCTGCTTCGGCTGCCACCTCAAGTGATTCAAAACACAGCTCCGCCGGCCCACCGCCAAGTTAAAATAATGCTGTGCCGCTCTACGAATACCGTTGTCTGCAGTGTGGCCGCGTTTTTGAGCGCCTGCGTTCGCTGCATTCCCAGGAGCCGGTGACGTGTACCTGCGGAAGCACGGATGTCGAGCGCATTGAATTCTCGCGCGTCAGTGTTTCGGCCGGCGGTTGCAGCCCCGGGCCAGGCGGCGGTTGAGCCCTCTAGCGCGCTTCCCGGCGGGAGGTGCTTACGCACGCGCTGACGATTTTCGTGGCGACGCATGCGCTCGCCACCGGATTTCTAACGCGCTCCGGCTTCATAGGCAAGGAATCTATGTCCAGCAAACAACTTCCACTGAAGCGCACTGGTGTCTTCAACCGCTTTCAGACCAGCGTTTATGGCTCCTATGTGCCCACCGCCGCGGACGCGCACTTTGACCCCCAACTGGAAGCAGGGACGCGTGTGCGCCGCCTGCGCCGTGATATGGAGCCCGTGGAGAAAATCGAAATACCCAGTTAACGCGGCAGAGCGCCCGCAAAAACTGCCCGCAACTCACAAGCTGTTCAATCCGGCGACACCCTTGGCATTGCTGCAAACTGCCTGCCCGCTCTGGCCTCAGGCCTGCGCCGCCATGGCCGGACGTTGCGCCCGTTGAAAGGCGCTGGAAGCCAACTGCCCGAACAGCCTTGCCGTAATCGCTTCGCGGTGTGTGAAGCGGTGGTTGTGCGGCTGCGAGAGCAGCAGCACCGCGAAGCGCTGCTGGTAGCACAAGCGCACGCCCAGGGCTTCTCCCCGGATCTGCAGTGCGGTCAGACGTCGCAGTTCCGCCTCAAAGCCGGGATCCTCCAGCAGCAGGTGCCCAAATCCTTCCGTCATCGCCGTCCGTAAAAGCTGGCTGGTGGGGCTCAGGCGCCGCTCCTGCCCCGGCTGGCTGAGAATCAGCCACGTGCCGTCGCGGGTGACGTTCCACAACTGGATGTTGCCCGCGCTCGTACAACTGCGCACTCCCTCGATCAGCCATTCACGCGCCTGGTCAAAATAGCGGGCGTTCAATAAGCGCTCGGCATTGTCCAAAATGTGAGATGGAATCTCGCGTGTTTCCGAAGCCGGCGGACGGCTGGCGTGGAACTTGATAACCAGTTCCCGCGCCGAGTGCACATGCGCTTTGTGGTAGACCGCTTTCAAGTAATCCTTCACCGTGTTCACGCTGAGTTCGAGCCGCTCCGCGATTTCCTTTACCGAATGCGCCGCCATCAACTCAACGATGATGTCGCGTTCACGCGGCGAGAATTGTTCTTGCCAACTCGACGGCAGGGAAGAGTCGTACATAATTGCCTCGGTGCTCCCCAACGAGAAAAGATGAGGCCTATTTTGTCCGCTCTAAAGTGGTGATTTCACCGCAATAATTCGTAACTATTTTGCAAAGATTTTGAAACAATTGGGGCTAACCCTAGTGGGGGTATCCATTTGGGGGGGCGAGACCCGCGGACGCGGGGAGGTTCTGGGCAGGAAGCGATGGCGGAGAGACAGGGATTCGAACCCTGGATACCCGTTAAGGTATACACGCTTTCCAAGCGTGCGCCTTCAGCCACTCGGCCATCTCTCCGGTCTGTTTAGTGTACCGCAAATGCTTCTGGGGCGGCCACTTGCGCGCCGCCGCGCCGTTCCTGGCGGAGCGCTTGCCGGAGCAGAAATCCCAACAACAGCCGCGCGCACCCCGCCCCCAGCACCATGGAAAGCAGGGCGGCCGCCAAAATCAGCACCAGGGCCAGCAAAGACACCGATTTATCTCCCGGAGTGAACTAAATGCCTAACCTTAATCACTGAGCGTGAACTGCGGGCGCTTCGCAGGCGGTTCCGATTTGAAACCCCGGCGGCTTCCTGTGGGCGGGTTCACCCATCTCGGGCGACCAGAAAAGCCCGGCAATCATTTGTGAGCTTCGGACTGTGAGCTTCGACCGGACGCCGAAGCGGGTGGAATAAAGGCGGACCGCACAAATGGGGAGAGCCGCGGGGACTACACCCGCTCAGAGTAGATGCTCGCCGGGTCGCCAAGTGCTGCCTGGCGGCTAACCTCCGCAGCGTCGTCAAAGATCGTGATTGCTGCGGAAGTCTACTTGTAGATCGAGTACTGCTTCTGTGGTGGGCGAAGCTGAATGGTGATCGCTACCGCCGGTTTGTTGAGCGGATAGATTTTGCCGAACGTGTCGTAATGCGGCGCGATGACCTGGATTAGCACCGAACCCGGAGGAAGTTGCTGCAGATCAATTTTGCCTTTCAGCGATGTCTTCAGTTCCAGGTGCAGAGGGTGCTTGACCCTTTTCCCCTCCCAATTGCTGACCTGCTGCACAACGATCGGTGCAAACCTCACCGGAGTACCGTCCGGCCCATTCACCTGAACCTTCAGGTCAACATAGTAGGGCGGCTTCTTCGCCTGCACCGGCGTCCACAATGCCGCCACCAGAAGCGGAACAACTGTCAATGACAGCACCAGGTGGCGGGTGCGCTGCGGCGGTAGGGTGAGACGAAATCGCATAGAGACTCCGGGGTTGTTTTCTGGAATGTCCCGAGTGTACCGCAACCGGCAACACCGTGAAAGTCTAGCTCCCGGCCGAAGGGCGCCCTCTTTTACCCGCTAGCCTGCAAGGGTTTTCCGCACCCCCCGTTCCGCCTTGTGGCCAGCCGTTCCTGATCAACCGTTTCTGATCAACCGTTTCTGGCTAACCGTCCGCATCCGTCACAGTCCCAGCTTTTTCCACATCACGTCCACACGCTTCTTCACATCCTCGCTCATGCGGATTTCCTTGGGCCAGGGGCGCAGAAAGCCTTCACTCGGCCATTTGCGAGTGGCGTCCACGCCCATCTTGCTGCCGAAGTTGGGCAGGCGCGAGGCGTGATCAAGAGCGTCCACCGGACCCAGCGTGAACTCGATATCGCGTTCGGGGTCGATGTTGTTGAACACCTTCAACACCACCTCCGCCACATTGCGCACGTCCACATCTTCATCCACCACCACGATGCATTTGGTGAACATTGCCTGCCCCAATCCCCAGATGCCATTCATGATCTTGCGCGCATGTCCGGGATAGGACTTGCGCAGCGAGACGATCATCAGGTTGTGGAAGACGCCTTCCAGAGGCATGTGAACATCCACAATTTCCGGGAATTGCATTTGCATGAGCGGGAGAAAGATGCGCCCAATGGCCTCCCCCATCCAGCCATCTTCCATGGGCGGTTTGCCGACGATGGTGGTGGCGTAAATGGGATTCTTGCGGTGGGTGACACAGGTCACGTGCAGAACGGGGTACTGGTCGGCCAGCGAGTAGAACCCGGTGTGGTCGCCGAAGGGGCCCTCCTCGCGGCGCTCTTCGAGATCGACATAACCTTCCAGCACGATTTCCGCCGTGGCGGGCACCTCCAGGTCGACCGTCTTGCAACGTACCAACTCGACCGGCTTGCGCCGCAGAAAGCCGGCCAGCAACATTTCATCTATCCCCGGAGGCGCAGGCAAGACTGCCGCAAAGGTGGTGGCGGGATCGGTGCCAATGGCGACTGCAACTTCCATGCGCTGACCACGTCCTATGGACAGGGGCGCCCCGCGCTGCACCTCCGGCAGAGCATGTGCGCGGGAAAGCACGTCTTGAGCGCCGGCGGCCTCCCCTTTGGGACCATGGGTGGAGGGCGCGCCGGGGATCGCGCCGCGGCCGCCGGGTTCGCTCGCGGCCGCCGCCCGTATCCGGTCGCGCATCTGTTCGGCGCCTTGCTTGTGAATCTGCCAGTGCATGCCGCAGGTGCGCTCGTCAAAAACCTGCAGCCGGTACATTCCCACATTACGACGGCCGGTGCGGGGATCTTTGGTAAACACACAGGGGAGGGTGATGTAGCGCCCCGCGTCCTCCGGCCAGCACTTCAGGATCGGAAACTCCAGCAGGTTGAATTTCTGCTTGAGCACCACCTCCTGGCAGGGTCCAGAGGAAACGCTACGCGGAAAATAGGACCCGGCCTCGGCCAGCACCGGCAACAGCTTGAGCTTATTCAGCAGCCCCGGTTCCAGGCGCAGATTGAGGTACTCGCGAATCCGGCCGGCGATCTCCTCCATCGAGCGCACGCCTAAGGCCAGCTCCATGCGCCGCCTGGAACCGAACTGGTTGATCAGCAGCGGGCGATTGCGGTATCCGGACGGATGCTCGAAAAGCAGCGCCGGCCCCCCGCCCTTACTCACGCGATCAGTGACCTCGGTGATCTCCAGCAGAGGGCTGACCTCAGTCTTGATGCGTTTTAGTTCTCCGGCGCGCTCCAGCGCGGTAATGAACTCCCGCAAGTCGGCGTAGGGCATGTTTTGAGTATAGGCGGGGAAGTGGACGGTTTACGGTGTATTGGACTGCGTGAAACGCGCTTTGTCGCGGAGAAGCCGGCAGTTGCCGCTGCCGCTGTGACCGTCTTTTGCTTGTGCACTACCGCACGTCGCAAGTTATTGCTATTTTCAATCAAATACTTTACAGTGCGCGGGACCGGGTCAAGGAGGTCCAATGAGTGAGCCAACTGTTTCCGGAATTCAGTTCAACCGGGCCGAGATGGGCGCCGCGCCCGCCTCCGCCAAGGCCTGCGCGCGCTGTGGCGCGGCCCTCACCAGCTACTATCTGGCTGCCCAGGAAATGATCTGCCCGAATTGCGCGCAAACGGAATTGGCCAACGATTCCGCCACGGCGCGGCTGCCCGCGGCGCTGGGCTTGGGGGTATTGACCGCCCTGGGCGGAGCGCTGGCCTACTACCTTTTTATTGTCCTCACCGGCTACTCGATGGCCATTGTCACTATCGGGGTGGCATGGGTCATCGCACGCGCCATGCGCAAGGCTTCGCATGGCCGCGGCGGGACGGCTTACCAGGTCTCCGCCGCGCTTCTGGTCTATCTGTCGGTCGGGATTGCCTGGCTGGGTGTGGGCCTGCATCACAGCACCCTGCCGTTGTCGCCAGCTCTGCTGATCCGCCTGCTGCCGCTGGTTGTGACGTTGCCCTTGCGCATTATGGAGCATAGCCCTTTGGAGATCGTCATCATTGGCTTTGCCGTTTTGCACGCCTGGAGGACAATGCGGCTCGACATTCAACCAATTCAGGGCCCGTTCCAGTTGAAAACTTCATGAGCAGAGACGAAGCCGTTACTATTGCGCCACCCCGTCTGGCGATCTGTCCGGACTGCGGGACCGAGGCCGCTCCGCGGCAATTGTATTGCCCGGCCTGCCACGCCCTGATCTATCGTGATCGACTGCTTGAACTCGCCGCCCAGGCCGACGCGGCCGAGACCGCCGGTTATTTGCGTCAGGCGATTGCCCTCTGGCGCAGCGCCTTGGCCCTGCTGCCACGCGAGTCGGGCCAGTATCAATCCATTCTCGAGCGGGTGGATCAGCTTTCGCGCCGCATTGAACGCGGTGAAGGAACAGAGCCGCCTCCGGAGGCGGCAAGCCCCGGCGAAAAGCGCGGCTGGGGCAAACGCGCCGCCGCCGGCGCGGGCACGGCCGGAGCTTTCCTGCTGAAATTTAAAACCTTGCTGCTGGGCCTGGCCAAGATGAGCACCCTGCTCTCCATGCTGGCCAGCTTTGGCGTCTACTGGTCATTCTGGGGCTGGAAGTTCGCCCTGGGCTTTGTGCTCTGTATTTACGTGCACGAGATGGGGCATATCGAACGTATCCGCCGCTATGGCATTCCCGCCTCCGCGCCCATGTTCATCCCCGGCTTTGGCGCCCTGATCAGCCTGCGCAGCAGCCATCTCACGCCCCGGGAAGACAACCGTATTGGGCTGGCCGGGCCGCTGTGGGGCATGGCTGCCACGTTCTTTTGTTTTGCCCTTTACGCCTTCACCCGCAATCCGCTCTATGGCGCGCTTTCCTATACCAGCGCGCTGATCAATATCTTCAACCTGTTGCCGTTTTGGACTCTCGACGGTGCGCGCGGCCTGCACTCGATGAGCCGCAATCAGCGCTGGATGCTGGTGGCCGCCTTCGCATTCGCCTGGTTTGTGTCGCGCGAGGGCCTGTTCCTGATCATTGCCGCCTTCACTGTCTGGAAATGCTTCGAGAAAGACTTGCCCAGCGTAGAGGACTGGCCCGGTTTTTCCGAATTCCTCGCCATTGTCGCGGGGCTCACGTTTCTGCTGATGATGAGCCCGCGGGCGTAAGCTGTCAGCCGCGGGTTGGCCGGCGGTAAGTGGCTCAGGGCTTGGGAAGCTTCGGCGCTGAGGTCATCCCGGCTATCCCTGGTTCGGTAATATCCTACGGTCAACTCTGAACCGTTAACTGTGTACCGCAACTGCCCTGGGCGTGCCCTTCCCGCCGCTGTTTGCGAAACAGACTGGCAACATCCATCAGCAGCATGCCCGCCAGCAGCGGAGCGGTGGCCAGCACGTTGTGATTGAAGGCGAGGGCTTGCCGCGGATGACCATGCAGTAACGCGCAGAGGGCGCGGGTCGTTCCACAGGCCGGGCAGGCTTTCAGGTGCAACAGCCAACTCCACACGCACAGCTTAGGGCCCCGCGCCAGCACACTTTGAGGAATGATCGCCAAACCCAACAGCCCCAGCGCAACCAGTTGCGCGCGGCGTATGCCGCAGGCAAACCAAGCGACGCTCCGCCGCCTTGCCGGGGCTGGGTGAGGTGTTGAAGTCATCCTTGCAATTGCCTCCCCTGAGCGCGGGTCAATCACGCACCAAGCGGCGGCCATCGGCATCGGGAATGCTGTTGAGGATCAGCAAAATGAAATCGATCAGCGACCAGATGCCGCAACCGCCAAAGGTGAGCAGCTTGAGCACGCCAAGTCCGACATAGCCCAGATAAAAGCGGTCCACGCCAAGGAAGCCCAGGAAAAATGACAGCAGGACCGCCGTCAACCAGCTCTTGGGGCTAGGCCCAGCCATAGGCCCAGCCATAGGCACGCCATAAGCGCCGCTGGCGCCCGCGCAACGCGCACACATCGCCGCGCCTGCCGGCATCATGCTGCCGCAATTGGGGCAAAAACGGGTTGCGGCCGGGGTGGGATTGCATTGCGGACAAGCGCCATTCACCAGCGCCGTCCCACATTGGTTGCAGAACATGCTCCATCTCCTCTAGCTGTAGCCTGTAGCCTGAGTTGCAGGCAAAGCATAGGCAACCACGCTCAGGAACGCAAGGGGAAAGTGAGGCCACAGGTGGGCGAAAATGCCCGATCAGCGCCGCCGCCCGGCAGCGGTGGTGTGGGACGCCAGCCCATCCCAAGGCCAACCATGAACTGTGAATCGCTAATTACCGGACGCTACAGCTCCCTGCGGCCCTCCATGGCCTTTAGCATGGTGACCTCGTCGGCGTACTCGATCTCGCTGCCAACCGGAATGCCCATGGCAATGCGGCTGACCTTGACGCCCAGGGGCTTCAGCAGGCGCGCGATATACATCGCGGTTGCTTCGCCTTCCGTATCGGGATCAGTGGCAAGAATCACCTCTCGCACCAGCGGCTGGCCATCTGGGCTGGTGGCGCGTAGCCGCTCGATCAGCGACTTGATGCGAATCTGGTCCGGTCCAATCCCCTGCAGCGGCGAAATGGCCCCGTGCAGCACGTGGTAGAGGCCGTCGAACTGACGCGTCTTCTCGATGGAAAGCACGTTGTGAGGCTCCTCCACCACACAGATCACCGCCGGATTGCGCTGCGCGTCGGAGCAAAAACGGCAGGGGTCAATGTCGGTAATGTTGTTGCACACTGAACAGAAGCGCAGGCTGTCTTTCAACGCCAGCAACGCTTCAGACAGGTGCTGCACCGACTCGCGTGGGGCGCGCAACAGGTGAAAGGCAATACGCTGCGCCGATTTCTGGCCAATGCCGGGCAGGCGTTTAAGCTGGTCAATCAGTTCGGTAAGCGGCGCCGCCAAGTCGTTCATAGGGAATGCTTCAGGATAGCAGGAGCGCGCAAAGGGGCAGTTTGCAGATTGAACCTTGGCCCTTGTCCCGGACGTCGGCTGTCATTACCGCTGGCTCAGCGTCAAAGCCCTGCCGTGTTCCCCTTCCGCGCCGCCTGCTTGCCGGCCACCGGCCATCCCTCCGGGGCCGCCCGCACATCGCCAACTGGCCACGCTAGGAGCGAGCCACCGAGTCCTCCCTGCGGGAGGAGATCGCAGGTGGAGGGCCGCGAAATTCCGAAGGGAGGCCCCTTCGCGCGGGAGAGGAGCCCGGCATCGGTGGCTTCACGTTCTCACTGGAGAACGTGCCAGCGACCAACGGGAGCGGGCGGTCTGAAGGAAACGAGGCCGTGCCTCATCGATTGCTGAAACCGCATCTTTCTCCTGCGCTGGCGCGTATAATGGGTGAAGAACTCCGCTTCCCTGAGGTTCCGTTCTCAGAGGGCCGCATCTTCAAATCAACCCCCTTGTCTTCGCGCCTATGAACCGGAAAGCCACGCTCATTGTCCTCGTCTTCTCTCTTCTCATTGTCGGATCGGTGGTGGCCGGTGTCGCACTGGATACCAACGGCGACGGAGCTCAGGGTGGGGGCGCGCCGTACCGCCAGATGAATGTCTACCAGGAGGTGCTGCAGCGGATCAATGATGACTACGTCACCTCTCCCAACCTTCAGAAGGTAGGCGCCGGTGCGCTGCACGGGCTGTTGATCTCGTTGGATCCCGACTCCAGCTATCTCAGCCCCGCCGAGTACAAACAGTACCTCAGTGAGGAGCAGGCGCCTTCCAAGGGCAGCATTGGCTTGGTCATTTCCAAGCGTCTCGGTTATGCGACTGTGGTGGACGTGACCCCTCAGAGTCCGGCGGCCAAAGCCGGCCTGCAACCCGGCGACTTCATTGAATCCATTGGAGCTTTGACCACCCACGATCTCTCTGCTGAGCAGATCAGGGACCTGATCAATGGCGCTCCCGGTACAGCGGTCGAACTGAACGTGGTCACCATTCACAGCACCAAGCCCAAGAAGTTCACTCTCACCCGCATGGAACTGCCACAACTGCTGGTGCAGGCGCAAATGCAGGGCAAGGATATTGGCTACATCGCTCTGCCTGACCTTACCTCCGGGCGCAGCACGCAGGTAGCACGCGCGGTGCGCACGCTTCAGGCGCAAGGCGCAAAAAAGTGGGTCATCGACCTGCGCAACTGCGGACGTGGCAGTTTCCAGGAGGCACAGGCTACGGCCAGCCTCTTCCTCAGCCATGGCCTGATTGGCTACCTCGAAGGACAAAAGTTTCCGCGCCAGAACCTGACCCCCAATGCCGGAGCGCAGATCGTCAATGGCCCTGTCGCGGTGCTCACCAATGTCGGCACCTACGGGCCCGCCGAACTGCTGGCCGGCGCCCTCAAAGATAACGGGCGGGGCACTCTGGTGGGCGCGCGCACGTTTGGCGAAGGTGCGCTGCAAAAAATCATTCCCGTCGGCGACGGCTCCGCCCTGTTGCTCTCCGTGGCGGACTACTACACCCCCTCCGGCCACCGCCTGGAAAAAAAGGGCGTCAAGCCGAATGTGGAGCAGGCACGCTACCCTGGATCACTTCCTGACGATGACGAGGAACTGCTGGGAGCGCCCTCCAATGTCGACCTGCAACTGCAGAAGGCGATTCAGATCCTCAGCCAGGGTGCTGGGGCCAGCACACAGGGCGCGGCTGCCGCGAGCGGAAGCTCGGGCGCTGGCACGCGCGGCTGATGACAGTGGACAGTTGATCGTCAATCGTTCACGGTTCACGGGTACTGGCGCCCGCGAATCTTCCGCGCCCCACCAGGAGCGAGGGTCATTACGCTCGCATTTTGGGTTTGGTTCATGAAGCATTTCGCATTGCTGTTCTCCCTCTCTTTTCTGTTGATCGCCACTGCGGGCGCTCAAGGCTCTGCCACGGCGAATGTGCGCCCCCGGCACAGTTGGCCGGCGCATGCGGCGGGAGCTGTCGCCAGAATTTCATCGAACAATTCTGTCGCCACCCGGAAGCGCGGTATGTTCCCAATCAGCCAGCTTCGCGCCGGAATGACCGGCTACGGCGAGACCGTTTTTTCGGGCGACAAGATCAGCCGCTTCCAGGTCAAGATTCTGGGTGTGCTCCCGAATATGAAGCCGCGCCAGAACGTGATCCTGGCGCAGCTCAGCGGTGGGCCACTGGCGGAAACTGGCGTCATTGAAGGCATGAGCGGCAGTCCGGTCTATATTGACGGCAAGCTGGTGGGAGCGGTGGCGCTGGGTTTTCCCTACGCCAAGACGGCCATTGCCGGCATCACGCCCATTGGCGAAATGATCGCGCAGGAACACCAGGCGGAGCGCGAGTCCAGCCAGCCGCCGGACGCGGGCGCCCTGGCCCCCCAATTGTTTGAGGCCACTGCGGGCGCGGCTGGCGCCAGTGTCCCATTGCCCGCAAGCACGGTCGCGGCAAACCTGCCGGTCAACGGCTCGGCCGGCTTCGGCGTTGACGGGCTGCCGGTGCTGCACACTCCACTGGTGCTCTCCGGCTTCAGCAATGCGGCCGTACAACATTTCATGCCCCAGTTCGAGCGGCTGGGCCTGCTGCCGGTGATGGGCGGAAGCGCCGCCCCGGCCAGCGTCATTGGTGGCGGCTCGGCGAGTTCCGAACAGAGGATTCCGGTTGCAGTGGCGGAGAAAACGTTGCGCCCCGGACAGATGATCAGCGTCCAGCTCATCCGCGGCGACCTGGGTGTTTCCGCCGATGGCACGGTCACCTACGTCCACGGCAAGCACGTCTATGCGTTTGGACATCGCTTTCTGATGAGTGGTCCGACGGCCCTGCCGTTCTCGCGTTCGCACGTGCTGGCGGTGATTCCGGAGTTGACCAACTCCTTCAAGCTGAGCCGCCCCGGACGCCAGCTCGGCGTGATCCGCGCCGACGACTCGCAAGGGGTTTACGGCACCTTCGGGGGTGAGGCGCCGATGATTCCGGTGCATGTCCACATGCACACCCCGGGCGGTGCGGAAGACTACAACTTCCAGATGGTGGATCACCGCTTTCTGTCGCCCTTTCTGTTGAACCTGGCGCTCTACTCCACGCTGGATATTGACGCGCGCGCCCTGGGCCCGGAAAGCATTCACGTTTCCGGTGATCTGAACTTGAACGGCGCGCCGCCCTTGCGAATTGACGAGATGTATTCCGGATTGATCGATGGGCCGGCGCACGCCTCCTCGGCGGTGGCGTTGCCCTTCAGCGCGCTCTACAGCAGCGGCATTCCCAACGTTCACGTCAGCAGCATCAATCTCGATGTGGACGCCAGTAATCAACTGCGCGTCGTTCAGTTGGAGCAGGCCTGGAGCGATCGCCGCGAGGTCCGCCCCGGGGAGTTGTTCCATATCACCGCCATTCTGCGCTCCAGCGGCGGAGGCGAAGTCACACGGCGAATTCCTGTACGGCTGCCGCTGACTACGCCCGCCGGGCAGGTGCAGGTCGTGCTGGGCGCCGGCCAGATCCTCGACGCCATGGAAATGCCCCAGATCCAGCAGGGACTCACCGCCACGGAACTGCCGCAGCTGGTGCATGCGCTTAACAACCTGCGCCACGACAACCGGCTCTACCTGCGGGTGCTGCACCCGGATACGACATACGTGCTGGGCGGCCAGCAGTTGCCCTCGCCTCCCCCCTCACTCGCGCGCGTTTTAACCGCCGTGCCTTCCATGGAGACCAATGTGACCGCGGTGCACACGGCGACGCTGTTTGATTACCAGAGCCGGCCGCTGCCCTTTGTGGTCTCCGGTTCGAAAGAGCTCGTGATCAATGTTAAAGACAGCAATGACTAGATCCGGTTTCGCGCGCCTGCTGGCGGTGGCTGCCTTGCTTCTCCTGGCCCGTGAGGAGGCCTTGGCGGTGAACACGCGCTTCTGGCGCGCCGACGACTTCAAAGCGTTTTCCGAAGGCCAGCTTCACCTGCTCTCGCTCAGCCAGAGTGGCACTCTTTCGCTGGCGCCCTCGATGCACGAAGTGCTCGATACCGGGCAGGTGCTGGTGTGGTCCGCGGCGCGCGACGCGGCGGGAAACGTCTACCTGGCCACCGGCCACCAGGGACGCATTTACCGGCTCACGCCGGCCATGCTGCGCTCCAAACATCCCGTCAGCGCCCGCAAGGCCCTCTATTATCAGGCGCCCGAACCGGAGGTGTTTGCCCTGGCGGTAGGACCCGATGGCGATCTCTATGCCGGCACCTCACCTTCCGGCAAGATTTACCGCATCAACGCCCATCGCCAGAGCTCCGTCTATTTCAACCCCAAAACCCGCTATATCTGGTCGCTGCTCTGGCACAAGGGAGCGTTGTACGCCGGTACTGGCGACAACGGCGAGATATTCCGCATCAGCGCGCCCGCTAAAGGCGAGGTGCTGTTCCGCACCGGCCAGCGCCAGGTGATGTCGCTGGCCGCCGGCCCCCAGGGCAACATTCTGGCGGGAACCGATCCCTCCGGACTGATCTTCCGTGTCTCTCCGCAGGGCAAGGGTTTCGTAATTTATCAGGCCCCACTCCCGGAAATCCATCAGCTTGCAGTCGCCGCCGACGGCGACATTTACGCCACCGCGCAGGGCGCCTCCCATGCCACGCCCGCGCCAGCCGCTCCCTTGCCGGCGACCTTGGCCACCACGGCGGTCGGGCAGAAACAGCCGGTGGTGCTGCAGAGCGCGGGCGCTGCGCCTGACGGCCCTCGCGGCACGCCAGCCGCGACCACGCTAACCGTCGGCGCTCCCGTGATCAGGCTGCCCGTATTGGCGCATCCCGCCGTGATGCCAGCGGCGGCGCCGCAGAGTGCCGTCTACCGTATTACGCCGCAAGGCTCCGTGCAGCGGCTTTGGGTTTCCGCTACCGAAAGCGCGGACGACGTTGTGCCCACCAACGGTGGCGTCCTTTTCTCAACCGACGCCTCCGGACGCGTCTACCACCTCAACCAAGCATTGGAGTCACGGGTGCTGGTCCAGACCAACCAGGAGGAGACTACCCGGCTGTTGCCGCTGGGTCCTCAACTGCTGGCTACCACCGCGAATCTGGGCCGCGTCTATGTCATCGGCGACCGCCCCGCCCCGCGTGGCTGGTTTGAATCGCCGGTACAGGACGCCGGAACCATCTCGCACTGGGGACACCTTTCCTGGACGGCGGAGGTGCCCAAAGGAGCGCAGCTCAGCTTCGTGACGCGTTCTGGAAACTCGGCTCGGCCCGACGCCACCTGGAGCCCTTGGTCAAAACCCATCCAGGTCAGCGGCGGCGCCATCGCCAGCCCTCCGGCACGCTACCTGCAATACCGCGCACTGCTGAGCGCCGGCAAACACGACGGCGCCTCGCCCCGCCTGCAGCGCGTGGTGATCCCTTACTTGCCCGCCAACCGCCCGCCGGAAATCAGCCAGATCAACGTGACCGCTGCTCCGCAACCGCCGCAGGGCCCCAAGGTAAACGCTCCTGCCATTGAACTCTCCTGGACTGCCAGTGATCCTGACCACGACCACCTGCTTTACGATGTTTACTTCCGCGGAATACACCAGACGCAATGGCACCTGTTGAAGCGAAACTTCGCTGAGACCAGCCTGCGGGTGGGTAGCGATCTGCTGCCGGATGGCACCTATCGTTTTAAGTTGGTCGCCAGTGACGCCCCGGACAATCCGCTGCCGCTGGCGCTCACCGCCGAGGCGGTCAGCGCGCCCGCCGTACTCGATACGACCCCTCCCGAGGTGCGCAACTCCGGGGTGGAGGTGACCAACGGTGCCGCAGTCATCCACTTCAGCGCCACGGACGCTACCTCGCTGTTGACGCGGGCCGAATACGTCATCGATAGCGGCGCCTGGCGAGATCTCTACTCCGATAGCGGCATTATTGATTCCGCCCACGAAACATTCACCATTCCCATCCGCGGCCTTAGCCCGGGAGAGCACCTGGTGGTACTGCGGGTTTACGATTCGGCGGGAAACCGGGGAACCGGAAAGGCTTACGTCTCACTCCCCGGGACAAGCACAAAACGGTAGCCCCCGCAATTCCCCCATGCGGGGGGCGATTCCGCTCAGCTATACCGCTCTATTTGAGGACTTAGCCGGTCCGGCCACAGTCACTGTATTTTTATTTCATTGCCGGTTCCGCGGACATAAAATTCAGGAGTAGACTGGCGGTAGAAATGAGGCCGGTACCGCTCCACGCGTCGGGTTTCGGGTCACCGCCGGCCTTAAAGTTTTTACAAAACGTGTAAGCAGCACGGTTGCAAGTTCCAGAATCAAATCAGTATTCGCAGGTGTAGTGAGCTGTGTCCCTGGCGCCGTTGGGCCCAGGAGTCCCTGTGACCTCAAAAGGGGGGCGGGGCGAAGAGCCGCCTCTAAACTCGCCTTGGCCGTGGGTGAAAGACGGCTGACATGCCGGCGTCGAGGAACAGCCCGGAAGAACAGGAAGGCGTACGCGTGAAATCCGCTCTCATTCAGCTCAGCCCTGAATTCGGCAAGGTCTCCGACAACCTCCAGCACGCCCTTGGCCTGATGCGGACGGTGAAGAGCCAGCTCTATGTTTTGCCCGAGCTGTTCAACACCGGCTACACCTTCGGAGACCGCTCGGAGCTGCTGCGCACCGCCGAAGATGCCCAGCGCGGACCCACCTACGAGGCCATGCTGGAGTTCGCGCGCCAGCGCAACGCTTATGTGGTTTATGGTTTTGCCGAACGTGAGGGCGCGCATTTCTATAACGCCGCCAACACCGTCGGACCGCAGGGCCTGATCGGCACCTATCGCAAAATGCACCTGTTCGGGCGCGAAAAGCTGTTCTTCACGCCCGGCGGCAATCCGGCGCCGGTCTACAACCTGCCCATCGGCCGGATTGGGGTGATGATCTGCTTCGACTGGTACTTCCCCGAAACCGCCCGTTCCCTGGCGCTGCGCGGCGCGCAGCTCATTGCCCACCCCGCCAACCTGGTGCTGCCGCACTGCCCCAACGCGATGATGGTGCGCTCACTCGAGAACCGGGTCTTCAGCCTGACCTGCGACCGCGTGGGCATTGAGCGCAACGGCGATGTGATGCACCGCTTCATCGGCACCAGTCAGGCCATCGGACCGCGCGGCGAGATCCTGGTCCGCATGGATCCGGAACTTCCCGAAGCCCGTGTCCTCGATCTGAACCTGGAACTCGCCGATAACAAGCAGCTGGGTCCCTTCAACGACCTGTTTGAGGATCGCCGCCCGGAACTCTACGACGAGTTCCCCCTGAAACACATGGTCGCGGTGTAGAAGGAGTCAACGCCAGGATTCTACAGGCGGCATCCATAGCAGCGTTTTGGGAGTAGCGCTTGGGCAGGCATGAGATCGAAGATGCCGCCGTCGAGCACAACGCGGCAGTTTCCCAGCACCGCGAACAGGTGCCTTCTATTCGGAGTCAACACCGGTCCGCATCGCCGCTCCTCTTCAGCGGCGACGCTACACTTCGCGATCTACGCCGCCTTCGATTTCGGCGCCGCAGGCTTCTTTCCGTTCGCGGCCGCAGTGGCTAATGCCGCCAGGCGCCGCTGCACCAGGTTATATGTGTCGTCAGGACTCAGGATCGCCGGCTTGTTGTACTTGCTGTAGTCTTCGCGCGCGACTTCCGGGAGACCCAGATCTTCGGCAATGCGGCCCAGAACATACCAGCACTGCGCATTGGGTTCATCAATGCCCCAATATTTCATGGCCTGCAGCAGAACGATGCGGGCGTTGTGCACATCGCCGGCTTCCGCCTCCAAAGCGGCAAGGGTATGCAGGATGGGCGGCGACTTGGGCTTCAGGAGAATGGCGTGTTCGGAACGCTTCAGGCCAGTTTGCAGGTCGCTTGCTCCAAACAAGGCAAGCCACGCGGCATCGTTCCAATACATCCCGCCGGCATTGGGCTGATTCAGCATCACCTGCACATCCCGATCAACCGGCTGATGCGCGAACACTTCGGCCTCTACCAACTGATGCAATGTGACCAAATCGCCGGGATGCTGTTGGAGACGCTGCTTGGCCAGGCTGACGCACCCGCCGGGATGCCCCAATTGCACTTCAGCGTCACACTCGACGTCGAATATGTGCTGTGAATCGGGATACCGGCGAGCAATTTGCCGGCTGACCCGCAAGGCGTCGCTGAATTGCCCATGATTCCAGTAGAGCTGTACCAGTTCAAGTTCAAAGGCGATTTTCCGGGCACCGCGACTGTGCTTTTCGCGTTTTATCCAGGGTTTCAAGTCTGTGTGGCGGCCGGTCTGCATCAGGGAACTGGCCAACAGGATTTCCCGCCGGCGGGGGTGTCCATTCCACAAGCGCGCGACAACGCTGCCTCCGGCGGGATCACTGCTTGTTCCAACCGCGGAGACATAAGTGTCGATCAAAGCCCGCGCTCCAGAGGCATTGCCCTGATTCAGCAGAAAAGCGGCTTCCGCGCCAAGCTCACTCTCATACTGTGGATCGTCTCCGTACGCTCCGCTGAGCGCCTTCCACGCTCCGTCCTCATGGACGAAAATTGCTGAAGTCTTGAAGCCCAGACCGGCAAGATGCACAAGAACCACATCCGGCGAAAGGGAAGTGGTTTGCATCCTCAGGTTCGAGACCGCGATATCAGCGATAACTGAAGCGGGCAACCCAGTGGAGCGCACCTGAAGCCGGGTGCGCTCGATGTCGTAAGGATCGTCACCCGGGTTTGGTTTGGCAAAGCGGCTCATGACCAGCTTGATATCGGCCGGATTTTCGCTAAAGGAAGCGAGCAGCATTTGGCGCGCCGCGGCTTCCGGGGTGGCCGCCGGCTTGGGGTCGAACTGTTGCGGCTGGACAGAGCCAATCAGATTCGCCCGGCTTAGAAGCTGGGTCGCGTCGTCGCTATCCTCAGCTTCGGCGTTCAACAGCGCCGACGCTTCCGCATAATGGCGTGTCATGGTGAGCAGTCTGCTCGCTGATGAGAGCGCTTGCCGCCATTGAGCTGCGGGCATTTGGTTCTTATGTTCCCCAATTGCCGGCCCCGATCCCTTGAGTGCGGCATCGGCACATAACAGCCATCCCAGTGATGCAGCCGAAAGCGGCAGCTTCGCTGCGTAGACCCGAAGTTTGTTCCAGTGCTGCGCGCGCGCCAGCGCCACTGCGAGATTCGCTCGCAGCCCCAAATCCGGCAGATGGGCGCCAATCATTTCATACTGCCGGATGGCCTCGTCCAAATTGGACTGGGGGCTATAGCGTGTGCCATGGGGCCCGAACTCCAGCAGGATTGCGTAATCTCCCCGGTAGGTATTGTTCTTGGGCTTCAGCTTCAATGCGTGCCGAAAGGCGTTGAGCGCCGCCGCGCGATCAAAGCTCGCCCCAAACTTCCGGCCTAGATCGTCATGTTCGAAAATGTGCGCCGCTTCGGCCCAGACGTGCGCGGAATTTGGCTGCAGTTGCGTGGCGCGCTTGGCTTCCTCGCGCGCCTGCTCGCCCGCTCCGGCGCTCAACATGGCTCGTGCCATTTGTAAGTGATGGAGAGCTTCCGCCGGATGCAGCGCCTCCAGGTGGCGAAACTGCTGGATCGCCCTACGCACCTTGCCGCTCTGCAGGGCAGCCATTCCGATCTGTTGGAATTGGATCTGGATGGCGTCCTCATCGGAGAGCTTCTGCAGCCCCTCCTGCACCTGCAACAATTCCGCGGCACTCCAAAGATGGCGGCCGCCAGTATCAAACGTCAACAGGCCCTTGATTCTGCCTTTGGAATCAACCCGGAAGCTGCGCGTATATACTGTCGGACCGAAGCGTCGCGTCTGCGCCTCTGGTAACGGCAACGGCCTAAAGCCAACTGGCGGGGTGATCGTATAGTGCCATTCCGTGCGGAAGGCAGTGGGCAGCCAAAAGTCCTCCGTCCTCCTTTTTGCGTCTGCTCCTGGTTTGTTTCTGGCAAGCCGAGGCAAGCGGTTCGTGATCGCCCACGGGAAAATAGCCACCGCCGCGCTGCTCTCATCTGCGCTGCCTCGCTTGGCTTTGCTCGAGCTCAGAACCAGTTTGTACGGGTCGGCAAGATCGGTAGCTGGAGCGTGATCAAAGCGCTGCAGATCGCTGGCAAGGTAGACGGATTTCATGTAATTGAGCAGGCTCTTGCGGGTGCCCTTGCCCGGGTCCCCGTAGGCGCTACGGTAAGAACGGCCCACGCTGCCCCAGGCCAACGAGGTCTCCACGACTGCACCCGGACCGAATTCCGCCAGACGGAAATCGCGCTTTTCAATGAGCAGATTCTCTTTCGCGCTGGACAACGGGATAGTGGTGAGCGCATCTATTCCGGGCGCAACGATCAGAGCGGTGCGCCCCTGGTCCATGGCGGGCAGTTGACCCGCCGGAGCGTAGCGCGCCGTGGCATCAACCCACATTGGCGGCGATCCGGCAGCCGCGGGAATATAGACAATCGCGTGATTGAAAACGCCCATGCCCGGAAGCTCTGGCGCGATATCCTCACCGAAGCCGGCGCGCAGCAGTGCGATAGAGGCCGGCACACCGGCCTGCCGCAAAAGGGCCACCAGCAGCGTTGCTTTATCTTTGCAATCGCCGTAGCCGCGCTGCAGGGTTACCGCCGGTGAGCGTGGAACCAGGCCCGCCTGATTGAACTCGACGCCGGTGTATCGTACCCGTTGATGCAACTGTGCCACCAGGGAGGCAATCAGGGCATAACGATCCGGATGGGCGGCGATCGAAGCCTGGGCCGCCTCCACGATCGGGCTCAGAACCGGAGCGGAATCGGCGATTTGACGTTGCACCACCGCCCCATAACGGCTGGCGATGCTGTGCCATGACCGTCCCGTCGATATGCCGATAAGCGGCCAGTGGGCAATGTGAGGGGAGCGGTAGGAAGGAACTTCTCGGTCACCTTGAATACGTCCGTTGCTGAAGTGCAGAATGACGGCTTTGGCTGTCACCTGGCGCCGCACTTTCATGTTGGGCAACAACTCCAGCTTGTAACGCAGCTTTGTAGAACGGGGCGCAACCACTGTAACGTCCTCGCGCAGGCATGGGCTGCGGTAAAACGACGCGTACATGTTGTCGACCCAACCCGCCGCAAAGCTAGGGCGCAATCCACGCACAAGAATTTCGGTTTCAATAACAGATCCCGGCCGCAGGTCCGGTAGGGGCGCCTGCAGCACTCGCGCGTTGCTGTAAGTGCCGTTGTCGTTATTGTGGGCCGCTGTCTCCGCAATTGTGCCGGAATTCAACCAGTGAACGGCCCCGTCGTTACCAATGACCCGGGCCTTAATTGTGGGTTTGCTGCTGTACCATGGTTCCCACCTGACACCGACGCTGCTATAACGGTCGACTCCAGCCTTAGTGAGGACACGTTCGATCTGCCAAATACGCCGAGTTTCGGAACCGTCGGGGGCAAACGTGTGCACTTCGTTCCAGTACAGCACCACCCGGTCCAAACCGGCGGTCTTCCCGAGCGGGGCTTTTAGCAGTTCCGCCGCGGGCGTCGCGAACGGCGCCCTGTAGCCTATGGCCGCTGGTTTTGCTTTGGACGTTGGCTTCGCAGCCGCTACAGAAACTGTTGCGACTGGAGGCGCCAGTAAGGCAAACAGCACAAGCCGACGGATGACAATGGTGGGCAAAACAGTACCTCCCGGGTGCATTCAGCATAGTAGGACAGCGCAGGCTCAGTCACAAGTGTTAATGAATAGTCTTTTTGAAGGCCTTTCGAGGTTCAAAGAGCGTGGTTAGAGGCATCAGCTTGCCAACGCGAGGCCTTCTGCAGTGAACCAGAGGAGGGCCGCGAAATTACTTCCCGGCCTCCGGCAAACTACAGTTGACTTGATCCCCGAGCCGCGCCGCGCGGCTTGGAGCGGGGCCGGACACCGAAGCGGGTGGAATAAAAGCGGCCGTGCCGCCGGCCCCTTCGCCCCGTACAATAAAACTAGAAACTGCCCGCGGAGAGGATCAGTCCTTTTATGCAGGATCTCGCCCTTTGGGCTCTCGACACGGCCGTGCAGCGCGGCGCCTCCTATGCCGAGGTGCGCGTGCTCGATGAACGCCACCGCTCGCTCAGTACCAAAAACGGCAAGGTGGGCCACGTCTCCGACGCCGATTCGCTGGGCATTGGTATTCGCGTCCTGGTCTCCGGCGCCTGGGGCTTTGCCGCCACCGATGTCCTCACCCGCCCCGGAATCGAGCGGGCGGCGGCGCATGCCGTCGCCATTGCGCGTGCCTCGGCCACAGTGAAGACCGCGGATGTCGTGCTCGTCCCCGAGCCCGCGGCGCAAATTCGCTGGAGTTCGCCCTGCGAGATCGACCCTTTTTCCGTCTCCATCGATCAGCAGATTGCCGAATTACTGGCGGTCGACCGCGAGCTGCGCGCCGTCCAGGGCGTCACCCTCGCCGAGGCGGACATGGAATTCCGCCGCATGCACCAGCTCTTCATAAACAGCGAGGGCGCCCGCATTGAACAGATCAGGACCACCGCCGGCGCCGGATATGTCGCCACCTCTTTTCATGAGGACGAAATCCAAAAGCGCTCCTACCCCAATTCCTTCGGCGGCCAGCATCAGCTTGCCGGTTACGAACTCGTGCGCGACCTGCGCCTGGTGGAGCACGCGCGGCGGGTGGCCGAGGAGGCGGTGGCGCTGCACAGCGCTGCGCAGTGCCCGCAGTTCACCGGCACGCTCATCCTCGACAGCTCCCAGCTCGGACTGCAGATTCACGAGTCGATTGGGCATCCCATCGAGCTCGACCGGGTGCTGGGCATGGAGGCCAACTTCGCCGGCATGAGCTTTCTCACCCTGGATAAGCTCAACAACCTGCGCTATGGTTCACCCCTGGTCAACGTGGTCGCGGACGCTCGCCTGGAACACGGACCCGGACTGGGGACCTTTGCCTTTGACGATGAGGGCGTGGCCGCGCAGCGCACCGACATCATTCGCAACGGCGAGTTCGTGGGCTACATCAGCGGGCGCGATACCGCCGCCATGATCGGGCAGAACCGCTCCAACGGCTGCATGCGAGCCGAGTCCTGGAACCGCGTCCCCATGATTCGCATGACCAACATCAGCATTCTTCCGGGAGAGCGCCCGCTTTCGCCGGAGGAGCTTATTGCTGGAACCGATTCCGGTGTCTATATGGAGACCAACCGGAGCTGGTCGATCGACGACAAGCGCTACAACTTCCAGTTCGGCTGTGAAGTGGGCTGGGAGATCAAAAACGGCCGCAAAGTCCGCATGTTGAAAAACCCCAGCTACTCGGGCATCACCACCGAGTTTTGGAATTCGCTGGACGCCATCTGCTCGCGCGAGTACTGGACATTGTGGGGCACGCCCAACTGCGGCAAGGGCCAGCCCCAACAGACCATGGGTACCGGACACGGGGCCAGCCCCGCCCGCTTCCGCAACATCAAGATCGGCACCGCCTATCAAAAAAGTTAAGCGGTGAAGTCCGCGGCTTGGAGTCCGCGTGCCGCATTCAAGGAACCAGCGCCATGCAAGCAGAAACCCGCACCACCCCTCGTCTCAACCTGACGCCCGAACTGGCGCGACAACTTTTCGACCAGGTGTGCAGGCACGTGCCGGCTGGCGCCGGCGTGGAGATCATGCTCAACGAGGGCATCTCCGAACTGACCCGCTTTGCCAATAACGCCATTACTCAAAACGTGGCGGAACAGCAGACCTCGCTCTCGATTCGTACCGTGCTGGACCGCAGGATGGCGCGCAGTTCGACTAACCGGCTTGACGCCGAGTCGATTCGCGCCGCGGTCGAGCGCGCGCTTTCCCTGACCCGTCTGCAGGAACCCGATCCGGAGGCGTTGCCGTTGCCTGGACCGCAGCGCTACCCGGCGGTGCAGCGCTCCTTCGCCTCCACCGCCGCGGTTACTCCCGAGGAGCGCGCCGCCGTGGTCGGCGACATGGTGCGGGTAGCCAACCAGGCGAAGCTGACCTCCGCCGGAACCTATTCCACCAGCCAGTCGGCCTCCGCCCTGCTCAATTCGGCGGGTTTGGAAGCCTTCTATGAGGACACCAGCGCTGAGTTCTCCGTCACGATGCTGGCGGGCAACAGTTCGGGATGGGCCAAGGGCAATCACCCAGATGTCCATCAGATCGATCCCGTGGGCGCCACGCGCCGCGCGGCGGAAAAGGCGCGCGCCAGCGCCGATCCCATGGAACTGCTGCCGGGCGCCTACACCGTCATCCTGGAACCGGCGGCCGCTCTGGACCTGTTGGGCTTTCTCTTCTGGGATTTTTCGGCTTTATCCGTGCTCGATCAGCGCAGCTGCCTGACCGGACGCACCGGAGAAAAGCTGTTTGGGGATAACATCACCGTCCACGACGACGCCTATCATCCGTTGCAGACCGGCGCTCCTTTTGACGGCGAGGGTATTCCGCGCCAACGGGTGGCGCTGATCGATTCGGGCAGGGCCGCCAACCTGGTCTACGCGCGCACCACCGCCGAGCGCTGGAATCAGGAAAACGCGGGCGCCAATGCCCGCGCCACCGGTCATGGCTTTCCGCTTCCCAATGAATATGGCGAGGCGCCGATGAACATCGTCATTGCCGGCGGCGAGACCAGCCTGGAAGAAATGATCGCCACCACCGGCCGCGGCATCCTGGTGACGCGCTTGTGGTACATCCGCGAAGTCGATCCCTTTCCCAAGATTCTTACCGGCATGACGCGTGATGGAACGTTTTTGGTGGAAGACGGCAAGATCGGCCGCGGCCTGCGCAATTTCCGTTTTAACCAGAGCGCGATCGAGCTTCTCAATAATGTTGTCGCGCTCAGCGCTCCCGTGCGCGCCAGCGGCGAGGAATCCTTTGACATGGTCGTGCCTGCGATGAAGGTAAACAACTTCAACTTCACCGAGGTAACGCGGTTCTAGGCGAGCCAGGGCCGAGTCGAAATCTCGAATGATCGCCTCGTTTGATTCCCGCGTGGCCCTGGCGTATTCTTGCGCGCAGAGGATTCAGCACATGCGCATGTCAAGTGTTTTTGCGGCGGTGCTTCTGTCCGGCGCCGCGCTGCTGGCGCAAACCAAGCCCACTGTCTGGCGGCAGTTCACCGGCGGCGGCATCAGCTTTCAGTATCCCGTATGGCCCGATGTCCAGATACGGGAGCGGCCGGCGGAACTGCTGAACGTGGGCATTGAAGGTCCAATGCAGCCGAATTCGGATCAGGGGTGCGCCCAAGAGGTGGAAGACGCTGCCTCATTGGTGGTGGAGGTTAAACCCGCAATGAGCGCGGCGGCGCTTGCGAAATGGCTCGACCAGAAGTCCTCTGTGTTGGGCGGCGACACCTCGCTCATCGCGCTTTCTCAAAACGGCTTTGTCATCCGTGTGCTCGTGGCGCGCAACTCCCAACACCGCCGCCCCTGGGGTGAGACCGGGGGTGCCTATCGCCAGCTTCCCGGCGGACGTGTCGTACTGATCACCTGGACCCGGTGGAACGACGATGGCGAAAACGACTTTTCCTACAGAAGGTACCTGCTGCCGCTCCTGTCTTCGTTCCAGCTGGCGGCCAAGCAGACTGCGGCCGATTCCACCGTGGTTCCCGCTTCTCATTCAAGCGCTCCCGCGCGGGGCTAGGGCGTCAGTTCTTCGCCAGTATCGTCAACGGCATCGCTCGCTCGCACCTACGGCTGCAGGTTCAAAAACGTTGTGCCGTAGCCATTCAGGGTTACCGGCAGCGGGTCGGTCAGTGTGACCGGCTGAAATGAGGGGCCGGTCTGCAGGCTGGTGCTGGCGTCAAAGGTCAGCGTCTGTGCCGAGGTGAAGTTGCCCAGCCCGGTGAGGTTCAGCAGCACGGTGCGGGGCGCTCCCGGGCCATTGTTGTCACTGGGGTTGGCGACCGCGTGATCGGAGATCATGATGACCACCGAGTTGTCCGCGCGCCGCACCGCCGCCACCTCCACGGTGGCGTCTTCAGTGGAAATGACCGGCAGTGACAGCGCGTTTGCCGGCATTTCCCTGGATAGCCAGTAGTCCACCCAGTAGCTCAGGTAGGTGCCGTTGGTGAGCTGGTTGACCTCGCCAAACTGGGCATCCGCATCGTATTCCCAGTGCATGAGAGCCACCGAGCCGGCCTTCTGCAGGGCGCTGAAAACGTAAGGGCGCCACGCTGCGAAATAGGCATCATTGGCGCGTTTGTCCACAACCCAGGGCTGCCCGGGATTACAGGCACTCATGTTATTCGCGGTGGGGAAGTCGGCGTTGACGTTGTTTTCGTCCGCCCACACCGGCACATTCGCCAGCGCTGGATACAGGCCCAACTGCTGGTGGAAGTAGCGCACGTCGCTGGCGAATTGGGAGACGGAACTCATGACCGCCGCATCGTCGTCCAACTGATTGCAGGTGCCGTAAAAATGAGTGCCCACGGCATCAACCTGCGCCGTTACGCCGCCAAAAAACGTAGGTAAAAAATTCT
Source organism: Acidobacteriota bacterium (assembly GCA_027459505.1). Lineage (GTDB taxonomy): Bacteria > Acidobacteriota > Terriglobia > Terriglobales > SCQP01 > DAIDIE01. Next base: position 36,452 of record DAIDIE010000034.1, read on the forward strand.
CCGGCTCCTGCCCAAAGTCCGATAGTTCAACCGCCACAAACTGAATCGTCGGATCGACCTGCTGCATGGCAGGAACCACCGTGTTGTACATGGTGACGTACTGTTGCGGGGTGATGTTGTTGATGTTGGGCTCGTTGTAGATCGCCCACCAATGGATCGGAAGCTGCCCGGCGGGAGCGGCGTGGAAGACGTTGTTCTCGTCGTAAAAGCCGCCCTTGTTGTAATAGGAGACCAGACGCGCGCAATACGCCGCGAACTGCTTGAAGGTGGGGTCGAGAAAGGTGGTGCCCGTGCTGTCGTACATGAAGTCCGGCGCGCGCGCGATCTGAAACTCTGGGCTGTGGTCGCCGACGCTGAGAATGGGCTCCAGAACGGCATTGAGGTAACTGAAATCCCAGTTCCCCAGACTTTTTTCGGGAATGTCGCGCTCCAGCGCCTGCACGCGAATGTGTTGCGGAGCGAGGTTGCTCAACCCCTGCGTGGCATTGGGAAAGTCGACGAAGAACTGGTCGTCCCAACTGGCTGGCTGAAACGAGGTGGAGAGAAATTCGCCCCAGTTGCCATTGGATACCCCGGAAGGGGTTGCGACCACGGCAATGATGACCTGCAAGGGCGTCGACGCGGAAACGCCCTGATCGCTCACCACCAGCTTGGCGTTGTAGGTTCCGGCCGCCGCCTGGCTGACGTTGTTGACCTGCAATGTGACGGTTCCCGGCGTGGTCCCGGCTGGCGTCGCGATCACGGCGCTGACGCCCGTGGGTAATCCGGTCACCGAGAATGCCGCTCCACTGGGCGCGCTGACGGTAAAATTCGCGCCTTCCGCGGTGCCGTCCTGCGGCAGAATGATGGCGCCCTGCTGCGCGAGCAGAATGCTCAGGCTGGGCCCAACCGTAGGCTGCAGGCTGCCGCCGCACGCGGCTGCAAAACCCGCCAGAAAAACCGTAAGCGCGGCCATGCCCACTGCGGGCAGGACCTGCCCGCGACGGGGGTCGCGGGGCGTGAGCCATTTGGGGAGAGACATGCGCTCACAGTAACAGCGCCAGCTCTGGTTGTGCAAGGATGCGCGTGACACGGCAGGATTTATTAACCTTGCGTTTCCAAGTGGAGCGCTGCTGTGAGGCTCCGCTGGCGCTGGCGGCGCGAGCGGGCTAGCCACCGGACCAGTTGCGGCTATGCTATGAACATGCGGCGATTGGCTTTTTGTTTTTTGTTGGGTGGAGTGCTCCTGGCGCAGACGAGTTCCCTGAGCGCTGGCTGGAAGCGGGGCCAGGCGCCGCAGGGCATACGCTTCCGCTACCCGGACTGGCAGGCTTACCCGCAGCAGTCCGGCAAAAGTTTTGCCCTTAAGCTGATCGTTGAAGGCGCACGTGATCGCCAGACTCAGTCCTGCGCCGGGGACGTTCCCGACGGCGCTACCCTGAACATCCGCATCGCCGCGTTACCGGAAGGGCAGACCCGCGAGACCTGGGCGCGGCGGCGGATTCAGGGCTACAGCGGTGATCGCTTGCGGCAATTGCCGCTGCATCAAAATGGCTTCCGGGGCGTGCTGCGGCTTGTGTATGCGGGCAGCGGGGACCAGTCCATCGTTGAGCGCGGCGCCGCGGCGCGCAAACTGCCGTCGGGTCAATACATTCTGGTCACCTGGGAGCGCGACAACGCTTTCCAGGACAACTCGTACAGCTATCAGCGTTACTTAATCCCAACTCTGCAATCGTTCCGCTTGCAGAAATAGCCTGGCAGCGGCCGATGAGGAGGCACGGCCTCGTCTCCTTCAGGCCGCACGCTCCCGTTGGTCGCTGGCACGTTCTCCAGTGAGACCGTGAAGCCGCCGATGCCGGGCTCCTCTCCCGCGCGAGGGAGCCGCCCTTCGGAATTTCGCGGCCCTCCACCTGCGATTTCCTCCCACAGGGAGGACTCGGTGGCTCGCTCCTAGTGTTGCGCCACACGCTCTGTATCGCAAAGCGTCAGTTGGCAGTGGCTGCCGTCTGTGTCTAATTGCCGTACGCCATGCGGTGCGCTAGAAGCGTCCGCACCAGATCTCCCAACTGCGTGCCGGTATAGCGGTTTCCAACCAAATTAGCCTCCAGTCGGCCATGGGGGCCGATGATGACCGTGTGCAGCGAATGGGCAACCATGCCCATCTCCTGTTCCTGGTAGACCACTCCGAACTGGGCCGACATGGACCGCACCGCGGCGGGATTGCCCGTCAGAAAATGCCAGTTGCGGTCAGCCTTCCAGCGCCGGGCATAGTGGCGCAATTGGCGAGGCGTGTCGTGGACGGGATCCAGACTTACCGACAAGAGCACCACGCGTTTGCCCAGCAATGTCGAAAACCGGCGCTGCAGTTGCCAGAGGTTGTCGGACATGCGTACACAATAATTCGGAAACGGGCAATTGGTGTAAATGAAGTCAATCACCACGAGTTTGCCCGCCAGCGCGGAGAGGCTGATCAGCCGTCCATTCTGATCGTGAAGTGAAAAATCCCTGGCCTTGTCCCCGAGCGCTAACAACTTGGCCGGACTGCTTCCACTCCCCAGGCGCGCATCCGGCAGCACATGGCTGAGCACTGTAAGCTGGCAGACCTCCCGCTGCTCTTCCTGTTGACTGCGGTACGGAACGGCCCGGAGCTGGCGGGCGTGAAGCGCCGAAGCGCCGGACTTCAGAACAAACTTCACCAGCATCCCGGGTTCAAGATCACGCAGGTGTTCGCCAGGGGCAAGCTGCAGCCGCGCCACCCTGGGGCCGGAGTATCCCGGAGCCGCGTTGATGGACACCAGGATGGAGCGATGTTGCCGGTTGGCTCGCAGCAGCATTCCCGAGGCGGTGACTCCTTGCGCAGCCGAGGCATCCAACACCAGGCTGAGAAGGAGAAAAGCGAGTGCCAGAAGGCGACCGCGATGGAATGCTCTCATTGACTGCACTCTAGGCTCCGGCCGTTTCTCCCGGAACCGGGAGTTCGCGGCGCCGCAGCACGGTGGCGCGAACGGCAAACTCGCGAATTTCAATAAACTGGTTGACCTTCACATCGCGAATGATCTGCCGGGTCTTGCTGGCTGGCCACCAAACCTCGATGTGATCGATTTTCGCGCTCTGTCCCAATCCGATGTGCTGCTGCAGCGGATTACAGCCAAACGTGCCGCCGCTGCTCACCATGCGGTGAATGAGCCGCGGGGGGCCGCCGTTGTTGCGGACCCAGACCGAAATGCGCGCTCCAATGCCCGCCCGGTTGCTCTTCACGCCGGTGGTCTTGATGCGGATCCAATCGTTCTCATTGCCTGGATTGCGGAAATAGCGGAACACGTGCCGGTCCCCAGGGGTGGCGCCACCGATAATCGTCAGGATGTCCTGATGGCCGCGATTGCTGACGTCGGCGAAAGAGACGCCATGACCTTTGTGAAGTTCTCCGGTGCGCGAACTCGCGGTGACGTCTTCGAAGCGTTTTCCTGCAACGTTGTGCAGCAGGACGTTGGGCAGCACGGAGCCGTAGGAGGGGTCGCCGGTACCCAGGTAGATGTCCAGAAAGCCGTCATTGTCGAAGTCGCCGAAGTTGGAGCCCATGGGCAGGAAGACCTGATTCAGGCCGGCTTCTTCGGTCACATCGCGAAACGTGCCATCGCGCTGATTTTTGAACAACCGTTGGGTAACCCCATTCTGGGGCAGCGACAAATAAGTGCGAAGCGTCTCGTCAACCGAGCCGTTGTAGTAGCTGCTGACAAACAGGTCCAGCCAGCCGTCGTTGTCGTAGTCGAAAAACCAGCTCACGAAACTGCGCGCCTGGCTGTCCTGCACGCCGGCGGGTCCGGCGACTTCAGTAAACGTGTTGTCCCCATTGTTGCGGTAGAGAAAGTTGGCCGACCCCATGTTGGTGACATAGAAGTCGATCAGCCCATCGTTGTTGAAGTCCCCCGCGATCACGCCTTTGGTGAAGGCCAGACGGTCCACTCCCGAGCGGGCCGAGATGTCCTCAAAAGTGCCGTCGCCCTTGTTCAAAAAGAGCTTACTGGGCCCCTTCTCGTTTCCTACAAAGAGGTCAAGCAGGCCATCGTTGTTGATATCCGCCCAGGCGGCGGTCTGGGTCGCCATGGGTTCGGTGAGGCCCGCTTGCCTGGTCACATCCGTGAAGGTTCCATTCCCGTTACCGCGCAGCAAGGAGAGTGGCTGGGGATACTCCCAGGCGCCGCGCAGCAGCAGTACGTCGAGGTTGCCGTCGTTGTTGTAATCCGCATGCACCAGGTTCAACGCACCCGGCAATCCAACCAGCCCAGCCTCCGCGGTGCGATCCTCGAAACGGCCATCCCCTTGCGCCTGGAAATAGCGCACCGAGTTTTCCTTCTCGAAGTCGCCAAATTCGGAAAGAAAAACGTCCATGATGCCCTGGTTCCGGAAATCGTCAACGGCGATGCCGCCGGCGTTGGACATAATGTCCAGTCCGGCCGCCGCCGCCACATCCGTGAACGGTGCGACGGGGTGGGCGCGCCGGAAGTAATCCAGCGGAAAGCGCACGCCGGCAGGCAGCGCGCTCTGTCCCAGCCAATCGCTGGCCAGAGTCGCCAGCCACCGGCATTCGAGATCTCCTGGCTGCTCCTTCAAGGCGGCGAGCAAATATGCCAGTGCCGACTTGGCGAAATCCGGATCGGGCAGCGGTTTCAAATCCGCCTTGACGGGAAACAAACAGCGGTCGCCGGGATGGGTAAACAAGCCGTTTTGCATCCCCGCCTGGTGCAGGCAGGCAATGCCCAGCACTTCATTTACATAAGCACTGAGCTGCGGCTGGTCCGCTGCCGTGTGGTCAGCCACTCGCCGCCAAACTTCTATGGCTTCCCGCATTTCGCCCTGGAAGGTGTAGCACTGCGCCAGGGTGTTGAGCGCCTGCATGCGCTGCTCATCGCTAAGGTGTTGGGGGTTGGCGGCGCTGGTGACAGTTTGCAGCGTGCGGATCGCACTGGCCAGTGAATTGCGCCGGACGGCTCGAATCGACGCGGAACTGTCTTGCCATCCCGGCGGTTTGGGGTATTGACCCAGGATGTAGTCGGCCTGAATGAGACCGGCAACCACCGGACCATAGTGAACGTCCTGCACGCCACCGCCGTCGCCGAGCTGTCCGCCGGTGCCCGCTTGATGAGTGGGGATGCGGCGGCAGCGCTTCACAATGGCGTAGCCCGCCGGAATCCTCACGATCCCACTAATCTGCCCGGGCTTCAGGGGCGCGGCGGCTGCCCGCAACTGGGCCAGCAGATCGCCGGGATTCACCTCTCCCAAATAGCCGCCAGTACTGGCGCTGGGATCAATTGATTGGTCCATCGCCAGGCGGGCGAAGTCGCTTCCGCGCAGCAGACTGGCCAAAACGTCTTTGGCTTCCGTGCGCGTGTCCACCACGATGAGCCGCAGCGGTAGCTTGCGGCCACTCTCCGCGTCGCTCTGCCCGAATAACGGCAGCGTTCCCGGCACCGTGATCGCGGCCAGGCCAGCGGCTATCCGCGCCAGCAGCGAGCGTCTTTCAAAACCTTTGCTCACGCCGTGAATTCTAGCAGGCCGGAGCGCGAACCGACGGCATTAATTGGGGATGACGGGACACTCCCTCTATGCCTTGGCTGGCCTTTTGGCGGCGGCACGCAGCGAGAGCTTTTGAAGCCTTCACGCCGCAAGGGCGACCCCGAAGGGTCGCCCTTGGTCGCTAACGATGGGTGATTGCCACTATTGCGCTGAGGCCTGCGCGGAGGCGCTGCTGGAGAGGCCGGCACTGTTTCCGGCGGCGCTGGCGCTGGCGCTGTTGGTGGTCGTCAGCGTCATATGCGTTCCGCGATCCAGGCGCAGGTTGCCGCGGCTGGAGCTGAGCACGCTGCCGCTGGCGCTGCCGGCGCCCCCGATCGAAAGAGGCAGGCCATTGCTGCTGCGCAGAACGCCAGACGCGTTCGCGCCCACGCCGCTGGCGATGCCGGAACCGGCCGCGCCCAGTGTCGAAGTCGCACTCCCGGCAATCCCACCCACGGCGTTGACGGCGCCGCCCAGCAGGCCACCGCGGCCGCCGCCGCCCATCGGCATTGCCGGAGGGGCGGCCATCCCTTCATCCTCTCCCGAGGCGCTCATCGCCGCGGCGGAGTTGACGACGCTGCTGATGCCGGCCTGCAGCGGGATGCGCTGCCCATGGGGCGTCACCGCCTGATCGAAGAGTACGGCCAGGCTCGAGCCCGCGTGTCCCTTGCCAGCGGCGGATACCTGGGTGACGCGGCCAAACAGCTTGCTGCCCTTGGGCAGCAAGACCTTGCCGTGCTCCTTAAGGGCGCTGGTGGTGGTGGCGGTAACGCGATCGCCAACGCGTGCCTTTTTCGCGTTCAACGTGGAGTTCAGTTTGGCGTTGATGTGGCTGCCGGCGGCCAATGCCGCGCCTTGTTGACCGGCGTGTGCCGAGCCGCGCGCGGCGGCCTGGGCCGCGGCGCTGGTGGAACTGGATACCTGCGCCAGCGCCAACCCGGCACTCACTGCCAGGACGGCCGCCAGCTTTGCGGAAGTCGTGATGAGGTTCATGCGAGTCATGTCTATTGCCTCCACCGGGATACAGGCAACTGACACGCCAAAACCCCCATGGAATGTGCAAAGCCTTGCATTTCAGGAACTTGCAATGAGGCGCCCCCTTGGCGGCGAAGGCGCATCAGGCGGTAAATCTTGCCCTGCGGCTGGGCAATATTTCAGTTGGAGCGGGGTTATGGCGCGGCGGCAGCGGGCACCACTTTTTTGAGGCTGAGCAGCGTGGGAATCGGAGCTGGCCTTCCCAAAGCGCAGAAAAGCCCTTGCGCGAAGTAGCACGCGCTGTCGTTAGCGAAAGCGAACAAAGCTGATTTCCTGGCGCCCGCAGGCATGGTGTGGTAGGTGACTGGGGATATTCCCTGAAAGCTCAACCAGCCCTGTTCATGCGATATAAACAAGGCGCAATTTGCTCCTGTGCACGAGGAGAATGCCGGCAGGTTCGTCGAGGTTACCGATGTCCAGAACAACCCGTCGCGCGAACTCAAAAACAGCGGCAGCGCCCGCTCATGGGGCCGCTGCTGAATGCCGTACGCAAAATATTGCCCACCCTGTACCGCCACGCTGTAGAGCCGCTGAGACTTGTGCATGAGCAGAAAATTCATCGATCTACCGCGATTGGTCAACGCGAGTATGAAGTTCTTGTCGACAAACACGGCGTGCCGGTTGTCCAGCCATGCATTGGAGCGGTCCCCAGCGCTCTCGCTGTAAGTAACGCTTCCGTTCACAGGCTTTATGCCGTACATGAGGGCGCTATTGAGCATCCAGTTTGCCTTGCTCCAAAGCCGCGAGAGTGTGTCATTCGCGGGCTTGAATTTGCCCCCATCGATACTTTGCCAATCTCTTAGCCAGGTGTCGTCGGCGTAAACGCGGTCTGGATCTATGAAGATCAGTGCGTCTATAGAGGCTTGCTCGGCCCCAAGGCTGGTTATGTACCACGTTTTCGCGCCGTCTGTGGATTTGGCCAGCATGTCATGTGAACCGTAAGCCCAAAAGGTCCCATCGTGGCTGGTCAGGTACATTATCTGAAAAGGCAGTTCGACGCGTGTCCAGTTCGCTCGTGAAAGCTCCGCTTGAACGCGGACAGGACTTTTTGCGGCAGCAACGCAAACCAGTACTGCTAGCAGCAGGTTTACTCTTACCGAGGCTCGCCGCGGTAGAACCGATGCGCGGCGGAATCGCCGTGTAATCTGGAACGTTTTTGCGAGAATCATCTGCTCCCCACGCTAAGGGTCGTGCCGGGCGACGTAGTTAATGGTAGCCGTTTTGTAAATCCCTATTGCCCTTCCGTTTTGCAAAAGCGTGGGGTGATAGCGCCACGTCGCAATTGTCCTCAAAACGGCCTTGGCATCCTGTTTGAAACTGGCGAAATCCAGGATTTCTTTTGTCACGTCTCCGTGGGGCCCGACGATATACTCCACCCGGATCGAATCAATGAGGCCCTCCGAAGGGGGAGGCGGACACGAAATGCAGCCTGCGGCTTTGACGACTTCGCCCCGTGGCTTTAGGTGCGGTGCTTTCGATCTCGCCGCTGTGGGTGCGGGCGCGGAAACGGAACTGGCCGGGCCCGGCATAGGCTGGGGCAGGCTCAACCCGCAATGCAAATGGACATCCAGAAAACAGACGCTTTGATTGGAGTAGGCCCAGGCGCGGTGATACAGGACATTAGTTGGTTGCGAAAAGTATGCAGCTGATGCGGTTCCGCGAAACCTGATCCAGCCCTTCCCCTTGGTGCCCTGGCAAGCGGTGCCCGTGCAGGAATATAAGGGAGGGAGTGAGCTGGCGATTTGTGTGGTCCATGACTGGCCGTCCGTGGATGTTTTGAAAAAGGGGGCCTGCTGTTTTCCCTTCAGCGATGCTTCGCCGTACGCTACATATTGCCCCTTCTGGGCTGTGATACTGAGCAGTCGCTGTGCCGCTGGCAGCGTCAGCGTCTGCCAGTTTTGGCCGCCGTCCACCGTCGCGGCGATTGTATGTGCGTTCAAAAGAAAAGCGGCGTGTTTGGCGTCGAGCAGTGCCGCGGATCGGGGATGAGCCGCCGCCTTGACTGCAAACAGCCGCTGCGGCGCCTCAACGTCGCTTACCCCTAGCAGCAGCATCTTTTCCTTGCTGTTTATGGCTGCGGACCATACGCCAAAGCTGGTTTTTCTCCAAGGCTGGAAGTCGCCGCCGTTCAGGCTGCGCCAGGAGTGCAAGCCCGTGCCAAACGCGTAGGCGTGATCCGGGTCGGCAAAAGCCATGGGGAAGATCCATTCGCCATGCGGACGCCAGTGGCGAATGTACCAGGTGCTGCCGCCATCAGCGGACAAGGCGATCATCTCGTCCTTGCCATAAGCCCACAGCAGGCCGTTGTGGGCGCTCACGCCCAGCACCTCGGCGGGAAGCGGAATGGCAGTCCAGGCGCTCGCCGATAATGTGGCATGAACGGGCGGGGGTGGCACTGTTTTCGCCTGTGCGACCAACGGCAGGGCAAGCAGCAGGAGCAGCGAAGAGAACCGGCGCATAGTTCGCATCATCTTACCTGATCCGCCGTATGCCAACCAACAGCTGTTCCGTGGCGGTGCCGCGGCTTCCCGTTTTCCACGTTTCCCTGGAGCTCCGCTATTATGGCAGCGAGCCTATGAACACCACGTTGATCAAGAGCAGTCTGGCCGCGGCATTGGGCGGGTTGTTATTTGGTTTCGATACCGCGGTCATTGCGGGAACCACGGCGGGACTGACCCGCACCTACCATCTGACGCCGGGCGGGTTGGGCGTAACGGTTTCTATCGCGCTCTGGGGTACATTTACCGGCGCGGTGTTGGCCGGCTACGCCGGCGACCGCTTTGGGAGGCGCGACAGTCTGCGCATTTTGGCGGCCGTGTTTTTGGCCTCGGCGCTGGGTTGTGGGCTGGCGTGGAGTTGGGGCGCGCTGGCCGCCTTCCGCCTGCTGGCCGGACTGGCGATTGGCGGCTCGTCGGTGCTGGCGCCCATGTATATCGCCGAGATTGCGCCCGCGCGGCTGCGCGGGCGCCTGGTGGGTCTGTTTCAACTGTTCATTGTCACCGGCATCCTGCTGGCGTATTTCTCCAACTATGTTGTCGGAGAACTTGGACTGGGTGCGGCGGAATGGCGCTGGAAGTTCGCGGTTTCCGCTCTACCGGCGCTGGTCTTCCTGGTGGTGCTCTATACCGCGCCGCGCAGCCCGCGCTGGCTGGCCACTCGCGGCCAGAACGCCGAGGCGGAGCGGGTGCTCTCCGACATTGGTTACCGCGATGCACCGGCGGAACTGGCGGAGATCAACGCTTCCATCTCAGCCGGCAACGCGGCGCGCTCGGAAGCGCTGTTTCAGCGCCGGCACCAGTTCCCAATTTTTCTCGCCGTCTCCATCGCGCTATTCAACCAGTTCAGCGGCATCAATGCCATTCTTTATTACCTGAACGACATCTTTGCCCGGGCCGGCTTCAGCAAGGTTTCCGGCGACCTGCAGTCCGTGCTGGTGGGCGCCACCAACCTGGTGTTTACGTTATTGGGAATGGCGCTGATCGACAAAGTGGGGCGCAAACTCCTGCTGCAGATTGGCGCGGCCGGAACGCTGGCCTGCCTGCTGGCGGTGGCGGCGGTGTTCCACAGCGGCACGCACGCCGGTTTGCTGCTCTGGGCGTTGATCGCCTACATCGCGTTTTTCGCCTGCTCGCAAGGGGCGGTGATCTGGGTCTACATCGGCGAAGTTTTCCCCAATCGCGTGCGCGGCAAAGGGCAGAGCCTGGGCTGTTTTACGCACTGGTTCTGCGCCGCGGTAATCGCGCTGCTGTTTCCCAGTGTCGCTTCCCGCTGGGCTGCCGGCCCGTTTGTGTTCTTCGCCGCGGTTACCGCGGTGCAGTTCGTAGTGGTCTGGCGCTATTACCCGGAAACGCGGGGCGTGAGCCTGGAGGCGCTGCAGCAGCAATTGGAGGGGTAGGGTTACCCTTTCTGAAAAAGCAGTGGCATGAGCTGGGTCAGGTACAGCCGCCACACCGCCCACTGGTGATGTCCCCAGGAGACCTCCCAGCGCAGATGCTTGACCCCGCCATGTTCCAGCGTTCGATGAAGCTGCGAGTCGTCTTTACGCAGGAAGTCGTTTTTGCCGACGGAGAGCCAAAGCAGCTTGAGGTTCTTGTTGATGGCCCGGGGATTCTGCGCCAACTGCGTGACGTCGGTGCCCGGCAAATAGGCGCTGAATCCTCCGACCCAGCCGAAAAGGTCCCGCCGTCCCAAGCCGAGATGCAGCGCCTGGCCGCCCCCCATGGAGAGGCCAACAATGGCGCGGTCCTGGACGTGGTTCTTGGTCCGGTAATGGGTCTGCACCCAGGGAATGATGTCATCGGTCAGCTCCTGGCTGAAGCGCCCCAGGTTTTGCGCCATCCAGTTGGTGGTCTGATCGAGGCTGACCGTGGGATCGGGTAAGGTCTGGCCGAGCGGCATGACAATGATCATCGGCCGTGCCTTGCCGGAGGCGAGCAGGTTATCGGCGATGAAGTTGGCCCGCCCGGCATTAGTCCAGCCATCGGCGTGGTCTCCATAGCCGTGCAGCAGATACAGCACGGGGTAATGCTTGTGGGAGCGAGCGTAGCCCGGCGGGGTGTAAATCACCAGGGGCTGGGGCGCGCCCAGCGTCTGCGAGGGGAACCAGCGCAGCGATACCGCGCCATGCGGCACCGGGTGCTGGTCATAGAGTTCGGTGCGCCGACCGGGAACCTCCACCAGGCTGCTGTTGCCCCAGATCGAGCTGTTCTTGCTCCAAACGTTATTGGGATCGACCACGGCAACCCCATCAACGATGAATTGGTAACGGTAAATCTCCGGCGGCAGGGGGCCAACCGTAATCTGCCAGACGCCGTGCGCCAGACGCTTCATGGGCTGAGGCCGGGCGTTGGGGTGCGCCGTCCAGCCGCCTTCCACGGCGACTTCATGGGCTTTGGGCGCAAGCAGGCGAAAGGTCACCTTGTCCCGATGAACCTTGGGGAAGGCGGCCAGGTCGTTGGGCAGCGGGGATGGTGACAGCGCCGGACTTTGCGCGGCCAGCCGCGCGGGATGCAAAAAGCCTGTAAACAGGACCGCGGCAGTAAGCGATACGGCTAACGAGCGGATGAGAGTGCCGGAACAAGAAGCGCGCATGTTGGCTCCTGGACGTTGTTTCCGGATTCGATTGTAGCGTGAGGCGAGAAAAAAAACGGCGGAGCGCGTTTTTGACTTCGCGCTCCGCCGGACGTCCACTGCGACAGAGAGAGGATTGGACGTTAAAAGTCTGTGCAGTGCCTCGGCGATCAGAAGCTGAAGGCTAACTGCAAATCCACCTCGCGATTGGCGCTGGGGGCGGAGAACCAGCCGCCGGCCAACGAGAGCGACTGCCCGAACAGCGGCGAGTTCAAGTTGCCTACCGGGGGCGCGAGGTTGACGGTGTTGAAGATGTTGCGCGCCTGAATGCTGGCGGTCAGCGAATACTTGTGGTTTTCGCCGCCGTGCTGCATCCAGGGAGGGCCGCCGCCGGCGCTGCTGAGACCGCGTCCGCCCAGTCCTCCGCCCCGCGGATGCCAGCCGGGGCCGCCGTGCGGTCCCTTGCTTTCGCCGCCGAAATAGAAGCTGCGCGAGAGGCGCATGTTCACCGAGACCTGCGCCGGGCCGGTCGCGATGTTGGGGGCGATCAAGGCGTCACTGGGCGATGGCGCGATGTTAAAGGTTCCAAACGGCGTCACCCGCACATCCTGTGGGGGCGTGCTGCTGGTGGCCAAGGCGGGGAGCCCGTTAAAGACCCCGGTGCCAAAAAGATCCTGGCCGGTGGTGATGCTGTAAGGCGCCCCGGAATTGATCACCACAAAGGGGAACACGCTGAACCCGTAGGGGAGATTGACGTTGCCCGCTACGAACAGACGATGGCGAACGTCGAAAGCGGCGCGTCCGTAATCCGCCATCAGGTTATACGGATTCAACGCCACGGTGCCGATTCCGTTGGTGTCGCTCTTGGCGAAGTTGAGCGTGTAAAAACCAAACAACGTCAACGCGCGTCCGGCGTTGATGTGGAAGTTTGCAATGAGCTGATTCTGGCGAAAGATGCCGGTGGATTGAAACTGGTAGACATTGCCCGCCGCCGCGCCCAGCGGGCGGACGCCACTGGTTGGCTGTGTGGGATCGTACGTTCCGGGCAGGGGCGCGTTGATATCGTTGGTCAGAAACTGGTCATTGCCGCGGGAATTCAAGTAGGTCACCGAACCGGTGATGTTCTTGCTGATCTGCCGCTCCACCGCGAGCGCGGTCTCAACCATATACGGTGCATGCAGGTTGGGTGAGAGTACGTAGACGGTGGGCAGGCTTGCCGCGCTGGGGCTGAAGCTGCCGGGCGCGTTGGGGTAGAAGGTGGGGTTGGCCACCAGGTAGCGCACCTGGTTGACGCCGTTGAAGCGCTCGGCCTCCATCATCTGGTCGTCATCGAAACGGTCATAGAAGACACCAAAGCCGCCGCGCACCACCGTCTTCGGGCGCCCGTGTCCCACTCCCCAGGCAAAGCCCAGCCGCGGCGCCCAGTCGGCGTGATCGCTGATGGCGTTCTGGGTTTCGAAACGCATTCCGTAATACAGGTTCAGGTTGGAGGCCACGCGCCAGTTGTCTTCCGCGAACAGGGCGGCGTCGACACGATTGACGTGCGCCTGCGGAATTCCCATGGTGATGCTGAACTGGCTGGGGCCATAACCGGCGGCCTGAATCTGAGCCATCGTTTGCCCCGCCGCCAGCGCCTGTTCGGTCTGGGCGTAGTCGTTGAGCGAGTTGAATGTAAAGGCGCCGTTGAAGCCCCCGGTGCTGATATCAGTGCGGTTGATGTCGCGCACCATCTCGCCAAAGCGGACGAAGTGTTTTCCCGCCGCCCAGGAGGAGTAGTTCTGAAACTCGTAATGGGATTCGCCGCGGTCAACACTGCCCACGCTGTTGCCACCGGACGAAAAGGCGCCGATGACATTGATTTCCGGCGCGAAATTCGAGGGATCCTGCACGTTATGGAAGTGCAGGAGCTGGAACCGGGTTTCGTTGGTGAAACTGGGGCTGACGATCTGCGTATCGCTGACCTGCAGCATGTTGTGCCAGCTTTGGGTGTTGTAGGCCAGCGACTGCAGCGCTTGGGTGCCCACACCATTGTTCTGCTGCCCAATGTCCTGAAATTGATAGCGCAGGGTGAGGGTGTTGTTTTGCGAGAGCTGGTAGTCGATGCGCGGGGCGACGCTGGTCCAGGTCCGCGGGTTGGGCAGGGTGGCGGTGTAGAGCTGGGGCTGGAAATTGCTTCCGAGTACGTCGGTGTTCACCACCGCCAGCTCGTCGATATTGCGGTGCGCGAAGTTGAAAAAGAAGGACGCCTTTTTGCTGAGCGGTCCGCCGATGTTTCCGTCCATGAAATAACGGTGGTAGGAGGGGATATCGCCGAAAATGAAAGGGCTGCGCGCGTTGAGGAACGAGCTGTTGCCATCCACGAAGACGCGGCCATGGAACTGATCGGAACCGGGCTTGGTGAGGATTTCGATGCGGCCGTAGCCCAGCCGGTCGTACTCGGCCGAGAATGGATCCTGGTTGACGCGGATCTCGCGGATCGAGCTTTTGGGAGGCAGATCGCCACCCGTAAAACCGTCAATATAGATTTCCGCTCCGCTGGAACCCACGGAAGGACCGGCCAGGGCTTCCAAATCGCTGGCCAGTTCATCGGGATCGTCGGGCAGCGCCTTCAGGGCCTTGCCTTTCAAGATCACCGCGCCGACCGTGTCCTGTGAGTTGACACTCAATTGGACAGGCGAAGCCTGGACGGTGACCTGTTGCTTTTGCGTTCCGAGGCTGAGCTTGATCGTCAGCGCCGGCATGCCGCGGTGCACCGACAGGCCGGTTTGGGTAAAGGTCGAAAACCCAGGCGCCGCCACCGTGAGGACGTATTTCCCGGGCGCCACCGCCAGATGAAAGCTGCCCGCGCGGTCGGTTTGCGCCGCGACGGCCGCGCCGTTCGGGGCGACCAGAACGACGTTGGCATTGGCGATGACGGCGCCGGAGGGATCGGTGACCGAGCCACGCAATTCGGTGTTGCCGGGGCGCACGACCGCGCTCCCGTTCTGCGCGTACAGGCGTGCGCCGGCAAAAAAGATGGTGCAGCTAAACAGAACAGATCGAAAAAGTCTGAGGTGCGTCATTGGGAACCAAAGTCAGGGTGAATGATCCAGTGATAATGTTTGCAGGGAGGCGGCGAGCGTCCGCACTCCTGCCAGCCTTTGCACTACGCCTTCACCTACGAGCAGTGGGGGTTGACGGTTACAAATTCAGCGCAGAAATCGAGAGCTGGCGAGGATTTGTTTCGGCACGGGAAACCGCGGCCAACTCCGCCTGTACCGGGGTTTCTCGGAGGGCAACGCTGTGCACCCTTGGGCGCACATCTCCAGGCGGGCTGAATCAAAGCTGCATCCAAGACAGCCAAGGGTGTTGAACAAGGAGAGAGCGTGGCGCTAATCCTGGTGGGTGGTCATTCACGCAGCGTGGGCAAGACCTCGGCGGTTGCCGCCATCATTGCCGCTCTCCCAGAATTTGAGTGGACTGCAGTCAAAGTGACCCAATTCGGCCACGGGATTTGCAGCCGTAGTGGTCAACCCTGCGATTGCGCATGTGGAGATCGCGACTGGGTGATCGAAGAGGAGCTCTGTTCGAACTCGGGAACCGATACGGCACGGTTCCTGGCGGCCGGGGCCACGCGGGTGCTCTGGGTTCGGAGCCGGGTGGGCGTGTTGGGCGACGTTCTGCCAGCGCTGCGAACCAGTTTGGAAGGCGCAAGAAATGTGATTGCCGAAAGCAATAGCCTGGCAGGACTCATTTCGCCTGATTTGTATTTGACGCTGCTGGATGCCGGGAACAGCGATTTCAAGCAGTCGGCGGCGCGCCACCTGCAAGCGGCCCATGCGGTTTTGGCGGTGGGTGGCTTGAAGGTGAACCCACAATGGCCGTCTCAGGTTCCAGAACGCCTGGAGGGCAAGCGGGTGCTGACGGTAAACCCTCCGTCCTATATAAACGACGAGGTGGTGAAGCTGGTCAGATCGGTAGTTCACGGGAGCTGAAGCCGACTTCGGGCGGCCGGCGTCACGGCGTTGGCGGCTATGCTGGATCGGCTGGGCGGGGTATCGCACCTGACGGGCACTCGCGTATCCTAGGAGAGCGTTCTTTAGGGGGGCCGCCCCGCCAGAGCGCACTCAAGGGATGCCCGCTATGAACGGAGCCGAATTCGTAGAACAACTGCAACGTGAAATGGACGCCGTACTGGCCAAGCTGGACACCGTTCCAGTCGCCCCTCCGGGTCAGGAGTATGCCAGCGCCATTCAGGAACTGCTGAAGATCGCGCTCAAGAGCGAGTTGGAGGCCAGCGAGATGGCCGCGCTCTGGATGTCCACCACGCCGGAACTTGATGTGAAGTTGGCGCTGGCGCGGCAGTGCGGAGACGAGGCCCGCCACTTCCTGATGATTCAGCAGCGGCTGCAGCAGCTTGGAGTGGAAGCGCGCAACCTGAATCCGGTGGCGCATGGGTATTCGCCCCTTTACCACTATTTGCGGACACTGCATTCGACCGCCGAACGGCTGGCGGCGGGACAGTTTGCGCGCGAAGGGATTGCGCAGAAGGTCAACCTGCAGTTCATTGCCTACGTGGAGCAGTCCGGGGACGAGCAGACCGCCCGCATGTTCCGGGAAACGATTGCGCCGGAAGAGGACGCGCACCACGAGTTTGCGGTTCGCATGTTGCAGAAGTACGCCAATACCCCCGACGCCCAGGAGAAGGCCCGCGCCGCCATGCACAAAACGCTCTCACTGGCTGACGAGTTGCGCGAGGTGGCGGCGGAGCGCACCGGGGCGGCGGTGATTCCCGCATCCTAAACAACCTCCAGAAAGCACCTCTCAATAGCTACTGCGATGAGTTCTCCCGCTTCCCAAACATCCGCTGAAACCACCCTGCCGCGCGTCGCCGTCATTGGCGCGGGAGCACTCGGTGAATTGCTGGCCGGACGGGTGGCGTTAGCCGGCTATGAGGTGGTGCTGGAAGATCTTTTACCCTCCTCGCTGCGCCGCGCGCAGGGCGGCATCGAAGCCGGACTGGCCGATCATGCGGAATCGCGGCAAGCGCTCGCCCGCCTGCGCTATGCCAGCTCCCTGCACGAGGCGGTCAGCAACGCCGGCTTGATCATCGAGGCGCTTCCCGATGAGATGGAAAGCAAACTCGAGATTTTGACCACGCTCGACAAGATGGCGCCTCCGCAAACGGTCATCGCCATTACTGGCGAGCGGCTCAGCATCAGCGAACTGGCGGAGTTTACCTATCGCGCCGGGCGCTGCTTTGGACTGCAGATGACTCGAGAGGCATCCCCCAGCCTGCAGATCACAAGAGCCGAACAGACCAGTAGCTCGACATGGGAAATGGCCCGCACACTTGCGGCGCGTCTGCAACTCCCCGTGCGCGAAATTCCCGACCGCCCTTACGCCCCATGAACCGTTGGCGAACGATTGTTGCTCTGCTGCTGGCGGTGCCGCTGCTGCGCTATGGCGCGACCGCCCAAAGCGCCCCACCGCAGCGCGGGCATGAGCAAGAGACCAGCAGCGCGTCCGCCCCGGGCGCCCCGGATTCCGTTCCTCCCGCGGCGCGCACTCCTCAACCCTCTCGCGTTCCCCCGGCAGTGCGGAGCGCTCCCCACCCTCAGCCGGCGGTAGCGCCCTTTCACCTGAAGCCGCTGTTGCTGTGGGGTGGAGTGGGGCTGGCTTCCGGAATCGGCTTGGGAGTCGCCGCTGTTCGTGCGCAGGATGTGCCGGCGGGACAGCTCGGGGCGCATCGGCTGCGCGCCGGGTTGACCTACGGATTGATGGGAGCAAGTTTGGGGAGCGCATTGGCCTTGGCCCGTCAGCCGGATGCGCAGGAACCGCACCGCTTCTGGCTGGATCGCTGGAATACCCCGTTGTTTGTGGGGCTGGCGGCCACCCAGGTGCTCGATTACACCAGCACGCGCGACTTCCGCGAGCACAACCGCACCGAGTGGCTGCTTACGGACCGCATTGTGGATAACCGCGCCGCCCTGGTTGCCACCGAATGCACCGCCTGGGCCAGCGCCGTCGGCATTGCCTACATCCTGCATCGCACCGGACATCACAAACTGGAACGGCTTTTCAGCGCCGGCTACATCACCATGGGCCTGGTCTCGGCGCATGCCAATTACCGCTACGCCACGACCGGTCACGATTTGTTTGGGGGGTAGGCGGGGGACAGCGCAAACAGCTCACCGCGGACAGTGCACCGCTCACCGTATGGCGTTACCGTTGATCTGGCGTCGCGCTCGTCGGAAACGAGTTGTCAGTTGCCAGTTGCCGGTTGCCGGTGGGGCGTTGCAAGGAGTTGGCGACGCACATGACCTTGGCGCCGCCCACTCAACAAAAGACGTTGAGTGGGGCACCCGGTCACGTTGAAGGGTTGTCAGTTGCCGGTTGTCAGTTGTCCCTCCAACTGACAACTCGTCGGCGCCGCGTGGAATCCGCCGCGATGTGCGGTGAACTGTGAACTGTAAACTGTGAACTCTTCGTATGCGGCGTTCCGCCCGCGTTCACAGCTTGGGCAGGACCGGGTTGCGCGGGTCGCCTTCGCGGTAGATCTTGATGACC